>CAWAOC010000010.1:0-30331 GCA_963783635.1 uncultured Gammaproteobacteria bacterium
GGTCGTAATCGCGGAAGTAGTTGTAGTGCGTTCCAGCCTGATCGTCCGATCACCATGTGCAATGTTGCGATTAGTGACCGTGCTTCGTCCCTGTATTCTCGACCAACGACTTGACGAGGTCCTTAGTTGAGGTTTCCATGTCATCGGTCCATACAGCCGCCCAGCAAGTCTTCGAAATTCTGGATTACCTGAGTGCCAAGTCCCGAATCTGAGATGCGACCATCAAGCCGCTACGGCTAAGCAATACCTCCAGCGGTCCCGCGGCCAGGTTATAACGCACGCGTTCTTCCGGCTTCTGTGCAAGTATTTCCGCAACTACTTCTAGCGCCCGGCTCGGATCTGTCGAACGCCAGATTCATCCAGCTCCGAGTAGGCCCAAAAGGTTTGGTTCCGCAATGGGGCTGGTTACTGCCGTGAGCAATAGCATCGCGGCAATTTTGAAGCCACGCAGAGACAATCTCGGAGTTGGAATGAGTGGTCATCTTGCGGCTGGACAAGGTGGCTTCTCTAGGTATCAGTAATAGGCGGTCCTGTGCATCAACATGGCAACCTGATCTGTCTGCCTGTTCAATCAATTCTTCCTTAGTTGCTTTTTCTTCTGATCAAGCTGGTCACCGTGACCAAGCCATGTGCCGATTCTGCGTCCAAGCGTCGGCTCGCAATATCGCCTTGTTGTAGAGATCCCTGGGATCATTAAGCATGCGGAAATAGCGCTCGCGGATCTCATTCGCCACCTCCTTAATCCGGACCTGTTGATCAAAGCAGTCCTCTGGGCAAAAGAACTTGTTGATCGCGTCATTGATCTGTCGGGCAATGGTGCCAGATCCCGATCCGGAGCCTGAGCCAGCCCCACCAATTCCACCAGTCCCCCAAGGCCACCTGCACCTGCCGCACCAGCAGCACCAAGGATTCGGCCCGATGGGTCGGAAAACGCCAATGGGTTTCCAGTCACATACCCATAGGTATTGATCCCGCCCCTCAACCCAATCGGATCACTCTGAACATACCTCCCGATCGCCGGGTCGTAATCGCGGAAGTAGTTGTAATGTTCAGCGATTTCCTCCGGACGGTAATGGCCGCCGCATGAATCCACAAGCGGTTGCCCCAGCGTCAAACTGCCATGCTAAGACCAAAGCGCATTGTGCCACGAAGGATCGCGCCGCCCGACCCCGCCTCGGGGAACCCATTGCATGAACTGAAGGTCATGTTTCTCGAGTGGACATTGTCAATCGGGCTGGCGGAGCAGACAGCAAACATCCGCTGCGCTGCGCTGGATCGCTTCATTCGATGGTGCGATGTGAACGCGGTCACCCGCCCGGAAGCGCTTGCTCGCGAACACATCGAGCAATATCAACGGCATCTCTTTCGACTTCGCAAGAGGAACGGTGAGCCGCTGGCGCTTTCGACTCAGGCGACGCGGCTCCATCCCGTGCGGGCATTCTGCGATGGCTGCTCGCGACGCATGGTGTCCGCGGATCCTGCACGCGACCTTGAGATGCCCAAGCTTCCCCGTCGCTTGCCGCGGTGGGTTCCCTCCGTCCATCAAGTTGAGCAGGTTCTCGCTCAATCCAGCACCGCCAGGCTTTCCGGGATTCGGGATCGGGCAATCCTGGAGGTGCTTTATTCCACGGCGATTCGGCGCATGGAGCTTGTACATCTCAAGGTATTCGACGTTGATCTCGTCTCCGGGCTGGTGATGGTTCGGGGCGGGAAGGGGGGCGAGATCGAGTCGTTCCGCTTGGCGAGCGTGCCTCGAAATGGGTCGCGGCCTTCGTCGACGAGGTTCGACCACTTCTGTTGCCAGGCCATGGCGAACTGACGCTGTTCGTCACGGACTACGGCGAGCCCTTTGGGAAGAACCGCCTCGGAGATCTCGTGAAGCGATACCTGGGCAAGGCCAGGTTTGCCGGACCGGGCGCCTGTCACCTGTTCCGGCACGCTTGTGCGACCCACATGCTTGAGAATACGGATCGCCGCGCTAGGGCGGTTCGTCGTCCGGTTCCGTAAACACCGACCGGTAGGACGAGTAGACCGTCGCAAGCAACAGCGGCGCCCAGACGATGAGCCCGAGACCGAGCGGGATCACGGCCGGCACGAGGAGCGCCCCCATCACCAGGCCGTAGACCGTCATCGGCCAGAAGTTGCGAAAGCAGGCGCGGAAGCTCGCCTTCATCGCGGGGATCGCCGGCATGTCGTGCAGCATCGCCAGCGCCGGCGCGAACCAGTAGGCCGCCATGAGCGGCAGCGCCAGCGCCGCGACGACGAGCCCGCCCAGCGCGAGCTGCATCGGGTCCTCCGGGAACGCCTCGACCATCGCCGCCTCGTCGCCGCGAATGATCGCGAACACGAACGACGGCCCCGCGAACAGGCCGAACACCCCGAAGAGGATCAGCTCGCCCACCGCGTAGACCACGCCGATGGCGAAGAGGAGGCCCGTGTTGCGCCGGAAGCCGGCCAGGAAGTGCTCGAGCTCCAGGTCGCCGCCGGTCTCGAGCGACCGGCAGCCGAGCGCGATGCCTCCCATGAGGATCGGCGAAAGGAGGCTGCCGACCGTCATCCCCACCCACGGCACCATGCTCACGCCCAGGTGGATGAGGAAGAAGAGCACGAGGAAGACGATCCACATGAGGCTCGCCTTGCGGAAGAGCCGCCAGCCGTCGCCGACCCAGTTGACGCCCTCGCCCGCGCGCACCTTGCGGCCGGGCATCACGAGCGTGGCGGGGCCGGGGTCGTTCGCGGCGGGTCCGGGGAGCGGAAGCCCCGGCTCGTTGGCTTGCATGCGCGTGTGCGTCCTGCGATGAGGGGGCGGGGGAAGGTTACTCTTCGCGCCCCACGTCAACAAGGACGGGCGAGAGGACGCGCACGATCTCCGCGGGCGGCATGCCGAGGAGATAGCCGCGCCGCCCGCCGTTGATGTAGATGCGCGGGAGGTCCAGGATGGTGCGCTCCATGTACACGGGCATGGGCTTTCGCGTGCCGAAGGGCGAGCAGCCGCCGACGAGGTAGCCGGAATGGCGCGTGGCGTCCTCGGGCTTGCACGGGAAGACGCGCTTGGCGCCCGCGACGCGCGCGAGCTCCTTCGTCGACACCTTGCGGTCGCCGTGCATGAGGACCACCAGCGGCTCGCCCTTGTCCGTCTCCATGACCAGCGTCTTCACCACCTCGTGCTCGGGCACGCCCAGCGACGAGGACGACACCGACGTGCCGCCGTGCTCGACGTAGTCGTAGACGTGCTCCGTGTACGTCACGCCCTGCTGGGCGAGGAACTGCGTGGCGGGGGTTCCGGTGTGCTTCATGCTCGTAATCTGGATTGCTTCTGGAAGTAATCAGATTACATGAGCGTGCGCGCGAGGAGCACGGCGCCGCTCGCATGAGCACGCCGCCGACGGCCCGGCGCATCTGCTCGTTGGTGAGGCCGATGTGGATGCGCGAGCCCAGGGCGATGCCGGCCCACGCAAACGGCACGGCCATGGCGAAGCCGGCGAGCAGCCCCGCCTTGAGGACGAGGCCGGCCAGCGCGTAGAACGTCGTCCGGATCGTGGCGGAGATGGAGATGATGACCGAGACGGTGGAGCGGATCTCGCCCTTGTCGCGCAGCCGCCCGGCGAGGTAGGCGACGTTGATCGGCCCGCCGGCGCCGAACACGGCGGCGAGGATGCCGGCCATGGTCCCGGCGGGCACGCACCACCAGGGCGAGATCGTGCCCTTGGGCACCGGGTTCAGGACCGAATGCAGGCCCACGGCCATCGCGAAGCGCGCGAGCGCGACCTTCAGCGGGTGCTGCGGCACGGTCACGAGGACGGTGACGCCCAGCGCGATGCCCAGCGATCATGAAGGGCATCAGGCGCTTCAACTCCGCCCCGCTGACGTGCTGCCGGTTCGACCCGCCCACGGCCACCGCCGCGACGAGGTCGCCCAGCGCCATGAGCGGGCACGAGGTAGGTGAGCGGAAGCCAGTTGGCGAGGATCGGGATCGCGATCACCGTGGAGCCGAACCCCGACATGCCGAACACGGTGTAGGCGAAGAGGATCGTGAGCGGGGCCACGATCCAGAAGACGAGCGGCAGCTGCGAGAGCTCGTTCATCCGCGCGGGTGGTGCTTCGCGTGGATGCGCTTCAGGCGCTCGCGCGCCACGTGGGTGTAGATCTGCGTGGTGGAGATGTCGGCGTGGCCCAGCAGCAGCTGGACCACGCGCAGGTCCGCGCCGTGGTTGATGAGGTGCGTGGCGAAGGCGTGGCGCAGCGTGTGCGGCGAGATGGCGCCGCGGATGCCCGCGCGCGCCGCGTAGCGCTTCACGAGCCCCCAGAACGCCTGCCGCGTCATCGGCGTGCCCCGGCCGGTGACGAAGAGGGCGTCGCTCTTCTTCGCCCCGAGGATCATGGGGCGCGCGAGCTTCTGGTAGCGCTGGATCCAGTCGAGCGCCTCCTCGCCCAGCGGCGCCAGCCGCTCCTTCGCGCCCTTGCCGAGGATGCGCACCACGCCCATGTCGAGGCTCACCTGCTGCACCTTGAGGCCGACGAGCTCCGAGACGCGCAGCCCGCTCGCGTAGATCGTCTCGAGCATCGCCTTGTCGCGCAGGCCCAGGTCCGTCGCGGTCTCGGGTGCGGCGAGCAGCGCCTCGACCTCGGCCTCGGTGAGGGACTTCGGCAGCGACCGCGGAAGCTTCGGCGCCTCGATGTCCGCGGACGGGTCGTCGCGGCGCAGGCCTTCCTGCACCGCGAAGCCGGTAGAAGCGCTTGAGGGAGGAGACGAGCCGGCCGGTGGTGCGCGGCTTGGCCTTCTTCGTCCCCACCTGCCAGGCGAGGTGCCGGTGCAGGTGCTCGGGGCCGGCCTCGACGAGCGTCACGCCGGGGTCGGTCGCGAGCCACGCGGCGAACTGCGTCACGTCGCGGCGGTAGCTCGTCGAGCGTATTGCGCGCCAGCCCGTCGGCGAGCCAGAGCCCGTCGCAGAAGCGTTCGACGAGGCGCAGGTCAGCCTCGACGGGCGCCTTCATGCGCGAGCAGCCACCGCTTGATCGCCAGTTCGAAGCCTTCGTCGCGCGCGCCCATGAAGCCGCCGAGCGAGCCGCCCGCGCCGACGACGCGATGGCAGGGGACCACGAGGGGGATCGGGTTCGCGCCGCACGCGCCGCCGACCGCGCGCGCCGACGAGCCGATCGCCTTCGCGAGCTCGCCGTAGGTGCGCGTCTCGCCGGCCGGGATCGCCTGCATCGCCTCCCACACCGCGAGCTGGTGGCGCGTGCCCGCGAGCTTGAGCGGCAGGTCGAAGGCGAAGGCCGGGTCGTCGAGGTAGGCCTGGAGCTGCACGCAGGCGAGGAAGGCGATGGTGTTCTTCTTCGGCGCCAGCGCGGGGACGTCCGGCGACAGGTAGCGGATGCCGGTGACGTGCGTGTCGGTCGCGGACACGCCGAGGGTCGCGAAGGGCGTGCGCACGCACGCCTGGAACGGCGCCACGGCCCTAGCCCTCCCCCGCCAGCGCGCGGATCTTCGCCGCCAGGTCGGGCGCGAGGGCGATGCCCTCGGCCGCGATGCGCGCGCGGTTGGCGCGCCGCCGGTCGCCCGGAAGGCGCACGCCGTCGTCCGCCAGCATCGCGACCACCAGGGTCTCGATGCGCTCGAGGAACACCTCGCGGCCGGCCAGCGCGTCGGGGTCGATCGCGAGGAAGCCCTGCCCGATGCGCGTGGGCTTGCCCGCGTCGGTGAAGAAGCTGTCGGACTCGAAGCCGAAGGCGGCGCCGGAAAGCGCGCAGGCGAGGAGCTCGATGGTGAGGGCGAGCATCGCGCCCTTGGCGCCGCCGGCCGGGACCATCATGCCCTCGAGCCCGGCCTTGGGGTCGGTGGTGGGGTTGCCGTCCTTGTCGAGCGCCCAGCCCAGGGGAATGGACTTGCCTTCCCGCGCGGCCACCATGAGCTTGCCGCGCGCGACTTCCGAGAGGCTCAGGTCGACCACGATCGGCGGCGACGACGCGCCGCGGGAACGCCGCCGCGATGGGATTGGTGCCGAAGAGCGCGCGCTTGCCGCCCCACATCGGCATCGCGGCCGGGGAATTGCCGAAGGCGAGCCCCACGAGGCCGGCCTCGGCGATGGGCTCCGCGTGGAAGGCGGCCACGCCGAAGTGGTTGCTGTTGGCCACCGAGGCGAAGGCCACGCCGTTCGCTTCGCGCGCGGCGATCGCTTCGCGCACGGCGAGCGCGCAGGCCTCGAAGGCGAGGCCGCCGCCCGCATCCACGAGGCAGGCGCCGCCGCGCTCGCGCACGACGCGCGGGCACCGCCGAACCCGTGGCGCGCCCGTTCTTCACGTGGCCGCAGTACTGCGGGATGCGCGAGGCCCCGTGGGAGGGGATGCCGTCGAGCTCCGCGGCCACGAGTGCCGCCGCCGTGGCGGCGGCCATGGCGGGCGTGGCGCCCGAGCGCTCGAGCGCGCGGCGCATGAGGTCCTGCAGGGGGGCGGGGGCGAAGCGTTCGGTCATGCGGGCGACGGGCGCGCGCCTGTGGCGCAGCATCTGGATCACGAAGACGGACGCGAACATCCCGACGCCGACGGCGTCGAGGCTCGTTGACGGGGATGATCACGAGCGACGCCCGCGACGACGAGCAGCGCGCGCTCGAGGAGGTTGGTCTTCTTGATGAGCCATCCCTGCAGGCCCGCCGCCAGCGCGGCGATGGCCACGAAGATGAGGAACACGACCCAGGCCACCTCCGGCCAGCTACCGCCCTTGGGCATCTGCAGCAGCACGCCCGTCCCCATCGGGTCGAGCACGAAGAAGAACGGCACGACGAAGGCGGGCATCGTGTACTTCCAGGCCTGCAGCGTCGTCTTGTACGGGTCCGCGCCCGGTGATGGCCGCCGCCGCGAAGCAGGAAAGCGCCGTGGGCGGCGACACCTCCGACAGGAGCGCGTAGTAGAAGATGAACATGTGCGCGGCGAAGTCCGGCACGCCCAGCGTGATGAGCGCGGGCGCGGCGATCACCGCGCAGATGATGTAGGAGGCCGTCACCGGCACCGCGAGCCCGACGATCCAGACGATGAGCGCCGTGTAGAGGGCGGTGAGCGCGAGGCTGCCGCCGGCGTACTCGATCACGATCGAGGAGAACTTGAGCCCGAGGCCCGTGAGCGTCACCACGCCCACGATGATGCCCGCCGAGGCGCAGGTGGCCGCGACGTTGAGCACGCCCGTCGTGCCCGTCTCCATCGCCTTGACGAAGCGCCGCGGGTAGAGCGCCGTCTCGCGCTGGAAGAAGCTCACCGCGAAGGCGGTCACCGTCGCCCAGAACACCGAGAGCGTGGGCGAGAAGCCCATCATCATGAAGACGACGATCGAGGCGAGCGACAGGAAGTGGTACCAGTAGCGCTTCGAGAGCGTCCAGGCGCTCTCGACCGCCTCGAAGGCCGCCTCGCTCATGCCGTACTTGCGCGCGTCGAGCTCCACCATGAAGTAGAGGCGAGAAGTAGTAGAGGATGGTCGGGATCATCGCCATCTTGATCACTTCGAGGTAGGAGATCTTGAGGAACTCCGCGATCAGGAAGGCGGCCGCGCCCAGGACCGGCGGCGAGAGGATCGCGCCCAGGCCGCCCGCGGCCAGGAGCCCCCCGGCCGCGGCCGGCTCGTAGCCGCTCTTCTTGAGCATCGGGTAGGCCACCGAGCCGATGGTCACCGTCGTCGCCACGCCCGAGCCCGAGGGCCCGCCCAGCAGGAACGAGGCCATCACCACCGCGCGCCCGGCGCTGGTCGACTTGCCGCCCATGAGCGGCGAAGGAGAAGTCGAGGAAGAACTTCCCCGCGCCGGAATACTGCAGGAACGCCCCGTAGATCGTGAAGAGGATGATCAGCGTCGCGGAGACGTCGACGGCCGTGCCGAAGATGCCCTCGAGCGTCATGTACATGTGGCCGACGAGCCGCGCGATGTCGTAGCCGCGGTGCGTCCACGGGTGCGGCAGCCACGGGCCGACGAACGCGTACACGATGAAGAAGCCGATGACGATGGGCATGATCCAGCCCGAGGTGCGCCGCGTGGCCTCGATCACCAGCAGGATGAGCGCGACGCCGAAGACCATGTCCCAGGTCTCGGGGCTGGTGTTGCGGTCGGTGAAGGCGTCGCCGCTGAGGATCATCCAGCCGATCACGGCGAGCGACAGCAGCGCCAGCAGCACGTCGAACCACATGAGGCGGTGGCGGAAGCGCTTCGCCACCGGGAAGATCATGAACGAGAGGAACAGCACCAGCGCCCACGTGGACGCCGCGCAGCAGGTCCGTGCGCACGATCCCGTAGGCCGCGTAGAGGTGGAACGCGGAGGTGCCCACGGCCACGGCCGTGAGGAAGGCGGCGAGCCAACCCTTGTAGCGGTTGAAGCTGCCCTCCTCCTCCTCGATGAACTCCTCGACCTTGTGCCGCAGCTCCTCGGTCAGCCCGTCGTCGGGCAGGAGATCGTCATCGGGCGCTGCAGGCTGGCTCATGGCTCCTCCGGGGCGCCCTGTGGCCGGGCGCTGCCGCCATTGTCCGCGAAAAAAGGGGTCGTTACGGTGTCGAACGGTCGACGCCAAATCCGAGGGGACGCACCCGGGCCCCCCTTGCGTCAGGCGCTCTCGTAGAGCCGCGTGAGGACGAACTCGCGGTGGCCCAGCGCCTCGGCGGCGGTGAGGCGGCCGTTGGCGGTGCGGAACATGCACTCGAGGAGCGCGTCGCCCGCCTGGTCCGGGCTCATCTCCTTGCGCAGCAGGCCCGAGACGTCGACGTCGATGTGCTCGCTCATGGTGCGCACGGTGCGCGGGTTGGCGCACAGCTTGATCACCGGCAGGATCGGGTTGCCGATCACGTTGCCCTGGCCCGTGGGGAAGAAGTGCACCGCGAAGCCCGCGGCCGCGACGAGCGTCACCATCTCCGCCGCGGCCGACGACGAATCCATGAACCACAGGCCGGGGCCGGTCGGCGTCCTCGGCCTTGTCGAGCACGCCGTCGACCATGCACTTGCGGCCGATCTTCTGGATGTTGCCGAGCGCCTTTTCCTCGATGGTCGTGAGGCCGCCCTCGATGTTGCCCTTGGTCGGCTGGGAGTCGGAGAGGTCGCTCGTCTTGTGGCGCTCGACCAGGGCCTGGTAGCGGTCGAACATGAACTGGAACTTCTTGCGCACCTCGTCGGTGCGGCAGCGCGCCGCCACCAGGTGCTCGCCGCCCGTGAGCTCGGTCGTCTCGCCGAAGCACGAGCGTCGTGCCGTGCGGGTAGAGCTTGTCGAAGGCGTTGCCGACCGTCGGGTTGGCGCCGCAGCCGGACGTGGTGTCGGACTCGCCGCACTTGGTCGACACCCAGAGGTCCTTCGAGCGGGCGCTCCTCGCGGCGCAGCTCGCTGGCCCACTGCACGAATTCCTTCGCCTTCTTCGAGGCGCGCATGATCGTGTCGTGGTCGCCGTGCTGCTCGATGCCGAAGATAGGCGACCGGCTTGCCGGTGGCGGCGATGCCGTCGGCCACCTTCTTCGCCCAGCCCTCCTCGATGCAGATCACGACCACCGCGGCGACGTTGGGGTTGGACCCCGTGCCGATGAGCGTGCGGAAGTGCAGGTCGAGGTCGGCGCCGAACTGCAGGCGCCCGTAGGGGTGCGGCAGGGCCATCGTGCCCTTGATGTTGTTCGCCACCGCCTGCGCGGCGGCGTTCGACAGGTCGTCGACCGGCAGGATGATGACGTGGTTGCGCACGCCGATGCGGCCGTTCTCGCGCTTGTAGCCCCAGAAGGTTGCTTTGCTGAAAGAGTCCATTGTCGGTGTCCTTACCAGCGCTTGGTCTTGATGTTGTGCACGTGCGCGTGCTCGCCGACGCCGATGGGCGCCACGACCCGGCCGATGTCGGTGCCGTACTTGATCACCGTCGCGTCCTTGCTTGTAGCGCCTTGATCGCGAGCTTGTGGCCGATCGGGATGTCGCTTGCGCGGCCTTGAACGTGATCTCCTTGTCCTGGTCCATGATCCAGCCGGTCAGGTGTCTGGCCGGCCTTCACGCCCTCGACCACGACCACGCCGACGGAGTCGCCCTCGTCATGCACCACGAAATGGATCATCGCCGTCCTCCGCTTTCCGCGTCTTCCTGGCATGGAACCGCGATGCTATGCCCGCCGCCCGGGCCGAATCAACTAGATGAGTTGCATGTTATGCTTCCGCCATGCCCTCCCCGCGCCGCGCCGGCTCGCTCCTGCCTCCCGGCCGCCCCCTCTACGAGGAAGTGCGCGCCCACCTCACCGAGGGCATCGCCGCCGGCCGCTGGAAGGCGGGCGAGGCGATCCCCCCGGAGGCCGAACTCGCCCGCGCACTTCGGCGTGGCCATCGGCACCATCCGCAAGGCGGTCGACAACCTCGTCGCCCAGGGCGCGCTCGTGCGGCGCCAGGGCAAGGGCACGTTCGTCACCTCGCACGACGGCAGCCGGCTCCTGTTCCACTTCTTCCACATCGTGCGCGAGGACGGCGCGCGGGCCTATCCCGGAAGTGCGCACCGCCTCCTTCCAGCGCGGGCGCGCCGACGCGGCGGAGGCGGCAGCGCTCGGCATCGCCCGCGACGAGCGGGTGGTGCGCATCCGCAACGTCCTCGTCGCTCGACGGGGCCCGGTGATCGTGGACGACATCACGCTGCCCGCGGCCCTCTACCCCGGGCTGACGGAGAAGATCTTCGCCGCCCGCGACAACACCATCTACCACCTCTACCAGAGCCGCTACGGCATCAACGTGCTGCGCACCGACGAGCGGCTGCGCGCGGCGCTCGCCACGGGGCGACGGGGCGTCCCTCCTCGGCGTGGCGCCGGGCCGCCCGCTCCTCGAGATCCGCCGCGTCGCCCTCACCTTCCGCGACCGCCCGGTGGAGCTGCGCGTCTCGCGCGTGAACACCGCCGCGCACGCCTACCACAACACCTTCGGCAAGGGCGTGCCGCTCTGAGGCCATGCAGACCGCGCTCCTCATCCTGCCCAACTTCGTCCTGATCCTCGTGGGCCTCGCCCTCGCGCGCGGGTTCGACTACGGGCGCGGCTTCTGGGAGGGGCTGGAGAAGCTCGTCTACTTCGTGCTCTTTCCGGCGCTGCTGTTCCGCTCGCTGGCCGTCTCCGCGCTGGATCTCGGCGAGCGTGGGCAAGGTGGTGGCGAGCGGGGCGGCGATCATGCTGCTGGGCATGGCGCTCGGGTGGCTCGCGCGCCCGCTCTTCCGCGTGGAGGCGCAGCGTGGCGGCCTCGTGCTTCCAGTGCGCGTTCCGCTTCAACACCTACATCGGCCTCGCGGTGGCGGGGAGCGTCTTCGGCGCGCCGGGGGTGGCGATCGCGGCGCTGCTTTTCGGCGCGCTCATTCCGCTGGCGAACTTCGGCGCCGTCGGGATGCTCGCGGCGCACTCGCGCACCAACTTCTGGCTGGAGCTGGCGCGCAACCCGCTCGTGATGTCCACGCTCGCCGGCTTCGCGTGGAACCTCTCCGGGCCTGCCGATGCCCGGCTTCCTCGACCAGACGCTCAACCTGCTGGGATCGTCCGCGCTGCCCGCGGGGCTGCTCGCCGTGGGGGCGGCGCTGCGCATCGAGCGCGGCCTGGCGAGCCCGCGCGCCCACGCGTGGTGGCTGGGCGTGAAGCTCGCCGCGCTGCCGCTCGCGGCATGGGGCTGCGTGAAGCTGCTGGGGATCTCCGGCGTCGAGGCCGGCGTGCTGGTGCTGTGGGCGGCGCTGCCCACCGCGTCGAGTGCCTACATCCTCGCCGTGCGCATGGGGGGCGACGGCCCGTCGGTGGCCACGCAGATCACCGTGGGCACGCTGCTCTCGATGGCCACGATCCCGCTGTGGATCGCTGCCCTGCCCTGAAGCGCGGTCACTCCACGACGAGGCGGTCCTCCCGGATGTAGCCGCGGAAGCCGGCGCCGGCGCGCGGCTTCACCTCCCACCACGGCGCCGACGTGCGCCGGACGAGGACCCGGGTGCCAGGCGCGAGCTTGATGACGATGGGGGATTCGACGCTCGTGGCCGCGCGCACGATGGTCCTGCCTTTCGGGGTCGTGCGGGCGGGCTTCCACGGGGCCTCGGCAGGCTGCGCGGGCTGGCCGCCTTCCGGGGCCGGGCCGGCGCCGGTTGCGCCACGGGCGGCGCCGCGGGAGGCGCCTCGCCCACGGGCCCGAACGCGGTCCTCTCGCCGCACGCCGAGAACACCGAATCGAGCGCCTTGTCGTACGGCAGGATTTCCATGGCGATCCGCTGGCTCGGCCTGGGGGAGCCCGGGGGCAACGCAAGGCTCTGCTGCACGTCGATCGAGACGCACCGGCGCAACTCGGATGGCGCGAGGCCGCGTGCCAGCGTGTCGCCCAGCGTGCTGATTTCCCATTTCGCGACGACGTCGCTCCTGACCAGCTTGCCGCCGCCCCCGGGACCCGGCCGGTTGCAGACGAGGCGCGGCATCTCCGTCGGCCTCAACCCGCCCGCGAGGTCCGATCCGGGCGCGTTGGTGAGCTCGATCGCCATCTTCCCGTTGCTCTTCTGGCAGGACACGAAGACCTGCGAGAAGATCCGCTCGTTTCCGACGGTCGTGGTGACCGCGCCCTTCTGGACCGCGAACCGGATGGGCCCAAGTAGCGCATGGTCGATGTCCTGCACGTTCCATTCGACCGTCGAGCGGGCGGCGCGCTGTTTTCCGAGCGTGACGGCGGGTTCTTCGCCGCGCAAGGGGGGGCTTGCCGCGAAGAGGACGCACAACACCGCAACGAAAGAGAGACCTCGCACTCGCCGTCCCCGGGGGGCTGGGGCCTTCATCTTATGGGCGAGCCGGGCGGTTCGCAACGAGGACGCCTCGCAGATTGTCGAGCCGGTCGTCTTGGCGGAGAATGAGTTCATCGGCCGGCGGAAGGACGAGGCTTGCTTTCCGCCGCCCGATTCCCGCTCTCCGGCCCCAGGCCTTCGGAGCACCGCTGCACCCGGCCCGACCCGCACCCGCTTGAAACCCATTCCCCTTCGGCTGTTGGCTTGCATTGCCGCCTGCTCGTGCCTTGCCGGACCGGCACGCGCCGAGGAGGCGCCGCCGGGAACCCCGCTTCCCTCGCTCGACGAGCTGGAGGCGCAAGGTGCCACGATCGGCAAGATCCGCGTCGACGCGCAGAACATCTTCGACCTGAGCGACCCGAAGGAGGGCAATTCCTTCTTCCAGCTCGCCAACTGGCTGCACATCACGACGCGCCCGTCGGTCATCGAGCGGATGCTGCTGTTCAAGCCGGGCGACCGGGTGTCCCGGCAGGTCATCGACGAGACGGAGCGGCTGCTGCGCGCGAACCACTTCCTCTACGACGTGCAGTTCAAGCCCGTGGCCTACCGCGACGGGGTCGTCGACCTCGACGTGGTCTCGCGCGACACCTGGTCCCTCGACCTGACGGGCCGGTACTCCCGCTCCGGCGGAAGCAACTCGACCAGCTTCGGCTTCTTCGAACACAACCTGCTGGGCACGGGCGTGCAGTTCGGCGTGTCCCAGACGTCGGACGTCGATCGCCACGGATCCCAGTTCGAGTTCGGGTACGCCCACGCGTTCGACGGCTGGACGCTGTTGAACTACCAGCAGAGCCACTACAGCGACGGCGATCGCAAGGCGGCCACGGTCAAGCGGCCGTTCTATGCCCTGGACGCCCGCTGGGCCGCGGGGGCGAGCTGGGACGACTGGGATCGCGTCGACGCGATCTACAACGCGGGCGACGAGGTGGCGCAGTACCGGCATCGAAGCAATGCCGCGGAGGTGTTCGGCGGCTGGTCGGCCGGCCTCGTTTCAGGCTGGACGCAGCGCTATTCGGTTGGCGTGACGGCCCGGGACGACGCCTACCTCCTGGAACCGGATGTCGTCGCGCCCGCGGTTCTTCCCACCGACCACGACATGCGGGGCGTGTTCCTGCGCTATGAAGTCGTCGAGGACCGCTTCGTGAAGCACAGGAACCGCGACCTGATCGCGCGTCCCGAGTTCTTCGAGATGGGCTTCAACGCGAGCCTGCAGGTCACGCGGGCCCTCGAGTCGCTGGGTTCCAGCCGGTCGGCGTGGCTGTACTCGGCCTCGATCGGAAAGGGCTTCGCGCTGCCGTGGGGACACGACCTTCTCGCGTCCGCCACGGCGCAGCGCCAGATCGCGAGCACCGGCAATCCGCTGTCGCAGGCCGGCGCGGCGCTGCGGTATTACGCCCCGCAGAGTCCGCGCGCGGCCTTCTACCTCGGCCTGTCGGGGGACAGGCTCGGGGATGGCGCCGAGGCGCCGGACCAACTGCTGCTGGGCGGCGACAACGGGCTGCGCGGCTATCCCCTGCGCTACCAGAGCGGCGACCGGCGCGCCCTCTTCACCATCGAGCAGCGCATCTACACGGACTGGTATCCCTTCCGGCTGGTGCGCGTCGGGGGCGCGGCCTTCTACGATGTCGGTCGTGCCTGGGGAGGCGTGAACCAGAATACGGTGAACGGCGGCTGGCTCTCCGACGTCGGCATCGGCCTGCGCCTCGCTTCGACCGGGCCGCGTTCGGGAACGTGCTGCATGCCGACATCGCCGTGCCGATCAACGCGGCCCCGGAATCGAGTCCGTCCAGTTCATCGTCAAGACCCGCTCGACGTTCTGATCCGGCGAAAGAAAAGGGCCGCCCGAGGGCGGCCCTTTTCGCGTGCGGCGCGGACGGTCGCGATCAGGACGCGGCCGGCTCGTCCGCCGGCGGCAGCACCTCGCGGTCGGCCGCGGAGATGAGCTTCTCGCGGATGCGCGCGGACTTGCCCGAGCGGTCGCGCAGGTAGTAGAGCTTGGCGCGGCGCACGTCGCCGCGGCGCTTGATCTCGATGGAGGCGATGGCCGGCGAGTAGGTCTGGAACGTGCGCTCCACGCCTTCGCCGCTGGAGATCTTGCGCACGATGAAGGAGGAGTTGAGGCCCTTGTTGCGCTTGGCGATCACCACGCCCTCGTAGGCCTGCTCGCGCTTCTTGTCGCCTTCGACCACCTGCACCTTGACGATCACCGTGTCGCCGGGGGCGAAGTCGGGGATCTTGCGCCCGAGGCGCGCGATTTCTTCCTGCTCGAGTTTCCGGATGAGATCCATGTTCGGTTCCTTTCGGTTGTCCGGCCCTTTACGGGCCACTTCCGGCAGAGCAGCCCGCGGGGGCTGGTGCGCGGCGTTTCTTCTTTGCCCTACTGCTGCTCCTGCATCTGCTGCTCGCGCCGCGCCTCCTCGAGGAGCTTCGCGTCTTCCTTCGAGAGCGTCCGGCCCTCCAGGAGGTCCGGCCGCCTCGCCTGCGTCCTCGCGAGAGACTGCTTGCGCCGCCACTTCGCGATCGCGGCGTGGTTGCCCGACAACAGCACCTCGGGCACCCGCTCGCCCTTCCACTCCTCCGGCCGCGTGTAGTGCGGCCAGTCCAGCAATCCGTCGGAGAACGAGTCCTGCGACGCGCTCCCCGCATCGTTGAGGCTGCCCGGCAGGAGCCTCACGATGGCGTCCATCACCACCATCGCCGGCAGTTCCCCGCCGGAGGTCACGTAGTCGCCGATCGAGATCTCGCGATCCACCTTGCGCCCGATGAGGCGTTCGTCCACCCCTTCGTAGCGCCCGGCCAGGAGCACCAGGCCCGGCGACTGCGCGAGTTCCCTCGCCACCGCGTCGGTGAACCGCTCGCCCTGCGGCGAGAGCAGCACCACCTGCGGCCTTTCCACCCCGGCGGCCACCTGCCTGGCCACCGCGCAATCGATGCAATCCTCCAGCGGCCCGGGCAGCATCACCATGCCCGGCCCCCCGCCGTACGGCCTGTCGTCGACCGTGCGGTGCGGGTCGCTCACGAAATCCCGCGGATTCCACGCGCGGAAGTCGAAACCGCCCTCCTCCAGCGCGCGCCGCGTGATGCCGTGGCGGGTCACCGCCTCGAACATCTCCGGGAAGATCGTGACCACGTCGAAGCGCATCATCAGACGTCGTACCCCGCTTCCCAGTCCACCGTGATGCGTTTCGCCTCGCGGTCGACCGACTATCACGTAATCGGCGACGAAGGGGATCAACCGTTCCCGCTCGCCGCGCACGACCAGCACGTCCGACCCGCCGGTCCTCAGCAAATCCTCCACCTGCCCGAGCGCCTCGCCCTGCAGGTTCACCACCGCGAGCCCCACCAGGTCCACCCAGTAGAACTCGCCTTCCTTCGCCTCCCCGAGATCCTCCCGGGTGACCGCGACGTCGAACCCCCGGAGGAGCTCGGCGGCATTGCGGTCCTCGACGCCCTCGAGCTTGGCGCTCACCGCGGCCGGGCGGACCTTGAAGTCCTCCACGACCGTGGACCGCCATCCCGCCTTCGTCCGCAGCCACCACGCAGGGTGGCCGGCGAGGCCGTCGGGGGATTCGGTGAAGGTCTTGAGCTTGACCCAGCCCTGGATGCCGAAGGGGCCCAGGATGCGCCCCATCACCACCAGCCGCGACTCGTCCCCCGTGAACGGGGAACCCGGCGGGATTACTGGGCGGCGGCTTCAGGCTTGGCGGCGAGGAGGGCCTTGCCACGCTTGATCAGCTTCTTCACCGCGTCCGAGGGCTGCGCGCCCTGGGCCACCCAGTGCGCGACGCGGTCGAGCTGGATGCGCAGCGGCTGCTCGTTGCCCGATGCCTTGGGGTTGTAGAAGCCGACGCTGCTCGATGAAGCGCCCGTCGCGCGGCATGCGCGAATCGGCGACGACGATGTTGTAGAAGGGGCGGTTCTTCGCGCCCCCGCGCGCCATTCTGATGACGACCATGCTGGCTCCTTCCCGTTGAAAACGGGTAACAGTTGCTTGCGATAGGTGCTTCGCGGGCGTACGACCCGCAAAGCGGAAAAGCCTTGCATTATAAGGGCTTGGGCGTTTCCGCGCAAGCCGCCCCGGGACCCTCACCCCCGGCCCTTCTCAGCGCATGCCGGGGAGCATGCCCTTCATGTTGCGCATCATCTTGGCCAGGCCCCCCGAGCGCATCATCTTCATCATCTTCTGCATCTGCTCGAACTGGTTGAGGAGCCGGTTGACCTCCTGGACCTGGCACGCCCGCGCCCGCGGCGATGCGGCGCTTGCGCGAGGCCTTGATGAGCTCGGGCTTCCTGCGCTCGAGCGGCGTCATCGCGTTGATGATGCCCTCGGTGCGGCGCATCGACTTCTCCTGCAGGTCCGGCGACTGGTTCGCGGCCTGGGAGAGCTGGGCCGGGAGCTTGTCCATGAGCGCGGAGACGCCGCCCATCTTCTTCATCTGCTGGATCTGCGCCTTGAAGTCCTCGAGGTCGAAGCCCTTGCCCTTCTTGAACTTGTCGGCGAGCTTCTTCGCCTCGCCCTCGTCGACCGACTTCCTCGCCTCCTCGACGAGCGAGACGATGTCGCCCATGCCGAGGATGCGCGAGGCCATGCGCTCGGGGTGGAAGGGCTCGAGGCCGTCCATCTTCTCGGACACGCCGGCGAACTTGATCGGCGCGCCCGTGACGTGGCGCACCGACAGCGCCGCGCCGCCGCGCGCGTCGCCGTCGAGCTTGGTGAGGATCACGCCCGTGAGCGGCAGCGCCTCCCCGAAGGCCTTGGCGACGTTGACCGCGTCCTGGCCCTGCATCGAGTCGACCACGAAGAGCGTCTCGATCGGCTGCACGGCGGCGTGGATCGCCTTCACCTCGGCCATCATCGCCTCGTCGATCGCCAGGCGCCCCGCCGTGTCGACGATGAGCACGTCGTGGTAGTGCTTCCTCGCCCAGTCGAGCGCGCCCGCGGCGATCTCGAGCGGCTTCTGCGAGGGGTCCGAGGGATACAGGTCGATCGCGAGCTGCGCGCGCGAGGGTCTTCAGCTGGTCGATGGCCGCGGGCCGGTAGATGTCGACGGAGACCAGCAGCACCTTCTTCTTGGCGCCCTTGAGCAGCCGCGCGAGCTTGCCCGCGCTGGTGGTCTTGCCCGCGCCCTGCAGGCCCGCGAGCAGGATCACCGCCGGCGGCTGCGTGGCGAGGTTCAGCTGCGCGTTGGTGCCGCCCATGAGCGCGACGAGCTCGTCGTGCACCACGCCCACCAGCGCCTGGCCGGGCGAGAGGCTCGCGAGGACCTCCTGGCCGAGCGCCTTCTCCTTCACGCGGGCGACGAAGTCCTTCACCACCGGCAGGCCCACGTCCGCCTCGAGGAGCGCCATGCGCACCTCGCGCAGGGCCTCGCCCACGTTCTCCTCGGTGAGGCGCGCGTGGCCGCGCATCGTCTTGATGACGGAGGAAAGTCGCTGCGTCAGGGCATCCAGCATGGGGGGGGCCGAAGGGGAATTGGTGTAGACTTCAATCGCCTCAAAATGCGCGATTCGGCCCTCTATTTTAGCACCGCCGCCTGCTGGCTCGCCCTCGCGGCGATCGCCTGGCGCGGCGCGGCGTGCCGCCACCCCCGCGAGCCAGGCGCCCGGCGGGCGCGTTCCGCCTCGAAGGCGCGCTGCTGCCCGTGGCGCTCGTCCTGCACGGCATGCTCGTGTATTCCGGGCATCGTCGCCGACGAGGGCCTGAACCTCGGCGTCTCCAACTCGATCTCCCTCATCGTCTGGCTCACGGTGGCGATCTACTGGCTCGCGAGCCTCGCGGTGCCGGGCCTCGCGAGCATCCAGGGGCTGTGGGCGCCGATCGCGCTCGGGGCGGTGATGCTGCAGGCCTGCTGCCCGTCGCACTACGTCGTGCACTACGGCGGGGACCCGCTCTTCACCCTGCACTTCGCCATCGCGATGCTCGCCTACAGCCTGTTCATCGTGGCGACCATGCACGCGGTCGTGATGCTCGCCGAGGAGAAGTGGCTGCACCGCGGCGTGATGCCGCCGTTCCTGAGGAGCCTGCCGCCGCTGCTCGAGATGGAGGCGCTCCTCTTCCGCATCCTCTTCGCCGCGTTCGTGCTGCTCACGCTGACGGTGGTCTCGGGCGTGTTCTTCTCCGAGCAGCTCTTCAAGCGCCCGTTCAAGTTCAACCACAAGACGTTCTTCGGGATGCTCTCGTGGGCGCATCTTCGGCTCGCTGCTCTGGGGCCGCTACTTCCGCGGCTGGCGCGGCAAGCGCGCCGTGTACTGGACGCTGTGGGGGTTCGCCGCGCTGCTGCTCGCCTACCTCGGCAGCAAGTTCGTCCTCGAGATCATCCTGCAAGCGGGGCTGACCGCCCGCCCCGATGTCCGACCACATACCCCTCTCGTGGCTTTTCGCGGCGCTCGCCGTGATGCTGCTCGTCGCCGGCTTCTTCTCGATCGCCGAGACGAGCATGATGGCGCTCAACCGCAACCGCCTGAAGCACCTCGTGCGCGAGGGCCGGCGCTCGGCGCGCCTCACGCAGGAGCTCCTGCAGAAGACCGACCGGCTGCTCGGCGTGATCCTGCTCGGCAACAACCTGGTGAACGCGGCCTCGGCGGTGCTGGTGGCGGAGATGTCCGTCCGCCTCTTCGGCCAGGGCGAGTACATCCTCATGATCGCCACGGCCACGGTGACCTTCTTCATCCTCGTCTTCAGCGAGATCACGCCCGAAGGTGATCGGCGCCACCTACCCGGAGGCCATCGCGCTGCCCTCGGCCTACGTGCTCACGCCGCTGCTGCGCGTGGCCTACCCCGTCGTCTGGTTCGTGAACCTGTTCGTGCAGGGGCTGCTGCGGCTCATGTTCATCAAGCCGCGCCAGCGACGCCGGCGAGCACCTCTCGATGGAGGAGCTGCGCACGCTGGTGCTGGAGGGCGGCAAGTACATCCCGAAGAAGCACCAGTCGATCTTCCTCAACCTCTTCGAGCTCGAGGACATGACCGTCGACGACACGATGACGCCGCGCGGGCAGATCGAGGCCATCGACCTGGAGGACGACATCGAGGACATCCACACGGCCATCTCCACCGCGCACCACACGCGCCTCGTGGTCTACGAGGGCAGCCTCGACAAGGTCGTCGGCATCCTGCACGTGCGCAAGTTCCTCAACGCCTCGCGCCGCGAGCCGCTCGACAAGGACGGCATCCGCGCGACCCTGCGCGAGCCCTACTACGTCCCCGAGGGCACGCCGCTCCTCGCGCAGCTCAGCAACTTCCAGGAGCAGATGCGCCACGTGGGCCTGGTGGTGGACGAGTACGGCGAGATCCTGGGGCTCGTGACGCTGCAGGACATCCTCGAGGAGATCGTCGGCGAGTTCACCAGCCAGAAGCCGATGTCGGGGAGCCTCATGCGCAAGGAGCCGGACGGCTCGGTGATCGCCGAGGGCAGCTGCCCGCTGCGCGTGCTGAACCGCAAGGCGGGCTTCCACTTCCCGCTCGAGGGGCCGAAGACGATCAACGGCCTGGTGCTGGAGGCGCTCGAGGACATCCCGGAGCCGGGCACGACCCTCGTCGTCGACGGGCACCCGGTGGAGATCCTGCAGGTGCAGAACCGCATGGTGAAGGTGGTGCGCATCCGCGCGCGCCAGGCGGCGCCGGGCGAGGCGCCGGCGGCCTGACGGCCGCTAGCGCGTGCCCGCGAGCGCCTCCGGCGCGTATCGCGCGAGGAAGCGCGCGGTCGATCCGGTCCTTCCAG
The DNA here is from genome assembly GCA_963783635.1 of uncultured Gammaproteobacteria bacterium. Lineage (GTDB taxonomy): Bacteria > Pseudomonadota > Gammaproteobacteria > Burkholderiales > Usitatibacteraceae > FEB-7. Next base: position 20,484 of record CAWAOC010000010.1, read on the forward strand.
CGCCAGACCCAGCGGCCCTCGAACGAGAGCGGGCCATACGCCCCGACGGCATAGCGGTCGCCGCAGGAAATCAGCGCGAGGAAGCGGCGCGGCGTGACGTGCCGCTGCGAGCGGCCCGCCGCGCAGCGCGGCCATCAGGTTGGCCGCCAGCGCCGGCCCGGCCCGCACCGCGAAGACGCCCGCCTTCGGCCGCGGGTTCTCCAGGTTGGTCGCGCAATCGCCCACGCCGAAGACCTCCGGGTGCGACAGCGACTGCATGAAGTCGTTCACCGCGAGGAAGCCGCGCTCGTCGGTGTGCAACCCCGAGTCGCGGATGAACCCGTGGGCGGCCGCGCCCGCCACCCAGAACGTCGCGTCGGTCGCGAACTCGATGTTGTCCTTGAGCCGCACGAACTCCGGGCCCACCTCGGCCACGGGCACTGCCCGCGTGGATGCCGATGTTGCGCTCGCCGCGCCGGGCGCAGGCCAGCCGGCGGCGAACCGTGGCGGAATACTCGTGCATCGCGGTGCGCGCGTCGGTGAGGATGCGCACGTGCGGAGCGTCGCGCCCCGACCTCCTTGCGGAAGCGGTAGTGGATCGCGAAGGCGAGCTCCACGCCGGCCGCGCCGCCGCCCACGACCGAGACGGCGTCCACGCCGCCCGCCCTCGCGCGGGCGAGCACGCGCTCCCACCCCTCGACGAAGCGCTCGATCGGCCGCACCACGACGGCGTGCTCGGCCACGCCCTGCACGTTCCCCGTGAAGGCCCGCGAGCCGACGTCGAGGCTCAGCACGTCGTAGGGCACGACCTCGCCGTTGGCGCAGATCACCTCCCGCATCGACGGGTTCACGAGCGAGGCCGAGGACCGCACGACGATCGCGCGGGCGCGATTCGCGAGCGCGCATGAGGTCGATGCCGCACTCGGCGAGCCCGTAGTGCCCGGCCACGTAGCCCGGCAGCATTCCCGAGTAGAGCGGCCGGTCGACGGGCGTGACGAGGGTGACGCTCACGCCGGAGTCGAGGGCGTCGCCGATGGCCTTCAGCACGTGCACGTGCGCGTGGCCGCCCCCGACGAGGACGAGGCGCTTCATCGCCGCGCCTCCAGCCGGAAATCCCCGAACCACGCCGTGACCGTCTCGCCCGTCTGGTCGGTGTCGTTGCCGATGGCGATGCCGGTCACGCGCGGCACCGGCCCCGGCCACTGCGAGCCGAACGCCGCCCGGAAGTCGGCCTCGAGGTCGCGCGACTCCTCCGCCCAGGCGCCCGGCGAGCCGCTGCGCAGGACCACGGTGCGCACGCGGTCGGTGTAGGGGTTCCACGCGCTCGTCCCCGGCGGGTGGCGGTTGTCCCACACGTAGCAGAGGGCGGCCGTGGGCAGGTGCTCGCCCCACACCGCGCGGGCCAGGAGCGCCTTCACGCGCGCGCCGAGCGGAAGCGACTCGACCGGCACGTCGAAGAAGACGTACACGCGCGCCGCGAAGTCGTCGCCGCTCTTCTCGGCGAGATTGGCGCGCTCGACCACGCGGTCCACCTTCCACCGCCACGAAAGCATGGGGCGCCGGGCCGGCGAGGACATCCAGCGCATGGGTCACGGTCCCGGCGGCCGCGGCGGCCCGCGACCGCAGCACGGTCGCGCCCGCGTCCTCCACGAGCGCCACCTCCGGCGGCGGCGACCCGCGGAAGCGTGAGCGGGCGCCACCCTGCGGGCAGCGCCGCGCCCGGCCGCGCGCTGCGAGAACGGCGCGATGTCGGCGCCCGCGGCCAGCGCGGTCGCGCACGCGGCGAGGCACGCGGCGAGCGCCGCGCGCAGCTTCACCTCCCGGCCTCCGCGAGCAGCCCCGAGGCGAGGAGGCGCCGGTAGTCCTCGGGCCGGTCCACGTCCCAGCGCACCGGCATCTCGCGCCACGTCGCGTTCGCCCGCGCGCAGCCGCAGGCGCGTCTCCCGCATCACGCTCGCCTCGCCCCAGCGGATGCCCTCGAAGAGGCCCGGCGATGGGGCGGGAGAGGCCCACGAGGCACGTAGCCGCCGTCCTCGGCGGGCTGCACCACCGCCTCGTGCGTGGCGAGCGACGCCGCGGCCGCGCGCAGGTCCTCCACGCCGACGGAGGGGCAGTCGGAGCCCACGAGCACCACCGGGCCCGCGTCGAGCAGCCGCATCGAAGGCGCGCGCCATGCGCTCGCCGAGGTGCCCGCCGCGCTGCGCGTGCAGCGCGACGCCGTACCGCGCGGCGCAGGCGGCGAAGAAGGGGTGGCCCGTTTCCGGCGCGCACCAGAGGGACACCGGGCCGACGTCCGCGCGCGCGCGCCGTCTCCAGCGCGTGGCGCACCAGCGTGGCATGCAGCTCCGCCGCGCTTTCCTCGCCCAGCAGCGGGACGAGCCGCGTCTTCACCTCGCCGGGCACCGGCGCCTTGGCGAACACGGCGACCTGCGCCGGGCTATCGCGCCGCGCCGCCATGGCCATAGCGCTTCGGCAAGGCGCGCGGGCTCGGCGCCGAGGAAGTACGCGAGTCGAAGCCGCCACATGAGGACGATGGTGCGCAGCGCGCCGTGGCGTTCCCACCGGCGGCCGGACGTCGCGACGCGATCGCGAAGGCAGAGCGGGGGGCCTTCGCCTTTCATCGACTTCGAGAAGGCGATGTCCTCCATCAACGGGATCGCCGGGAAAGCCGCCGGCGCGCTCGAAGGCGCCCCGCCGGGCGAAGATCGCCTGGTCGCCGGTCGCGATGCCCGTGAGCCGCGAACGCAGGTTCATCAGCGCGCGATCACCGGCAAGCAGCGCGCTGCGGCCCTCGATCCGGACGTCGAACCGGCCCCAGTCGCGGCCCGAGGCGGCGAGGCCCTCGAGCACGAGCCGGTCCGCGCCATCGGGAAGGCGGGTATCGGCATGCAGGAAGAGGAGCGTGTCGCCGGAGGCCACGGCTGCGCCGGCGTTCATCTGCGCCGCCCGCCCGCGCGCGGCGGCGATCACCCGGTCGGCCAGCGGCGCCGCGAGCCCGGCCGTCGCATCGCCGCTGCCGCCATCGACCACGATCACCTCGGCGCCCCGGGCGCGAAGCGGCGCCAGCGCGCCGAGGCTCGCGGCGATGCCCGCGGCCTCGTCGAGCGTCGGCACGATGATCGAAAGGCGCCCCATGCGTCGATTATCCCGGCAGCGGGCGGAAGTGGGGGCCGGAAAGAAGTTCCTGCTCCAGATAGCGGCGGCGGTAAGTCTCGAACGGCACGTCGTCGGCCGCCTCGATGCGCCGCTGCTCCTCCAGCGACTGCGCGGCCAGCTGCGCGTGGCGCGCCACCGCCTCGGCCGGCAGCGGGCGCGCGGCGAGGTCGTCGCGGTGCCGCCGGGACTGCGCCAGGGCGAATTCCGGGAAGCTCCGGCCGTGCGCAAGCTCCGTCTCGCGAAGCACGCGCGCCGACGGCAGGGACGACGGGTCGCGCAACGCGCGCCTCGCGGCCGCGAGGACCTCGCCGTACTGCTCGCCCCCGTGGGCCTCGTCGAGCGCGGCCGCGATGGGCTCGCATTCCGCGAGCAGTGCGTCCCCCCAGTCCTGCGGCGCGACCGTCTCGCCCATCCGGTCCAGGCGGGTGGACGGGTCGCGGCCGCCTTCCGCGACCCGGCGCTGGTTGCGCGACGCCGCGGCGATCTCCTCCGGGCTGTCGGGAGGGCTGTCGCTCAGCAGGCAATGGAGCAGGAAGACGTCGACCAAGCGGATCGCCGCCGCGCCGATGCCGACCGGCTGGAACGGATCGACGTCCAGGCACCGCACCTCCACGTACTCGATGCCGCGGTCGCCCAGGGCGGCCAGGGTCCGCTCGCCGCGGCGGATCGTGCGCTTGGGCCGGATGGTCCCGTAGAACTCGTTCTCGATCTGCAGGAGCGTCGTGGCGAGCTGGCGGTAGTCGTCGCCGTCGCGCAGTCCGATGGCCTCGTACGCGGGATACGGCTCGGCGAGCGCCCGTTGCAGCGCCGCGGCGTACCCGTGCAGGTCGTTGAAGCTCACCGCGATCGACGCCTGCGCGTCGCTCTGGTAGCCGAGCCCCCCCATGCGCAGCGACGTCGCGCCGGGCGCGAACACGGTGCCGCCCTCCCACGCGGAAAGCCGGTGGCTGCGGCCGGCGACGAACGAGCCGCAGGCCGCGGGCGCGGTCCCGAGCAGCAGGAGCAGCAGCCACGAGTGGCGCCGGAAGTTGCGGATGAGATCGAGGTAGCGCTGGTCGCGGTACACGTCCGGCGGGAGGGTGCGTCCATCCTCTTCCTGCAGCAGCGGCCACGCCGCCTCCGGGAGCGAGAAGTTGTAGTGCACGCCGGAGATGACCTGCATGCGCCTGCCGTAGCGGCGGGAGAGCCCCTGGCGGTAGACCGTCTTCATGCGCCCGATGTTGGAGGTTCCGTAGCGGGCGATGGGGATGCGGTCGTCGTCGGGCAGCTTGCAGGGCATGCTCGCGCACCAGACCAGCTCGTCGCCGAGGCTCCGGTAGACCACCTGGTGCAGCTCCGCGAGCTCCGCCAGGCAGGCCTCGACGCCGTCGTGCACGCCCGTGATGAGCTCGAGCTGGGCCTCGCTGAAGTCCGTGGTGATGCGCGGGTGCGTGAGCGCCGAGCCGAGCCCTGGCGGATGCGGCGTTTCGGCCAGGGCCCCATCGGCACGGATGCGAAGGCCCTCCTTCTCGAGGCCGCGCAACAGCCCCCTGAGCACGGGCGGCGTCAGCGCCTTGACGCGCCGCCGGATCTCCTTCAATGGCGTCCTCTCCTCGTTCGCGGGTCCGGTGGGTCCGTGCCGCCCGTCGTGCGGCACTGCCGGCCGGTCGCCGGACTACTTGTTCACGTCGTTGAGAGACCAATCATAGTCGAGGAAGGTCACCTCGGCCTGCTGGGCCTTCACGATCGCCCGGTCCGCCGGCTTGTCGGCCAGCAGGTCCGCGTAACGCGAGAGCGCCTGTTTCACGGAAGTGAAGCCCTTGTGGCCCTTCTCGAAGTCCTTGCCGTACCAGTCGAAGATCCGCGAGACCTCGAGTTTCCCCGACTGGGGGTTGTAGCGGTTGCGCGTGCGGTCGGACAGGAAGCGCCGGAGCGCGTCCTCGAGCTGGGCCTCGAGCCGGTCGGCCACGAAGGCCTCGTTGCGCAGCATCGGGCAGCCGATGGAGGCGCAGACGACCGCGACGTGCACGCGCGGGTCGTCGTAGACGCCTTCCTTGCGCAGGATCTCGTGCTCGACCTGGTCGAGGAACGAGGGCTGGCCGAACAGCGTGAAGAACTTGTCCTTCCACGGGTTCCCGAAGATGGTGCCGAAGTCGCGGATCGACTTGATGCCGGGATAGCGCGTGAGGATCTTCTCGATCGTGAAGGCGTTGTAGGCATTGATGAGGAAGGCCTGCTGCTGCGGCTTCGTCCAGGCGTCGAACTCGCCGCGCGCGACCTTCTGGTAGTCGTCGAGCACCGCCTTGAGGGCGGCGCGGTCCTTCGCCACGCCCGCGTAGTCGACGCGGGAGGCATTGCCGTTCTCGACGTAGCGCACGTGCCGGTGGAGCAGCTCGTCCCACGCCTTGTGGCCGTGGTCGAACGCCAGCGCCGAAGCCGAGAGGGCAAGGCCCGCGAGTGTCATGAGGATTCGCTTCATCGCATGCGCTCCATGGTCCTCGCGCGGGCGTTGCCCGCGCGCCGTCAATCGCCGTGGCCGTCCGCCGGCGGGTGGTAGGGACGCTTGTCGCCCAGCAGCGCGGAGACCTTGCCCAGGACCGCGCCGAGCCCCCCGTCGCCGCGCGTCCAGTCGTGGAACGCGGCGAGGAACGACATCTGCCCGTGCGTCACGGTCGAGCGCTTCCAGACCCCGGCCGCGAACTTGTTGGCCTCCGCCAGCGTCGGGTAGATGTGGATCGTGCCGAGGATCTTGTTCAGCCCGATGCCGTGCCGCATCGCCGCGACGAACTCCGCGATCAGGTCCCCGGCATGCTCGCCCACGATCGTGGCACCCAGGATCGCGTCGGTGCCGGGCTTCACGATCACCTTCACGAAGCCGTGCGCCTCGCCGTCCGCGATCGCGCGGTCGAGGTCGTCGATGCCGTAGGTCGCGACCTGGTGCGCCACGCCCTTTTCCTTCGCCTCCGATTCGTTCAGCCCCACGCGCGCCACCTCCGGCTCGGTGAACGTGGCCCAGGGGATCACGGAATAGTCGACGCGGAACTTCCGGAACCGCCCGAACAGCGCGTTGACCGACGCGTACCACGCCATGTGCGCCGCCGTGTGCGTGAACTGGTAGGGGCCGGCGACGTCGCCGCAGGCGAAGATGTTGGGGTAGCCCGTCTCGAGGAACTCGTTCACCTCGACCGTGCGGCCCTTGGTCACCGCGACGCCCAGCTCCTCGAGCCCGTAGCCCGCCGTGTTGGCCACGCGGCCCACCGCGACGAGGATCTCGTCGAACGCGATGCGCTTCTCCGCGCCCCCGCTCTCCACCACGAGGAACTTCTCCCCGTTCTCCACGACGACCTGCTTCGCCTTGTGGTTCACGAGGACGTCGACGCCCTCGGCCTCGAAGCGCCGGGCCACCAGCGCGGACACTTCCGGGTCCTCGCGGATCATGACGCGCGGCAGCATCTCCACCTGCGTCACCTTCGAGCCGAAGCGCGCGAAGGCCTGCGTGAGCTCGCAGCCGATGGGCCCGCCGCCCAGCACCACCAGGCGCCGCGGGAGGCTGCGCAGCTCCCACACGTTGTCGGAGGTGAGGGGGCCGGCTTCCGCCAGTCCCGGGATGGGCGGCACGAAGGGCCGCGCGCCCGCGGCGATGACGATGTTGCGCGTCGCGAGCACCTGCTTCGTGCCGTCGTCCTTCGCGATCTCCACCGTCCACGGGCTCGTGATGCGCGCCGTTCCGGCGACCACGTCCACGCCCAGGCCCGCGTACCGCTCGACCGAGTCGTGCGGCTCGACCTGCCTCACGACCGAGGCGACGCGCTCCATGACGTCGGCGAAGTCGAAGTCCGCGCTCGCCGAGCGGATGCCGAACTCCTTCGCGCGCTTCACGTGCGACAGGAACTTCGCGGACCGGATGAGCGCCTTGGAGGGGACGCAGCCGGTGTTGAGGCAGTCCCCGCCCATCCGGTGGCGCTCGACGAGCGTCACCTTCGCCTTCACCGCCGCCGCGATGTAGGCGGTGACGAGCCCGGCGGAGCCCGCGCCGATCACGACGACGTTGCGGTCGAAGCGCGCGGGCTTCGGCCATCTCGCATAGACCTTGCGCGCCTTGATCGCCTCGACGATGCGCCTGGCGATGAACGGAAAGAGGCCGAGCAGGACGAAGGCGCCCAGCAGCCCCGGCGAGAGGATCCCCTTGAGCGAGGTGAGCTGCCCGAGCTGGGTGCCCGCGTACACGTAGACCACGGTCCCCGCGAGCATGCCCACCTGGCTCACCCAGTAGTAGGTCGCGGTGCGGATCGGGGTGAGTCCCATCACGAGGTTCACGACGAAGAAGGGGAACGCGGGCACGAGCCGCAGCGCGAAGAGGTAGAAGGCGCCCTCCCTCGCGATCCCCTCGTTGATGGGCTTCAGCCGGTCGCCGAAGCGCGCCTGCACCCAGTCGCGCAGCAGGAAGCGCGAGACCAGGAACGCCAGCGTGGCGCCGATCGAGGAGGCGAAGGAGACGATCACCACGCCCCAGAGGAGGCCGAAGATGGCCCCGCCGGCGAGCGTGAGGAGGGCGGCGCCCGGCAGCGAGAACCCCGTCACCGCCACGTAGGCGGCGAAGTAGATCGCGGCCGACTCGAGCGGGTGCGCGTGGAAGTACGCGTCGATGGCCGCCTGCTGCGACTTGAAGTAGTCGAGCGAGAGGAAGCGCCCGAGGTCGAGGGCGAAGTACGCCACGACGATGGCCGCGACGATCGCCAGGACGGCGAGCTTGCCGCCTTTCATGGGCCCCTGCACGGCGCGTCCGCGCGCCATGCTCAGGCCGCGGCCGGCAGGGCCCGCGTCCGCGCGAAGCCCGGGCCCTGCGCGATGCGGCGGAAATAGGAACGGTGCGCGGGCGAGCCCTCGGGCCAGCTCGCCAGGAAGCGCGCCTGCCACGCCGCCGCGTCGTACCGGACGGCGAGCGCGTCGACGAAGACCCCCGCGACGCGCGTGCCGTAGAGCGCGTCGCGCGCGGGATGGGTGGAGATGCGCGTGACGAGCCCGAAGCGCTCCCCCGCGAAGTTCGGCATGCCCGCGGCGCCGTTGTTGGCCACGACGCCGCGGCCGTGCGCGAGCTCGAACGCGCGCGTGGCCGGCAGGCAGGTGTGGCTGCTCGCGAAGACGTCCACGCGGGCGTCGCGGAAGGCGCTCTCGATCCAGCGCCGGTGGCCGGGATCGTCCAGGGCGTCCTGCGCGAAGCCCCAGCCGGCCAGCGACGACGCGTCGCCGTGCACGATGCCCACGCGCGCCTCGCCCACCCGGGCCACGAGGTGCATCGGCAGGCGGCCGAGCCGCTCGCGCAGCGCCGGGAAGCCCGTCGCCGTTTCGCGAAGCCGGGCGAGCATCTCGTTGGATCGCGACACGTCGTCGTCGCTCACGTCGGCGGGATAGGCGCATCCGCAGCCGGCGCCGGAATCCTCCCCCGCGATCTCGGTTTCCACGTTGCCGCGGATCGCGGCGTGCGGGAGGACCTCCTCGGAGACGCGCCGGAAGTCGGCGGGGCCCACGTCGAACCAGTGGAAGTCGCCGTTGAAGGCGAGCGTCACCGGGTGCGCTTCCCGCGCGGCCATGGCGGCGATCTCCGCCAGCGCCTCGACGTTGCCGTAGAGCCCGCCGACCACGTAGAGCGTCCCCGCCTCGAGGTCCGGCGCGCGGTCGAACACGCGCGGCGCGTACCGGTAGGCCGTGGGACAGCTGCGCCCGGGCGCGAGGCTCGAGCAGGTCAGCCACCGCCCCGTTCCTCGTCGACGCACGCGAGCGCGCCGCCGCAGGAGGAGCCCTGCCCCGCGGTGCAGCCGTAGCAGTGGTCGCGCACGACGATCGGATTGCCGTCGAGGTCGCGGCCGGGCAGGTCGGCCAGGTGCGGGCGGGGGCTTGCCGGCGACGCGCAGCGGCAGCCCCAGCATCTGGTTGAAGTCGCAGTCGTACAGATAGCCCTGCCAGTCCACCGACACGAGCGAGCGGCACATCACGCCCTCGAGGTTCTCGTCGCGGTGCGCGCCGCGCAGCAGCGCCATGTAGTCGTTGAACTGGCCCTTGGAGACCAGCGTCGAGCCGAAGCGCTGGATGGGCATGTTGGCGAGCGTGAAGAGGCCGTTGAAGGGGATGCCGAAGGCCTCGCCCAGCACGCGCTTGTAGTCGGCCTCGAGCTTTTCCTGCGCCGGGGGCAGGGTCGGCGCCCTGCGGGTTGTAGACGAGGTTCAGCACGAGCCCCGAGCCCGCGCGCCCGTAGCCCAGCGCGTTCAGCCGCCGTATCCCGCGCACGCTCTTCTCGTAGACGCCCTTGCCGCGCTGGCGGTCCACGAGCTCCTCCGTGTAGCACGGCAGCGAGGCGACGACCTCGACCTGGTGCGTCGGCGAGGAACTCGGCGAGGTCCTCCTGGCCCGGCTCCTCGAGGATGGTGAGGTTGCAGCGGTCGATCACCTGCACGCCCAGCGCCCGGGCCCGCGCCACGAGGCGCCGGAAGTGCGGGTTCAGCTCGGGGGCGCCGCCGGTGAGGTCGAGCGTGGTCGCGGCGGTGGCGCGCGAGGAAGTCGAGCACCGCTCGACGGTCTCGTGCGCCATCGACTCGGTGCGCGACGGGCCGGCGTTCACGTGGCAGTGCAGGCACGTCTGGTTGCAGACGTAGCCGAGGTTCACCTGGACGGTCGCGACGGCGCGGCGGCGGATCGGCGGAAAGTCGGTTCGGGAGAGCAGGGGCAGGGTCGCGTGC
>CAWAOC010000011.1:0-111247 GCA_963783635.1 uncultured Gammaproteobacteria bacterium
CCGCGCCGGGGCACGCCGCCGAAGAACCGGAACGCCCGCTCGTGGGCATCGAAGAGCATCTCCTGGGATTCCCGCGCGTAGGCGATCGGCCAGGAACACCCGGCTGTGGCAGAGCTTGATGTGCGCGACCTTCACCGTCTGCGGGAGGCCACCGAGCTCCACCACCTCGTGGCTCCAGTCGAACTGGTAAGCCTCGCCCGGCGCGAAGTAGAGCGGGATGAACACCGCCGCCAGCCGTCCCCCGGGCTCGGATCCTTGGCCCACCGCCTTCACGAAGCGCCGCACGCTGTCGTAGGCGCCCGCGTAACCGTCCAGCCGCAGCGCCTCGAACAGCCGCTGCGCTGTGCGTCGCTCCCGCGACACACGCTTCTCATCTTCCTTGAGCAGATCCTCCAGCCGCGCCACAAACGGCCCGAGCTTCGGCTGCACCTGATGCAGCCGCGGACTGTAGCGCGGCTCGAGGACTGCGTTGCGGAGGTAGCGCTTAACGGTGTTGCGCGACAGCCCTGTCTCCCGCGCGATCTTGCTGATGCTCTCGCCCTTGACGACGTGTCGCCGTCGAATCTTGCCGATCGTCTCCACCGATATCACCCCAGGTTCTCCTCCGCGTCCAGAAGCACGGAGGACTATCACACCGAGGGTGATCAGCTTTGCGCGCCGATCACCCCCAAAACCTGGTCATATTTCCACGCCGGTTTGCAGTGTGTGAGAAGGGTTGGGGGGATTCGCATCGTGCCCACTCGATGACAGCTTCCCCGATTGAAAAAATGTTGCTCGCGAAGGCGAATGTGGCCGAAACGTACTCAAGCCGGCCATGCCGGCCTCTGTCCTCAGTGGAATCTTCGATTTGGCTCCGCCTGTTCTCCGTACCTGGCAATCACGCCGTGATCCAGGCGAAGAACCTGGCTCATGCCTTGAGCCTCGGGTTCGTCAGATTCAGATCTATGTGGCCGCAGCCCCATCGCCAAGTTGACTCCGCTTGCGGGGCGACTCATCAAGTCCCGCCAAACGAGGCGCTTGGGAAGGACCGCCATGGCCGATGAGCCGATGGGAATGGATCATCCCCTGTTCATGGCGCGGATGCAGGCGATCATCGACGGTCAGCTGGTGGCGGTGGTCGGTGTGAGCCTTCCGGAAGCCATCGCCACGACGATTCCCCGGATCCGGGCACTTTTCGGAGAGGACATTCCCCGGGAGCGCATCGAGGTCGCGGTCACCGTCGGCCTCTGCTCACGCCTGGAGTGGCGCCCATTGGCCCGAACAGGGATAATTGCGCCAGTTGACAACGCCAGCATTACTGGCATAAATGGTGGCATGAAGCCGAGCCACCCCGAACCCAAGACGTTTCTCCCTGGACGAACTGGCCGCGGCGGCGGGGCTGTCCCGCAGAACGGTCCGCTACTACATCCAGATCGGACTCCTGGGCCGCGCAGAGGGCGAGACCCGGGCCGCGCGCTATTCGCCGCACCACCTCGAGCAGCTCGTCGCCATCCGCCGCTGGACCGAGGAGGGCATCTCGCTCGATCGCGTTCGTGATCTCCTGGCCCGGCCGGCGGCGGAGGTCGAGGCGCGGGCGGCCGCAAGGCCCGCGGGGAGGGTGGAGGTCTGGAGCCACCTGGTCGTGGCGGATGGGCTGCGAAGTGACGCTGGAGGCCGGGCGAGCGGGCCTCACGCCGGAGCAGGCAAGGGAGTTCTTCCGGGCGGTGACCACCGCCTATGCCGGGATCAAAAAGGACGGCAGCCATGAAAAACCAGGCAATCCTTCGCGCAAAGGGCGCTGAGCAGGTCGTTCTCGATGGAGTTTCCGCAAAGGGGCGCGTGAGCGGACTTTTCCTCGAACTCACCGTCGAGCAGCGCTACCGCAATCCCTCCGCGAAGCCAACATCGAGGCGGTCTACACGTTCCCGCTGCCGTGGGGCGCGGTGCTGATGTCGCTCGAGTTCGACATCAAGCGGCAAGACGCTCTCGCGGGCGTCGTCGTGCCCCGCGCCGAGTCGGCGAGGCGCGCTACGAGGGCGCGATCGACAGGGGCGACACCGCGGTGCTTCGTCGAGCGTGCCGCGCGACGGGCTCTACACGGCCAACGTCGGGCAACCTGATGGCGGGCGAATCGGCGGTCGTGCGGTACCGGTACGCGCAGCTCCTTCGCTTCGAGCAAGGGACAGGTGCGCCTGACGGTCCCGACGGTCATCGCGCCGCGCTACGGGAACGCGGCAGGAGGGCGCCGGCCTCGCGCCGCACCAGGTGCCGGGCGTCGGATCTGCTGGCGGCGTACCCCTTCGACGGTCTCCATCACGCTGGGGGGCGAGCTGGCTTCGGGCGGCAGCGTCGCCTCGCCGTCGCATTCCGATCGCGCATGAAGCGGGTGCCGGAGGGGGTGGAGGCGCACCTCGCGACGCAAGGGCTTCGCTCGACCAGGACTTCGTCCTCTCCGTGTCGGGCAGTGCAGGGGCGCGGCTTCGGTGTCGGTCGCGCCCGACGGCGAGGGCTGCGTGGTGATGGCGAGCTTCTGTCCGGCGATGGACGCGCCGTCGGCGGGCACGCTCGACCTGAAGCTGCTGGTGGACTGCTCGGGCTCGATGGGCGGCGACGGCATCGCGTCGGCACGGCGCGGGCTGGAGAAGGTGCTCGACGCGCTGCGGCCGGCGGACCGGGTGTCGTTCAGCCGCTTCGGCTCGCAGGTGCGGCACGTGCTCGACGCGCTGCACCCGGCCGACGGCCCGACGCTGGAGCGGCTGCACCGCGAGGTGGGCGCGACCGACGCGACGATGGGCGGCACGGCGCTGGACGGCGCGCTGGTCTCGACCTTCTCGCTGCGCGGCGGACGCTCGGCGCGAAGGCCGACGTGCTGCTGCTGACCGACGGCCAGGTCGCTGGCATCGGCCCGCTGGTGGCCGCGGCGCGGGCGTCCGGGCACCGGATCTTCGCGGTGGGCGTGGGCACGGCCCCGGCGGAGTCGACGCTGCGGCCGCTCGCCGAGGAGACGGGCGGGGCCTGCGAGTTCGCGGCGCCGAACGAGTCGGTGGAGGCCGCGATCACCCGGATGTTCCTGAGATCGCGCAGGAGCCCGCGTCCCGGGTTCGCCTGTCTTGTGGCCTGGTGCGGTGGAGTGGGAAGTGCCCTCCGGGGCAGGCGATCTTCGATGGCGAGACGATGCACGTGTTTGCACGGACCGCGACCATGCCATCGGGTACGGCACGGCTCTCGTTTGTCCTCCCACTTTGGCAAGGCTCGTCGAGGCAACGGCCGACCTGGGCCGCCCCGAGAAGCGCCATGGCGGATCTCCCAAGGCTCGCAGCTTCTTGGAAGAGGCTTTCGTTGGTGGGAAACTCCGAGCAGCGCGAAATCGTCGTCCGCTACCAACTCATCACGGAACACACCAATTGTGTCCTGGTCCACGAGCGGGCGGAAGCGGAGAAGGCGAAGGATCTTCCCGAGCTGGGCTGGGTTTAGCCAGATGCTCGCCAGAGGGAGTGGGGGGCGGGGTGGGAGCGGGGGAGTCAGCGTGTTTCAGCATCCCCAGGGCCCGCGCCGACCATGTCTGGCCTCTTACGAGGAGTTCGAACCATCCGAGTGCGATGCGCTGTGCTTCAGGGTCGGGTCGCCCGTCGGCATCTAGGAGTGAAAGTCCTTGAAACATCGCAGAGCTGGTAATCGGCACTGTTCAACGTCTCCCCGGGAGCTTCCTGAGCGAGTTGTCCAGTGGTGGCGGCTGGTTGTTGCTCCTGGCGGACCGGATGCCCGTATCGATCGAGGATCTGGAAAACGCCGGCGTCCCGGAGGACATCCTGGACGAAATTCGATTCCTCGTCGCCGAAGGGTTTGAGGGAGAAGGCCGTCGTTGGCGCGTTCCTCGCCTCGCTGGCTGTCCTCGCCGCCGAATGCGGGTGCAGCCGCCAGTTCATTCGGGAAGCTTCGAAATCGCCGACCGAAGAGCCGCGAGGCAAAGCATGCTGGAACATCGGGTATCGCAATTCCTGTCGGGCGCCACGGTCGACGCCTGGGCCATGGCCTGAAGGAAACCAAGCGGGGATCGCCGTCATCCTCGAAGTCACTCCTGCTTCAAGCCCCAATGGGTGGCATCGGGAGGCCAGGAGAATCGGGTCGACGAGGAGGCGATAGACCATCTGGGGCCGGAAGTGTGACCGGGCCCCGGCGGTCAACGGTCTCCTTCCCCGGGCCGTTGTGCAACTGACGCCACACGAAGCGGGCGTCAGGAAAGGGCCCATCGCATGAAAAGCAGCACGATCCTCAATGACGAATGCGTGTACTTCGAAGACCCGTCTGGCAAACAGATGCTGTACCCCGGCATTCACCCGGGGCTCCTGCTCTTCGAGGAGATCGCGGAAAGGGGCTTGTCCCCAGCCTCCCTGGCCCGGTTGCTGGGCGTCACCACCGCGCGCATTTCCAGCGTGGAGCGATGCCGGTCCCCGGTGACGGCGGAACTCGCGCTGCTGCTCGGGGCGGCACTCGGCCAGTCACCCCGGTTCTGGCTCGCGCAGCAGGCGGAGCGAGACCTGTGGGTTGCGGGAGAGAAGCTTGGAGATCGCCTCGCGCGCCTCTCGAACATCGGCGGGAACGGGCGCGGGGAGTCCATCCTGAACTGACCCTGCTCGCGATGGTGCCTCGCCATCGATAATCACGTATCGCGTTACTATTCCGTCTGAACGCGGACGTCGCGATTGTGGACTACCACTGATGGAGACGCAGATGGCCAGGAAGTTCAAGCCGGTAACGCCTGGGGAGATGCTTTCCAGGGAATTTCTCGAGCCGCTCGGCAATGAGCAACTACCGGCTCGCGAAGGAAATCGGCGTGCCCGCCCAGCGGATCGGCGAAATCGTCGCCGGACGCCGGTCAATCACGGCCGACACGGACCTGCGCCTGTGCCGCTTCTTCGGGCTCTCCGAAGGCTGGTGGCTGCGGCTGCAGGCCGACTACGACACCGCCGTGGCGAAGGCTTCGATGGGGCGAGTGCTGGCGAAGATCAAGCCGCTTGCGCGGTGAGCCACCCGAGGAGCCCACGATGATCGCCGTCATTTTCGAAGTCACCCCCGCCCCCGGCCATAGGGAAGCCTACCTGGCAGCCGCCGCCCGCATGCGCCCCCTCGTCGAGAAGATCGATGGCTTCATCTCGGTCGAGCGCTTCGAGAGCCTGAACCCAGGCAAGCTCATCTCTTCCTTGTCCGGCTGGCGGGATGAAGCGCGTTGGAGGAAGGCGAAAGCTCCCCGAGTCACCGCGGCCGCAGCAAACGTTTGGTCCGGCGGCGCCGAGAGTTACTTCGAGGCGGACGATGCGGACTGGAGGGGTGATGCGATCGAGGGGGTCGGAGGGATTACGGAGAAGTAGCGAGCGGGAGGAGGCACCGGAGGATCACTTTCGGGCCCCGGCAGCTCTCCCATCATGGCCGCCTTTACGCACGTGAATCACGAAGGCGGGCGCTTCACCGATGGAACGTTCGGCGCCTATTACGCCGCGCACGATCTTCATACCGCCGCATGCGAATCTGCGCATCATCGTGCGATCTTCCTCGCGCAACGGTCAAAGGTGGAGAGATAGAAGTAGCTTTCAGGCCAACCCCATCGCCGCCTGTGCCAGCCATGACCCGCACATCACGCTCGCTCAGCACCCTCCTCGCCGCCCTCGCCCTCACCGCAACCGCCGCCCTCGCCCAATCCTTCCCCACCAAGCCGGTCAAGCTGATCGTCCCCTTCCCGCCCGGCGGCGCCGTCGACGCCTACGCGCGCACGATCCAGCCGGCGCTGGCCGAGAACCTCGGCCAGCCCATCGTCATCGAGAACAAGACGGGTGCGAGCGGCATGATCGGCACCGAGGCCGTGGCCAAGTCCGCCCCGGACGGCTACACCCTCGTCGTGGGCAACATCGCCACCTTCGCGATGAACGTGGGCATCTACAAGAAGATGCCCTACGACCCCGTGAAGGACCTCACGCCGATCATGCACACGGTGAAGGTGAACTACGTGGTGGTGGTGAACCCCGAGGTGCCCGTGAAGACCATGGCCGAGCTCATCGCCTACGCGAAGGCCAATCCCGGCAAGCTCTCCTACGGCTCCTCCGGCAGCGGCAGCGCGCAGCACATGGCGGCCGAGCTCTTCAAGGCGCGGGCGGGCGTCGACATCACGCACGTCCCCTACAAGGGCACGGGCGCGCTCGTGGGCGACCTGATCGCGGGCCACGTGAGCCTCGCCTTCGCGGACCAGGCGAGCATGATGCCGCAGGTGAAGGCGGGGAAGCTGCGTGCGCTGGCCGTCGGCGGCCTCCAGCGCTCGCCCGACTACCCGGACATTCCCACCATCGCCGAGTCGGGCAACCTCCCCGGCTTCGAGGCCGTGGCGTGGCAGGGCATCGCGGGCCCGGCGGGCCTTCCGCCCGCCATCGTCAAGCGCCTGAACGAGGCGTTCCTCAAGTCGCACGAGGCGCCCGGCATGAAGGAGAAGCTCGCGAACGTGGGCCTCACCTCCGTCGGCGGCACGCCCGAGGAGTTCGGCCGCTACATCACGCAGCGAGATCGCCAAGTGGTCCAAGGTCGCCAAGGACATCGGCGCGACCGTCGACTGATCCCGCCGTGCCCTCGATGACGGTCAGCCGCGTCGAATGCTGGGTCTTCCGGGTTCCCATCGAGAACCCGGTCAAGACCTCCTTCGGCACGATGACGAGCCGCCCGGCGCTCTTCGTTCGCGTGAGCGCGGAGGACGGCGCGTACGGATGGGGCGAGGTCTTCTGCAATTTCCCGCAGGTCGGCGCGGAGCATCGCGCGCGGCTCGTCGACAGCCTCTTCGCGCCGCTTCTCCAGGGCAGCCCCACCGATGATCCGCCGCGCATCCGCGAGCGGCTCGAGTCCCAGGTGCGGCGCCTCGCGATCCAGTGCGGCGAGCCCGGCCCCTTCGCGCAGATCATCGGCGCCATCGACCAGGCGCTGTGGGACATGGCGGGGCGCCGCGCGGGGCAGCCCCTCTGGAAGCTGCTGGCCACCGGCGCCGAGGGCAGCAATCGCGTGCAGGTGTACGCAAGCGGGCTGGGGCCCGCGGATGTTGCGGCCACGGCGCTTCGCAAGCGCGACGAGGGCTATCGCGCCTTCAAGTTCAAGGTGGGCTTCGGGCCGGAGAAGGACAAGGCCAACTTCGCGGAGATTCGAGCGGCGCTCGGAGACGACGCCGTGATCATGGTCGACGCCAACCAGGCGTGGTCGCCCGACGAGGCCGTGAAGCGCATTGCGGAGCTGGCGCCCTTCCGACCCTACTGGGTGGAGGAGCCGATCGCAGCCGACGAGCCCATCCTGCAGTGGGACGATCTCGCGCGGAAGTGCGGCGTGCCGATCGCCGCGGGAGAGAACCTGCGCGGCCTCGACGAGTTCGCCGACGCCCTGGCCGCCGAGTACCTCGCCTTCATCCAGCCGGACGTGGCGAAGTGGGGCGGGCTTTCCGGTTGCCGCGACGTGGCGATGCTTGCGCGGCGGCATGGCGCCACCTTCTGCCCGCACTGGCTGGGCGGCGGCATCGGGCTTGCGGCCTCGCTTCACCTTCGCGCGGCGATGGGACCGGACGGATATGCGGAAGTGGACGCCAATCCGAATCCCCTGCGCGAGGAAGTGTTCATGCCCGTTCCGGCCGAGGGGTGGGTGACGCTGTCGGACGAGCCGGGGCTGGGCGTGGAGCCGGATCTCGCGCGCCTGAAGAAGTACCTGGTGCCGCACTAGTGGACGCGGTCTCTCTTCGCAATCCGGACTGTCATGTGCGGGAGACGGAACGAGGTCCGGCGATCGTGCGTCGGTGGCTGCTGCTCCTGGGATTCCTTGCCCATGGCATTCCAGGCGGCGGCGGCGGAGAGCCCTTACGTCCGCAGCGTCGCTGTCACGCAGCGACGGCGCGAGCTACGTGTGCGAGGCGGTTCTGTTTGCGCCGGTCTCCCCGGCACTCGCCTGGGAAGTGCTCACCGACGTCGACCACATGGTCGCTTGGGTGCCCAACCTGCGCGAGAGCCGCGTCCTGAAGCGCGAGGGCGACGTGGCGTTCATCGAGCAGGTGGGGCTCGCGCAGTTCGGGTTCCTCAGCTTCACCTTCACGACGGAACGCCGGCTGGAGATGATCCGGCCGGTGACCATCATCGGCCGTCGCAGATCCGGGGCGACGCGCGCCGCTACAACTCCGTGTTGCGCCTCGCGCCCGAGGGGGGCGGAACGCGGCTCAGCCTACCACGCGGAATTCGAGCCGGGGCTGCTCGCCGCCATGGTGCTATCCCGCGAATTCTTCGCAGCACGAGATCGCCGAGCAGTTCACGGCGATGATCGGCGAGATGGTGAGGAGGAAGAGTGCATGAGAGGACCCTCACCCCCGGCCCCTGCTCCCAAGGGAGAGGGGAGCTCGATTCGACCGATCCAGCCGAACCATGAACGACATCGTCTTCCAGCCCGCCCGCAAGCTCGCCCGCCTCCTCCGCACCCGCAAGCTTTCGACCGTCGAGGTGATGAAAGCCTTCATCGCCCAGGTGGAGCGCGTGAACCCGAAGGTGAACGCCATCGTCACCTTCCTCCCCGAGGCGGCGCTGAAGGAAGCGAAGAAGGTCGACGCGAAGCGCGCGAAGGCGAGCAGCAAGGACAGCATCGGCCCTCTCGCGGGACTGCCCATCGCCTACAAGGACATGATTCCCACCAAGGGGATCCGCACGACGCTCGGCTCGCGCATCTACGCCGACAACGTGCCCACGGCGGATCACCTCCTGGTCGAGCGCCTCAAGGCCGCGGGCGCCATCACGCTCGGCAAGACCAACACGCCCGAATTCGCCGCGGGCAGCCAGACCTTCAACGAGGTCTTCGGCGCCACGCTCAATCCCTGGGATCTCACCAAGACCTGCGGCGGTTCATCCGGCGGCGCGGCGGTGGCGGTGGCGTGCGGGATGCTCCCCTTCGCGGACGGCTCCGACCTGGGCGGCAGCCTTCGCAACCCCGGCAACTTCAACAGCGTCGTGGGCTTCCGGCCGACGCCGGGCCGCGTGCCGACCTACCCGGCCGTGGACACCTGGTCGAGCCTCTCGGTGCTGGGCCCCATCGCGCGCACGCGTGGACGATGCCGCGTTCCTGCTCTCGGCCATGGCGGGGCCGGACACTCGCTCGCCGATTGCACTGTCGGAACCCGGATCCCTCTTCGCAAGGCCGCTCAAGCGCGATTTCCGCAAGGTGCGCGTGGCGTGGTCGAGGAACCTGGGCGGGCTGCCGGTGGACCCGCGCGTCACGGCGGTGCTCGAGAAGCAGCGCAAGGTGCTCGAGAATCTCGGCTGCATCGTCGAGGAGGCCGAGCCGGATCTCGCGGGCGCGGACGAGGTCTTCCAGGTGCTGCGGGCGCTGGGCTACGTGCAGCGGCTCGGCCCGCTGCTGGAGAAGCACCGCAGCCTCATGAAGGACACGGTGGTGTGGAACACGGAGCAGGGCCTCGCGATGGATGCCACGCGCATCGCGCCGCGCGATGTCGATGCGCGCCGACCTCTACCGCCGCATGCGCGAGTTCCTCACGCGCTACGAGTTCCTCTGCCTGCCCGTGAACCAGGTGCCGCCGTTCCCCGTGACGCAGCCGTGGGTCGACACGATCGCCGGCGTGAAGCTCGCCACCTACATCGACTGGATGAAGACCTGCTACCAGGTCACGGTGACGAGCCATCCCGCGATCTCCGTGCCGGCCGGGTTCACGGACGATGCGGCTCCTCTCCCCGTGGGGCTGCAGATCGTGGGGCGGTACAAGGAGGATTTCGGCGTGCTGCAGCTCGCGCACGCGTTCGAGGGCGAGGCGGGGGTGGTGGGGAAGCGGCCGGGAATCGTCTAGTTGCCCTCACCCCAGCCCCTCTCCCGGCGAGAGGGGAACACTGTGTGCGGTGGCAGACCGACGCCCCGTCGGCGCCCTATAACGTCCTCCCCTTGGATCGCCAACGACGGAGGATGAACACCATGTCCAGTTATCAATGGTATCGAGTGGCCGGCGTGATCGGTTGTGCCGCAGTCCTCATGGCGGGATGCGCGAGCGTTCCGAAGCCCACGGAGCAGATCGCGGTTTCCAAGTCGGCGGTCGCCAATGCCGTCGCCGCGGGCGGAGCCGAGTACGCCCCGGTGGAGATGCGGACTGCGCAGGACAAGATGGACCGCGCCCATCGCGCCATGGACAAGGAAGACTACGAGAACGCCCGCTGGCTGGCCGAAGAGGCCCAGGTCGACGCGAGGCTCGCCGAGAAGAAGGCGCATTCGGCAAAGGCCCAGAAGGCCGCCATCGTCATGAGCGACGACATTCGCGTGCTGCGCGACGAAATCAACCGCAAGAGCAAGTAAACGCGAATCGAGGAATTGACCATGAAGAACAATCGAATCCTGCCCCTTACGCTCATCGTTGCCGCCGTGCTCGCGGGCTGCAGTTCGCTTCCGGCGAACAACTCCCTGCTGGACGAGGCGCGCCGCGACTACACCAATGCGCAATCCAATCCGCAGGTCACTTCGCTCGCCGCGGGCGAGCTGAAGCAGGCCAGCATCTCGCTCGACAAGGCCAACAACGCCTGGAGCAAGGACGAAGACAAGCCCGTGGTCGACCACCTCGCCTATGTCGCGAAGCAGGAGGTGGCCATCGCCCGCCAGACCGCCGACCAGAAGACGGCTGAACTGGCGGTGACGAACGCTGCGGCGGAGCGGGATGCGGTTCGCCTCGAGGCGCGCACCCGCGAAGCGGAGGCCGCCCAGCGCAGCGCGCAATATTCCCAAGCCCAGTCCGAGGCCTCGCAGCGCAGCGCGGAACAATCGCGACGCGATTCGGAGGCCTCCCGGCGGAGCGCGGAATTGTCCCAGCGGAATGCGGAAGCCTCGCAGCGGCAGGCCAGCGCGGAACGGCAGGCGGCGAATGTCGCGGAGCAGGACGCGCGGGACGCCCGCCAGGTCAGCGATGGACGCGCAAAGCCGCTCGATGCTGCTGCGAATCCCGGCTCAGCGCCATGGAAGCGAAGAAGACCGAGCGCGGCATGGTCGTGACGCTTGGCGATGTCCTCTTCGACACCAACGAGGCGCAATTGAAGTCGGGCGGGATGCGCAACGTCCAGAAGCTCGCGGACTTCTTCAAGGAGTATCCGCAGCGCAACGTGATGATCGAGGGCTTTACCGACAGCACCGGCAGCGACAGCCTCAACCAGCAGCTCTCCGACAGGCGAGCCGACTCGGTGCGCACGGCCCTCCTGGGCATGGGCATGAACTCGGATCGCATCACGTCGCGCGGCTATGGCGAAGCCTATCCGGTCGCCGGCAACGACACCGCGGCGGGACGGCAACTTAACCGGCGTGTCGAGCTCGTCGTCTCCGAAGACGGCGGCAAGATTGCCCCGCGATGAACGGCGCCGGCATGATGGGTTACGGGTGGATGGGGGGCGGGTACGGCGGCATCCTGATCCAGGTCCTGGTGGTCGTCGTCCTGATCGGCTTCGTGGCCTGGATCGTGAAGCAGAAGATCAAGTAGGCGGATCTCACCCAGGCGCAGAGCGAACGAACGCAGTACGAAAGAAAAAGCCCCGCAATCGCGGGGCTTCTTCATGGGACTTCCGTCGCGAACGTTACCGGTAGGACCGGTTGCCCGCTTCCCGATAGTTCCTGTTGCCGCCACCGCGATAGGAGCCGTCGTTGCCACCGCGATAGCTTCCCTGCCGCCGCTCACCGCTGATAGCTTCCGGTAGGCTGGCCGCCGCTCTGGTAATGCTGGCCACCGTTCTGATAGTGCTGGCCGCCGCGCCCGCCGTCGTAGCTATTGTAGTGACCGCCTTGCCTCGCATACCCATAGCGCGGCACGGTCACGTAAGTCGAGTAACCCCGATACGCAATCGGCGGCGCGTAGTAGACCGGCGGCGCGTAGTAGGCGGGCCCGGGCGAGTAGTACACCGGCGCGGGCGGGTAATAGGCCGGCGGCGGCGGGTAGTAGGCCGGTGCAGGTGCGTAGTACGGGGCCGGGCCATAGCCGCCGTTGTAATACCCGGGGCCATAGTACGGGTGTGCGCTTCCCGCGATCGTGCCGATGATCGCGCCCACGGCCGCGCCCGGCGGTCCCGCGACGGCCGCACCGATGCCGCCACCGATGATCGCGCCGGCAATGGGATCGCCCGCGGATGCCCGGGTGGAGAAGGCCATCGCAGAAACGGCGACGGCGATCGATACGAATAGCAGGGGCTTCTTCATCATGAGGGTCTCCTAAGTGAATGGCCCAGACCCCATGGTGGACCTTTGCGCGGGGGAGCGCAAGGAGAGTTACAGGTGGTTACACCTCGAGCGTCAACCCTCACCCCCAGCCCCTCTCCCGGAGGGAGAGGGGAGCGGAAACTAGGCTAATCGATACGATTAGCAGGGGCTTCTTCAACATGAGGGTCTCCTTCGTGAATGGCCCAGACCCCATGGTGGCCCTTTGCGGGGGAAGCGCAAGGACGTTTACAGGTGGTTACACCTATGGCGTCAACCTTCACCCCCAGCCCCTCTCCCGGAGGGAGAGGGTTGGGGTGAGGGGCCAGTCAACAATCCGTGCGGCCGGCGCGTTGATGGATCGACGAAGCGCCATTCGGCGCCCGGACTCTATTCCCCATGAGACTTGCTGCTATGTACCTTATACGGTACATTCGGACTATATCCGTGCCGCCGAAGCTTGAAGCCGTTTTCTTCGCGACGTCGGCCGGCCGTGAGCCCGTTCGCGACTGGCTGCTGACCCTGTCCAAGGAGGAACGCAAGACCATTCCACGGGTTCGTCAAGAAGACCCAAAGGACTCCGGTCGCGGACATCGAGCTGGCGCAATGTCGGTGGAAGGAGTGGCAGGATGCCCAGGCCCAATAAGCATCGTGGTGCGAGCTTCGATGACTTCCTTCGCAAGGAAGGCTTGTTCGACGACGTTCAGGCAGTCGCCCTCAAAGCGGGCGATTTCAGAGGCCGTCGAGGAAGGCATGCTGCAGGAAAATCTCTCGAAGGTCGAGATGGCCCGGCGCATGCGAACGAGCCGTTCCCAGCTGGATCGAGTTCTCGATCCGACTTGCACGACGGTGCAGCTGGATACGCTCATCAGGGCGGCAAGCGCCGTAGGGCGTGAATTGCGAATCAGCTTGAAGAAGGTGGCGTGAGCGTTGCTCGTTGAATGGTAGAGCACTCGCTCGAACTCGAGCAAGCCCCCGCCGCCTTCAAGGTCCAGGGCAGCGGCTTTCCACGTTCGGCGCAGGCCGCGATGGCCTCGACGGCCGGCCCGATCGCCAGGCCCCGCTCCGCGATCCAGGCATCGTTGTAGTAGCTGTGGCTGTAGCGCGAGCCGCCGTCGCACAGGATCGTCGCGATCGACCCCTGCTCTCCCGCCTCGTGCATGCGCCGCGCGAGCTGCAGGACGCCGATGAAGTTCGTGCCGGTCGATCCGCCGCTTCGCCGCCCCATGCGCCTTGTCCAGCCAGCGGATGGCCGCGAGCGAGGCGAGCGTCCGGGATCCTGAACATGCCGTCCACGATCCCGGGCAGGAACGAACGCTCCACCCGCGGCCGGCCGATGCCCTCGATGAGCGAGCTGCCGTCGATCCGGATCGAGGAATCGCCGGCGGCGAAGGCGTCGAAGAAGACGGAATTCTCCGGGTCCACCACGCACACCTTCGTGTCGTGGCAGCGGTAGCGGACGAACCGGCCGATGGTCGCGGTCGTGCCGCCCGTGCCGGCGCTGCACACCACCCAGCGCGGGACCGGATGCGGCTCGCGCTCGAGCTGGCTGAAGATGGATTCGGCGATGTTGTTGTTGCTGCGCCAGTCCGTGGCCCGCTCGGCGTAGGTGAACTGGTCCATGTAGTGGCCGCCCAGCTCGCGCGCGAGCCGTTCCGACTCGCCATACACCTCGTGCGGGTCCACCAGGTGGCAGCGCCCGCCGTAGAACTGGATGGCGGCGATCTTCTCGGGCGACGTCGCAGTCGGCATCACCGCGACGAAGGGCAGGCCCAGCAGCCGCGCGAAGTACGCCTCCGACACCGCGGTCGACCCCGACGAGGACTCGATCACGGTGCTCTTCTCGTGCAGCCAGCCGTTGCAGAGCGAATAGAGGAAGAGGGAGCGCGCGAGGCGGTGCTTGAGGCTTCCCGTCGGGTGGCTCGACTCGTCCTTCAGGTAGACGTGGACGCCCGGGTAGGCGGGCAGCGGCAGCGGGATGAGGTGCGTGTCGGCCGAGCGGTTGAAGTCCGCCTCGATCTTCCGAACCGCCTGGCGGATCCAGGTGCGGTCGCTCATGACGCGCCCTAGGCGTGCCCCAGCACGGGATGCGGCCGGTACGGCGCCTCGATCGCCGCCACGTCCTCGGGAGAAAGCTTGAGGTCGAGCGCCTTCACCGCCTCCTCGATCTGCCAGGTCTTGCTCGCGCCCACGATCGGCATCGCCACGCCGGGCCGCTGCACCAGCCATGCGTACGCGAGGGTGGCCATGGACACGCCCAGCGCCTTGGCCCGCGCGGCGAGCGCCTCCACCACGTCGAAGTCGGCGTCCTGGTAGTAGTACTTGAGCGCGATGTCGTCGGTGCGGGCGCGCGAGTCGCCGCCGCCGGCGCCGGTCCTCGCGCGAGCGGTTGCCGGCCAGGAATCCGCGGGCGAGCGGGCTCCACGGCATCACCGCCACGCCGGTCTCGCGGCAGTACGGGATCATCTCCCGCTCCTCCTCGCGGTAGGCGAGGTTGTAGTGGTTCTGCATGGAGATGAACTTCGTCCACCCGTTGCGTTCCGCCGCGTGCTGCATCTTGGCGAACTGCCACGTCCACATGCTCGAGGCGCCGATGTAGCGCACCTTGCCGGCGCGCACGACGTCGTGCAGCGCCTGCATCGTCTCCTCGACGGGCGTGGCGTAGTCGAAGCGGTGGATCTGGTACAGGTCGATGTAGTCCGTGCCCAGGCGCTTGAGGCTCGCGTCCACGGCATCCATGATGTGCTTGCGCGAGAGCCCGCTCATGTTGGGCCGCGGCACGGGCTTCGGCCCCGGCGCGTTGCCCCCCTTGAAGGCGAGGTCCACGGGGTAGAAGACCTTGGTCGCGATGACGATCTCCTCGCGCCGGGTGAACTCGCGAAGCAGCCGCCCCGTGATCTCCTCCGACACCCCCGCGGAGTACATGTCGGCCGTGTCGAACACGTTGATGCCGAGCTCCACCGCCCGGCCGCGTGACTTCGCGCCCCGTGGCCTCGTCGCGGATCCACGGGCGCCACGCGGGCGAGCCGAAGGTCATCATGCCGAGGGCGATGCGCGAGACCTTGAGGCCGCTCGCGCCGAAATTCACGTATTGCATGGAACTCTCCTGGTTAGTGTCCGAGTATCTTGGACAGGAAGTCCTTCGTGCGATCGCTCTTCGGCCGGTTGAAGAACTCCTCCGGGGGGCTCTCCTCCACGATCTGCCCCTGGTCCATGAAGATCACGCGGTTGGCCACGGCCTTCGCGAACCCCATCTCGTGGGTCACGCAGATCATCGTCATGCCCTGCCCCGCCAGCTCGATCATCACCTCGAGCACTTCCTTGATCATCTCGGGGTCGAGCGCGGAGGTCGGCTCGTCGAACAGCATGATCTTGGGGGTGAGGCACAGGGCGCGGGCGATGGCCACGCGCTGCTGCTGGCCGCCGGAGAGCTGGAGCGGGTACTTCCTCGCCTGCTCGGCGATGCGCACGCGCTCGAGCTGGCGCATGGCGATCTCCTCCGCCTTCGCCTTCGGCGTCTTCCCCACCCACATGGGCGCCAGCGTCAGGTTCTCCAGCACGGTGAGGTGCGGGAACAGGTTGAACTGCTGGAACACCATGCCCACTTCCCGGCGAACCTTCTCGATGGCCTTCACGTCGTCGGTCAGCTCCGTGCCGGCGATGACGATGCGGCCCTCCTGGTGCTCCTCCAGCCGGTTGATGCAGCGGATCAGCGTCGACTTCCCCGAACCCGACGGGCCGCAGATCACGATCCGCTCGCCGGACGCGACCTGCGAGATCGATGTCGCGCAGCACGTGGAAGTCGTCGCCGTACCACTTGTTGACCTTCTCGAAGGTGATGATCGCTTCGCTCATGTGCGGTTCCTAGCGGTTTCTCGCCACGCCGACCTGCTTCTCGATCCACAGGCTGTATCGCGACATCGCGAAGCAGAAGGCGAAGTAGATCGCCGCGATGAAGAAATAGCCCTCGAGCTTGTACGGCCGCCAGTCGGGGTCGGCATTGAGCGCGAGCCCCAGCGACCCCGTGAGCTCGTACAGGCTCACGATCGTGACCAGCGAGGTGTCCTTGAAAATGGCGATGAAGTTGTTCATCACCGCCGGCACCACGAGTCGCGAGCGCCTGCGGCAGCACGATCTTCCTCTGCGTCTGCCAGTAGGTGAGGCCCAGCGTCGTCGGCCGCCTCGATCTGCCCCTTGGGCACCGCCTGCAGCCCGCCGCGCACGGTCTCGGCGAGGTAGGCGGCGGCGAACAGCGTGATCCCCACCAGCACCCGCAGCAGCACGTCGGGGGACTTCCCCATCGGCATGAAGAGCGGGAAGAGGAACGAGGCCATGAAGAGCACGGAGATGAGCGGCACGCCGCGCACCAGCTCCACGTACACGATGCACATCGTGCGGATGGCCGGCAGCTTCGAGCGCCGCCCCAGCGCCACCAGCACCGCGATCGGGAAGGCGAGCACGATGCCGAGTGTCGCCAGCATGATGGTGAGCGGCAGCCCGCCCCACAGGTCGGTGGTCACCGGCGTGAGGCCCCACACGCCGCCGCGCATCAGGAGGAAATAGCCCGCCATCACCACGACCCAAAGGGGTGCCAGCCACGGCCGCCAGAACCGCCGCGTGCAGCTCACGCCGAGGAGGCCCATCAGGAGCAGCGTCGCGAGCACCGGGCGCCACTGCTCGTCGTACGGATAGCGGCCCAGGATGATGTAGCGGTACTTTTCCGCGATCACGCCCCAGCAGGCCCCCGTGCCGCGCGCCGCCTGGCAGCCTTCGACGCTCGGCTGGAACACCGCCTGGACGATGGCCCAGTTGCCCACGCCGGGCAGCCAGGCGATCGCGGCCACCGCAAGGAGGGCCGTCGTGAGCGCGCTCTTCCAGTCGCCGAAGAGGTTGGCGCGCATCCACGGCACGACCCCCCGGGTGCGCACCGGTGCGGGGCGAGGGGCGATGGGCTTGAAGGTGCTCGCCACGCTCATCGCTCCTTGATCGCCTTGCGGGCGTTGTACCAGTTCATGAAGCCGGCGGTCGAGAGGCGAGGTCGCCAGGTACACGAGCATGATGATGGAGATGCACTCGACCGCCCGGCCGGTGTTGTTGAGCGACGTCGTGGCGATGGACACCACGTCCGGGTAGCCGATCGCCACCGCCAGCGACGAGTTCTTGGTGAGGTTCAGGTACTGGCTGGTCATCGGCGGGATGATCACGCGCAGCGCCTGCGGCAGGATCACCAGGCGCATGGTCTGCCCGCGCGAAAGGCCCAGGCTGCCCGCGGCCTCCACCTGCCCGTGCGCCACCGAGGCGATGCCGGCGCGAACCACTTCCGCGATGAAGGCCGAGGTGTAGAGGACGAGGCCCAGGAGCACGCCCATGAACTCCGGCGTGGCCGAGGCGCCCCCTTCCATCGAGAAGGCGCCCGGCGCGGGGTAGTTCCAGGCCGTCGGCGCCCCGCCCGCGATCCAGCCGGCCAGCGACCCCACGAAGACGATCGCCACCGGCACCCAGAAGGTGCTGCGCACGCGCGCGGTCAGCTCGAACTGGCGGATGGCCCAGCGGCGATACGCCCACGCGATCGGCAGGCACGCCACCGCGCCGGCCGCCGCGAGCGCCTGGCCCAGCCCCCACACGGGCACCGGGAAGGAGAACCCGGCCTTGCTCAGGAAGACCGCGTTGCCGATCGAGAGCGGTTCCGAGATCGGCGGCAGGATGTCGGTGAAGAAGAGGTACCAGACCAGCAGCTGCAACAGCACCGGGATGTTGCGGAAGAGCTCCACGTAGCCGTAGCAGAGGCCGCGCACGATGGCGTTGCGGGAAAAGCGCCCGATGCCGAGCATCGTTCCCAGCAGCGTGGCGAGCACCACGCCGACCACCGCCACGCGCAGCGTATTGAGGACGCCGACGAGGAACGCCTGCCAGTTCTTGTCGAGCGCGTCATACGGGATGAGGGTCTCGCCGATGTCGAACCCGGCGGGCTGCAACAGGAATCCGAAGCCGCTCTGGATCCCCCGCGCACGCATGTTCTCCATGGTGTTGTGCGCGAGGAACCAGAGGCCGAGCCCGATGACGGCCGCCGCCAGGACCTGGTAGACGAGCCCGCGGAAAGCCTGGCTGCGCCAGGACCAGCCGCGGCGCCGCGGCGGGGGACGAGCCGTCATCGGTGAAGCGGGCGGCTTAGCGGATCGGCGGGGCGTACATCAGGCCGCCCTTGTTCCACTGCGCGTTGACGCCGCGCGGGATGTTGAGCGGCGTCTTGGGACCCACGTTGCGCTCGAAGATCTCGCCGTAATTGCCGACGGCCTTCACGGCCCGGACCATCCATTCCTTGTCGAGGCCCAGGAGCTTGCCCATGTCCTCGGACTTGCCGGTGATGCGCATCACGACCGGGTCCTGGCTCTCGGCCACCATCTTGTCGACGTTGGCCTGGGTGATGCCGTATTCCTCGCTCTCGATCAGGCCGAACACGACCCACTTGGCGATCGCGAACCATTCGTCGTCGCCGCGGCGCACGGCGGGCCCGAGGGGCTCCTTGGAGATGAGCTCCGGCAGGATGACGTGGTCGGCGGGGTTCTTCGCTTCCTTGTTGCGCACGGAGGCGAGGCCCGAGGCGTCGGTCGTGTACGCGGCGCAGCGGCCGGAGAAGTAGGCGCCGGTCGCGGCCTCGATCTTCTCGAACACGACGGGCTTCAAGTCCAGCTTGTTGGCGCGCGAGAAGTCCGTCATGTTCTTCTCGGTCGTCGTGCCCGACTGCACGCACACGGTGGCGCCCTTCAGCTGCTTGGCGCTCTTGATCTTGGATTTCGCCGTGACCATGAAGCCCTGGCCGTCGTAATAGGTCGTGCCGATGAAGTGCAGGCCCAGCGAGGCGTCGCGCGAGAGCGTCCACGTGGTGTTGCGCGACAGGATGTCGATCTCGCCCGACTGCAGCGCCGTGAAGCGCTGCTGCGCGGTGAGGGGCACGTACTTCACCTTGCCCGCGTCACCCAGCACGGCGGCGGCGATGGCCTTGCACACGTCGACGTCGAGGCCGCTCCAGTTGCCCTGCGCGTCGGCCTGCGAGAAGCCGGCGAGGCCGGTGTGAACGCCGCAGACGAGCTGGCCGCGGGCCTTGATGGCGTCCAGGGTCTTGCCGGCATGGGCGGGGGCTGCGGCGAGCAGTGCGGCGGCCACCAGGCCGGCCAGCGCGATCGCGTTCTTGGGGGTCGTTTTCATGGGCGTTTCCTCCTCGGGGAATTGTGCGGTCGCCCAATGTACTACGACCCGGCCGGCCTACCAATCCGGCCGGGGCCAGGCGTGGCGCTGCCGGGGAGGCGGCCTAGTGCCTGCCGAGGCTCTCCCGCACCAGCGCCTTCGCCTCCGCCCGCGCGAAGTCGAGGAACGCCCGCGCCACGGCCGAGAGCTGCTTGCCGGACGGATAGACGAAGTACCAGTGGTTCTCGAGCGGGAAGCCTTCCACGTCCAGGCACACGTACCGCGAGGATTCCGGGTCGAGGCCGAAGGTGTAGCGCGACATGATGGTCACGCCCATGCCCGGCGAGGATCGCCTCCTTGATCGCCTCGTTGGTGCCCAGCTCCATCCGGATCTTCGGGGTGAGGCCGTGCTTGCCGAAGAGCCGCATGGCGATCCGCCGCGCGCCCGAGCCCTCCTCGCGCATCAGGAAGGGCTCCGTGCGCGAGCCGCGCGAAGGGGATGTTCTTCTTCCCGGCCAGCGGATGGTCGTCCCGCGCCAGCACCACCATCGGGTTGGGCAGGAGCTCCTGCGCGACGACGTCCTCCATCTCCGGCGCGTCGGCAAAGAGATAAAGGTCATCCTCGTTGCGCGCCAGGCGCTCGACCAGCGTCTGCCGGTTGTGGGCCTGCATGGAGGTCTCGACGGCGGGGTGCTGCGCGACGAAGGCGCCGAGGAGCCGGGGCGCGAAGCACATGCCGGTCGTGCTCACGGCGAGCCGCAGCCGCCCGGCCTCCAGCCCCCGCATGCGGGCGAGCGACTCCTCGAGCGTCTCGAACGCACGGAACACTTCCTGGCAGCTTTCGTAGAGTCGCCGGCCCGCGTCCGTGAGGTAGAGGCGCTTGCCCACCTGCTCGAAGAGCGGCACGCCGACCGTCTCCGAGAGCTTCTTGATCTGCACCGAGGCCGTGGGTTGCGCCATGTGCAGCTCCTGCGCGGCGCGGGTGAAGCTGCCCAGGCGCGCGGTCGCCTCGAAGAGGCGAAGCTGCGGCAGCGTCCCGTGCCTCAGGTAGCGGTGGATGTTCGGCTGTGACATGGCGACCTCCTGCTGCTGCGGTTGTGCCATGCCGCCGTGCCCGTTCAAATGCACAGCGGCCTTCACCTCGCGGATGAAGGCCGCCGTCAGGACGCACCTTCACCCGCTGGGCAAAGGTCTCGCTTGCATATTGTGGATGCCGGCGCGGCCGGGGCCGTTAATGACCCGTAATGACGGCCGCGTCGCAGCAGCCGAGGCCGGCTGCCGAAGCTACTCCCCTTTGGAGGGAGCCCCGGCAACTTCGCCGGAGCGCGACCCATTTCTAGCACTACGGGCGGGCCATTTCAAGCCCGTCGGACAGGAGATGCATCGAAAAGTCGCAATGGCATGGCCATTACGAAAGTTTCGCCGGCCTCCGTTTTCGTAATGCAGAGCCTTGCAAAGTTCAAATTTTCTTCCGCGATTGCGCGGCGCAATACTCGGCCGCATAAGGAGGAGACGCCCATGCAAGACCGGGAATCGCACGGCAAGCCGATCGAGCAACTCGTCGACGATTTCGAGACGCACCTCGAGCAGGGCATCACGCAGGAGGAGGCGCGTCGAGCGCCTCGCCGCGCACGGCGCCAACGAACTCTCCGAGCGCCCGCGGCCCGGGTTCCTGGCCCTCCTGTGGGACCAGTTCAACAACTACCTGGTCATCATCCTGGTGATCGCGGCGGTCGTCTCGCTCGCGCTGGGCGAGTGGGTCGACTCCATCGCCATCATGGTCATCGTCGTGCTCAACGCCGTGGTCGGCGTCATCCAGGAGTCGAAGGCCGAGCAGGCGCTCGCCGCCCTGAAGAAGATGGCCGCGCCGCAACGCGCAGGTGATCCGCGACGGCCACCAGGTCACCGTCCCCGGCCGCGAGATCGTCGGCGGCGACATCGTCCTGCTGGAGGCGGGCAACTACGTTCCGGCGGACGTGCGCCTCTTCGAGAGCTTCAACCTGAAGGTCGAGGAAGCCTCCCTCACCGGCGAATCGGTGCCGGTCGAGAAGGACCCGGCGGTGGTCCTCGACAAGGACATCCCCCTGGGCGACCGCAGGAACACCGCCTTCATGGGCACGCTCATCACCTACGGCCGCGGCAAGGGCCTGGTCACCGGCACGGGCATGAACACGCAGATCGGCCTCATCGCCCAGATGATCCAGTCCTTCGAGGACGAGAGCCACGCCGCTGCAGAAGAAGCTCGAGCACCTGGGCAAGGTCCTCGGCACCGCCTGCCTCGCGATCTGCGCCATCGTCTTCATCTACGGCCTGTTCCGCGACACGCACATCGCCGACGTCGTCGAACATCGGCTTCCTCAACTACCTCGAGGCCGAGCGCAAGGACATCATCAACCTCTTCATGACGGCGGTGAGCCTCGCCATCGCCGCGGTGCCCGAGGGCCTGCCGGCCATCGTCACCATCTGCCTCGCGCTCGGGCATGCAGCGGATGATCAAGCACCACGCGCTCATCCGGAAGCTGCCGGCCGTCGAGACGCTGGGCTGCGCCACGGTGATCTGCTCCGACAAGACGGGCACCCTCACGCAGAACCAGATGACGGTCGTGCAGGCCTGGGCGGGCGGGCGGCGCTTCCGCATCACCGGCGAAGGCTACGCGCCCGCGGGCGAGTTCTTCCTCGGCGAGGAGCGCTTCGACCCGCGCACCAACCCGGATGCGTCGGCGCTGCTGCAGGGCGCCATCGCCTGCAACGACGCGAAGCTGGAGGAGCGGCCCTGGACGAGTCGGCGGTCGCGCTCCTGGAACATCATCGGCGACCCGACCGAGGGCGCGATGATCGTGGCGGCGGCGAAGAGCGGCTACCTGCAGGACGACTTCTGCGAAGGTGATGCCGCGCGTGCAGGAGATTCCCGTTCGATTCCGAGCGCAAGCGCATGACCACGATCCACCGCAACGACGGCGCGAGCCGAATCGCAGGCGGGCTTCGCCTATCCGAAGCTCGCGGCCGTCGTGAAGGGCGCGCCCGACGTCGTCCTCGAGCTGTGCACGCACATGCTCGACGGCGGCAAGGCGGTCGAGCTCACGCACGCGATGCGCAGCACCATCCTCGACCAGAACCGCGACATGGCGAGCGATGCCCTGCGCGTGCTCGGCGTGGCCTACCGGCCGCTGGACGAGATCCCGGCGGCGGTGAAGCCCGAGACGGTCGAGAAGGACCTCGTCTTCGTGGGCCTGCTGGGCATGATCGACCCGCCGCGCCCGGAAGTCATCGAGGCGCTCAAGGTCGCCAAGGGCGCCGGCCTCAAGACCGTCATGGTCACCGGCGACTACAAGGACACGGCGGAGGCCATCGCCCGCGACATCGGCCTTCGCACGCCCGACGGGCTGGTGCTCACCGGCGCGGAGATCGACAAGCTCTCCGACGAGGAGCTCGCGGCGCGCGCCGACCGGCTGGACGTCTGCTGCCGCGTCTCCCCGCAGCACAAGACCCGCATCGTGGAGGCCTTCAAGGCCCGCGACCACGTGGTGGCGATGACGGGCGACGGCGTGAACGACGCGCCGGCCCTGAAGCGCGCCAACATCGGCGTGGCCATGGGCATCACCGGCACGGACGTGGCCAAGCAGACGGCCGACATGGTGCTCACCGACGACAACTTCGCGAGCATCGTCTCCGCCATCGAGCAGGGCCGCATCATCTACTCGAACATCCGCAAGTTCGTGTACTTCCTGCTGGCCTGCAACGTGGGCGAGATCCTCATCGTCTTCGGCGCCATGCTCTTCGGGATGCCGATGCCGCTGCGGCCCGTGCAGCTCCTGTGGCTGAACCTCGTGAGCGACGGCGCGCCGGCGCTGGCCCTGGGGCTGGAGAAGGGCGACGACGACATCATGAAGCAGCCGGCGCGCTCGCCGAAGGAGCCCGTCATCAACCGCGACATGGCGGCTGGGCATCGGCGTCGTGGGGCTCGTGGACATGGTCGCGATCCTGGCGGTGTTCTGCCTCGCCATGCAGCGCTACCCCGGCCACCTCGAGGCCGCGCAGACGATGGCCTTCGTGACGCTGTGCACCTCGGAGCTCATCCGCGCCTTCGCCGCGCGCTCCGAGTACCACAGCGTCTTCTCGATCGGCTTCTTCTCCAACCGCTGGATGGTGGCGGCGGTGACCGTCTCGTTCGTGCTCGTGCTCGCCGTGGTGTACGTGCCGTTCCTCGCGCCGTTCTTCGACACCGTGCCGCTCACCGGCGGGCGACTGGCTGCTGATGCTGCCGTTCTTCTTCGCCTCGCCCATCGCGATGGAGCTCCTCAAGTTCTACTTCCGCAGCCGCAAGGACGCGGTCCGGAGAGGAGGCGCTGCCCGCGCCGACGCTTTCGCAATCGCAGCTCCGCGGGTGCCGCGCCGGCCCCGCAACGCACTCACTGGAGGAAACGCCATGCTGAAGATCCTCATCCCCGTCGGTGGCACCCGCAACGACCGGTTCGCCGTCCAGGACGTCATCAAGCGGTTCATGAACAACACCGCGATGGAGGTGCACCTGCTCAACGTCCAGGCGCCCGTTCTCCGCGGACATCGCGCACTTCTCCAGCCGCAAGAGCCGCCACGACTACCATCGCGAGCAGGCGGAGAAGGCGCTCGCCCCGGCGCAGCGAGCAGCTGGACAAGTTCTCCATTCCCTACGCGGTCCACATGGAGATGGGCGACCGGGCCAAGGTGATCACGGATACCGCGCGGCGCCTGCGCTGCGACGAGATCGTGATGGCCACGGCGCGCAAGAACTCGCTCACGCGGTTCGTCGAGAGCTCGGTCACCGACAGGGTGCTCGAGCTCACCCCGGTGCCGGTCGAGATGATCGCGGGCGACTCGATGTCGAAATGGGAGCGCTACGGCATCCCGGCGGCGGTCGCGGCGGCGGTCGCCGTGGTGGTGGCGGTGGAGGACTGAGCTTCCGTTCTTCGCCTCGGGAGGGGGGTGCGCGGGTGCATAATGGCGGCCCGCGCACCCCCCTCGTCGAGGAAGAAGAATGTTCCGCACCAAGTACCTGGACTACGCCGAACTCTCCGCCCAACTCGCCGCCTGGTCCAAGCAGCATCCCGGCCTCGTCCGCCTCGGCTCCATCGGCAAGTCCGCCGAGGGCCGCGACATCCCGATCCTGACGATCGGCCGCAATCCCGACGAGATCCGCCCCGCCGTCTGGATCGACGGCAACATGCACGCCTCCGAGGTCTGCGGCTCCAGCGTGGCGCTGGCCATGGCCGAGGACATCCTCGCCATCCACCAGGGCAAGAACGAGGCGGGCGGCAAGCCCCTGCCGAAGCACATGGCGGATGCGATCCGGCAGACGCTCTTCTACGTGGTCCCGCGCATTTCGCCCGACGGCGCCGAGGAAGTGCTCAAGAAGGGCCGCTACGTCCGCTCGAGCCCGGTGAACGACCGCGCCGACAAGAACCACGCGTTCTGGGAGTCCGCCGACATCGATGGCGACGGCGAGGCGGGCTACATGCGCAAGGCCAGCCCCGATGGCGAGCTGGTGGAGCTTCGCGGCGAGGACGGCTTGCCCCTCGATCCGCCGGTGATGGTGCCGCGCCTGCCGGAGGACGAGGGCCCCTTCTACAAGCTCTATCCCGAGGGCCGCATCGTCAACTTCGACGGCCGGCGCATCCCGGACCCCTTCTTCCTCTCCGACAACCTGTACGACTTCAACCGCAACTTCCCCTATGGCTGGGCGCCCGAGCCGGAGCAGGTGGGCGCGGGCCACTACCCGGGCAGCGCGCCCGAGACGCGCGCGATCCTCGAGTTCGGCGCGAGGAACCCGCACATCATCACCTGGCTCAACCTGCACACCTTCGGCGGCGTGCTGATCCGCCCGCATGGGCGACAAGCCCGACCACAAGATGGACCAGACGGACCTCGCGGTCTTCAAGCAGATCGAGGCGTGGATGACGGAGCACACGGGCTACGCCACGGTGAGCGGCTACCACGAGTTCCTCTACGAGCCGGAGAAGCCCCTGCACGGCGACATCACGGACTGGGCCTACAACCAGCGCGGGTGCATCGCGTACGTGATCGAGCTCTGGGACCTCTTCAAGCAGATCGGCATGGAGCGCACGAAGCCCTTCGTGGATCTCTACGTGAAGCTCGAGCGGAAGGATTTCCACGCGCTGGCGAAGCTGGACCGCGAGCGCAACCAGGGCCGCGTCTTCAAGCGCTGGCGCAAGGTGAACCATCCGCAGCTGGGCGAGGTGGAAGTCGGCGGCTTCGACGGGCGCGTGGGCATCTGGAACCCGCCCTACGAGGAGCTCGCCCAGACCTGCGCGACGCAGACCGCCGCGTTCCTGCGCGTGGCCGCCCTCGTGCCGCTGGTGTCGCTGGAGGTGGTCAGGCAGGAGAAGGTCGGTGCGGGCCACACGCGCATCGAGCTGCGCGTGGCCAACGGCGGCTACCTCGGCACCTACGGGATCTCGTCGGCGAGGAAGCTTCCCCATTCCGAGCCCCTGCGTCTCACCACCGAGGGCAGCGGCGTGAAGCTCGTGGCCCCCGCGGAATCCATCGTCGAGATCGGCCACCTCGAAGGCTGGGGGCAGGGCCTCTACAACGGCGCCAGCATCTTCATGCCCTGGACGCGCGGCAACGTGAGCGAGAAGTTCGTCACCCTCGTCGCCGAGGGCAAGGGCAAGCTCGTGGTGAAGGTGGGCAGCTGCCGGGTGGGGTATCGGACGGTCGAAGTCGAGGTGGGTTGAGGCGGCGCGATTGCGAAGGCGTTTGACTCGAATCAACTCCGCGCGCCCGCCGAAGTCCTAGCATGAGGCAACTGCCGGGCGCCTGAAGCGCCGCGTCCCGCGGCGCACGCAGGAGCCCCGAGGAGGCTGCCATGACAACCCCTCGTCACCGGAGCGAAGAGTCCTCCACGCCCCGGTATTCCCGCCGCGAATTCCTGAGCAATACCGCGTCCGCCGGCGCTGCGATCATCGCGCCGAGCCTGGTGTCGTTCAGGACGCTCGCCGCGCCGCAGTCCGTCCCCGGCGAGGTGCGCCTCTTGCCGGAGCCCGCGAAGACCGGCGGCATGCCGCTCATGCAGGCGTTGTCGCTTCGCCGCTCCACCCGCGAGTTCTCCACCCGCAAGATTCCCGACCAGGTCCTCGGCGAACTCCTGTGGGCCGCCTACGGCGTCAACCGCCCGAGCGGCGACCGCACCGCGCCCTGCTGGCGGCACATCGTCGTGATCGACGTCTACGCGGCGATGGCCGACGGCCTGTGGCTCTACGATCCGAAGCGCCATGCGCTGGTCGCGCACCCGGCCGGCGACATCCGCAGCCACACCGGTCGGCAGGACTTCCCGGCGATCGCGCCCCTGAACCTGGTCTACGTGGCGCACGGCGAGCGCATGAAGGAGCTCACGCCCGAGAACCGCAACGCTCTTCTGCTCCGTGGACGCGGCGTTCGTCGGCCAGAACGTGTATCTCTACTGCGCGGCCGCGGGCCTCGCGACCGTCTTCCGCGGCGCGGTGGATTACCCGAAGCTCGCGCGGGCGATGCGGCTGCCCGAGGACCAGTTCGTCACCTTCGCGCAGACGGTGGGGTATCCGAAGGAAGCGTAGGCGCCTTGGCCTGCGCGAGCATCCGCTCGAGCTCGCGGCT
The DNA here is from genome assembly GCA_963783635.1 of uncultured Gammaproteobacteria bacterium. Classification (GTDB taxonomy): domain Bacteria; phylum Pseudomonadota; class Gammaproteobacteria; order Burkholderiales; family Usitatibacteraceae; genus FEB-7. The sequence goes on from CAWAOC010000011.1 coordinate 27,016, forward strand.
CTCGATGAGCGCCTCGAGGTCGCTCGCGCCCCCGACGAGCACGCCCTTCACGAACACCATCGGGAAAGTCGGCCAGCCCGTCCACATCTTGAGCGCGTTGCGGCGCCGCCACTGCGACAGGTAGCTCCCGTACTCGAGGTAGCGATAGGGCACGTGCGCCGCGTCGAGGAGCCTGCGGGCCTTGCGCGGGAACGGGTTCATCGCCATGCCCACGACGACGACCGCGCTCTGCGCGATCGCCTCCCGCACTTCGCGCACGATGTCCGCGTGATGCGCGGCGACCTTGTCGCGGATGGCGGGATGGATGCGGCTTTCGTCGAGAATGCTCCGGCTCATGGCCTGTCTCCGTCTTCGATGCGCTCAGCGTAGGATATCGGCACGACTTTACAGCCAATTCCCGCCGAACAACGCCTTCGCCATGTCTTCCACGCCCCGCCTCGCCACGTCCGACCTCGACCGCCTCGAAGCGCTCCTTTCCGCCGACCACCTGCAGGACTCGATGACGCTCGACGCCCTGCAGGGACTCTTCTGCGCGGTGGCGAGCGCGCCCGACGCCCATTCCGCAGGAGCGGTGGCTCGCCTCCGCGCTCGGCCACCACACCTTCGCGAGCGCGGACGAGGAACGCGAGATCACCGATCTCCTCACGCGCTTCTGCAACGACACCGCGCGGGGCCTCGCCGCCGAGGAGGGCCTCGACATCCTTTCCTATCCCGTCGAGGAAGGCGAGGAGGAGCTCGCGGTGTGGTGCGAGGGCTACCTCGTCGGCGTGGCGCTCGCGGACCCGGACTGGTTCACCGCCGGCGACGACGAGACCGTGAACGAGCTCCTGCTGCCTTTCATGACGCTCTCGGGCCGGCTCAAGGAGCACGCGCTCGAATCGGGCGAGCCGTGGGAGGAAGGCGAGGCGGAGGCTACGCTCATGGCGGAAGCCCGCGAGGTCTTCTACGACACGGTCGAGGAGGCGTACCACTACTGGTTCGACAGCCGCATCAACCGCGTTCCGCAGAAGCGCGAAGGCGGCAAGGTCGGCCGCAACGACCCCTGCCCCTGCGGCAGCGGGAAGAAGTACAAGGCCTGCTGCGGGGCAGGGTAGAGACCCTCACCCCGACTCCCGCTACGCCGCCTTTCGTCTCGAGATCGCGCCGGCCTGACGGTCAGTCGGCGACCGACATCCCTTCGGCGGCCGGCGCCGTGCCCGGCGCCCTTTCCTCGCTGACCTCGAAGCCCGCGAGATGCCAGCCGCGGCCGTGGTAGCGGACGTGGTTCAGGCGGATGACGAACGCGCGGTCGTCGAAGCGCGCCTCGAAGCTCACGCGCGGATTGAAGTCGGCTTCGGCGACGAGGAGCGAGTCGACCTGGCCCGAGGCATCCTCGCTCGGCACGTAGATCGCCTCGATCGTGCCGGCGCCGTCGATCCGCGTGAAGACGAGCTTCTTGGGCGAGTGCGACAGGATCCGCAGGCCGAGCCTCACCGTGCGGCCCTGGACCAGGGAGCGCCGCATCACCTCGCAGAGCACCGGCGGCGACGATTCGTCGTGGTGCAGCGTGATGACCATGCCCACCACCACCGGCCGCGCGGGATCGTCGTCGTACTCCACGCCCAGGCCGTCGGCGCTCTCGTCCAGGAGGCGCATGTAGCGGCGCGGAATGTCGTACATCGTGTCGATGCCCGGCAGCTGCTGTCCCGACGGCGCCGGCGCAGCCTTCGCGGGCTTGCGCGGGGCCAGCGGGCTCGTGCGCGGCGAGAAGGCCTTGGCCATCACCTCGTGCAGGCCCACCAGGGCTTCCAGCTTCTCGTCGCGGCCCTCGTGCGACTCGCGGGCGCGCCGGTAGCGGGCCGAGTCGAGGAAGCGGCGCAGGAAGTCGAGCACGGCCGTGTGCTCCTCGACGCGGAAGTCGACCGCGAGGCCGTAGCCGGGGTAGATCTCGCCGCGGCGGAACGCGTCCACCACCATCCGGATGTGGTCCTCGAGCTTCTCGAGGGAAAGGTAGCGCCGGCCGCGCGCTTCCCCGTTGCGCGGACGAAGCCCGCGCTGCCGGCCGCTTTCGAGCACCAGCACCGCGCCTGCGTCGGAGTCGGTGAACGCATAGTCGCTGCTCCACTCCCACAGCCAGCCGTCGACGATCTCCACCTGGCGCGGCTCGAGGTTGCCGCGGCACATGGCCTCGAGGAGCAGCGCGCGGATGAAGAGCGCGTCCAGGGTGGGCGAGGCGGCGAAGTTGTCGCGCGGCACGGGGAAGCGGTCGCCGCCGATGGCGGCGCGCTCGACGCTGTCCTGCACGCGGCGGATCTCGACGACCGACACCGGGTCGTAGCCCGGCGCTGGAGATCTCGGCCCACTTGATGGCGTTGCCGTAGCCCGTGAGCGCCAGCGCGGCGAGCTCCCCGCCGCTGCCGGAGAGCAGCGTGTCGTGCGCGGCGGCGCGGTGAAGCGCGTCGGCCGCGGTGCGGGCGAGCGTGTGGAAGCATGCCTTCACCCACTGCGCGAAGGCGCGCTCGTTGTCGTCCCACAGGAGCGTCGTGCCGAGGATCTCGCGGTACGACGGGAACATGGCCGCCTCGAAGCGGCACATGTGCTCCAGCAGCTCGTGGGAGAAGAGGAACGGGTCGGCCGACTTCGCCTCCTCGTGCAGGGACGCGATCACCTTGCTCCAGTTCTTGCGCACGGAGGGGTCGGTGGCGCGCGCCAGGGCTTCGCTCGGCCGGGAATCGTCGCGTTCCGTCCAGCCGCCCGGGTTGATGTCGGTCATGTTCCGCTCGCTTTCGCGGAGATGGGGGCGGCGACGTCGCCGCCGCGCATCTTGGCGTGGAATTCCGCGGCCAGGACGTCGCCCGTCAGGTCGAAGGGCGCCTGGATCCAGTTCTGCACCTGCGGCCACGCGCCGTAGTGTTCGTCGATGGCGGCCTCGCGCGGGTGGGCCTCGAGGAAGATCGATTCCTCCGGGGCGAGCCGCAGGCCGAGGCGCAGGATCTCCGACCAGCGGCCGGAGTTCGGGAAGTGGTCGTGGAAGCGCCGGGCGAGCCGCGTGAAGGCGGTCGCCTTGCGCTTGAGGAACAGCATCTCGAGGTGGGCGAGCCAGAGTCGACTCGTCCGCGGGGTTGGCGTCGGCCGCGAACTCGAGCAGCTCGCAGGCGCGGTCGAGGTCCTCGTCCTCGAAGTAGAGCCGCGCCGCCTTGATGACGCCCGCGCTGTCGCGAAGCTCTTCGTCCGTGTGCGGCGCGCCGGGGAAGCGGACCGCGAGATAGCGGTCGCGGATCTTGCGGCGCATGGCCTCCGTGGGCTGCTGCCGCGGCCTGCACGGGAAGCGCGGCCAGGTCGACCGCCTTGGGCGGCCGGGAGAGTCCTGGGCGCGCGCGCCACGGGCCGCTTCGCCGCGGCCTTCGGTTCGGGATGCTTGTCGCCCGCGATCGCGTGCCGAAAGCGAGTCAGCAAGTGGGCCAGCGTCATGAGTCCACCTTGGCGGGTGCCGTGTTCATCGACTGCCCCCGCGGTGCCGCCTGCAGGTCCATCCAGGCACTTTCCATCCTACGACGATGGGTGGCCGGCGCAAGCGAAACTGGCAAGGTTTATGATGCGGGTCAAAGACTTACCTGCGACCATGACGACACAATCCCCCCCGGCCCGCTCGCGAACCTCAAGGTCGTCGAGATGGGCACCCTCATCGCCGGCCCCTACTGCGCACGCCTCCTCGCCGAGTTCGGCGCGGAGGTGGTCAAGATCGAGACGCCGGGCGAAGGCGACCCGCTGCGCAAGTGGCGCCAGCTGCACGAGGGCAATTCCCTCTGGTGGTACGCGCAGGCGCGCAACAAGAAGTCCATCGCGGTGAACCTGAAGGCGCCCGAGGGGCAGCAGGTCGTGCGCGACCTCGTGGCGAAGGCGGACATCGTCGTGGAGAACTTCCGCCCGGGCACGATGGAGAAGTGGGGGCTCGGCTACGACGCGCTCTCGAAGTCGAATCCGGGACTGGTGATGGTGCGGCTCTCCGGCTTCGGGCAGACGGGCCCCTACAAGGACCGGCCGGGCTTCGGCGCCATCGGCGAATCCATGGGCGGCATGCGCTACATCACCGGCTACCCGGACCGCGCGCCGGTTCGCGTGGGCATCTCCATCGGGGACTCGCTCGCGGCGATGTTCGGCGTCATCGGGGCGCTCACCGCCATCCACCATCGCGCGACCTCCGGCAAGGGGCAGGTCGTCGACGTGGCGCTCTACGAGGCCGTGTTCGCGATGATGGAGTCGATGCTTCCCGAGTACGGGATGGGCGGCAACGTCCGCGAGCGCACGGGCTCGGCGCTGCCGGGCATCGTGCCGTCCAACACCTACAAGTGCGGCGACGGGAAGTACGTGGTCATCGGGGCGAACGCCGACTCCATCTTCAAGCGGATGATGAAGGCCATCGGGCGCGCCGACCTCGCGGACGATCCCGCGCTCGCCGACAACGCGGGGCGGGTGAAGCGCACGGAGGAGCTCGACCGCGCCATCGGCGAGTGGACGGCCACCGTCACGCTGGACGAGGCGCTCGAGGTGCTGGAGAAGGCCGAGGTGCCGTCGGGGCGCATCTACTCGATCGCCGACATCGCCGCCGACCTGCACTACCAGGCGCGCGGCATGATCGAGCGCCACAAGCTGGGCGACAAGGACCTGCTGCTGCCCGGCATCGTGCCCAAGCTTTCCGCCACGCCGGGCGGCACGAGGTGGATCGGCCCGAAGCTCGGGGAGCACACCGACGAGGTCCTGCGCGCCCTCGGCTACGACGACGCGCGCCTCCACGCCCTCCGCTCCGCCGGCGTCGTCTCCTAGAGCGGTGCCAGGGTCACGTAGCCTGGCACGTGTACCTGTCCGTGAATCTGGGGACAGGTACACTGAACACGTCCCCAATTCTAGCCGGAGTTGCGCAGGCCGGCGGCGAGGCCGTTGATGGTGAGGTGGATGCCGCGGTGGACCTTGTCCGCGGAGTCGCCGGCGCGGTAGCGCTTGAGGAGCTCGACCTGCAGGTGGTTGAGCGGGTCGAGGTAGGGGAAGCGGTTGCGGATGGAGCGCGCGAGCGCCGGGTTGCCCGCGAGGAAGCCCTCGTTCGTGGTGATGGTGAAGAAGGCCTTCACCGTGAGGTCCAGCTCGCGGCGGATGCGCCCGAAGATCTCGTCGGCCAGCCGCTCGTCCGGGACGAGCTCCTTGTAGCGCGCGGCCACCGACAGGTCCGCCTTCGCGAGCAGCATCTCCAGGTTCGAGAGCATGGCGCGGAAGAAGGGCCACGCGAGCCACATCTCCGCGAGGAGCTCCCGCCCCTCGTCGCCCCGCTTCGCGACGAAGGCCTCGACGGCGCTGCCCAGCCCGTACCAGCCCGGCAGCATCACGCGGCACTGCGCCCACGAGAACACCCACGGAATCGCGCGCAGGTCCTCGATGCGCTGCGAGGGCTTGCGCGAGGCGGGCCGCGAGCCGATGTTGAGCTCCGCGATCTCCCGGATCGGCGTGGAGGCGCGGAAGTAGTCGACGAAGCCGGGCGTCTCGTACACGAGCCCGCGGTAGGCGGCCATCGCGCTGGCCGAGATCTCCTCCATCGCCGCGTGGTACTCCGCGTGCTCCTCGCGCGGCGCCTCGTCCAGCGTGGCCCGCACCGTGGCCGCGAGCAGCGCCTCGAGGTTGCGCCGGCCGATGTCGCGGTTGGCGTACTTGCTCGCGATCACCTCGCCCTGCTCCGTGAGCCGCAGTTCGCCCTGCACGCTTCCCGGCGGCTGCGCGAGGATGGCCTCGTAGGATGGGCCGCCGCCGCGCCCCACCGTGCCGCCGCGCCCGTGGAAGAAGCGCAGCCGCACGCCGGCCGCGCGGAACACGGCCACCAGCTCCGTCTCCGCCTTGTAGAGCTCCCAGTTGGACGTGACGTAGCCGCCGTCCTTGTTGCTGTCGGAATAGCCCAGCATCACTTCCTGCACGCCGCCGAGCGAGGCCACCATCGACTTCGCCTCCGGCAGCGCGAACCAGGCGCGCATCGTTTCCGGCGCGCGGCGCAGGTCGCCGATCGTCTCGAAGAGCGGCACGATCTGGAGCTTCGACGACGGGCTGCCCGCCCGGCGTCACGAGCCCCGCTTCCTTGAGCATCACCGCGACCTCCAGGAGGTCCGACACGCTCTCGGTCTTGGAGATCACGTACTGGCGGATCGAATCCGGACCGAGGGAGGCGACGCACCTTCGCGGCCTGCTCCACGATGGCGAGCTCGCCGTTCATGCAGGTCGGAGTAGCGCGGCGAACGGCGAGCGCAGCGGCCGCGGCGTGGCAAGCTCGGAGCGCAGCAGCGCCTGCCGCGCCGGCTCGTCGAGCGCGAGGTAGTCGGGCGCCACGCGCGCTTCGCGGAACAGCTCCGCGATCACCTGCTCGTGCACGTCCGCGTTCTGGCGCAGGTCCACGGTCGCGAGGTGGAAGCCGAAGGTGCGCACGGCGCGGCGCAGGTGCCGCAGCCTCCCGTCGGCGAGCAGGGAAGAGCTGCCCGAGCGCAGGCTCGTGTCGATCACGTCGAGGTCGGTCGCGAACGCCGCGGCATCGGCATACGGCTCGGCCTTCCCCACGGCGGTGCGGTGCTCGCGCTTCAGGCCCAGCGCGCTGGCCGTCGCCGCGAGCCTTGCGAACACGCCCGTGAGCGCGCGGCGATAGGGCTCGTCCTGGCGGAAGGGCGAGCGGTCGGGCGACTGCGTCCGCCAGCGCCTTCATCGCGGGCGTGAGGTGCGCCCAGAGGCCGGAGATGGGCAGCTCCGCCCCGAGCGCGTGAACCTGCGCGAAATAGTGGTCGAAGGCGATCTCGGCCTGGCGGCGGAAGGCGTGCTCGAGCATCTCGGCGGTGACGAAGGGGTTGCCGTCGCGATCGCCCCCCACCCAGCTGCCGATGGACATCACGGTCGGCAGGGGCGTGTCGGCGATCTCCCCCGGAAGCGACGCCACCGAATCCTCGATCTCGCCGTGGATCCGCGGTATCGCGTCGATGAAGGAATAGTCGAAGTAGGCGAGCGCGTTCTCGATCTCGTCCTTCACGCCCAGCTTCACGGCGCGCAGCATGCGCGTCTGCCAGAGGGTGGCCACCAGCCGGCGGATCTCGGCCTCGACGGCCGCGCGCTCCTCCTCGAGGAGGTCCGCGTTGTCGAGCCTTCCCAGCCACTCGGCGATCGCGAGCTGGATGTCGAGCGTGCTCTTGCGCTGCACCTCGGTGGGGTGGGCGGTGAGGACGGGGGTCACGCGCACCCTCGCAAGCGTGGCCACGCCCTCCGCCCGCGTCGTGCCGCGCGCCACCGCGTCGGCGAAGAGGCCGCGCAGGGTGGAGGCCAGGGGCTTGGACCCGTGGCGCCGGTTCTCGCGGTGGCGGCGGACGTGGTGGCGGTCCTCGGCGATGTTGGCGAGCAGCGAGAAGTAGCTGAACGCGCGCACCACCATGACCGCCTGGTCGTCGGCCAGGGCGTCCAGCGTCTCCGCGAGCGAGCGCCGGGAGGTCACGTCCTCCAGGCGGCGGCTCGCCACGGCGAGCTTGCGGATGGTCTCGATGAGCTCGTAGGTCGCCTCACCCTCGTGCAGCTTGAGGGTGTCGCCCAGGATCCGGCCCAGGAGCCGGATGTCCGCGACCAGCGCGGCGTCCTTGTCGATGGCGCTCATGGACGCAGCTTCCCCGATTTGCGGGGCAAAATCCACCGCCGGCGCGGGCCGGCGGGGTGGAGGCGCCTCAGACCTTGATGTAGGTCCAGCCTTCCTTCTGGCGCTCGATGATCCGCAGGATCCCGCCGGGCGCGTAGCCGATGTCGGGCAGCATGTCGCCCTTGGTGAGCTTCTGGCGCTTCATCGTGGACTCGCAGGCGGTGATCTTCACGCCGAGCTTGAGGGATTCGGCCACGCGGTTGGCGTGGGGCGAGTCGAGCTTGAGCATCCGATGCCCTGGCCCAGCGCCACGATTTCGGCCTCCACGTTGTCCTTGCCGACCAGCTCGCGGAGGTTTTCCGTGTAGTTGATCGCCTGGGCCCACATCCGGGGGTCGGCATCGCTCACCTGGATGACGACCCGGATCTTCTGGGCCGCGGCGGTCGCGGGGGCGGGCTTCGCGGGGTCGGCCGCGGCGACGGGAAAGGCGGCGGCGAGCGCCAGGGCGACGAGCAACGCATTCACGATCTTCATGGCTTCCTCCAGGGTCGTGGGTATTGTGGGTGCCGGGGCATTGTTTCCGCCGCCGCGGGAGCCGGCAATAGCCCGCATGGGGGGTATGGGCCGGATGGTCCCGCCTCCACCCGCGACCCGGGCGAAGGGCGGGAGGTAGAATTGCACCCCATGCGCCTGTACATCAACGACGTCGCCGTCCGCGACGGGTTCCAGATGGAGAAGACCTTCGTGCCCACGGCGACGAAGATCGGCCTCATCGACGAGCTTTCCCGCACGGGCCTGCACAAGATCGAGGTGACGTCCTTCGTGAGCCCGAAGGCCGTGCCGGCGCTGGCGGACGCGAACGAGGTGCTCGCGGGCATCGAGCGCGTGCCGGGCGTGGTGTACGTGGCGCTGGTTCCGAACATCCGCGGCGTGCAGAACGCGGCGGCGGCCGCGGTGAAGCCCGACGAGGTGAACGGCGTGATGTCGGCGTCGGAAACCCACAACCGCGCCAACATCAACCGCACGCACGAGCAGTCGCTCGCGGAACTCCCGACCATGGTGCGCGTGGCGCACGAGGCCGGCATCCGGATCACGATGAGCCTTTCCACCACCTTCGGCTGCCCCTTCGAGGGCAAGGTGAGCGAGGAGGCGGTGCTGCGCTTCGTGGAGGCGTTCCTGGCGCGCGGGCGTGGACGGGATCTCGCTCGCCGACACCACCGGCATGGCCAACCCGCGCCAGGTGGAGGAGCTCACCGCGCACGTGCTGGATCGCTTCCCGACGACGGACGAGACGTTCTACACGCTGCACTTCCACAACACGCGCGGCATGGGGCTCGCCAACGTGACCGCGGGCATCGAGGCCGGCGTGCGCTCCTTCGACGGCTCCATCGCGGGCCTCGGCGGCTGCCCCTTCGCGCCGGGCGCCACGGGCAACATCTGCACCGAGGACATGGTGAACATGCTGCAGGACATGGGCTACGACACCGGCGTCGACCTCGACAGGCTCATCGCCGCCGCGCGCCGCATGCCGGGCATCGTGGGGCACGACACGCCGGGCCAGGTGGCCAAGGCGGGCAAGAGCCTCGAACTGCACCCCCTTCCCGACTCCCTCAAGGGCTGACCCATGAAACGACTGCTGCTCGCCACGCTGCTCCTGGGCGCCCTTCCCGCAACGGCGGGCGACTTCTCCTCCATCGGCGCGCTTTCGCAGGACCAGTTCCGGAAGGTCTCGGAGGACCTGGGCGCCGCGCTCTCGTACAAGGGCGTCACGCCGGCCACGCCCCTGGGGCTCACGGGCTTCGACATCGGCGTCGAGGTCTCCGCCACCGACATCAGGAACTCGGACCTCTTCTCGCTCGCGGGCAGCGGCTCGCCCGACTACATCGTCGTGCCCAAGCTTCACATCTACAAGGGGCTGCCGTGCGGGATCGACATCGGCGCCTTCGTGGGCGGCGCCTCCGACGTGAACGCGACGCTGTACGGGCCTGGACGCTGCGCTAGGCGCTCCTCGACGACGGGGTCGCCACACCCGCGGTGGCGATCCGCCTTTCCGGCACGCGCGCCTCCGACATCGGCCCGGTGCGCGTCTCCACGCTGGCCGGCGACCTCATGGTCTCCAAGAAATTCGTCATCGCCACGCCCTACCTCGGCGTCGGCGTGGTGCGCACCAATTCGGAGGCCGGCGGCACCGGCCTCTCCGACGAGACCTTCAACAAGAGCCGGGTCTTCGCCGGCCTCAACCTGAACCTCGCCGTCCTGAACCTCGCCTTCGAGGCGGAGAAGCTCGGCGAGAACACCACGGTGTCGGCCAAGGCCGGCTGGCGCTTCTAGATCATTCGGGGACGTGTTCGCGAACACGTCCCCGAATTGCGAACAAAACAACGAGAGGAGAGAGACGATGAAGATGTTGAAGATGCTCGCGGCCCTGGCCGTGGGAACGATGGTGGCGCTGACCGCGGGCGCGCAGGCGCCGGAGAAGAAGAAGATCACCATCGCGGTGGGCGGCAAGAACCTCTTCTACTACCTGCCGCTGTCGGTGGCCGAGCGCAAGGGCTACTTCAAGGACGAGGGGCTGGACGTCGAGATCCCCGACTTCGCGGGCGGCGCCAAGGCGCTGCAGGCGCTGGTGGGCGGCTCGGCCGACATGGTCTCGGGCGCCTACGAGCACACCATCAACATGGCCGCGAAGAAGCAGCCCATCAAGGCGGTGGTGCTGCAGGCCAAGTACAGCTCCATCGTGCTGCTGCTGCCCAAGGACAAGGCCGCGAAGTACAAGGGCCCGGCCGACCTCAAGGGCCTGAAGGTGGGCGTCACCGCGCCGGGCTCCTCGACCAACATGTTCGTGAACAACATCCTCGCCAAGGGCGGCCTCAAGCCGACGGACATCTCCGTCGTCGGCGTGGGCGCGGGCTCCGGCGCCGTGGCCGCCATGGAGAAGGGCGAGATCGACGCGATGTCCAACCTCGACCCGGTGATCACGCAGCTCGAGTCCACCGGCAAGTTCGTCGCCGTGGCCGACAGCCGCACCGAGAAGGGCATGAACGAGATCTACGGCGGCGACTACCACGCGAGCGTGATCTACATCACCGACGAGTTCATCAAGAAGAACCCGAACACGGTGCAGGCGGTCGTGAACGCCATCGTTCGCGCCGACCGCTGGATCGCGAAGGCCACGCCGCAGGAGATCGTCGACCTCATGCCCGACGCCTACAAGGCCGGCAACCCCTCGCTCTACAAGCAGGGCCTGCTCAAGAACATGATCGGCTACTCCGAGGACGGCCAGATGTCGATGAAGGCCGCGCAGAACGTCTACAAGGTGCTCAAGCAGTTCGAGCCCTCGGTGATCAAGGCGGGCGACTCGATCAAGCTCGACCAGACCTTCGACAACTCATTCGCCAAGAAGGCGGCAGCGAAGTACAAGTAAGCGACAGCACGATGCTGATGACAGCGGGAACCGTGTTCGAACGGACGGGCTTCGCCCGCCGTTCAATACGGGCGAGCAGCCACTGATGACCGCTTCCGTATCGCTCGAGAAGGTCACCTGCACCTTCGCCTCGAAGAGCGGGGAGGGCAGCTACACGGCCGTGCGCGACGTGGACCTCTCCATCGCCGACGGGGAGTTCGTCTCGGTGGTGGGGCCCACGGGCTGCGGCAAGTCGACGCTGCTCAACGTCGCGGCCGGGCTCCTCAAGCCCTCCTCGGGGACGGTGAGGATCCACGGCGAGCCGCTCGCCGGCATCAACCGGCGGGCGGGCTACATGTTCCAGTCGGAGGCGCTGATGCCGTGGCGCAGCGCCCTCGACAACGTCACCGCCGGACTGCAGTTTCGCGGCGAGGACCCGGGCATGGCGCGCGCGAAGGGCGAGGACTGGCTCGATCGCGTGGGCCTCGCCGGCTTCGGCGACCGCTATCCGCACCAGCTCTCCGGCGGCATGAGGAAGCGCGTCTCGCTCGCGCAGATGCTCATCCTCGACCCGCAGATCCTGCTCATGGACGAGCCCTTCTCCGCGCTCGACGTGCAGACGCGGCAGCTCATGGAGAACGAGCTGCTGGAGCTCTGGAGCGCCAACCGCAAGAGCGTCATCTTCATCACCCACGACCTCGAGGAGGCGATCTCGCTTTCCGACCGCGTGGTGGTGCTCTCCGCCGGCCCCGCGACGCGGCCCATCGGCGAGTACGTGATCGACCTGCCGCGGCCCCGGGACGTCTCCGAGATCCGCCTCTCGCCGCGCTTCATCGCGCTGCACGACAAGATCTGGCACGCGATGAAGGACGAGGTGCTCAAGGGCTACGCGCAGACGCGCAACAGGGTGGTGGCCGGCGCATGAGGAAGAAGCTCTGGATCTGGCAGGTCATCCTCCTCGTCGCGATCTTCGCGTTCTGGCACGTGGCCACGAATCCGGAATTGATCCCGCCCTTCGTGTGGGACAACCCCGACCGCGCCGCCTTCTTCTTCGGCGAGCCGGTGAAGATCTTCAAGGTGATCGTCGAGTGGTTCACGAACGGCGAGATCTATCCCCACCTCTGGGTGACGCTGCAGGAGACCGCGCTCGCCTTCGTGATCGGCTCGGTGGCGGGGCTCGTGATCGGCCTGTGGCTGGGCCTCACGCCCTTCGCCTCCGCCCTGATGGACCCCTACATCAAGGCCGCCAACGCGATGCCGCGCGTCGTGCTGGCCCCGATCTTCATGGTGTGGTTCGGCCTCGGGATCTGGTCCAAGGTGGCGCTCGGCGTGACGCTCGTCTTCTTCATCGTCTTCTTCAACGTCTACCAGGGCGTGAAGGAAGTGAGCCCCGTGGTGCTCAGCAACGCGACGATGCTGGGCGCCTCCCGCAGGCAGCTCCTTCGCTTCGTGTACCTGCCCTCGGCCACCTCGTGGGTGTTCTCCAGCCTGCACACGTCGGTCGGCATGGCCTTCGTCGGCGCGGTGGTGGGCGAGTACCTCGGCAGCGCCAAGGGCGTGGGCTACCTCATCCACATGGCCGAGGGCTCGTTCGACATCAACACGGTGTTCGCGGGGATCCTCGTCCTCACGATGTTCGCGCTGGTGCTCGACTACGCCGTGTCGGTGGCCGAGAAGCGCCTGCTCGTCTGGCGCCCGACGCAGGGCGAGACGGAGCAGGCGCTCTAGCGGCTCGCCCAGGAGTCATACCGCATGAAGATCGCTTCGCTGGCCGTCCCGGCTTTCCGATGCCTTCTCGAGCCGGAGCGCTGATCCTGGCGGGTGCAGCGTTCGCCGCCGAGGTGAGGGTGATGACCTCCGGCGCCTTCACCGCGCCCTACAAGGAGCTCGTCCCGGCGTTCGAGAAGGCCACGGGCCACAAGGTCATCTCGGCGTACGGGGCTTCGCAGGGCGGCGCGCCGGATTCGATCCCGAGCCGGCTGGACCGCGGCGAGCCGGTCGACGTGGTGATCCTCGCCGGGCCCGCGCTGGACGGCCTGATCAAGGCAGGCAAGGTCGTTGACGGAAGCCGCGTGGACATCGTTCGTCGACCATCGGCATGGTCGTGCGCCAGGGCGCCCCCAGAGCCCGACATCAGCACGGTCGAGGCGCTCAAGCGCACGCTCCTGGAGGCGAAGTCGATCGCCTACTCCGCGAGTGCCAGCGGCACGTACCTCGTCCAGCCGAGATGGTTCCCGAAGCGCGGGATCGCCGGGGCGAGATCGAGGGCAAGACCCAGCGGGATCGTGAGCGAAGCGCGTGGGCACGGTCGGTCGCGCGCGGCGACGCGCGAAATCGGATTCCAGCAGCTGAGCGAGCTGCTCTCGATCCCGGGAAGTGGCGCTCCGTCGTGAGCCCGATGCCGCGCGGAGGTCCAGCGCGTCACGTTCTTCTCGGGCCGGCACTGTGCGACAGCGGCGGCTGATGGAGCCGAGGGTGGCCGCGGCGCGGTGAAGTTCTTTGCGTCGCCAGCCGCGCGAAGACCGTGGTGGCGAAGCCATCGGGCTCCCGGAGTGCCAGTCGCAGATAGTATGGCAGCCCTATATTCAACATATTTTCCATCGTAGCAAGCGGGGCGTAGACTCGCCCCTTACCAAGGAGGAACGCCATGTCGAAAGCACTACTGGGCCTGCGGATTACCGCGGGAATTTGCGCACTGGGCCTCGCCCTGTTTTCGGCGGCCGCCGGCGCGCAGACGAAACCGTCGCGCACCGAGGTCGGAGGAGAGCCCCCGCAGTCCCTCATGTGGGTCGGCAACAGCTTCTTCTACTACAACAACAGCATGCACAACCACTACGGCCAGATCGCGCGCGAGGTGGATGCCAGCAAGCGCTACCGTTCCGTGTCCGTGACGATCAGCGGTTCCGGCATCGACTGGCACGACCTGGACACCTACCTGCGGCCGGGCCTCATCGGCAAGTACTCCTTCGCGGCCGGCAACGAGGTCGTGTTCAACAAGCCGGGCCGGCAGTTCGACGCCGTCATGATGATGGATTGCAGCCAGTGCCCCGTTCATCCCGCAGCTGAAGGGCGCATTCACCGAATTCGCCAAGAAGAACAGCGAGATCATCAAGAACTACGGCGCCAGGCCGGTGTTCTTCATGTCCTGGGCGTACAAGGACAAGCCCGAAATGACGGCCACGCTCGCCGAGGCCTACACGGTCGCGGGCAACGCGAACGACGCGCTGGTCGTTCCGGCCGGCCTCGCGTTCGCCAAGGCGATCGCCAAGCGCCCGGCGCTCGAGCTCTACGAGAAGCGACAAGCGGCATCCGAGCCTCGCGGGCACCTACCTCGCGGCGTGCACCACCTATGCGGCGCTGTGGAAGAAGTCCCCCGTCGACATCAAGTACACCGCGGGCCTCGATCCCGAGCTCGCCGCCTTCCTGCGGACGGTGGCCTGGGAAACGGTGAACGAGTACTACGCCAGTAGCGTGGGGATTTAGGCGTCGGGGACGGTTCTCCGGAACCGTCCCCGACTTGCGGCAGGTCAACCTCGGGCGGGGATTTCATTGACGCGCCCCAGGGCCAGTGATTGACTGGATTGGTCGGGGGCGCATGCCTCCGGCGGAGTTTTCTTCTCGTTCGAGGAGGAAGCCATGATCCGGATATCGACGCTGCACGCGATCGAGCGGCTCCTGCTCGCCACGCTCCTGCTCCTCGCCGCCACCGAAGCCGTCGCGCAGTCCGACGCCGCCGGCAGTCGCGATCATCCGCTCTTCAACCGGATGGCCGGCTACTGGATCGAGGACTACGAGGCGAGCGCCTTCAATTCGCGCGTCTTCCTCGTCAAGACCACCGGGGACGAGTGGGAGGAGAAGACCGTCGAGGGGAAGAAGACGGAAATCACCTACCGCCTCCAGGAGGGCGCGAAGGAGCCCTCCTCGCTGCAGGTCGTGCGCAACTACGTCAACGCGGCGACCCAGGCCGGCGGCAAGGTGCTCTACCAGAATGACGACCCGGGCAACCGCGTCGCGACGCTGTTCCTCGTGAAGGGCGGCCGTGAGGTGTGGGTCGAGGTGCGCGGCGCGGATGGCGGCGGCTGGTACACGCTGGCAATCGTCGAGAAGGGCGCCATGGCGCAGGAGATCTCCGCCAGCGATATCTACGACGCGCTCGCGAAGCAGGGCCGCATCGCCCTCTACATCCTGTTCGACACCGGCAAGGCCACCATCAAGCCCGAGTCGCAGCCGATCGTGAAGCAGGTGGTCGACATGATGAAGGCGCATCCGGAACTGATGGTCGCCGTCGAGGGCCACACCGACAACGTGGGTGCCCCCGCGTCGAACAAGGCGCTGTCGGACCAGCGTGCCAGGGCGGTCGTCGCGGCCATCACGGCCCAGGGCGTCGCCCCGGCGCGGCTTGTCGCTTCCGGCTACGGTCAGGACAGGCCCGTGGCCGACAACGGCTCCGAGGACGGCCGCGCGAAGAATCGCCGCGTCGAGCTCGTCAAGCGCTAGCGGGACAGGTATTGGGGACGTGTCCGCGAACACGTCCCCAATTCATTTCTGCGGGGCTTGCGGCCGGCCCGGGAGAAGGCGGCGTCGAAGAGGCTGTTGGGCAGCACCGCGAGGAGCTTCGCGACGAGCCCCATCTGCCACGGGATCACCGCGTAGTCCTTGCCCGCGCCGACGGCCTGCGCGAAGCGCCGCGCGAAATCCTCCGCCGTGATGATGAACGGCATCGGGTAGGGGTTCTTCTCGGTCATGGGTGTGGCGATGTAGCCGGGGCAGACGGTCGCCACCTTCACGCCCGTGCCGCGCAGTTCCACCCGCAGGCTTTCGAGATACCGGATGGCCGCGGCCTTCGAGGCGCTGTACGCGCCCGCGCCCGGCAGGCCGCGATAGCCCGCGACGCTCGCCACGCCCGCGAGCGTTCCGCGCCCCGCGCTGCGCATCGCCGCGACGAACGGGTGGAAGGTGTTCACCATCCCGATCACGTTGATGTCCATGATCTGGCGGAAGACGTCGATGTCGTCGGCGTGCTCGGTGAGCGTGCCGTGCGAGACGCCGGCGTTCGCGATCACGAGGTCCGGCGCGCCGTGCTTCGCCATGAAATCCGCCGCCGCGGCCTGGAGGGCCCCGAGGTCGCGCACGTCCGCGGTGTAGGTTTCCGCCCCCGAGGGGAGCGACTGGCGCAGCGATTCGAGGAGATCGGCGCGGCGGGCGACGAGGCCGAGCGTGGCGCCCTGCGCGGCGTACTGGCGGGCGAGGGCCTCGCCGATGCCGCTGCTCGCGCCCGTCAGGAAGACGACCATGCGTGGAAGGGGTCAGACTACACGTGTCGTGAACGACCGCAGTCCCCAAGCCCGTTCCTACTTCTTGACCGAGGTGGGCTTCGTCGAGGCGGCCGGCGCGGCGGCGCTCGACACGCCCATGTCCTTGCGGGCCATGGCGATGAGCTGCTCGAGCACGGGAACGACCTTCTCGGGGCCGCCGGCATGGCCGGTGGAGGTGACGTACTTGCCGTTCACGATGAGCATCGGCACGCCGTCCACCTTGTAGGAGCCCATCATCTGCGCGGCGCGGGAGAGCTTCGACTGCACGGAGAAGGACTTCTCCACGGCTGGCGTACTGCGCGACGTCGACGCCCTGCTTGGCGAGCCACTGGTCGCGGATCTTCGCGTTGGCCAGGTTCTGGTTTTCCTTGTGCAGCGCGTCGAAGGCCTTCTCGTGCAGCGCGTCGAGCTTGCCCATCGCCTCGAGCGAGTAGTAGAGGAGCCCCAGCTGCGACCACGCGCCGCTGCCCACGCCCGGGACGCGCTTGAAGACGACGTCCGGGGGAAGCTTCGCTGGCCCAGCTCGCCAGGAAGGGCTCGAGCTTGTAGCAGTGCCCGCACGCGTAGGAGAAGAACTCGATCACCTCGACCTTGCCGTCGCCGGCGGTGGACTGGGGCGGCTGGAGGAGGGTGAAATCCTGCCCCGGGCGCAGCTGGGCATGGGCGCTGCCGGCCAGCGAGGCCGAGGGTGGCGAGGGCGAGGGTAAGGATCTTGCGCAGGGACATGGTCTGGCTCCGTCAGTGGCTCTTGGCTTCGTCGGTGCGGATGATGGTGGCGCCGACTCCGTTCTGGGACAGCGCGGTCTTGATTCGGTTCGCGTCCTCGAGGCTCTGGTAGGGGCCCAGCCGGACGCGGTACAGGGTGCCCTTCCCGGGCACCTCGACGCTCTTCACCGAGGCTTCCAGGCCGGTGAAGGCGATCTTGGCCTTGAGGTTGTCGGCCTCCTTCTCCTCGGAGAAGGCGCCCGCCTGCAGCCAGTAGTTCTCGCCCGTATGCGGCTTGGGCTGGGAGGGCGACGAGCCGGGGCCGCCCTTGGCGGGGGGCTCCTTCGGCTTGGCGGCGGCGGCCTTGGCCTCCTTGTCCGTCACTTCCTTCTCGCCGGGGAGGACCGTGTAGAACTCGAAGCGGGGCCGCTCCGTCTTCGCCTTGTCCGCGGCGGGCTTCTCGGCGCCGGGCTTCGCGGCGGCGGCCTTCTCGTCCGGATGCTGGGGCTGCGTGGGGCCGATCTTCGCGAGCGGCTCGATGGGCTTCGCCTTGTCGACGAACGGGTTCGAGAGGCGGTTCAGCCACAGCGCCACCGCGAGCGCGATGACGATGCCCAGCAGCAGCCCGATGATCATGCCGAGCAGCAGCGGGTGGGCCGTGCGGCCATTCGTCGCGCGGCGGCGGATTGTTCTTGAAATCCTTGGGCATCTACATCCTCTCCGGCGCGCTCACGCCCAGCACGGCCAGGCCGTTGGCGAGAACCTGTCGCGTGGCGGCGACAAGCGCCAGCCGCGCGACCTTGAGCTTCTCGTCCTCGACCAGGAAGCGCTCGGCATTGTAGTAGGTATGCAACCGGGCCGCCAATTCGTCGTGCAGGAAGAAGCTCACGAGATGCGGCGAGAATTCGCGCGCGGCGCGGGCGAGCACCTCCGGGAACTGCGCGAGCGCCTGGACGAGCGCCACCTCGTGCGGCGTCCCGAGGGCGGAGAGGTCGGCGCCGCGAAGCGCGACCTCGTCGCCGCCCCATTCGCGCAGCACCGAGCACAGGCGCGCGTGGGCGTACTGCACGTAGTAGACCGGGTTCTCGTCGCTCTGGCTCTTGGCGAGGTCGATGTCGAACACGAGGTGGGAGTCGGACTTGCGCATGATGAAGAACCAGCGCACGGCGTCGCGGCCCGCCTCCTCGACGAGGTCGCGCACCGTGACGTAGGAGCCGGCGCGCTTGGAGATCTTCACCTCCTCCCCGCCCTTCATCACCGTGACCATCTGGTGCAGCACGTAGTCGGGGTAGCCCTCGGGGATGCCGATGGCGAGCGCCTGCAGGCCCGCGCGCACGCGCGTCACCGTCGAGTGGTGGTCCGAGCCCTGCACGTTGACGGCCGACGGCGTAGCCGCGGCGGAACTTGGTGAGGTGGTAGGCGACGTCCGGCACGAAGTACGTGTAGGTGCCGTCGGACTTGCGCATCACGCGGTCCTTGTCGTCGCCGAAGTCGGTCGTCTTCAGCCACAGCGCGCCCTCGGCCTCGTACGTCCTGCCGGCGGCCACCAGCATCTTCACCGTCTCGTCGACCTTGCCGTCGGAATAGAGCGAGCTCTCGAGGTAGTAGGAGTCGAACTTCACGCCGAAGGCGCGCAGGTCCGCGTCCTGCTCGCCCCGCAGGTAGGCCACCGCGAAGCGGCGGATGGCCTCGAGGTCGTCGCCGGCCGCGTCCTTCGGGGTACTCGGCCACGTAGTCGCGGGCGATGTCCTTGATGTAGTCGCCGCGATACCAGTCGTCGTGCATGTCGGCGCCGGCGGCGAGGCCCCTCGCCTCGCGGATGCGGAACTGGACCGAGAGCGCGAGGTTGGCGATCTGGTTGCCGGCGTCGTTGTAGTAGAACTCGCGCAGCACCTTCCAGCGCTGCCACTCGAGGAGCGTGGAGATCGCGTCCCCCAGCGCGGCCTGCCGGCCGTGGCCCACGTGCAGCGGGCCGGTGGGGTTGGCCGAGACGAACTCGACCATGATCGTCCTGCCCTCGCCCGAGCGGCCGCGGCCGAAGTCGCGCGCCCTCGGCCTGGATCGCCTCGACCACGCCGAAGCGCGAAGCCTTCGAGAGCGTGAAATTGATGAACCCCGGGCCGGCGATGTCGGTCTTCGCGATCTCCGGCGCGTTGCCCGAGCGCGGCCACGATCGCCTGCGCCGCGTCGCGCGGCTTCATGCCCACGCGCTTGGCGAGCTGCAGCGCCACGTTGGTGGCGAAATCGCCGTGGTCCGCGTTCTTGGGGCGGTCGAAGTCGACCGGGGTCTCGCCCGCCTCGGGAAAGGCGGTGCGGACGGCCTGGCTGACGAGGGCGGCGAGGCGGGCTTTGGGATCGGCTTCGGTCACGGTGTCGGGGCGGCTCGCGAAAACCCACTATTATACGGGCGCACCCTTCCCGAGCCTCTTCCATCCCCGTGGCCTTCCCGCTCCTTCGATGGATCTCGCGCTGGCGGGAATCCGCCGACCCGCACGTCGGCCTGGACTCGATCCTCGCGCAGCGCGGACCCGACCGCCGCCGCCCGAGGACCGGCTCGCGTGGCTGCGGAACGTCTCGACCTGGCTGCGGGCGGGCCTCGGCGACAATCCCGAGGCGAGGACGGTCGCGCCGCAATCGGTGCGCATCAGGCACCTGCTCGGCGTCCTCGAGCGGCAGCCGGAACGGCAGGCCGCGTTCGCCGCGACGCTGCGCGCGGCCCTCGGCCACCGCGACGCCTTCGACCTCCTCATCGAGACCGGGATGCCGCGCGAGTCGGGCTTCCTCGGCGAGTTCACGAACCGCGTGTTCGCCCGGATCCTGCCCGAGCCGCCGCCCACGGACCTCGCGGGGCTCTTCGTCCAGATCTTCCCGGAGCGGGAGGACGCCGAGCTCGTGGCCGGCGTGAGCGCCGAGAACTGGCGCGGGGTGCTGGCGCTCCTGGACCACGGCGAGGACGCGGCCGAGTTCCGCGGGGATCTCGCGAAGGCGTCGGCGCGGGCCGTCGCGAGCCTCGCGATCCAGGTTTGCGCGGCCACGATGCCCTCGGTGGTGCGCCGGCGGATGCAGCTCGCGGAGGGGCAGGTCCTCGCGGCGTGGACGCTGCCGGTCGCGGCCAACGAATTCGTCGAGGCCTGCGAATCGGGCGACGCCGCGAGGCGCACGGAGAAGGCCGAGGCCCTGCGCGCCCTCATCGGCCGCGCGCTCATCGAGGTGGACCAGGCCTACGCGCACCTCGACGACCAGGGCGTGAGCATCACGGTCGTCTACCAGCTCGAGCGCATCCGCGCGCAGCTGCAGCGCGCCGGCGAGCTGACCGAGCTCCTCGCCGCCCCGGAGCACCTGCCCCAGGTGCTGCCGCACTTCATCGCGAGCCTCATCCGCGACGTCCACGACCACCGCAGCGCGCTCGCGCTCCTGCGCCAGAACTTCGAGCTGGCCGCGCGCAAGGTGGTGGAGCGCAGCGCGGAGACCGGCGAGCACTACATCACCCGCGACCGGGCGGAATACCGCGGACATGGTGAAGCGCGCGAGCGGCGGCGGCGCGGTGCTGGCGGTCACCACCTACGTCAAGTTCGCGTTCGCCTCGCTCCACTGGCCGCCCTTCTTCGACGGCCTGCTCGCCTCGGTCAACTACGCCGCGAGCTTCGTGTTCATCCAGTTCGCCGGCCTCACCGTCGCCACGAAGCAGCCGGCGATGACGGCGCCGGCGCTCGCCGCGCGCATGAGGAACCTCGACGACCGGGCGAAGATGGAGGCGTTCGTGGACGAGGTGGCGAACCTCGTGCGCTCCCAGTCCGCGAGCATCTTCGGCAACGTCTTCGTCGTCTTCCCCGTGGCCTACCTGCTCGGGGTGGCGCTCCTGGCGACGCACGAGATCCCGGTCGACGCGGACAAGGCGGCGAAGACCGTGGCATCGCTGTCGGTCCTGGGGCCGTCGGCGCTCTTCGCGGCCTTCACCGGCGTGCTGCTGTGGTTCTCCAGCGTGCTGGCGGGCTGGGTGGACAACTGGTTCCACTACCGGCGGCTCGGGCCGGCCATCGCGTCGCACCGCCGGCTCGCCTACGCGTTCGGCCCCTCGACCATGCAGCGCGTGGCCGGATTCCTGGACCGCGAGATCGCCGGCCTCACCGCCAACATCTCGCTCGGGTTCCTGCTCGGGTCCGTGCCGGTGTTCTTCGCCTTCTACGGGCTGCCGGTGGAGGTGCGCCACGTGACGCTGTCATCGGGCCAGCTCGCGGCGACGGTCGTGGTCCTGGGGTGGGGCATCGCGGCGACCGCGTCCTTCTGGCTGGCGGTGGCGGGGATCGCCCTCATCGGCGTCCTCAACGTCGGCGTGAGCTTCGCGCTCGCCCTGAACGTGGCGATCCAGGCGCGCGACGTCGAGGGCCTGTCGCCGGCGCAGCGTCTACCGCGCCATCCTGCGCCGCATGCTGCGCGAACCCGCCTCCTTCCTCTTCCCCCGCAAGGAGAGCTGAAATGGGGTCAGGTTACTTTGCACAGGTTCTGTGCAAAGTAACCTGACCCGCATTTCAGCTCAGGATTCCTGGGGGTCGACGTCGAGGGACCAGCGCACGCGCCGCTCGGCCTGCTCGTCCAGGGCCGCTTTCCAGCGTCGCAGGAAGGGCTGCAGCGTCGCGCGCGAGGCGGCGCGGACGAGGAGCTGCGCGCGATCGTAGCCGGCCTTGCGCTCGAGCGGCGCGGGCACGGGATCGAAGATCTCCACCTTGCCGCCGAGGGTCCGCGCGAGCTTCACGGCCGCGCGCAGGAACGCCGTCGCCTCGCCCGGGTGCTTCGACTCCGCGCGCAGCAGGGCGATGTGCGCGAACGGCGGGAACTGCGCCATGCGCCGCTCCTCCAGCGCCACGCCGGCGAAGGCCGCGTAGTCGTGCGCCGCGACGGCCGCGTAGAGCGGATGCGTGGGGAAATCCGTCTGGATGATCACCTCGCCCTTCACGCCGGCCCGCCCCGCGCGCCCCGCGACCTGGGTGAGGAGGGAAAAGAGCCGCTCGCCCGCGCGGAAGTCCGCGCTGTAGAGCGCGCAGTCGCTGTCGATCACGCCCACGAGCGTGAGCCGCGGGTAGTCGTGGCCCTTGGCGAGCATCTGCGTGCCCACGAGGATGTCGATCTTCTCGTCGCGCACCTGCCCCAGCATCTCCGCGAAGGCGCCCTTCCGCGAGGTGGAGTCGCGGTCGACGCGCACGATGCGCGCGCCGGGCAGCGCGGCCGCGAGCGTCTCCTCGATGCGCTGCGTGCCGTGGCCCACCGGCGCGAGGTCGGCGCTTCCGCACCCGGGGCAGCGGGCCGGCACGCGCTCGCGGTGCCCGCAATGGTGGCAGCGCAGCTCGCCCGCCTTCAGGTGCAGGACGAGGTTGGCGCTGCACCGGCCGCAGGTCGAGTGCCACGCGCAGGAGCGGCAGAAGAGCACGGGCGAGAAGCCGCGGCGATTGAGGAACACGAGGCTCTGCTCGCCGCGGGCGATGCGCGCCTTGAGCGCGCGCAGCAGCGCGTCGGTCACGCCCTCGACGCGGCTTGTCGGCGCGCGTGTCCACCATGCGCACGGCCGGCAGCGTCGCCCCCTCGAGGGCGCGCTCCTTGAGCTCCACGAGCGCGTAGCGGCCCTGCTGCGCGTTGGCCCAGGTCTCGAGCGACGGCGTGGCCGAGCCCAGCACCACCGGGATCTCCGCCATCTGCGCGCGGCGGACGGCGACGTCCCTCGCCGAGTAGCGAAGCCCCTCGTGCTGCTTGTAGGACGGGTCGTGCTCCTCGTCGACGACGATGAGCCCGAGCTCCGGCATCGGGCGAGAGCGCGGCGAGGCGCGTGCCCAGCACGATGCGCGCCCGGCCCGACTGCGCCGCGAGCCACGCCGCCGCGCGCTCGCCCTCGCCGAGGTGGCTGTGCGCCGCCACGATGGCGAACGCCCGGGAAGCGGTCGCGCACGCGCTCCTCGAGCTGCGGCGTGAGGCCGATCTCCGGCACGAGGTAGAGCGCCTGCTGCCCGCGGGCGAGCGCCTGCGCGATGAGCCGCAGGTAGACCTCGGTCTTGCCGCTGCCGGTGATGCCGGCGAGGAGCACCGGGTGGAAGCGCCCGAAGCCCTCGCGGATCCGGTCGAGCGCCGCCGCCTGCTCCGGCGTGGCCTCGACGGGCGAGTCGAACGGGCCCTCGGCGGGCGCGACGGCCGCCGGTGCCTTGATGGCGCGCCGCTTCGCCTGGCGAAGCCGGGGCGGCAGGCTCGCCTGGATCACCTCGCCCAGGGGGCGGTGGTAGTACGAGGCGCAGAACTCCAGCAGCGCGAAGTCGCGCTCGGCGAGCGGCGCCACGTCATCGACGACCTTCGCGAGCTCCCGCAGGCGGTCTTCCGGGACATCGGTCCGCGTGGGGCGGGCGACCACCACGCCGACCTTCGCGGCGCGCCCGAAGGGCACGACGACCAGGCTCCCGCGGGGCGGATCGAGGCCTTCCGGCACCCGGAAATCGAAGGCCTGCTCGAGGGGGACGTCGAGAGCGACGCGGGCGATTTTCATGGCGGGCGGACCCCCTTTTCAGGCGGTCCGCAGCCCTGTGGATAACTCTGTGTATTGCTTGCCGCCGGAGGCCCGGCGGAGGGGCGACTTGCGGCTCATTCTTCACCCGGCCGGCGAGAATGATTCCGTAAGCATATTGATTAAAGGCACATTTAACGGACGCTTTGCTGCGGCGCGTCGTGCGGCGGAAATCTCCGCGAGAACACGCAACATGTGAATAGGCAATCACTTCCGCGAAAATTTTCCGCTTGACAGGGGTCCGGCCTTCGAGGCCCCGACGGAGTGGCGGTGGACCGCCTCGACGAGCGCATGGACGTGCTCCGGGGAGGTGAACTGGGAGACGCCGTGGCCGAGGTTGAAAACGTGCCCCGGGCCCCGTCCGAAGGCCTCCAGGATGCGCCTCGCCTCGCGCTCGATGGCCTCCGGGGAGGAGAAAAGCACCGCCGGATCCATGTTGCCCTGCAGCGCGACCTGGTCGCCCACGCGATGGCGGGCGACGCCGATGTCGATGGTCCAGTCGAGGCCCAGCGCGTCGACGCCCGCCTCCGCCATCGACTCGAGCCACAGCCCGCCGCCCTTGGTGAAGAGGATGCGCGGGATGACGCGGCCTTCGACGGTGCGCGTCACGCCCTCGAAGACCTTCGCCGCGTAGTCGAGCGAGAACTCGCGGTAGGCCGCGTCCGAGAGCGCGCCGCCCCAGGTGTCGAAGACCATCACGGCCTGCGCGCCCGCCGCGATCTGCGCGTTGAGGTAGGCGGTGACCGACTGCGCGTTGAGGTCCAGGATGCGGTGCAGCAGGTCGGGCCGCGCGTAGAGCATCGACTTCACGAGGCGGAAGTCGTCGCTGCCGCCGCCTTCCACCATGTAGCAGGCGAGCGTGAACGGGCTGCCGGAGAAGCCGATCAGGGGCACCTTGCCGTCGAGCGACTTGCGGATGAGGGACACCGCGTCGAACACGTACTTGAGCGAATCCAGGTCGGCCAGGCCGAGCTTCTTCACGTCCTCCTCGGTGCGCACCGTGCGCTCGAACTTCGGCCCCTCGCCGTCGGCGAAATACAGGCCCAGCCCCATCGCGTCCGGGATGGTGAGGATGTCGGAGAAGAGGATGGCCGCGTCGAGCGCGAAGCGCTCCAGCGGCTGCAGCGTGACCTCGCAGGCGAGCTCGGGCGACTTCGCGAGCTTGAGGAAGCTGCCGGCCTTCTTGCGCGTGGCGTTGTACTCGGGGAGGTAGCGCCCGGCCTGGCGCATGATCCAGATCGGCGTGTAGTCCGTGGGCTGGCGCAGCAGGGCGCGCAGGAAGTTGTCGTTTTTCATGGGGTGCGATTCTCTCACGACGGCGCCCGGGCCCCGGGAATCCGTCAAAGGTGGCGGTCGAGGAAGGCGACGATGGCCTGCGCGTAGCGCGGATTGAGGTCGAGGTCGTTGTGGCCGAACCCGTCGAGCCGCAGCCGCTCCACGGGCCCGCCCCAGGCGTCGGCGAGGCGCTCGGAATGCGCCGCCGGAATGATGTCGTCCGCGCCGCCGTAGACGATGAGCGCGGGCACCTTCAGGGCGCGGGCGCGCTCGAGGCATTCGAAGCGGTGGCGCAGCAGCAGGCCCACCGGCAGCCACGGCATGTGCCCCTTGCCCACCGCCACGAGGCTTTCGAAGGGCGAGGTGAGGACGACGCACTTGAGCGGGCGGGCGGCCGCGAGCTGCACGGCGACGCCCGTGCCGAGGCTGCGGCCG
This sequence comes from uncultured Gammaproteobacteria bacterium, assembly GCA_963783635.1. Lineage (GTDB taxonomy): Bacteria > Pseudomonadota > Gammaproteobacteria > Burkholderiales > Usitatibacteraceae > FEB-7. Next base: position 52,308 of record CAWAOC010000011.1, read on the forward strand.
TGGGCGCAGATGCGGGCAGGCGTCGAGGTCGCCGCGCCGGGCCACCCAGTCGTAAAGGACGAGCGCGTCGGCCACCAGGGCCGTTTCGCCGGGCCGGCCGCCGCTGTCGCCGTAGCCGCGATAGTTGACGAGCAGCACGGCGCGACGCCCGTAGTTGCGCTCGGCCTCGTGCGCGTAGGCGGTCGCTTCCTCGGCGTTGCCGCCGAAATGGATGACGGTGGCGACGGGCGCGGCTCCCGGCTCGCGCGGCGGCAGGACGAGGACGCCCGCGAGCGGCGTGCCGTCGGCCGCGGCGATCGCGACCTTCTCGAGGGTCCAGCCGGGCGGCGCCGTGGGGATGCCGCGGGACGGCTGCGGGAAGAAGATCTGGCCGTCCTGCGTGAGCCACATGAGGAACACCACGCCCGCATAGGCGAGCGCGGCGACGACGAGGATCGCTTTCAGCGCGGCCAGGCGCGGGCCCGCTAGCGGGGAAGGTCCGACGACCCCATGAGGAACGCGTCGACCTCGCGGGCGCACTGCCGGCCCTCGCGGATCGCCCAGACCACGAGCGACTGTCCGCGCCGCATGTCGCCGGCGGCGAAGACCTTGGGCACCGAGGTGGCGTAGCAGCCCTTGCCCTCGGTGGTCGCCAGCACGTTCCCGCGCGCGTCCTTCGCGACGCCGAGGCCGGCCACGAGGCCCTCGTGCACGGGGTGCACGTAGCCCATGGCGAGGAGCACGAGGTCGGCGGGGATGGTGAACTCGGTGCCCGGCACTTCCTTCATCGCCATGCCGCCCTTCTCGTCCTTCACCCATTCGACGTGGCAGGCCGTGAGGCTCGCGACCACGCCGCCCTTGCCCTCGAAGCGCTTGGTGGCCACGGCGAAGTCGCGCTTGGCGCCCTCCTCGTGCGAGGAGGAGGTGCGCAGCTTCATCGGCCAGTACGGCCAGGTGAGCGGCTTGTCCTCCTGCTCGGGGGGCTTGGGCAGCAGCTCGAAGTTCATCACCGACTTCGCGCCCTGGCGGATGGAGGTGCCGATGCAGTCGCTGCCGGTGTCGCCGCCGCCGATGACGACGACGTGCTTGCCGGTGGCCAGCAGCTGGCCCGTCACCTTGTCGCCCGCGACGACCTTGTTCTGCTGCGGCAGGAACTCCATCGCGTAGTGGATGCCGCCGAGCTCGCGCCCGGGCACCGGCAGGTCGCGCGGCTTCTCCGAGCCGCCGGAGAGCACGACCGCGTCGAAGTCGGCGAGGATCTTCGCGGCCTGGACGGTCACGCCCACGTTCACGCCGGTGCGGAAGGTCACGCCCTCGGCCTGCATCTGCGCCATGCGCCGGTCGATGTGGTGCTTCTCCATCTTGAAGTCGGGGATGCCGTAGCGCAGGAGCCCGCCGATCCGGTCGCTCTTCTCGAAGAGCGTCACGGCGTGCCCGGCGCGCGCGAGCTGCTGCGCGCAGGCGAGGCCCGCGGGGCCGCTGCCGACGACGGCGACCATGCTTGCCCGTCTTGCGCTGCGGAACCTCGGGCTGGATCCAGCCCTCGATCCACCCCTTGTCGACGATGGCCTGCTCGATCGACTTGATGGCCACCGCGTCGTCGTTGATGTTGAGCGTGCACGCCGCCTCGCAGGGCGCGGGGCAGACGCGGCCGGTGAACTCGGGGAAGTTGTTGGTCGAGTGCAGGACCTCGAGCGCGCTCTTCCAGTTGCCGCGGTAGACGAGGTCGTTCCAGTCCGGGATCACGTTGTTGACCGGGCAGCCCGTCTGGCAGAACGGGATGCCGCAGTCCATGCAGCGCGCGCCCTGCTGGCTCATCTCGGCGTCGCCGAGCGGGCGGCACGAACTCCTTGTAGACCTTGACGCGCTCGGCGACGGGCTCGTAGCCCCGGTCCTTGCGCGCGATTTCCATGAAGCCGGTGATCTTTCCCATTTTCCTTCTGTCCTCGTCTCTCCGGAGAGGTCGGGGGTGGTTCAGTCGTGCGCGCGACTTCGTTCGCCTGCGCCGCCTCGCCCCGCCTCGCCTGCTCCTGCGCCATCTCGGAGAGCGCGCGGCGGTACTCGATCGGCATCACCTTCACGAAGCGCGGCAGGTAGGTCGCCCAGTTCTCGAGGATGCGCCGGGCGCGCTCGCTGCCGGTGAAGAGCAGGTGGCGCTGGACGAGCGCCTTGATGGTCGCCTCGTCGTTGCCGGCCACGTGGTCGATGGCCACCTTGCCGTGGGTCTCGAGCTCGACGTTGGCGCCGGCGTCGGCCGCCGCGCGGTCCTCTTCCGGGATCGGCTCCAGGTCCACCATCGCGAGGTTGCAGCGCTGGGAGAAGTCGCCCTCCTCGTCCAGCACGTAGGCGATGCCGCCCGACATGCCCGCGGCGAAGTTGCGCCCGGCCTTGCCGAGCACCACGACCGTGCCGCCCGTCATGTACTCGCAGCCGTGGTCGCCCACGCCCTCCACCACCGCCGTGGCGCCGGAATTGCGCACCGCGAAGCGCTCGCCGGCCACGCCCCGGAAATAGCGCCTCGCCGGAGATCGCGCCGTACATCACGGTGTTGCCGACGATGATGTTTTCCTCGGGGACGATGGGGCAGTCCTTCGAGGGATAGACGACGATGCGCCCGCCGCACAGGCCCTTGCCCACGTAGTCGTTGGCGTCGCCTTCCAGCTCGAAGGTGATGCCGTGCGCGAGCCAGCCGCCGAAGGTCTGGCCGGCCGTGCCCGTGAACTTCACGTGGATCGTGTCCTCCGGCAGGCCCGCGTGCCCGTAGCGGCGCGCGACCTCGCCGGAGAGCATCGCGCCCACCGTGCGGTTGCGGTTGAAGATGGCGCTCTGCACCTGCACGGGCCGCTTCGAGTCGAGCGCGGGCCGCACCTTCTCGATGAGCTGGTGGTCCAGCGCCTTGTCCAGGCCGTGGTCCTGGCGCAGCGTCCAGCGGATCGGCACCGATGTCGTCCACCGGCGGGCGGTAGAAGAGCCGCGAGAAGTCGAGCCCCCTCGCCTTCCAGTGCTCGATGCCGCGGCGCATGTCGAGGAGGTCGGACCGCCCGATCGAGCTCCTCGAACTTGCGGAAGCCCATCTTCGCCATCCACTCGCGCACTTCCTCGGCGACGAAGAAGAAGTAGTTGATGACGTGCTCGGGCTTGCCGGTGAACTTCTTGATGAGCTCCGGATCCTGCGTGGCCACGCCCACCGGGCAGGTGTTGAGGTGGCACTTGCGCATCATGATGCAGCCCTCGACCACCAGCGGCGCGGTGGCGAAGCCGAACTCGTCGGCGCCCAGGAGCGCGCCGATGACCACGTCGCGGCCGGTCTTCATCTGGCCGTCGGTCTGCACGGCGATGCGCGAGCGCAGCTTGTTGAGCACCAGCGTCTGCTGCGTCTCCGCCAGCCCGATCTCCCAGGGGCTGCCGGCGTGCTTGATCGACGAGAGCGGCGAGGCGCCCGTGCCGCCGTCGAAGCCGGAGATGGTCACGTGGTCGGCCTTCGCCTTGGCGACGCCCGCGGCCACCGTGCCCACGCCGATCTCGGAGACGAGCTTCACCGACACGCGCGCCTTCGGGTTCACGTTCTTCAGGTCGTGGATGAGCTGCGCGAGGTCCTCGATCGAGTAGATGTCGTGGTGCGGCGGCGGCGAGATGAGGCCCACGCCCGGCACGGTGTGGCGCACCTTGGCGATGTACTTCGAGACCTTGTGGCCGGGAAGCTGGCCGCCCTCGCCGGGCTTGGCGCCCTGCGCCATCTTGATCTGCAGGTCGTCGGCGTTGACGAGGTACTCGGTGGTGACGCCGAAGCGCCCCGCGGCCACCTGCTTGATGGCCGAGCGCATGGAGTCGCCGTTCTCGAGCGGCACGTAGCGGATCGGGTCCTCGCCGCCCTCGCCCGTGTTCGACTTGCCGCCGATGCGGTTCATCGCGATGGCGAGCGTGGAATGCGCCTCGTGCGAGATGGAGCCGAGCGACATGGCGCCGGTGGCGAAGCGCTTCACGATCTCCTTGGCGGGCTCGACCTCGTCGAGGGGAACCGGGGTCGCCGCCGTCTTGATCTCGAAGAGCCCGCGCAGCGTCATGAGGCGCTCGCTCTGCTCGTTGATGAGCTTCGCGTATTCCTTGTACGTGGAAAAGCTCCCGGAGCGGGTCGCGTGCTGGAGCTTGGCGATCGTGTCCGGCGTCCACATGTGCGCCTCGCCGCGGATGCGGTAGGCGTAGTCGCCGCCCGGGTCGAGCCGGTCGCGGTACAGGGGCGCGTCGCAATAGGCCTGGCGGTGCAGGCGCACGGCTTCCTCGGCCACTTCCTTCAGGCCGATGCCCTCGATCGCCGAGGGCGTGCCGGTGAAGTACTTGTCGACGAACTTCGTGTTGAGGCCCACGGCCTCGAAGATCTGCGCGCCGCAGTACGACTGGTAGGTGGAGATGCCCATCTTGGACATCACCTTGAGGAGGCCCTTGCCGATCGCCTTGATGTAGCGCTTGACGAGCTCCTTGTCGTCGACCTTCTGCGGCAGCCCGTCCTTGATGTCGAAGAGCGTGGCGAAGGCGAGGTTGGGGTGGATCGCCTCGGCGCCGAAGCCGGCGAGGCAGGCGAAGTGCTGCACCTCGCGCGCGCTGCCGGTCTCGACCACCAGGCCCGAGCGCGTGCGCAGGCCCGCGCGGACGAGGTGGTGGTGCACGGCCGCGGTGGCGAGCAGCGCCGGGATGGGCACCTGCTCCGCGCAGACGTCGCGGTCGGTGAGGATGATGATGTTGACGCCCTTCTTCACCGCGTCCTCGGCGTCGGCGCACAGGCGGGCGAGCGCGGGCTCCATGCCGTCCGTGCCCCACTCGGCCGGGTAGCACATGGACAGGATCTCGCTCACGAAGTGGCCGTTGGTGCTGTCGGAGGCGCGGCGCAGCTTCTCCATGTCCTCGAAGGTGAGGATGGGCTGCGAGACCTCGAGGCGCATGACCGGCTCGGTGGAATCCGGCGACAGCAGGTTCGGCCGCGGGCCGATGAAGGACACGAGCGACATCACGAGCTGCTCGCGGATCGGGTCGATCGGCGGGTTGGTCACCTGCGCGAAGAGCTGGCGGAAGTACGAGTAGAGCGGCTTCGGGCGGTTCGAGAGCACCGCGACCGGCGTGTCGTCGCCCATGGAGCCGACGGGCTCCTCGCCCGCGACGGCCATGGGCGTGAGCAGCATCTTCAGGTCTTCCTGCGTGTAGCCGAAGGCCTGCTGGCGGTCGAGGAGCTTGTCGGTGTCCGGCATCGGCACCGCGCCGGGCGAGGGGAGGTCCTCGAGGCGCATCTGCGTGCGGTCGAGCCAGTCCTGGTAGGGGCGCTGCGGCGGCGAGGTCGCGCTTCAACTCCTCGTCGGAGACGATGTGGCCGTGCTCGATGTCGACCAGCAGCATCTTGCCGGGCTGCAGCCGCCACTTCTTCACGATCTTCGACTGCGGGATGTCGAGCACGCCCATCTCCGAGGACATGACGATGAGGTCGTCGTCGGTGATGAAGTAGCGGGCGGGCCGCAGGCCGTTGCGGTCCAGCGTCGCGCCGATGAACTTGCCGTCGGTGAAGGCCACGGCCGCCGGGCCGTCCCAGGGCTCCATGAGGGCCGCGTGGTACTCGTAGAAGGCGCGGCGCTTGGCGTCCATGAGCGGGTTGCCCGCCCAGGCCTCGGGGATCATGAGCATCATCGCGTGGGCGATCGGGTAGCCGCCCATCACGAGGAGCTCGAGCGCGTTGTCGAACGAGGCCGAGTCGGACTGGCCTTCGTAGATGAGGGGCCAGATCTTGTCGAGGTCGGGCCCGAGGAGCTTGGAGTGGATGGTCGCCTGGCGCGAGCGGATCCAGTTGAGGTTGCCCTGCAGCGTGTTGATCTCGCCGTTGTGCGCGATGAAGCGGAACGGGTGCGCGAGGTCCCACGTCGGGAACGTGTTGGTCGAGAAGCGCTGGTGGGCGAGGGCGAGCGCCGAGACGAAGCGCTTGTCGTGCAGGTCGGTGAAGAACTCGCCGACCTGGTGGGCGAGCAGCATGCCCTTGTAGACGATGGTCCGGTGCGAGAACGAGGGCACGTAGAACTGCCCGGCGTTCGTGAGCCCCAGCGCGCGGATGGCGTGGCCGGAGGCCTTGCGGATGATGTAGAGCTTCCTCTCGAAGGCGTCGCGGTCGAGCTGGCCGCGGCCCGCGCCCACGAACACCTGCCGGATCACCGGCATCGTGCTCTTCGCGGTGTGGCCGAGCGAGGAGGGGTCGACCGGCACTTCGCGCCAGCCGAGGAGCGCCTGGCCCTCGTTGACGATGGCCCGCTCGATCTCGCGCACGCAGGCCGCGCGCGCCGCCGGGTCCTGCGGCAGGAACACCATGCCCACGCCGTAGGCGCCGGCCTTGGGGAGCTTCACCTTCAGCTTGGCCATCTCCTCGCGGAAGAAGCCGTCGGGGATCTGCACGAGGATGCCCGCGCCGTCGCCGTGCAGCGGGTCCGCGCCCGTGGCGCCCCGGTGCGTGAGGTTGTTGAGGATCGTGAGCCCGTTCGACACGATGTCGTGGGACTTCTTCCCCTTGATGTGCGCGACGAAGCCCACGCCGCACGCGTCGTGCTCGTGGCGGGGGTCATAGAGGCCTTGGGCGCGAGGCAGCCCAGCCGGGATCTCCATTGCGGGTTCCTTTCAGCGATACACCCGGTCTTGCGGGCGATGTTACGGTCAGGCGGTCCGTCGATGCGAGGCGGCTTTTGGGCCCGGTTTCGCGGCCTTGGCCGGGCTTTTGGCCCGGGGGGCGGTGCGGGCGCCGGCCATCGGGCCGGGCCGCAGGGAAGCGGCGAATCGTGCGGGACCCTCCATGATAGCGGCCGGGATACTGCGCTGCAACAATCCCCGCGGGCCCCGGCATGGGGTTTGGCGAGCCAGCGGCGGGCCTTGTGCGTAGAATCCCGGAAAATCCGCGCGGGCCCCTTTCCGGGGCCCCCTGACCAGGACTCCTCGCCCGTGACCGCCATGTTCTCCTCCCCCCTTTCCTGGATCGCCCGCGCCGCCGCGGCCTGCGCCGCCGCGCTCACGCTCGCCTCCTGCGGCGGCGGCGTTTCCGCGAACCCCTCGCCCGTCGTCGACTCGCCGACCCTCACGATCCTGCCCGCGACGGCGACGATGTACTCGGGCCTGCCGACGACCTTCGTCCTGTTCGGGCGGCACGGGCGCCTACATCGTCACCTCCGACAACCAGGCGATCCTGCCGATCAGCGGCGGGGTGACCGGCCGCTCCGTGACCCTCGTCCCCAACCCGGTCGCGGCCGACACCGACCGTCACCCTGACCCTGCGCGACACCGGCAGCCGCCACGCCCGTGACCGCGACCGTCACGGTGCGGCCCGGGCACGGTGAACAACGACGTGACGATCACGCCGAGCGCCACGCAGTCGGCCAGCTGCTCGCCGGCGCTCTGCTCGGGCGGCGACGCCGAGGTCACGGTGACCATCTCCCAGGGCGGCATCCCGCTCGCCGCGCGCGGCGTCCGGTTCGAGGTGGTTTCGGGCAGACTTCACGCTTCATCGATCGCCGCCGCTGGCATCGCGCCCGAGCCGCTCGGCGACACCTCGACGTCGTGACGGCGACGGACGAGACGGGCATGGCCCGGGTGCGCATCCGCGTGACCGCGCTGGCGCCCAACCAGACGGCGCTGCTGCAGGTCACGGACCTGGCGACGGGCGCCTTCCGCCGGGCGAGCTTCGCCATCGCCCAGTTCAACGGCAACACGCCGGCTTTCTTCACCCTGCCTTCGTCGATCACCCTTTCGGGGCCGTCGACCGCTGCCTGCAGCACCGGCAGCGCCGAGGTGGCGGTCTTCGGCGGCACGCCGCCCTACATCGTCATCGGGCATCGACCGCGTTCACCGTCAGCGTCAACGGTTTCGCCGCGCCGCCGGCGATGGTCGCCACGAACGGCGGGAAGTTCACGATCAACTTCGCGGGCACCGGCCAGTGCGTGGAGAACCTGCCCGATCGCGGTCACCGACGCCACGGGCCGGACGCTCACGGTGACGGTCACGAACAAGTTCGGGACGGCGGCGCCGCCCATCGCGCCTTGCGCCGAGCTCGCTGACCCTGCGCTGCGGCCAGAGCGCGTCGCTCGTCGCATCGTCGGCGGAGCCGAGCCGTTCTCGGCCGGCAGCTCCGACGGTCTGCTGCTGGTCACTGCCCCCGGCCGGGCCGGACGGTCACGATGAACGCCATCGGCTCGCGGTGCGCTTCGCGCCGGCGGCCACCGTACCGCGACGGTCACCGTGCGCGCGACGTCACGGTGACCGACGGCGCGCAACCGCCGACGCGTCGCACGGTGACTACGTCAACTGCCCGCTGAGGCATCGCCGCGACGCCGGTCCGGGCGACCTTGTCTGCAGCGCCGCATCGGCTTCGGACGCGCCGCCGTCTGGCGGACGGCCGCGAATTATTCCGCTTGCAAGCAACTGCAAGTTGCGCTTTAATAAACACCCATAACCCGCTAATTTTGAAGAAATCTTCGGGCGGGTCCCAGTAGAAAAGGGGAATCAATCGTGAATTTCGAGCCGATGCGTCGCCTGCAATCGAAGCTGTCCGTGGCCTTTCTGGCCGCGGCGGCGCTTGTCCTTGCCTCCTGCGGCGGCGGTGGCGCCACCTCCTCGCCGAACGCGGCCGGGGCCCTGCAGCTCCTGCCGGGCACCGCGTCGCTGTACGCGGGCGTGCCCTACACGTTCAACATCGTCGGGGGGCGCAAGCCCTACCTGGTCACCTCGAGCGAGCAGACGCTCATCGAGCTGAACATCACCACCGACAGCAACTCGTTCACGATCGTCCCGCGCAACCCGGGCGTGGTGGACGTGGGCCTGGATCCCAACGAGGTTCCCCGCCGCACCGTGAACATCGAGGTCCGCGACAGCAACGGCGCGTCCCTCTCCAACGCGTACAACGTCCTGCAGAACTTCTTCACGGGCTATCGCGAGAGCTACACGAGCACTTGCGCCGCCGCCGCGGCCGGGGCCGCGGCGCCCCAGGCGCTGCTCGGGCACCGACTCCATCGTCGACGCTCGTCCCGGTCTCCAACGGCACCCTCTACGGCAACCGCGAGTTCCAGTTCGACAAGGTGCGCGGCGACTTCCAGTTCGTCGTCGAGAACCCCGCCGTCACCCCGCAGCTCGTGAACCAGATCCGCGTCCGCACCGACCAGTCGGGCAAGGCGATCGTGCGCCTGCGCGTGACCAACGGCGCGCCCGACGCAGCTCGCCACCTACAAGGTCACGGACGTCGCGACCGGCGTCACGGTGGACGTGGTCTTCCTCATCGTCCAGCAGGCACCCGTGGATGCGATCACGCGTCGTGCCCGGATACCCTCACCTTCACGGGCGCGAGCACCACTGCGCTGCGGTTCGGGAACCGCCGACGTGTACATCTTCGGCGGAACGCCGCCTTACACGATCGCGGCGGCGCCCGGCATCGCCGTTTCGCCGACCACGGTCGACACCACCGGCGGCCGGTTCACCGTCGACCATCGGGCTGACGGCGCCGCCGTGCCCGCCCGCCGGCACGCATCATCGTCACCGACAGCCGCGGCTCGGTCGCGTCGATCGCGGTGACCAACACGGCCGGTACCACGGCGCCGCCGCCGATCACGGCGGCGCCGCCGACGCTGACGACCTGGCCTGCGGCCAGACCGGCCAGGTGACGGTCGTCGGCGGCACGGGGCGTCCGCTCACGGCGACCTCGTCGCACCCGCTCGTCACGCGCGATCATCGCGGGAGGCGTGCTCTCGATCACGCGCGGCACGAGCGCGGTGACCGGCTACCCGGCCACCGCCGCGATCGGCGGTCACCGACGGCGCCACCGACGACCGACGGTGACCGCGACCGTGCCGGCTAACTTGCCCGTAACGTAGCGACCCGTCTGGCGAAAACGGGCATCTTTCGGGATGCCCGTTTCGTTTTCGGCCCGTGAATTCCCCGACTGGCGTTCCCCCGAAGGTCCTGGTCACCGGCGCCGGCGGGTTCGTGGGCACGGCGTTCGTGGCGCGGCTCGCGTCGTGCCGGCGCCTCTCGATGGCGGACCCGCGATGGCGCGAGGCCGTCGCGGCGGCGGATTTCCGCGATGCCACGGTCGTCCACCTGGCCGCGCGCGTGCACGAGCCGGACGGCCGAGGCCGCCGATTTCGAGCGTGACAACGTCGAGAAGACGCGCGTCCTGGCCGAGGCCGCGGCCGCGGGCGGGGCGACCCGCTTCGTGTTCGCGAGCACCATCAAGGTTCATCGGCGAGGAAACCGGCCGAGGAGCCCTTCGGGCCCGATTCGCCGCCAGCGCCCGGCGGACGCCTATGCGCGCTCGAAATGGCGCGCGGAGGAGGCCCTTCGCGGGATCGCCTCGCGCACCGGGCCTGCCGGTGGCGATCGTGCGCATCCCGCTCACCTACGGTCCCGGCGTGGGCGGCAATTTCCGGGCGCTGCTGCGCCTGGCCGACACCGGAACGTGGCTGCCGTTCGCCGCGATCGCCAACCGCCGCAGCCTCGTGCACGTGAGCGACCTGGCCGACGCCCTGCTGCTGGCGGCCGGCCACCCCGATGCGCCGGGACGCGCCTTCATCGCGGCCCACCCCGTGCCCGTGTCCACGCCGCGAGCTGGTCGGGGCGATTCGCCGCGCGCTCGGCCGGCCCGCCCGCCTGTTCCCCGTTCCGCCCCTCGCCCTCGAGGCGATCGGGGCCGCCGCGGGCCTGGGCGCGCGCATGCGGCGGCTGACGCGCTCGCTCGAGGCCGATCCCGCGACCCTCGTGCGCGACGCTCGGGTGGACGCCACGCCTCGCGCTGGCCGCAGGGCCTCGAGGACACGGTGGAAGCGTGGCGCGAGGGCGATTCGCGATGAGCGCCGCCGTCGTGCTCGTGCCGGCGGTCGTCGCCATCGCGGTGATCGCCCTCCTTCGGGCGAGCCCGCTCGCCGCGCGGATCGTCGACCGGCCCGGCGAGCGGTCGCTGCATGCGGTCGCCACCCCGCGCCTCGGCGGCATCGGCCTCATGCTGAGGCGCCCTCCCCCTCCTCTTCCTCGAGGGAACGCAGGAGATCCGCCTCATCGCGGGCGCGGCCCTCTTCCTCGCCGCTGGTCTCCTTCGTGGACGACGTGAAGAGCCTGCCCGTGGCCGTGCGGCTGCCCTGCCACCTCGCGGCGGCGGCGTGGGCGGTGGGCGTGGCCTGGCCCGGCGCGCAGGGCCCGGACGCCCTCGCGATCGCCATCGCCGTGGTCGCGGTCCTCGCGATCGCGTGGATGACCAACCTCTTCAACTTCATGGACGGCGCCGACGGCCTGGCCGGCGGGATGGCCCTGATCGGCTTCGGGGCCCTCGCGTTCGCCGCGTACCGCGGCGGGGATGCGGCGCTGGCCAACGCGTCGCTCGCGCTCGCCGCCGCGGCCGCGGGGTTCCTCGTGTTCAACTTCCCGCCCGCCCGCGTCTTCATGGGCGACGCGGGGTCCGTCCCGCTGGGCTTCCTCGTCGGCGCGCTGGGCTGGCTGGGCGCGGTGCGCGGCGCCTGGCCCGGGTGGTTCCCCTTGCTGGTGTTCTCCCCGTTCATCGTCGATGCCACGGTGACGCTCGCCCGGCGGGTGGCGAGGTCGGAGCCGTTCCTGCAGGCGCACCGGGCCCATTACTACCAGCGGCTGGTCCTGGGGGGCTGGAGCCACCGCAAGCTCGCCGTGGCGGCCTGGGGCCTGATGGCGGCGGTCGCCGCGAGCGCCATCGTCGCGCTGGGGCAGCGCCCCGTCGTGCAAGGGGCTATAATTTTCGTTTGGGCGGTAGCGTACGTTGCCTTGCTGGTCGCGGTGGACCGGCGCAACGCCCGCGCATCGCCGTGAGCAAGGAAGCCGCCGGACACACGGCGGTCGAAAAAAAAGAATCGCGCATGCGCGCGCACGCAACAGCTCCTCCTCGCGGGTTGACGCCATGAAGCCCTTCCAGATGGATTCCCAGGCCCTCGTCGCGCTGGCACACGACGCGGTCGCCCTCACGCTCAGCTGGGCGTTCGCCTTCCTGCTGCTGCGCACGCCCGGCGCGCCCGCCGTTTCCGGCGACGTCACCCTGGCCCTGCTCGTGGCCATCCCGCTGCAGGGCCTGGTGAGCTACCTCTTCGGCGTCTACCAGGGCATCTGGCGCTACACGAGCCTGCCGGACGTCCAGCGCATCGTGTTCTCGGCGCTCGCGGGAACGGTGGCCGTGGCCGCTGGTGCTCAACGTGACGGGGCTGGGCGAGGTCCTCACCTATCGCGAGTACGCGCTCTACCCGCTCATCCTCGTGTCGATCATGTCGGGTTCGCGCATGGCGGTCCGCTCGTTCAAGGAATGGAGCCTCTACGGCCGCGGCACGGAGGGCCTGCCGGTCATGGTGCTCGGGGCGGGCGATGCGGCGGTCGGCCTCCTCAAGGAACTCTCGCGCAGCCAGGAGTGGCGCGTGGTCGGGCTGCTCGACGACGACATGCAGAAGCGCGGGCGGCTGCTGCAGGGCGTGCGCGTCATGGGCGCGCTCGACGACCTGCCGCGCGTCGCCGCGCGGCTGAAGGTGCGCCACGCCATCATCGCGATGCCCTCGGTGCCCTACAAGGTCCGCCGGCGCGTGGTGGAAGTCTGCAAGCGCGCGAAGGTCGCGGTGCTCACCGTGCCCTCGCTCGACAACGTGGCGGGCGGCAGGCTCGCCGCGCCCAAGATCCGCAAGGTCGCGGTCGAGGACCTCATGAAGCGCGAGCCCGTGACGCTCGACGACGCCGGGCTGCACGAGCTGCTCACCGGCAAGGTGGTGCTGGTCACCGGGGCGGGCGGCTCCATCGGCTCGGAGCTCTGCCGCCAGATCGCCAACTTCCAGCCCTCGATGCTGGTGCTCTTCGAGCAGAACGAGTACGCGATGTACCGCGTCGACGGCGAGCTGCGCGAGGACGTTCCCCGAGATGCCGGTCGCGAGCGTCGTGGGCGACGTGAAGAACGCGCTCGCGGGTGACGCAGGTGATGCACCAGTACTCGCCCTCGATCGTCTTCCACGCCGCGGCCTACAAGCACGTGCCGCTCATGGAGGAGCTCAACTCCTGGGAGGCCGTGCAGAACAACGTGCGCGGCACGTTCGTCGTGGCGCGCGCCGCCATCGACTACGGCGTGAAGAAGTTCGTCTTCGTCTCCACCGACAAGGCGGTCAACCCCACCAACGTGATGGGCGCGACGAAGCGGCTCGCGGAGATGGTGTGCCAGGCGCTCCAGGCCGGCAGCGCCACGCGCTTCGAGATGGTGCGCTTCGGCAACGTGCTCGGCAGCGCGGGCAGCGTGATCCAGCGCTTCGAGGAGCAGATCCACAAGGGCGGGCCGGTCACCGTCACGCACCCGGAGATGCTGCGCTACTTCATGTCCATTCCCGAGGCCGCGCAGCTCGTGCTGCAGGCCGGCTGCATGGGCCTGGGCGGCGAGATCTTCGTGATGGACATGGGCGAGCCGGTCAAGATCGTCGACCTCGCGCGCGACATGATCCGCCTCTCGGACCTCTCCGAGGAGGAGATCAAGATCGTCTACACGGGGCTGCGTCCCGGCGAGAAGCTCTTCGAGGAGCTCCTCGCGGACGACGAGCACACGCGCCCCACGCCGCACCCGAAGCTTCGCATCGCCAAGGCGCGCGACGCCCAGCCGCGCGAATGGCTGGACGAGCTGCTCGCCTGGCTGGACCAGGAGCGCGTGTCCGCGGACGCGGAGGTTCGCCGCGACCTCAAGCGCTGGGTTCCGGAATTCCAGTCGCAGGTGCGGCCCAAGCTCAAGGCGGTGCCGGGAACGCGCGCGGCCTAGTCGCCCGGTCCGTCCGCCGCACCGCGCGGAATTTCAGGAGCTGCTCTCGGCGCGGCTCCCGAGCCCGATGAGCATGCCGTTCAGCGCCCAGAAGACGAGCGCGTTGTGGCGGTTGAAGAAATCGTCGGTGAGGTTCTTCGCCACGAACCCCGCCACGAGCGCCAGGCCGATCGCGCCCGCGAGGCGCGTCGCGGGGCGCGCGAGGTTGCGCGCGTGCGCGAGGGCAAGCGCGGCGAAGAGCGCGCAGAGCGCGAGGAGGCCCGCCACGCCCAGCGACACCGTCGTGTTGAGGAAGAGATTGTGGCCATGCGCGGCGAACTCCTTGCCGTCGACGTCGCCGATCTCGGCGCGGAACCGCGGCTCGATGATGTTGCGGCCGAAGCCGTGGCCCGCGAGGGGGCGCTCGGCGATGGCGCGGGCCGCGATCGGCCAGAGCTTCAGCCGCAGGTCCGTCTCGATGGTCTCGCTCGCGCTCCTGGCCGCGGAGTACACCACCAGCTTCTTCTCGAGGGAGAGCGCGAAGAGGGCCGCGATCGCCACGGCGAGGATTCCGGCCGTCGCGAACAGCCTGCGGCGCAGCTCGTGCGGCAGGGACGGCGCCAGCGAGAGGCCCAGCGTGGCGAGGGAAACGAAGAACGCCGCCCACACGATGCGGTTCTGGGAGGCGAGCGCGGAGACGAAGAACACGGCCACGCCGGCCGCGAGGAGCGACGGGCGCCGGCCGAGGCCCGCCGGGGCGTCGACGGCCAGCATCGCGAGGAAGGGCGCGGCCATCACGAGGTGCGTCGTGAAGCGCCCGCCGCCGGAGTTGAGCGGAACGGCGTTGCGGCGCGACGAGCTCGCGGACGAGGTCCGCGATCGCGAGCGCGGCGGTCCCGCGAGCAGCGCCGCGCTCCACAGCCGGACGCGCCGGGCGTCGGCGGCGAAGTGGAAGACCCCGAACGCGAGGGCCGCGTAGACGATCTCCGGGCGCAGCTCCGACAGGGTGTAGGCCGGGTTCACGCTCCACGCGAGCGATGCCGTGGCGAGCGCGGCCCAGAGGACGAGGGGGATCGCGACGAAGGCGGGCGGGGCGGGCGAGAGCCGGTCGCGCCCGTGGTGGAACGCGGTGTGCCCGAGGGCGAGGGCCGCCACCACGAGCAGGATCATCCGCAGGCCCGGCGAGGACGAAGCCGGGGCCACCACCAGGAAGGCGGCGGCGGCGAGCGCGCATGTGCGCTCGCTCGCGGTTTCACCGGCAGCGGCTGGCGCGTTCACTCGGGGTGCGGGATCGAGGAGGATCCGGAATCGGTTGGCGCGCCCGACACGATTCGAACGTGCGACCCCTGCCTTCGGAGGGCAGTACTCTATCCAACTGAGCTACGGGCGCGTAGGTGCCGGATTCTACACGACTTCGTCACTCCCCCTCCAACGCGGGCGCGTGGCCGCCGCGGGGCGTGCGGGCTATAATCGCGCCCTGCCGAACCCCCAAGGCCGCCGCCGAATCCCCGAGGAAACCATGTCCCAAGCCCATCACCCGACGCCGTCGAAGAGAACCTGGAAACGCATCCGGTGAAGCTCGCCATCTGGATCGTCATCGGCGCGATTTCCCTCATCGTCGGCATCGTCCTGGCCGCGCAGTTCGCCGTCGGCGCCTATGGCGGCCGCTCGCTGGAGAACGATCCGGCGATGGCCCCCGAGGCCCTCGCCAAGCGCATCGGGCCCGGTGGCGAAGCTGCAGGTGGAAGGCGCGGCGGCCGTGGCCCCCGCCCCCGAGGCGCCCAAGGTGGCGGCAGTCGCCGCCGCCCCGGCCAAGGGCGGCAAGGCCGACGGCAAGAAGGTCTACGACACCACCTGCATGGCCTGCCATGCGACCGGCGCGGCCGGCGCCCCGAAGATGGGCGACAAGGCGGCCTGGGCGCCCCGCATCAAGACGGGCAACGACGCGCTCTACGCGAGCGCGCTCAAGGGCAAGGCCGCCATGCCGCCCAAGGGCGGCAACGCCGGCCTCTCCGACGCCGAGGTCAAGGCCGCGGTCGACTTACATGGTCGCCGGCTCGAAGTAACGGAGCCCGCTCCGGACCAGCGCTGAAGGGCGATCTCGGTCGCCCTTTTTCGTTTCTCCCCTCCCTCATGGCCCTCTACGCGATCGGCGACCTGCAGGGATGCCTCGAGCCCCTCGAGCGGCTCCTGGACGAGATCGCGTTCGACCCCGCCCGCGATCGCCTCTGGTTCGTGGGCGACCTCGTCAACCGCGGCCCGGATTCGCTGGGCTGCCTGCGCTTCGTGAAGGGCCTCGGCCCGTCGGCCGTCACCGTGCTGGGCAACCACGACCTGCACCTCCTCTGCGTGGCCGAGGGCATCGAGAAGCCGCGCCCGCGCGACACGCTCGACGCCGTGCTCTCGCCGCCCCGGACCGCGAGGAGCTCTCGACTGGCTTCGGCGCCGGCCGCTCATGCACGTCGAGGGCGCGTATCGCGCTGGTGCACGCGGGACTGCTTCCCGAGTGGCCGTCGCGAAGGCGCGGGAGCTGGCGGGCGAAGTCGAGACGGTGCTGCAGGGAGCGCGGCTGGCGGCGCTTCCTGGCGCGCCTCTACGGCAACGAGCCCGAGCGCTGGGACGACGACCTCGCCGGCGACGACCGCCTGCGCGCGATCGTGAACGCGATGACGCGGCTTCGCGTCTGCACGCCGCGACGGGCGCGATGGACATCGTCCTTCAAGGGCGAGCCGGGCGAGAAGCACGCGCAAGCGCATCCCGTGGTTCGACATGCCGCGCCGCGCGAACGCCACGCACACGATCGTCTGCGGGCACTGGTCCGTGCTCGGCCTGCGCATGGCCGAGGAAGGTCTGATCGCCCTGGACAGCGGCTGCGTCTGGGGGCGAGCCCTTACCGCGGTTCGGCTGGGCGATCGCCGGGTCTTCCAGGCGCGGTGCCCGGGATCGGGCAGCCCGAGAAGACTAGCCACGCGCCGGTGGGCCTCCGCGGCCACCTCCTGCCGCGTGAGCCCGTCGGGCTCGATCGGGTGGGCGAAGGCGAGGCGCGCCACCGTCTCGCGCGTGCGGATGACGAGCCCGAGCGACTGCGGCGAACGACAGGTCCCCCACGTAGGCCGCGGCGCGCAGCGGCGTTCCGTCGGGGTTCTCGTAGCGAACCGCCACCGGATAGACGCGCGCCCGGTTGGCCACCGCCGCCTCGAAGAGCGAGCTGTGGAACTTGAGGAGGCGGTCGCCTTCCGTGGTCGTGCCTTCGGGGAAGAGCCCCACGCAGTCGCCCTCGCCCAGCGCGTCGTGCACCAGGGCGTTGATGCGCGCGGTGTCGTGGCGGCGCGCGCGGCGGATGAAGATGGTGCCCGAGCGCTCGGCGAGCCAGCCCGCGAGCGGCCAGTCGCGGATCTCGCTCTTGGCGATGAAGCGCGTGTGGCGCACCGAGGCGATGGCGAAGATGTCCGCCCAGGAGACGTGGTTGGAGGCGATCATCGCGCCCGTGCGCCCGTGCGGCGGCGGCCGGCCTTCGCAGCGCACGCGGATGGCGAGGATGCGCAGGAGGTCCTGCGCCCACCGGACGGCGATCTCGTGGCGGCGCTGCGCGTCGGCGCGCGGCCAGACGAAGCGCAGCGTGAGGAACGCGGCGCCCAGGTGGAGGAAAAGCCGCGTCCAGCGGACGGCGCGGATCAGCCTCGGGGTTCGGGTGGGGCTCAAGGGTCGCGGGAGGGCCGTTTCGGGGCGGCCCATTCTCCCACGGGCCCCGCCGGCGCCCTCAGTGCGCGACGCGGGTGGTGCCCTGGCCGGAGAGGATCCGCACGCGGTCGCCGATGCGGAAGGTCTCGTCGGCCTCCTGCACCACGGCGATGTACTGGCCGCCGTCGAGCAGGACCGTGATCTCGAGGCCGTTGCCCTGGTTCGTGTCCGCCTCGATGTGGGAGCCGATGATGCCGCCCAGGAGCGCCGCCGGCCACCGCCGCCGCGGCCTGGCCGCTGCCGCCGCCGACGGTGCTCCCCGCGATGCCGCCCAGGATGGCGCCGGACGTGGCGCCCACGCCGGTGTGCGGGCGCGTCGATGCGGATCGACGCGGATCGCCTCCACGACGCCGAAGCGCACCGATTGCTCGGTGCGCGTCTGGTAGCCGCGGTAGTCCGCGCTGCCGTGGCCGGGGTAGGCGCACCCGGCCAGGCCGAGCACCGCCGCGGCCGTGAGGATCGTTCCGATCGATTTCGCGTTCATCCGGGATCTCCCTGGGGTTGCGACTTCGCCGTCGGCGATGCTTGCCACTATAGCGATTCGCCGAAGGCCTCGGCGAACCGGCGCTCGATTTCCTCCCGCGCGGGCTTGTGGTTCTGCCCGCCCCGGTGGGCGATCTTGATCGAGCCCATCAGGGAGGCGAGACGGCTCGACTTGCGCCAGTCCCACCGCCGGACCATCCCGTACAGGAGGCCCGCCCGGAAGGCATCGCCGCACCCGGTCGGATCGACCAGGCTATCCGGTTTAACGGCGGGAACGTGAATCTGTTGACCGCCGAAGAGGATGTCCGCCCCTTCGCGCCCCGCGCGTGACCACCACGGCCTCGACCCGCCGGGACAGCTCCGCCACCGTCTGGCCCGTCTTCTGTTCGACCATGCGCGCCTCGTAGTCGTTCACGGTCAGGCAGCGCGCCCCCGCGAGCATCTCGAGGACGTCCTCGCCCGAGAACATCGGCAGGCCCTGGCCCGGGTCGAGCACGTAGGGGATCTTCGCCCGGGCGAGGTCGCGGGCGTGCTCGACCATGCCCTGCCGGCCGTCGGGCGAGACGATGGCGAGGCGCACGCCGTCGGTCTCGGCGATGCGGTTCGCGGTGCGACTCCGACATCGCGCCCGGGTGGAACGCGGTGATCTGGTTGTCGTCGATGTCGGTGGTGATGAAGGCCTGCGCCGTGAAGTGCTCGTCGAGCCGGCGCACGTGCCTCCTCGACAGCCCCAGCTTGTCCATGCGGCGCTCGTAGGGGTCGAAGTCGTGGCCGACGGTGGCCATGACGAGCGGGTCCTCGCCGAGGAGCTTCAGCCCGTAGGCGATGTTCCCCGCGCAGCCGCCGTACTCGCGCCGCAGGTCCGGCACCAGGAACGCCACGTTCAGGATGTGGATCTGGTCCGGGAAGGATGTGGTTCTTGAACTGGTCGCGGAACACCATGATGGTGTCGTACGCGATGGAGCCGCAGACGAGGATCGACATGCCTTGAGCGTCCGTCGGAAAGAGCCGCGATTATACCGGCGAGGAAGCGCTCACCCCGGGTGACGTGCGGCGGAAATCCTCCCGATGGGCGGCGTTGACGGCGGCCGGGCGATGCGCCCACCATCGCACGAGCCAGAACAAGGTTCGGCGCGCCCGCGGCTCGGGCGCAACGCCAGGACCCCCCGCGGCGCACGCGGTCTGAAACAGGGCAAACCCATCGAAAGGTGGGGACGCAAAGTCTCCGGTCTACCGGGTCGGCTCGCCGCCGGCCCCACGACAGCGGGATTGCCAGTCGAGCGTCCTCCCCGCCCCGGGTTGGCCCGCGAAAGGCGGCGCCATGGCGAGCACCTCTCCGAGCAACGTCGTATCCCTCGACGCGCATGCGCGCGCCCGCGCGCGCCTCACCCCGCAGGAATCCGCCGGCGTCCTCACGGATTGCCGCGACCTCGCGCTGGGGCGGATCACCCAGGCCCTGGCCGGCGTCCTCGACAAGGTCGAGGACGAGCTCTTCGAGCTGGCCAACAACGCGCGCGACCGCGACTCGCAGGACCTCTTCCTCGACGCCCGGTCGCAGGCCCGCGAGGGCCGGCCCGCCATCGAGGCTGCCTTCCGCCGCCAGTTCCTCGCGTTCTTCAACCGCAAGGTGAAGGGCGACGCGGCGCCCTCCCGCGAGGCGGCCTCGCCCCAGGGGCTCTCGCTGATGGACGACGACGAGCTCGAGCAGGCGCTCGCCGTGCGGGCCATGGCCGCGCGAATGCAGGCCGCCTGCGAGGGCGAGCTCGGGGCGCTGTCGCAGCGCTTCGGGTTCCTGCTGGAGAAGCCCGACCTCGCCGACGACGCGAACCCCGTGAGCCCCGAGACCGTTGCCGGGCGCTCAAGGAAGCGTGCGACCAGCTCGAGGCCGGATGGAAGGTGCGGCTCACGCTGCTGCGCGTCCTCGAGAGCCAGGTGGCGAGCGAGCTTCGCCGGGTCTACCACGACCTCAACGCGCATCTCGTGGAGCGCCAGATCCTCCCCGAGCTGAAGCTGTCGTACAAGCGCAATCCTTCCGCGCCCGCTCCTGCGCAGCCGCGGGCCGCTCCCCAGGCCGCGTCGGTCGCCGACGTCCACGCCGCGCTGGCCCGGCTGCTCGGCACCGCCGGCGCGACCGACGGCTTCCCCGGGCCCGCGAACGCCGCGATGCAGGTCTCGCCCGCGACGCGCGGCTTCGTGCAATCGCTCACCGGCCTGCAGCTGCCGGGCGCCGACGCGATGGCGACCGCGGAGGGGCTCGCGAACGTGATCCGCGACCTCAAGGCCGCGCCGCAGTCCGCGGCGCTCCCCGGCGTCGACGCGCTCACGATCGACATCGTGGCGATGCTCTTCGATTTCGTCTTCGAGGACCGCCAGATCCCCGCGGCGGTGAAGGCCGCAGCTCGGGCGCCTGCAGATCCCGACGCTCAAGGTGGCGCTGCTCGACCGCGCCTTCTTCTCCTCGCGCGCCCATCCCGCGCGGCAGCTGCTCGATCGCCTGGCGCGCGCCGCCATCGGCCTGGACGAGACGAGCGCGCGCGGGGCGCGCCACGCGTCGCGAAGCTGGAGGAAGTGGTCGGGCGGGTGCTCGCCGAATTCGACGACGACATCGCGCTCTTCGCCACGCTCGCCGCCGAGATGGAGGCGTTCCTCGGCCGGCAGGACGAGGCCGAGGACGCGATCGCGCGTGCGCACCGCCCGGCTCGTGGAGGAGCGCGAACGGCTCGAGATCGCCCGCGTCGTCGCGGAGGAGGCGGTGGACGCGCCGGCTCGCCACGCGCGACTGGGTTCCGGAGCCGGTGCGCGTCATGCTCGAGGACGCCTGGGTGCGCTCGCTCGCGAGCGTCCATGTCGCAGCAGGGGGAGGGCTCGGGCCCGTGGATCGCAATGCTCACGACGGTCGACGAGCTGCTCTGGAGCGTGGAGCCGAAGGTGCGCGCGGAGGACCGGCGCCGCCTCGTGGCCGGGATTCCCGCGCTCATCCGCAGCCTGCACGAGGGCCTCGCGCGGGCCGGCGTCGAGGAGGCGGTGCGCGAGGCGTTCCTCGGGGCGCTGGTCGACTGCCATGCGGACGCGGTGAAGTCCGGGCTCAAGGGAACGGCGCTGTCGGGCCGGCACGCGGCGCGTCCGCCCGCGCCGGAGCGCCCGCTGGCCGCGCCCACGCTCGAGCGCGAGATGGTTCCCGCGGGCGACATCCACGTCGAGGAGATCCGCCTGAGGAGCCCGCGCGGCCAGCCGGCGGTGCGAAACGTGTTCACGCGCACCGGGATCTGGACGAACGTGCAGCGCTTCACCTGGGTCGAGTTCCGCCGCGAGGGCGGCCAGCTGCTGCGGGCGCGGCTCACCTGGATCAGCCCCGCCAAGGGCGTCTATCTCTTCACCAACTCGGAGGCGAGCGCGGCGATCTCGATCACGCCGGAGGCCCTGGCCGAGCAGATGCGCCGCGGCGAGGCGCGCATCGTGGACGACGCGCCGCTCGTCGACCGGGCCGTCGACGCGATGCTCGCGAACCTGCGCGAGCGCGCCGCGTGAGGCGCGCTCAGGGGTAGAAGAGCAGCAGTTCGTAGCCCGTGGGGCGGATGCGGCCGGTTTCGAGGCGCACGCTCAGGAGCGCCTCCGATCCCGGGGCCATGACCTCGCCGGCGACCGGGCGCGCGGCCGAGGTAGTCCGAGGGGCGCAGCACGCGGCGCACCGCCGTCTGCCCGGTGAGGTCGGTGAGCGTGAGCTCGAGGTGCGGGAAATTCCTGCGCGGACGGCGAGAGGTTGCGGATGCGCGCCTGCAGCGCGATCTGGCCGGGCTTGCCCGGCACCTCGAGCAGCTCCGAATCCTCGAGCTTGAGCGCCGCCTCGTCGTTCACCCACGGCACCCGTGCAGCCCACGGTGGCGCAGGCCGACTCCAGCACCGGCCGCAGCGACGGGATACTGCTGCGCGAGGCGGGCGCGGAAGGCGTAGGTGAGCTGGAGCGGCGAGCACGAGCGCGAGGAACGCCACGCCGAAGGCCCACGCCCGCGAGGGCCGCGGCGCGCGGCTCGGGCGCGACGGGCTCGAGCGGCACGAACGGGGCGGGCGAGGTCTCGGCGGCGGGGCGTCGGCCGGGATCGCTTCCGCCGCCGGCGCGTCGGCCTGGACCTCGCTCTCGAGCAGCAGGTCGGGCACGTCCGGCAAGTCGGAGATATCGCGGCAGGTCCACGAGCGGCCCGGTTGGCGCGGCGTCGCGGTCGTCCGCGACGCCGGCATCGGGCGCCGGGGCTCGGGTGATCGGGGCGGCGGCTCGCCCGGCCGCACGCGCTGGCCGAGGTCGTGCCTCGCGAGCTCGGGCGAGCGGCTCGGCGCACTCGGACCGTGCCTGCCCGCATGGCGAGGAGCCTCGCTCCCGTGTCGTCGCCCGGGAAGCGCTCCAGCGACTCGAAGGCGTTGAAGACCTCGTGGCACTGCCCGCAGCGCACCTGGCCCTGGCGGAGGTTCAGCTGGTCCGGCGTCACGCGGAAGCGCGCGCCGCAGTGCTTGCAGGCGGTGACGAGCATCGCTAGGCCGCCTGCCTGCGCGTGCCCGCGAGGCACACCCAGTCGGCCTCGCGCTCCGGCCGCGGCCATGTCGAAGAACGGCGCGTAGGCCTGCCATCACCTCGCCGGCCTGCGCGGCGAGGATGCCGGAGAGCGCGAGTCGCCCGCCGGGGCGGGTGTGCGAGGCGAGGAGGGGTGCCAGCATGCGCAGCGGGTTGGCGAGGATGTTGGCGACGGTGAGATCGGCGGCGAGCGTCGAGCGGCGCATCCGCCCCGACGCACGTCGAGCGCGACCGCGTTGGCCGAAGCATTATAGCGAGCGGCCTCGAGCGCGAGCGGGTCGATGTCGACGCCGACCGCGCGCGCCGCGCCGAGCTTCATCGCCGCGATGGCGAGGATGCCCGAGCCGCAGCCATAGTCGAGGACCGTCTCGCCGCCGTGCACCTCGCGCTCGAGCCAGGCGAGCACCAGCCGCGTGGTCGGGTGGCTGCCGGTGCCGAAGGCCGCGCCCGGGTCGAGCACGATGTTCACCGCGGTCGCGTCGGGCGCCTCGTGCCAGGTGGGCACGATCCACAGCGCGCTCGCCCGCGCGGATCGGCGCGAACTGGCGCTGCGTCTCGCGCACCCAGTCGTTGTCCTGCAGCACGTCGATGACTGGCGGCTCGAGCGGCGCGCAGGCCGCTGCCCGGAGAGGCGCGCCGCGAGCAGCGGCGTCGGCGTCCGCGTCGCCAGGGGCAGCAGCGCCACGAGCCGGCAGCGCGGCCAGAGGCCGGGTCGGCGCCGGGCTCGGCGAAGATCGCGCTTTCGTCGGCGGTGCCGGCGTCGGCGTCGGTGATGTCGGTGGAGACCGCGCCGGCGGCCTCGAGCGCCTCGGCGAAGCGGCCGCGCCGGCTCCCGGTCACCACCACGCTCACGCGGCGCCAGGCCATGGGCTGCGCGCCTCAGGCTTCCGACTGGATCGACTTGAGCGCGGCCATCTTTTCCTCGAGATAGTGGATGCTCATGCCGCCGCGGACGAAGGCCGCGTCGTTCATGAGCTCCTGGTGCAGGGGGATGTTGGTCTGGATCCCCTCGATCACCATCTCGGAGAGCGCGATGCGCATGCGCGCGATCGCCTGCTCGCGCGTGTCGCCGTGGGCGATCAGCTTGCCGACGAGCGAGTCGTAGTGCGGCGGCACGTAGTAGTTGTTGTAGGCGTGCGAGTCGTAGCGGATGCCGGGGCCGCCGGCCGTGTGGTACTGCGTGATGCGCCCCGGCGAGGGCACGAAGGTCACCGGGTTCTCGGCGTTGATGCGGCACTCGATCGCGTGGCCGCGCTTCACGATGTCGCGCTGGCGGTAGCGCAGCTTCATGCCCGCCGCCACGCGGATCTGCTCCTGCACGATGTCGATGCCGGTGATCATCTCCGTCACCGGGTGCTCGACCTGCACGCGCGTGTTCATCTCGATGAAGTAGAACTCGTCGTTCTCGTAGAGGAACTCGAAGGTGCCCGCGCCGCGGTAGCCGAGCTTGCGGCAGGCGTCCGCGCAGCGCTCGCCGATGCGGTCGATGAGGCGCGGCTTGATGCCGGGCGCCGGCGCCTCCTCGATGATCTTCTGGTGGCGGCGCTGCATGGAGCAGTCGCGCTCGCCGAGGTAGATCGCGCTGCGGTGCTCGTCGGCGAGCACCTGGATCTCGACGTGGCGCGGGTTCTCGAGGAACTTCTCGAGGTAGACGGTGGGGTTGCCGAAGGCGTTCTGGGCCTCCGTGCGCGTCGTGTTCACCGCGTTGACGAGCGCGGCCTCGGTGTGCACGACGCGCATGCCGCGCCCGCCGCCGCCGCCCGCGGCCTTGATGATGACCGGGATAGCCGACGAGGGCCGCGAGGCGCCGGATCTCCTTCGGGTCGTCGGGCAGCGGCGCCGTCGGAGCCCGGCACGCAGGGGATGCCCACGCGTCTTCATGGCCGCCTTGGCGGCGACCTTGTCGCCCATCATGCGGATGGAGGCGGCCGTCGGGCCGATGAAGACGAAGCCGGAGTTCTCCACGCGCTCGGCGAAGTCGGCGTTCTCCGACAGGAATCCGTAGCCGGGGTGGATCGCCTGGGCGTCGGTGACCTCGGCGGCGCTGATGATGGCGGGGATGTTGAGGTAGCTGTCGCGCGAGGGCGGCGGGCCGATGCACACCGACTCGTCGGCGAGCATCACGTACTTCGCGTCCGCGTCGGCCTCGGAGTGGATGGCGACCGTCTTGATGCCCATCTCGCGGCAGGCGCGCTGGATGCGCAGCGCGATCTCGCCGCGGTTGGCGATGAGGATCTTTTCGAACATCTTCGGTTCCGGGAGGCGGGCACTACTCGATCACGAAGAGCGGCTGGCCGTACTCGACGGGCTGGCCGTTCTCCACGAGGATCGCCTTCACCGTGCCGGCGGCGTCGGCTCTCGATCTCGTTCAGGAGCTTCATCGCCTCGATGATGCAGAGCGTCTGGCCCTTGGTCACCACCTGGCCGACCTCGACGAAGGCGGGCGCGCCCGGCGAGGGCGAGCGGTAGAAGGTGCCGACCATCGGCGACTTGAGGGTGTGCCCGGTGGGCGCCGGGGGCGCCTCGGGCGCGGCGCGGGGCGCGCCGGCGGCCGGGGCGCCCGGGACCGCCGCCATGGTCATCGGCGCGGGTGCGGCCATCATCACCGGGGCGTTGGCGCCCGTCCGGCTGATGCGCACCCGCTCCTCGCCTTCCGTGATCTCGAGCTCCCCGATGCCCGACTCCTGCACCAGGTCGATCAGCTTCTTGAGTTTCCTCAGGTCCATCTTGCTCCTCCGGGACGGTGCCTCAGCCCTTCGTGGGGGCCAGGCGTGCCAGGGCGGCTTCCAGCGCGAGTTCGTAGCCTTGGGCGCCCAGTCCGGAAATCACGCCGACCGCCAGGTCGGTGAAATAGGAGTGCTTCCGGAAGGGCTCGCGGGCGTGCACGTTCGACAGGTGGACCTCGATGAACGGGATCGCCACCGCCGCGAGGGCATCGCGCAAGGCAACGCTGGTGTGCGTAAATGCTGCAGGATTGATGATGATGAACGCCGTTTCGTCGCTTTTCGCCGCATGAATGCGTTCGATGAGCGGGGCTTCGGCGTTGTTCTGGAAGGTCCGGACCACGACCCCGGCCGCCTTCCCGCGTTCGACCAGGCGCCGGTCGATCTCGGCCAGCGTCACCCGCCCGTAGACATCGGGTTCGCGGGTGCCGAGCAGGTTGAGATTGGGTCCGTGGAGTACCAGGATTGCGGACATGGCCAACGAGTTTGCCGGAACTCGCCGCACGATGTCCAGCGTTCGGCGAAGTTGCAAATGGTGGCCAGGCGTGCCCGTGGAATCCGGCGCGGAGTGGGCACGCTTTCCGCTTTGTAACAGCCGCGGGTTGTCAGTAGACGCTGGAGAAGATGCGCTATTGGCGATGTTCGGCGAATATTAGCGGAAGTTAAGCTCATTTTCCCGTAATCGCGGCAAGCCGGGAATCGAGGACCGACTCCGGAAAGATCCCGATCCGCGACTCGATGCACCCGCCCCTGGGCGTCCAGCAGCACGGTGTGCGGCAGCACCCCGAGCCGGTTGCCCAGGCGCCGCGAAAGGCTCCATCACCTCGGCGCCGCCGAGCCAGAGCGGGTAGTTGATCGCGAGTTCCCGCCCGAAGGCCGCGACCTTGGCCGCGTCGTCCTGGGCGAGGCCGACGAACTGCACCCCCCGGTCCTGCCATCGGGACTGCAGCTTCACGAATCCCGGCATTTCCTCCCGGCACGGCGTGCACCAGGTCGCCCAGAAGTTGACGACGACGACCTTCCCGGAGAACTCGGCCAGCGTGCGCCCGCGGCCGTCGCCGTCCTCGAACCGCGTGGCCTGGATGGCGGCGGGGCTCGCGTCGACCGGGCCCGGCTCCAGGGCGGGCGGCGCGGCGTTGCGGCCGGCGAGCCAGAGCGACACGCCGCGCGAGCGCGGCCAGGAGCGCGATGCCGGCGAACGGCGCCCAGCGCTTCATCGCGGCAGGTTCCGCGCGGCCGGCAGCCCCGGCGAATCCGTGACGCGGTATCCCGGCGGGATGTTCACCATCACTTCCTGCGGGAACGGGCGAATAGCAGATGCGCTCCTCGGCGCAGCCCTGGGCGACGATCTTCACCTTGTAGGTTCCCGGTTTGGCGACGCTCACGACAAATGGGAGGTGGATCGTCACACGTTCGCGGAAGATCGCCGATTTTCCGATGAACGGATCGTCGACTTCGATGCCCGCGGGGAGCTCGGGCGCGCCGATGAGCAGGCTCGGCGGCGAGACCTCGAAGCGCAGGCGGCTGCGGTAGAGGTAGTAGCCCGGGGCGATGCGGTA
The DNA here is from genome assembly GCA_963783635.1 of uncultured Gammaproteobacteria bacterium. Taxonomy (GTDB): domain Bacteria; phylum Pseudomonadota; class Gammaproteobacteria; order Burkholderiales; family Usitatibacteraceae; genus FEB-7. Next base: position 79,128 of record CAWAOC010000011.1, read on the forward strand.
CTCGATGTCGATGCCGTGGCGCTCGGTGCCGGCGACGGCCGAGGGCTCGCCCGCCACGAGCCTCGCGTAGGGCCGGAAGGCCTTGTCGGGATCGAGGGGTTCGTCGGCGTGAGGGGTTCGCCGCGTGGGCGAGGCTGGCCAGGCAGGCCGCCGCGAGGGCGGCTGTGACGCGGTTCATGGTTGCTTTCCGGGTTCGGGGGGACGCTTGCATTCGTCCCTCACCCACCCCAGATAGTTCTCGAAGCCCTGCTCGACGGGGAAGGCGATGATTTCGGGAAGGTCGTAGGGGTGAAGTTCCCGGATCGCCTGTTCCAGCTCGGGATAGCGCTCGAGGACGGTCTTGATGAGGACCGGCACCTCGGCCGCCTCTTCCTCGCGGCCCTCCCAGCGATAGAAGGAGGTCGCGGGGGCCAGGACGTTCACGCAGGCGGCGAGCCGGCGGTGGACGAGGGCGCGCGCGAGATTGAAAGCCGACTCGGAGTCGGGTAGGTTTGTCAGGACGGCGATGACGCCCAATTTCGGAATGCCGGCCGCGCGGCCGGGCCGGAAAGGAAGGAAGGATTCGGATGAGGTTCCTGCTGCTGGCCATCTTACTGGGTTTCCCCCTGCTGGAAATCGCGGTGCTCGCGCGCCTGGCCGACACGCACGGCTGGTGGGTCCTCGCCTGGGTCGTGCTCTCCGCGGTCGCGGGCTTCGCGCTCCTCAAGGAAGCGCGCTTCGCCCTCGTGGCGCGGGTCGGCGCGGCGCTGGCCGCGGGCCAGTTTTCCATCGCCGCCTTCGTGGACAGCGCGCGCACCGTGCTGGCCGGCCTCCTCCTCATCTTCCCCGGCGTGATCTCGGATTTCATCGCGCTCGCGCTGCTGCTGCTCCCCCGGCGCCTGCCGGAGCCCGTCCACGCCCATGCCCGCCCGGTCCACGGCGACGTGATCGACGGGCAGTTCCGCCGCGAGCGCTAGGGCGCCGACCATCGGGTAGAATTCCGCGTTCTTCATCGGCGCGGAGGCGCTGCCGTCCGCCGCGCCCGTCAACCCAGAAAGCCTTTGACGTGCCCCAAACCCCTGCCTCGGCCGAGCGCCAGGTGCGCCTCGAGCCGAGCGGCCGCACCTTTACCGTCAATCCCGGCGAGACCGTCCTCGAGGCCGCCCTGCGCCAGGGCGTGGGCCTGCCCTACGGCTGCCGCAACGGCGCCTGCGGCGCGTGCAAGGGCCACCTGAAGAGCGGCGACGCTCGAGTACGGCGAGCACCAGGACCGCGCCATCACCGCGGAGGAGAAGGCGGCCGGCAAGGCGCTCACCTGCTGCACGAAGCCGCAGTCCGACCTCGTCCTGGAGATCCGCGAGCTCGCGGGGCTCAAGGACCTCACCATCCGGACGCTGCCGGCGCGCGTCGAGAAGATCGAGATGCCCGCCGTGGACGTCGCGATCCTCTACCTGAAGCTCCCCGCGGCCGAGCGGCTGCAGTTCCTCGCCGGCCAGTACATCGACATCCTGATGAAGGGCGGCGTGCGGCGCAGCTACTCGATGGCCAACGCGCCCCACGACGACACGCACCTGCAGCTGCACGTGCGCAGGACGCCGGGCGGCGCGTTCTCGAAGTACGTGTTCGAGGAGATGAAGGAGCGCGCCATCGTCCGCTTCGAGGGCCCGCTGGGTTCGTTCTACCTGCGCGAGGATTCCGACAAGCCCATGATCCTGGTCGCCGGCGGCACCGGGTTCGCGCCGGTGAAGGCGGTGATCGAGCACGCCTTCCACAAGGGCATCGACCGCCAGATGGTCCTCTACTGGGGCGTGCGCACGCTGCGCGACCTCTACCTCCCGGAGCTGCCCGTGAAGTGGCAGGAGGAGCACGAGAACTTCACCTTCATCCCGGTGCTCTCGGAGCCGGGGCCCGAGGACGACTGGGTGGGCCGCACGGGGCTTCGTGCACCAGGCGGTGCTCGACGACTTCCCCGACCTCGTCCGGCTACCAGGTCTATGCCTGCGGCGCGCCCGCGATGACCGACATCGCGAAGAAGACGTTCGTCGAGCAGCGCGGGCTGCCCGAGGACGAGTTCTACTGCGACGCCTTCACCTACGCCGCACCCATGCCCTGAGCGGCCACTCGCGCCGCCTCGCGCTCGCGCAGCACGCGCCGCTGCACCTTCCCGGTGGTGGTCATCGGGAACTCCTCCACGAACTCCACGAACCTCGGCTGCTGCCACGGCGCGAGGTGCGACTTCACGTGCGCGCGGATCGCCTCCTCCAGCGACGCGGAAGGCGCGAACCCCGGCGCGAGCAGGATGAACGCCTTGATCACGTGGCCCCGCAGCTCGTCGGGGCTCGGCACGACCGCGGCGTTGGCCACCGCCTCGTGCTTCACGAGGCAGTTCTCGATCTCCGCCGGCCCGATGCGGTAGCCCGCGCTCTTGAACATGTCGTCGCCGCGGCCCTGGTACCAGAGGTAGCCGTCGGCGTCGGCGAAGGCCTCGTCGCCGGTGCGGCACCAGTCCCCCGAGTACTTCCTCGCCGTGGCTTCGGGATTTCGCCAGTACCCGAGGAAGAACACGGGATCGGGCGTGCCGTCGGTCCCGGTGCGGTGGACCGCCACGTCGCCCACCGTGCCCGCGGGCACCTCGCGGCCCGCGTCGTCGATCACGGCGATGCGGTGCCCCGGGTAGGGCCGCCCCATCGACCCGGGCCGCACGGGCCACACGCGGTGCGAGTTGCCCACGATGTAGTTGATCTCCGTCTGCCCGAAGATCTCGTTCACCGTGACGCCGAGCTCCTCGCGGCACCAGTCGAAGAGCGCCGGGCCGACGGGCTCGCCGCCGCTCATCATCGAGCGCAGGTCGATGCTGAACCGCGCGCGGGGCCTGGGCCACGGCGCGCCGCATCATCTTGAGCGCGGTGGGGAAGAGGAAGGCGTTGCGCACCGCGTATTTCTCGAGCAGGTGGAAGGCCTTCTCCGGCTCGAAGCGGCCGCGGTAGCCGAGGATGGCCTGCCCGTGGAAGAGCGTCGGCATGAGCGCGTCCCACAGGCCGCCCGTCCACGCCCAGTCGGCCGGGGACCAGAAGAAATCGCCCGGCTGCGGAAAGCCGTCGTGCGAGAACTCGAAGCCCGGGAGGTTTCCGATGAGGGTCGATTGCGGCATGAGGGCGCCCTTGGGCGGACCCGTCGTGCCGCTCGTGTAGATGATGACGGCGGGGTCCTGCGGCCCCGTCTCCACGCAGGCGAAGCCGGGCGAGGCGCGCTCGAGCAGGCCCTCCCACGCGTGGACGCCGGATTCGCGCGCGCCCGCCACGCCGATCACGTGCGCCAGCGCGGGGAGGCGCTCGCGCACGGCCCACAGGCCGGGGAGGGTGTCGGGATCGACGATCGCGACCTTCGCGCCGCTGTCCGAGAGCCGGTACTCGAGCGCGTCGGGCCCGAACAGGAAGGAGAGCGGCACCGCGATCGCGCCCATCTGGAAGCAGGCGAGGTAGGCGACGACCGTCTCCGGGCGCTGGGGAAGGATGATCGCCACGCGGTCGCCGCGGGCCACGCCGAGGGACGCGAGCGCATTCGAGAGGCGGTTGGAGGCCTGCAGGAGGTCCCGGTAGGTGAACCGGGCCGTGGCGCCCGACTCGTCTTCCCAGCGCAGGGCGAGGCGGCGGGATCGCCGGCCCAGCGGCGGCAGGCCGACTCGGCGATGTTGCAGCGGGCGGGAACCTGCCAGCGAAACGCGCGGACGGCCTGCGCGTGACCGTCGGTCATCGCGCCAGGGCGGCCTCGATCTGGGCGAAGCTCGTGGCGACCTCGTGGGTGGTCACGTCGATGCCGAGGCGCCGGGCGATGTGGGTGGCGGAGAAGAGGCCGCAGATGCGCCTGCCGCCGTCCTCGGTGACGAAGGTGTGCTGGCGCCCGGCGGCCTTGAGCGTGGCCACGATGTGGCCCACCTGCGCGCGCGTGACGGCCCCCAGGTCGAGCGCCTCGAGGGCGGTGGCGGGGGTCATGAGGTCGGAAGCGAGGATCTCGTGGCGGCGAAGGCCCCGCTCCTGCATGAAGCGCACGGGCTTCTCCCCGAGGAGGTCGGTGGCGGTGATGACGCCGAGGACGCGGCGCTGCGCGTCCTCGACGAAGAGCAGGCGGATGCTGCGCGCCTTCATCAGGGCGTTGCAGTCCTCGATCGTCCGGTCGGCGGAGACGGCGCTCGCCGGGACCTTGCGCAGGTCCGTCATGGCCTCGATCGCCGGGGACTCGAGCGTGAGGCGCGCCGGCGGCAGCGGTGGACGCGACCTGGGCTCCTGGCGTGCAGCGGCTGGTGGGAGAGGGCGGCGTATTCGCGGGTCATGGCAGGGCTCCTGGGGGACGGGCGCAGTCGGGTTTGATGCGACCGCTAGCCCGCGAGTTCCGCGCTGCGGCGGAAATGGCGGACGGCTTCCTGCGGCTTGCCGAGCTTCTCCATCAGCGCGGCGAGCGTCATGTGGCCCTCGTGGGTGGGCTCGAGGGCGAGGCTCGCCTCGATGTAGCTCTGCGCCTTGCCCCACAGGCCCTGGCTGCATGCAGAGCTTGCCGAGGGTGAGGAGCAGCGCCGGGTCGCGCGCCTGGGCGCGCAGCCACTTCTCGCCCTTCTCGATGAGCGGGAGCGCCGAGGCGCCGGCGCAGTCGGCGTAGAGCGCGACGAGCCCCGCGTCCCAGCCCTTCTCGAGCGCGGCCTCGACGATGGCCTGCGCCTCGGCCGTGCCGCCGGCGCGCGAGGTGGAAGCGCGCGGCCGTGGCCGCGATCGTGGGGTCGACGCGAAGCTCCGACGGGATCTGCTTCCAGTAGGCGGCGAGCGCCGCCGCGTCCTGCGCCTTGCGGGCGAGGTTGCCGAGGTGGGCGGCGCGGCGGGACGCGGAGGCCTCGGACTCGGAAAGCCCGCCCAGCTTCGCGAGCGAGGCGGTCGTCGCGAGGATCTCGTCCCAGCGCTTGAGCGCCGTCTCGGCCGTGAGCCGCATGCGCAGCAGCCGCAGGTTCCTGCGCGTCGCGCCCGGAGAGGTCCTTGAGCACGGCGAGCGCCTCCTCGTGGCGGCCCTGCGAGAGGAGCAGGTCGGCGAGCGTCGTGAGGCGCGCCTGGTCGACCTCGGGAGCGGCGCCGCGCGCCTGGTCGAGGAACGGCCTCGCGCTCGGTGAAGCGGCCCAGCTCGTGGGCGCTGCGCGCGGCGATGATCGCGGCGACGGCCCGGCTTTCCTCGCCCTCCATCGCGATCGAGGCCGCCTTCTCCGCGCTCGCGTAGCGGCCCTGGAAGAAGGCGAGCAGCGCGTCGTTGAGCGCCTGGCGCGAGCGCACGCGGGCGCGCTCGGCGCGGTAGGCGCGCACGCGGGCCGGGATGGCGACGAGCGTCTCGACGAGCCGCGCGAGCACGTGGAACGCGAAGTAGCCCGCGAACACCAGCACCACGAGGAGGTTGAGCGACAGCTCCATCCGCCAGGGTGCCGCCACGATGACCACGTAGCCGTCCGACTGGCGCGCGACGAGGGCGATGCCCACGGCCACCGCGGCGAGCAGGACGGACCAGATGGCGAAGCGCACGGCGGCCTACCGCTTCTCTCTCGCGGCGCGCGCGGCGCGCACCGCCGCGAGGCTCGCGTTGATGTCCGGCGGGCTGATCGACACCGGGCTCTCGCCGAGCTGCTTGAGCGTGGCGAGCGCGTTCACGTTCACCTTCGCCTTGGCGTCGAAGTACTTGGCGATCCAGGCCTGGGAAGCGCGGATGTCGTCGCGGAAGGAGCTCTCGTCGCGGGCGAGGAGCGCCACGCGCGCGGCGAGGAGCCGCAGCTTCAGGTTCTCGCGCAGGAAGTAGCTCTGCGCGGGGGACAGGAGGGCGGCCTCCGCGGGCGCGATCTCGCGGATGCGCACGAGCCCCTTCATCTCCTCCCAGAAATCGCGCGCGACGCGCAGCGTAGGGGTTCTCGTCGGGCGGCTTGATGCGCGTGGCGCCGCGCGCGGCCGGAAGCGTCTCGGCGACGATGAGCGGCAGCGAATCGGCCTGCTGCACGAGGGCGTCGAGCTTGACCGCGATGCCCACGGTGTCGACGAGCGGCAGGGCCTTCAGGCGGTCCATGTCGCCGTTGAGCGCGCGGCGCAGGTTCGCCACCTGCAGCTTGTCGGCGCGCGCGAGCCGCTGGTCGGCGGCCTGCAGCGCGATGAGCGCGCCCTTCACGTTGCCGGCGAGCTGCAGCTGCTGGCTCGCGAGGATCAGGAGCTGCTCGACTTCCGCGAGCATGCGGTCGTCGGCGCTCCTCGAGAGCTCGCGGTACATGTCCTCGACGGCCACGCGGTTTTCCTGCGCGTCGGCCATGCGCGACTCGAGCTCCGCGATGCGCGCCTGCGATTCCTTGAGGCGCGACCTGCGCCTGCGCGAGCGCCGTCCGGGACTGCGCGAGCTTCGGCGCCGAGGTCGGCGAGCCTGCCGCCGGCCGTCTGCGACAGCGACGAGAACGACTGGTGCGCGTTCCACGCGAGGCCGATCGCGACGGCGGCCGCGGCGAGCGAGATGGCCGCCGTCCAGCGCGCGCCGCGGTCGGAGGCCCCGGCGCCGGGGCGCGCGGATCTCGGCGGGGGCAGCGTGGTCGGTTCGGGAAGCGGGGAACTCATGACGCCTTTCGCAGGTTCTGCAGGGCCTCGACGAGGCTCGCGATGCCGGGCCCGCACACCACCGTGCGCCCGAACGAGGCCGAGGCCCCGTGCCGGGCGATGGCCGGGTGCGGCACCACCAGCGCCACACGCGACCAGGAGGCCCCGGACCCCGCGAGCACGAGGAAATTGTCCACTGTTTCGGCGCTCATTGCATGGACGGCGTCGATTTCGCCCCGCGCGAGCGCGGCGTGCAGGGCGGCGGGGTCGGTCGCGGGCCGCTCGCGCCGGTAGCACTCGACGTAGGCGACGGTCGCGCCGCGCCCCTCGAGCGTGGTGCGCAGGTGCTCGCGGCCGCCCACGCCGCGGAAGATGACGACGCGCCGTCCCCGCGACGTCCTGGAGCTCGGGGCAGGCGAGCAGCGACTCGCTGTCGAAGCCCGTCGTGGGGGCGATCACGTGCGCGAAGCCCTCGCCGCGCAGGCGGGCCGCGGTGGCCTCGCCGACGCCGGCGACCGCGACGCTCATCCGGCCAGGGGCCGGCCCGGCGGGCGGCCGCCACGCCGTGCTCGGCGGCATTGGCGCTCACGAAGAGGGCCAGCGACGCGGCGGGCAGGGTGGCGAGCGCCTCGCGGCTCGCAGCGGAAAGCTCGACCGGGACGATGTCGAGCGCCGGGAAGATCACGACGCGCGCCCCGCGCGATTCCAGCTCCGCCGCGATGTTTTCGCATTGCGCGCGCGGGCGCGTGAGCACGACGCCCAGGCCCGCGAGGGGGCCGGCGGTCATTTCGGGAGCTGGGCGAGGAGGTCCAGCACGTCGCGCCCGCCCCGGGCCAGGATGCGCTCGCCGAGCGCCCGGCCCACGGCGCTCGGCGTCGGCCGTGGTGCCCTCGGCCCGCTCGCGAACGAGCTTCGTGCCGTCGGGCATGCCCAGGAAGCCCTCGAGGACGATGGCGGCGCCCGTGACCGTGGCGTGCCCGCCGAGCGGCACCTCGCAGCTGCCCTCGACGACGAGGCCCAGCGCGCGCTCGGCGTCGGGCCGCGGCCAGCGTCGGCGGAATCGACGAAGGGCGCGAGGAGTTCCGCGACGTCGGCGCGCGCCGCGAGGTATTCGATCGCGAGCACGCCCTGGCCGATGGCCGGGAGTGCCAGCTCCAGGGGAAGGAGCTCGCGGATCACGTCGCCGAACCCCAGGCGCTTCAGGCCCGCGGCCGCGAGGATGATCGCGTCGTAGTCGCCCGCCTCGAGCTTCGCGAGCCGCGTGTTCACGTTGCCGCGCAGGGGCTTGATGACGAGCGAGGGATAGGCGCGGCGCAGCTGGCACTCGCGGCGCAGGCTCGAGGTGCCCACCACGGCGCCGGCGGGCAGCGAGGCGAGCGTGGTGTGGCGCAGCGACACGAAGGCGTCCCGGGCGTCCTCGCGCGGCCCGAAGGGCAGCATCGCGAAGCCGTCCGGCAGCTCCATCGGCACGTCCTTCATGGAGTGCACGGCGATGTCCGCGAGGTTGTCGGCCAGCGCGACCTCGAGCTCCTTGATGAAGAGGCCCTTGCCGCCCACCTGCGCCAGCGGCCGGTCGAGGATGCGGTCGCCCTTCGTGGTCATGCCCGACGATCTCGATCGCCAGGCCGGGGTGGCGCTCCCGGAGGAGGGCGGCGACATGCTCGGTCTGCCACATCGCGAGGCGGCTTTCGCGGGTGGCGATGCGGAGGCGTTGGGGAGTCAAGGCGGTGGCGTCGGCGCGTTGGGAGGGTGGAGCGGCGAAATGCTAACACGCGGCACCAAAAAAAACGGGCACCGAAGTGCCCGTTGAATTCGGCCTCTCTTGGAATGCTCAGTTGTAGGCGGTCTCCCCGTGGGCGGTGATGTCCAGGCCTTCGCGCTCCTCTTCCTCGGGCACGCGCAGCCCGACGACGAGGTCGGCGATCTTGTAGGCGATGAAGGCGACGACGGCGGTCCAGACGACCGTGACGCCGACGGCCTTGGCCTGCACGATCACCTGCGACAGGATCGAGTAGTCCGCGGCCTTGATGACCGTGCCCGTCACCCAGTCGGCCGTGAAGCCGGGGCCGCCGAGCGCGGGCGAGTTGAACACGCCCGTGAGGAGCGCGCCCAGGATGCCGCCCAGGGCGTGCACGCCGAAGACGTCGAGGGAGTCGTCGACCTTGAGCATCTTCTTCAGGCCCGACACGCCCCAGAGGCACACGGCGCCCGCGATGAGGCCGATGGCGAAGGCGCCCGGGATGCCGACGTTGCCGGCGGCCGGGGTGATCGCCACGAGGCCCGCCACGGCGCCGGAAGCGGCACCCAGCATCGAGGGCTTGCCCTTGAACATCCACTCGAAGAAGATCCAGGAGAGGACGGCGCAGGCGGTCGCGAGGAACGTGTTCATGAAGGCGAGCACGGCGAAGTTGTTGGCCTCCAGCGCGCTGCCCGCGTTGAAGCCGAACCAGCCGAACCACAGCAGCGCAGCGCCGATCATGGTCATGGGCACGTTGTGCGGCGTCATCTTCTCCTTGCCGAAGCCCACGCGCTTGCCCACCAGGTAGGCGCCCACCAGGCCCGCGATGCCGGCGTTGATGTGCACCACCGTGCCGCCCGCGAAGTCGAGCGCGCCCCACTGCCAGATCATGCCGGCCTTGGCGTTCAGCTCGTCGACGACCTTGGCGCTCGTGTACGCGTCCGGCCCCATCCAGAACCACACCATGTGCGCGATGGGCGCGTAGGCGAAGGTGAACCAGATCACCATGAAGAGGAGCACCGCGGAGAACTTCACGCGCTCGGCGAAGGCGCCCAGGATCAGCGCGCAGGTGATCGCCGCGAACGTGGCCTGGAAGGCGACGAAGAGCAGCTCCGGGATCGGCGTGTTCTTGGAGAACGTGGCCGCCATCGCGAACTCGCCCTTCATCGCGTCGAACGTGCCGTTCAGGAACAGCCGGTCGAAGCCGCCGATGAACTGGTTGCCCTCGGTGAACGCGAGCGAGTAGCCGTACACGCACCAGAGCACCACGATGAGCGAGAACACGACGAAGACCTGCATCAGCATGCTGAGCATGTTCTTCGAGCGCACCATGCCCGCCGTAGAACAGGGCGAGGGCCGGGCACGCTCATCAGCAGCACGAGCGCGGTCGAGGTGAGCAGCCACGCGACGTCGCCCTTGTTGGGCGTGGGCGCGGGTGCCGCGGCGGGCGCGGCTGCGGGTGCGGCGGCTGCCGGGGCGGCGGGTGCCGCCGGGCGTCCGCGGGCTTGCGTCGGCGGGCTTCGCGTCGGCCGGTGCGGCCGCCGCGGCGGGGGCCGGCGCGGGAGCGTCGGCCTTCTTCTCCTGCGCGACCGCGATGCCGCCGAAGGCAAGGGCCGCGGTGACCGCGATGAGGCTCAGTAGGCGTTTCATGGATGGTTCCCCTTGTGTCCTAGAGTGCGTCCGCGCCGGTCTCGCCGGTACGGATGCGCACGACCTGCTCGAGTTCGAAGACGAAGATCTTCCCGTCGCCGATCTTCCCGGTATTGGCGCTCTTCTCGATCGCCTCGATCACCTGGTCGAGGAGCTCGCTCTTGATGGCGGCCTCGATCTTCACCTTGGGCAGGAAGTCGACGACGTACTCGGCGCCGCGGTAGAGCTCCGTGTGGCCCTTCTGGCGGCCGAAGCCCTTGACCTCGGTGACGGTGATGCCCTGGACGCCGATCGCGGAGAGGGCCTCGCGGACCTCGTCCAGCTTGAACGGCTTGATGATGGCGGTGACTAGTTTCATGGTGTCCTCGTGATGGCTGGTTCGCGCGAACGGCGACGGCGCGCCGGTCAGAACGTCTTCTTGAGATAGACGACGCCGCGGTCCTTGGCGGTGTTGTAGCCGGTGAGGTCGGTGTAGAAGCCTTCCTCGGCGTTGTTGCCCGCGTAATAGGCGCCGACTTCCACGCCCTTCATGAAGCCGTCGGGGATGGTGTAGGCGAGGCCCAGCTTCCAGTCGTCGTAGCTGACTTTGCTGGCGCCGCTGCCGTCGTTCTTGACGTCGAGGATCCCGTAGTGGGCGACGAGGCTCACGCCGGATTCGCCGAGCGGGTAGGTCGGCCGACAGGTCGAAGTACCAGGTGCCGTCGGTGTCCTCGCCGTTGGGCTTGGCGCCGAAGTAGTCCTTGAAGTTGTAGCTGAACTTCGCGCTCAGCCACTTCCAGCCGATCCCGACGTAGCCCTCCAGGGTGTTGGCCTTGGTCACGCCGGGATACGCCGTGCCCGGGTAGTAGTAGTAGAGGACGCCGACGTCGTAGGTCCAGTCATCGGAGCCGGGGAAGTTGCCTTGTACCCGCCGTAGAAGTCCCACTCCAGGCTCGAGCGCGAATACGCCCCGAAGTCCTGCGAGCCAGCTGATGCTGGAGGCCCAGGTGCCGAGGTAGAGGCCGCTCGAATGGGCGTAGTCGAAGCCGCCCTGCAGGGCCGGCTTGCCGGCCGTCTGCGAGATGCCCCGGAAGATGTACTCGCTGAACAGGCCGACGTTGCCGGTGAGCGTGTGCTCCGGCGTGGGGGCGGGGCGCTGCCGGCGCGGGGGCGGCGTCTGGGCGAGCGCCACGGCGGCGTGCAAGCGGCGGCGCTGGTGATGCCGGCAAGGACGAGGGCTTTGGACAGGTTTCGCATGTTGGTATCCTTCGTGGAGGTGGAAATGAAATTGCAGCAGAGCAGCGATTTAGCAGGGAGCGTGCCACCGCGCGGCGCCGTGCTAATGCCTTGTTTGCGAAGGATTTGTTTCAGGCCGTTTGCGACACCGCACCAGTGGCGGCACCGTAATCGACCATCGCGCACCGAAGCGGTGCGCGCGCGGCGCCGGTCAACCGAAGTCCCACGCAGGGAATTGAAATGAACGAAAAGCTCCTGGGCGAAATCGCCGCCCGCCTCGCCGAAGCCGCCGCCTCCAACCCGGCGCGTGACCTCGAGAAGAACGCGCGCGCCGTCCTCGCCACGGCCTTCGCGCGCCTCGATCTCGTCACGCGCGAGGAATTCGACGTCCAGTCGGAAGTCCTCGCCCGGGCCCGGACCCGCGTGGCGGAGCTGGAAGCGAAAGTCGCCGCGCTCGAGGCGCGGCTTTCCGCCAACCCATAAGGAAACGCGCGCGCAAGGCCCCGCATCCCCTCCGGGCGGTTACAGGCGTAACCCGCCGGACGGAACATGTGACGAATAGCAAAGGGGCGATGCGGCCGGTGCCACAACATGCCTATCACTTCATGAACCCGGTGAGCCGCCCGCTCGGCCGGACCTCGAGGAACCCGCGCATGATGCTGCGAGACGTGACAATCGGCACCCGGCTCACGGTCGGCTTCACCCTGGTGGTCGTCCTGATCGTGGTGGGCGCGGTAGGCGGCGTGACTCTCGTCAAGAAGAGCCGCGAAGACCTCACGGCGGACCTCGTGGCGACCTGGGACAAGCAAAACCTGGCCTCGCGGATGAAGGCGCTCGCCCTCGAGCAGTCCGCGGCCATGCGCAACGTCGGCCTGCATTCCGACATCAAGTCGATGCAGTCGGACGAGGACCATGCCCGGGCGATCGGCAAGGCCTACGACGAGGCCCGGGACACGATGTCGAAGGCGAAGCTCGATCCGGCCGAACGCGAGATCATCGACACGCTCGGCAAGCTGGACAAGGAGCTGGAGGGCCCCTTCCAGCAGGCGCTCGGCCTGTCGACGCAATTCCGCAACGAGGAGTCGGCCGCGGTCCTCATGACCCAGCTCGACCCCGTCGTCCAGAAGATGCTCGCCGAGCTGGATCGCCTGATCGACATCCAGGTGAAATCCAGCCGGCAGGCGCTGGAAGGGGCCGCCGCCGTGGGCCACCGCCTGGCCATCGTCGTCTACGTCGCAGCGGTCTTCGTGGTGCTCGTCGCGGCCCTGATCGGCTGGCTCATCGTGACCAGCGTCACCGTCCCCCTGCGCGAGGCCGTGGCCGTGGCCCGCCGGGTCGCATCGGGAGACCTCACGTCGCGCATCGAGCCGAAGGGCCGGGACGAGCCGGCGGAACTGCTTGCCGCCATTCGCGACATGAACGACAACCTCGGCCGCATGGTCAGCCAGATCCGGTCCGGCGCCGAATCGATCGCCGTGGGCGCCGGGCAGGTCGCCGCCGGAAACCAGAGCCTGGCCAGCCGCACCGAGGAGCACGCCAGCTCGCTCGAGGAAACCGCCTCGACGCTGGAGGAATTGACGACGACCGTGAAGCAGAACGCCGAGAACGCGAAGCAGGCGAGCCAGTTCGCCGCGTCGGCCTCGGCGACCGCGCAGCAAGGGCGGGGAGGTGGTGGGCAAGGTGGTCACGACGATGCAGGACGATCGACGGCGTCCTCGAAGCGGATCGCCGACATCATCGGGGTGATCGACGGGATCGCGTTCCAGACCAACATCCTGGCGCTCAACGCGGCGGTGGAAGCGGCGCGTGCGGGCGAGCAGGGCCGGGGCTTCGCGGTGGTGGCCTCCGAGGTTCGCAGCCTGGCGCAGCGTTCGGCGGCGGCGGCCAAGGAGATCAGCGGCCTGATCGAGGACCTCCGTGGGCAAGGTCGAGTCGGGCGCGCGCGCTGGTGGAGCAGGCGGGCAAGACGATGGACGAGATCGTGGACTCGGTGCAGGAAGGTGACCGACATCATGGGCGAGATCGCCGCCGCGAGCCACGAGCAGAGCTCGGGCATCGACCAGATCAACAAGGCGATCACGCAGATGGACACGGTCGTGCAGATGAACGCCTCGCTCGTGGAGGAGGCGACCGCCGCCGCGACCAGCATGGCCAACCAGGCCGCCGGCCTCACGCAGTCGGTCGCGCAGTTCCGCGTGGAAGAGGGCGCCGGCGAAACGGGGCCGCTTGCCCTGTCGCCCGCGGCCGCTGCGCCCGGGCATCACGCATCCGCGTCCCCGAAGCGCACGGCGGTCGCTCCGCGAAGCGAAAGGGCCGCGGCCGCCGGGGGCGAAGAGGAGTGGAAGGAATTCTGAAGCCGCGGCACTCGAGCGGAATGAACGCGGGCGGTCAACTGGGTCCCGATCCAGGACGTTGAAGTGAGCGAAAGGCACCTGGGCATGGTCCCCGCCGGGCGTTCCGGGCAAGGGGGGTTCCCGCGTGTCGCTCGCCATCGTCCTTACCCGCGGTCTCGCGGGGATGCACTCGCCGCTCGTGCGCGTGGAGGTTCACGTCGGCGGCGGGCTGCCGGGATTCCACGTCGTGGGCCTGCCGGAAACGGAGGTGAAGGAAGCCCGCGACCGCGTCCGCGCCGCACTCGCCACCGCGCGCTTCGAGTTTCCGCAGAGCCGCGTCATCGCGAACCTCGCGCCCGCGGACCTTCCGAAGGAAAGCGGCCGCTTCGACCTCCCCCTCGCGCTGGGCATCCTCGTGGCCACGCGGCAGCTTCCCGCCGCGCCCCTGGAGGGACTCGAATTCGCCGGGGAGCTGGCACTTTCCGGCGAGCTGCGCCCGATCCGCGGCGCGCTCGCGATGACGCTGGCCGCCCATCGCGACGGCCGCGCCTTCGTGCTGCCGGAGTCGTCCGCGAGCGAGGCGGCGCTCGTGCCGGGCGCGATCGTGCACCCGGCCCCGTCGCTCGCCGCCGTGTGCGCGCATCTCAAGGGGCAGGAGCGGCTGCCTCGCGTGGAGGGCGTGGCGCGCGCGGGCGGCGCGCAGTGGCCGGACCTTGCGGACGTGAAAGGCCAGGCGCAGGCGCGGCGCGCGCTGGAGATCGCGGCGGCGGGACGGCACAGCATCCTGCTGACGGGCCCGCCCGGCACCGGCAAGACCATGCTCGCGCAACGACTGCCGGGCATCCTTCCCCCCTGTCGCAGGACGAGGCGCTCGAGGCCGCGGCGGTGCTGAGCCTCTCGTCGCGCGGGTTCGCCGCCGAGCGCTACGGCGTGCGCGAATGGCGCGCGCCGCACCACACGGCCTCCGCCGTCGCGCTGGTGGGCGGCGGATCGCCGCCGCGGCCGGGCGAGATCTCGCTCGCGCACCACGGCGTGCTCTTCCTCGACGAACTGCCGGAGTTCAGCCGCCACGTGCTGGAAGTGCTCCGCGAGCCGCTGGAGAGCGGGCGCATCACGATCTCGCGCGCGGCGCGGCAGGCGGATTTCCCGGCGCGCTTCCAGCTCATCGCCGCCATGAATCCCTGCCCCTGCGGATATCTCGGGCACTTCAGCGGCCGCTGCCGGTGCACGCCGGAACAGATCCTGCGCTACCGCAGCCGCATTTCCGGGCCCTTGCTGGACCGGATCGACCTTCATGTGGACATGCCGTCGCTGCGGGACACCGAACTCGACGGGGCGGCGCGGGGCGAATCATCGCGGGACGTCGGCGAGCGCGTCGCGCGGGCACGGGCAACGCAAGCTCGAGCGCCAGGGGATGCCGAACGCGAAACTCGCGGGCAACGACATCGAAGCGCGCGCGACGCGCGGTTGTGGAGGCGAGGCGGCTGCTGCGGGACGCCATCGCCCGCCTCGGCCTCTCGGGTCGCGCATTTCACCGTGTGCTCAAGGTCGCCCGCACCCTGGCGGACCTGGAGAACGCCGTCGAGGTGCGTCCCGGGCACGTCGCGGAGGCGCTGCAGTATCGCGGCAGCCACGGGGCTGGCGCGTGAGGCCCGCCGATGGGCAAGGCCGGGTCCGGTTACGTGTGAAATGCCGCGCCGCTGGCAGGCCGCGGCGATTCGCGATACGTTCGGCCTCAAGTTGAAACCCGCCTTTGCCACCGAGATGCCCGCACCCGATTCGCCGCCCTCGCGCGGGTCGTCGCCGTCGCGAGGCCGGCCGCAGCCCAGCGCGGTGGCGAGGCTGCGCGCCGCGGTCAAGGTCGCGCGCGCGCAGTCGGGGCTGCTCGAGCGATCGCTGCGGGTCTCGATCATCACGGACCCGAAGCAGGAGGCGAAGGTCCCGACGCTCCTCAACACGGGATCGGAGATCCTGTTCAACCGCCGCTTCCTCAGGCAGGTTGCGGACGGAAGCCGCAAGCTCCACGACATCCTCATGATCGAGTTCGCGCGGGCCGCCACGGCCGCGCTCGGCAGGCGCGCGCGCATCGCCGCCGGCGCCCTCCCCGATCCGGAGAGCGCGTAGCCGCGACGGACCGGAAATAGGGTTGGCGTGATTTCCGCCCGGTTTGCGTTCTATCCACCGGGCGAGGCTCGCGGCCCTTCCGGCCGTGCCGCCCGAACAGGAGGAATGATGATGGGTTTGCGCACCCTGGGGGCGCTCGCCGCCCTGGTCGTGTCCGCGGCATTCGCCACGCCCGCGCAGGCGCAGTACACCAACTACATGCGTCCGGGCGTCACCTTCAACAACATCTACGCGGCCCAGGCGGACATCACGCTGTCCAACATGATCCGCCAGCAGCAGATGAACAGCTACGTGAACAGCGTGAAGGCTTCCATGGCGGCCACGCAGGGACGCAAGGCGGCTGCCGCTCCACCCGCGGCCGCGGGCGCAGCCGCCCCCGCCCCCCGCCAGCCGCTGTCGGCCACCGACTTCAGGCCGGCCGGCCCCCGCAATGCGCCCGAGCGCATCTCCGCGGCGGTGGCCGACCCGGCGGGGCGCGCGCAGATGGTCAACGCGTGCCGGCAGATCCTCGCCACCATCGAGGCGACGCAGGGGTTCCGGAAGAACAACGTCGCGAGCGCGATCACCCTGGTCACCGCGCTCAGCATCCAGGTGCTGACGGGGCGGGAGTTCGACGACGCGCAGGCGCAGGGCCTGCTGCAGCTGGTGAACGACGAGATCGTCGCGTCGGGCCGCTTGCGGAACGTGCCGGCCGAGAAGCAGACGCGGCTCTACGATGCGCTGGTGATCTCCGGCGGGCTCATGGCGGGCATCGCGCACAACGCCGCGGAGTCGAACGATCGCGAGATGATGGAGGTGGCCCGCACGATGGCCCGCGACGCGCTCGCGAGCCTCGGGCTGGCGTCCTAGCCGCCGGGACGGCGTCACGCCCTTGATGACGGGCCCGGCGGGCGGCCGCGAGCCGCGTCCGGCGCAGGCCCCGGTCCCGGGCACGCGCCGCCCCGCTACACTAGCCGGGTGCGTCTCGGAATCACCCTGCTGCTCGCCGCCGCCCTCGTCCTGGGCGGCGTTTTCCTGTTCCGGGGCGAAACCGCGCGCATCGGCGTCGCGCTGGGACTCGCGGAGGGCTGCGTCGCCTGCCACGGCCGCGTGACCGGCCTCGCGGGCGTCCACGCGCCGGAGCGGATCGGCTGCGCGTCCTGCCACGCCGGCGACCGGCGCGCGATGGACAAGGCCGTCGCCCACGCCGGGATGGTCCTCGTCCCCGGCAACCTCGCCGACGCAGCGCGCACCTGCGGCCAGTCCGGCTGCCACGAGGCCATCGTCCCGCGCGTCGAGCGCTCGATCATGGCGACGATGGCGGGCGTCATCGCCGTGAACCGCGCCGTCCTCGGCGAGCCGGCGCGCGAAGGGGAGGCGATCCCGCACGCGCAGCGCCTCGGCCACGGTGTGGCCGACAGCCACCTGCGCGAGCTCTGCGTCGGCTGCCACCTCGGGCAGGCGAAGGCGGACTGGGGCCCCATCGGGGAAGAGTCGCAGGGCGGCGGCTGCAACGCGTGCCACCTCGAGTATTCGGCCGAGGCAGCGGGCGAGCTGAAGCGCTACGCCGCGATGGCGCGCAAGGACCGGACCGCGAGTCCCGCGACGCATCCGTCGCTCACGCTGAACCCGCGCAACGGCCACTGCTTCGGTTGCCACAGCCGGTCCGGGCGCATCGGCCTGGGCTACGAGGGATGGAACGAGATGCACACGCCGGACGGCAAGCGCGCCGGCCGGCGCGGGCACGCCGAAAATCCGCAAGCTGGACGACGGGCGCTTCGTCGAGAAGATCGTCCCCGACATCCACCACGAGCGCGGCCTGGAGTGCATCGACTGCCACACCGCCAACGAGGTCATGGGCGCCGGCGCCATCGTGGCGAGGAAGAGCCAGCAGCAGCGCGTCGGCTGCGAGGACTGCCACACGCGCGAGCCCAACTCCGTGGCCGCCGAATCGCGGGATCCCGAGTCGATCAGGCTGCACGCGCTTCGCAAGTGGACCCTCGGGCCGGGACAACGCATGGGAACCACGCGCGACGGCGAGCCCCTGGTCAACGTGGTGGTGGAAGAGGGCAAGGGCGCGCGGCTCCTTCGCAAGCGCACGGGCGAGTCGCTCCCCCTGAAACCGCCGCTCGCGGCCTGCACCGAAGGCAGGAGCCACGAGCGGCTCTCCTGCGCGAGCTGCCACACGGCGTGGGCCCCGCGCTGCGTGGCCTGCCACACGACCTTCGATCCCGCCGGCGAGGGGTTCGACCACGCGGCCCAGAAATGGGTGAAGGGCACGTGGAACGAGACGGCCGGCCCGTTCGAGGCGCGGCTGCCGACGCTGGGCGTGGTCTCGGAAGGCAGCGCGCGCGGCGCGATCGACACCTTCGTGCCCGGCATGATCATGACCTTCGACCGGAACCAGGCCTCCGGCCAGCCGCCGGAGACGATCTTCCGCCGCCTGCACGCCAAGCTCTTCTCGCACACCATCCGGCGCGAGTCGCGCTCGTGCAAGTCCTGCCACAACGACCCCGTGGCGCTGGGCTTCGGCAAGGGGACGCTTCGCTACGGGGTCTCGGGAAAGACCGGCCGCTGGACCTTCAGGCCGGAGGGGAAGGCCAGCGCGCAAGACGGGCTGCCCGAGGACGCGTGGACCGGGTTCATGAAAGCGCGCGACGGCATGGTCTCGACGCGCGAGGGCGCGCGGCCGTTCTCCGTCGACGAGCAGCGGCGCATCCTGCGCGTCGGCGCGTGCCTCACCTGCCACGCGGAGGATTCGCCGGTGATGAAGCGCTCGCTGCAGGACTTCGAGGGCACGCTCGCCCGCCGCAGTCCGCGTTGCGTGCTGCCGGCGACGAAATGAGCGCCCCCGACCGCCAGTCGCGTTCCTTCCGCATCGCCTTCGCGGCGATGCTGGGCGCGCTCGCGACCCTCGGCCCCTTCGCCGTGGACACCTACCTGCCCGCCTTCGGCGGCATGCAGGTGGCGCTGCACGCGACACCGATCGAGATGCAGCAGACGCTCTCGGCCTACCTGCTCGCCTTCGGCTTCATGTTCCTCTTCCACGGCGCGCTCTCGGACAGCTTCGGGCGCAAGCCCGTGATCGTGGTCGCGCTCGCGGTCTTCACCGTGGCCTCGGTGGGCGCCGCGCTCGCCTCCAGCGTGCACGCGCTCATCCTGTGGCGGATGCTGCAGGGCGTCTCCACGGGGGCGGGCATCGTCGTGGGGCGCGCCATGATCCGCGACCTCTACCAGGAGGAGGACGCGCAGCGCCTCATGTCGATGGTGACGCTCTTCTTCGCGCTCGCGCCCGTGATCGCGCCGATCATCGGGGGCCTTCTCTTCGAGGCCTTCGGCTGGCAGTCGATCTTCTGGTTCCTGGCCGCGGTCGGGCTCGTGCTGGTCGTCGCGGGCGCGAGGCTCCTTCGCGAGACGCTGCCCGAGGAGCACCGCCACGCCTTCCACCCGAGGGCGCTGATGCACGGCTACCGGGAGGTCGGGGCGAGCCGGCCGTTCCTGCTCCTGTCCATCGCCGCGGGCTGCAACTTCAACGCGTTCTTCCTCTACATCCTCTCGGCGCCGATGTTCCTGTCGAAGCACCTGGGCCTGGGACCCGCCGAGTACTCCTGGCTCTTCATCCCGTCGATCGCCGGCATCCTCGTGGGCTCGCAGCTCTCGGGCCGCGCGGCGGGGAAGCTCTCGCGGGCGCAGACGCTTCGCCGGGCGTACACCTTCATGGGGGTCTCGGCCGCGGCCAACCTCGCCTATTCGCTCGCCTTCCCGCCGATGCTCCCGTGGTCGGTGATGCCGATCTTCTTCTACGCCATCGGCTCGGCCATGGCGATGCCCACGATCTCTCTCACGACGCTCGACCTCTTCCCCACGCGGCGCGGCATGGCGGCCTCGCTGCAGGGCTTCGTCTCGGGGATGGTCAACACGATCACCGCCGGCATCATCGCGCCGGCGGTCTTCCACGACACGCGCTGGATGGCGGTGGCGATGATGGCGCTCATGCTCACCGGGTTCGCCTGCTGGCGCCTGTTCCACGTGAGCAACCGGCGCCACTAGCCCGACCGGCGCAGGTTTCCGGGCCCCCGGTGCCTTGTGTGTTCGGTACCGCACCGTCCCGGCGCGATCCAGGGTGCAGATTGTTTCGGCGAGGGACGGAGGCGACCATGAAACTGGATGACCAGCAGGCCAGCGGCAACGTCGAGGACCGGCGCGGCATCGGCATGGTCGGGGGCGGCTTGGGGCTGGGCGGGATCGCGATCGCCGTGGTCGCCTACTTTCTCGGGTTCGACCCCGCGACGGTGCTGGAAGTGGCCGAGCAGGTCGCCCCCCAGCGCGAAACGCGGGAGGCGCCCAAGGGAGCGCCCAAGGACGAGATGGGGCTCTTCGTCTCCAAGGTCCTCGGAAGCACCGAGAGCGTCTGGGGCGCGATACTTCCGAAGTCGGGCGGCGCGTACCGCCCGCCGACGCTGGTCCTGTACGACGGGCAGGTGCGATCGGCCTGCGGCATGGGGCAGGCGGCCATGGGCCCGTTCTACTGTCCCGGCGACGAGAAGCTCTACATCGACCTCGCGTTCTTCCGCGACCTGCAGACACGCTTCGGCGCGCCGGGGGATTTCGCCCAGGCCTACGTGATCGCCCACGAAGTGGGGCACCACGTCCAGAAGCTCACCGGCACCTTCCGGAGGCTGGAGGACGCGCGCGGGCGCGTCTCCGAGACGGAATTCAACCGGGTCTCCGTGCGAATGGAACTCCAGGCGGACTGCTATGCCGGCGTCTGGGGATACCACGCCGGCTCCATGAAGCAGCTGGATGCCGGCGACATCGCCGAGGCGCTGGCCGCGGCGACCGCCATCGGCGACGACCGGCTGCAGAAGCAGGCGCAGGGCCGCGTCGTGCCCGAGTCGTTCACGCACGGCTCGTCGGAGCAGCGCGTCAGCTGGTTCAAGCGCGGCCTGGCCTCGGGCAAGCCGGCGGACTGCGACACGTTTTCGGCCGGTTCCCGGTAGGGAGCGACGCAGGCCCGCCTACGCCGTCTGCCTGCAGTGCGTCTCGCGCGTGAGCGCGAGCAGCACGAGCGCGATCGCTCCCCACACGAAGAGCAGCGAGAACGCGCTCTGGTAGGCCGCGAGGTCGTAGAGCCGCGCGCCGCCCGGCGTGAGCGCGCCGGTCCAGTGGCGGTCGAGCACCCAGCCCACGAGCGGCTGCATGACCATGCCGCCGACCATCACGCCCATGTTGGCGATGCCGGAGACGGTGCCGGCCAGGCGCGAAGGAACGCTTTCCTTGGCGAAGGCGAAGTTGAGGATGAAGGCGCCCGCCGCGGCGCCGAGCGCGACGAGGAGTACCGCGAGCGCCGGCCGGCTCCAGCCCGGCACCCAGACGAGCGCCGCCCACAAGCCCATGGTGACGAGGAGGCCCGCGAGGTACGGGAGCTTGCGTCCGCCGAGCCGCTGCGAGACCGGGCCGTAGGCGATGCTCGCCGACGCTCCACGAGATGAGCAGCAGGGAGCAGAGCGACGCCGCCTCCGCCGTCGAGTAGCCGTAGTGCGTGGCGAGGAAGGGCACGCCCCAGAGGCCCGCGAACATGAGGATGATCCCGGAGAAGGCGCCGGGGATGAAGAAGAGCAGCACCGTGTTGCGGTACGCGAGCACGGCCTTGAGGTCCGCCCACACCGAGCCGCCCTGCGCGGCGCCCTTGGCGTGCGGGAAGTAGGAGTCGTAGCCGCGCTCGGACGGGTCGTCGCGCGCGATGAGCCAGATGGCCACGGCGACGCCGGCGGTGACGACGGCGCTCGCGACCATCACCGTCCGCCAGCCCAGCGCGTCCGACGAAGAGGCGAAGCGGGGCGCCGGCGAGGGTGGCGCCCATGACGCCGACGAAGAGCGCCACGCCGCTCGCGAAGCGCGAACCGGCGCGGCGGCATCCAGTGGCTCGCGAGCTTGAGCATCGCCACGAAGGCGACACCCGCCGCGGCGCCGATGGCGAGCCGCCCGACGTTGGCGACCGTGGCCGTGGGCGCCAGCGCGAAGACGAGCGTGCCCACGGCCGTGAGCGCCGCGCCGGCGGTGAGGAGCTTCCTCGGGCCCCACCGGTCGGCGATGAGCCCCGTCGGGATCTGCATCGCGACGTAGCTGTAGAAATAGAACGCGGAGAGGTTGCCGAGGGCCGCGCCCGTGAGCGCGAACTCGCGCGTGAGCTCCTGCACGAGCACCGCGGGTGCCACGCGCTGGTAGAAGGCGATGAGGTAGAGGGCGGCGCCGAGGCCCCAGACGAGCCAGGCGAGGGTGGCGGGCGGATGGCCCCGGCCGGGAGTCACGAGGGATATTCGGGCGGCAACTTCAGTACTGCTGCCAGGGCAGCCCCGCGACGCGCCAGCCGTTCTTCGAGTTGCGGTGGTGGCTCTCGTCCAGGTCGCCCTCGAAGCCGTGCAGCACGTTGACCACGCGCTGGAACCCGGCCGCCTCGAGCGCGTTGCCCGCCTCGACGGTGCGGTTGCCGCTGCGGCAGATGAGGACGATCGGGCGCTTCTGGAAGTTCGCCCCCGCGAGCTTCTTCACCTGCCCGACGAAGTGCGGGTTCAGGTCCCACTCGGCGCCGTCGTACCAGGGCACCATCATGGCGCCCACGGGGTGGCCCACGAACATGAACTCCATCTCGCTGCGGACGTCGATGAACACCGCGTCGGGGTTCTTCTGCAGGAAGGCGTGGGCCTCTTGGGGTTCGAGATGTTCCATGGCGGGGGGCGCGGGGCGGACGCGCGCGTGCGGGGGACGTCGGGCAATTATAGACGGGCCCGCACGCGCCCCGGCTACAATGTTCCCTTCGTCATCGACCCACCGGCCACCCCCATGAACGCTCCCGACAAGCCCTTCCGTTTCGACGACGCCATCGCCGCGGCCGCCGACCGCCTCGAGTCGAAGGTCGTCGCCTGGCGCCGCGACTTCCACGAGCATCCGGAGCTCGGCAACCGCGAGCTGCGCACCGCCGGCATCGTCGCGAAGCACCTGCGCGCCCTCGGCTTCGACGAGGTGCGCGAGAAGGTCGCCGTGACGGGCGTGGTGGGCGTGCTGAAGGGCGGCAAGCCCGGCCCGGTCGTGGCGCTGCGCGCCGACATGGACGGCCTGCCCGTGAAGGAGGAGGTGGACGTCCCCTTCGCGAGCAAGGTCACGACGGAATGGAACGGCCAGCAGTGCGGCGTCATGCACGCCTGCGGCCACGACGCCCACACCTCGATCCTCATGGGCGTCGCGGAGCTCCTCGCCGGAATGCGCGCGCAGGTTCCCGGCACGGTGGTGTTCGTCTTCCAGCCGGCGGAGGAGATGCCGCCCATCGGCGAGCAGGGGGGGGCGAAACTCATGGTGGAGGAAGGCTGCCTCGCGAACCCCAAGGTCGAGGCGATCTTCGGCCTGCACGTCACCTCGATCCATCCCACCGGCCGCATCGGCTACCGCTCGGGCCCGCTCATGGCCTCGGCCGACCAGTTCCGCGTCTTCATCCGCGGCGTCCAGACGCACGGCGCCATGCCGTGGCGCGGCGTCGATCCCATCGTCGTCGGCTCCCAGGTCGTGATGGGGCTGCAGACGATCGTCTCGAGGAACCTCAACATCGCCAAGGAGCCCTCCGTGGTCACGGTGGGCGTCTTCCAGGGCGGCGTGCGCAACAACATCATCCCCGACGAGGTGAAGCTCGAGGGCACGATCCGCGCCTTCGACGAGGGCCAGCGCGACGAGATCCACACGCACGTCACCCGCATCACCGAGATGATCTCGGCGGCGGGGGGCGCCAAGGCCCACGTCCACATCGAGCGCGGCTACCCCGTGACGGTGAACCACCCGGGGCTCACGGAGTGGTCGATCCCCACGCTTTCGCGCTTCGCGGGCGAAGCCAACGTGCAGGTGGTGGACAAGGTCTGCGGCGCGGAGGATTTCGCCTACTACCAGCAGGCCGTGCCCGGCTTCTTCTACTTCATGGGCTGCACGCCCCCGGACAAGGACCCGCGCACCGCCGCGCCCAACCACAGCCCGCGCTTCTTCGTCGACGAGAACTGCCTGAAGCTCGGCGTGAAGACGCTATCGGCGCTGGCGCTGGACTGGCTCGCCTCGAACTCCCGGTGAGGCCGCGGGTCAGACCGGCTTGCGCAGGATCAAACGGCCCCCGCCGCCGGACAAGGCATACTTGCCGGCCATGACTCGCCGCCATCGCTCCGTTGCCGCCGTCCTTGCCGCGTTCGCGCTGGTTTTCGCGCAGTTCGCGGTGTCGGCGCATGCGTGCGTCCCGCACGGGAAGCCCGTCGAGACCGAAGTGATGGCTCACCACGCGCAGTGCGGCGGCGTCATGGCGACGGACGAGGACACGGCGAACGCCAACGTCTGCGACGGGCATTGCCAGTACGGCACCGCCTCCGTCGACAATGGCCAGCCCGCCCCCGCCGCCGTCGATTCGGCCGGCCCGGCCCTGCGCGTGGAGCTCGGCGAAGCGGTCGCCAGCGCCGATGCACGACCCGCCTGGCGTTACGCGCCGCCGGCAGCCCCACCGCCACCCGCCATCCTCTTCGGCGTCCTTCGCATCTGACCTCCCGGTGAAGTATCCCGGCCCGCGGCGTTCGCGGCCGGTCGTCATCGTTTCCGGAGGTCCCATGTCGCCCGTATCCCCTGTCCGCAGCACCGCGGTCGCGTCGAAATTCCCCCGCCCTTCGCCGGATGGCCGGGGCCTGCCTTGCCGCGTTCGCCCTCGCATCCGTCCCCGCGTTCGCGCAGTCGGCGAACCCGGGCGGCAGCGTAGAGACCTTCCTGGAGATCGCGCGCGAGCGCAATCCCGAGTATTCGGCGATGCGCCACGAGGCGGCCGCGGCGCGCGAAAGGCCCGAATCCGCGGGCGCGTTCCCCGATCCGACCTTCCGGGTGGAGCTGATGGACATCACCAACGCGGGCATGGAGGCGAGCCCGAGCCTGAATCCGTCGAAGATCGGCGGCACCAAGTACACCGTCATGCAGATGCTGCCGTGGTTCGGCAAGCGCGACGCGATGCGCGGAGGCGGCCGAGGCGGACGCGCAGGTGGCCTCCACCAAGGTGGACGCCACCTGGCTCGAGCTGTCGATGCGCATCAAGACCGCGTACGCGCAGTACTACCTCGCCTCCGAGAACGAGAAGCTCACGCGGGAAGTCCTCGAGCTGATGTCGCGGCTCGAGAGCGTCGCGCAGGCACGCTACGCCGGCGGGCTCGCCCGCAGCAGGATGCGATCCGCGCCCAGGTGGAGCAGACCACCATGCGCACGGACCTGGTGATGCTCGAGTCGGAGAAGCGCCGTGCGTCCGCGCGGCTCAACGCGCTCGTCGCGCGCCCGGTGTCGGCGCCCCTGGCGCCGCCCGAGCGCGTTCGCCCGTTGCCGCCGCCAGCGCGCCTCGTGCAGGCGGAACTCGAGGAGCGCGCCCGCGCCCGCAACCCGCTCATCGCCGCCGAGGCGGCGCGCGCCCGGTCCGCGGGAAAGATGGTCGAGCTCGCCGACCTCAACCGCTATCCGGACTGGACCGTCGGCATCGCGCCGACCCAGACGGGAAACAAGATCGGCGAATGGGAAATCATGTTCGAGGTGAGCATTCCGCTGCAGCAGGACAGCCGCCGCGCCAAGGAGCGCGAGGCGCGCGCCATGCTCGATGCGGCCAATGCAAAGCGCGAGGCGGCTTCTCTCGCGGCCCTGGGCGAGCTCGGGGAGAACCTCGCCACGCTGGAGGCGGCGCGCAGGACGGAGGCGCTCGCGGCCATGAGCCTCCTGCCGCAGGCGGAGCTCACCTTCCAGTCCGCCCTCGCGGGCTACGAGAACGGCAAGGTCGACTTCGCCACCCTGCTCGACGCGCAGCGCCAGATCCTGCGCGCGAAGCAGGAGCGGCTCAAGGCACAGGCGGAGGCGCAGATGCGCCTCGCGGACATCGAACGCATCGTGGGAGAGGAACTATGAAAAGCCGGGATCGCAGTCGTCGTCGGAGTCGTCGTGGTCGCGGCCGCGGCGGGAGGCTACTTACTTCGGCGCCCGGCAGGCGCCCGTCCCTGTCGCGTCGTCGCCGGCAGCGGCCGCCGGCGCGGTCGGCGAGGCGAAGAAGGAGAAGAAGCTCCTCTACTACCGCAATCCCATGGGCCTGCCGGACACCTCGCCCGTGCCCAAGAAGGACTCGATGGGCATGGACTACATCGCGGTCTACGAAGGCGAGGAGCCGGCCGCCTCCGGCACCGAGCTCAAGATCTCGACGGATCGGCTGCAGAAGCTCGGCGTGCGCACGCAGCCCGCCGAATTGCGCGCCATCGACCGGACCGTGAAGGCGGCCGGCCGCGTGGAGGTCGACGAGCGGCTTCTCGCGACGATCGCGCCGAAGTTCGAGGGGTACGTCGAGCGGCTGCACGTGAACACGACCGGGCAGCCCGTCGCGAAGGGGCAGCCCCTCTTCGAGGTCTACAGTCCGGAACTGGTCGCCGCGCAGCGCGAGTACGCCATCGCGGCGCAAGGCATGAAGTCACTGAAGGATGCGGGCGCGGAAAGTCGCTCCGGCATGGCGCAGCTCGCCGAATCGAGCCTCACGAGGCTGCGCAACTGGGACGTCTCCGACGAGCAGATCGAGGCCCTCGAGAAGTCCGGCGAGGCGAAGCGGACCGTCACGTTCCGGTCCCCGGCGACGGGCATCGTGATGGAGAAGAAGGCGGTCTCGGGAATGCGCTTCATGCCAGGCGAAATGCTCTACCAAGTGGCGGATCTTTCCCGCGTCTGGGTACTCGCCGACGTGAGCGAGCAGGACATCGGGCAGGTGACGAACGGGCGCAAGGCGCAGGTGCGCATCAACGCCTACCCCGAGAAGTGGTTCGAGGGAACGATCACCTACGTCTATCCCACGCTCAAGCCGGAGACGCGCACGGTGCCCGTGCGGCTGGAGCTCGCCAATCCCGGCGGGCTGCTCAAGCCCGGCATGTACGCCCAGGTCGAGCTTTCGGCCGGCAACACCGCGAAGGTGGTTGCCGTGCCCGTATCGGCCGTCATCGACTCCGGCGTGCGCAAGGTCGTCCTCGTGCAGCCGGGCGAAGGCCGCTTCGAGCCGCGAGAGGTCCAGCTCGGGGCGCGCAGCGAGGACTGGGTCGAGGTGAAGGGTGGAGTCGCTGCAGGCGAGATCCGTCGTCGTGGCCGCGAACTTCCTCATCGACGCGGAAAGCAATCTTCGGGCTGCACTCGGGGGTATGGGCTCGGCGCCGAAGTCCGCTGACGGCACGAAGGCCTTGAGCCACCAGGCTGTCGGTACGGTCGACGCGCTCGGTCCGAACGAAACCGTTACGGTGTCGCACGAACCGATCGCGAGCCTGAAGTGGCCAGCAATGACAATGGATTTTGCATTCGCCAACGCCTCGTTGGCGGGAGGCGCGAAGCCGGGAACGCGGATCGAGTTCGAGTTCGTAGAGCGCAAGCCCGGCGAGTTCGTGATCACGAGCGTGAAGTCCGCCTCCGGCGCCGCCAAGGCCAAGGACGCCCCCGCGCCGGCCGATAACCACAAGGGGCATTGATCGTGACTGACGAAGTAGCCGGTAACGTGAAGGAGCCCCAGGACCGCGCGGAGGGTGGCGTCCTTGGCGGCCTCATCGAGTGGTCGGCGAACAACAGGTTCCTCGTCCTGCTCGCGAGCCTCGCGGTGACGCTGGCCGGCATTCTCGCGGTCGTGCGCACGCCGCTGGACGCCCTCCCCGACCTCTCCGACGTCCAGGTGATCGTCTACACGGAGGTGCCCGGCCAGGCGCCCCAGGTGGTCGAGGACCAGGTGACCTATCCGCTCACGACGGCCATGCTGTCGGTGCCCAAGTCGAAGGTGGTGCGCGGCTTCTCGTTCTTCGGCGCCTCGTTCGTCTACGTGATCTTCGAGGACGGCACGGACATCTACTGGGCGCGCTCGCGCGTTCTGGAGTACCTCAACTTCGTCTCGAGCAAGCTGCCGCGCGGGGCCACGCCGCAACTGGGGCCGGATGCGACGAGCGTCGGGCTGGGTCTACCAGTACGCGGTGCTGGGCGAGAACCGCACGCTCGCGGAGCTGCGCACGATCCAGGACTGGTTCCTGCGCTACCAGCTCACGAAGGCTTCGGGCGTCTCCGAGGTGGCCTCGGTCGGCGGCTTCGTGCAGCAGTATCACGTCATCGTCGACCCGGTGAAGCTGCGCAGCTACGGCGTGCCCCTGATGAAAGTGTCCCAGGTCATCCGCGACTCCAACCGCGACGTCGGCGGCCGCGTGATCGAGATGGCGGAAGCCGAGTACATGGTCCGCGGCCGCGGCTACCTGCGCGGCAAGGCGGACATCGAGGGCTTGGTCGTCAAGGCGGAGAAGGGCACGCCCGTGCTGGTCCGGGACGTGGCCCGCGTGGAGATGGGTCCCGACGAGCGGCGCGGGCTCGCGGAACTCGACGGCGACGGCGAGATCGTGCAGGGCATCGTCGTGGCCCGGTTCGGGCAGAACGCGCTCGACGTGATCCGCAACGTCAAGGCCAAGATCGAGGAGATCAAGAGCGGCCTGCCCGAGGGCGTCACGCTCAAGACGGTGTACGACCGTTCGGACCTCATCCATCGCGCCATCGACACGCTGAAGACGACGCTCCTCGAGGAGAGCGTGATCGTGGCGCTCGTCTGCATGGTGTTCCTGCTGCACGTTCGAAGCGCTCTCGTGGCGATCGTGATGCTGCCCATCGGCGTCCTGATCGCCTTCCTCTGCATGCGCGCGCTCGGCATCAACTCGAACATCATGAGCCTGGGCGGCATCGCCATCGCCATCGGCGCGATGATCGACGCTGCCATCGTGATGATCGAGAACGCGCACAAGCACCTCGAGCGGCTGAAGCCCGGCGAATCGCGCGCCCAGGCGATGGTCGAGGCGTGCAAGGAGGTGGGCCCCGCGCTCTTCTTCTCGCTCCTCATCATCACCGTCTCATTCCTCCCGGTGTTCACGCTGGAAGCCGAGGAGGGGCGCATGTTCGCGCCGCTCGCGTTCACCAAGACCTTCGCGATGGCGGGTGCGGCGGTTCTGTCGGTGACCCTCGTGCCGGTGCTCATGGGGCTCTTCATCCGGGGCCGGATCCTTCCCGAGGCGAAGAACCCCGTGAACCGCGTCCTCATCGCGCTCTATCGGCCCGTCATCGCATGGGTCATGGGCTGGAAGAAGACGACGATCCTCGATTCGGTCGTCGTGCTGGGCCTGACGGCCATTCCCGGCGTCGAAGCTGGGCACGGAATTCATGCCGACCCTCAACGAGGGCACGATCCTCTACATGCCCGCGTCGCTGCCGGCCATGTCGGTCACGAAGGCGGGCGAGCTCCTGCAGATCCAGGACCGGATCCTCAAGAGCTTCCCGGAGGTGGAGAGCGTCGCGGGCAAGGCCGGGCGCGCGCTCACGGCCACGGATCCCGCTCCGCTCGAGATGTTCGAGACGGTGGTGAACCTGAAGCCGGAAAGCGAATGGCGCCCCGGCATGACGATGGACAAGCTCATCGCCGAGATGGACAAGGCGATGCAGTTCCCCGGCGTGTCCAACGCCTGGACGATGCCCATCCGGGCGCGCATCGACATGCTCGCGACCGGCATCCGCACGCCCATCGGCATCAAGGTCTTCGGCAAGGACCTGACGGAGATGGAGCGCATCGCGCGCGACATCGAGCGCGTGGTGAAGGAGGTTCCGGGCACGACCAGCGCCTACGCCGAGCGCCTCACGGGCGGCTACTACCTCGACATCGAGCCCGATCGCGCGGCGCTCGCCCGGTACGGGCTCGCCGTCGGCGAGCTGCAGGACGTAATCATGACGGCTCTCGGCGGCGAGATGGTGACTACCACGGTGGAAGGTCGCGAGCGCTTCGGCGTGATCGTGCGCTACCCGCGCGAGCTGAGGTCCGACCCACAGGCCATCGCCGCGAACGTTCTCGTCCCGACGATGGCGGAGATGGGGCAGGCGCCTGCGATGGTGCCGCTTGGCCAGGTGGCGACGGGTGAAGGTGACGAAGGGCGCGCCGGCTATCCGTACTGAGAACGCACTGCTGTCGGCCTACATCTACGTGGACCTTCACGGCCGAGACATCGGCGGCTACGTGGCGGATGCGCGCAAGGCCGTGGCGGAGCAAGGTCGACTTCCCGCCCGGCTACTTCATCGCCTGGAGCGGGCAGTTCGAGTACATGGAGCGTGCTGTCGAGCAAGCTAAAGATTGTCGTGCCGCTAACACTCTTCGCGATCATGGTGCTGCTCTACCTCAATTTTCGGCGAATGACGGAGACGCTCATCGTGATGCTCTCCGTGCCGTTCGCGCTCGTGGGCGGGGTGTGGCTGGTGTGGTGGCTGGGCTACAACGTGAGCGTGGCGGTCGCGCGTCGGATTCATCGCGCTGGCAGGCGTGGCGGCGGAAACGGGCGTCGTGATGCTCATTTACCTTGAGCATGCGTGGGAGCGAATCCGGGCGGAGCGGAGAGCTCGGGCCCAGCCAACCGCAAGCGACCTTTATGAAGCCGTGATGGAAGGCGCCGTTGAGCGCGTGCGTCCCAAGATGATGACGGTCGTGGCGATCATGGCAGGGCTGCTGCCAATCATGTGGAGCACCGGTACCGGCTCGGAAGTCATGCGCCGCATCGCCGCTCCCATGGTGGGCGGGATGATCTCCTCGACCATTCTTACCCTGGCGGTGATCCCGGCGATCTACGCACTGGTGAAGGGCGGCAAACTCAGGAGCGAATCATGAAACGCCTCGCACTTTCCGTCCTCCTCTCCACCTTCGCCGCGCTCGCCGCCGCACAGCATTCGCACCACGCGCCCGCGGCGACGCCGGTCGCGCAGTCCACGGCTGCGGGGCCGTCCGACGGCGAGGTGCGCAAGGTCGACAAGGCCAACGGCAAGATCACCCTCAAGCACGGCGAGATCCCCAGCATCGGCATGGGGCCGATGACGATGGTGTTCGGGGTGAAGTCCCCGGCGCTCCTCGACAAGGTGGCCGCCGGCGACAAGGTGAAGTTCCGCGTCGAGGAGATCAAGGGCGACTACGTCGTCACGACGATCGAGAAGGCGAAGTAGGCGTGGCCGCCGGCAGCGCGTCCCCATTGCCGGGAGCGGCACGGGAGCTTCCGGCCGACGCCGCCTGGCTGCTCGTCTTCGCCTGCTGGCTGGTGGCGACCTCGTCGACGCTCGGCGCGCTCTTCTTCAGCGAGGTGATGGAGCTGCCGCCCTGCACCCTGTGCTGGTACCAGCGCATCTTCATGTTCCCGCTCGTGCTCGTCCTGCCGATGGGGCTCTTCCCGTTCGATGCCCGGGTCGTCCGGTTCACGCTGCCGCTCGCGTTCGCGGGGTGGCTCGTGGCGGTCTTCCAGGTGCTTCTCGTGGCCGGGTGGATCCCCGAGGGCATCAGGCCGTGCACGCAGGGCGTGCCGTGCTCGGAGGTGCAGATCGAGTGGCTGGGCTTCGTGAACATCCCGTTGCTGTCCTTCCTCGCCTTTTCAACCATGAACGCGCTGCTGGTCGCGGCGCATGTACGGAGCAGACGATGAGCCGAAAGAGCAAACGCAACCCCGCAACCCCGGACGCGCCCGCGCAGCAGGCCGCCGCCCCTTCCGGCGGGATCAGCCGCCGCAGCCTCTTCATCGCCGCCGTGGCGGCGCTCCTGGTGGCGTTCGTGTCGGGGGCCCTCTTCTACAGCAGCGAGAAGGCGCAGGCCGCGCAGCGGCTGGTGGCCAAGAACCGGGAACTGCTCGCCAGCGCGCATTCGCCCTCGTTCGGCGACGCGAACGCCAAGGTGCACATCGTCGAGTTTCTCGATCCGGCCTGCGAGACCTGTGCGGTGTTCTACGGGCACGTGAAGAAGCTGATGGCGGACAACCCGGGCCGCATCCGCCTGTCGGTCCGCCATGTGCCGAATCACCAGGGGTCCGAGCACGTCGTCCGGATGCTCGAGTCCGCCCGCGCCCAGGACAAGTACTGGGAGGCCCTGGCGGCCGTGTTCGCGGCCCAGGACCGCTGGACCGTGAACCACCGCGTCTATCCGGAGCGGGTGTGGCCGGCCCTCGAGGGCATCGGGCTCGACCTCGATCGGGTCCGCCGCGAGATGAACGCCGCGGACATCGTCGCGCGCATGGAGAAGGACGCCGCGGACGCCCGCACCCTGAGCGTCACCAAGACCCCGGAGTACTTCGTCAACGGCCGGCCGATGCCGCGCTTCGGGCTGGAGGAGTTGCAGGGTCTCGTGAGGGAAGAGTTGGCGGTCGCCTACCGGTAAGGAGTGATGACATGAAGAAACGAATCCTCGCAGCCGCATTGACCGCCCTCGTCTCGGGGGCGAGCCTCGGCCAGATGATGGGCGGCCCGCTCTCGACCGCCAACTATTTCCCCATGGCCGACGGCGCCCGCTACGACTACATTCACTCCGGCGGAGCGTGGGCGTCGAGCACGATGGTCATGCGCGGCGGCCAGACCTGGGCCGGGCAGAGCGGGCTCTACGCGATGCATTTCACGTACACCTGCATCGTC
>CAWAOC010000012.1:0-160000 GCA_963783635.1 uncultured Gammaproteobacteria bacterium
GTCGCGCGGCGAGTATCGCTGGCGCATCGGGGTTCCCGCGGACGGCTCGCTGCCGGCGGGGGGCGCTTTTCCCACCCTGATCCAATGGGAAGGCGAAGCGGCATCCGGCGTCCGACCTGCCGGGACCGGGATGCCGGCTGGACCATCTCGCGCTCCGCCACCGCCGGGCGGGGGACCTCGAGGCCGCGCTGCGCGCGCTGGGCCTGGCCGGGAGCGCGCCGGTGGGCCTGGTGCCGGGCGAGGCGACGGGGCTTTCCGCGGCGCTGCGCTCGCCTCGCGGGGTCGTGCTCCTGCCGGAGTCGGCCGGCGGGGAATAAACCTGCGACCCGGGTGTTCACCCGGGGGTAGTCCCCCAACTTCCACAGGACCCGATCCATGAAACCCCCCCGAATCCTCCTCCTCTGCGCAGCCCTCGCCCTGCCGGCTTTCGCGCTCGCGCAGGCCCCCACGAAAGCCGAAGGCGGTTCTGGCCAACGAGGCCGGAATGACGCTCTATACCTTCGACAAGGATGCGGCCGGCAGCGGCAAGAGCGTCTGCAACGGCCCGTGCGCCAAGAACTGGCCCCCGCTCATGGCCGGCGCCGACGCCAAGGCCTCGGGCGAATACAGCATCGTGACTCGCGACGACGGCGGCAAGCAGTGGGCCTTCAAGGGCAAGCCGCTCCACTTGTGGTCAAGGATGCGAAGCCCGGCGACAAGACCGGCGACGGGTTCAACAACGTCTGGCACGTCGCCAAGCCCTGATAAAACCGGGCCGCCGATGGACTACGAGCAGGTCGTCCCGTACATCCCCAACCTGCGCCGCTACGCGCGCGCGCTGGTCGGGGGACCGTCACGCGGCCGACGACCTGGTGCAGGACACCCTCGAGCGCGCCGTGAGGAAGTTCCACCTGTGGCGCCCGGGAAACCTGCGGGCCTGGCTCTTCTCGATCATGCACAACGTGTTCGTGAACCAGTTGAAGGCGATGAAGATCTCGCCGACGGCGGAGGTCGACGAGAACTTCGTGGGCGCGACCACGCCCGGATGGGTCACCGACGTGCGCGACCTGGAGCGAGGCCTCGCGGCCCTGCCGGCGGAGCAGCGCGAAGTGGTCCTCATGGTGAGCCTCGAGGACCTGAGCTACGAGGAAGTGAGCCGCGCGCTCGGCATTCCCATCGGCACCGTGATGTCGCGCCTGTCGCGCGGTCGCGAAAAGCTGCGCCGCCACATGGACGGCGAGGCGACGAGCGCCAGCCTGAAGGTCGTGAAATGAAACCCGACGACGAACTGAGCCGCCTGCTGCACGAACGGTTCGACGAAGTGCTCCTCGAGCCGATCCCCGCGCGCCTGCACCTGCGCCGCCCCCCCTGGATGGGCTACGCCCGCGCGGCCGCGGTCCTCGCCGTGGGTGTTGCCATCGGGCTCGCGATGCCCTATGCCTGGCGCAGCGGGCCCGGACCGGGCCTCGCGGCCTCGCCGCCGCCGGCGGGCCTGCCGGCCCGGGCCGCGCGCGCCCACCTCGTCTACGCCGTCGAGGTCCGCCATCCCGTCGAGGTGGACGCCACGCAGCAGGAGCACCTCGTGGCCTGGCTCTCGAAGCGGCTGGGGACGAAGCTCAAGGTGCCGGTGCTCGCGGAGGAGGGCTACGAGCTGCTGGGCGGGCGCCTGCTTCCGGGGCCCGAAGGGCCGGTGGCGCAGTTCATGTACCAGGAGAAGGCCGGCCGGCGCCTCACCCTCTACGTTTCCGCCCGCGCCAAGAGCGAGGGGCAGACCGCCTTCCGCTTCGCGCAGGAAGGCGCCATCTCGGTCTTCTACTGGATCGACGGCAACTGGGGCTACGCCCTCTCGGGGAGCTCGACCGCCCGGCGCTCTCCCGGATCTCCACGAGCGTCTACCGCCAGCTCAACCCCTGAAGAGAGTCGACCGATTCGGTCGACTCTTTAGCCCGTAAAATGGCGGCTTGACCGCCCTTCCCGAAGACATCCTGGCGGCGACACTCGCGGCGGACCACCCGAAGATCGCAGCGCTCGCCGCCACGGTGGCGGCCGGGTGTCCGCCGGGCGGCCGCACGAGCGCGAGCGGGCGCTGCTGGAGGCGCTGGTCGAGCGCTCGCACAAGGCCTATGGCGCGCGCCTCGCCCGGCTGCCGGACCCGCGGTTCCCCGACGACCTTCCCATCGCGCAGAAGCGCGACGACATCGCCGCCCTCGTCGCGAAGCACCCGGTCACGATCGTCTGCGGCGAGACGGGCTCGGGGAAGACGACCCAGCTCCCGAAGATCTGCCTGGCACTCAAGCGCGGCGCCGCGGGCCTCATCGGGTGCACGCAGCCGCGGCGCATCGCCGCGCGCAGCCTCGCCTCCCGCCTGGCCCACGAGCTCGCCGGAACCCCGAAGGGCTTCGTCGGCCACAAGATCCGTTTCCAGGACCGCACCGGTCCCGAGACGGTGCTGAAGGTGATGACCGACGGCATCCTGCTCGCGGAGACGCACTCGGACCGCGAGCTGCGCGCCTACGACACGATCATCGTGGACGAGGCCCACGAGCGGAGCCTCAACATCGACTTCCTCCTCGGCTACCTGAAGCGCCTGGTCGTGGCGCGGCCGGAGCTCAAGGTGGTGGTCACCTCGGCCACCATCGACACGCAGCGCTTCTCGGATTTCTTCGGCGGCGCGCCGGTGATCGAGGTCTCGGGCCGCACCTACCCGGTGGAAGTCCGCTACCGCCCCGAGTTCTTCGAGGTGGAGGACGAGGACGACGAGCCCGTGGACATGAACGAGGCCATCGTGAAGGCCGTGGACGAGATCGCCCGCGAGAGCCGCACCGGCGACATCCTCGTCTTCCTGCCCGGCGAGCGCGAGATCCGCGAGGCGGCGGAGACGCTGCGCAAGCACCATCCGAAGGGGACGGAGATCCTGCCGCTCTTCTCGCGCCTGTCGGCCGAGGAGCAGGACCGCGTCTTCGAGCCGGCCTCGCAGCGGCGCATCGTGCTCGCGACCAACGTCGCCGAGACGTCGCTCACCGTGCCGGGCATCCACTTCGTGATCGACACGGGGCTCGCGCGCGTGAAGCGCTTCAGCCCCCGGCAGAAGATCGACCAGCTGCGCATCGAGCCGATCTCGCAGGCCGCCGCCAGGCAGCGGGCGGGCCGATGCGGCCGCGTGGCGAGCGGCATCGCGATCCGCCTCTACGCCGAGGAGGACCACGCGGCGAGGCCGGACTTCACCACGCCCGAGATCCTGCGCACCTCGCTCGCCAGCGTGATCCTGCGCATGGCGGCCCTCGAGCTGGGCGAGGTGTCGGCATTCCCGTTCCTCGAGCCGCCCACGCCCCGCCAGGTCGAGGACGGCTACCGCAGCCTCTTCGAGCTGGGCGCCATCGAGGAGAAGCGCACGCTCACGCCGCTGGGGCAGGAGCTGGCCAGGCTGCCGGTGGACCCGCGCATCGGCCGCATGCTCTCGCCGCGCGCGAGTTCAACTGCCTGTGCGAGATGGTGATCCTCGCCGCGGCGCTCTCCATCCAGGATCCGCGCGACCGGCCGCAGGAAAAGCGCCAGGAATCCGACCGCGCCCACGAGGAGTTCCGCGACGAGGCCTCCGACTTCCAGCAGCTCATCAACCTGTGGAAGTTCTTCGACGAGGCGTTCCGCCACAAGGAATCCAACCGCAAGCTCTGGACCACCTGCCGCGAGCATTTCCTCTCGTACGTGCGCATGCGCGAGTGGCGCGACCTCGCCGGGCAGCTGCGCGAGCTGGCCGCCGACCTGAAGATCCGCGAGAACGCGACGGACGCGACCTACGAGCAGGTGCACCGCGCGCTCCTCACCGGCCTCATCTCGAACGTCGGCCTCAAGGCGCAGGAGGGCGACCACTACAATGCGCCGCGCGGCATCCCGTTCGTCATCTGGCCGGGGTCGGGCCTGAAGAAGAACCGGCCGCGATGGATCATGGCCGGGGAGCTGCAGGAAACGACCCGCGTCTTCGCCCGCAACGTCGCCCGCGTCGAGCCGGAGTGGATCGAGCAGGCGGCGGTCCACCTGGTGACGCGCTCGCACGCCGAGCCGCACTGGGACCGCGCGCGCGGCGAGGTGATCGCCTACGAGTCGGTGGCGCTCTACGGGCTCGTGATCGCGGCGCGCCGCAAGGTGAGCTACGGCCGCCTCGACCCCGCCCGGGCGCGCGAGGTGTTCATCGAGGGCGCGCTGGTGGCCGGCGAGTTCGACACGAAGCTCGCGTTCTTCGCGCACAACCGGGCGCTCGTCCGGGAGGTGGAGGATCTCGAGCACCGCGCGAGGCGCCAGGACGTGCTCGTGGACGACCGCGCGATCTTCGCCTTCTACGCGGCGCGGATTCCCGCCGACGTCCGCGACGCGCGCTCGTTCGAGGCCTGGTACGGGGAGGCGGCGAAGGCGGACGCGAAGCTGCTCTTCCTCACCAAGGCCGACCTGATGCGCCACGGCGCCGAATCGGTGACGGAGGCGCTCTTCCCCAAGCAGCTGCGCATCGGCGACCACGCGCTTGCGCTCGCCTATCGCTTCGAGCCGGGGCACCCCATGGACGGGGTCACGATGAACGTGCCGCTGGCGCTCCTGAACCAGGTGGACGAGGCCGCCGTCGACTGGCTCGTGCCCGGCATGGTGCGCGAGAAGGTCGCCTGGACGATGAAGGCCCTGCCCAAGCGCGTGCGCACGGCGCTCGTGCCGGTGCCGGAGCACGTGACGGCCTTCCTCGAGCGCGTGAAGGCCGGCGAGCGGCCCGTGGCGGACGAGGTGCTCGCCTACGCCTCGCGCCTCGTCGGCGAGCGGCTCGACTCGAGCGTGTGGTCGAAGGAAGCGCCGCCCGCGCACCTCCTCATGAACCTGCGCGTCGTGGACGACGCGAAGCGCGAGCTCGCCATGGGGCGCGACCTCGCCGCGCTGCGCCGGCAGCTCGGCGAGGCCGCGAGCCTCACGCTCGCGCAGTCGAAGCCGGGCCTCGAGCGCGAGGGCATCACGGCCTGGGACTTCGGCGACCTTCCCGCCGAGGTCTCGTTCCGGCGCGGCAACCAGGCGCTCACGGGCTACCCGGCACTGGTCGACGAAGGGGCGAGCGTCGCCATCCGCCTCTTCGACACGCGGGACAAGGCGATGGATGCCCATCGCGGCGGCGTGAAGCGGCTCCTCGCCTTCGAGCTGAAGGAGCAGGTGAAGCAGCTCGAGCGCGGCCCCTCGGGTTTCAATGCCCTGGCCATGCGGCTGCAGTCCGTGATGTCCGCCGACAAGCTGCGCGAGGACCTCGCGGCGGCCATCCTCGACCGCGCCTTCATCGGCGAGGACGATCCGCCGCGCACGCCGCGGGCCTTCGAGGAGCAGAAGAAGCGCGCCAAGGCGCGGCTTCCCGCGGTGACCGAGGCGCTCGCCCGCCACGTCGCCGCGATCGCGGAGGCCTGCCAGGCCGCGGGAGCGGCGATCGCCGCCGCCACGGCCCTCGGGCGCCTGGCCCACGAGGTGAAGGCCCAGCGCGACCAGCTGGTGTTCCCGGGCTTCCTCGCCCGCACCCCGTGGGAGAAGCTCGAGCACCTGCCCCGTTACCTGAAGGGGCTTGGCCTGAGGCTCACGAAGTTCCGCGGCAATCCCGAGCGCGACCAGCGCCACGCGCCGGTGGTGGCGGGCCTGTGGTCGCAGTACGAGGCGCGCCTCGAGGCCGATCGCGCCGCGGGGCGGCACGACCCGGACCTCGAGGAATTCCGCTGGCTGGTGGAGGAGCTTCGCATCTCGCTCTTCGCGCAGGAGCTCAAGACGCCGTTCCCCGTGTCGGCCAAGCGCCTGCAGAAGTTCTGGGACGAGCGCCTGCGCCGCTGAAGCGCGGGTGTTTGCGGTAGAGTGCCGTTCGTCGTCGAAACGCGGAGGCCGTCATGAGCAACGAAGAGGAAATCCTCTGGCAGGGCAGCCCTTCCCAATGGACCAACTTCTGGCCGTTCGTCCTGTCCATTCTCGTCGTCCCGATTCCGTGGGCGATCTGGCGGTGGCTCTCGACCCGCTGCTTCGCCTATGAGGTCACCACCCAGCGCATCCGCATCCGGCAGGGCGTCTTCAGCCGGCGCACGGACAGCCTCGAGCTCTATCGCGTGAAGGACGCCGCCTTCGTGCAGCCCTTCGTGATGCGCCTCGTGGGCATCGGGAACGTGGAGCTGGAGACGTCGGATGCGACCACGCCCGTGCTCTGGATCCGCGGCGTGCCCGATGCGGACGCGCTTCGCGAGAGGATCCTGAAGGCCGTGGACGCCGTTCGCGACCGCAAGGGCGTGCGCGAGCTCGACGTGAGCGACCGCCTGCACGGCTGAGCGGCCATGGACGACCGGGCCCAGCGCTTCCACGTCGCCTCGCGCATGGCCTCCATCGCGCCTTTCGAGGTGATGGAGATCCAGACGCTGGCCCGCCGGCTCGAGGCGCAGGGCCGCGACGTGATCCACCTGGAGATCGGCGAGCCGGATTTCACGACGCCCGGCCCGGTGGTGGAGGCCGCGAAGCGCGCGCTCGACGCGGAGCCCTTGTTCTACACCTCCGCGCTGGGCATCCCGGCGCTTCGGGAGGCCATTTCGCGCTTCTACGGCGAGCGCTATGGCGTCGAGGTTCCGGCGGAACGCGTCGTCGTCACCGCGGGCTCGAGCGCGGCGCTGCTGCTGGCCTTCGGCGTGCTGCTGGACGCGGGCGACGAGGTGCTGCTCTCGGACCCGGGCTATCCCTGCAACCGGCATTTCGTGCACGCGCTCGGCGGCGAGCCGCGGCTCGTTCCCGTGGGGGCGGACTCGCGCTACCAGCTCACGCCGGAACTCGCCCAGCGCGCCTGGTCGCCGCGGACGCGCGTGGCCATGGTGGCGAGCCCCTCCAATCCCACCGGCACGCTCGTGGAGCCGGACGGGATCGCCGCGCTGGCGGCACTCGCGCGCGCGCGCGGGGCGACGCTCCTGGTGGACGAGATCTACCACGGGCTCACCTACGGCCTCGACGCGCGCACCGCGCTCGAGGCGGGCGACGACGTCTTCGTCATCAACAGCTTCTCGAAGTACTTCCAGATGACGGGATGGCGGCTGGGCTGGCTCGTGGCGCCGGCGCCGTACGTGCGCGAGATCGAGAAGCTCGCCCAGAACCTCTACATCTCGCCGTCCACGCTGGCGCAGCACGCGGCGCTGGCGGCGTTCGAGCCCGCGACGATCGCGATCCTCGAGGCGCGCCGCCGCGAGCTCGCGCAACGGCGCGACTTCCTGCTGCCGGCGCTCGAGTCGCTCGGCTTCCGCATCCCGGTCAAGCCGGAAGGCGCGTTCTACGTCTACGCCGAGTGCGCCGCCCTCACGGACGACAGCTTCGCGTTCGCGCGCGCGGTGCTGGAGAACGCCGGGGTGGCCATCACGCCCGGCAAGGACTTCGGCCGGCACGCGCCGGAACGCCACATCCGCATCGCCTACACGCAACCCGTTGCGCGGCTGGAGGAGGCCGTGGCCCGCCTGCGCGGCTTTCTCCGCGCGGGGACCTGACCATGTGGCTCGACGCGACGCTCGCCTACCTGCACTTCACCGCGGTCTTCATCCTCTTTTCCTTCCTCACGGTCGAGGTGATGCTCTCCCGCGGCGAGCTGGACGCGAAGGCCGTCGCGATGCTGGGCCGCGTCGACCTCTGGTACCTCGGCGCGGCCGCCGCGGCGCTGGCGACGGGGCTGTGCCGCGCGATCGCGGGCGCGAAGGGGTGGGCCTTCTACTCGGGGGACTGGGTGTTCTGGGCGAAGGTGGCGTCGTTCGCCGCCGTGGGGGGGCTCTCGATCCCGCCCACGATGGCATTCCGGCGCTGGCGCCGGCGTGCCGCCTCGGAGCCGGCGTTCGTCGTTCCGGAGGACGAGCGAAAGCGCATGCGGCGCTACCTGATGTGGGAGCTGCATGTCGTCGCGCTCATCCCGGTGCTGGCGGTGATCCTGTCGCGCGGGCTCGCGCGCTGAGGGCCCCTTGTCCCGGCTCCTCGTCGCGCTCCAGTTCGGCCTGATCGCGCTCATCGCATTGCGCGTCGAGCCCGCCCGCATCGGTCCCGCCTTCGTGGTGCTCCTCCTCGCGGGACTGGCCGTCGGCGCGTGGGCGCTCGCGGCCAACCGGCCCGGCAACTTCAACATCCGCCCGGACCTCAAGGAAGGCGGCACGCTCGTGACCCACGGACCGTACCGGTGGGTCCGCCATCCCATGTATCTCGCGGTGACGGTGACGATGGCCGCATTCTGCGCCGCGGGCGATGCGATCCAGTGGGGGATGTGGGTGGCGCTTCTCGGGGTGCTCGCGGCCAAGGCCCGCCGCGAGGAACGCGGCCTCGTCGTTGCCCATCCCGGCTACGCCGGGTATCGTGCGCGCACGAGGGCGATCCTGCCCTTCATTCTCTGAACGCGAGGAGCAACGCTTGAGATCGATCGATCCGTTCGCGCCGTCTTCCTGCCTGCCATGACGCCAATCCGCTTCGACGGCGCGTTCGCGACCGAGGAAGTGGCCGGGCGGGTGGCGCTCGCGGGCCGCATCGTGGTGGAGGCGCCCGTGGTCTTCCAGCCGGCGATCGTGCTGGGGCTCTCGGGACCCGGCGGCGAGGTGTCGGCCCATTCCGGCGAGACCCATTACGTCGGCTGGCTGCCGCGCGGCACCTACCGCGTGCGCTGCTTCCTGCCCGGGACGGTCGCGGCGGGCGACTGGCGCATGCGGCTCGACCTCTTCCACAAGGCCGCCATGGTGGACGAGCGCGCGGCCACGCTCGAGGGCGCCTTCGCGCTCCCCGCGCCCGCGGCCGGACCCGGAACGCCCGCCGCGTGGTCCTTCGAGGCGCTGCCTCCCGGCGTCGCGATCGAGAACCTGTCCTGGAAGCGCGGCCACGCGGACTGGTTCTTCCGCCACTTCGACCACGCGGCCGCCACCGTCCAGAGCTACATGCTGGGGGACTCGCCGAAGCTGCGGGGGCGCATCCTCGATGTGGGCTGCGGCGACGGCATCACCGACCTCGGCCTCGCCCTGCGCACGGGATGCGAGGAACTGGTGGGGATCGACCCCTTCAAGCGGCTACGAGAAGCTGCCGGAGATCGCGCGCGCGAACCACCTCCCCGACGACGTCGTGCCGAAGTCGCTGCGCTTCCTGCCGGCCGACGCCAACCGCCTGCCGTTCACGGACGACCGCTTCGACGCCGTGATCTCGTGGGGCTCGGTCGAGCACATCGCCGGGGGCTACCTCCAGGCGCTTCGCGAGATCAAGCGCGTCCTCAAGCCCGACGGGCTGCTCTTCATCCACCCGGGGCTCTACTACTCGAACTTCGGCCACCACCTCGGCGAGTTCTCCTCCGAGCCGTTCTTCCACCTGAAGAAGCCGCGGGAGGAGCTCGAGCGCCTCGTGCTCGGGACGCGGCCCCAGGTCATGGATCGAGCCGGGCTCGTGGCCACGCCCGCGCAGTACTGGCAGTGGTTCAACGAGCTCAATCCCATCACCGTGACGCGCTTCGAGCAGGAACTGCGCGCGCTCGAGTTCGAGCCGTGGAGGGTGGCGATCCGCACCGAGGGGCTGGTGGAGTACACGCCGGAGATCCTCTCCTACCCGATGCAGGATCTCGCCAACAACGAGCTCTACGTCTCCTGCGTGAGCCGCAAGCGCTCTTCCTAGGCCCGCCTGGGCGGGAAGCCCTCGCCTCTACGCAGACTTGCGAAGCAGGGCGAGCGCCAGGCGCGCCAGTCGCGCGACCGCCAGGGCCCGGCCGGCAAGGGTGAGCCAGCGCGCCATCCGCGCATGGCCCACGCCTTCCGCGGCCAGCAGGAAGAGCGCCGCGCGGGCGGGCGGGGCGGCCGCGACGGCCGTCGCGGCGCCGCGCCACGAAAAGCTGTGCCGAAGGACATCGGCCTGGTAATGGATCTTCAGCCGGCAGAGCGACGAGTGCGCGAGCAGCACTTCCTTGCGCAAGGCGAGTTCTTCACTGCGCTTGGTCATCGTGCCCCCGGATCATGTCCAGGTCGTTGCGGAACTCGGCGAGTGTCGCGCTGAAGGGCGGCGGGCTGTCCCGGACCGCCGCGCGCAGCCGGACGACGGCCGCGATGCCGATGCCGGTATACGCAAGGGTCACGCCGCCAATGGCGAGCAGCCGGTAGGTGTCCCAGAAGAAGACGACGACGAAGAAGGCGAAGAGCAGCAATCCCTGCGCCAGGAAAACGGCGGCGACCCCCACGAGGAGGAGCATCCGCTTGCGGCGCTCCGCCTCCTCGGCGAGCTCGACGCCGACCAGCTCGAGCCGCGCGCGCAGCAACGCGAGGATTGAACTCCCCAGCGCGCGCGCCGCCTCGACCGGCCCCGCCGCCTCCGGGGGCGGCTCGTCCACCCTCGTCACCCGCCTACTTGCGGTTCGCCAGCAGGCCGATCGCGAGCCCGGCGAGGATGCTCACCCCGGCGGCGATGCCGATTGCCTGCCAGGGGTTGTCGTGCACGTAATCGTCCGTCGCATGGGCAGCCGCCTTGGTCTTCTCGACCGCGGTCTGTTCCATCTGGAGCATCTTCTCCTTGGCGATCTTGAGGTTCTGCTCGACCTGCCCGCGCCACGCGTTGGCCTTGTCGCCGCCCACGAGC
The DNA here is from genome assembly GCA_963783635.1 of uncultured Gammaproteobacteria bacterium. GTDB lineage: Bacteria > Pseudomonadota > Gammaproteobacteria > Burkholderiales > Usitatibacteraceae > FEB-7. Next base: position 10,579 of record CAWAOC010000012.1, read on the forward strand.
GCCGCCGATTTCAGCAATTCCTCGGTATCCGCGACCACCAGGTTGAAATCCTTCAGGAGCTTCTCTCTCGTGACTTCGATTGATTGGTTCATGGCGCTCTCCATCATTCGCTGCCGGGCCGGGCTTTGGCGCCCCGCCCCTCATCCGCCTTGCGCGGAGTATCCCAGGAACAGAATGGCGCCCGCGCGCAGCCGGCGCCTTGACTCGAATCAAGGGTACCCGAAAAAGGGCGCCGCGAGGAGCGGCGGCAGGCTAGAGCGCTGCCGTCTGCCTCGGGATTCGCCGCCCGCGCCCGCGCGAACGCCGCGAATCGAGGGGCGGGCAAGGCCGGAGAGACGTGGTGCCCCTGGATCTCGTCGCACCCGAGCTCGCCGAGAAGCGCCAGCTGCTCCCCTGTCTCCACGCCCTCGGCGATGACGTTCTTGCCCAGCGCGTGCGACATCGCGATCACCGCCGCGACGATGGCGTGGGAGTCCGCGCTGCGTCCCAGGCCCTCGACGAAGACGCGGTCGATCTTGATCGTGTGCACCGGGAAGCGCTGGAGGTAGGCCATCGACGAGAAGCCGGTTCCGAAATCATCGAGGGCGATGCCGATGCCCATGGCGTCGAGCTCGTCCAGCATGCCCTCGACGGTCGTCGCGCGCTCCATCAGGAGGCCCTCCGTGATCTCCAGCTCGAGGCAGCTGAAGGCAATGCCCGCGTCCTGCACGCAGGATCGGACGAATTCCACGAGGCCGGCCTTGCGGAACTGCCGCGGCGAGACATTCACGGCCACCTGCTCCAGGGGCAGCCCCTCGGACTGCCATGCCTTCATCTGCGCGCAGGCCTCGCGCAGCGTCCATTGCCCGATCTGCTCGATGAAACCGGACTCCTCCGCGAGCGGGATGAAGCGGGCCGGCGGAATGAGGCCCCGTTCCGGGTGGCGCCAGCGCAGAAGCGCCTCCGCGGAACGGATCGTGCCGGTGTGCAGGTCGACCTGCGGCTGGTAGTGCAGCTCGAGCTCGCCCCGCTCGATGGCAAGGCGCAGGTCGCGGTCGAGAACGAGGCGAGTGAACGCCTCGGCGTTCATCCGCTCCTCGAAGAAGACGGCCTGGGACCGGCCGCTCGCCTTGGCCCGGTACATCGCCGTGTCCGCGTTCTTCAGCAGCTCTTCCGCCGACGATCCGTCCTCGGGGTAAGCGGCAATGCCGATGCTCGCGCCGAGGAAGGACTGCTGGTCGCCGACGTCGAACGGCTGCGCGAACGCGTTCACGATGTTCTCGGCGATGCGGCCGGCGTCCTGCGGACGCTGGATGCGCGTCAGGAGGACGGTGAACTCGTCCCCGCCCAGCCGGGACACCGTGTCGCTCCCGCGCACGCAGCCCGTGACCCGCCGGGCCGCCTCGCGCAGGACGGTGTCGCCCACGGAATGCCCGAACGAGTCGTTCACGCTCTTGAACCGGTCGAGGTCGATGAAGAGGACGGCGAAGCGGCCGTCCTCGCGCTGGCAGCGCACGATCTCCTGGCCGAGGCGGTCCTTGAACAGCAGGCGGTTGGGAAGCCCCGTGAGGGTGTCGTAGTGGGCCTGCAGGTAGAGCTGCTCGTCGCGCCATGCGGAGGAGACCGCGACCGCGACCCGGTCGGCGAACTCGCGCGCCTGCTCGTGCTCCTCGTCGTTCCGGGAGGCGGCGGCGCGATAGCCCAGCACCAGCGCGCCGCACACGGTGCCTCGCCAGACGATGGGCTGCACGTAGGCCGTGCTCATGCCCGCTTCGAGCAGGTGCGCGAGGTGCCCCGGCGCCGGCGCGGCCAGCGCGACCCACGAGCCCTGGCTGTCGGCTTCCAGGGTCCGGCGTTCCTCGAGGCCCAGGTCCACGCGCGCGATCGACAGGACTTCGTTCGGTCGCGGCCCGCGGAAGTGGATGCGGGCGTGCGCCGGGTTGTCGTGGTCGAACAGCATGACGCTGACCGCGTCGGCCGGCACGACGTCCCCCATGCGCTCGATGACGGTGCGGATCACCTGCTCGGTCTCCACCGTCGACAGGATGAGCTGGTCGATCTCGGAAAGCGCCTTCAGCGCCGCGAACTGGTGCCCGAGCCGCGAGGACATGTGGTCGAATGCCGCGGCGAGCTCCCCGAATTCGTCGTCGCGCTTCATGTCGAGGCGCGTGGCGAAATCGTTCTTCGCGACGGCGCGCGCCCGCGTGGCCAGGCGCTCCACGGGCTCGATGATGCTGCGCGACTGGCGGATCGTGAGCCACGTGACCAGCAGCAGCGCGAGGGCGACGACGAGGATGAAGAGCTGCCGGAACTCGACCACGGGCGCGAGCTGGAAGCTCTCCGGCTGGCTCGCGACGAAGATCCAGTCCGCGGTGCCGAACGCGGCGCGCATGAACTGGCCCCATGCGATGGCCCGTTGGTACTCGCCGTCGCGGCTCCAGCGGGTCGTGCGCATGACTGACTGGCCGGCGGAGGCGTCGACGACGCTCGCCGCGGCGTCCGCGTCGGGCATCGAGCAGAACAGGACGATCCGCGTCCCGTCCTGGAAGATGCAGAAATCCGTCGCCGCGGGGTAGTTGTCGACGGACCCCCAGAGGTACTCGGGGGCGAGCTCTCCCACGATCGTGCGGCGGTCCTCGGGGTTGCGCGGGGCCATGACCAGGGTCACGCGCGCGCCCGGGTCGCCTTTCACGATGACCACCGCCGGCTTGCCCTGCGAAAGCCTGTCGACCGCCTCCGGCCCCAGGGGCGGCAGCGTCGGCTGGCCGATCATCGCGACCGTGAGCCCGTTGTCGCCGACGGTGCCGAGGGACGCGAAGGTGCGGGTGGCGAGGGAATCGCGGGGCACGGAGGGCTCCGCGCGGGCGATGGCGGCGGCGGCGATGTCCTGGGCCACGAGGAGGCGCTCGAAGACGGCCATGCCGTACGTCTTGGCATTCGCGGCCAGGCGCTTCTCGCCCTGCTGGAGCAGGAGGTCCCGCACCTGGCTCAGCGACAGCGCCGCCATCACCGCGAGGGGCACGAAGGCCGACAGGACGAACAGCAGGAAGACGCGCCGACCGACGCGCCCCGTGAGGAGGCGTCCGCCAAGCGCTTTCAAGGATCGAAATCCTGCGCGAGGCCGATGAACTTTCCGTCGCGCGCCCGGACGACGTCGTCGCGGCTCACGGGGACCACGAGGGGAGGCTTGGACTGCCCGTCCTTGCCGAGGCTGTAGAGGTCGAAGTCGGAGTTGAGCGGCGCGAGCTTCTTGTCCTTGCGCGCCATCCCGTTGCCCTTGCTGGAGCCCAGGTCGAAGTACTGGTAGGGCCTGCCCCAGGGATCGAGCCGCTTGCCGGCGCCGACATCGTCGAGTGATGCGGGCAGGTCCCTCGCGTCCACCTCGTACATCTTGATGGCGGTGGCGATCGCGCCGATATCCGTGACGGCCTGGGCGACCCGCATCTTGTCGCGGTATCGGTCGTACGCTCCCAGGGCGAGGCCGGCCAGGATGACCACGATGGCGAGCACGATGAGGATCTCGACCAGCGTGAAGCCGGCCATCGAAGGGCGCGCCGGGCCCGCAGCCTCGCAGGCGGGCCGTTCAGGAACGCCGGAATCGGTGCCGCCACGGGCGTTGCCGGGGGCGTCATGGCACTGCATATCTGGGGATATCGTCGCCCCGGCCACCGGGAAATGCAACTGCGATGGAAACGCGGCCCGTTTCAGTTGTCATGAAAGGGGAATGCGTCCTTCCTCGACGGCGTGGCAGGCGACCTGGGCGCCGCCGAACTCCCGCAGCTCCGGCCTTTCCGACCGGCAGCGATCGTTGGCGTACGGGCAGCGGGGGTTGAATGCGCATCCGGAGGGCGGGTCGAGCGGATTCGGGACCTCGCCCGCCACCGGGGTGCGGGCCTTCCCGGACATCGTGATGTCCGGGATCGCGCTCTCCAGCATCTGGGTGTAGGGGTGCAGCGGCCGCTCGAACAGCGTCCGCGTGGGCGCGATCTCGACGATGCGGCCCAGGTACATCACGCCGACGCGGTTCGAGATGTGCGACACCACGGCCAGGTTGTGCGAGATGAAGAGGTAGGTGAGGCCGTGCTCGCGCTGGAGGTCCTTCATCAGGTTGAGGATCTGCGCCTGGACGGAGACGTCCAGCGCGCTCGTCGGCTCGTCGCACACGAGGAACTCCGGGTTCGACGACAGGGCGCGCGCGATCGAGATGCGCTGGCGCTGCCCGCCGGAGAACTCGTGCGGGAACTTCTCCGCGTCGTGGGCGGAAAGGCGCACGTCCTCGAGGAGCTCCCCCACCCGCCGCCGGATGGCCGCCTCGCCCCGGATGATGCCGTGCTGCCGGATGGGCTCGGCGATGATCTTCCCCACGCGCCAGCGCGGGTTCAGGCTCGCGTACGGGTCCTGGAAGATCATCTGGAAGCGCCGGCGCATGCGCAGCATCTCGCCGCGCTGCGAGATGCGCGCCATGTCCGTGCCGTCGAAGACGACGGAGCCGCGCGAGGGGGCGTAGAGGCCGCAGATGAGCCTCGCCACCGTCGACTTCCCGCAGCCGGACTCGCCCACCAGCGAGAGCGTCTCCCCGCGGTCGATCGTGAACGACACGCCGTCGACGGCCTTCAGGAGCTGCCGCGGCGCCCCCTCGAGCACGCGGTTGAGCCAGGGGCGCGAGACGTCGAAGTCGCGCGCGAGGTCCCTCACCTCCAGCAGCACCCTGGAAGCGTTGCGGTCCGCGGGCGCGTCCCGTTTCAGCTCAGCGGCCATCCGTTTTCATCCGTGCGCAGTCATCCGTGTTCATCCGCGTTCCTGGCCTTGCTTCGCGTGCAGCCAGCACGCCGCGCGCGTGGCGCCGGCCGGCAGCAGGTCGGGCCGCTCCTCGCGGCAGCGGTCGAAAGCCTTCGGGCAGCGCGGGTTGAAGGCGCAGCCCTTCGGGATCGCATTGAGCCGCGGCATCGATCCCTCGATCTGCGGCAGGCGCTCCACCTCCTGCCCGATGGCGGGAATGGAGCCCATGAGCCCCGCGGTGTAGGGGTGCTGCGGGTGGTGGATCACCTCCTGCACCGGGCCCACCTCGACGAGCCGGCCCGCGTACATCACCGCCACGCGGTCCGCCGTCTCGGCGATGACGCCCATGTCGTGCGTCACCAGCATCACGGCCGTGCCGTGCTCGCGCCCGAGCTTCTTCAGGAGCTGGATGATCTGCGCCTGGATCGAGACGTCCAGGGCCGTCGTGGGCTCGTCCGCGATGATGAGGCGCGGGTTGGCGCACAGCGCGAGCGCGATCACCACGCGCTGGCGCATGCCCCCGGAGAACTGGTGCGGGTAATGGTCGATGCGCCGCTCGGCCGCCGGGATGCCCACTTCCTTCAGGAGGTCGATCGCGCGGGCCCGCGCCTCGGCCGCGTTCATCGGCAGGTGCGTCTGGATCGTCTCCACGATCTGCCGGCCCACGGTGTAGAGGGGATTGAGCGACGTGAGCGGGTCCTGGAAGATGGCGCCGATGCGCCGCCCGCGAATGCGCCGCATCTGCTCGGCGGGCAGGTTGTCGATCCGCTCGCCCTCGAGGAGGACCTCGCCGCCGGCGATGCGCCCGGGGGGCTCGAGGAGCCCGATGATCGCCGTGCCGGTGATGGATTTCCCCGCGCCGGATTCGCCCACCACGCCCAGCACCTCGCCCGGGGCGATGTCGAGGCTCACGTCGTCGATGGCGACGAGCGTGCCGCGGCGCGTGTTGAACTCCACGCGCAGGTGGCGGACCTCGAGGAGGGGGGCGAGCGCGGCGTTCACTGGGGCGCCTTCTCCGCCGGCTTGTCCTTCATGAACTTCCTGCGGCACTCGCCGATGGGCTCGGTGTAGCTGCGCGCGGTCCAGTCGGGGCCGGTGGGGTTCTCGTAATGGGCCACGAAGAGGTAGCGCGTGCAGGGCGCGAAGTCGATCTCGACCTCCTTGTACTCCGGCCGGAAGGTGCCGCGCGCGCTCACGAAGTGCAGCGTTACCTTGTGCCTGCCGGGCTCGACGGGGAGGTCGCGCTGGGTCTTGCCGTCGATCTGGGTGACCGCTGCGGGCGCCTCCTTCCGGTTGGGCGACGCATATCCCGCCTGGGCCTCCGCCCAGGGCTGGTCGTAGAGGCCCGCGGTGGCGGCGAGCGCGGCGAGGGCGGGAACGGCGGCCAGTGCGTGAGCGAATTTCATGGGGTCCTCATCGCTTCTCGGGGATGTAGGCGTCGACCTCGATCTCCACCAGCATGTTCGGGTCCACGAGCGCCTTCACCTCGACCATCGTGCTGGCCGGGCGGATGTCGCCGAAGACCTCGCCGTGCGCCTTGCCCACGCGCTCCCACTGCGTGATGTCGGTCACGTAGATGCGCGTGCGCACGACGTTGCGCAGGGTGGCGCCGGCGCGCGCGAGCGCGAAGGCGATGTTGTTGAGCGCCTGCACGGCCTGCGCGTACGGGTCGCCGGCGCCCACGAGTCGGCCGTCCGGGCCCGTGGACGTCGTGCCCGCCACCCACACGTGCGGGCCGCAGCGCACGGCGCGCGAGTAGCCGACCACCGGCTCCCACGGCGTGCCGCTCGCGAAGTTCTGGCGGGCCCCTTCGTTCACCTGGAGGGCGCGTCCGACTTGAACTTCGTGGCGCATTCGCCGATCAGCTCGCTGCGGCGGACCACGGCCTTCCATTGCTGGCTCAACGTGGTATCGAGCTTCGCCGCGATGAAGTAGCGCATGCAGGGGCTCGCCTCGAGATCGAAGGTTTCCTGGCTGCCCACCTTGAAGCCCTGGCGCGGCGGGAGGTCCACCGTGACCATGCGCGAACCGGGTGTCGTGATCACCTGGTTTCGCTGCGAATTCTCCCCGTCGACGCGATTCACGATGACGGGCCTCAGGTTCGGGTCGGTGGAGGGGCGCGAATCGGAGGTGACGATCACCCAGGGCTGGTCGTAGGGGCCGGCAAGCGCGGTGCCGGCGAGCAGGGGCACGGCCAGGGCAAGGAGGAATGTCTTCATGGGCGCCTTTCGCTAGCGGAGCTTGGGATTGAGCGCGTCGCGCAGCCAGTCGCCGAGCACGTTGATCGCGAGCACGAGCATGACCAGCGCGATGCCGGGGAACACGGTGATCCACCATTCCCCGGAGAACAGGAAGTCGTTGCCGACGCGGATGAGCGTGCCGAGCGAGGGCTGCGTGGGCGGCACGCCCACGCCGAGGAAGGAGAGCGAGGACTCGGTGATGATCGCCGCGCCGACCTGCAGGGTGGCGAGCACCAGCACGGGCCCGAGCACGTTCGGCAGGACGTGGGAGAACATGATCCCGACGGGGTGGCGGCCGATGACGCGCGCCGCCTGCACGTACTCCTTGTTTCGCTCGACGAGGGTGGAGCCGCGCACCGTCCTCGCGTAGCCGACCCAGCCCGAGGCCGCGATGGCGAGAATCAGCACGTAGACCACGACCTCGTCGTGGGAGCCCTTGGGCAGCACCACGCGGGCCACGCCGTCGATCAGCAGCGCGATGAGGATCGCCGGGAACGAGAGCTGGATGTCGGCCACGCGCATGATGAAGGCGTCGACCTTGCCGCCCACGTACCCGCTCACGAGCCCCAGGGTCACGCCGACGACCATGGCGAGGAGCGTGGCGAGGAGCCCCACGACGAGGGACATGCGGGAGCCGTAGATGATCGTCGACAGGACGTCGCGGCCCTGGTCGTCGGTGCCCAGCAGGTAGGCCGGCTTGCCGCTCTCGGTCCACGCCGGCGGCGTGAAGGCGTCGAGGAGGTTCAGCGTCTTCAGGTCGAAGGGATTGTGCGGGGCGACCCACGGCGCGAAGGTCGCGGCCAGGATGCACACGAGCGTGATCGCCGCCGCGAGCACCACGACGGGCGAGCTGCTTGAAGCTGTGGTAGACGTCGCTGTCCAGCAGGCGGTTGAGGGCGCTTGCCTTCATGTCGGCGATCTGGCCGGTCACGGTCAGTGCCCCCCCGCCGTGCCGCGGTCGATCCTGAGCCTCGGGTCGACCACGTAGTACAGGATGTCGACCACCAGGTTGATCACCACGAAGATGAGCCCGATGAGGCACAGGTAGGCGGCCATCACCGGGATGTCGGCGAACTGCACCGCCTGGATGAAGAGGAGCCCCATCCCGGGCCACTGGAAGACGGTCTCGGTGATGATCGCGAACGCGATGATGCCGCCCAGCTGCAGGCCGGTGATGGTGATCACGGGCACCAGCGTGTTGCGCAGGGCGTGGCCGAAGTTGACCGTGCGGTCCGTGAGCCCGCGGGCGCGCGCGAACTTGATGTAGTCCGTCCGCAGCACCTCGAGCATCTCCGAGCGCACCAGGCGCATCACCAGCGTGAGCGGATAGAAGGCGAGGGTGATGGAGGGCAGGATCAGCGCCTTCAGTCCCGAGGTCGTGAGGAGCCCGGTGGACCACAGGCCGACCTTCACCGTGTCGCCGCGGCCGAAGGAGGGCAGCACGCCCAGCCACACGGCGAAGATGAGGATGAGGAAGATGCCGATGAGGAAGTTGGGGAGCGACACGCCGACGAGCGAGGTGGTGAGGATCGCGCGCGAGGACCAGCTGTCGCGCTTGAGCGCGGTGAACACGCCCAGCGGGATGCCGACCAGGAGCCCCAGGACGGCCGCGGCGATGGCGAGCTCCAGCGTGGCCGGCAGCCGCTCCACGAGGAGCGTCGACACCGGGCGGCCCAGCCGCAGCGAGATGCCGAAGTTGCCCTGCACCGCATTGCCGATGAAGGTCGCGAACTGGACGTAGAAGGGCTTGTCCAGGCCCAGCGACTCGCGCATCGCCTGGCGGTCGGCCTGCGTGGCTTCCGGCGGCAGCATGAGCGCCACCGGGTCGCCCACGAAGTTGAAGAGCGAGAAGGCGATGAAGCCCACCACGAGCATCACGATGACGCCCTGGAGCAGCCGGCGGATGACGAAGGCGATCATGTCGCCCTCCCCCGGGAGGGTCGACTCCATCCTCACCGGTAGAAGTACACCGTGTTCACGGGCGAGAACCACGCCGACACGTTCTTCCTCATGGCCCAGGGGATGAGGGGCTGGTGGATGGGGACGAGCGGAAGCTCCGCCCCGGCCACGAGGAGCGCCTCGCGGGCCAGCGCGTCGCGCTTGGCGGGGTCCCGCTCGACCCGCATCTTCCCGATGAGCTCGTCCACGCGGGCATTCGACCAGCGCCCGAGGTTGAAGTCGCCTTCGCCCTTCTTGCCCGGCGTGTGCAGGAGCGCCTGCATCGTGTAGAGGGCGTCGGCCGTGACGCCGCGCTCCCCACGAGAGCACGTAGAAGCTCGAGTCGTACTTCTCGATCTTGGGGAAGTAGCTCGCCTGCGGAACGATGTTGGGCCGGACCTTGATGCCCACCTGGGCGAGCATCGCCGCCACGGCCTGCGCGATGTCGGCCGCGGGCTGGACGTTGCCCGCGTCGAGCGTCACCTCGAAGCCTTCGGGGTAGCCCGCCTCGGCGAGCAGCTTCCTCGCCTTGTCGCGGTCGTAGGGCAGGCGCCGGTCGGCCTCGGCCGAGTAGCCCTGCACCCCCGGCACGAGGATCGAGCCGACCGGCTTCGAGAAGCCGCGCATCACCTTGGCCCGGATCGCCTCGGCGTCGATGGCGTGGGCCACCGCCTGGCGCACGCGGACGTCCTTGAAGGGGTTCCTGCCGTTCGCCTTCCCGTAGAGCAGGTCGTCGCGGAAGACGTCGAAGGCGACGTACTGCACGCGCAGCTCGCCGCCCTCGATGACCTTGATCGCCGGGGAGGCGCGCAGCCTCGCCACGTCCTGCGAGGGCGGGTCGAGGAGGAAGTCCACCTCGCCGGAGAGGAGCGCCGCGAGCCGCGTGGCGTTGGACTTGATCGGCAGGAGGATCACCTCGGTGAGGTTGCCTTCGTTCATGCCCGCCTTGTGCCCCCACCAGTCCTTGTGCGCGACGAGGACGGTGCGCACGTCGGGCTGGCGCTCCTTCACCATGAACGCGCCCGTGCCGTTCGCGTTGCGCGACGCGAAGGTGTCCTCGTTGGCCTTGTAGTCCTGCGGCGCGGTGGCGCCGTTCTTCACGGCCCACGCCTTGTTCATGATGCGGAATTGCGTGAGGTGCGCGAGGAGAGCCGGGTTGGCCTCGCGCATGACGAGGTCCACCGTGAGCGCATCCACCTTGACGGCCTTCTCCACCCCCTGAAGCGACACGCGCATCTGCGAGCTGGGGCGAGAGCGCCCGCTCGGCGGAGAACACCACGTCGTCGGCCGTGAGGGTCGCGCCGTCGTGGAACTTCACGCCCTCGCGCAACCTGAATCGCCAGGTCTTCGCGTCGGGCTGCGACCACGACGTGGCGAGCCAGGGGACGATCTTCCACGCCTTGTCGCGCCAGACGAGCGTCTCGTAGACGTTGGCTGTCACGCGCGAGGACGACAGCAGGTTCGCCGCGTGCGGGTCGAGGGTCTGCGGGTCGTCCTGGCTCGCGTAGCGCAGCGTCAACGCCCGCGCCGCGAGGGGCAGGCAGGCGAGCACCAGGGCGAGGACGACTCGGGCGGCGGGCATGGGGGGAGCATAACGCACCCGGCCCCGCGCGAGGCGGGGCCGGAAGGGCTGCGGGCAGGCCTCAGGCCGTCAGTTGATCCTGACCCAATTCACCGTGAGGCGGTTGTCCGCGCGGTGCACCACGCTCACGTTGGCGCGCATCGCCCACGGGATCACCTGGTGGTGCAGCGGGAGGTGGCCCACGTCGGCCTTGTGGAGCTTCGTGATCTCGCGGGCGAGCTCGGCGCGCTTGGCGGGATCGACCTCGGTCTTGAGCTTGTCGACCGCGGCGTCGACCGCCGGGTTGGAATAGCGGCCGAGGTTGTAGTCGCCGTCGGCGCTCTTCTCGACGCGCGTGCGCAGCAGGCTCTGCACGGCGTACTGGGCGTCGAAGGTCGGAACGCCCCAGCCCAGCATGTAGAAGCTCGTGTCGAGGTTCTGGATCTTGGGGAAGTAGTTGGCGCGCGGCATGGCGTTCACCTTCACCTTCACGTCGAGCTGGGCGAGCATGCCGGCGATGGCCACGCAGATCTTCTCGTCGGCGACGTAGCGGTTGTTGGGGCAGTCGAGCGTGACCTCGAAGCCGTTGGGGTATCCCGCCTCCGCCAGCAGCTTCTTCGCCTTCGCGCGGTCCGGCTTCCCCGGCTGGTCGAGGCTCTTGTCGTAGCCGTCGACCTGCGGCGCGAACATCGCGGCCGCGGGCACCGACAGCCCCCGCATCACCTGGGCCTTGATGGCGTTCACGTCGATGGCGAGCTGGAAGGCCTCCCGCACGCGCTTGTCCTTGAAGGGATTCCTGCCCTTCACGTTCGCGTACAGGAGCTCGTCGCGGTACTGGTCCATGCCGAGGAAGACCGTGCGGTTCTCGTTGCCCTCGACCACGCGGATCTTGGCGTCCGACTTGAGCCGCGGCACGTCCTGCGGGGGCGGGTCGAGCACGAAGTCGATCTCGCCGGAGATGAGGGCGGCCAGGCGCGTGCCGTCCGACTTGATGGGCTGGTAGACGACCTCGGTCACGTTGCCGCCGCGCTTGCCCCACCAGTTGGAGTTGAGCACGGCGACCGTCTTCACGTCCGCCTCGCGGGTGCGCAGGATGTAGGGGCCCGTGCCGTTGGCGTTGCGGGAGGCGAAGGTCTCCTCCTTGTTCTTGTAGTCGAGGGGCTTCAGCACGTTGTGCTTGGTCGACCACGCCTTGCTCATGATCCGCACTTCCGTGAGCTGGGGGATGAGGACCGGGTGCCGGCCCCGCCGTGACGATGTCCACGGTGAGGTTGTCGACCTTCTTCGCCTCCTTCACGCCGGCGAGGTAGGGCTTGAAGTTCGAGGTGTCGGACAGCGCCCGGCCGATGGAGAACACGACGTCGTCCGCGGTGAATGGCGTGCCGTCGTGGAAGGTCACGTTCGGCCGCAGCTTGAAGCGCATCACCGTGGGCTCTTCTGGCTCCAGGACACGGCGAGGCAGGGCTCGACCTTCAGGTCCTTGCCGCGCGTGACCAGCGGCTCGTAGATGCCGTCGAGGTAGGCGTTGGTGAACCCCTCGTTGTTGGCGTGGGGGTCCATCGTGGTGATGTCGCCCTGGCTCGAGAAGCGGAGGGTCTTGGCGTTCGCGGCGGTGCCGAGGACGAGGACGACGGCGAGGGCCGCCGCGCGGAGGACGAGGGATGCGGACATGGAAGGGATCTCCCGGATTGGACGGTTGGGCGACGGCGCCGCGGTGGCTGGATGCGGCACGCAAGCCATGAAAAATCAATGACTTGGCGCCGACGTTGCGATGGCGCGCGATGATGCCGCAACGCCCCCGCGAGCGTCAACGCCGGCAGGTGTCATGAACCAGGCGGTGTCTGACCACGTGCCTGGCACGTGCCAGACACCGCTTGGCGCCAGACACCGCAGAATGTACCCTTCCACCCCGGAGCGTTTCATCACGAAAGGCAATGCCATGATTTTCCGGATCGCCCTGGCCCTGGCCGCGCTGGCGCTCGCCTCCTGCGGGAAGGACGAGCCGCGCAAGCCCGTCGACCCCGGCGACGAAGGTCGAGCAGGCCGCCCGGCAGATGGGCGAGGCGGCGCGGCAGGGCGACGTCCACCAGGCGGGAGAGGCCATCAAGCAGATGGGCGAGGCGCTCTCGGGCTCGATCAAGGTCGAGCCGGTGGACTTCCGCACGCTCAAGGAACTGCTGCCGGAGTCGATCGCCGGCATGCGGCGCGTGAGCTCCGAGGGGTCGAGGACGAACGTGATGGGCGTGGCCTCCTCCAAGGCCGAGGCGGTCTACGAGGATGGCAAGGGCGGGCGCATCGCCTACGAGATCACCGACGCGGGGACGCTCACCGGCGTGGCCGCGATGGCTTTCGCGTGGGTGAACATCGAGATCGACAAGGAGGGCGACTCCGGCTACGAGCGCACCACGACGGTGGCCGGCCGCAAGGCCTACGAGCGCTATTCGAAGGCGACGCGCACGGGCGAGCTCGACGTGATCGTCGGCGGGCGCTTCATCGTCGGCATCAAGGCGACGCGGCGTGGAGATGAAGGCTCTTCCGGGACGCGGTGGCGAAGCTGGACCTCGCGAAGCTCGAGGCGCTCAAGCCCGGGGGCTCGGGCCCGCGCAGCCGGCGCCCCCGGCGCCCCCCGCGTCGAAGTAGGGCCGCGATGTCCGCGCCTCCTCCGCTGGTCTCGCCGCAGGGCGCCTCCTACGAGCTTCGCGAGGTGCCGGCGTTCTCGCCCATTGCGTGGCTGGTGCGCGGCTGGGACGATTTCCGCGCGGCGCCCTTCGCGAGCGGGTTCTACGGCGCGGCGTTCGCGGCCATGGGCTGGGCGCTCCTCGCCCTCTACGACTTCGCCTACCAGTACGTGTCGACCCTCGCCGGCGCGTTCCTCCTCGCCGCTCCGTTTCTCGCCACCGGCCTCTACGCCCTGTCGCGCGACCGCGAAGCCGGACGCAAGCCGCGGCTTCGTACCTTCGCTCACCGCGTGGCGCGAGAACGTGGGCGGCCTCGGCATCTACGTGCTGGTGATCACCGTGATCTTCCTCGTCTGGGCGCGCGCCTCGCTCGTCACCTTCGCCCTGTTCAGCACCGGGACGATGCCGGACCTGAAGGGCTTCCTCGCCAAGGCGTTCTCGCTGGGCAACATCGAGTTCGTGATCGTGTACTTCGCCGCGGGCGCGATGTTCGCGACGCTCGTCTTCGCGGTGAGCGTGGTGTCGGTGCCGATGATGCTCGACCGCGGCAACGACGCGGTGAGCGCCGCGATCCTCTCCGTGCAGGTGCTCGCGAAGAACCCGGGGACGATGGCGGTCTGGGCGCTCGCGATCGTGCTCCTCACCGGGATCGGGTTCGCGACCGCGTTCCTGGGGCTCGTCCTGACCATGCCCGTCATCGGGCACGCGACCTGGCACGCCTATCGCGACTGCGTGGCCTGGGGCGAGCCCGCGAGCCCCGCGCCGCAGCCTTGATCCGCCGCCGGAGGCGCGTACAATGCGCGCCTTGCCTGAGCCCACGAGGAGAAGGCCATGACCGACAGGTCCCGCCGACAACCCCATGGGCACCGATGGCTTCGAGTTCATCGAGTACACGGCGCCCGAACCCGGAGCTGCTCGGCACGCTCTTCGAGCAGCTGGGCTTCTCGCTCGTGGCGAAGCACCGCTCCAAGGACGTGGCGCTCTACCGCCAGGGGCGCGTCAACTTCATCGTGAACCGCGAGCCCGACAGCTTCGCGCAGTCGTTCGCGCGCGTGCACGGCCCGTCCGCGTGCGCCTTCGCCATGCGCGTGAAGAACGCCGACGAAGGCCTACCAGCGCGCGCTCGAACTGGGGGCCAAGCCGCACCACGGCCCGGTCGGCCCCATGGAGCTCAACATCCCGGCGATCAAGGGCATCGGCGACAGCCTCATCTACCTCGTCGACCGCTACCCCGGCAATGGCGGCAATCTCACGATCTACGACGTGGACTTCGTGCCGGTCGAAGGCGTCGCCGCAGCAGCCGGCGGGCGCGGGGCTCCTGGAGGTCGACCACCTCACGCACAACGTCTATGCGGGGCGCATGGACGTGTGGGCGCAGTTCTACGAGAAGCTCTTCAACTTCCGCGAGGTCCGCTACTTCGACATCCAGGGGAAGAAGACGGGGCTCACCTCGCGCGCGCTCACCAGCCCCTGCGGCAAGATCCGCATCCCGATCAACGAGCCGAGCGACCGCAAGAGCCAGATCCAGGAATACCTCGACGCGTACCACGGCGAGGGCATCCAGCACATCGCGCTCTCGACGGCGGACATCTTCGCGACGGTGGAGGGCCTGCGCGCGAGGGACGTGCGCTTCCTCGACACGCCGGACAGCTACTACGACGCGCGTGGACGCCCGCGTGAAGGACCACGGCGAGGACCTCGCGCGGCTGCGCGCGAACCGCATCCTCATCGACGGCGAGGGCGTGGACAAGGACCGGCACGAGGACAAGCTGCTGCAGATCTTCACCGAGACGGTGATCGGGCCGATCTTCTTCGAGATCATCCAGCGCAAGGGGAACGAGGGGTTCGGGGAGGGCAATTTCCGGGCGCTCTTCGAGTCGATCGAGGCGGACCAGATCGCGAGGGGGGTGGTTTGACGGGAGTGATGCGGGCCAAAGGCTTGGAACGCGATGAACGCGGATGAACGCCGATGATTCGGAGTGAGGGGCGCGGTGATGGGCGTCGCTGCGGTACCTGTCGGGTTCGGGGCGCACCACGAGACGGAGGCGGTGGCGGGCGCGCTGCCCGTGGGGCAGAACTCGCCGCAGAAGACGCCGTTCGGGCTCTACGCGGAGCAGTTCTCGGCGACGGCCTTCACCGCGCCGCGCGCGCAGAACCTGCGCTCGTGGCTCTACCGGTTGCGGCCGAGCGCGATGCACCCGGCGTTCCGGCGCATCGACGATGGACTGCTTCGCACGGGCGCCGTGCCGCGAGGCGGACGCGCGGCCCGAACCGGCTGCGCTGGGCGCCGCTGGCGATGCCGGAGGCGCCGACGGATTTCGTCGCCGGGCTGGCCACGCTCGCGACCAACGGCGACGCGCGCCTGCAGGCCGGGATCGGCGTGCACCTCTACCGCGGCCAACCAGTCGATGGCGCGCGTGTTCGCGAGCTTCGACGGCGAGCTGCTCCTCGTGCCGCAGCAGGGCGCGCTCGCGATCGCCACGGAGTTCGGCCATCTCGCCGTGGCCCCGGGCGAGATCGCGGTGATCCCGCGCGGCGTGAAGTTTCGCGTGGCGGTCGACGGCCCCGTCGCGCGGCTACGTCGTGCGAGAACTACGGCGCGGCGCTGCGGCTCCCGGAGCTGGGGCCGATCGGCGCCAACGGCCTCGCCAATCGCGCGCGATTTCCTCGCGCCCGTGGCCGCGTACGAGGACCGCGACGAGCCGCACGGAAGTGGTCGTGAAGTCCGGCGGGCAGCTGTGGGCGGCCGCCGGTCGACCACTCGCCGCTCGACGTCGTCGCCTGGCACGGCAACGTCTATCCGTACAAGTACGACCTCGCCCGCTTCAACGCGATCAACACGGTGAGCTTCGACCATCCGGATCCGTCGATCTTCACCGTGCTCACCTCGCCCTCGGACACGCCGGGCACCGCCAACGTCGACTTCGTGATCTTCCCGCCGCGCTGGATGGTGGCCGAGCACACCTTCCGGCCGCCGTGGTTCCACCGCAACGTCATGAGCGAATTCATGGGGCTGGTGAAGGGCGAGTACGACGCGAAGCAGGGCGGCTTCGTGCCCGGCGGGGCGAGCCTGCACAACGCGCATGACGGCCCACGGCCCGGACCGCGCCTCGCACGCCGCCGCCGTGGCGGCCACGCTCGAGCCGAAGTACCTCGCGCGACACGCTCGCGTTCATGTTCGAGAGCCGCTATCCGTTCGATCCCACCGCCCATGCCATGGCCACCCCGCGCTCGACAAGGACTACGACGCCGCCTGGGACGGCTTCACCAAAGCCTCCCCTCTCGTCCCCGACCCTCTCCCAAACGGAGAGGGAGAAGCCATGAAACTCGCCTCCCTGAAGGGCCCGTCGCGCGACGGCACGCTCGTCCTCGTCAACCGCGACCTCTCCATCGCCGTCGCCGCCTCCGGCATCTCGCCCACGATGCAGCACGCGCTCGAGAACTGGGATGCGGTGGTCCGCCAGCTCCTCGACGCGTACGAGAGCCTGGAGTGCGGCAACGAGCGGCACGCGTTCGACTTCCAGGCGGCGCTGGCGAAGGGCCAGGTCGCCGCCCCGCTGCCGCGCGCCTACGAGTGGCTGGATGGCTCGGCCTACCTCTCCCACGTCGAGCGGGTGCGGCGCGCGCGCGGCGACACCGTTCCGGAGAGCTACTACCGCGATCCGCTCATGTACCAGGGCGGGGCGGGCGACATGATGGGCCCGCGCGATCCCATCCGCGCCCTCACGGAGGACTGGGGCATCGACCTGGAAGGCGAGGTCGCCGCCATCACGGGCGACGTGCCGATGGGAGCCGCGCCGGCGGAAGCCGCCGGTGCCATCCGCCTCCTCACGCTGGTGAACGACGTCTCCTTCCGCAGGCTCATTCCGGCCGAGCTCGCCAAGGGCTTCGGGTTCGTGAACGGGAAGGGCGCCAACGCGCTCGCTCCCGTCGCCGTGACGCCCGACGAGCTGGGCGGCGCCTGGGACGACGGCAAGGTCCACCTGCGCCTCGTCTGCCACGTGAACGGGCAGTGGTTCGGCAATCCCGAATGCGGGCGTCGACGCGACCTTCAGCCTGCACGACCTCATCGCGCACGCGGCGAAGACGCGCGAGCTGAAGGCCGGCACGCTCGTCGGCACCGGGACGATCTCCAACCACGATCGCGCGGCCGGCTACGCCTGCATCATGGAGGCGAGGCTCGTGGAGCAGGTGGAGCTGGGCGCGGCGAAGCGGCCGTTCCTCGCCTTCGGCGACACGGTGCGCATCGAGATGTTCGACCGCCACGGCGCCACGATCTTCGGCGCCATCGAGCAGCAGGTGGAGCGCTACGCGCGCTGAAATCTCCCTCTCCCTTGGGGAGAGGGGTCGGGGTGAGGGAAAATGACCGGCGAAACCACCCACAACCTGCGCGGCGACTACTCGGGCATGCGCCCGGACTACACCGTCGAGCAGGCGTGGTCGGCGTACACGCCGGAGGAGCACGACCTCTGGCGCCGCCTGTACGCGCGCCAGGCGGCCCTCGTGCCGAAGTACGCCTGCGAGGAGTTCATCGCCTCGGCTGCCGACCTCGACTTCGGCGACGCGATCCCGCGCTTCGACGCCGTGAACCCGAAGCTCGCGCGCGCCACGAACTGGAGAATCGTCGCCGTGCCGGGACTGCTGCCCGATCGCGCGTTCTTCGAGCACCTCGCGAATCGCCGCTTTCCGGTCACGGTGTGGCTGCGCAAGCCGGAGGAATTCGACTACATCGTCGAGCCCGATGTCTTCCACGACTTCTTCGGGCACGTGCCGCTGCTCTTCGACCCGGTCTTCGCCGATTACCTCGAGGCCTACGGCCGGGGCGGGCTCAAGGCCGACGCGCTGGGCGCCATCGAGATGCTCTCGCGCCTGTACTGGTACACCGTGGAATTCGGCCTGATCGAGACGCCCGCGGGCATCCGGACCTACGGGGCGGGCATCCTCTCCTCGGGCGGGGAGTTGCCGTACTGCATCGAGAGCGACGCGCCCAACCGCATCGGGTTCGACCTGCTGCGCATCATGCGCACGCGCTACAAGATCGACACCTTCCAGGAGACGTACTTCGTGATCCGCGATTTCCGGCAGCTCTTCGAGGCGACGGCGCCGGATTTCACGCCTTACTACGCGGAGCTCTCGGGTCGGGAACCGATTCTGCCTGGCGCCGTACTCCCCACCGACCGCGTGGTGCGTTGCGGGCCCCCCTGGACGAATACCTGACGCGGAATGTGGTTTTCCTGCGTCGCAGCATGTTGGGCATGCCGTTTTCGCGCATCTTGCAACGGCTCGGAATAGCGGGTACTTTCCGCGAACTGCAACGTTCGAAGGGCACACCTGCCGCAAGGCGGGGCCGCAAAGCCACAGCTCTTGCTTCCATCAAGAACAAAGCAAGAGGGCTGGGCTACCTACAGTGGGGCAACGCACCAATTCCTCGAGGGAATACGATGCGGACGCTGACTGCAGTCGAGAAAGTCCTGCGCGCCTGCCGGATGGAATGCCTTCCGGAGGGGGCGTGGATCGTTCTCCGATCCGCACGGTAGAAGCGAGACCCCTCAACTCCGCGGGAGAACTCATGCGCAAAGAGCGATTGAAGACGTTGTTCGCCGCAACGCTGCTGGCGGCTGCATCGTTGGCGGCCCCGATGATCGCCGGTGCCGAGCCGAACGGCGAGGCAAGCGGCCAGAAGCGGTTCACCAATAACGCATACATCGTGCAACTGGCGGAAGATCCCGTCGTTGCCTACAAGGGCGGCATCCGCGGGTTCGCGGCCACGAAGCCGGGGAAGGGCCGAAAATCGACCCGGACTCTCCGGCGGTCACCCGGTACAAGGGTTACCTCACTTCGCGGCAGGATGCGGTGCTTGCCGGTGTCGGCGGCGGTCGCAAGGTGTACAGCTACGGCTACGTCTTCAACGGCTTTGCCGCCGACCTGACTGCATGCCCAGGCGGAGAAGCTGGCGCCAGACCCCGGGCGTGCTGGCCGTGACGAAGGACACCATCGAGCCATGGATACCGTCACGACGCCGAACATTCCTCGGGCTCGACGCGACCGGCGGCATCTGGTCGGTGCTGAGCGGCAACGCGAACGGCAATCCAATCCGCGCCAACGGTCCGAACAGCGGCGGCGCGGGCGAAGGCGTCGTCGTGGGCATCATCGACTCCGGCATCTGGCCCGAGAATCCCAGCTTCAGCGACCGCGACGCGACAGGGCAAGCTGGTGCTTCCAGCAGCTGCCCGGCTGGCACGGCAAGTGCGTTCCCGGCGAGGCATTCAACGCCTCCGACTGCAACCAGAAGCTGATCGCGCGCCCGGTACTTTGCCGAGGGCTTTGGCGGCGCGGCCGGCATCAAGGCGCAGTTCCCGTACGAGTTCATCTCCGCGCGCGCGGCCGACGGCCACGGCGTGCACACGGCCAGCACGGCCGCGGCAACTACGGTGTCGCCGCGTCTGTCCGGCGGCATGGTGCTCGGCTCGATCAGCGGCATGGCGCCGCGCGCGCGCATCGCGGTCTACAAGACCTGCTGGGGCAACTCGCCGGAAGGGGGCTGCCCGAACACCGACAACGTGGCCGCGATCGACCAGGCCGTCGCCGACGGCGTGGACGTGATCAACTACTCGATCTCGGGCACGAGCACGAACTTCCGCGACCCGGTGGAGATCGCGTTCCTTTCGCGGCGGACGCGGGCGTGTTCGTCGCCGCCTCGGCCGGCAACAGCGGTCCGACGGCGAGCACCGTCGCGCATCCCGAGCCCGTGGATCACCACCGTGGCTGCCGAGCACGCACGACCGGGACGGGCAAGGCTCGGTGACGCTGGGCAACGCCGTCACGCTACACCGGTGCTTCGGTGGCAAGCGGCGGTCGGCCCGGCGCCGCTGATCGACTCCACGGCCGCCGGCCTGCCGGAAGCCGACCCGGCAGGTGGCGCTGTGCTATGGCGCTGCGGACGGCGGCGTCGACGCTCGATCCGGCGAAGGTCGCAGGCAAGATCGTCGTCTGCGATCGCGGCGTCAACGCTCGCGTCAACAAGAGCCTGGCAGTGAAGGAAGCCGGCGGCGTGGGCATGATGCTCGTGAACACCACCGCCAACTCGCTCAACGCCGACCTCCACTTCGTCCCGACGGTGCACCTGGCCGACACGGTCCGCGCCGCGGTCGAGGCCTATGCGGCCGCGTCGGGCGCGACGGCCGGCGATCAGCCAGGCGCGATCGCCACGCCGCGGCGGCGCCGTTGATGGCCGGCGTTCTCGTCGCGCGGCCCCTTGCGCGCCGGCAACGGCGACCTGCTGAAGCCGGACATGACGGCGCCGGGCGCGACATGCTGGCGGCGTGACTCACCGCTCGGAAACGGCGGCCGTGACTTCGAGTTCCTCAGCGGCACCTCGATGTCGAGCCCGCACATGGCCGGCCTCGCGGCGCTGATGAAGCAGCTGCTTCCCGACTGGTCGCCGATGGCGATCAAGTCCGCGCTGATGACCACGGCCTACCGACGTGCTGGACGGGCCGCACACGGTCCGCGTGCGGCACGCCATTCACTTCGGCGCCGGCCACGTCAACCCGAACAGGGCGACGGACCCGGGCCTGGTGTTCGACTCCGGCTTTCGGCGACTGGCTGGGCTTCCTCTGCGGCACGCAGCTGCCGACGTCCTTCTGCACCGGCGCAGGCGTTCCGGTGCTCGATCCGAGCGACCTGAACGTCGCCTCGATCGCCATCGGCGACATGGCGGGCACGCAGACGGTCGCGCGCCGGGTCACGAACGTCAGCGGCCAGAGGCGCGACATTTACGTGCGGCTAGCCAGGGCCTTGCCGGCATCACGGTGACGCCGTGACTCCCGCAACGTTCACGCTGAACCCCGGGCAGAAGCAGCGGTGATCAGGTCGCGATCACGCGAACGCACTGCGCCGCTCAACGCGTATCGCAATGGTGGCCGATGACCTGGACCAGCGACGGGGCCACGCGTGCGCATTCCGACCGTCGTCCGGCCGGTGGCGCTCGCGGCGCCGGCGACGGCGCAGCGTGTGCCGGCAGCTACAGCGTGACCTTCGGCTACACCGGGCCGTTCACGGCGACTGCGCGTGGCCTCGTCGCGCCGTCGGTGACCGCCGGCATGGTGACGCAGGATCCCGGACCAGACCTTCTCCCTGGCGACTCGACCGGCACGCGTCGCGATCCCCGTGACGATCCCGGCCGGCACGACGTACGCCCGGTTCGCGCTGTTCGATGCCGACGTGGCAGCCGGCAGCGGACATGGACCTGTACGTCTACCAGGGCAGCACGCTGGTCGGCTCCAGCGCCACCGGCACATCGGCCGAGGAGGTGAACTTCGCGTTCAGCTGCCCCCGGCGGCCCGATCGCGCTGACCGTCGTACGTGCATGGCTGGGGCCTGCCGTCCGGTTCGTCGCCGTTCAAGCTCCACCATGGTGCCTGGGCGCGCGCGGCGGCCGGCAACATGACGGTAACGGCACCTGCAGCGGCAACACTGGGCGGCACTGGCACCATCGACCTGACGCTTCAGCGGGCTGGTCTCCGGGACGAAGTATCTCGGGTCGGTCGTCTACGGCGGCGCCGCCGGCATGCCCAGCCCGACGATCGTTCGCGTCGACGCGCCGTAAGCGGTATCGAGGCTTTTCACGTCAGGGCACGAGGCTTCGGCCTCGTGCCCTTTTCATGGCGGGCGCAGCTCGGGACGAGCGAATGCCTCCTCAGGTCGAGGCCGGTTCTGCCTGAAGCAATGCGCAGCGCCCGAGGCCCTCGAGGCAACGGTCCAGGGCGCCTCCCAAGGCTGCCGCATCGCTTCGTCCGCCGGCCGCGGACCGCAGTTCCGCCATCGCGGCCGCGTCCGCGCGGAGGGCGCGCAGGAGCGTCGCGCGGTCCCGGGTGCCGTCGAGCAAGGGAAGAACCCGGGGCGCCAGGGGATCGTCGAGCTCGACCGAGTTGCCGAGGAGGCTGGTGACGTTGGTGCCGTCCCGGGCCTGCCGTTGCGCCAGGCTGCTCGCACGCGGCCGGGGTCCCGGCCAGCGGGCGAACGGCGCTTGCCGCCAGTGCAGGTCGACGCTGCCGGACGCATAGCAGGCCAGGGCGAAGTTACCCAGGAGATCCCGTTGCGCGGTGCCTGCCGGCTGGCCGCAGCCCGCGGCCGCCGCCTGCAGCAGTTCACTCATCGGGACGGCCCGCGGCCACTCCCGGCGCAGCAGCGCGAGGGCAACCTTGAGCAGCGGCTCGTTCGTGGAAAACGCTCCGCCGCCTCGGCCGCGGAAGCGCTGCGCCTCGCGGGACAGGGCGTCCCCTTCGGCACCTTCGGGAACCGCCACCGAGGAGACGGACAACTCCCACACCGCGTCGCTGTGGAGTTCGCTGCGAAGCGGGGCCTCGGCGTGGCACAGCAGCGTTTGGCGGAATCGCCGCTCCTTGAGGAAGTCCAGGTACTGCTCGCGCGCGACGAGGTCGGGGGCGAACTCCGCCAGCCGTTGCCGGGCCGCCGGCGGAAGTTCCAGGTCCTGCATCTCGTGGAACTCGGCCTCCGCGAGGTATTGCAGCCCGTGCGCATCGGCCTGCGCGCAGAAATCGCGGAAATAGCAGAGGTGGAACACGTCGGACAGGTCGTCGTGGAAGAGGCTCCCGTCGGAGCGCTTCGCGAGCCGCTCCGCCTCCAGCGCGAGCGCGCCGCGCGACGCGCCGGCGTGCCCCTCGGGCTGGGCCTCGGCGACCCACGCCAGGAACTCCCGCGCGGCGGCGCACCGTCGATCCGGCTCGGCGATTTCCTCGATGTGCATCAGCAGCATTTCCCGCAGCATCTGGCGCAGGTGGCCGCCCGGGTAGACGTTGTAGCTCACGAACGCCACGCCCTGCGGCGCGAGGAGCCGCCGGCAGGCATCGAGAAGCGCATGGCGGACGGGCTCCGGCACCCATGAATACACGCCATGGGCGATCACGTAGTCGAACTCCCCGAGCTCGTCCGGCAACCGGGTGAGATCCCCCCAGCGCAGGTCGAGGTTTCGCAGTCCGAGCGCGTCCGCGGCCGACCGCCCCCGGGCGATCGCGCTCGCCGCGAGGTCGATGCCCACGACGCGCGCCTGCGGCCAGGCGCCGGCGATCGGCAGCAGGTTCGCCCCGTCGCCGCAGCCCAGTTCAAGCACCCGGCAGCTCGCCGGATCGGCTGGCGCCAGCCCGAACAGCCGCGCCAGCGTCGCGAGGCGGTCGGGATGGGACTGGGGATACGACCAGCCGGGGTAGCTGACCTCGTCATAGGCCGTCGGCGCTGCCATTAAGCCTCCTGGGTGGATGCCCGGATCTTAATCCGCCCGTGGCGTCCCGATGTGGCTTGACGCACCGGGGAGCGAGGCATACGGTATGCGTCCGATTCCTCGAAAAACCCCAAAAAAGGAGCGACATGAAGACCCGACATTCCGGAAGCACGCGCAAAGCCATTCAGGTCGTCCTTGCCGCCGGCGTCGCGGTCGGCGCCACCCAGGCGGTGGCGGCGACGGACATGTTCCTCAAGATCACGGGACTCCCCGGAGAATCGGTGGACAGCAAGCACAAGGACGAGATCGACGTCTACAGCTTCTCGCAGTCCATGGACGGCAAGCAGTGTCCGCTGATCTCGCTTTCGAAGCGCATCGACAAGTCGTCGCCCGGCCTCGCGGAGGCGATATACAGGCAGAAGTCGCTGCCGTCCGCTTTGCTCACCGTTCGCAAGGCGGGGGAAAAGGGGGACGAGTACTACAAGGTCACGATGACTTCCGTCTTCGTGCTCAGTGCGGACCATTCGTTCAACGGTGACAGTGCCGTCGAGGAAGTCGTGATCTCCGCGCGGACCACGTCGATGAGCTATCGACCGCAGCTGGCGAACGGCACTTTCGGCGCCGAAATCGTCAGGACGATCCAGGACTGCGGCACGGGTAACGGCGCCTCCAGATAGCGGCAGGCATGCGAGAAAAGGGGCCAGTCTTGCGACTGGCCCCTTTTCATTTCCGATCCCCGTGGCGACCGCCGGCCCCGCGGCGGCCTCTCACGCCACCTGCTGAATCCCCGCGAGGAGCCAGGTCGCCTTGCGGTCGCGCTGGTCCTGGCGCACGTGCCAGACCTCGTCGAAGGGCTCGGGGTTGGCGTTGACCGCTTCGCGAATCAGTCCCGTGAAGCGAACGCTCGCGATGGCGTAGTCGCCTTCCACCACGGCCTCCACCAGGCTCGCGTTGACGCTGACGACTTCCGTCTTCTGTGGCGCGCCGCTGCGGTCGCGGACCTGCATCGAGATCTCGGCGAACATCTCCGGCGTCGTGAAGTCGCGGATGTCGTCCAGGTCGCCCGCGTCGTTGGCGGCCTGCAGGCGGATGAAGGACGTCTTCGCTACGCGCAGGAAGGGCTCGGTTTCGAACCCGGGAATGGCGACCGGCTCGGATTTCGGCGCTTCGACCGGGGCGGCAAGGCCACCGCCGATGTTCAGGGGCGCGCGCGTGGGCGGCGTCGCGTCGCCCGCGCCTGCTCCCGCGAACTCGATCGGGCCGCTTGCGGCAGGCGTCCGCCGCGACGCGAACGCGCGCCAGGCCATGAAGGCGAGGCCCGCGACCAGCAGGAGCATCAGGATCCCGCCCATGCCGCCGAGACCGCCGCTGAAGAGCGATCCGAGCAGGGCGCCGAGACCGAGGCCCGCGATGAGGCCGCCGAACCGGCTCATGAAGCTCGGCTTGGCAAGGGGCGCGGCGGGCGTGGGCGTTGCCTGGGCGGGGCTCGCCGGCGCCGGCGCGGCGGTCGGCGCGTCCTTCACGGCTTCCTTCTGGGTCGGGGCCGGCCGCTGCTTGCCGAGGTTGCTGCCGCCGCCGAAGCGCTTGGCGGCATCGGCGTCGACCGGCGGCGAGGCCGATCGAAAGGGCGAGGAGGAAGGCGGGAAGTGCGCGGGAGAGCTTCATGGAGTCATTCCGGCTCTTTGTGCCGGATTCCGGTGGATCGGGTGGCGGACAGTATAGCCGGGACGGGGGCCTCGATCGGCCCCGCGTCAATCGATCTTCACCCAGGTCATCTCGACGTAGTTGTCGGGGCGGTGGAAGACCGTGACGCCCTTCCGCACCGCCCACGGGATCACCTGCCGGTGCAGCGGGATGGTGTACACGTTGTTGCGCACGCGCTGCAGGGCCTCGTTCCATGAGCGCAGCGCGCTTCGCCGGGTCCATCTCGACCGCGCTCGCGTCGATCAGCGCGTCGAGCTCGGCGTCCTTGAACTTGCCGGAGTTGAAGTCGCCCTTGCCCTTGCCGTCGAAGGAGTGGAGCACGGGCCCCAGGACGAGCGCCGGGATCCGTGGGCGCGCCGCCCCAGCCGTACAGGTGGAGGGCGAAATCGGTGTGGTCCACCTTCTGGAAGAACTGCGCGCGCGGCAGCAGCACGAGGGAGGCCTTCACGCCCGCTTTCGCGAACATGGCCGAGAGCGCCGTGCAGATGCGCTCGTCGTTCACGTAGCGGTTGTTGGGGCAGAGGAGCTGGATCTCGAAGCCCTGCGGGTACCCCGCCTCCGCGAGGAGGCTGCGTCGCCCGCTCCGGGTCGTGGGGCAGGAGGCGCGGCTCGAGGGCGGCGGGGCTCGACGACGCGGGCCGGGACCATCGACCCCGTCGGGGCCGACTGCCCGCGCATCACCTGGGTGCGGATCGCCTCCACGTCGATGGCCGAATAGAGCGCCTGGCGCACGCGCAGGTCCTTGAGCGGGTTCTTCCCCTTCACGCTCGCGTACTTGAGCTCGTCGCGCATCTGCTCCATCACGAGGAAGATGACGCGGTTCTCGGGGCCCTCGAGGATCCTCACCTGCGGGTTCGCCTTGAGGCGGGCGACGTCCTGCAGCGGCGGGTCGAGGACGAAGTCGATCTCGCCCGTGACGAGCGCGGCCATGCGCGTGGGGTCGGACTTGATCGGGCGGTAGACGATCTCGTCCACGTTGCCCTCGAAGCGCCCGGCGGCGATGCCCCACCAGTCCGGGTTCTTGCGCAGCGTCGTCTTCACTTCCGGCTCCCAGGACACGAAGCGGAAGGGCCCGGTGCCGTTGGCGTTGCGCGAGGCGAAGGTGTCCTCCGCATTCCTGTAGTCCTGCGGCTTCGCCGCCCCGTGCTTCAGGGCCCAGGACTTGCTCATGATCATGATGGTGTTCACGTACTCCAGGAGGATCGGCGACGGGCCCGGCGTGACGATCTCCACCGTGTGGTCGTCCACGCGCCGGGGCTTGCCGATGGCGCGTGGCGAAGGTCTTGTAGTTCGAGCTGGGAAGCTGCGCCCGCTCGATCGAGAACACGACGTCGTCGGCGGTGAAGGGCGTGCCGTCGTGGAACTTCACGCCCTTCCTCAGGTGGAAGCGCCAGGTGGTGGCGTTCACCTGCTCCCACGAGGTCGCGAGCGACGGGACCAGCTTGAGGTTGCGGTCGCGGGCGGTCAGCCGCTCGTAGAAGTGGTACGAGAGGAGGGTGTTGATCCCCTCGTTCTGGGCGTGCGGGTCGGCGGTGAGGAAGTCGCCCTGCGAGGACCAGCGGAAGGTCTTCGCGGCCGCCGGGGCGGCCGCGAGGACGAGGGCGGCGGCGAACGCCGAAAGCGCGCGTCGCACCTGCCTACTTGATCTTCACCCAGGTGGCCTGCAGCCAGTTGTCCGGGCGGTGGACCACCTCGACGTTGGCGCGCGAGGCCCACGGGATCACCTGCAGGTGCAGCGGGATGTGCAGCACGTTGTCGTGGTGGAACTTCATGGCCTTGTTGATCGTCTCCTGCCGGCGCTTGGGGTCCGTGTCGCCCTTGGCGTCGTCGATGAGCGCGTCGAACTCGGGGTACTTGTAGTTGCCCCAGTTGTAGTCGCCGTCGCCCTTGTCGTTGCGGCTGTGCAGCACCGGCTGCAGGGTGAAGATCGCGTCCGTCGTGGCGCCGCCCCAGCCGAGCATGTACATCGACACGTCCATCCGCTGCGCCTTGGGGAAGTACTGCGCGCGCGGCATCGCGTTCACCTTCATCGTGATGCCGATCTTGGAGACCATGCCCGGCCACCGCGACGCAGATCTTCTCGTCGTTGATGTAGCGGTTGTTGGGGCAGTCGAGCGTGACCTCGAAGCCGTTGGGGTAGCCCGCCTCGCGCGAGCAGCTTCTTCGCGGCCGCCACGTCGTAGGGATAGCGCTTGTCCATCTCCTTCGGGATCCCGGCGCGCGTGGGGTTGGGCAGGTTGATGGCGGTGGGGACGGACAGCCCGCGCATCACCGCCTTGTTGATCGCGTTCACGTCGATCGCCTGGTAGAAGGCCTGGCGCACGCGCTTGTCCTTGAACGGGTTCTTGCCCTTCACGTTCGAGTAGAGCAGTTCGTCCCGCGCCTGGTCCATGCCGAGGAAGATGATGCGGTTCTCGCGGCCCTCGTAGACCTTCACGTTCTTGTCCTTCTTCAGCTTCTCGACGTCCTGCACCGGCGGGTCGAGGATGAAGTCGATGTCGCCGGAGAGGAGGGCGGCCATGCGCGTGCCCTCGCTCTTCACCGGCGAGTAGACGATGTCGGTGACGTTGCCGTCGAAGTAGCCCTTCTCCTTGAGCCCCCACCAGTTGGGGTTCTGCTTGAAGACGCTCTTCACGTCGGGCTCGCGGGAGACGAGGATGTACGGCCCCGTGCCCATGGCGTTGCGGGACGTGTAGCTCTCCTCGTTGTTCTTGAAGTCCTGGCTCTTCACGGCGTTGTTCTTCTCGCACCAGGCCTTGTTCATGATGAAGAGGCTGTTGGCGAGCATCTCCAGCATCACGGGGTTGGGCACCGGCGTGGTGAGCTCCACCGTGTGGCTGTCGATCTTCCGCGGCTCGCCGACGGCGTTGCCGTAGACGCGGAAGTTGGAGGTCTCGCCCTGCAGGCGCTTGATGGAGAAGACGACGTCGTCGGCGGTGAAGTCGGAGCCGTCGTGCCACTTGACGCCCTTCCTCAGGTTGAACACCCAGACCGTGGGGCTCGTCTGCTTCCAGCTCGCGGCGAGGCCCGGGATGATCTCGAGCTGCTTGCCGCGCGTGACCAGCGGCTCGTAGACGTGGCCGTTGATCGAGTTGGTGAGCAGCTCGTTCTGGGCGTGCGGGTCGGCGGTGACGTAGTCGCCCTGGCTGGACCAGCGCAGGGTCTTCGCGTGGCCGAGCGGGGGCGGCGGACAGGATGGCGATGGAGGCCGTGAGTGACGAGCAGGCGTCGCATGGATTTCTCCTCGGTGAAGAGCGGGCCATGATACGCCAACCGGGGCGCTATAATTTCCGTCTCCCGAGGAGGTATCGCCATGAACGCCGTCGTCGACCGCAAGCCCGCCCCGCCCGTCCTCAAGGACCCCTCCCTGTTCCGCGACCGGTGCTACGTGGACGGCGCCTGGGTCGAGGCCGATTCCGGCCGCCGCTTCGACGTGGACAACCCGGCGGACGGCTCCGTCGTGGGCTCCGTGCCCGACATGGGCGCGGCCGAGACGAAGCGCGCCATCGAGGCGGCCGAGCGGGCGCTGCCCGCGTGGCGGGCGCTGCCGGCCAAGGAAAGGTCGCGGATCGTGCGCAGGTGGCACGACCTCATCATGGCGAACGCCGACGACCTGGCGCTCATCCTCACCACCGAGCAGGGCAAGCCCCTCGCGGAGGCGAAGGGCGAGATCGCCTACGGCGCCTCCTTCGTGGAGTGGTTCGCGGAGGAGGCCAAGCGCGTCTACGGCGACACCATCCCCACGCCCCGCCAACGACCGCCGGCTCATCGTGCTCAAGCAGCCCATCGGCGTGTGCGCGGCGATCACGCCGTGGAACTTCCCCAACGCCATGATCACCCGCAAGATGGCGCCGGGGCTCGCGGTGGGCTGCACCTTCGTGCTGAAGCCCGCGGAGCAGACGCCGTTCTCCGCGCTCGCGCTGGCGGAGCTCGCCGAGCGCGCCGGATTCCCGAAGGGCGTGATCAACATCGTCACGGGGGATGCGCCCGCCATCGGCAAGGAAGCTCTGCGCCAACCCCGTCGTGAGGAAGGTGACCTTCACCGGCTCCACGGAAGTCGGGCGCATCCTCATGCGCCAGAGCGCGGACACGGTGAAGAAGCTCTCGCTCGAGCTGGGCGGCAACGCGCCCTTCATCGTCTTCGACGACGCCGACCTGGACGCGGCGGCCGACGGCGCGATGGCCTCCAAGTACCGCAACGCGGGGCAGACCTGCGT
The DNA here is from genome assembly GCA_963783635.1 of uncultured Gammaproteobacteria bacterium. Lineage (GTDB taxonomy): Bacteria > Pseudomonadota > Gammaproteobacteria > Burkholderiales > Usitatibacteraceae > FEB-7. Next base: position 39,915 of record CAWAOC010000012.1, read on the forward strand.
GTGCGCCAACCGCATCTACGTCCAGGACGGGGTCTACGACGCGTTCGCCGCGAAGCTCGCGGAGAAGCTGAAGACGCTCAAGGTGGGCAAGGGGACGGAATCCGGCGTGAACATCGGCCCGCTCATCGACGCGCAGGGGCTCGCGAAGGTCGAGGAGCACGTGGCCGACGCCGTCGCGAAGGGGGCCAAGGTCGTCGCCGGCGGCAAGCGCTCCTCGCTGGGCGGCCGCTTCTACGAGCCGACGCTGCTCACGGGCGTCACGCCGGAGATGAAGGTCTCGCGCGAGGAGACCTTCGGCCCCGTGGCGCCGCTCTTCCGGTTCAAGGACGAGGCCGAGGCGCTCAGGCTCGCCAACGCGACCGAGTTCGGGCTGGCGGCCTACTTCTACTCGCGCGACGTCGGTCGCGTCTTCCGCGTGGCCGAGGGCATCGAGTCGGGGATGGTGGGCGTCAACACCGGCATCATCTCCAACGAGGTGGCGCCCTTCGGCGGCGTGAAGCAGTCGGGCCTCGGCCGCGAGGGGTCGAAGTACGGCATCGAGGATTTCCTCGAGATCAAGTACGTCTGCCTCGGCGGGATCCAGTAGCGGCGGGGAGTGATGCGGGCAGTAAACCTTTGGAACGCGGATGAACGCGGATGAACGCGGATGAACGCGGATAAGTCATGATCGAGTGTGCATGATGAGAACGCGATGCATCGATCATGACACTTCGACGGCGATCATCGACGCTCGCCGTCATCCATTGAGGCTTCATCGGCGTCAATCCGCGTGTTATCGGCGTTCATCGGCGTTCCAAAGATTTGCGCTCGCATCACTCCTCGTCGCCACCTCACTCGCCGCGCCAGCGCAGCTGAGACCCTCCCAGCCCGAGCCGCCGAGCGGCTGGACGCCCAAGCAGCTCGCCACCGCGAAGAAGTACATGGTGGCCGCCGGACATCCGGCCGCGGTGGACGCGGGCCTCGCGATGCTCGCGCGGGGCGGCAGCGCCGCGGACGCGGCCATCGCCACCCAGCTGGTGCTCGGCCTCGTCGAGCCGCAGGCCTCGGGGCTGGGCGGCGGCGCGTTCTTCCTGCATTTCGACGCGAAGGGCCGGCGCGTGAGCGCCATCGACGGCCGCGAGACGGCGCCGTCCGGCGCCAGCGCGCAGCTCTTCCTGGGCGCCGACGGCAAGCCCATGCCGTTCCAGGCCGCGGTGGTCGGCGGCCGCTCGGTGGGCGTGCCCGGCACGCCGCGCCTGCTGGAGGTCATGCACGCCCGCCACGGCAAGCTCCCCTGGGCCACGCTCTTCGAGCCGGCCATCGCGCTGGCCGAGAAGGGCTGGACGATGAGCGCGCGCGTGTTCACGCTCCTGGAGAAGGACAAGGGCCTCGCGGACAATCCCGCCGCCCGCGCCTATTTCTTCACGCGCCGAGGGCAAGCCCAGGCCCGTCGGCACGGTGATGAGGAACCCGGACTACGCGAAGACCCTGCGCGCCCTGGCCGCGCGCGGCGCGGACGCCTTCTACACGGCGAAGTCGCGGCGGACATGGTCGCCGCGGTGCGCGGGCACGCCAACGCCGGCACGATGACGCTCGAGGACCTGGCCGCCTATCGCGTCCGCGACGTGGAGCCGCTGTGCGGCCCCTATCGCGCCTGGATGCTCTGCGGCATGCCGCCGTCGTCGTCGGGCGGCATCGCGGTGCTGCAGATCCTCGGCGTGCTCTCGGGCCGGGACCTCTCGAAAGTCCGGCCGGACTCCGCCGAGGCCGTCCATCTCCTCGCCGAGGCCGGCCGCCTCGCTTTCGCGGACCGCAACCGCTACGTGGGCGACGACCGCTTCACGGACGTGCCCGTGAAGGGGCTCGTCGATCCGGCCTATCTCGCGGACCGCGCGCGGCTCATCGCCGACGGAAGGTCGATGGGGAATGCCAAGCCCGGCACGCCCCCGGGCCTGAAGGTGGCGCTTGCCGACGACCCGGTGGACGAGGTCGCCGGCACGAGCCACATCGCGGTGGTCGACGCGGCGGCAACGCCGTGTCGATGACCACGACCATCGAGGGCTTCTTCGGCTCGAAGCAGATGGTGCGCGGGTTCCTCCTCAACAACGAGCTCACCGACTTCAACTTCCAGCCGCTCGAGGAGGGCCGCGTCGTCGCGAACGCGGTGGCGCCCGGCAAGCGCCCGCGCAGCTCCATGGCGCCGTTCCTCGTGACCGACGCGAAGACCGGCCGCCTCGAGCAGGTGGTGGGAAGCCCGGGCGGCAGCCTCATCATCAACTACGTCGCCAAGACGCTCGTCGCCACGCTCGACTGGAAGATGGACATGCAGTCGGCCATCGCCCTGCCGAACCGCGGCAGCCGGGGCGGCCCCACGGAAATCGAGAAGGGCACGGAACTCGAGGCGGTCTCCGGGGCTCTGAAGGCGATGGGTCACGACGTGCGCGCCATCGACATGACGAGCGGCCTCGCCGGCATCCGGCGCACCGCCACCGGCTGGGAAGGCGCCGCCGACCCGCGCCGCGAAGGCGTGGCCCGCGGCCGCTGACCCCTGAATCAGATCGATATCAAACCGAAAACGAACCGAAAGGAATGCACTTGAAGAATCTCGCCATTGCCGCCGCTCTCGCCCTCGCCACGCTCCCCGCTCGCGCGCACAGACCGGCGCCGGCCCCACCGCCGCGACGGCGGAGATCAAGGAACTCGTCATCAAGGACACGAAGGTCGGCGAGGGCAAGGTCGCGGAGAAGGGCAAGGCCGTGCTGCGTGCATTACACCGGCTGGCTCTACGACCCGGCAGCGCCCGAGCAGAAGGGCAAGCAGTTCGATTCCTCCGTGGGGCGCGAGACGCCCTTCGGCTTCATCATCGGCGCGCGGCCGGGTCATCAAGGGCTGGGACGAAGGCGTGGTCGGCATGAAGAAGGGCGGCAAGCGCACGCTCATCATTCCGCCGTCCATGGCCTACGGCGAGCGCGGCGCCGGCGGCGTGATCCCGCCCAACGCGACGCTGCTGTTCGAAGTCGAGCTCATCGACGTCCTCAACTGACGCGCACGCGGAGGCCGCCATGCAAGTCACGAGCACGCAGCTTCAGGGACGGCGGGCCGATTCCCGCCGAGTTCGCCTTCTGCGCGATGGACGCGAAGACGCACGCCACGCTCTCGCAGAACCGCAGCCCGCAGCTCGTCGTGGTCCGGCGCGCCCGCGGGGACGAAGTCCTTCGCCATCGTCTGCCACGATCCGGACGTCCCCAGCCGGGGCGACGACGTGAACCAGGAAGGGCGCACCGTCCCCGCCTCGCTGCCGCGCGTCGATTTCTTCCACTGGGTCCTCGTCGACCTGCCGCCGTCCGTCGACCGCCGTCGCCGCCGGCGAATTCGCCTCCAGCGTGACCCCGAGGGGCAAGCCCGGGCCGGCCGCGGCGCACGGCGCGCGCCAGGGCGTCAACGACTACACGGGCTGGTTCGCCTCCGACAAGGACATGTCCGGCAACTACTTCGGCTACGACGGCCCGTGCCCGCCGTGGAACGACGAGATCCCGCACCACTACGTCTTCACCGTCTTCGCGCTCGACGTGGCGAAGCTCGCCGTGGAGGGCGCCTTCACCGGGGCGCAGGCGCGCGAGGCGATGAAGGGGCACGTCCTCGCGCAGGCCGCGATCACGGGCCGCTACACGCTCAACCCCGCGGTGAAGCTGTGACCCGCCGCGGTGTCAGACACCTTCCGGTGTCAGACACCGTGCCGTGCTGACACCGGAAGGTGTCTGACACCATGGCGATCGGCATCCTCGTCATCGGCGACGAGATCCTGTCGGGCAAGCGGCAGGACAAGCATTTCGCCAAGGCGATCGAGCTCCTGGGCCGGCGCGGGCTCGAGCTCGACTGGGCCGAGTACCTCGGCGACGACCCGGCGCGCATCACCGCGACGCTCCGGCGCACGTTCGCGACGGACGACATCGTGTTCTCCTTCGGCGGCATCGGCGCGACGCCCGACGACCACACGCGCCAGTGCGCGGCCGCGGCGCTCGGCCGCCCGCTCGCGCGCCACCCGGGGGCGCTGAAGGAGATCGAGGCGCGCTTCGGCAAGGACGCCTACCCGAAGCGCGTGCTGATGGCGGAGTTTCCCGAGGGCGCCGACCTCGTCCCGAACCCGGTCAACCGGATCGCGGGTTTCAGCGTCGGCACGCACTACTTCCTGCCCGGCTTCCCCGAGATGGCGTGGGGCATGATGGAGTGGGCGCTGGACACGAAGCACCGCGCGCTGTTCCGCGAGCGCCTTCCCGTCGAGGAGGCGATCATCGTGACCGCGGGCGAGACGGACCTCCTCGAGATCATGAACGCCGTCGTGAAGGACTATCCGGACCTCAAGCTCTCGAGCCTGCCGACGTTCGCGGGCACCGGCGGGCGCACCCTGGAGCTGGCCGTTCGCGGCGAGCCGGCGCGCGTCTCGCAGGCGATGGCCTGCGTGCGCGACGCGATCTCGAAGCTGGGATACGCTTTCAGCGACCGGCCCGCGAAGCCGGCGCCTCCCCAACCCTGACTGGAAGGAGTGACCATGGGACTTCTCGATTCCGTACTCGGCTCGCTGTCGCAAGGCGGCTCGGGCTCCGGCAACCAGCTGCTGGACACCGTGCTTTCGCTGGTGAACAACCCGCAGACCGGCGGTCTCGCGGGCCTGCTCGGCCGGTTCCAGGAAAGCGGGCTCGGCAACCTCGCCGACAGCTGGGTGTCCACCGGCAAGAACCTGCCCATCTCCGCCGACCAGATCCAGCAGGCGCTCGGCTCGGGGCAACTCGGCGCGATCGCCGAGAGGCTCGGCCTGTCGCAGGGCGACGCTTCCGCGAAGCTCGCGGAGCTGCTGCCCGGCGTCGTGGACAAGCTCACGCCCAACGGCCAGGTTCCCGACGCGGGCGGGCTGAGCGACCTGCTCGGCTCCCTCACCAAGCGCCTCGGCTGAGGTGCGCCGGGCCCGGCGCGTTTTCCTCGTCGCGGCCCTCGGGCTGCTTTCGGCGGCCGCCTCCGCGGACGACGCGGCGGCGTGGGCGGCGCTCCGGTCCGGCGGCCACGTCGCGCTCATGCGCCACGCTTCCACCGAGCCCGGGCTGGGCGACCCGCAGGGCTACCGTCTCGACGATTGCGCGACGCAGCGCAATCTCTCGGCGGCCGGCCGCGAGGAGTCGCGCCGCATCGGCGAGCGCTTCCGCCGCGAGGGCGTCGTCGTGGAGAAGGTCTTCACGAGCCCGTGGTGCCGCTGCCGGGATACGGCGATGGAAGCGTTCGGCAAGGCCGACGACTGGGAGGCGCTCTCGAGCTTCTTCGACGCCCCGCACCGGGAGCCGGAGCTCACCGAGCGCGTGAAGAACCGCATCGGCACCTATTCCACGCGCAGGCCCGGGGGCACCATCGTGATGGTCACCCACAACGTCAACATCGCGGCGCTCACGAAGCTCTCCGTCGGCACCGGCGAGGTCGTCGTGGCGCGGCCCGACGGCTGCTGCGGCCTGAAGGTGGTCGGGCGGATCCGCATCCCCTAGGGAGACACCGATGGCCGGCGAACCGAGCGACCTGCCCCTTCCCGCGTCGACTGCCGAGGGCGAGGCGGCCCTGCGCCTGCTCCTCACGCGCTACTCCGTGAGCGCGAGGCACCTGCGCGATCCGGGCCCGTCCGACGAGGAGATCTGGGCCATGGCGATGGCGGCGCTGCGCGCGCCGGACCACGAGAAGCGGATCCCGTACCGCTTCGTCGTCGCGCGAGGCGACGGCCTCGCCAGGCTCGCGGACCTCTTCGAGGACTACGGGCGCCGGCGCGGCAAGGCCGGCGACGAGCTCGCGCGCGAGCGCGAGAAGGCCCTCCACGCGCCCGTCGTGATCGCGGTCGTCGCGCACATCGACGCCCGCGACGAGGAAGTGCCGCCGCACGAGCAATGGGCGGCGGTCGGCGGCGCGATCGCCAACGCCCTCAACGCGCTGCACTTCATGGGGTACGGGGCGAAGATGGTCGCGGGCGCGCGGGCGGCCGACCCCGCGATCGTCGCGGCCTACTGCCGCGAGGCGGAGACCCTCGTCGGCTGGATCTCGGCGGGGACGACCGACGGCCCGGCAAAGGCGCGGGGCGAAGTGGACGCGGCCGCGATCCTCGGGACCTTCTGAAGGATTCCGTGGCGCCCCGCTTCAGGTGTAGGCAAGCAGGCGCCCGCAACCGATGATCGCGATCCAGAGGACGATCGAGGCGGCGACCGACGCCTGGGCGGCCAGGGGCGCGCGGGTTCCCACGTCCCAGCGGGCCACGGACTGGTAGGGGCCCGTGCGGAACATGACGGCGTTGATGCCGGCCGTCATGAGGAGCCCCATCTTGAGCTGGAAGGTGCCGTTGCCGAGGAAGTCCGTCGCGTGCGCCGTGAACATGAGGAATCCCGTCGGCACGATCAGGACCAGCCCCGCGAGGCTCCAGGGCAGCAGGTGGCGGGAGAGCGCGCGCACCGAGAGGTTCTTCGACAGCCCCAGCACCCGCAGGTCGAACATCACCACGGAGCCCACCAGGAACACGAACCCCACGATGTGGATCGTCTCCACGATCGGGTAGGCCCACAGCGACTCGCGCATCATCCGCGCGAACGGCAGCGCCTCGATGGGGTTCGCGGGCGTCACGCGCGCGGGGTCCTAGCGCAGCTCGACGGTCTTGCCGCCGGCCGTGATGCGCTCGGCGCGCGCCTCGTCGGGCTTGCCGCGGTTCGCGTAGGCGACGACGGTGACGGTGGCACCCGCCTTGATGGCCTCGGGCGGCAGCCCGCGCGCCTGCATGCGCGAGGGTGGAGCCAGCACCACGCGCCAGGTCTTGCCCGTCGTCTCGAGCAGGATGTGGCCGTGCGGGTGCTCGTAGCCGGATTCGGCCACCTTGCCGGTGAGGGTGAGGGGCTTCGCCTGGTCGTATTCGCTCCAGCCGTGGTGGGCGAGCGCCGGAGCCGCGCAGAGCGCGGCGGCAACGAAGAGTCGCTTCATGGGGTCAGTCCTCGTCCTGTCGTCGGATGAATCGATCCGAGCGTGCGCCGGTCCTGCTTCGTGGGCCGGCCCTTGAAGACCGGGGGCGGCATCGACTTCATCTCGGCCGCGACCGCCTCCCGCCGGGCGCGGCTCTCGGCCGTTTCCTCGTAGAGCTTCTGCGCCTCGGCGGCGGGTCCCCGCCGGTCGGAGACGCCCAGCACCTTCACCGCCGTGCTCGTACGGCGGGCGGCGGATCGCCAGCATGTCGCCGGGCTTCACGACCTTGGAGGGCTTCGCCCGCTCGCCGTTCACGCTCACGCGCCCGGCGTCGATCGCCTCCGCCGCCAGGCCGCGCGTCTTGAAGAACCGCGCCGCCCACAGCCACTTGTCGATCCTGAGGGTGCCTGCGCCCCCGCTCATCCCGCGAGCGTCACCGTGTGCAGGGACATCGGCAGCGACGTGCCCGTGTCGAACTCCGCGCCGGCCTCGACGCCGATCTTCGCGACCGCCTCACGGGTTCCTTCGCGCGGGGATAGGCCACGTACATCGCGCCGAGGGCGAAGTCGCGCCCCGAGCCGATGGCCCAGTAGCGGTCGAACTCGAACACCTCGCGCATCGAGTACACGGCGAAGATGCCCGAGGGATTGGCGATCATCACCGTCATCTGCGACGACTCGTACGGGATCGTCCTCCTCCTCCTTGGGGTTGAGGAAGGCCTCGTCCTTGAGCAGCGGGTGCAGGCGCCGGAAGGATTCGTAGATCGCGTCCTTGCCGTGCAGCGCGAGGTCGGGATTCCTGCCCAGCAGGTTCTCGAGCACGAGCTGGTGCGCCGCGCTTCCCGCGACGCCGATGAACGAGTCGGCGTAGGTGATGATCTTGTGCGGGTTGCGGTCGTAGGCGGGTGCGAGCCGCGTGGAGCCGAAGGTGGTGAGGGAGTCCGCCGCGATGGCGGCCTGGTTTCCCTTGCGGACGACGACGATGGTGGTCATGGCCGCGCCATTCTATCGCCGCGCGTGACGAGCGCCACGCCGGCGGCCGTTACCGCCAGCCCGGCGAGGGCGATGCCCGGCAGGCGCTCGCCGAAGAGCAGGAAGGCCATCACCGCCGTCACGGGCGGCGTGAGGAAGAAGAGGCTCGAGACGCGCGAGGCCTCGCCGTGGCGGATCATCATGAAGAGGAGCCCGACGGCGCCCGTCGAGAGCACCAGGACGAGCCAGCCCAGCGCGAAGGCGAACTGCGGCGTCCACTGCACCGCCATCGTCTCCGTGGCGGCCGCCGGCGGCGACGGTCACGAGGCCGGCGGCCGCGTACTGGATGACGCCGCCCGTGAGCATCGGGACGGTGCCGCAGAAGCGCTTCTGGTAGAGCGTGCCGGCGGTGATGCCGGCGAGCGCGAAGACGAGCCATGCGTAGGCGATGGCATCGGCCGTGCGCGCCGGTCCACTTTCCCGAGACCACGAGCACCACGCCGCCGAACCCGAGGGCGATGCCCAGCCACTGCCGGCCGGCAAGCCGTTCCCCCAGCATCGGCCCGGCCGCCATCGCCGTGAGGACGGGCTGCAGCCCGACGATGAGGGACACCGTCGCGAGCGGCATCCCGCGCGCCACGCTGCAGAAGACGCCCGAGAGGTAGGCGCCCTGCACGAGGAGGCCCGCGATGGCGGCGTGCCCGGCCGCGCGGGGCGTCGCCGGCCACGCGGCGCGGGTGAGGAGGGCGGCGCCGAGCAGGAGTCACCACGGCGACGAGGTAGCGCCACGACAGGAAGGTGAGCGGCTCGGCGTAGGGCGCGCCCAGCGCGGCTGCCGATGAAGCCGGTGCTCCACAGGAAGACGAACAGGGCGGGCGCCCAGCGAAGCCAGGCAGGGGGGTGGGGCATTCACGTGGTAATCGGATTATTCGGTGTCAGATTGACTTCGGTGTCAGGTTACTACGCATCGCCCGTAGCAGCGGACTCGAAGTAGTAACTGACCCCAATTGCCAGCCGAACGTGAACCTCGCCCTCTGGCTCGATCGCCACGCCCGCACCGACCCCGCGCGGACGGCCGTGTTCGTCGGCGCGTCGCCGTGGAAGTCGTACGCCCGCCTCGCGGCGGATGCGGCGTCGCTCGCGCGAGGCCTGCGCGGGAAGCTCGGGCTCGCGCCCGGGGACCGGGTGGCGCTCGTCATGACCAACGCGCCGGAGTATCCCGAGATCCTGCTCGGCATCTGGTGGGCGGGGCTCGCGGCGGTGCCGGTGAACGCGAAGCTGCATCCGCGCGAGGTGGCCTTCATCCTGGCGAACGCGGGCGCGAGCGTCGTGTTCGCCACGCCCGACTGGATCGCGGGGCTCGCCGAGGCCTCGACGGGGCTCGAGCGCGCGCCGGACGTGATCGAGGCGGGCAGCGTCGGCTACCACGCGCTGTTCGGCGACGCCGGCGCCCGTCGCCGACGTCGCCGACGACGCCCTCGCCTGGCTCTTCTACACGAGCGGCACCACCGGCCGGCCCAAGGGCGCGATGCTCTCCCACGCGAACCTGCGCGCCATGGCCCAGGGCTACCTCACCGACGTCGACGTCGTGACGGAGCGCGACTGCCTGCTGCACGCCGCGCCGATGTCCCACGGCTCGGGCCTCTACCTCGTGCCCGTACCTGCTGGCGGGGGCCGCGCAAGTGATCCCGGAGTCGGGCGGCTTCGATCCCGCGGAGGTCTTCGCGCTCGTCGCGCGCCATCGCGGCATCGGGATGTTCGCCGCGCCCACGATCGTGCGCCGGCTGGTGGACCACGCGGCCGCGCACGGGCCGTCGCTCGAGGGCCTGCGCACGGTGGTCTACGGCGGCGGGCCGATGTACGTGGCGGACCTGCTGCGCGCGCTCGACGTGATGGGCCCGCGCTTCGCCCAGATCTACGGGCAGGGGGAGAGCCCGATGACGATCACCGCGCTCGCCAGGCGCATCGTGAACGATCGCGCCCACCCGCGGCACCTCGCGCGCATGGCCTCCGTGGGCCTGCCGCAAAGCGGCGTGGAGGTGGCCGTCCGCGACGAGGCGGGCCGCGACCTTCCCGCGGGCAGGATCGGCGAGGTGTGCGTGCGCGGCGCGGTGGTGATGTCGGGCTACTGGGGCGACGCGCGAGGCCACGGCGAAGTCCCTTCGCGACGGCTGGCTGTGGACGGGCGACCTCGGCGCCTTCGACGAGGAAGGGTTCCTGGCGCTCAAGGACCGCAGCAAGGACCTCATCATCAGCGGCGGCTCCAACATCTACCCGCGCGAGGTGGAGGAGGCGCTGCTCACGCATCCCGGCGTGGCCGAGGTGTCGGTGGTCGGCCGCCCCGACCCGGAGTGGGGGGAGTCCGTCGTCGCCTTCGTGGTGGCGCGCGAGAGCGCGGCCTTCGCCCGCCGAGCTGGACGCGCACTGCCTCGCGGCGATCGCGCGCTTCAAGCGGCCCAAGGAATACCGTTTCGTCGACGCGCTGCCGAAGAACAACTACGGCAAGGTGCTCAAGACCGAGCTGCGCGCGCGCCTGCGACGAAGGATAGCGTCCCCTTCGTCGCTTCGTCACCGCGAGGTGTTGTCCACCAGCGGCTTCACGTCGGCCTGCGGGGCGTGGCAGGCGGTGCAGTTCCAGCGCTTGCCGGCGACGGTCGGCTTGTCGCCCCGGGCCACGTGCGACGGCGGCACGGGCGGCGCGCCGCGCACCTTCTTGCCGGTCGGCGTGTGGCAGCGGATGCAGCCGTTCTTCTCCGCCGTGATGGGCAGGTCGTCGTCGATGGTGTGGGAGATCATCACCGGCATGCCCGAGCCCTCCAGGGGACGCGTGGTCTTCGCGCCGTCCTGGAACTCGAACGGCGCGGGCGTGGCGGCCTCGAAGACGCTGCCCTTGTTGAGGCTGAACTGATTGTCGTCGACCGCTGCCGGCTTCTGCTGGGCGGTGGCGGCGAGCGCGAGGAGGGCGAACGAGAAGGCGGCGAGGAAGCGTTTCATGGCGTCATTCCTTCTGGCGGGAAGCGTTGGGATGGGGGTTGGCGCCGATGGCGGCGCGAAGAGCCAGGCGAAGGCTCGATTCCGGGCATACGGCGATGCAGGCGGCGCAGTTGGTGCACTCGCCGGGCTTCACCATGCCGGCGGCGCGCGGCTTCGTTGAAGTTGAGCACGCGCGGCTCGGGGCAGACCTTGAGGCAGTCGCCGCAGCGCGTGCAGGAGGCGTCGTCGAAGGCCACGCGCACCTGCGCGCCGCGGCCGACGAGGGACCAGAACGCGCCCAGCGGGCACAGGTGGCCGCACCAGCCGTGCCTGAGGACGAAGGCGTCGAAGAGGAAGACGCCCAGCGCGGAGGTGAGGCCCGAGCCCCGCGCCGTAGACGATTTCCCGGTGGAGCATCGCGATGGGGCTGATCCAGTCGAAGGCGGCGACGCCGGCGATGGCGGAGAGCGCCAGGGCGAGCGCCAGGATCGCGTAGCGCACGCCCGGCGGGATGGCGAAGACGTCGCGCACCGCGAGGCGCAGGCGCACCCAGCGCGCGGCATCGGTCACCGACGTTCATCGGGCACACCCACGAACAGAACACGCGCCCGCCCAGCAGGAAATAGACGCCGAGGACGATGCCCGCGCCGAGCAAGCGCCTCGCCGGCGACCCGGTGCCCCGTGGCGAGCACCTGCGAGGATCGCGAACGGGTCGGCGAGCGGGATCGCCCCGGCGAGCTTCGCGGCCGAGAGGTTGCCCGCGAGCAGCGGCTGGCCGGCGAGCTTCCAGCCCCAGTGCGCCGTGCCGAAGAAGAGGAGGACGACCGCGACCTGCACGGCGCGCCGCGCGATGAGGAAGCGGTGCGCGTGGAGCTTCCCCGCCAGCGAGGCGGGCATCTCGAAGTGGCGCACGGGGCGCGTGGTCGCGCTCACGGCTTCGCCTCGCTGTTGAAGTAGTCGAGCCCGGGCGCCTTGCGGGCGCCGTCGCGGGCGCAGGCGGCGCGGCCGGGCGCGGGTGCGGGCGACTCGGGCGCCGCCTCCGGCTTCCACTCCATCCGGAAATGCTCCCCGATCTTCCCCTGCACCAGCGAGGGCTGCACGACGCGCACGGCGGCGACGGTCGTGGGGCACGCGCGCTCGCACAGGCCGCAGCCCGTGCAGGCCTGCGAGTGGATCACCGGCACGAACACCGCGTGCTTCGAGAGCTTGCGCGGATGCGGGTCGATGGAGATCGCCTTGCCGGCGAGCGGGCAGACGCGGTAGCACACCTCGCAGCGCAGCCCGTTCCACGACAGGCAGTTCTCCGCGTCGACGACGGCGAGGCCCATGCGGGACGCATTGATGTCCGACAGGCCGCGGTCGAGCGAGCCGGTGGGGCAGGCCTTCGCGCAGGGGATGTCGGGGCACAGCCGGCAGGGCTCCTCGCGGGCGACGAAGTGCGGCGTGCCGAGCGGGATGCCGGTGGCCGCCTTGGCGAGCCTGAGCGTTCCGTACGGGCAGGCCACCACGCAGGCGCCGCACTTCACGCACGTGGCGGCGAAGTCGCGCTCGGGCTGCGCGCCGGGCGGGCGCAGCGCGAACGGCACCGCGTGCACCTGCTGCACGAGGAGCGCGTTCCACGCGACCCCGCCGCACGCGGCCGCGGCCACGCCCTGCACCGCGTGCGCGAGGAACTTCCGGCGCTCGCCGCTCCCGGCCATGTCAGCTCATCGGGACGATCGCGGGCGCCCTCAGGCCTTGGTGACCTTGACGGCGCACTTCTTGAAGTCCGTCTCGCGCGAGATCGGGTCCACGGCGTCGAGCACCAGCTTGTTGATGAGGAGCGCCTCGTCGAAGAAGGCCGCGAACACCGAGCCGCGCGGCATGAGGTTGCGGCCCTTGGTGTCGACCACCAGCTTGATCTTGCCGCGGCGCGACTCGATCCAGACGGTGTCGTTGCGCTTGACGCCGCGCGCCTCTGCGTCCTTCGGGTGCATGTAGAGGACGGCCGAGGGTGCCGCGCGGTTGAGTTCCGCCACGCGCCGCGTCATGGACCCGGTGTGCCAGTGCTCCAGGATGCGGCCGGTGCACAGCCAGAGGTCGTAAGTTCGTGTCGGGCTGCTCGACGGGCGCCGCGTACGGGCGGAAGAAGATCTTGGCCTTGCCGGCGATCGGCGTGGGCTTGGGCTCGGTCACGTCGTCGAGGTTTCCCGTGGCGAGCGCCTTGAACGGCGCCGCCGTAGAAGTTGAAGCCCTCGCCCGCCTTGACGTACGGGTCGTGGCCCTCGACGAAGCGGTACTTCGTTTCCTTGCCGTTGACCACCGGCCAGCGCAGCCCGCGCACGTCGTCGCGGAAGTACACGTCGAACTCCGCGAGGTCGTGGTGGTGGCCGCGGCCGAACTGCGCGTACTCCTCGAAGAGCGCCTTCTCGACGAACCAGTTCTCGCCCAGCGCCTTCACCGTTGCGTTGGACTTGCCCTTGGCCACCGGGTCCGGCCAGGCGAACTTGCGGTTCTCCGGCGTGGCGAAGAGCGCTTCGTACAGGTTCTGCTCGGGCTGGTAGCCCAGCGCTTTCGCGCCCTCCATCACGTCGGGGAGCTTGCCGTCGGCGTAGCCATCGGCCTTCAGCCCGGGCAGTGCCTTCTCGCCCCACACCTCGCCCACCTTGAAGCGCTTGGCGAACTCCAGCATCATCCAGATGTCGGTGCGCGCCTCGCCGGGCGCATCGACCTGCTGGCGCCACATCTGCGTGCGCCGCTCCGCATTGCCGTAGGCGCCCCACTTCTCGAAGATCATCGCGGCCGGCAGCACCAGGTCCGCGACCTTGCCCGAGACGGTGGGATAGCAGTCGGCCACGACGATGAAGTTGTCCATCTCGCGCGCGGCCTTCATCCAGTGGTTGGCGTTGGGCGAGGACTGGAAGGGGTTCGTCACCTGCACCCAGAGGAACTTGACGCTTCCGTCCTCGAGGTCGCGCAGGATCCCCATGATGTCGCTGCCCGGCTTCGGGTTGAGCGTCTTCGCGGGGAGCTTCCAGGTCTTCTCGGTGAGCGCGCGGTGCGCGGGGTTGTCCACGACCATGTCGGCGGGCAGCCGGTGCGAGAAGGTGCCCACCTCGCGCGCCGTGCCGCAGGCGGAAGGCTGTCCGGTGAGCGAGAAGGCGCCGTTGCCCGGCGTGCCGTGCTTGCCGAGCAGCAGGTGGATCATGTAGTTCTGCTCGTTCACCCAGACGCCGCGCTGGTGCTGGTTGAAGCCCATGGTCCAGAAGGACAGGGTGTTGCGCTTCGAGTCGGCGTAGAGGTCGGCGAGCTGCACGAGCTTCGCCTTGAACTTGTCCATCGGCTCGTCGGGGTCGCCCTTGGCGATCTCGGCCACGAAGTCGAGGGTGTAGGGCTCCAGCCCCTTCTTGAAGTCCTCGAAGGAGATGAGCCAGTGCTTGCCGGCGCTGGTGCGGTTCTTCTGCGCCACCTTCTCGCCGGGCTGGCGGCGCTGCCCGATGGCCTCGGCCTTGCCGAGGGTCACCTCGAGCTCCTTCGCCTGCGTGTCCTTCTCGGCGTCGAGGGCGAACTTCGAGGTGGGCCGCATGCCGTAGCCGATGTCGGCGGGCCCGGTCGCGAAGACGCAGTGCTTCTTCACGAAGTCCCAGTTCACGGCGTTGCGGCTGACGAGCTCCCGGGCGATGTAGTTCTGGATCGCGAGGTCGGAGGAGGGCGCCATCACGATCTCGAGGTCCGCGAGGTCGGAGCTCATGTTGCGGTACGTCGTGAGGTTCACGAGCCGCGTCGCCTTCGCGGCGAGCTTGCGGTCGGTGATGCGCGACCACAGCATCGGGTGCGCCTCGGCCATGTTGGCGCCCCACAGCACCATCGTGTCCGCGAGCTCGATGTCGTCGTAGACGTTGGCGGGCTCGTCGATGCCGAAGGTCTGCATGAATGCCGCCACGGCGCTCGCCATGCAGTGGCGCGCGTTCGGGTCGATGTTGTTGGAGCGGAAGCCCGCCTTCATCAGCTTGGCGGCGACGTAGCCTTCCTGGATCGTGTACTGGCCCGAGCCGATGATGGCCACGCCCGAGGGGCCCTTCTCGCCGTAGGCCTTGCGGAACTGGCGCTCCATCTCGTCCATGGCGACCTGCCAGCTCACCGGGACGAACGGCCCCTTCTTGTCGAACTTGCCGTCCTTCATGCGCATGAGCGGCTGCGTGAGCCGGTCGGCGCCGTAGAGGATCTTGCCGTTGAAGTAGCCCTTGATGCAGTTGAGTCCCCGGTTCACGGGCGCGTCGGGGTCGCCCTTCGTCGCGACGATCTTGCCGCCGGCGGTGGCCACCTGGATGCCGCAGCCGGTGCCGCAGAAGCGGCAGACGGCCTTGTCCCAGGCCCAGCCGGCTTCGGCCGCCTTGGCCTGGGCGAGGACGGCCTGGCTCACCGGCAGGCCCACCGTCGCGGCGGCGGCGGCGGCGACGCTCGACTTGAGGAACGCTCGGCGGGTGAGGCTCGTCATGATTCTTCTCCCTCGGTGGCGAAGTAGTGGTAGACCATGTCGGCCGCCCGCACGTGGGGGCGGGCCTTGATGGCAAGGAGCCCCGCCATCTCGGCGTGCACGTCGTCGGCTTCCTGCACGACGATGAGCCGGCCGGTGGCGGGATCGGTGTGGTGGACCTCGACGCCCGGGAGGGTCGCGAGATCGGCGGCGCAGTCGGCAAGCCGCTCGGGCGGGACGACGACGAGGATGCCGGAGAGGTTCATCGGGGGGTGTCCGGGAAGGGGGCGTCATCCGGGATCGCGGGATTACGGACCATTGGAGACCCCGGGGGTCCCGGCCCGGTTGACCCCGATCAAAACATGACTGACCGATGCCCCTTTCGGGGCACGCGCGAGCGCCGCGTGGGCGGTGGCTAGGCGGCCCGGACGGCCGCCGGTGCCCGGAGCCAGGCGCCCAGGGATTCGGCGGTGGCGTGGGCGTTGGCGATGCAGTCGCCCACCGAGACGCCGCCGCGGTAGTTCGCGCAGAACCGCAGGCCCGGCACCGCCTTCTCGGCCTCGGCGACCTTGGCGATGCGGCCCAGGTGACCCAGCTCGTACTGCGGGATCGCGCGCGGCCAGCGCGTGACCGCGTTCCAGAGCGCCGGGGCGCGCGCGCCCAGCAGCGCCCGGTGCTCGGCGGCGACCTTCTCGAGGAGCACGTCCTCGTCGGCCGAGGCGAGCTCCGGATTGCGCCGACCGCCGACGAAGTTGGTGAGGAGCACCTGCCCCTCCTGCGCGCGGCCGTCGAACATCGAGCTGGAGAAGAGCGTGCCCAGGACGGCGCGGCCCTCGACGCGCGGCGCGAGGAAGCCGAACCCGGCGAGCGCGTGGGTGATGTCCTCGCGGCGGTAGGCGGAGGCGACCACGGTGACCGGCGGGTATTCGATCGACTGCAGCGCGCGGGTGGCGTCCGGCGCGAGGGGGTAGGCGAGGCGCGCGGCCTCGCCGGCCGGCACCGCGAGCACGACGCTGCGCGCGTGCCGGGCGATCGTCTCGCCGTCCTGGTCGAAGACGACCGTGAACGAGCCGTCGGAGAGGCGCGTGAGCGAGACGACCCGCGCGCCCAGCGTCACGCGGCCGATGCCGCGGGCCAGCGCGTCGGTGAGCGTCTGCATCCCGCCCCGGAACGAGAAGCTCTTGGCCGTGTTCTTCGCGGTCTCGGCGCGCTTGCGGCGCTCCCGCGCGCCCAGGATGGCGCCCAGGATGAGGCTGCCGTAGCGCTGCTCGAGGGCGTGCAGCTTCGGGAACGCCGCCGGGACCGACAGCCGCTCGGGGTCGCCCGCGTAGATGCCCGCGACGAAGGGCTCGATGGCGTAGTCCAGGAACTCGCGCCCGAGGCGGCGGCGGACGAAGTGCGCGATGACCTCCTCCTCGCCGGCCGGCTGGCGGGCGATCAGGGGCTCGAGGGCGAGCCGGGCCTTCGCGAGGGCCGAGAAGAGGGGGGTGGCGAGGAACGCCCCGGGCGACATCGGCAGCGGCACCGGGCGGCCGTCCTTCACCACGAAGCGCGTGTTGGCGACCTCGCTCGCGGGCATGCGCTCGGCGGCGATGCCGGCGGCCTCGATGAGTTCCCCGATGAGCGGCGTGGTGTCGAGCGCGCTGTTGGGCCCCGTCTCGAACAGCGCGCCGTCGCGCTGCACCGAGCCGATCACGCCGCCGGGCTTGGCGGCCGCCTCGAGGACCTCGACGGCGAGTCCCCGCCGCGCGAGGCCGAAGGCGGTGGCGAGGCCGGAGACGCCGGCGCCCACCACGAGGACGTCGAGGGCGGCTGGGGAGGTATCCATGGCGCGGGTTCCGTCGTTCATGTTTTCAATCCGTCTTTTTAGGCCAATGGCGACGGATGCGGTTGACCCCTGTCAAGCCCGGGGGGAGAGGGGGCGCGGCATAATGGCACCATGGTCCAACAAGAGCCGCTTTTCCCCGGTTTCCGCGTCGAGCGGATCCCTGCCGGCCCCGTTTCGGTGCATGCGGTCGTGGGCGGGTCGGGGCCGCCGCTGCTCCTGCTGCACGGCTACGCGCAGACGCACGCGATCTGGCACAAGGTCGCGCCGCGGCTCGCGTCGCGTTTCACCGTCGTCTGCGCGGACCTGCGCGGCTACGGGGATTCGGACAAGCCGCCGAGCGACGAGCGCCATGCCCCCTACTCGAAGCGCGAGATGGCGCGCGACCAGGTCGAGCTCATGCGCGCGCCTGGGCTTCGCGCGCTTCCGGCTGGCGGGCCACGACCGCGGCGGCCGCGTGGCGCACCGGCTCGCGATGGACCACCCGGCGGCGGTGGACCGCGTGGCCGTCCTGGACATCTCGCCCACGCTCGCCATGTACGAGCAGACCGACATGGCCTTCGCGCGCGCCTACTGGCACTGGTTCTTCCTCATCCAGAAGGCGCCCGATCCCCGAGACCCTGATCGGCGCCGACCCGGCGTTCTACCTGCGGCACAAGATGGGCGACGGGGCGGCCGGCATGGCGCCCTTCGACCCGCGCGCCTGGGCCGAGTACGAGCGCTGCTTCACGCCCGAGGCCATCCACGCCACCTGCGAGGACTACCGCGCCGCGGCGACGATCGACCTCGAGCACGACCGCGCGGACCGGGAGGCGGGCGGGCAGGATCGCCTGCCCGCTGCTCGCGCTGTGGGGCGCCCACGGCGTGGTCGAGCGCTGCTTCAAGCCCCTGGAGGACTGGGGCCGCGTGGCGCGCGACGTGCGCGGCCGGGCGCTTCCCGCCGGCCACTACCTGCCCGAGGAGGTTCCCGACCTCGTGGCGCGGCGAATTCGAATCGTTCTTCGGAGACTGAACACCATGAAGACCTACCGCATCGCGACCATCCCCGGCGACGGGATCGGCAACGAAGTCGTGCCCGAGGGGATGCGCGTCCTCGAGGCCGCCGGGCGCAAGTTCGGCATCGGCTTCACCTGGGACGAGAAGCCGTGGAGCTGCGAGTACTACGCGAAGCACGGCCACATGATGCCGGAGGACGGGCTGGACCAGATCCGCGGCCACGACGCGATCTTCCTCGGCGCCGTGGGCTTCCCGGGCGTGCCGGACCACGT
The DNA here is from genome assembly GCA_963783635.1 of uncultured Gammaproteobacteria bacterium. Taxonomy (GTDB): domain Bacteria; phylum Pseudomonadota; class Gammaproteobacteria; order Burkholderiales; family Usitatibacteraceae; genus FEB-7. Next base: position 58,359 of record CAWAOC010000012.1, read on the forward strand.
CTCGCTGTGGGGGCTCCTCGTGCCCATCCGGCGCGAGTTCCAGCAGTACGTGAACCTGCGGCCCGTGCGGCTCATGCCCGGCGTGAAGAGCCCGCTCGCGGGACGCAACCCCGGCGACATCGACTTCTGGGTGGTGCGCGAGAACAACGAGGGCGAGTACTCCTCGATGGGCGGGCGCATGTACGGCGGCACGGAGAACGAGTTCGTCACCCAGCTCTCGGTGTTCTCGAAGAAGGGCACCGACCGGATCATGCGCTACGCCTTCGAGCTGGCGAAGACGCGGAAGCAGCAAGCACGTCACCTCGGCCACCAAGTCCAACGGCATCGCGATCACGATGCCCTACTGGGACGAGCGCTTCAAGGCGATCTCGGCCGAGTATCCCGACGTGCAGACCTCCCAGTACCACATCGACATCCTGACGGCGCACTTCGTGCAGCACCCGGACTGGTTCGACGTCGTCGTGGGCTCGAACCTCTTCGGCGACATCCTCTCCGACCTCGGCCCCGCCTGCACCGGGACGATCGGCATCGCGCCGGGCGGCAACATCAACCCCGAGCGCGAGTTCCCGTCGATGTTCGAGCCGGTGCACGGCAGCGCCCCGGACATCGCGGGCCGGCACGTGGCCAACCCCATCGGCCAGATCTGGTCGGGCGCGATGATGCTGGAGCACCTGGGCCACAAGGACGCGGCCGACGCGATCGTGAAGGCGATCGAGACGGTGCTCGACCGAGGGCCCGCGCACGCGCGACATGGGGGGCACGGCCAGCACGAGCGACGTGGGAATGGCGATCGCCGCCGCGGTCTAGCCGGCGCTCAGTCCTCGGCGAAGAGTTCCTCGCCGCGGGCGCGCAGCAGGGAAAGCAGCTTCCTCGCCGCAGGCGAGAGGTAGCCGTCGCGCCGGTAGACGACGTCGAAGCGCCGGGGCATCGTCGTCTCCTTCACGCGCACTTCCGCGAGCGTCGCGCCCGCGTCCGTTCGGCTCGTGTGCCGCCGGGACGTGAACGTGAGGAGTTCCGTCTTGTGGATGAGCGTCGGCATCATGAGGATGAGGTTCGTCTCGATCTGCACGTCGGGTCCGGCAAGCCCGTGGCTGTGGAACGCGCGTTCGAGCCATTGTCGCGTGCCCGACGGAGGGTGGCGCGAGAACCCAGCGATAGGCGAGCAGGTCCTGCAGCTTCGCCTTCCTGCGAAGGATCGGGTGGCTGCGGCTCGCGATCACGACGGCCTCGTCCGCGAGGATGGGGTGGATCGCGAGGTCCGCGGAGGCCTGCACGCCGGTGCTCACCATGAGGTCGATTTCACCGGCTTCGAGGTGGGCGCCGAGCACGTCGTTTTGGGCGATCACCGTCTTGAGGGTGACGCCGGCGCGTCGTGGAGGAACACGCGGCAAAGCGGCGGCACCAGGAACCGCGCCAGCGTCGGCAGGACGCCGATGCGGACTTGTCCGGCGACGCCGGCGCCCACCTCGCCGATCTCCCGCACGGTGTCCTCGGACGCAATGCGCAGGGCGCGCGCCCTGCTCACGAGGGCTTCGCCGGCCGCGGTGAACCGGATGCCGCGGCCCACGCGCTCGAAAAGCGAGGTCCCCAGCGCGGCCTCGAGCCTGCGAACGCTGCCGGTGAGGGCGGGTTGCGTCCTGAACATCTTCGAGGCGGCCTTGCCCACGTGCCCGGTTTCGGCGATGGCCTCGAAATAGCGCAGGTCCCGCAGGTCCAAATGATTCGCCATATCTATCGATTCCAAGAAAAAACGAAATGGACGCGATGAATTGTCTCACCGAAGATGGGCCCGCACCACCCGACCCGGGAGATAACCCGGGCGGGGGCACCCAACCGCTTCGCCATTGGAGGAGTCACCATGAATCGCTGGGCCAACCGGGCCGCCGCTGCGGCTGCCCTCGTTCTCGCGGCCGGATTTTCCGGCTCCGTGCTGGCGCAGGCCGGCTACCCCGACAAGCCGATCCGGATGATCGTCCCGTTCCCGCCCGGCGGCGGCACGGACATCCTCGGGCGCATCGTGGAGCGACAAGCTCTCTTCGACGCTCGGGCTGGAAGGTGTTGGTCGAGAACAAGGCCGGCGCCGGCGGCACCCTGGGGCTGGATGCGGCTGCGAAGGCGAAGCCCGACGGATACACCATGGCGGTCGGGCAGACGAGCAACCTGTCGATCGCGCCCTCGATCATGTCGGGCCTGCCCTACGACCCGGTGAAGAACTTCACGCCCGTGCGCGCTCATCGCGGCCGTCGCCGCTCGCCATCGTCGTGGGCAAGGACTCGCCGATCAAATCGATGGCCGACCTTGTAGCGGCAGCGAAGGCGAACCCCGGCAAGCTCCTGTTCGCCTCGCCGGGCAACGCGACCGTGGCCCATCTGGCCGGGGAGTACTTCCAGAAGATCGCCGGCATCAAGTACACGCACGTGCCCTACAAGGGCACCGCGCAGGCGCTGCCGGATGTGATCAGCGGGCGCGCCTCGTTCTACGTGGCATCGATCGAGTCGGCTACGGCGCAGGTGAAGGCAGGTCAATTGCGCGCCATAGCGGTGACGTACGCTCAAGCGTGCGGCGCAATGGCCCGACGTGCCCACGGTCGCCGAGTCGGGGTATCCCGGTTTCGAGGCCATCACCTGGTTCGGCATCGTCGTCCCTGCGGGCACGCCCGCGCCGATCGTGGCCCGCCTCGACGCGGAGGTTGCCAAGGTTCTCGACGCGGCGGACGTGAAGGAGCGGCTGGGCGGCAGCGCAGACATCGGGCAGGCCGCGTTCGCCGCGCTCATCAAGTCCGACCACGACAAGTGGGCGGGCGTGGTGAAGGAAGCCGGCATCAAGGCACAGTAGGCGCTTCGCCGGATCGCCGGAAGGGCGCCCCATGAAGACAAGCCTCGCCAGCAATCGCGACTTCCTCGCCGGATTGATGTTCATCGCGATTGGCGCGGGCGGCTTCTGCGTGGCGCTCTCCTATCCGTTCGGGAGCGTGCAGCAGATGGGACCGGGGTTTTTTCCGAGGGTCCTGGGCGCGATCCTCGTCTGTCTTCGGCGGCGTGACGATGATCCGTGGCCTGCGCTCCGGCGACGCCTGTCGAGGGCGGTTGGGGCTGGTTCCCGCTCGCCATGCTGACCGCGTCCCTCGTCGCCTACGGCTGGCTCATGGAGCGCGTGGGCATGATCCCGTCGCTTGTCGTGCTGGTCGTCGCAAGCGCGTATGCCGGCCGCGAGTTCAAGTGGGGCGAGGTGCTGGTGCTGGCGGTGCGCGATGTGCCTTCTGGCGGTGGCCATTTTCATCTGGGGCCTGGGCCTGCCCGTATCCGCTCTTCGCCTTCGAGTTCGGGAGCTAGCGGGATGGACGTCTTTTCGAACCTCGCGCTCGGCTTCGGCGTCGCGCTCACGCTGAAGAATCTCGACCTACTGCTTCGTGGGCGTGTTCCTCGGCACGCTGATCGGCGTGCTGCCCGGCATCGGCCCGCTGGTGACGATCGCGATGCTGCTGCCGATCACCTTCGGGCTGGACCCGGTGAGCTCGCTCATCATGCTCGCCGGCATCTTCTACGGCGCGCAGTACGGCGGATCGACGACCGCGATCCTCGTGAACATGCCGGGCGAGGTGTCCTCCGCGGTCACCGCCATCGACGGCTACCAGATGGCGCGCCAGGGGCGCGCGGGGCCGGCGCTCGCCACCGCGGCGATGGCCTCCTTCGTGGGCGGCATCATCTCGACGCTGCTGGTCGCCTTCTTCGGCCCGCTCGTGGGCCAGTGGGCGCTCGAGATCGGCGCGGCGGAGTACTTCTCGCTGATGCTCATGGGCCTCGTGTTCTCCGCGGTGCTCGCGCACGGCGACCTCGTGAAGTCGCTCGCGATGGTGGTCTTGGGGCTCATGCTCGGCATCGTCGGCACCGACGTGACCTCGGGCCTGCCGCGCTTTTCCTTCGGGATTCCGGAGCTGCTCGACGGCGTCGGCTTCACGGTCGTGGCGGTGGGTCTCTTCGCGGTGGCCGAGATCGTGCAGAACCTCGCGCGCACGGAGAAGGTCGAGGTCTTCGCGAAGGACGTGAAGAACCTGATGCCGACCTGGGCCGACATGAAGGCCGCGGCGATGCCACATTGCGCGGGACCGCGCTGGGCTCCTTCTTCGGGGCGCTGCCGGGCATCACGGCCTCGGTCGCCTCCTTCTCCGCATACATGCTGGAGAAGAAGCTGGCCAAGGACCCTTCGCGCTTCGGCAAGGGCGCGATCGAGGGCGTGGCGGCGCCGGAGGCGGCCAACAACGCCGCCGCGCAGACGCACTTCATCCCGACGCTTACGCTCGGCATCCCGGCGAGCGCCGTGATGGCGCTCATGCTGGGGGCGCTCACGATGCAGGGCATCCAGCCCGGCCCGCAGGTGATGACCTCCAAGCCCGAGCTCTTCTGGGGGCTCGTCGCGAGCATGTTCGTGGGCAACGTGCTGCTCCTGGTCCTCAACCTGCCCCTGGTGGGCCTGTGGGCGCGGCTCACGCAGGTGCCCTACCGGTGGCTGTTCCCCGCCATCCTCATGTTCGCCGCGCTGGGCAACTACAGCCTCAACAACAGCGCCATGGACGTGTACCTGTGCGCTGCCCTCGGCGTGCTCGGCTACGTCTTCGCGAAGCTCGGGTGCGAGCCGGCGCCGCTCATCCTCGGCTACGTGCTGGGTCCGATGCTCGAGGAGAACCTGCGCCGCGCGCTGCTCATGTCGGAAGGGAGCTTCGCCGTGTTCGTCACGCGCCCGATCAGCTTCGTCTTTCCTCGCCATCGCCGCGCTGCTTCTCCTGGCGATGATCGTGCCGCACTTGCGACGCGGAAGAAAGCGGCGATGGAGGATGGTCGACGAGGGCTGACTTCCAGCGAGTGAGCGCCATTCCCGTTCCGACGCACCACTGAAAGGAACCATTCGATGAGCAGACACCCTCCTCGCCGACGTCCGCCGCGACTTCGAGCGCGTTTCCCCCGACATCGTGGCGCAGGCCGCGAAATACCAGGCCGCGATCCTCGCCGACGTGGCAGGCCGCCGCGGAACGCTGGACGGCCGCATCGCCGCGCTTTCGCCCGCCATGAAGATCGCCGGGCCCGCCCTCACCGTGGAGGTGCGTCCCGGCGACAACCTGATGATCCACGCCGCAATGGCGATGGCGAAGCCCGGCGACGTGATCGTGGTGGACGGCAAGGGCGACACGACGTGCGCGCTCATGGGCGCGATCATGATCAACGCCTGCAAGGTGCTGCGGGCTCGGGCGGCGTCGTGCATCGACGCCGCGGTGCGCGACACCGAGGAGCTTGCGCGAGCTGGGCTTCCCCGTCTTCTCGGTCGGCTCGAACCCCAACGGGCCGACCAAGTTCGTGCCCGGCCGCATCAACTGGCCGATTTCGGCCGGCGGCATCGCGATCAATCCGGGCGACCTCATCGTGGGGGACGCCGATGGCGTCGTGGTCGTCGAGCGGGAGAAGGCCGCGTCCCTGCTGCCGCTTGCGGCGAAGAAGGTCGCCGACGAGGCGAAGCGGATCGAGGACATTCGCGCGCGCCGGGCGCTTCGACCCCGGCTGGCTCGACCCAGCCCTTCGCGCCGCAGGCGTGCTGAAGGAGGGCGAGGCATTGTGAGTGCGGCCGTGAAGCCCGCGATTGTCGTCACCGGCGCGGACCTCGCGCCCCAGGCACTTGCCCTGCTGGGCGAACTTCGACATCGTGTTCACCGGCAAGGCGCCCGACGAGGACACCATCACGAGCCTCTGCGCGAAGCACCAGCCCGTGGCAATCATCGTCCGATACGGCAGGATTCCGGCGCGCGTGATGGACGCTTCCGCGCGCCTGCGCGTGATCTCGAAGCACGGCTCGGGCACGGACACGATCGACAAGGCGGCCGCGGCGCAGCGTGGCATCGAGGTGAGGGCGGCCGCGGGCGCCAACGCGGACGCGGTGGCCGAGCACTCGTGGGCGCTCATCCTCGCCTGCGCAAAGGGGGTCGTCGCGCTCGATGGCCGCATGCGCGCGGGCTTCTGGGACAAGGCCACGCACAAGAGCCTCGAGCTGCGGGGCAAGACGCTCGGCGTAGTGGGGCTCGGCGCGATAGGCAGGCGCGTGGCGGAGATCGGCGTGGCATTCGGGATGCGGGTGGTTGGCCACGACCCGTTCGTCAAGGCAGGCCCCGCCGGGTGTCGCGCTCGCGACGCTGGACGGCGTGTTCGGCGAGAGCGACGTGGTGTCACTCAATTGCCCGCTCACGGGGGACAACCGTCAGATGGTGAATCGCGCCTCGATCGCCGGGATGCGCGACGGGGCGATCCTGGTGAATACCGGTCGCGGGGGGCTGGTCGACGAGCCGGCCCTGCTCGAGGCGCTCGCCAGCGGAAAGCTGCGCGCGGCAGGCCTCGATGCCTTCACGACGGAGCCTCTCGTCGGCGAACACCCGTTTCGCGCGGTCCCGAATGTCGTCCTTTCGCCTCACGTCGGCGGGGTTAGCGAGGACGCCTACGTGAACATGGGTACCGCCGCCGCGCGCAACGTCCTCGACGCCCTTTCCGGCGCGCCCCGCCAAGCGGCCTGACCCGGGGGGCGCCGGGGGCGTTTTTGCCCGGGATCAAGCAATCCCACCTCCGTCATGGAAATTCGCGCGGGAAGCCGGTATACACTTGGATACGAGAGCCCGGCGAAACGGGACCCAATCCTGAGGAGGAGACATCGATGAAACGTCGTGAATTCCTGGTGGTGGGCGGCGCCATGGCCGCTTCGATCGCCTTGCCGGCCCGCGCGGCCTATCCCGAGAAGCCCGTGCGGATGATCATCGCCTTCGCGCCCGGCGGCGAGTCCGACATCGGCGCGCGGCTGCAGCAGGGCGTGTTCCGCAAGAAGTTCGGGCAGGAGATGGTGATCGAGTCGAAGCCCGGCGCCGGCGGGGCGCTCGCGTGGAGCACGCTCAACACCTATCCCGGCGACGGCTACACGGTGATGGGCACGAACCTGCCGCACATCGTGCTGCAGCCCCTCGAGGGGAACGTCCAGTACAAGACCGACGACATCGTGAACGTGCACTTCTACCAGTACACGCCCGACGCGATCATCGTGAGGAACGAGAGCCCCTTCAAGACCTACCAGGACCTCGTGGCGGCCGCGAAGGAAGGCCAGGACAAGGTCACGTTCGCCGGCTCCGGGACGAACTCCGCCAACCACCTCGCCCACACGCGCCTGAACCGGCTCATGGGGACCAGGACCACCTACGTGCCCTTCAAGGGCACCGGCGACCTCGTCTCCTCCGTGCTGGGCGGGCACGTCTCGGCGGCGATGTCGTACAACACGCTGGCGCTCTCCCAGAGGAACAAGATGCGGATGCTGGCGGTGGCCTCCGAGAAGCGCCTGGCGGGGTTCCCGGACGTGCCGACCTTCAAGGAGCTGGGCGGGGACTGGGTCGACGGCGCCTACCGCGGCGTGGGCGTGCCCAAGTCGACGCCGGAGGACCTGCGCCGGAGGATCTCCGAGATGTTCTCCGAGATCAACCGGGATCCGGAATTCCGCCAGAAGATGGCGGACGGCGGCTTCGAGCTCATCGACGTCACGTACGACAAGATGGCGGCGTTCATGGCCGAGAGGACGAAGGCCTACCTCGAAGGCGCCAAGCTGATGGGGCTCGCGAAGTAGCGCGCGGCCGCATTCCCGCCGGGCCGGGGCGCGCGAGGGCTATACTGCCCCCGGTTCCGGACAGGCGTCACCGCAAGCGAGAAAATCGAGAAACATCAAGGAGGCGCCGGCGCAACGCCGGTGAGACGAGCGCATGAAACACCTCATCAAGAATCCGCGCGATTTCTGGGCGGGCGTCATGTTCTTCGGGATCGGCAGCCTGTTCGCCGGCATCGCGTATCACCTACAAGCTCGGGACGGCGGCCCGCATGGGGCCCGGCTACTTCCCCTTCTTCCTGGGGCTGATCCTCGCTGGTGCTCGGGTTCTTCATCATCCTGGGCGCGCTGAAGACGAAGAACGCGGGCCCGACGGTGGACAAGTTCCACTGGGGGCCGATCTTCTGGGTGCTCATGCCGATCGTCGTCTTCGGGATGATGCTCAAGATCCTGGGCATGATGCTCATGGGGCTCATGGTCGTCATCGTCTCGAGCATCGGCAGCGAGGAGTTCAAGCTGAAGCCGACGATCTGGCTCGCCATCGGCCTGGTGATCTTCTGCAGCGCGGCCTTCGTGGGCGGGCTGAAGCTGCCCGATCCCGCTCTGCCCGAGCTTCGAGTTCTTCGAGCAGTTCGCGGTCTGCCGCGTCTGAGGTGACCATGGAACTCCTCGCGAACCTCCAGCTCGGCTTCGGCGTCGCCCTCGCGGGCACGCAACATCCTCTACTGCCTCATCGGCGTCATGCTCGGCACGCTCATCGGCGTGCTGCCCGGCATCGGCCCGGTGGCCACCATCGCCATGCTGCTGCCGGCGACCTTCGTGCTGCCGCCGGTGTCCGCCCTCATCATGCTGGCCGGCATCTACTACGGCGCGAGCTACGGCGGCTCGACCACGGCCATCCTGGTGAACCTGCCCGGGCGAGGTGAGCTCGGTGGTCACCTGCCTGGACGGCTACCAGATGGCCCGCCAGGGCCACGCCGGCAAGGCGCTCGCCATCGCGGCGATCGGCTCCTTCTTCGCGGGCACCGTCGCCACGATCCTGGTGGCCGCGTTCGCCCCGCCGCTCGCGGAGCTGGCACTCAAGTTCGGCCCGGCCGACTACTTCTCGCTCATGGTGCTGGGCCTCATCGCGGCGGTGGTGCTCGCGCACGGCTCGCTCATCAAGGCGGTTGCCATGATCGTGCTGGGGCTCCTGGTCGGCCTCATCGGCACCGACGTGAACTCCGGCGTGGCGCGCTACAGCTTCGGCCTGCCGGAACTCATCGACGGCGTGGGCATCGGCCCCATCGCCATGGGCGTGTTCGGCTTCGGCGAGATCATCCGCAACCTCGAGCACGGCCAGAAGCGCGACGTCTTCGTGAAGCGCGTCACCGGCCTCATGCCGAGCCTGGCAGGACCTCAAGACCTCCTTCTTCCCGATCGTCCGGGGAACGATGCTGGGCTCGTTCCTGGGCATCCTGCCCGGCGGCGGCCCGATCCTGGGCTCGTTCTCCGCCTACACCCTCGAGAAGAAGCTCGCCAAGGATCCGTCGCGCTTCGGCAAGGGCGCCATCGAGGGCGTGGCCGCTCCCGAGTCGGCCAACAACGCGGCGGCGCAGACCTCCTTCATCCCGCTCCTCACGCTGGGCATCCCCTCCAACCCGGTGATGGCCCTCATGATCGGCGCGATGATCATCCACGGCATCCAGCCGGGCCCGCAGATCATGACCGCCAAGCCGGACCTCTTCTGGGGAATGATCGCGAGCATGTGGGTGGGCAACCTCATGCTCGTCATCCTGAACCTCCCGATGATCGGCGTGTGGGTGAAGCTCCTCACGCTGGAGTACCGCTTCCTGTACCCGGCGATCCTGCTGTTCTGCTGCATCGGCGTGTACTCGATCAACAACACGTGGATGGACGTCATCCTCGCCGCCGGCTTCGGGTTCATCGGCTACCTCTTCGGCAAGCTCGACTGCGAGGCCGCGCCCCTGCTGCTGGGCTTCGTGCTGGGGCCGATGATGGAGGAGAACCTGAGACGCGCGTTGCTGCTGTCGCGAGGCGATCCAGCCGTGTTCGTCACGCGCCCGATCAGCGCCACGCTCCTCGTGCTCTCGGTGCTGCTCCTCGTGATCGTGCTCGCGCCCTCGGTGAGGAAGAAGCGCGAGGAAACCTTCGTCGAGGACGTCTAGGCCAGGATTCCCGCCAGCCCGGCGAGGTCCTGCACGACCTCGTCGGGCGGCGAGCCCAGCCGTTCCACGGGCGCCTTGCCGCGATTCACCCAGTACGCGCGGAACCCGAAGGATTTCGCGCCCGCCGCGTCCCACCCGTTCGACGAGACGAACCCGATCGCCTCCGCGGGAAGCTCGAGCTGCGCGGTCGCGATCGCGTAGACGCGCGGGTCGGGCTTGAAGACGCCGGCCTCGTGCACGCTGAAGACGCGCTCCCCGAAGAAGACGCGCAGCTCGTTGTGGTCGACCACGGCGTCGAGCATGTCGGGATGCCCGTTGGAGAGGATGGCGAGCGTGCGGCGCCCGGCCAGGCGCTCCAGCGCCCCGCGCACTTCCGGGAAGACGCCCAGCGTGCGATAGGCGCCCATGAGCGCCGCGCGGTCGTCGGCGCGGGCCGGGAAGCCCCAGCGACTCGATGGCCCAGTCGAGCGCCTCGGCGGTGACCGCGCTGAAGTCGTCGTAGCGGCCCATGAGGCTTCGCAGCCACGTGTACTCGAGCTGCTTCGTGCGCCAGGCCTGGGACAGGGCCGCGCCGCGCCCGGGAAAGCGCGAGTCGGCCAGCCGGGTGACGGAATGCACGTCGAAGAGCGTGCCGTAGGCGTCGAAGACCAGCGCTTGCGGATCGGTCGTCATGGCGTATCCCCCCTGCGGGGAGCATACCTCCGATCGCCGCGGTGCTACCATTTCGCTTCCCTCGCAACCCACCGAACGCCGCCATGCTCCCCCGCTCGCTCGTCCTCGCCGCCGCGCTCCTTGCCGCCGCGCTGCCTTCGCTCGCCCAGACCTGGCCCACCGGACCGTGAAGATCGTGGTGCCGTTTCCCGCCGGCGGCCCGACCGACGTGCTCACGCGGGTCCTCGCCGACAAGCTGGGCAGCCAGCTCGGGCAGCCCGTCGTCGTGGAGAACAAGCCGGGCGCCGGCGGCTCCATCGGCGCCGACTTCGTGGCCAAGAGCGCCGCCGACGGCTACACGCTGGTGATGGCGACGACCAGCACGCATTCGATCGGGCCCTACATGGGCAAGCTCGCCTACGACCCCGTGAAGGACTTCACGCCGATCGTGTGGGTCGGCAACGCGACCAACATCCTGGTGGTGAGCAACCAGGTGCCCGGCGTCGATCGGTGAAGGAGCTGATCGACGCTGGCGAAGAAGGAGCCGGGCAAGCTCAACTACGCCACCAGCGGCATCGGCACCATCTCCCACCTCACCACCGAGCTCTTCGCCTCCATGGCCGGGGTGAAGCTGAACCACGTGCCCTACAAGGGGACCCAGCAATCCATCCCGGACCTCATGTCCGGCCAGGTGGCCCTCCTCTTCGACAACGTCATGACCTCGCAGCCGAACATCAAGGCGGGCAAGGTGAAGGGGCTCGCCATCTCGTCGCCCGCGCGCTCGCCGCTCGTGCCGGACCTGCCCACGATCGCGGAAGCGGGGCTGCCGGGATTCCAGAGCCTGACCTGGTTCGGGCTGCTCGGGCCGGCCAACACGCCGAAGGCCGTCGTGGACCGGGTGAACGCCGAGATGAACAAGGCGCTCCTGCTGCCCGATATCCAGGCGCGCTTCGCGCAGATGGGCTTCGAGCCGGCCGGCGGCAGCGCGGCCGACTTCGCGCAGGCCATCCAGCGCGACTCGCAGAAGTGGTCGAAGGTCATCAAGGACGCCGGCGTCAAGGCCGAGTAACCCCCTCCCGAAAGCAGACGCCATGTTCACCTGGGATTTTCCTTACGCCTCGCAGCGCATGCCGCTGCTCGCGAAGAACGTCGTCGCCACGTCGCAGCCGCTGGCCGCGCAGGCGGGATTGCAGGCGCTCGCGAAGGGCGGCAACGCGGTCGACGCCGCGCTCGCCGCGGCGATCACGCTCACCGTCGTGGAGCCCACCTCCAACGGCATCGGCTCGGACGCGTTCGCGATCCTGTGGGACGGGGAAAAGCTCGTGGGGCTCAACGCCTCCGGCCGCGCCCCCGCCGGGTGGACGCCGGAGCGCTTCAAGGGCCGCACGGCCATGCCGGTGCACGGCTGGGACGCGGTCACCGTGCCGGGCTGCGTCTCGGCGTGGGTCGCGCTGTCGCAGCGCTACGGCAAGCTCCCGTTCCCGGACCTCTTCCAGGCCGCCATCCGCTACGCGCGCGACGGCTTCATGGTCTCGCCCATCACGGCCGCCAACTGGGCCCGGCAGGCGCCCAACTTCACGAGCTTCTCGGAATTCGCGTGGACGTTCCTGCCGAAGGACCGGGCGCCGCGCGCGGGCGAGCGGTTCTACTGCCCGCAGCAGGCCGAGACGCTCGAGGAGATCGCCGCCACGAAGGGCGAGAGCTTCTACCGCGGCAAGCTCGCCGAGCGGATCGCGCTCGCCTCCCAGGCCGACGAGGGCGCGCACACGCTCGCCGATTTCTCCGCGCACCGCTGCGACTGGGTCGAGCCGATCTCGATCGAGTACCGCGGCTACCGGCTGCACGAGATCCCGCCCAACGGGCAGGGCATCGTGGCGCTCATGGCGCTCGGGATCCTCCGGCATTTCGAGCTCGCCGCGCTCCCCGTGGACGGCGCCGACAGCCTGCACCTGCAGATCGAGGCGATGAAGCTCGCCTTCGCCGACGCCTACCGCTACGTGTCGGACCCGGCCACGATGGAGTTCGATGCGGCGGCACTCCTGGCCGACGACTACCTCGCCGGAGCGCGCCAAGGCGATCGACATGAAGCGCGCGCAGGATCCCCCGCCCGGCGAGCCGCGCGCCGGCGGCACGATCTACCTCACCACCGCCGACGCGAACGGGATGATGGTGTCCTACATCCAGTCCAACTACATGGGCTTCGGCTCGGGCGTCGTGGTTCCGGGCACGGGCATCTCCATGCAGAACCGCGGCGCGGGCTTCTCCCTCAAGCCCGGGCACCCCAACCTCGTGGGCCCGGGCAAGCGTCCCTTCCAGACGATCATCCCCGGCTTCCTCACGAAGGACGGCAAGCCCGTGATGAGCTTCGGGGTGATGGGCGGGCAGATGCAGCCGCAGGGCCACACGCAGATGGTCACGCGCATCGTCGACTACCACCAGAACCCGCAGGCCGCGAGCGACGGGCCGCGCTGGATCGTGAACAACGACTTCAGCGTGAGCTTCGAGGACGCCGCGCTTCGCCCCGGGCGTGCTCGACGAGCTGCGCAGCCGCGGCCATCGCCTCGTCGACCCGGAGGCCGCGATGTTCGGCTTCGGCGGCGCCCAGCTCATCTGGCGCCTGGACGACGGCTACTGCGCGGGGTCCGATCATCGCAAGGATGGCGGGGCGGTGGGGTTCTAGCTTCGCCGTCCGCCGGTGCTCGAGGGATGGGTTCGGGAGGGCTCGTGCGCCAAGCTTCCCACTGTCTCTGCGGCCTCGTCCGATCGGCCGCGTCTCGTGCACGGTCGATCTTCTCGACGGCGGTGACAGCCCTCCCAACCCTCCCTCGACCCGGCGAACGGCTCTGGCGGGATCCTGCGATCGTCACCGCGGGTGTTGGGAGGGGCGCCCTGTCGTTCAGCGGCTGGCGCCGTCGCGAATCGCCGACGCCAGCGAATCTGCGGCGACCGAGGCGATCGGATGCGTGATGACTTCTGACGGTCGAACGCTCGAGAAGCCGATGTGCCCACGACGCGACATCGAGGCGATGCACCGCGGAGGGCCGTCACTCCCGTGGAGATCGACAGTGCACGAGACGCGGCCGATCGGACGAGGCCGCAGAGACAGTCGAAGCTTCGAGGCGCCGGTTCGCGGTGCATCGCCTCGATGTCGCCACCCTTGCGCCGAAGCCGAAACCCCAGCGAACGCTAGCCTTCCTTCGGCAGCGCGAGGAAGGGCCGAAGCTCGCGCACGTCGGCGAGCTCCTCCAGGGCGTTCACGCGGCGGATGACCTCTTCCGTCCGCGCGGCGCCGAGCACCGGCGCCATCAGGAGCCGCGCCTTGGCGTTCACGCCCTCCGTGTCCATCGGGTTTTCCTTCGTGCCCGGGGCGTGGCGCGTGAAGTGGCTGACGGTCCGGCCATCCCGCAGCGTCACCTCCACCTTGCCGCTCCGCGGCGCGGCGGGATCCATGAGGCTCGGGGTCGGCGATGAGCTGCACGCGCTCCTTCACGGCGCGCACCGCCGGGTCCGCCATCCGCTCGTAGGAATGGCTGTCCTCGAACGAGACCGTGCCCTCCACGAGGGCCAGCGCGATGATGTGCTGGCAGTTGACGTCCGGCATGGCGCGGTCGTTGACGACGCGCGCGCCGTCCTGCGGAAGCCTCACGACGATCCGCTCCACGTTGTCGACGCGCAGCCCGTGCTCGCGATGGAGCCTGAGGAACGCGTCCAGCGGCGCCTGGATCGGATAGCCGACGGAGAAGGGCTTGATGGCGGTCTCGGCGACGAAATAACGGCTTCCCAGTCCCGCGACCATCTCCTCCGGCTTCGGGTCGGTGGACAGGGCGATGAGCACGTTGTGCTCGCCGTCCAGCACGTCCCAGACGCCGCTGAACCCCATCTGCGCCATGATGGCCGCGGTCACCCCGTTGCGGGCGCCCATGCCGGAGAAGTCGAAGGCCTTCTCGACGTGCTCGGCGTCGCGGACCCAGCTCCAGATGCCCGAGACCTGCTGGGCGGCGTACGAAAGCGCGTGGCGCATTCCCCGTTCGTCCAGCCGGGCCAGCGCGGCCGCGGCCCCCACGCTGCCCATGGTGGAGCTGGTGCCCTCGGCGCTGCGGTGGGTCGCGCGCACCAGGTCCGCCCCGAGCGCGATGAGAAAGCGGCAGCACAGGTCGTAGCCGAGCGCCACCGCGTTGAGCAGTTCCGTTCCCGAGCTGCTCTCGCGCTCGGCCATCGCGAGGGCCGCGGGCACGACGGAGCAGCCCGGATGGGCCTTCGTCTCCGGATGGAAGTCGTCGGTCTCGTCGGCGTGGCCGAACATCGCATTGGCGAGCGCCGCGTTGATGGCCGTGGTCCGGATGTCGGTCGTCACGACGGTCGCTTCCGCGACGCCGCCCTGCGATCGCGCGTACCGGATCGCCATCTCGCCGGGCTTGAGGCGGGCTCCCGACACCATCGCGGCCAGCGAGTCCAGGATGCGGTGCCTGGCCTCCCGCGCCACGTCCGGCGGAAGGCTCCGCTGCGCGCCTCGACCATGTACCGTGCCAACCGACCCGTGATATCCGCCGCAGACATGCCGGTTCTCCTTCCGCGCTTCTCGTTGGGGGCCATCGCCGTCCGGGCGATTCTAGTCCGAATGTAAGGGACGGGGCCTCGCGGGGAATTGTCTTGGCGCAAGGCCGGGCCGGGATGTCGAAGTAGTCGCCGTTCGCCGGGCCTCGAGGGAGGGTTGGGAGGGCTCGTGCGCCAAGCTTCAGACTGTCTCTGCGGCCTCGTCCGATCGGCCGCGTCTCGTGCACTGTCGATCTTCTCCGCGACGGTGACAGCCCTCCCAACCCTCCCTCGAGCCCCGGCGAACGGCTCTGCGCGGCGATCCTGCGATCGTCACCGTGGGTTTTATAGAGGGGCGCCCTGTCGTTCAGCGGCTGGCGCCGGCGCGAATCGTCGACGCTGGCGAATTTGCGGCGAACCGAGGCGATCGGATGGCGACGATGCACGTCTGATCGGTCGAACGCTCGAGAAGCCCGAATGTGCCCCTACGACGCGACATCGAGGCGATGCACCGCGAGAGGGCCGTCACTCCCGTGGAGAGGATCGACAGTGCACGAGACGCGGCCGATCGGACGAGGCCGCAGAGACAGTGTGAAGCTTGGAGGTGGGCCCGGCTCGCGGTGCATCGCCTCGATGTCGCTCCCCGCGGTTCGAAGCCGGTGTACGCGGCAGCAGCTAGTCGTTGTCCACGCGCTGCGAGGCCACGGGTTCGACGCTGGCGCCGCCGGCAGGCGTGGCCGGCGCACCCCCGGCGAACCAGGCCGAGACCTTGCGGCCCCACGTGTCGAGATAGGTGAAGAGGACGGGCACCACCACCAGCGTGAGCAGCGTCGAGGTGATGATGCCGCCGATCACGGCGCGTCCCATCGGCGCGTTCTGCTCGCCGCCGTCGGCCGAGCCGATGGCCATCGGCAGCATGCCGAAGATCATCGCCATCGTCGTCATGAGGATCGGGCGCAGCCGCACCTGCCCGGCGGCGAGGATCGCGTCGTGGCGCGACTTGCCTTCGCGCAGGCCCTGGTTCGTGAAGTCCACCAGCAGGATCGCGTTCTTCGTCACCAGCCCCATCAGCATGATGATGCCGATGATGGAGAAGATGTTGAGCGTGCTGCCGGTGACGAGCAGCGCCAGGAACACGCCGATGAGCGTGAAGGGGAGCGAGGCCATGATCGCGAGCGGCTGCAGGAAGCTGCCGAACTGCGAGGCGAGGATGATGTAGATGAAGATCACCGCCATGCCGAGGGCCGCCACCGCCGCCGTGAACGATTCCTGCATGTCCTGCGTCTGCCCCGCGACGTCGAAGCGGTAGCCCGGCGGGAGCGCGATGGTCTTGAGCAGCTCCTGCACCTCCTTGCCCACGTCGCCGGAAGGCCGCCCCTCGACGTTCGCGTAGATGCCCACGCGCCGCTGCAGCTCCTGGCGCTTGATGATCTGCGGGCTGGTGGAGTTCTGGAACTCCACGACCTGGCGCAGGGGCACGAGGACGGGCGAGCCGTCGGGCGCCGGCTTGCTGCTCACGACGTGGAGCTCGCCCAGGTCGGAGGTGATGCGGCGGCCCGACTTCGGCAGCTGCACGTTCACCTCGTAGTTCTGCCCGTCGGGGGCGAGCCAGTGGCCGATCACGTCCCCGGCCACGAGCGGGCGCACGGCGGCGCCGATCTGCGAGACCGTGAGGCCCAGGTCGCTCGCGAGCTCGTTGTTCACCTTGATCGTGATCGCCGGGTTGTTCGCCTTGAGGCTGCTCTCGAGGTCGACGATGCCCTTCACCTTGGCGATGCGCGCCATCACGTCGGCGGTCACCCGCTCGAGGCCCTTCGTTGGACGGGCCGAGGAGGTTGATCCAGATGGGCCGGTTGTAGCCCACCGAGAGCTCGATGCCGGGGATGGAGCGGATCAGGTCGCGCACCTTCGCCTCGAACTGCTTCTGGCGAGAGCTGCGGCCGCTCGCGGCGGTCGGTGAGCTTCACCTCGATGCGGGCGACGTTGCGGCCCTCGCCCGCGCCGACGTTGGCCGCCATCACCTTCACCTCGGGGAAGCGGCGCAGGATCTCCTCGACCTGGCGCGTCTTCGCGTCGGTGTACTCGAGGCTGGAGCCCACGTCCGTGGTGAGCCGGAACGAGGTGCGGCCCTCGTCGGACTCGGGGACGAACTCGGTGCCCACCAGGGGAAGCACGAAGAAGCTCGAGACGAAGACCGCCACCGCGATCGCCAGCACCTTCTTGCGGTTCACGAGCGCCCACTCGAGGAGCTCCCCGTAGCGGTGGTGGGCCCACTCCACGCCGTCCTCGATGCGGCTCATCAGCGCGGCCGAGCCAGGGCAGGTAGCGGAAGCGGCTCTCCGGCGGGTCGCGCCAGATGGACGAGAGCATCGGGTCGAGCGTGAAGCTCACGAAGAGCGACACCAGCACCGCCACGGCCACCGTGATGCCGAACTGGAAGAAGAACTTGCCGATGATCCCCGCCATGAAGGCGACGGGGACGAACACCGCGACGATCGCGAAGGTCGTGGCCATGACCGCGAGCCCGATCTCCTCGGTGCCCTCGCGCGCCGCGCGGTAGTGGTCCTTGCCCATGCCGAGGTGGCGCACGATGTTCTCGCGCACCACGATCGCGTCGTCGATCAGCAGCCCGATGCACAGCGACAGCGCCATCAGGGTGAGGAAGTTGAGCGTGAACCCGAAGAGGTGCACGGCGACGAAGGTCGCGATGACCGAGATGGGGAGCGTGAGCCCGGTGATGATGGTGCTGCGCCAGGAGTGCAGGAAGAGGAAGACGATGAAGATGGTGAGGAGGGCGCCCTCGACGATCGTCACCTTCACGCCGTTCAGCGCCTTCTCGATGAAGTCGACGTCGGCGTAGACGAGCTTCAGCTCCACGTCGGGCGGCAGGACCTTCGCGAGGTCGCGGGCGGCCGCCTTCGCGCCGTTGCCCACGTCGACGATGTTGGCGTCCTGCACCTTGAGCACGGAGATGGTGAGGCCCGGCTGGCCGTTGATGCGCGAGAGCGTGTCGGCCTCGCGCTCGCCGTCGACGATGTCGGCCACCTGGTCGAGGTACACCGGCCCCTTGGCGCGGCGCGCCACGATGATCCGGCCGAATCCCGCCGGCTCCTTGATCCGGCCCTCGATCCGCACCAGCTGCTCGGCGGGGCCGTGGACGATCTTGCCCGCGGGCACGTCCATGTTGGCCGCGCGGATCGCCGCGATGACCTCGTCCACGCCGACGGCCTGCGACTGCATCTGCGCGGGCTTCAGGTTCACGAGCACCTGGCGGGCCACGCCGCCGGAGGTCTGCACCTGCCCCACGCCGGGCACGTTCTGGAACCGCTTCACGATGACCTGGTCGGTGATCGTCGTGAGCTCGCGAAGGCTCCGGGTCTTCGACATCACCGCGAGCGACACGACGGGCTGGGCGTTGTCGAAGTCGCCGCGCAGCACCAGCGGATCGCGCGCCTCGCTGGGGAAGCCGGGGCGGATCATCGCGATCTTGTCGCGCACGTCCTGGACCGCGCGCTCCATGTTCGTGTCGAGGCGGAACTCGATGTAGGTCTCGCTGCGGCCCTCGAAGGAGTTGGAGCGGATGATCTTCACGCCGTTGACCGTGTTCACCACCTCCTCGACCGGCTTGGTGATGTCGTTCTCGACGGCCTCGGGCGCGGCGCCCGGGTAGTTGATCTGGATGAAGACGAACGGGATCGTGATGTCCGGCATGCGTTCGACGCGCAGCCGGTTGTAGGAGAAGATCCCGAGGACGCACAGCGCCACCATCATCATGGTGGCGAAGACGGGCTGGTTGATGCTGGTCTTGGTGATCCACATGGCGGCGCGCCCTAGCTCGCCTTGGGCGGCGCGGCCGCGGCGTCCTTCACGACGGCGGGAGCCCCGGCCTTCAGCCCGATCGTGCGGGCGCTCACGACGGCCACGCCCTTCTCGAGGCCGCTGCGCACCTCGACGAGCCCGGACTGCTCCTCGCGCATGCCGAGCTGCACCGCGCGCCGCCCGACCTTGCCCTGCTCGACCGTGAAGACGAAGGTCTGGCCGGCCTCCTCCCGCACGGCCGTCGCGGGAATGACCGGTGCCGGCGCGCTCTTGTCGAGGACGAGGCTGCCCTTGGCGAACATGCCGCCGCGCAGGACGCCGTCCCGGTTGTCGACGGACAGGTAGAGCGTGATCGAGCGCGAGCCGGGCTCGGTCGTCGGGTTGATGCGCTCGAGGCGGCCGGTGAAGTCGCGCTCCCCGTAGCCGTCCACGCGGAACGTCGCGGCCTCGCCGATGCGGATGGCGGGGATCTCGGAGGCGGGCGCGGGCGCCTCGATCTCCATCCTCGCCAGGTCGACGATGGCGACGAGGGCGCCGTCGACGCCCACCTTCTCGCCGGCGTTGACCATCTTCTTCGCGACCACGCCCGCGATGGGCGCGCGCACGACCGCGTCCTGCGTCGCGTTGCGGGCCAGGCGGACCTGCGCCTCGGCGGACTTCACGCTGGCCGCGGCGGCTTCGTAGGCGCTCTGCGTGGTGTCGAACG
This sequence comes from uncultured Gammaproteobacteria bacterium, assembly GCA_963783635.1. Lineage (GTDB taxonomy): Bacteria > Pseudomonadota > Gammaproteobacteria > Burkholderiales > Usitatibacteraceae > FEB-7. The sequence goes on from CAWAOC010000012.1 coordinate 77,850, forward strand.
CGTTCTGCGAAATGAAGCCCTGCTTGTGCAGCTGCGCGCCGTTGTCGCGGTTCTTCGCCGCGATCGACAGCCTCGCCCTGGCCTCCTCGAGGGACGCGACCTGGGCGTCGAGCCGGGCCTGGAGGTCGGCGGTGTCGATCTCGACGAGGAGCTGGCCCTGCGCGACCTTCTCGCCTTCGCGCACGAGGACGCGGCGGACCTCGCCGGGAACCTTCGAGCGGACGGTGGACTGGACGACCGGCGAAAGCGATCCCGGAGATGGGCAGGATGCGCGAGAGCTCGCGAAGCTCGACCACGGCGATGTCGGCCGGCGTGAACTCGAGCGTCGGTGGGCGCGCTCTTGGCGGACTCCTCCTTCTTCGCCGGGGTCTCGCGGAACGCGACGAGGGAGCCGACCACGACCGCGAGGCCGAGGACGACCAGCACGGGCTTGAGCGCCCGGCGCGGCGCGCGCGCCGACGGGCACGGCGGCGGCGGAGTTCGATTTCCGGAAAATCATGGTCGAGCCTCTCGATGGCGGGCGGGTCCGGGTAGGCCCGCGTTTCATGCCCCGTTGGATGGCAGGGCCGGCCGGTTTGGATTCAACCGTTGGAAGGGAGGCAATTATAGGCCGCGAGGGCTGCTGCCACGGTGACCGTCTGTTATCTCCCGGGCCCGCTCCCGGGGTATTCGCGACGGGTCCCAGACCCGCGCGGCCTGGGCGAGGATTTCGGCGGGGCGTCCGCTTTCCGGCGGGGCCTGCCCGAGGAACGCGAGGGCCGAGCGCAGGGCCGCCGGACCGTCGGCCGCCTCGACGGCAGGGGCGAGCGTCTGCTTGGAGAGCTTCTCGCCGTCCCGGGCGGCGACGGGAACATGCAGGTAGCGGGGCGTGGGCACGCCGAGCGCGTGCTGCAGCGCGATCTGCCGGGGGGTCGAATCGAGGAGGTCCGCGCCGCGCACGACGTCGGTCACGCCAAGCTCGGCGTCGTCGACGACCACCGCGAGCTGGTAGGCGAAGAGGCCGTCGCGCCGGCGCACGACGAAGTCGCCGACGTCGGCGGCGAGCCGCTGCGACGATGCGCCCCTGCACGCGGTCGTCGAAGGCGATCGTCTCGTCGGGGACGATGAAGCGAACGGCCGCCGGGACGCCGGCGGGGACGCGGGCGCCGCGGCACGTGCCGGGATAGACGATGCCGTCGATGCCGTGCAGGCCCGAGTCCGCGATCTCCCTGCGCGAGCAGCGGCAGCGGTAGGCGAGCCCGCGGTCCTGCAGGCGGCGCAGCGCTTCCTCGTAGCGGGCCGTGCGGCTCGCGCTGGCGGACGAATCGGGCCGTCCCACGCCAGGCCGAGTGCCTCGAGCGTGCGCAGGATCTCGTCCTCGGCGCCGGGGACCGTGCGCGGCGCGTCCACGTCCTCGATCCTCAGGTGCCACCGGCCGCCCGCGGCGCGCGCGTCGAGCCAGCTCGCCACGGCGGCCACGAGCGAGCCGAAGTGCAGCGGCCCCGTGGGGGAGGGCGCGAAGCGGCCGACGTAGGCCATCGCCCGGGTCACGACAGGAGGGAGGCGGCCACGAGCGGATCCTCGAGGCGCTTCACGAACCACTTCGCCGCCTTGCCCGCCGACGAGGGGCGCCAGGCCACGACCATCTCGCGCGGGCGGGCGGGGCGCCTCGGGCTCGAGGATCGACGAGCCGGCCGGCCCAGGCTTCGCGCTCGGCGATCCAGCGCGGCAGCCAGCCCACGCCCGAGGCCGGCCACGTGGGCCGCGACCTTGGCATCGAGCGACGAGACCGTGAGCACGTCCTGGCCGGAGAGCAGTCCCGCGGTCCGGGGAGGCAGGAGGCGGGAGCTGTCGGCGATGCTCACCGCCCGGTGCCGCAGGAGCATGGCCTCGGTGATCGGCGCCGGTTCCTTCGCGAGCGGATGGAACGGCGCGGCGACGAGGACCATCTCCACGCGGCCGATGGGCTGGGACGGTGTAGGCGGCGCCCGGCGGGTGCCTCGCCGGAGGCGCCGATCGCCATGTCGGCGCGGCCCGAGGCGAGCGCGTCCCACGTGCCGCCCAGGACCTCGTGCAGGAAGCGAAGCCGCGTGCCGGTGTTCGCCTCGTAGAACTCCACCACGATCCCGAAGAGCTTGTCCTTCCCGATCAGGGTGTCGACCGCGATGCGAAGCTCGGCCTCCCAGCCCTTGGCGACCTGCCGCACCCGGCATTCGAGGTCGGCGGCGGCCCGCAGCAGGTGGCGGCCCTCCTCGAGCAACTCCCGTCCCGCCTCGGTGAGCTTGGCCCGGTGCCCGCGCCGGTCGAAGAGCAGGACGTCGAGCGCCTCCTCCATCTGCTGCACGGAGTAAGTGATCGCTGACGGAACGCGGTGCAGTTCCTCGGCCGCCGCGGCAAAGGACCCCCGGCGGTCGATCGCGTCCAGCACTTCGAGGGCGTCCAGCGTCAATTTCATGTTCAAAAAATCAGAACGATATGGTGAGAATTATTCGCTTTCATGCATAAAACATCAACCCTATCATGCACATCATCGTTCAGCACTAATGGATAAACAGGAGACGACCATGATGGAACTGCGCCGCAGCGAAGAACGGGGCCACGCGAACCACGGCTGGCTCGATTCCTTCCATTCCTTCTCGTTCGCCGACTACCACGATCCCGCCCACATGGGCTTTGGCGCCCTGCGCGTCATCAACGAGGACCGCGTGAAGCCCGGCATGGGGTTCGGCACCCACGGCCACCGCGACATGGAGATCATCAGCTACGTCCTCGAAGGCGCGCTCGAGCACAAGGACAGCATGGGCAACGGCTCCATCATCCGCCCGGGCAACGTCCAGCGCATGAGCGCGGGCACCGGCGTGCGCCACAGCGAGTACAACCCCTCCGCCGCCGAAGGCGTCCACTTCCTGCAGATCTGGATCGAGCCGGGCGTCCAGGGCGTCGCCCCGAGCTACGAGGAGAAGCTCTTCGACGCGGCCTCCAAGCGCGGGCGGCTTCGCCTCATCGCCTCGCCCGACGGGCGGGAGGGTTCGGTCACGATCCACCAGGATGCGCTGGTCTACGCGGCGCTCCTCGACGGAACCGAATCCGCCACCCACGCGGTCGCCGCCGGACGCAAGGCCTACGTGCACGTCGCCCGGGGCGAGGTCACGGTGAACGGCCAGCCCCTTCGCGCGGGCGATGCGCTCAAGGCGACGGGGGAGCGCGAGATCCGCCTCGAGGGCGGACGGAACGCGGAAGTGCTGCTCTTCGACCTGGCGTGAACCGCCGTCAACCCATCCATCCAGGAAAGGACAGTAAACCATGAACACCTCTCTCCAGAACGCTGCCGCGATCGCCGGCCGCACGCTCCTCGGCCTGCTCTTCGTCATCTCCGGCTTCGGCAAGATCACCGGCTTCGCCGGCACCGCCGCCTACATGGCCTCGAAGGGCATGCCCATGGCGGAGCCGCTGCTCGTCGGCGCCATCGTCGTGGAATTCGTCGGCGGGCTGATGCTCGTCGCGGGCTTCAAGGCGCGCTGGGCGGCGCTCGCCATTGCCGCGTTCCTCGTCCCGACGACGCTGATCTTCCACAGCCCGGTGGGCCCGGAAGCGCAGGCGCAGATGACGCAGTTCCTGAAGAACCTCTCGATCATGGGCGGCATGCTCCTACGTCGCGGCCTTCGGCCCCGGCGCCTGGAGCGTGGATCGCCGCTAGGACATCGCCATGCAAGCCCGTCTCCCGCGACCATCGAGCGCGTCATCGCCTCGCAGCCCGCCTCCGCCGGCACCTTCACGGTGCGGCGCGCGCTGCCCGCGAGCGGGCGGCACTCGGTGGGGCCGTGGGTCTTCCTCGACCATTTCGGTCCGTTCCGCGTCGCCGAGGGCGACGAGGGCGTGGGCCCGCATCCGCACGCCGGGATCGAGACGGTCACCTACCTGCTGACCGGCCGCAACGAGCACCGCGACTCGGCCGGGCACCACGGCATCGTCACGGCGGGCGGCGCGCAGTGGATGACGGCGGGCCGCGGCATCGTGCACTCGGAGCGGCCGCTCGCCGACGGCGCGGGCGCGGTGATCCAGCACGGCATCCAGCTCTGGATCTCGCTGCCGCGCGCGCTGAAGATGATGCCGCCGCGCTACCGGCGCATCGACGCGTCGGAGATCGTCGAGAAGACAGCTCGCCGGGCGCGACGCTTCGCGTCGTGGCCGGCGAGGTCGACGGGCGCGAAGGGGCCGGCGCCGACGCTGATGCCGGCCTTCCTCGCGCACGTCGCGGTGGAGCCGGGCGCCACCGTGGCGCTCGACGTCGCGGCGTGCCACGAGGCCGCGGCCTACGTGATCGAAGGCGAGGGCCGCTTCGGCCCGGAGGGCGGCACGGCAGCCTCCGCCGGCGACCTCGTCGTGTTCGCGAACGAAGGCGGCGCGCTCGTCGCATCGAACGCGGGCGAGACAGCCGCTCGGGCTGATGCTGCTCGGCGGCGCGCCCGCCGAGGGCCCGCTCGTCTTCCACGGACCCTTCGTCATGAACAGCGTCGAGCAGGTTCGCGCCGCCGAGATCGCCTTCCGCACCGGCCGCATGGGCACGCTCGCCGATACCCCCTGAATCGCGGGACGCGATCCCGCAACCGCAATCCAATACCCACCACCTACCCAAGGAAACGACCATGACCTCCACGCTCTTCACGCCCCTCACCCTCGGCAAGCTTCACGCTCGCCGAACCGCATCGTCATGGCGCCCATGACCCGCAGCCGCGCGATCGGCAACGTGCCGAACGCGCTGATGGAAAAGTTCTACGCCGACCGCGCCGCCGCCGGGCTCCTCATCACCGAGGGCGTGGCGCCTTCTCCCGACGGCCTGGGGTACGCGCGCATCCCCGGCCTCTTCAACGACGAGCAGGAGCAGGGCTGGAAGCGCGTGACCGACGGCGTGCACCGCGCGGGCGGGCGCATCTTCGTGCAGTTCATGCACACCGGGCGCGTGGGCCATCCCGCGAACCTGCCGGCGGGCGCCCGCATCGTCGCGCCGTCGGCCATTGCCGCGCCCGGCCAGATGTGGACGGACGGCGAAGGCATGCAGCCCCATCCCGTGCCCGTCGAGATGACCGAGGCCGACATCGCGAAGGCCATCGGCGAATTCGCCGCCGCGGCCAAGCGCGCCATTGCCGCCGGGTTCGACGGCATCGAGCTGCACGGGGCGAACGGCTACCTGATCGACCAGTTCCTGAACACGGCCTCGAACCAGCGCACCGACCGCTGGGGCGGCAGCGTCGAGAACCGCATCCGCTTCGCCGTGGAAGTCGCGAAGGCGGCGGTCGCGGCCATCGGCGCGGAGCGCGTCGGCATGCGCATCTCGCCCTACGGCGTCTTCAACGGCATGGCGCCCGACGCGGAAATGGACGCCCTCTACCTTCGCCTCGTGGACGAGATGAACGCGCTCGGGATCGCCTACATCCACGTGGTGGACCACAGCTCGATGGGCGCGCCGGAGCCGAGCCCCGCGCTCAAGGCGGCGATCCGCGCCGCGTTCAAGGGCACGCTACATCCTGTCGGGCGGCTACGATGCGCGCGCGCGCCACGGCCGATCTCGACGCCGGCCGCGGCGACCTGGTGGCCTTCGGCCGGCCGTTCATCTCCAACCCGGACCTCGTGCGCAAGCTCGCGAGCGGCGCGGCGCTGACCGCGGCGGACCCCGCCACGTTCTACACGCCGGGCGAAGCGGGCTACACGGACTATCCTGTCGGTCTCGCCGCCTGATGTTCGCGCGGCCGGCCCTTCGCGGACATCGCCATGACACGCATCCTCGCCTTCGCCGGCAGCGCCCGGCGCGACTCCCTCAACAAGAAGCTCGCGCGCGCGGCGGCGCAGTTCGCGCGCGAGGCGGGCGCCGAGGCGACCTTCGTCGACCTCGACGACTACCCGATGCCGATCTACCACGGCGACCTCGAGGCGGCCTCCGGCATGCCGGAGAACGCGACGAGGCTGCGCGAGCTGTTCCTCGCGCACGATGCGCTCCTCATCGCCTCGCCCGAGAACAACTCGTCGATGACGGCGCTGCTCAAGAACACGATCGACTGGCTGTCGCGCGACGTGGGCGACGGCAAGGGCGCCGCCTCGGGGCTCGCCCCGTGGCGGGGCAAGGTCGCCGGGCTCATGGCGGCCTCCCCGGGCGCCTTCGGCGGCACGCGGGCGCTGCCGCACCTGCGCCAGGTGCTCTCGGCGCTGGGCGTGACCGTGCTGGGCACGCAGGTCCCGGTGCCGAAGGCGCACGAGGCCTTCGGGGCCGACGGCGCGATCGCGGACGAGCGCGTGGCGAAGTCGGTGCGGGCCCTCGCGGCGCGGTGGCGTCCACGGCCCGCGCGCTGAAGGGCTGAGGCCGCCCGCGGGATAGCGGCGCCCAATCGCGCGGATAAGGATTTCCGATTGGCGCGCGCCGCGGTTTCGACGGAAACTGTCGGCATCGACGCAACGCAAACGGAGAGGCAACATGGCAAGCAGGCAGACCGGGCGCCGGCTCCATCGACATCGGCATCTCCGCGAAGGACCGCGAGAGGATCGCGGAGGGGCTCTCGCACCTGCTCGCGGACACCTACACGCTCTACCTCAAGACCCACAATTTCCACTGGAACGTGAAGGGCCCGATGTTCCAGACGCTGCACCTCATGTTCGAGGCGCAGTACAACGAACTGGCACTCGCGGTGGACCTCATCGCCGAGCGCATCCGCGCCCTGGGCTTCCCCGCGCCCGGGCACGTACAAGGCCTACGCGAAGCTCTCGTCGATCCCCGAGACGGACGGCGTGCCCGAGGCCCATGAGATGATTCGCCTGCTGGTCGAGGGCCAGGAAGCGGTCGTGCGCACCGCCCGCAAGGTGTTCCCGCTGGTGGACAAGGCGGCCGACGAGCCGAGCGCCGACCTCCTCACCCAGCGCATGCAGGTCCACGAGAAGACCGCCTGGATGCTGCGGTCGCTGCTGGAAAAATAGACTTCAACCCCGTACGGGAGACGCGAGATGGCCGTCGTAGAACTCACGAAGGAAAACTTCGAGCAGGTGGTGACCTCCAACCCGACGGTCATCGTCGACTACTGGGCGCCGTGGTGCGGGCCCTGCCGCGGGCTTCGCGCCCGTGTTCGAGAAGGTCTCGGAGATGCACCCCGACGTGGTGTTCGCGAAGGTGAACACCGACGAGGAGCAGGAGATCGCCGCGCACTTCCAGATCCGCTCGATCCCCACGCTGATGGTCTTCCGCGAGCAGATCATCGTCTTCTCGCAGCCCGGCGCGCTCCCCCAGGGCGCCTTCGAGCAGGTGGTCGAGAAGTCGAAGACGCTCGACATGGAGGTGGTGCGCAAGCAGATCGCGGAGCAGGAGGCCGCCGCCGGCGCGCCCACCTAGCGCGCATGGAGTTCGCCTCGCCGCTCGCCGAGGGCAGGCTCGTCCGCCGCTACAAGCGCTTCCTCGCCGACATCGAGCTGGCCTCGGGCGGCACGGTCACCGCCGCCTGCCCCAACACCGGCTCGATGCTGGGGTGCTGCGAGCCGGGCAGCCGCGTGTGGCTCTCGCAGAGCGATTCGCCCACCCGCAAGTACCGCCACACCTGGGAACTGGTCGAGGTGAAGCCCGCGGGACGCGGGCGCCCCGTGGTGGTCGGCATCAATACGGGGCTGCCCAACCGCCTCGTGGCCGAGGCCGTCGCGGCGGGCGTCGTCCCGGAACTGGCGGGATACGCCACGATCCGTCGCGAGGTCGCCTTCGGCGAGGAGCGCAGCCGCGTCGACCTGCTGCTCGCTTCGCCCGGCCGCGAGGATTGCTACGTGGAGGTGAAGAACGTGACGGCCGCCGTGACGGGCGGCGTGGCGCTCTTCCCCGACGCCGTGAGCGAGCGGGGCGCCAAGCACCTGCGCGAGCTCATGCGCCTGAAGGCGCGGGGCCTGCGGGCGGTGCAGTTCTACTGCGTGCAGCGAGGCGACGTGGAGGAGGTGCGGCCCGCGGACGCGATCGACCCGGCCTACGGGCGAACCCTGCGGGAGGCGCTGGCGGCCGGGGTGGAGGTGGTGGCCTGGCGCGCGAAGGTCACGCCCGCGGGCGATCGTCCTCGACCGCCGGATCCCGGTGGCCTGTCCCTAGGCGCCTCGTCCTTGAGCTTCGCCACGCCCTTGGGCGCCTTGGCGCCGGAGAGCAGGACCACCATGGCGGTGCCGTCCTCCTTCCAGGAGCCGACGGCGTCGCGGCAGATCTCGACGAAGGTGTCGAACTGGTCCGGGTGGGCCGCGAGGAGCCCGTCGATGTGGTCGTAGTAGATCACGTAGCCCGGCGCGTCGACCCACTCCATGTCGGTGAGGCATTCCTCCAGCGCGTCCCAGTTGCCGCCGAAGTAGTTCGGGAAGCGCAGCGCGGTCGCCACGTGGTTCAGGAGCTGCTCCTTGCGCGAGATGTTCTTCCCCTCGATGTGGAAGAAGGCGAACTTCGCGCGCTTCGCCGCGGCCTGCACGTCGCGCGGAGACTCGTGCCGGGGCAGGAAGAACACGCCCCCCGTCTCGTCGTCGAGCAGGTCGTCGAGTGCGTCAAGCGGCATGGCCGGGCCTCATTCTCGAATCCGCCGGAAGGTGGCGTAGTGGTCGTCGGTGTACCAGTACTCGCCCGCGCGCCCGGCGACGATGCGCCGCGCGCCGCGGGTGCGCTCGCCGGGCGTCTTCACCGTGTACTCGCGATAGTAGCCGCGCTTCTGCTTCGGCAGGCGCGCCTCGCGGTTGCCGAAGACGGCGCCGTCCTTGGCGTACGGGTAGGGCCCGCCCTTCTTGACGAGCGCCAGCGTGTCGCGCGCCTCCTTCGGCAGCTGCGCCGCGGCGATCTCGCCGGCGGCCGGGGAGGGCGCGAACTGCGCGGGCGCGGGGAGCGGCGCAGCCGCGACGAAGGCCGCGACGGCGAGGCCGGCCAGCGCGCGCAGGCTCATGCGGCCGTCCTTCCGCCCCGGCGCGGCCCCGGCCCTCATCCGTTCTCCGGGCGGTCGGGACAGTCCGCCTTCAGGCAGTCCGCGTAGAGGTAGAGCGAATGGTCGTGGATCGCGAAGCCGCGCTCGCGCGCGATCTTCGCCTGGCGCTTCTCGATCTCCGGGTCGTAGAACTCCTCGACCTTGCCGCACTGCAGGCACACGAGGTGGTCGTGGTGCTTGCCCTCGTTCAGCTCGTAGACGGCCTTGCCGCCCTCGAAGTGGTGGCGCACCAGGAGCCCCGCCTGCTCGAACTGCGTGAGGACGCGGTAGACCGTGGCGAGCCCGATGTCGGCGTGCTCGTCCAGCAGGCGCCGGTAGACGTCCTCCGCGGTCAGGTGGCGCTCCGGGCTCGTCTGGAAGAGGTCGAGCACGCGAAGCCGCGGCGCGGTGACCTTGAGGCCGGTGCTGCGGAGTTCCTTGGGGTCGCTCATGGCGGGCTCGGGTGCGGGGTGGCTCGGGGAATCATAACCGCGTTCGGCGGCTTCCGGGGCGGGGCGAGGGCGCCCTCGCGCTATAATGGCCCGCACTTTCACGCCCCAATCCCATGCGCCTCCTCGCCACGCTCGTCCTGTCGGTCGCCCTCGCCGGTTGCGGGTCGATCATCCATCGCATCGACATCCAGCAGGGCAACATCGTCGCGCCGGAGACCTTCGCTAAGCTGAAGACGGGAATGACGCGCACGGACGTGCGCAACCTCCTCGGGACGCCGCTGCTCACGGACATCTTCCACGCGAACCGCTGGGACTACTACTTCCGCTTCGAGCAGCGCGGCGCCCTCGTGGAGCAGAACAAGTTCTCGGTGTTCTTCGAGAACGAGAAGGTGGTCCGCATCGAGGGCGGCCCGACCCTTTCCGCCGCCGGCGCGGCGCCGGCCAAGTGAGCGCGGTCCGGCTCGCGATCGCGGGCGCGGGCGGCCGCATGGGCCGCGCGCTGCTCGAGGCCGGCTCCGCCGATCCGGCGACCTCCATCGCCGCCGCGCTCGACGTGGCGGGTTCGCCCTTCGCCGGGCGCGACGCCGGGGATCTCGCGGGAGGCGCCAGGGGAGTGCGCATCGGATCCGACATCGCCGCGGCCCTCGCCGCGAGCGACGTCCTCATCGACTTCACGCGCCCCGCCGGGACGCTCGCCCACCTGGCCGCCTGCCGCGCCGCCCGCAAGGCGATCGTCATCGGCACCACCGGTCTCGAGCCCGCCCAGGTCGAGACGGTTCGCGAGGCCGCCCGCGACATCGCGGTGGTCTTCGCCCCGAACTTCGCGATCGGCATGCTCGTGACCTTCAAGCTGGTCGAGATGGCCTCGCGCGCGCTCGGCGCGGCGTACGACGTCGAGGTCTTCGAGGCGCACCACAAGCTCAAGGTGGACGCGCCCTCCGGCACGGCGCTCAAGCTGGGCGAGGTGGCCGCCGCGGCGCGCGGCACGACGCTCGCGAAGGACGGCGTCTTCGCCCGCCACGGCGTCACGGGCGAGCGCAAGGCGGGAAGCATCGGGTTCTCGGTGGTTCGCGGCGGCGACATGATCGGCGACCACACGGTGTATTTCATCGGCACCGGCGAGCGCATCGAGGTCACGCACCGCTCCTCCAGCCGCGCGACCTATGCGCAGGGCGCGATCCGCGCGGCGAAGTGGCTCTCCGGCCGCGCGCCGGGGCTCTACGACATGGACGACGTGCTGGGGTTTCGTGGCTGACGGTTGGACGAAAGGCTTTGGAAACGCCGATGAACGCCGATGCCCCGCCGATTGACCGCCGATACAGTGCATGGTGAGGGCAGCGACGCGGATGCATGAGTCGTCGAATCGGTGTCGACGGAAACCGTTCGGTGCTCACATCCCTGAATCATCGGCGGCAATCGGCGGGGCATCGGCGTTCATCGGCGTTTCCAAAGATTTTCGCCAGCATCACTCCCCACCGCAGCCCTACACGAATAGCCCCACCACCGCCGCGGTGAGGCAGGTGGCCAGCGTCCCGGCCACGATCGACTTCATCCCCAGGGTCACGATCTCGCCGCGCCGCTCGGGAACCATCGCGCCCATGCCGCCGATGAGGATGCCCAGGCTCCCGAGGTTGGCGAACCCGCACAGCGCATAGGTCATCAGCAGCCGCGAGCGCGCGCTCAGGGCATCGGCCGGCAGCCTCGCGAGGTCGAGGTAGGCCACGAACTCGTTCAGGATCGTCTTCGTGCCGAGGAGCGCCCCGCCGGCGTGCGCCTCCGCCCAGGGCACGCCCGACGCCCAGGCGAGCGGGGCGAAGAGCCAGCCCAGCACCCTCTGCAGCGTGAGCGGCGCGCCCCCCGGCCCGGGCAGCAGGGCCAGGGCCGCGTTGGCCAGGTGCGCCAGCGCGATGAACACGATGAGCATCGCCACGATCTGGATGAGGAGCTGGGCGCCCTCCGCCGTGCCGCGGGTGACCGCGTCCATGGCGCTCGCGTCCTGGCGCGGGATCTCGACCGCATCCTCCCGGGACATCTCGCCCGGCACCATCAGGGCCGCGATCACGATCGCCGCGGGGGTCGCGACGAAGGAGGCGACGATGATGTGCCCGATCGCGTCGGGCACCACCGGCGCGAGGATCGCCCCGTAGAGCGCCAGCACCGTCCCGGCGATGGTCGCCATGCCGCAGACCATCACCATGAAGAGCTCCGAGCGGGACAGGCGCGCGAGGTAGGGCTTCACGACCAGCGGCGCCTCCACCATGCCCACGAAGACGTTGACGGCCGCGGAGACGCCGACCGCGCCGCCCAGGCCCATCGTCTTGTTGAGGACCCAGGCGAACGCCTTCACCACGACCGGGAGCACGCGCCAGTGGAAGAGCAGGGCCGAGAGCGCGCTCACGACCAGCACCAGGGGTAGCGCCCGGAAGGCGAGCACGAACGAGGCCTGCGGGGTTGGTCTCGGCGAAGGGGGCCGGCCCCCCCGCGAGGTAGCCGAAGACGAAGGCGGTGCCGGCCTGGGTGGCCCGCTCCAGCGCCGCCAGGGCGGCATTGAAGGAAAAGACGGCCTCCCTGAGCCACGGGACCGCCAGGAGGAGGGCGGCCAGGACCACCGTGAGGGCGAGCCCCGATCCGACGACCCGCCAGCGCACGCCCCGCCGGTCTTCCGACAGGGCCCAGGCGAGCGCGAGGAGGAGGGCGATGCCGGCCGAGGCGTGAAGGGCTTGCATGGTGTGCGGGAATTATCCTCCCGGCGCGCCGCTTTCGTTGAAGAAGGGCCGCGGATCAGCTATAATTTCCGACCAATGAAAGCGGGATGAGCCGGCAGGAATCCAAAGCTCCTCCCGTTTTTTTGCGCCCGTCGTTTCCCCCCGTTTTCCGGAGCCGTCCTTGTCGCCGAAGACCCCCGCCCTCCTGGTTCTTGCCGATGGGTCCGTCTTTCGCGGCACCGCCATCGGCGCCCCCGGCCGCACCGTGGGCGAGGTGGTCTTCAACACCGCGATGACCGGCTACCAGGAAATCCTCACCGACCCGTCCTACGCCGGGCAGGTGGTGACCCTCACCTACCCGCACATCGGCAACACCGGGACCAACCCCGAGGATTTCGAGTCGCGCGGCGTCTTCGCCGCGGGCCTCGTGATCCGCGACCTGCCGCTGCTCGCCTCCAGCTGGCGGATGAAGGAGACGCTGCCCGAATTCCTCGCGCGCCACGGCGTCGTCGCCATCGCCGACATCGACACGCGGCGCCTCACGCGCATCCTGCGCACGCAAGGGCGCCCAGAACGGCTGCATCGTCACCGGGGGACGCCGACGAGAAGGCGGCGCTGGAAGCCGCGCGCGCGGCCCCCTCGATGGCGGGCCAGGACCTCGCCAAGGCGGTGACCTGCGCGGCGCGCTACGAGTGGAACGGCTCGCTCTGGGACCTCGGCACGGGCTACGGCACCGGCGCCACGCCGCGCTTCCACGTCGTCGCCTACGACTTCGGGGTGAAGCACAACATCCTGCGCCACCTCGCCGAGCGCGGCTGCCACGTCACCGTCGTCCCCGCGAAGACGCCCGCGAAGGAGGCCCTCGCGCTCAAGCCCGACGGCGTGTTCCTCTCCAACGGCCCCGGCGACCCCGAGCCGTGCACCTACGCGATCGAGGCGATCCGCGAGATCGTCGCCGCCGGCATGCCCACCTTCGGCATCTGCCTGGGCCACCAGCTCCTCGGGCTCGCGAGCGGCGCGAGGACGGTGAAGATGAAGTTCGGCCACCACGGCGCCAACCACCCGGTCCAGGACCTCGACACGAAGCGCGTCCTCATCACCAGCCAGAACCACGGCTTCGCGGTGGACGAGGCGACGCTGCCCGCGAACGTGCGCGCGACGCACAAGTCGCTCTTCGACGGCTCGCTCCAGGGCCTCGAGCGCACCGACGCGCCCGCCTTCAGCTTCCAGGGGCACCCCGAGGCCTCCCCGGGCCCGCGCGAGATGGCCTACCTCTTCGACAAGTTCATCGCGATGATGGTGAAGCGGCATGCCTAAGCGCACCGACATCAAGAGCATCCTGATCATCGGCGCCGGCCCGATCGTCATCGGCCAGGCCTGCGAGTTCGACTACTCGGGCGCGCAGGCGTGCAAGGCGCTGCGCGACGAGGGCTACCGGGTGATCCTGGTGAACTCGAACCCGGCCACGATCATGACCGACCCCGAGCATGGCCGACGTGACCTACATCGAGCCCATCACCTGGCGCATGGTCGAGAAGATCATCGAGAAGGAGCGCCCCGACGCCCTGCTGCCCACGATGGGCGGGCAGACGGCGCTCAACTGCGCCCTCGACCTCGCGAAGCACGGCGTGCTCGACAAGTACGGCGTCGAGATGATCGGCGCCAAGAAGGAGGCCATCGACAAGGCCGAGGACCGCGAGAAGTTCAAGCACGCCATGGCGAAGATCGGCCTGGAGAGCGCGCGCTCGGCGCTGGCCCACTCCCTCGAGGAGGCGGTGCAGGTCCAGGCGAGCGTGGGCTTCCCCACGATCATCCGCCCCTCCTTCACGCTCGGCGGCGCCGGCGGCGGCATCGCCTACAACATGGAGGAGTTCGTCGCCATCTGCGAGCGCGGGCTGGAGGCTTCCCCCACCAAGGAGCTCCTCATCGAGGAAAGCGTCCTGGGCTGGAAGGAGTTCGAGATGGAGGTGGTCCGCGACAAGGCGGACAACTGCATCATCATCTGCTCGATCGAGAACCTCGACCCGATGGGCGTGCACACGGGCGACTCGATCACCGTCGCCCCGGCGCAGACGCTCACGGACAAGGAATACCAGATCATGCGCGACGCCTCGATCGCGTGCCTGCGCGAGATCGGGGTGGAGACCGGCGGCTCCAACGTGCAGTTCGCCATCAACCCGGACGACGGGCGCATGGTCATCATCGAGATGAACCCGCGCGTGTCGCGCTCCTCGGCGCTCGCCTCCAAGGCGACGGGCTTCCCGATCGCCAAGATCGCGGCCAAGCTCTCCGTCGGCTACACGCTGGACGAGCTCGCCAACGAGATCACGGGCGGCGCGACCCCCGCCTCCTTCGAGCCCACGATCGACTACGTGGTGACGAAGGTGCCGCGCTTCGCCTTCGAGAAGTTCCCGCAGGCCGACGACCGCCTCACCACGCAGATGAAGAGCGTGGGCGAGGTGATGGCCATCGGGCGCAACTTCCAGGAGTCGCTCCAGAAGGCCCTGCGCGGGCTGGAGGTCGGCGTCGACGGCTTCAACCTGAAGTCGGTCGACATGGAGAAGATCGAGGACGAGCTCGCCTACCCGCGCGCCGAGCGCCTCTGGTACGTGGCGGACGCCTTCGGCGTGGGCATGTCGCTCGAGGAAGTCCACCACTTCACGAAGATCGACCCCTGGTTCCTCGCCCAGATCAAGGACCTCGTCGACACCGAGCTCGCCATCGAGAACCGGCCGCTGGCCGATTTCCCGGCCGACGAGCTGCGCGCGCTCAAGCGCAAGGGCTTCTCCGACCGGCGCCTCGCCCACCTCTGGAAGACGAGCGAGCACCAGGTGCGCGCGCGCCGCCACGCGCTCGGCATCCGGCCCGTGTACAAGCGCGTCGACACCTGCGCGGCCGAGTTCGCGACGAAGACGGCGTACATGTACTCCACGTACGACGAGGAGGACGAGTCGGAGCCGACGGACCGCCGCAAGATCATGGTGCTGGGCGGCGGGCCCAACCGGATCGGGCAGGGCATCGAGTTCGACTACTGCTGCGTCCACGCGGCCCTCGCCCTGCGCGAGGACGGCTACGAGACGATCATGGTCAACTGCAACCCGGAGACCGTCTCGACCGACTACGACACCTCCGACCGCCTGTACTTCGAGCCGCTCACGCTCGAGGACGTGCTCGAGATCGTGGACAAGTCGAGAAGCCCGAGGGCGTCATCGTGCAGTTCGGCGGGCAGACGCCGCTCAAGCTCGCGCGCGACCTCGAGGCCGCGGGCGTGCCGATCATCGGCACCACGCCGGACTCGATCGACAAGGCCGAGGACCGCGAGCGCTTCCAGCAGATGCTGCACGAGCTGAAGCTGCTGCAGCCGCCCAACCGCACGGCGCGCACGCCCGAGGCGGCGCTCGAGGCGGCCAAGGAGATCGGCTACCCCGTGGTGGTGCGCCCCTCCTACGTGCTGGGCGGGCGCGCGATGGAGATCGTGCACGCCGAGATCCGACCTCGTGCGCTACATGAAGGAGGCCGTGAAGGTCTCCAACGATTCGCCCGTGCTCATCGACCGCTTCCTGAACGACGCGATCGAGGTGGACGTGGACGCGGTGAGCGACGGCACGCAGGTCATCATCGGCGGCATCATGGAGCACATCGAGCAGGCCGGCGTGCACTCGGGCGACTCCGCCTGCTCGCTGCCGCCCTTCAGCCTGTCGCCGGCGCTGCAGGACGAGCTTCGCCGGCAGACGGTGGCGATGGCGAAGGGGCTCAACGTCGTCGGCCTCATGAACGTGCAGTTCGCGATCCAGGACGACAAGGTCTTCGTGCTGGAGGTGAACCCGCGCGCCTCGCGCACCGTCCCCTACGTCTCGAAGGCGATCCGCACGCCGCTCGCCAAGGTCGCGGCGCGGTGCATGGCGGGGCAGTCGCTCGCCTCCCAGGGGGTGACGAGGGAGGTCATCCCGCCGTACTACTGCGTGAAGGAGGCGGTGTTCCCCTTCATCAAGTTCCCGGGCGTGGACACGATCCTGGGGCCGGAGATGAAGTCCACGGGCGAGGTGATGGGCGTCGGGCAGACCTTCGCCGAGGCGTTCGTGAAGAGCCAGCTCGCCGCGGGCGTGCGCCTGCCGAAGTCGGGCAAGGCGTTCCTCTCGGTGCGCGACGAGGACAAGCCGAAGCTCGTGGAGGTGGCCCGCACGCTGGCCGGCCTGGGCTTCACGCTCGTGGCCACCAAGGGCACCGCCGCGGCGCTGGAGGCCGCCGGCCTCGCGGTGCAGCGGGTCAACAAGGTGATGGAAGGCCGCCCCAACGTGGTGGACATGGTCCGCAACAAGGAGATCAGCCTCATCATCAACACCGTCGAGGAGGACCGCCGCTCGGTGCGCGACTCGTGGTCCATCCGCAACTCCGCGCTGCAGGGACGCGTCACCTACTACACGACGGTCTCCGGCGCGCGCGCGGCCTGCCTCGGCATGCAGCATCTCGAGGAAATGCGGCCCTACGACCTGCAGGGCCTGCACGCCACGCTTCTCTAGGGGACAATCCGGGCATGGGCAAATTTCCGATCACCCGCGTCGGCGTGGAGCTGCTGAAGGCCGAGCTCCATCGCCTGAAGACCCGCGACCGTCCCGCGGTCATCACCGCCATCGCGGAGGCGAGGGCGCACGGCGACCTCTCCGAGAACGCCGAGTACGACGCCGCGCGCGAGAAGCAGGGCTTCATCGAGGGGCGCATCCTGGAGCTCGAGGCGAAGCTCGCCAACGCGCAGGTCATCGACCCGGCGCTGCTCGAGGACGACGGCCGCGTGGTGTTCGGCACGACCGTGGAGCTCATGGACACGGCCGGCTCGGAAAGCGTGACCTACCAGATCGTCGGCGAGGACGAGGCCGACATCAAGGCGGGCAAGATCTCCTACTCCTCGCCGATCGCCAAGGCCCTCATCGGGAAGTTCGCGGGCGACGTCGCAGAGGTTCGGACGCCGGGCGGGGTGAAGGAGTTCGAGATCGTGGACGTTCGATACGAATGAGCTCCTCGGCCGTGCGGTGCGTCGTCTTCTTCTTCTGACGGCTTCGAGGCGCCGGCCTTCTTCTTCTTCGCGGCGGGCTTCGGCGCGGGCTTGGGCGCCGGCTGCGGCCTTGTCGGGGTTCTCGCGCCACAGCACGAGGATCTTCCCGATGACCTGCACCGGGCTGGCGGCGAGCTGTCTCGCAGAGCGCCGCCATCCAGGCGGCGCGGGCCTCGCGGTCGTCGGTGGCCGCCTTCACCTTGATCAGCTCGTGCGCCTTGAGCGCGCGGTCCACCTCGGCGACGACGGAGTCGGAAAGCCCCTTGTCGCCGATCATCACGACGGGGGCGAGGCCATGGGCCTGGGCGCGCAATTCGCTGCGGCGGGCGGGGGTCAGGGCGGGCATGCGCGGGATTATGACGCGATTTGCGCGCGAGGGATGCCGGTGAAGCGCTCGGCATCGAGCCGGCAGTGGCTCAAGCGCCACGTGAACGACCCCTACGTCCAGCGCTCGAAGCGCGAGGGGTACCGCTCGCGCTCGGCCTACAAGCTCATCGAGATCGACGAGCGCGACCGGATCCTGGTCGCCCGGCGCCGTGGTCGTGGACCTGGGCGCCGCCCCCGGCGGCTGGACCCAGGTGGCGGCGAAGCGGGTGGGGCCGAAGGGGCGGGTCGTGGCGATCGACCTGCTCGAGATGGAGGCCGTCCCCGGGGCGGCGTTCATCCGGGGCGACTTTTCCACGGCAGCGGGGCTCGCCGACGTGGAGGCGGCGCTCGGCGGGGCCAGGGCCGACGCGGTGCTCTCCGACATGGCGCCCAACCTGTCCGGCATCGCCATCTCCGACCAGGCGCGTTCCATGGCGCTCGCGGAGCTCGCCCGCGATTTCGCCCTCGCGCACCTGAAACCGGGGGGCGCCTTCCTGGTCAAAGTCTTCCAGGGCGAGGGGTACGAGGAGTTCCACCGGTCGCTGCGCGCCGGGTTCGGGAAGGTCGTGGTGCGCAAGCCGGAGGCCTCCCGGGGGGAAAGCGCCGAGCTCTACCTGCTGGCCCGGGGGCCGAGAGGCAAAGGGGTCAGGTTACTTTGCACAACATGTGCAAAGTAACCTGACACCATTAGTCCCCTTTGTCCCACCCCCTTGAAACGCGGGCCGGACGCCCGAACTTTGCTATAGTAGTCGATCCCCCTATCCCGCTGATTCCTGGGGTCTTTTTCCGAGGAACCGTTCGTGAACAACACCGTTCGCACCATCATGGTCTGGCTGGTCATCGGCATCGTGCTGACCATGGTCTTCATGCAGGTCGGCAACCGCCAGACCAGCGCCAACGTGCTCGACTACTCGACCTTCATGGAGGAGTCGCGGCAGGGGCGCATCGCCAAGGTGAAGATGGACGGCGACCGGACGCTCAAGGCCACCTCCAAGCGACGGCAAGGCCTACACCGTCTACACCCCGGGCATCCAGGACCCGTGGATGGTCTCCGACCTCCTGAAGAACGGCGTGTCCGTCGAGGCGAAGCCCGAGGAGGAGCCCTCGCTCCTCATGAACATCTTCGTCTCCTGGTTCCCGATGCTGCTGCTGATCGGCGTGTGGATCTTCTTCATGCGCCAGATGCAGGGCGGCGGGCGCGGCGGCGCGTTCTCCTTCGGCAAGTCGCGCGCGCGCATGCTCGACGAGAACCAGAACCAGGTCACCTTCGCGGACGTGGCGGGCGTGGACGAGGCGAAGGAGGAAGTGGCCGAGCTGGTCGAATTCCTGCGCGACCCGTCGAAATTCCAGAAGCTGGGCGGGCGCATCCCGCGCGGCGTGCTGATGGTGGGCGCGCCCGGGACGGGCAAGACGCTGCTCGCGCGCGCCATCGCGGGCGAGGCCAAGGTGCCCTTCTTCTCCATCTCCGGCTCCGATTTCGTCGAGATGTTCGTGGGCGTGGGCGCCGCGCGCGTGCGCGACATGTTCGAGCAGGCGAAGAAGAACGCGCCCTGCATCGTGTTCATCGACGAGATCGACGCGGTCGGCCGCCAGCGCGGCGCGGGCCTGGGCGGCGGCAACGACGAGCGCGAGCAGACGCTGAACCAGCTCCTCGTGGAGATGGACGGCTTCGAGGGCAACTCGGGCGTCATCGTCATCGCCGCGACCAACCGGCCGGACGTGCTCGACCCCGCGCTCATGCGCCCGGGCCGCTTCGACCGCCAGGTGGTGGTGCCGCTTCCCGACATCCGCGGCCGCGAGCAGATCCTCCTGGTGCACATGCGCAAGGTCCCCATCGCGCCGGACGTGGACGCATCCGTCATCGCGCGCGGCTGCCCGGGCTTCTCGGGCGCCGACCTCGCGAACATCGTGAACGAGGCGGCGCTCTTCGCCGCGCGCGGCTCCAAGCGCCTGGTCGACATGGAGGATTTCGAGAAGGCCAAGGACAAGATCATCATGGGCGCGGAGCGCCGGTCCATGGTGATGCCCGAGGAGGAGCGCCGCAACACCGCCTACCACGAGTCGGGCCACGCCATCGTCGCGAGGCTGCTGCCGGGGACGGACCCGGTGCACAAGGTCACGATCATCCCGCGCGGCCGGGCGCTCGGCGTCACGGTGCAGCTGCCCGGAGCAGGACCGCTACAGCTACAACCGCGACTTCCTGCTCAACAACATCGCGGTGCTGTTCGGCGGCCGGATCGCCGAGGAGCTGTTCATGAACCAGATGACCACCGGCGCCTCGAACGACTTCAAGCGCGCGACCGAGATGGCGCGCCGCATGGTCACCGAGTGGGGCATGTCCGACGTCCTGGGCCCGATGACCTACAGCGAGAACGAGGGCGAGGTCTTCCTCGGCCGCTCCGTCACCACGCACCAGGCCATCTCCGACGAGACCATGAAGACGGTCGACAAGGAGATCCGCCGCATCATCGACGAGCAGTACAACCTCGCGAGGAAGCTCCTCGAGGACAACCGCGACAAGGTCGAGGCGATGACCAAGGCGCTCCTCGAGTGGGAGACGATCGACGCCGAGCAGATCGGCGACATCATGGAAGGCCGGCCGCCGCGCGCGCCCAAGCCCGTGGCGTCCAAGCCCAGCACGCCGCCGGGCGACGGCGGCGCGAAGAGCGCGGAGCCGCCCACGCATCCTTCGCCGGCGGAGAGCGCTTGAGCCGAGCCACGGCCCGACAGGCGGGGCGGCTTCGGCCGCCCCGTTTTGCTTAGATGGCGCCCGGTTCTCGACTGCGGCGCGCTTGCGCTCGCCCTCGACCGCCCGAGGGTGATGGGCATCCTCAACGTGACGGCCGACTCGTTCTCCGACGGCGGCCGCTTCCTCGCGGCAGCCCGGGCCATCGAGCACGGCCTGGCGCTCGCCTCCGACGGCGCGGATCTCGTGGACGTCGGCGGCGAATCGACGCGGCCGGGAGCCGAGCCGGTGCCGCTGGAGGTGGAGCTCGCGCGCGTGCTGCCGGTGGTCCGCGCGCTCGTGCGCGAAGGCGTGGCGGTGTCCGTGGACACGATGAAGCCCGAGGTGATGCGCCAGGCCATCGACGCGGGCTGCGCGATGGTGAACGACGTGAACGGCTTCCGGGCCGACGGGGCCGATCGCCGCGGTCGCGGCCTCCGCGCGTGGGCCTGTGCGCGATGCACATGCGGGGAACGCCGGCCACGATGCAGTCCGACCCGCACTACGACGACGTGGTGGGCGAGGTGGGCGCCTTCCTGCTCGAGCGCGCCCGCGCGCTCGAGGCGGCCGGCGTCGCGCGCGGCCGCATCGCCATCGACCCCGGCTTCGGGTTCGGCAAGGCCTTCGCGCACAACGCGACGCTCCTCGCCGGGCTGGGCCGGCTCGCGGCCCTCGGCTACCCGGTCGTGGCGGGGCTTTCGCGAAAGCGCATGATCGGCGAGATCACCGGCCGCCCGGCCGGAGGAGCGCGTCGCGGGCAGCATTGCCGCGGCCCTGCTGGCGGTTCAGAATGGCGCCCAGATCGTGCGCGTGCACGACGTGAAGGAGACGGTGGACGCGCTGAAGGTCTGGAGCGCGCTCCGCGGAGCAACGGCCATGACCCGCAGAAAATACTTCGGCACCGACGGCATCCGCGGCCGCGTGGGCGAGCCGCCGATCACGCCCGACTTCGTCCTGCGCCTCGGCAACGCGGCCGGGCAGGTGCTCTCGCGCGCCGACGTGGCGCCCCCGCACCGCGACCGGCCGGCCGTGCTCATCGGCAAGGACACGCGCATTTCCGGCTACATGCTGGAGGCGGCGCTCGAGTCGGGGCTGTCGGCGGCCGGCGTGGACACGATGCTCGTCGGCCCGATGCCCACGCCCGGCGTGGCGTTCCTCACGCGCGCGCTGCGCCTGTCGGCCGGCATCATGGTCTCGGCCTCGCACAACCCGTTCGAGGACAACGGCATCAAGTTCTTCTCCGCGGAGGGCACGAAGCTCCCCGACGCGGTCGAGCGGGAGATCGAGGCGGCGCTCGACCAGCCGCTCGTCACGCGCGATTCCGCGCAGCTCGGCAAGGCCGAGCGCGTGCACGACGCCGAAGGGCGCTACATCGAGTTCTGCAAGGGCACGTTCGCCAAGCACCGGACGCTGCGGGGACTCAAGGTCGTGGTCGACTGCGCGCACGGCGCCTGCTACCGGCTCGGCCCCCGCGTCTTCCAGGAGCTCGGCGCCGAGGTGGTCGCGATCGGCGCGCATCCCAACGGCACGAACATCAACCACGGCGTGGGCGCCACGCATCCCGGCCGTCGTCGCGAAGGCCGTGGTGGAGCACGGCGCGGATTTCGGCATCGCCTTCGACGGCGACGGCGACCGGCTCGTCATGGCCGACCACGACGGGCGGCTCTTCGACGGCGACCAGCTGCTCTACGCGATCGCCAAGCATCGCCACGAGATCGGGCGGCTGCGCGGCGGCGTGGCGGGCACGCTCATGACCAACTTCGCGCTGGAGCGACGGCTGGGCGAGCTGGGCATCCCCTTCGCGCGCGCGAAGGTCGGCGACCGCTACGTCCTCGAGCTCCTGCACGAGAAGGGCTGGGAGTGCGGCGGCGAGAATTCCGGCCACATCCTCTGCCTGGACTGCCATTCGACGGGGGACGCGATCATCTCCGCGCTGCAGGTGCTCGAGGCGCTCGTCGCGGCCGGGCAGACCCTCGGCGACTTCACGCGCGACCTGACGCTCCTGCCGCAGGTGCTCACGAACGTGCGCCTGGCGAGCCAGGGCGACGTGACCGGGCTCGCCTCGGTGCAGGAGGCGGTCGCGGCGGCGGAATCGGCGCTGGCGGGACGGGGGCGGGTGCTGCTGCGCCCGTCGGGAACGGAGCCGGTGATCCGCGTGATGGTGGAAGGCGAGGATCCGGCGCGCGTGCGCTCGCTCGCCGAGTCGATCGCCGAGGCCGTCCGCAAGGCGGCCTGAAGGGCCTTCCGGCTCGAAGGCGCCCCTCCCCGGGGAAGGGCCCTGTCACGGGCCTGTCACATGGCGTGCCTATAGTGCCTGGAGTCGCCGCGGCGGCCTGTCGCCGCCGCCCCGTGTATCGAATCCAGGAGAACCTCGCCATGATCAAGCGCTTCCTCGCCCCGGTGGCCTTCGCCGCCGCCTCGGCCCTGTCCCTTCCCGCCCTCGCCGCCGACATCACGGGCGCGGGCGCGACGTTCCCGTACCCGATCTACGCCAAGTGGGCCGACGCCTACAAGAAGTCGACCGGCACGGGCATGAACTACCAGTCGATCGGCTCCGGCGGCGGCATCAAGCAGATCACCGCGAAGACGGTCGACTTCGGCGCCTCCGACATGCCGATGAAGGCCGAGGATCTCGAGAAGAACGGGCTGATGCAGTTTCCGGCCATCATGGGCGGCGTGGTGCCCGTGTACAACCTGAAGGGCATCGGCGCGGGGGAGGTGAAGTTCACCGGCGACGCTGCTGGCCGACATCTATCTCGGCAAGGTCAAGAAGTGGAACGACGCGGCCATCGCGAAGCTGAACCCCGGCGTGAAGCTGCCCGACGAGACCATCACCGTCGTGCACCGCTCGGACGGGTCCGGCACCACCTTCCTGTGGACCAACTACCTGTCCAAGGTGAGCGCCGACTGGAAGAGCGCCGCGGGCGAGGGCACCTCGGTCAAGTGGCCGGCGGGCGTGGGCGGGAAGGGCAACGAGGGCGTGGCTTCCTACGTGCAGAAGATCAGCGGGGCGCTCGGCTACGTCGAGTACGCCTATGCGAAGCAGAACAAGCTCAGCGCGGGCCAGATGCAGAACAAGGCGGGCAAGTTCGTCTCCCCCGACGACACCACGTTCAAGGCCGCCGCGGCCGGCGCCGAGTGGGCCAAGACGCCGGGCATGGGGGTCGTCCTGACCGACCAGCCGGGCGACGGCAGCTGGCCCGTGACGGGCGCGTCGTTCATCCTCATCCACCGCAGCCAGGAAAAGCCCGAGACCGGCAAGGAAGTGCTCAAGTTCTTCGACTGGGCGTTCGCCAACGGCCAGAAGATGGCCGACGAGCTCGACTACGTGCCGATGCCCGACCCGGTGGTGAAGGTGATCAAGGCCGAGTGGAAGAACATCAAGGATGCCTCCGGGAAGCCGGTCTACTGACCCGCGGCCCCGCAGCCGACGTGACGGGGGCGGTGACGAGCCGCCCCCTTTCCTTTACCCCCCCGATTGGTCCCCATGGCGACGGCAGTCGAACGGTCGGGCATACTAGCGGCTCCTCGACGAGAGAGATTTCCCGCGCCGCCGGGGCGGGAAGACCACCTCCGATGATCCGCAACAACGCCCTGATGGACGCGCTCTTCCGCAATGTCACGCGGTTCTTCGCGTTCGTGGTGTTCAGCCTGCTCGCGGCCATCCTCGTGTCGCTCCTCGTCGGCAGCATGGCCTCGATCGAGAAGTTCGGGGCGGGATTCCTGTTCAACGACAACTGGGATCCGGTGCAGGAGGATTTCGGCGCCGTCGTGCCCGATCTTCGGCACGCTGGTGACCTCGGGAATCGCGATGGCGATCGCCATCCCGGTGAGCTTCGGCATCGCGCTCTTCCTCACGGAGCTCTCGCCGCCCTGGCTTCGCCGCCCGCTGGGAACCGCCATCGAGATGCTCGCGGCCATCCCCAGCATCATCTACGGCATGTGGGGCCTCTTCGTGTTCGCGCCCCTGTTCCAGGAGCACGTGCAGCCCCTTCTCATCGGCACGCTCGGCAAGGTGTCCGGCCTGGGCGTCCTCTTCGAGGGGCCGCCCATGGGCATCGGCATGATGACGGCCGGCATCATCCTCGCCGTGATGGTGATCCCCTTCATCACCGCGGTGATGCGCGACGTCTTCGAGCTGGTGCCCCCGCTGCTCAAGGAGTCCGCCTACGGCCTGGGATCGACCACGTGGGAGGTGACCTGGCGGGTGGTGCTTCCCTACACGAAGGTCGGCGTCATCGGCGGCATCATGCTGGGACTGGGCCGCGCGCTGGGCGAGACCATGGCCATCACCTTCGTCATCGGCAACGCGCACCGGCTGAGCGCCTCGCTCTTCGCGCCGGGGAACAGCATCGCCTCGGCGCTCGCCAACGAGTTCACCGAGGCGGTGGGCGACCTCTACACGTCGGCGCTCATCGAGCTGGGGCTGATCCTCTTCCTCATCACCACCATCGTCCTCGCGTGCTCGAAGCTGCTCCTGATGCAGCTCGCGAAGCAGGAGGGAGCGCGGACATGAGCGCGGCAGATGGAATTCGGCGAACCCCGTCTACGCCAGGCGCCGCCGCGTCAACGCGATCATGATGGCGCTGTCCGCCGCGGCGCTCGCCTTCGGGCTCTTCTGGCTCGCGTGGATCATCGGGACGCTCCTCTGGGAAGGCGCGTCGTCCCTGCGGCCCGTCGCTCTTCACGCAGCCCACGCCTCCCCCCGGCGGCAGCGGCGGCCTCGCCAACGCGATCCTCGGCAGCGTGATGATGGCGGGCATCGGCACGCTGATCGGCACGCCGGTCGGCATCCTCGCGGGGACCTACCTCGCGGAGTTCGGCCGGCGCGGGCTGGCTCGCCCCGGCCACGCGCTTCATCAACGACGTGCTGCTGTCGGCGCCGTCCATCGTGATCGGACTCTTCATCTACGCCGTGTACGTCTAGCAGGTGGGCCATTTCTCGGGCTGGGCGGGCGCGCTCGCCCTGTCGGTGATCGTGGTCCCGGTGGTCGTGCGCACGACCGACGACATGCTGAAGCTCGTCCCCAACAGCCTGCGCGAGGCGGCGGTCGCGCTCGGCTGCCCGACCTGGAAGATGATCACGCTGGTGAGCTACCGCGCGGCGCGCGCCGGGATCCTCACCGGCGTGCTGCTCGCCGTGGCGCGCATCTCGGGCGAGACGGCGCCGCTGCTCTTCACGGCGCTCAACAACCAGTTCACCTCGACCAACATGAACGCGCCGATGGCGAACCTGCCCGTGGTGATCTTCCAGTTCGCGATGAGCCCGTACGACGACTGGCAGCGCCTCGCCTGGGGCGGGGCGGCGCTCATCACCCTGCTGGTGCTCGCCATCAACATCGCCGCCCGCGGATGTTTTCGCAGGAAGCACTGACGGAGAATCCGGTCCCATGCCCACCGTTCTGGAGCTCGAAAACCCCAAGCTGCGCGTGCGCAACCTGGACTTCTACTACGGCCAGTTCCACGCCCTGAAGAAGGTCTCCCTCGACATCGCCGGAGAAGAAGGTGACGGCGTTCATCGGCCCCTCGGGCTGCGGGAAGTCGACGCTGCTCAGGACCTTCAACCGCATGTTCGAGCTCTATCCCGAGCAGCGCGCGGTGGGCGAGATCTCGATGGACGGCGAGAACCTCCTCACCTCGAAGCGCGACGTGTCCCTCATCCGCGCCAAGGTCGGCATGGTCTTCCAGAAGGCCACGCCCTTCCCGATGTCGATCTACGACAACATCGCCTTCGGCGTGCGGCTCTTCGAGCGCCTGCCGAAGGCGCAGATGGACGAGCGCGTGGAATGGGCGCTGCAGCAAGGCGGCGCTCTGGGGCGAGGTGAAGGACAAGCTGCACCAGAGCGGCGCGAGCCTCTCCGGCGGGCAGCAGCAGCGCCTGTGCATCGCGCGCGGCGTCGCCGTGAAGCCGGAGGTGCTGCTGCTCGACGAGCCGTGCTCGGCGCTCGACCCGATCTCCACCGCCAAGATCGAGGAGCTCATCGAGGAGCTCAAGAGCGACTACACGGTCGTCATCGTCACCCACAACATGCAGCAGGCCGCGCGCTGCTCCGACTACACCGCCTACATGTACCTGGGCGACCTCGTGGAGTTCGGCGAGACCGACCAGATCTTCCTCAAGCCGCAGGAGCAGGCCACCGAGGATTACATCACCGGCCGATTCGGCTAGGCGCCATTTCGAAGTAAGCAAACCGTCGCGATTCATTCACGGCGCGGTCATCGGGCGCCGCTACCGTATGCGCAGTCCAACGCGCACATGAGGCCACGATGACCGCACGAGCCCGATTCCCCGGCGACACTTCCCGCTTCGCCGTGTCCATCGCCCGCGACCGCCGGGCTGTCGAGGAGGCGCAGCGGCTGCGCTACCGCGTCTTCGGGGAGGAACTGGGCGCCCGCCTGGCCTCGGGGGATCTAGGCATCGACGAGGACGAGTTCGACCGCCATTGCGATCATCTCGTCGCGCGCGACGTGCTCTCGGGCGAGGCGGTTGGCACCTATCGCATCCTTCCGCCCGAAGCGGCGCGCGCGACGGGCGGCTACTACTCGGAGCGGGAGTTCGACCTCGGGCGGCTCGCCCCGCTGCGCGACCGGATGGCGGAAGTGGGCCGCACCTGCGTCGACCCGGCCTATCGCTCGACCATCGTGATGCTCCTCCTGTGGTCCGCGCTCGCGAAGTACATGGTCGACAGCGGCCACCACTACATCATCGGGTGCGCCAGCGTCGGCCTGGGGGAGGGGGCGCGCGGCGCGGCCGCGCTGTACCGGCGGCTCGCGGCCGACGGGATGGGGCCGGAGGCCTACCGGGTGTTTCCGAGGGTCCCCCTGCCGCTCGACAGGCTCGAAGGCGGCGGCCCGGCGCCCATCCCGGCGCTCGTGAAGGGGTACCTGGGCCTGGGTGCCTGGGTCTGCGGGGATCCGGCTTGGGATCGCGACTTCAATTGCGCCGACCTGCCCATGCTGCTCGCCCTCGACAGGCTCGACGCGAGGTTCGCCCGGCACTTCCTCAACCGGGCTGTGGATGTGCGCGCAGACCACGCCGTCGAAGTCGCGGCGCCTCGCCTCGTGCGGCAAGCGCCTCCTCGAAGTCAGTCATGTAGGACACTGCGTTCTTCACGCGGTGCTTCAGGAACTGCGAGAGCGACCAGTACGAGATGCGGAGCTGCGCGAGTGAGAGTGGTTGAGCCACTGGTTGAGCTTGAGCACCGCGCCGTAGAGCGAGTCGCCGAGGTGGGCCAGCGAGCGCGCGCGCTGCACGACGGCGTCGAAGAGGTCGCCGTGGATCACCAGGAGCCGGCGGCCGTCGGCGGTTGAGTGCACGGCCTCGTCGCGGATCTCGATGCCGCCGAAGGCCACCCCGAGGAAATGGCGAAGCGCCTCGTCGTGGTTGCCTGCGATGTAGGTGACCCGTGTGCCCTTGCGTGCCTTGCGCAGCACCTTCTGCACGACGTCGTTGTGCGTCTGGTGCCAGTACCAGCGGCGCCTGAGCTGCCAGCCGTCGACGATGTCGCCGACGAAGTACTGCGCCACCGTTCTCTATTCGTGGGGCGACCCCGTGTCTGCCGGCCCCTCGTTTGCGCAGGATGCGAGCAACACGGCGGCCGAGCAGCTTCTTCAGTCCGGCATGCACCACGACGGCATGCACTACTTTCCGCTGCCCGTGGGCACCACGAACTCGTTCAACGGGCTCATCGCGGTCAACCACGAATACACCGACGACGGCCTGCTGCACGTGGGCGGCATGGTCCCGTGGACGGCCGAGAAGGTGGCCAAGTCGCAGGCCGCGCACGGCGTCTCCGTGGTCGAGGTGCAGCAGGCCGCGGGGCGCGTGGAGCATCAGGCGCCCGTCGTCCTACGCGCGCCGCATCACGGCCACGACGCCGATGCGACGTCACGGGGCCGGCCGCCGGATCGGACCGGCTGAAGACGGCCGCCGATGCGACGGGCCGTGCCGTGCTCGGCACGATCAACAACTGCGCGCACGGCTTCACGCCCTGGGGCACCTTCCTCACCTGCGAGGAAAACTTCAACGGCTACTTCTCGAAGGCCTCGGGCATCTCGGCCGACGAGGCGCGCTACGGCCTGGCGAGCGGCGGATTCGGCTATCGCTGGCACGAGTTCGATGAGCGGTTCGACGCATCGCGGCACCCGAACGAGTTCAACCGGTTCGGCTGGGTGGTGGAGTTCGATCCCTACGACCCGGCCTCGAAGCCGGCCAAGCGCACGGCGCTCGGCCGCTTCAAGCACGAGAGCGCCGCGGTCACGCTGGCGCCGGACAACACGGTCGTCGCCTACCTCGGCGACGACGAGCGCTTCGAGTACATCTACAAGTTCGTGTCCGCCGGCAGAGTTCAACCCGGACAACCGCGCGGCGAACTTCGGCCTGCTCGATGCCGGCACCCTCCACGTGGCGAAGTTCAACGCCGACGGCACCGGGCAGTGGCTGCCGCTGGTGCAGGGCAGGGCGGGCTCACGGCCGCCGCGGGATTCGACGACGCAAGCCGACGTGCTGGTGATGGCGCGCAAGGCCGCCGACACGGTGGGCGCCACGAAGATGGATCGCCCGGAGTGGATCGCGATCCACCCCGAAACGAAGGAGGTCTACTGCTCGCTCACGAACAACAGCCAGCGCGGCACCGGCACGCGACCCGCCGTCGATGCCGCCAACCCCCGCGCGGCCAACGTCTACGGGCACATCATCCGCTGGCGCGAGGCGGGCGGCGACTCCAGGGCGACGGCATTTCACGTGGGACATCTTCGTGCAGGCAGGCGACCCCGCCCAGGCGGATCCCGCGAAGAAGGGCAACGTCAAGGGAGACGCGTTCGGCTCGCCGGACGGGCTGTGGTTCGATCCCAGCGGCATCCTCTGGATCCAGACGGACGTCTCGACGAGCGTTCTCGGCGCCGGCGACTACGCGAACCTGGGCAACAACCAGATGCTCGCCGCCGATCCGGTCACGGGCGAAGTGCGCCGCTTCCTCACCGGCCCGAAGGGTTGCGAGGTGACGGGCGTGATCATGACGCCCGACCAGAAGACGATGTTCGTGGGCATCCAGCATCCCGGCGAACCCTCGAGCGAGAGAAGCGACCCCGCCAGCCCCAAGGCCATCAGCACCTGGCCGGATGGTCCTTCGGGCGGCCGCCCGCGCGCGGGCATCGTCGTCGTCCAGAAGTCGGACGGAGGTCCCATCGGGTCCTGAACAGCTTTCTCCGGCGCCACCAGCGTCGCTCCTCCGATCCTCTGGTGGCTTTTGGGGCGGCCTTCGGGCCGCCCCTTTTCTTTTTCCGGGCTAGCTGAGCGGGAGCCTCGCGCTGCGCGCGGGCCCGCGCCGCAGTAGTCCGCGAAATCCGGCGCGATGACGGCCCTCAGGAGCGTCTCGCCGTGGCCGACCTCCTCGTCCAGGCGGCTCGAGAACCACCAGACGGATCCCTTCTTCATCTTGAGGTCGCCGCTGTGGCCGGTGAGAAGCCGGGCCGCCAGGCGCCCGAAGGTCGGCTGGTGGCCGACGACGATCACGTTGAAGTCCCCCGCGGGCCAGCCGGTCTCGCGAATGAGCGCGTCCTCGGTCGCGAGGGGGCCGAGCGTGAGGCAGATCGTCGAAGTCGAGCCCGAGCGCCTGCGCGGTCTGCTTCGCCCGCGTGGCGGGGCTCGCGAGGATCTTCCATTACCGTCCATGCGGGGGCGGAGCCACTTGGCCATGGCTTCGGCTTGCTTGCGGCCTTTTTCGGTGAGTTCGCGCTTCAGGTCGGTGGGGCCATCCTGCGCGTCGGCGTGTCGCCAGAGAATCAGTTCCATTTCCAGCCTCATTGGGATGTGAGGCACCGTCGGGTGTCGAGGTGCCGGACGCTCATTGGATCACGGCGGCGGGAATTTCCGCCTCGAATGTGACAGCGCCGTCGTTCGCTGTAACGCGAGCTGTCATGCGGGCGCCGTAACCTGCCGGTCACGATAGGGTGAGGACATGACATGAGCGTGACGCTGGAGATGTTCCGGAACGACCCGAACGGCGAGGACTACCCGGCCGGCCACACGGTCTTCGCCGAGGGCGATCCGGGCGACGCGATGTACGTCGTCCTCGAGGGGAAGTGGAACTGAGGATCGGGGGGGCGATCGTCGAGACGCTCGGCCCGGGCGAGCCTTTCGGGGAAATGGCGTTGATCGACCACGCGCCGCGCGTGGCGACCGTGGTCACGAGGACCCCGTGCCGGCTGCTGGCCATCCCCGAGAAGCGCTTCCTGTTCATGGTGCAACAGACGCCCTTTTTCTCGCTGCAGATCATGAGGGTCATGGCGGAGCGCCTGCGGAAGATGAACGACCGCCGCTGAGCGCGGAGGCCGGCGTGCTTCAGGATGCGCCGGCCTCGTACCAAGCCTTGCTCGCGTTCACGACCTTCACGACCGCGAGCATCACCGGCACCTCGATCAGCACGCCCACCACGGTCGCGAGCGCGGCCCCGGAGTCCAGGCCGAACAGCGTGATGGCCGCCGCCACCGCGAGCTCGAAGAAGTTGCTCGCGCCGATGAGGCAGGACGGCCCCGCCACCTCGTGCGCCACGCCCAGCCGGCGGTTGAGCAGGTAGGCGAGCCCCGAGTTGAAGAACACCTGCAGCAGGATCGGCACGGCCAGCAGCGCGATGACGAGCGGCTGGCGCAGGATCGCCTCGCCCTGGAAGCCGAAGAGAAGCACGATCGTGGCGAGGAGCGCGGCGATGGAGAACGGGCCGATGCGCGCGAGCGTGGCCTCGTAGGCGCCGCCGCCCTTCGCGACGAGCCCCTTCCGCCAGAGCTGCGCGAGTGCCACGGGGATGGCCACGTAGAGCACGACCGAGACGAAGAGCGTGTCCCAGGGGACGGTGATGCTCGACAGCCCGAGCAGCAGCGCCACGATCGGCGCGAAGAGCACGATCATGAGCGCGTCGTTCAGGGCCACCTGCGAGAGCGTGAAGTAGGGGTTCCCGCGGCACAGCTGGCTCCACACGAACACCATCGCGGTGCAGGGCGCGGCGGCGAGCAGGATGAGGCCCGCGATGTAGCTGTCGATCTGCGCGGCGCGGCAGCCAGGGCGCGAAGAGGGTCCGGATGAAGATCCAGGCGAGGAGCGCCATCGAGAAGGGCTTCACCGCCCAGTTCACGAAGAGCGTCACGCCGATGCCCTTCCAGTGCGCCTTCACCTGGTGCAAGCGCGCCGAAGTCGATCTTCAGCAGCATCGGCACGATCATCACCCAGATGAGCGCGCCCACCGGCAGGTTCACCTTCGCGATCTCGAGCGTCCCGATGGCGGCGAACGCCGATGGAAAGAGCTGGCCGAGCGCGATGCCCGCCGCGATGCAGGCCAGCACCCAGACGGTGAGGTAGCGCTCGAAGGCGCCCATGGCGGGGGCCGTCACGACTTCCCGATCTCGCGCATCCTCGCCTGCAGGGAGAGCTTGTCGAGTCGCGCGAGCGGCAGGCTCGCGAAGAGCTCGATGCGCCGCTTGAGGATCGCGAAGGCCTCGAGGAACGCGCGGCGCTTGTCCTCGTCGGAGCCCTCGACGGCGGCCGGGTCGGCCACCCCCCAGTGCGCCGATACCGGCCGGCCGGGCCATACCGGGCACACCTCGCCGGCCGCGTTGTCGCAGACGGTGACGATGAAGTCGAGCGGCGGCGCGCCGGGTGCGGCGAACTCCTCCCAGTTCTTGCTGCGCAGGCCGTCGGTCGGGTACCCGTTCTTCGCGAGAAGCTCGAGGGCGAACGGGTTCACGCGACCCGCCGGGTGGCTGCCGGCGCTGTGGGCGCGGAATCTCGCGGGGTCGACGGCGTTCAGGATCGATTCGGCGAGGATGGAGCGGGCCGAGTTGCCGGTGCAGAGGAAGAGGACGTTGAGCGGCTGGTTCATGAGGGACTTTTCTTTCCGGAAGGCGGGCAGGCGGACAGCGCCGTCTCGACCGTCGACAGGCACTCCGCCGGCATCCCGCGGCAGCAGTTGCGCGTGAGGAAGGTCATGAGGGCGGCCATCCGCTCGAAGTCCACCGAGTAGACGAGGAACCGGGAGGAGGCGCGCGAGGTGACGAGGCCGGCGTGCGCCAGCTCCTTCAGGTGGAAGGAGAGCGTCGAGGGGGCGATTTCCAGCCGGGCCGCGAGGCTTCCCGGCGTGTCGCCCGCCGGTCCCGCCTCGACGAGCTGGCGGAAGACGGCCAGGCGCGATTCGTGGGAAAGGGCGGAAAGGGCGGAAACGGCCTCCTTGATTTGCATGATTCTAGAATTATCGAAATGATGTATCCTGTCAAGCCTCCGCCGGGCAGCGCCAGAAGCCGGACGGGGGGCCGGAAATTGACCCGGTATACCCCGATGCCGTAAAATCCGTCGGTTTTGAGGGGCGCAAATGCGGCAGAAATACGTCGTCGGGAACTGGAAGCTCAACGGGAGCCTTCCCGGCAACGAAGCGCTGCTGCGGGCGCTCCTGAAGGACGTGACGCCGCGGCCGGGCCGCCATCTCGCGGTCTGCGTGCCGACGCCCTACCTGGCGCAGGTCCGCGCGCTCCTCGAGGGCTCGCCGATCGCGTGGGGCGGGCAGGATGTGAGCCGGTTCGAGAAGGGCGCGTACACGGGGGAAGTCTCCGGGGCGATGCTCCGGGAGTTCGGGTCCACCTTCGCGATCGTCGGCCACTCGGAGCGCAGGACCGTCTTCGGGGATACCGACGCGGTGGTGGCGGAGAAGTACGCCGCGGCCCGCAAGGCCGGGCTCACGCCGATCTTCTGCGTGGGCGAGACGCTCGAGGAACGCGAGCGGGGCGTGACCGAGGCGGTGCTCGCCCGGCAGCTGGACGCGGTGCTGGAGAAGTCCGGGCCCGCGGCGCTCGAGGGAGGCCTGGTGGCCTACGAGCCGGTCTGGGCCATCGGGACCGGGAAGACCGCCACGGCGGCGCAGGCGCAGGAAGCGCACGCGTTCCTGCGCGGGCGGGTGGCGAAGAAGGACGCGGCCGTGGCCGGGCGACTGCCGATCCTGTACGGCGGCAGCGTGAAGGGCAGCAACGCGGCGGAATTGTTCGCGATGCCGGATGTCGATGGAGGATTGATCGGCGGGGCGTCGCTGGTGGCGGAGGATTTCCTGGCGATCTGGCGAGCAGCCGTCGCTGCAGCGTAGTCGAGGAACGAGCTG
The DNA here is from genome assembly GCA_963783635.1 of uncultured Gammaproteobacteria bacterium. GTDB lineage: Bacteria > Pseudomonadota > Gammaproteobacteria > Burkholderiales > Usitatibacteraceae > FEB-7. The sequence continues at coordinate 111,211 of CAWAOC010000012.1, forward strand.
CATTTCAGACAACAGAGGTTATCGATGCATACCCTGGTAATCGTGGTTCACGTGCTCGCGGCGGCGGCCATCGTCGTGCTGGTGCTCCTGCAGCACGGCAAGGGCGCCGACATGGGCGCGGCCTTCGGCAGCGGCTCCGCCGGCAGCCTCTTCGGCTCCTCGGGCGCGGCCAACTTCCTGTCGCGCTCGACGGGCATCCTCGCGGCCGTGTTCTTCGTGACGAGCCTCGGCCTCACCTTCCTGTCGGCGTCGCCCTCGAAGTCCGGCGGCGTCACGCAGTCGATCAAGACCGATGCGGGCAAGCCCGCGACGCAACCGGCGGTGCCCGCTCCCTCGGCGCCGGCCCCGTCGGGGGATCCCGGCTCGAAGTCCGCAGGAGATCCCGAAGTAGTCTCGCAGTCCCTCGCGGTACCGGCAGTCAAGATAATGCGGTCGTGGTGGAATTGGTAGACACGCTGTCTTGAGGGGGCAGTGCCGAAAGGCGTGAGAGTTCGAGTCTCTCCGACCGCACCAGTTCGAATGAAGCCGCCGGGCTTCCTGTAATTCCCGGCACGGGTTCCGCGGTCCCATCAGGCGCCATGCTGGAAAACTACTTTCCCGTCCTGCTGTTCCTCGCCATCGGATGCGCCGTCGGCATCGGGGCGATCGTCGTCGAGCGGCGTGCTGGGGCGGCTCACCGGCGCCCATCAGCCCGACGCGGCGAAGCTTTCCCCCTACGAGTGCGGCTTCGAGGCCTTCGAGGACGCGCGCATGAAGTTCGACGTGCGCTACTACCTCGTCGCCATCCTCTTCATCCTGTTCGACCTCGAGATCGCCTTCCTCTTCCCCTGGGCCATCGTGCTGCAGGAGATCGGCTGGTTCGGCTTCTTCTCGATGATGGTCTTCCTCGGCATCCTCGTGGTGGGGTTCGTCTACGAGTGGAAGAAGGGGGCGCTCGAATGGGAGTGATGAAGGAAGGCGGAATTTCCGACCAGGGCTTCGTCGTCACCCAGGTCGACAACGTGCTCAACTGGGCGCGCACCGGGTCGCTGTGGCCCATGACCTTCGGGCTCGCCTGCTGCGCCGTCGAGATGATGCACGCCGGCGCCTCGCGCTACGACCTCGACCGCTTCGGCATCGTCTTCCGCCCGAGCCCGCGCCAGTCCGACCTCATGATCGTGGCCGGCACCCTCTGCAACAAGATGGCCCCGGCCCTGCGCCGGGTCTACGACCAGATGGCGGAGCCGCGCTGGGTGCTCTCCATGGGCTCCTGCGCCAACGGGGGCGGCTACTACCACTATTCCTACTCGGTCGTCCGCGGCTGCGACCGCATCGTGCCGGTGGACGTCTACGTCCCGGGATGCCCGCCGACCGCCGAGGCGCTGATCTACGGCCTGCTGCAGCTGCAGAACAAGATCAAGCGCACGCAGACCATCCGCCGCAGCTAGCCCATGACGGATGCCATCCAGTCCCTCGAGAGGGACGTCGCCGCCGCGCTCGGGGACAAGCTCGCCCGGGCCGCGGCCGACCGGGGCGAGCTCACGATCGAGGTCGACGGCCGCGGACCTCGTGGCGGCCGCGCGCATCCTTCGCGACGACGACGCGCTCGCCTTCTCGATCCTCGTCGACCTCTGCGCCAACGACTACGAGGGCTTCGGCGACGTCCCGCGCGAGGGCCCGCGCTTCGCCGTGGTCCTGCACCTCCTGTCCATCCGCCACAACCGGCGCGTGCGGGTGAAGGTCTGGTGCCCGGACGACGGCTTCCCGGTGGTCGATTCGCGTCATCGACGTGTGGCCGGCCGCCAACTGGTACGAGCGCGAGGCCTTCGACCTCTACGGCGTCGTCTTCGAGGGCCACCCCGACCTGCGCCGCATCCTCACCGACTACGGCTTCATGGGGCACCCCTTCCGCAAGGACTTCCCCATCTCCGGCCACGTCGAGATGCGCTACGACCCCGTGCAGAAGCGCGTGGTCTACCAGCCCGTCACCATCGAGCCGCGCGAGATCGTGCCCCGCGTGATCCGCGAGGATTCCTACGGGACGGGCAAGAGCTGACCCATGGCCGAGATCAAGAACTACACGATGAACTTCGGCCCGCAGCACCCGGCGGCCCACGGGGTGCTGCGCCTGGTGCTCGAGCTGGACGGCGAGGTCATCCAGCGCGCCGACCCGCACATCGGGCTCCTGCACCGCGGCACCGAGAAGCTCGCCGAGACGCGCACCTTCCTGCAGAGCGTGCCGTACATGGACCGCCTCGACTACGTGTCGATGATGGCCAACGAGCACGCCTACGTGATGGCGATCGAGAAGCTCGTCGGCGTGCAGGTCCCGGAGCGCGCGCAGTACATCCGCGTGATGTTCGACGAGATCACGCGCATCCTGAACCACCTGCTCTGGATCGGCTCGCACGCCCTCGACGTGGGCGCGATGACCGTGTTCCTCTACGCGTTCCGCGAGCGCGAGGACCTCTTCGACATGTACGAGGCGGTGTCCGGCGCGCGCATGCACGCGGCCTACTACCGCCCGGGCGGCGTGTACCGCGACCTCCCGGAGCGCATGCCCCAGTACGCAGTCGACCAACCAGCGCAGCGTCCGCCGAGATCGCGCGCCTGAACGGCAACCGCCAGGGCTCGCTCCTCGACTTCATCGAGGACTTCACCGACCGCTTCCCGGGCTACGTCGACGACTACGAGACGCTCCTCACGGAGAACCGCATCTGGAAGCAGCGCACCGTGGGCATCGGCGTGGTGTCGCCCGAGCGCGCGCAGGCCCTGGGGTTCACGGGCCCGATGCTGCGCGGCTCCGGCATCGCGTGGGACCTGCGCAAGAAGCAGCCCTACGAGGTCTACGACCGGATGGACTTCGACATCCCCGTGGGCACCAACGGCGACTGCTACGACCGCTACCTGGTCCGCGTGCAGGAGATGCGCGAGTCCAACCGCATCATCCGCCAGTGCATCGCGTGGCTGCGCCAGAACCCGGGGCCGGTGATCACCGACGACCACAAGGTCGCGCCGCCCTCGCGCGTGGAGATGAAGTCCTCGATGGAGGAGCTCATCCACCACTTCAAGCTCTTCACCGAGGGCATGCACGTCCCGCCGGGCGAGGTGTACGCGGCGGTCGAGCACCCGAAGGGGGAGTTCGGCATCTATCTCGTCTCCGACGGGGCCAACAAGCCCTGGCGGCTCAAGATCCGCGCGCCGGGCTTCCCGCACCTGGCCGCCATGGACGAGATGGCGCGCGGCCACATGATCGCCGACGTCGTGGCCATCATCGGCACCATGGACATCGTGTTCGGGGAGATCGACCGGTGAGCCGCGCCATCGACGCCAGGGTGGTGAACATCGACGAGCTCGAAGCTCGAGAGCTTCTCCGCCGTCGGCGGCAAGTTCGAGTCCGACGCGGTGCGCGTCGGGCCGCTGGTGGGCGCGAAGGACCTGGGCTACTCCTACGACGTGGTGCAGCCGGGCAAGACCTCGTGCCCGTTCCACAGCCACCGCGCCGAGGAGGAGATGTTCTTCATCGTGAAGGGCGAGGGGACGCTGCGCTACGGCACCGAGCGGCGCAAGGTGCGCGCCGGCGACTTCATCTGCTGCCCCGTGGGCGGCCCCGAGACGGCGCACCAGATCATCAACGACTCCGACGCCGAACTCGCCTACATCTCGGTGAGCACGATGATGCCGGCCGAGGTCTGCGAGTACCCGGACTCCGGCAAGATCGGCGCCTTCGGCGGCGCGGGCGAAGCGCGCCTGCGCCACATGACCGATGGCGAGCGCGAAGGTCGACTACTGGAAGGGCGAGGCATGAGCCTGCTGTCGGCCGAATCCCTCGGGCGCATCGAGCGCGAGGTGCGCCAAGTATCCGCCCGACCAGAGGCAGTCGGCGGTGATGGCCGCGCTCGCCATCGCCCAGGACCAGCACGGGTGGCTGCCGGACGAGGTGATGGAGGCGGTCGCGAAGCGTGCTCGGCATGGCGCCGGTCGCCGTCTACGAGGTCGCCACCTTCTACAACATGTACAACCTGAAGCCCGCGGGCCGGCACAAGGTCACGGTGTGCACCAACCTGCCGTGCGCGCTCTCCGGCGGCGTGGCGGCGGCCGAGCACCTGCAAGGCGCGGCTCGGCGTCGGCTTCAACGAGACCACGCGCCGACGGCTGCGTCACCCTCAAGGAAGGCGAGTGCATGGGCGCCTGCGGCGACGCGCCGGTGCTCCTCGTGGACAACAAGCGCATGTGCGGCCGCATGTCGCACGACAAGCTCGACGCGCTGGTCGAGGAGCTGAAGAAATGACCGCTCCTCGACTACGGCCCCGACGCCGTCATCATGAAGGGCCTCGACGGCTCGAACTGGCGCCTCGAAGGACTACGAGGCGCGCGGGGGCTACCGGGCGCTGCGCAAGATCGTCGCGGAGAAGATCACCCCCGAGGCGGTGATCGCCGAGGTGAAGAAGTCGGCGCTGCGCGGCCGCGGCGGCGCGGGCTTCCCCACGGGCCTCAAGTGGTCGTTCATGCCGCGCGCCTTCCCCGGCCAGAAGTACGTCGTCTGCAACTCGGACGAGGGCGAGCCCGGCACGTTCAAGGACCGCGACATCCTGCGCTACAACCCGCACGCCCTCATCGAGGGCATGATCATCGCGGGCTACGCCATCGGCGCGACGGTCGGCTACAACTACATCCACGGCGAGATCTGGGCCGAGTACGAGCGCTTCGAGGAGGCGCTCGAGGAGGCGCGCGCCGCGGGCTACCTCGGCACGAACATCCTCGGCGCGGGCTTCGACTTCCAGCTGCACGCCCACCACGGCTTCGGCGCCTACATCTGCGGCGAGGAGACGGCGCTCCTCGAGTCCCTCGAGGGCAAGAAGGGCCAGCCGCGCTTCAAGCCGCCGTTCCCCGCGAGCTACGGCCTGTACGGCAAGCCCACCACGATCAACAACACCGAGACCTTCGCGGCCGTCCCCGGGATCATCGCGAACGGCGGCGAGTGGTTCCTGGAGCTCGGCAAGCCCAACAACGGCGGCACCAAGATCTTCTCGGTCTCCGGCCACGTGAACCGGCCCGGCAACTACGAGGTCCGGCTCGGCACGCCCTTCGCGAAGCTCCTCGAGATGGCCGGCGGCATGCGCGGCGGCAAGAAGCTCAAGGGCGTGATCCCGGGCGGCTCCTCGATGCCGGTGCTGCCGGCCGAGGTCATGATGTCGCTCGACATGGACTACGACTCGATCCAGAAGGCGGGGTCGTTCCTGGGCTCGGGCGCGGTCATCGTGATGGACGAGGACACCTGCATGGTGAAGGCGGCCGAGCGGCTCGCCTACTTCTACTTCGAGGAATCCTGCGGCCAGTGCACGCCCTGCCGCGAGGGCACGGGCTGGATGTACCGCGTGATCCACCGCATCGAGAACGGCACGCGGCCGGCCCGGAGGACCTCGACCTGCTCCTGAACCTCGCCGACAACATCCAGGGCCGCACCATCTGCGCGCTGGGCGACGCCGCCGCGATGCCGGTGCGCGCCTTCGTGAAGCAGTTCCGCGCGGAGTTCGAGCACCACATCGAGCACAAGCGCTGCCTGGTGGGTCCCGGCGGCTATTCCAGCGCCTCCACCGGACGCCGCGAAGCTCGCCGCCGACTGACATGATCAACCTCGAAATAGACGGCAAGCCCGTCCAGGTCGAAAACGGCGCCACGGTGATGGAGGCCGCCACCAAGCTCGGCACCTTCGTGCCGCACTTCTGCTACCACAGGAAGCTCTCCATCGCGGCCAACTGCCGCATGTGCCTCGTGCAGGTGGAGAAGGCGCCCAAGCCGCTGCCCGCGTGCGCCACGCCCGCCACCGAAGGCATGAAGGTGTGGACGCAGTCGGCGCCCGGCCGTCGCACGCCCAGAAGGGCGTGATGGAGTTCCTGCTCATCAACCACCCGCTCGACTGCCCCATCTGCGACCAGGGCGGCGAATGCCAGCTGCAGGACCTCGCCGTGGGCTACGGGGGGTCGTGCTCGCGCTACGAGGAAGACAAGCGCGTGGTGGTGAACAAGAACCTGGGCCCGCTCATCTCCACGGACATGACGCGCTGCATCCACTGCACGCGCTGCGTGCGCTTCGGCCAGGAGATCGCCGGGCGTGATGGAGCTCGGCATGGCCGGGCGCGGCGAGCACTCCGAGATCCTCTCCTTCGTGGGCCGCACCGTCGATTCCGAGCTCTCCGGGAACATGATCGACCTGTGCCCCGTGGGCGCGCTCACCTCGAAGCCGTTCCGCTATTCCGCGCGCACCTGGGAGCTCGCGCGCCGCCGGTCGGTCTCGCCGCACGACGGGCTGGGCTCGAACCTGGTGATGCAGGTGAAGCAGGACCGCGTGATGCGCGTGGTTCCCCTCGAGAACGAGGCCGTCAACGAGTGCTGGCTCTCGGACCGCGACCGCTTCGCCTACGAGGGCCTCAACACCGAGGACCGCCTCACGCGCCCGATGGTGTGCAAGGACGGCGCCTGGGTCGAGGTGGAGCTGGCCCGAGGCGCTCGAGGCGGTCGCCACGGGCCTCAAGGCGGCGGTCGGCGAAGCACGGGCCGGCGGCGCTGGGCGCGCTCGTCTCGCCCACGCTCACGCTCGAGGAGCTGCACCTCGCGACGAAGCTCGCGCGCGGCCTGGGCACCGGCGAACATCGACTACCACTTCCGGGCGCTGGATTCGCGCGCCCGGTTCGCCGGCGCCCCGTGGCTCGGCATGAAGCTCGCCGAGCTGGGGACCCGGCAGGCCGTCCTCCTGGTGGGCTCCACGATCCGCAAGGAGCACCCGCTCCTCGCCAGCCGCCTGCGCCAGGGCGCGAAGAAGGGGCTCGCGGTCAACGTGGTGCACGTGGCCGGCGACGACCTCCTGATGCCGGTGGCCCACCGCCTCGTGGCGCGGCCCTCGGGCCTCGCCGCGGCGCTCGCGTCCGTCGCGAAGGCGGTGGCGGAAATCGCCGGCAAGCCCCTCGCAGGGCGAGGTCGCCAGGGCGGCCGCCGGCGTCGCGGTGTCGGACGAGGCGCGCGCCATCGCGAAGAGCCTCTCGGGCCGCGAGCGCGCGGCCATCCTGCTCGGCAACTACGCCCAGCAGCACGCCGACTACGCCGTGCTCGCGGCCATCGCGCACGAGATCGCCCGCCTCACCGGGGCGACGCTCGGCGTGCTCGCGCAGAACGCCAACAGCGTGGGCGCGAAGCTCGTCGGCGCGTTCCCCGCGGAGGGCGGCCTGGACACGCGGGCCATGGTCACCGACCCGCGCAAGGCCTGGCTCGTGGCCGGATTCGAGCCCGAGCGCGACGCGGCGATGGCGCCGGAGGCCATCGCGGCGCTGAAGGCCGCCGAGTTCGTCGTCGCGCTCTCCGCGTGGCGCTGCTGGGCGCCCGAGTACGCGCACGTGATCCTGCCCATCGCGCCCTCGGCGGAGACCGCGGGCACGTTCGTGAACATGGAAGGCCGCGTGCAGTCGTTCCACGCGGTCGTGAAGCCCCGGGGCGACGCGCGGCCCGGCTGGAAGGTGCTGCGCATGCTGGGCACGATGCTGGGGCTGCCCGGCTTCGAGGCGGAAACGATCGAGGCGGTGCGCGAGTCGATCGCGCCGGACCTGCGAGGCCTGGGCGCAGGCGGGGCTCTCCAATGCGCTGGCGCCGTTCGCGTTCACGCTTCGCCGAGGCCTCGAAGGGCCTCGAGCGCGTGGCCGAATGGCCGGTCTACGGCACCGACGCGCAGGTGCGCCGCGCGCCGAGCCTGCAGAAGACGGCGGACGCGCCGCGCGGCGGCCCGCGCGCGCATGAACGCCGCCACGGCGATCGCGGCGGGGCTTGCGCTCGGCGACCGCGTGCGCGTGACGCAGGGCGGGGGCGAGGCCGTGCTGGAGGTGGCGATCGATCCCGCGCTGCCGGACGGCTGCGTGCGCATCGCGCGCGGCATCGCGGAGACCGTCTCGCTGGGCGAGGGCGCGCTGACGCTGCGCGAAGGTCGCCGCGGAGGCCGCCGCATGACGGAAATGCTCGGCACCGTGCAGGGCGCCATCGAGGGCTGGTTCGGCCCCGCGTGGGGCCCGTACGCCTGGGTGTTCGCGAAGTCGCTCGCGGGCATCGTGGCCGTGCTCGTGCCGCTGCTCCTCACCGTCCTCTACTACCAGCTCGTCGAGCGCTGGGTGATCGGCTGGATCCAGGTCCGCAAGGGCCCGAACCGCGTCGGCTGGAAGGGCGTGCTGCAGCCCATCGCGGACGCGATCAAGCTCCTCATGAAGGAGCGCATCGTGCCCGCGGGCGCCTCGCAAGGGGCTCTTCTTCCTCGCGCCCATCATCTCGGTCGCGCCGGCGCTCGCCGTGTGGGCCGTGGTGCCCTTCGCGCCCGGCTGGGTGATCGCGAACGTCGACGCGGGCCTCCTCGTCGTGCTCGCCATGACCTCGATGGGCGTCTACGGGATCATCATCGCCGGCTGGGCGTCGAACTCGAAGTACGCGTTCCTGGGCGCCATGCGCTCGGCGGCGCAGGTGGTCGCCTACGAGATCGCCATGGGCTTCGCGCTGGTGGGCGTGCTCATGGCCGGGCAGAGCCTGAACCTCACCGCAGATCGTGATGCGCCAGGACGGCAACTGGGGCTTCCTCGAGTGGTTCTGGCTGCCGCTCTTCCCGTTCTTCGTGGTCTACCTCATCGCGGGGCTCGCCGAGACCAACCGCGCCCCCTTCGACGTGGCCGAGGGCGAGAGCGAGCTGGTGGCGGGCTTCCACGTCGAGTACTCGGGGATGACCTTCGCGGTCTTCTTCCTCGCCGAGTACGCGAACATGATCCTGGTCTCGACCCTCGCGAGCCTGCTCTTCCTGGGCGGCTGGCTCTCGCCGTTCAACTTCGGCTTCCTGCGGGAGTGCCGCTCCTGGGCTGCCGCGCCGGCATCTGGTGGCTGCTGCCGAAGATCGCCTTCTTCATGTTCATGTTCCTGTGGGTGCGGGCGTCCTTCCCGCGCTACCGCTACGACCAGATCATGCGGCTGGGCTGGAAGGTGTTCATCCCGGTGACGCTCGTGTGGATCGTGGTGACGGGCGTGATGATGCTCGAGCCCCTGGCGAGCACCGCCGCCCTTCTCCATCTGGTTCGGGAAATGACGGCCATGTGGAACCGCGCGAAGGAGATCGTCTCGAGCCTCATGCTCACCGAGCTCCTGAAGGGCCTGGGCCTCACCGGGCGCTTCCTCTTCGCCCGCAAGATCACCGTCTTCTTCCCCGAGGAGAAGACGCCGCAGAGCGGGCGCTTCCGCGGGCTGCACGCGCTGCGCCGCTACCCCAACGGGGAGGAGCGCTGCATCGCCTGCAAGCTCTGCGAGGCCGTCTGCCCGGCGCTCGCGATCACCATCGAGAGCGAGCAGCGCCAGGACGGCACGCGCCGCACCACCCGCTACGACATCGACCTCACCAAGTGCATCTTCTGCGGCTTCTGCGAGGAGAGCTGCCCGGTGGACTCCATCGTCGAGACGCGCATCCTCGAGTACCACGGGGAGGCGAGGGGGGACCTCTACTACACCAAGCCCGTGCTGCTGGCGATCGGCGACCGGTACGAGAAGCAGATCGCCGCCGACCGCGCCGAGGACGCGAGGTTCCGGTGATGGCCAACCTCCCGCTCATCACCTTCTACGTGAGTGCCGCGATCCTGCTGTTCGCGGCCCTGCGCGTCATCACGGCCCGCAACCCCGTGCACGCGGCGCTCTGGCTGGTGCTCGCGTTCTTCACGGCCGCCGACCTGTGGCTGCTCCTCTACGCCGAGTTCCTCGCCGTGGCCCTCGTCCTCGTCTACGTGGGCGCGGTGATGGTGCTCTTCCTCTTCGTGGTGATGATGCTCGACATCAACTTCGACAAGCTGCGCGAGGGCTTCTGGCGCCACCTGCCGCTCGCCGGCGAGCATCGGCTTCCTGATGGCGCTCGAGATGGCGCTGGTGGTCGCCTCGCGCGAGTTCGGCGCCCAGTCGGCGCCCTCGCCGGGCGCGCCGCCGGCCGGGCTACTCCAACACCAAGGAGCTGGGGCGCCTCCTCTACACCGACTACGTGTTCCCCTTCGAGCTGGCCGCCGTGGTGCTGCTGGTGGCCATCGTCGCCGCCATCGCGCTCACGCTGCGCCGCCGCAAGGAGACGCGCTACCAGGACCCGGCCGTGCAGCTCGCCGCCACGAAGGCCGGGCGCCTGAAGATCGTGAAGGACGAGCCGCGAGGGCCCATGACGATGATCCCGCTCAACCACTACCTCGTCCTCGGGGCCCTCCTCTTCGCCATCGCGGTGGCCGGCATCTTCCTCAACCGGAAGAACCTCATCGTGATCCTCATGGCGATCGAGCTGATGCTGCTGTCGGTGAACATGAACTTCATCGCCTTCTCGCACTTCCTCGGCGACCCCTCGGGGCAGGTGTTCGTGTTCTTCATCCTCACCGTGGCCGCGGCGGAGTCCGCCATCGGCCTGGCGATCCTCGTGACGCTGTTCCGCAACCTGCAGGTCGATCGACGTCGACGACCTCGGCTCGCTCAAGGGATGAGGCGCGCGATGGAACTGATGACGGTCGCCATCATCGCCGCGTTCGCCCCGCTCGCCGGGGCGGCGCTGGCGGGCTTCCTCGGGCTGGAAGCTCGGCCGCGCCTTCGCGCACACGGTGACGATCGCCTCGGTCGCGATCTCGCTCGTGGCCTCGCTCGTGCTGCTGCGCGAGGTGGCGGCGGGCCACTCGTTCTCCGGCGCGCTCTACACCTGGCTCGCCGGCAGGGCTGGTCGATCCACGTGGGCTTCCTCGTCGACCGGCTGACCGCGGTGATGATGGTGCGTGGTCACCTTCGTCTCGCTCATGGTGCACGTCTACACCATCGGCTACATGGCCGACGACCCCGGCTACCAGCGCTTCTTCGCCTACATCTCGCTCTTCACCTTCTCGATGCTGATGCTGGTGATGGCGGACAACTTCCTGCAGCTCTTCTTCGGCTGGGAGGCGGTGGGCCTGGTCTCCTACCTCCTCATCGGCTTCTGGTTCAAGCGCCCGACCGCCATCTACGCGAACCTCAAGGCCTTCCTCGTGAACCGCGTGGGCGACTTCGGGTTCCTGCTGGGCATCGGCTTCGTGTTCGCGTACTTCGGCACGCTCGACTACGCCGCGGTCTTCACGAGGGCGCCCGACGCTCGCCTACACCGCGATCGAGCTGATTCCCGGCGAGCCCTGGGCCCTCGGCACCATCATCTGCATCGGGCTCTTCGTCGGCGCCATGGGCAAGAGCGCCCAGTTCCCGCTGCACGTGTGGCTGCCGGACTCGATGGAGGGCCCCACGCCCATCTCCGCGCTCATCCACGCGGCCACCATGGTGACGGCGGGCATCTTCATGGTGGCGCGCATGTCGCCGCTCTTCGAGCTGTCGCAGGCGGCGCTGTCGTTCGTGATCGTGATCGGCGCCATCACCGCCTTCTTCATGGCGCTGGTGGCCATCGTCCAGGTCGACATCAAGCGGGTCGTGGCCTACTCCACGCTCTCGCAGCTGGGCTACATGACGATGGCGCTGGGGGCCGCGGCCTACCCGGTGGCGATCTTCCACCTCATGACGCACGCCTTCTTCAAGGCGGTGCTCTTCCTGGGCGCGGGCTCGGTGATCATCGCGCTGCACCACGAGCAGGACATGCGCAAGATGGGCGGGCTGCGCAAGTACATGCCCATCACCTACCTCACCGTGCTCGTCGGCGCGCTCGCCAACGCGGGGCTGCCGCCCTTCGCGGGGTTCTTCTCCAAGGATTCGATCATCGAGGCGCTGCACCTGTCGCAGACGCCGGGCGCCGGGTTCGCCTACGCGCTGGCGCTCGCGGGCGTGTTCGTCGGCGGCTTCTACTCCTTCCGCCTCGTCTTCTTCGCCTTCCACGGCAAGGAGCGGTTCGCGCGCAGGCGACATGGCACGGCGCACGGCGAAGCCGCACGCGGCCGACGAGGAGCCGGGGCACGAGGACTACCACGGCACGCCGCACGAGACGCCCTGGGTGGTGACGCTGCCGCTCGTCCTGCTCGCCATTCCCTCCGCCGTCATCGGCTGGATCGCCATCGAGCCGATGCTCTACGGCGGCTGGTTCGGACAGTCGATCGCGGCGAGCGAGACGATGAAGGCGATGGCGAAGCGAGTTCCACGGCGCCGGCGCCATGGTCCTGCACGCCTTCGGCACGCTCCCCTTCTGGCTGGCGCTCGGCGGCGCGGGGCTCGCGGGCTTCCTCTACCTGGCCCGCCCGGACCTGCCGGCGGTGATCAAGGCGAAGTCCGGCGTGCTCGCGACGATCCTCGAGCGCAAGTACTTCTTCGACGACTTCAACGACTGGTTCTTCGCCGGCGGCGCGCGCGGCCTGGGCCACGGCCTCGCGAAGTGGGGCGACCGCACGATCATCGACGGGATCATGGTGAACGGCACCGCGAAGCTCATCGGCTGGTTCGCCGGCTTCGCCCGCAGGATGCAGACGGGGTTCGTCTACCACTACGCGTTCACGCATGATCATCGGGCTGTTCGCGCTCCTCACCCTCTGGTACGCGAGGATCTAGAAAGACGCCATGTCGCAGGGCTTCCCGATCCTCTCCCTCGTCACCTGGCTGCCGATCGCCTTCGGCGTGGCCGTGCTCGCGATCGGCTCCGACCGCAGCCCCGCCGCGGCGCGCTGGACGGCGCTCGCGGGCTCCGTGCTGGGCTTCCTCGGCGGGCCTGCCCCTGTGGACGGGCTTCGATCCCGCCGCCGGCGGGGCCATGCAGTTCCAGGAGCTCTTCGCCTGGATCCCGCTCTTCAACGTGAACTACCACCTCGGCGTGGACGGCATCTCGATGCCGCTCATCCTGCTGAACAGCTTCATGACGGTGCTGGTGGTCATCGCGCACTGGGAGGTGATCACGGACAAGGTGGGCCAGTACCTCGCGGCCTTCCTCATCATGTCCGGCCTCATCAACGGGACCTTCGCCGCGCTGGACGCGATCCTGTTCTACGTCTTCTTCGAGGCGATGCTGATCCCGATGTTCCTCATCATCGGCGTGTGGGGCGGCCCCAACCGGGTGTACGCGGCGGTCAAGTTCTTCCTGTACACGCTGCTGGGCTCGCTCCTCATGCTCGCCGCGTTCATCTACCTCTACCTGCAGACGAACGGCAGCTTCGAGATCCTCGACTACCACAAGGTGCCGCTCGGCATGACGGCCCAGGTGCTCGTGTTCCTGGCCATGTTCATGTCCTTCGCGGTGAAGGTGCCGATGTGGCCGGTGCACACGTGGCTGCCGGACGCGCACGTCGAGGCGCCCACGGGCGGCTCCGTGATCCTCGCGGCGATCACGCTCAAGATCGGCGCCTACGGGTTCCTGCGGTTCAACATGCCCATCGCCCCGGACGCCTCGCACGCGCTGGCGGGCTTCATGATCACGCTCTCGCTCATCGCGGTGGTCTACATCGGGCTGGTGGCGCTGGTGCAGGCGGACATGAAGAAGCTCATCGCCTACTCCTCGATCTCGCACATGGGGTTCGTGACGCTGGGCTTCTTCCTCTTCAACGCCGACGGCATGCTGGGGGGCCTCGATCCAGATGGTCTCCCACGGCTTCATCTCGGCGGCCATGTTCCTGTGCGTGGGCGTGCTCTACGACCGCGTGCATTCCCGGCAGATCGCGGACTACGGCGGGGTGGCCAACACCATGCCGGTCTTCGCCGCGTTCTTCGTCCTCTTCGCGATGGCCAACTCGGGCCTGCCCGCCACGAGCGGCTTCGTGGGCGAGTTCTTCGTGATCATGGGCGCCGTGAAGGTGAACTTCTGGTACGCGTTCCTCGCCGCGACGACGCTCATCTTCGGCGCCGCCTACACGCTCTGGATGGTGAAGCGCGTGATCTACGGCGAGGTGGCCAACGCGAACGTCGCGGCGCTCGAGGACGTGAACGCGCGCGAGCTCGTGTTCCTGGTCGCTGCTCGCCGTCTGCGTGCTCGCGATGGGGGTCTATCCCAAGCCCTTCGCGGACGTGATGAACCCGACGATCCAGGAACTGCTGCGGCACGTGGCGGCGACGAAGCTATGAACACCGCCACCTTCTCGCTCGCCACGCTGGCGCCCGCGATTCCCGAGATCGCGCTGCTCGCGTTCGTCTGCGGCGCTGCTCGTGATCGACCTGTTCCTGTCCGACCGCGAGAAGCACGTCACCTTCTGGCTGGCCATCGCGGCCCTCCTCGGCACCGCGGCGCTCGTGGGCGCCATGGCGGGCAACGCCTCCGTCGTCACCTTCCAGGGGATGTTCGTCGCGGACCCGATGTCGCAGGTGCTCAAGGTGGCGACCCTCCTGGCCGTGGCCGCGACCCTCGTCTACGGCCGCGTCTACCTCGAGGTCCGCGACCTGCTGCGCGGGGAGTTCCTCTCGCTGGCGCTCTTCGCGACGCTGGGGATGCTGGTGATGATCTCCGCCCACCACTTCCTCACGCTCTACCTGGGCCTGGAGCTCCTGGCGCTGTCGCTCTACGCGATGGTGGCCCTGCAGCGCGACTCGGCGCGGGCGACGGAGGCGGCGATGAAGTACTTCGTCCTGGGCGCGCTCGCCTCCGGGATGCTCCTCTACGGCATGTCGATGCTCTACGGCGCCACCGGCTCGCTGGACATCACGCGGGTCGCGGCCTCCCTGGGCAGCGCGAATTCCAGCCAGTCGCTCGCGGTCTTCGGGCTCGTCTTCGTGGTGGCGGGCATCGCCTTCAAGCTGGGCGCGGTCCCCTTCCACATGTGGATCCCCGACGTCTACCACGGTGCGGCCACGCCGGCCACGCTCTTCATCGGCGCCGCGCCCAAGATCGCCGCCTTCGCCTTCGTGATGCGGCTCCTCGCGCAGGGGCTGGGCGGCATGGCCGCCGACTGGCAGCAGATGCTCGCCATCCTCGCGGTGGCCTCCATCGGCCTGGGCAACGTCGTGGCGATCGCGCAGACGAACCTGAAGCGCATGCTCGCCTACTCGACGATCTCGCACATGGGCTTCCTGCTGCTGGGCATCCTCGCGGGGACGGACAACGGCTACAGCTCGGCCATGTTCTACGTGATCACCTACGTGCTCATGACGCTGGGCGCCTTCGGCATGATCCTGCTGCTGTCGCGCGCGGGCTTCGAGGCCGAGGAGCTGGAGGACTTCCGGGGCCTCAACCGGCGCTCGAGGTGGTTCGCCTTCGTGATGCTCGTGATCGTGTTCTCGCTCGCCGGCATCCCGCCGGCCGTCGGCTTCCTCGCGAAGCTCGCCGTGCTGCAGGCCGCCTTCGAGGCGGGCTACGGCTGGCTCGTCGTCTTCGCGGTGCTGATGAGCGTGGTGGGCGCGTTCTACTACCTGCGCCTCGTGAAGCTCATGTACATGGACGAGCCGGCCGGCGAGATCACCATCGCCGCGCGCGGCGACATGCGCGTGCTCCTGTCGGTGAACGCGCTGGCCGTCCTCCTGCTCGGCATCGTTCCCGCGCCGCTCATGGACCTGTGCGCGCGGGCGATCACCGCGAGCCTGTAGGCCGCGCGGCCGTGAAGCGCCCTCCGGACCCCACCGGGGATTTCACCGAGACCCCGATCTCCACGCGGCTCGCCTACGACGGCGGGTTCCTCAAGCTGCGCCGCGACGAGGTGCGCCTGCCCGGCGGCGCCGCCGCCTGGCGCGAGTACGTCGAGCATCCCGGCGCGGTCGTGATGATGGCCTTCCTCGACGACGACACGATCCTCTTCGAGCGCCAGTACCGCTACCCGCTGCGGCGCCACTTCATCGAGCTGCCGGCCGGCAAGCTGGAGGCCGGCGAGCCGCCGCTCGCCACGGCCCGGCGCGAGCTCGTGGAGGAGTGCGGCTACGAGGCGGCCGACTGGCGGCACCTCATGACGCTGCACCCCTGCATCGGCTACTCCGACCGAGGTCATCGAGATCTATTCGGCGCGCGGCCTCACCCACGTCGGCGCCCGCCTGGACGAGGGCGAGCACCTCGAGGTCTTCCCGGCCCGCATCGACGACGCCCTGGGCTGGGTCCGGGAGGGCCTGATCTCGGACACGAAGACCATCATTGGCCTTTTGTGGTGGTCCCGGTTCGGCCGGACGAGGGTAAAGTAGCGGGTATCCCGGGAAGATCCCCGGAAGAAAGGGAATAACAACAATGTCGGCCCAGTCGGCAAAATCGGCGGAATACGACCTCCTCGTCATCGGCGGCGGCATCAACGGCGCGGGCATCGCGCGCGACGCGGCCGGGTCGCGGCCTCAAGGTGCTCGAAGTGGAGATGGCGGACCTCGCCTCGGCCACCAGCGGCTGGAGCTCCAAGCTCATCCACGGGGGGCTGCGCTACCTCGAGTACTACGAGTTCCGGCTGGTGCGCGAGGCGCTGGAGGAGCGCGAGGTGCTCCTCAACGCCGCGCCCCACATCGTGCGCCCCATGCGCTTCGTGCTGCCGCACGACCGCAGCATGCGCCCGGTCTGGATGATCCGCATCGGCCTGTGGATGTACGACCACCTGGGCAAGCGCGTCTCGCTGCCGGGCTCCCACACCGTCAACTTCCCGCACATCGAGTTCAGCGCCGGCCTCAAGCCCGAGATCCGCTCCGGCATCGTCTACTCCGACTGCCGCGTGGACGACGCGCGCCTCACCATCCTCACGGCCATGTCGGCGCGCGACAAGGGGGCGACCGTCCTCACGCGCACCAAGTTCGTCGTCCGGCAAGCGCGAAGACGGCCTCTGGCAGGCCGAGCTCCAGGACATGCGCACCGGCGCCCGGCGCACCGTCACCGCCAGGGCCATCGCGAACGTCGCGGGGCCGTGGGTGTCGAGCGTGCTGCAGGGCGTGCCCCACAAGGCCACGGGCGCCAAGGTGCGGCTCGTGAAGGGCAGCCACATCGTCGTGCCCAAGGTGCACTCGCTCGGCCACGCCTGCCTCCTGCAGAACCCCGACAAGCGCGTGATCTTCGTGATCCCCTTCGAGGGCAAGTGCAGCCTCATCGGCACCACCGACGTGCCCGTGGACACGCCCGAGGAGGCCGTGGACATCACGGAGAAGGAGACCGACTACCTCATCGAGGCGGCCAACCGCTTCCTCGCGAAGCCGATCTCCGAGGGCCGACGTCGTCTGGACCTTCGCCGGCGTGCGCCCGCTCTACGACGACGGCAAGTCCGACCCGTCCTCGATCACGCGCGACTACGTGTTCGAGCTGGACGACGAGGACGGCGCGGCGCCCGTGCTCTCCGTCTACGGCGGCAAGCTCACCACCTACCGCTGCCTCGCCGAGACGGCGCTCGAGAAGCTTTCCCGCTACCTGCCGCCCATGGGCCCGAGCTGGACCAAGGAAGCGCACCTGCCCGGCGGCGACGTGACGCAACTACAACGCCTTCCGCGACGAGATGTTCGACCGCTACAAGGGCTTCCCGCGCGACCTGCTCGACGGCGTCGTCCGCCGCCACGGCAGCCGCACGCCGATGGTGCTCGGCGACATCCAGCGCGCCGAGGAGCTCGGCACGAACTTCGGCGCGGGGCTCACGGCGCGCGAGATCGACTGCCTCGTCGCCGACGAGTGGGCCGAGACCGCCGAGGACATCCTGTGGCGCCGCACCAAGTGCGGCCTGCACATGGACGCCGCGCAGCGCGCCGCCGTCGAGGCCTACCTCGCCAGCCGCAAGTAGCCGAACAACCGTCGCCACTAGCCACGGTGCCGGCGTCGAGGCAGCCTTCGCCGCGATGGCGGAGGCGTTCGGGATTCGGGACGGTGCATAGCGAAGAGGGGGCGTCGGTCGAGACATCGGCGGCGTCTCGAATCGGCACGGCGGCGAACGGAGACGCGGTCGGGGTGAGGTGGGTTGGGGTTTTTTTTGGTTTTGGGCCAGCTCACTGTGATTCCGAGCGTGACCCTCTGACCCATGTCGCATCAAGTCCGGCGTCACTGCCGTCAGCACCGTAAGCTGGCCCAAAACCAAAAAAGAACCCCAACCCACCTCACCCCAATCCCCACGGAGTTACGCGGGCATCATCGCGATTGAGATGCATACGAGCCCCACGATGAAGCCACTCGCCGAATTCCCTCTCGCCGCTCGTCGCGCCGATCCGCGCCGTGCTGGCCGACATCGACGACACGCTCACCACGCACGGGCGGCTGCACGCGGTCGCGTACTCGGCGCTCGAGCGCCTGCGCGCGGCGGGGCTGCTGGTGATTCCCGTCACCGGCCGGCCGGCGGGCTGGTGCGACCACATCGCGCGCATGTGGCCCGTGGACGCGGTGGTGGGCGAGAACGGCGCGTTCTGGTTCCGCCACGACGCGAAGCGCGGGCAGGCTCGTGAAGCGCTACGTGGTCGGCGCCGGCGGAGCGCGAGCGCCGGGCGCAGCGCATGGACGCCATCGCCGCGCGCATCCTGGCCGAGGTGCCCGGCTGCGGCATCGCCTCGGACCAGCCCTATCGCGAGGCCGACCTCGCCATCGACTTCTGCGAGGACGTGCCGCGGCTCGGCCGCGAGGCGGTGGCGCGCATCGTCGCGATCATGGAGTCGGAGGGGCTCACCGCCAAGGTGAGCTCCATCCACGTGAACGGCTGGTTCGGCGGCTACGACAAGCTGTCGACCTCGCGCCTGGCGCTCGCGGAGGATTTCGGCATCGACATCGAGGGCGAGAGGGCGCGGCATCGTGTTCGCGGGCGACTCCCCCAACGACCAGCCGATGTTCGCGTTCTTCCCGAACGCCGTGGGCGTGGCCAACGTGCGCGAGATGGCGGACCTGATGAAGACGCTGCCGCGCTACGTCACGCCTTCGGCGGGTTCCGCGGGCTTCGCGGAACTCGCCGAGGCGCTCCTCGCGGCCCGGTAGGCCCGTCGCCGGGCTGTCGGGCCGGCGGCGCTCACCCCAGGTCGACGGGGATGAAGAGCTTGCTGTCGTTGCGCTGCACCAGGAGCGCCAGGTGCTTGCCGCCCTTGGCGACGAGCTCGCGCAGCTGCTCGGGCGACTTCACGGGCTGGCCGTTCAGGGCGAGGACGATGTCGCCCTCCTGGATGCCCGCCTTCGCGGCGGGGCCGCTCGCGTCCTCGACCACGAGGCCGTCCTTCGCGTCGATCTCGCGGCGCTCGTCGCGCGTGAGGGGCCGGACCGCGAGCCCCAGCCGGCCGGCCGGCGCGGAGCCGCCGTCGCCCGAGGCCACTTTCTCGCCCTTGCGCTCGCCCACGGTGACGGTGAGGCTGCGTCCCGAACCCTTGCGCCACACCTCGAGGATCGCCTTCTTGCCGGGCGCCGTCTCGGCGACGAGGATCGGCAGGTCGCTCGAGCGCTCGATGGCCTTGCCGTCCATGCCGGTGATCACGTCCCCGGCCTCGAGGCCGGCGTGGTCGGCGGGGCTGCCTTTCTCCACCTCCGCGACGAGCGCGCCCCGCGGCCGGTCGAGGCCGAAGGAATCGGCGAGGGCGGCGTTGACCTCCTGGACGGTGACGCCGAGGCGGCCGCGCGTGACCTTGCCGTGGGCGGCGAGCTCGTCCTTCACCTTGAGCGCGATCTCGATGGGCACCGCGAACGACAGGCCCTGGAAGCCGCCCGTGCGGCTGTAGATCTGCGAGTTGATGCCGATCACCTCGCCGGCCAGGTTGAAGAGCGGCCCGCCCGAGTTGCCGGGATTCACGGCGGCGTCGGTCTGGATGAAGGGGACGAAGCCGCCGTCGGGCAGCGAGCGCGACTTGGCGCTCACGATGCCGGCGGTCACCGTGTTCTCGAAGCCGTACGGGGCGCCGATCGCGACCACCCATTCGCCCACGTGCGTCGACGCGGAGTTGCCCAGGCGCACCGTGGGCAGGTTCTTCGCGTCGATCTTGATGAGCGCCACGTCGCTCTGCCTGTCCGCGCCCACCACCTTCGCCTTGAACTCGCGGCGGTCGGTGAGCTTGACGCTCACCTCGGAGGCGTCGTCGACCACGTGGGCGTTGGTGAGGATGTAGCCGTCGGCGCTCACGATGAACCCCGAGCCCTGGCCGCGCATCGGGGCGGGCTTCGGCATCTCCGGCGCGCGGAACCCCCGGAAGAACTCGAAGAACGGATCCTCGCGGTTTCCGTTCCCGAAGCCGGGGAAGGAGAACGACGCCTTCACGTTGGAGGTGACGCTGATGTTCACGACCGCGGGGCCGTACTTGTCCACCAGCTCGCTGAAGTTGGTGAGCTGCAGCCCGGGATTCGCGCCGGGGGTGGCCGGCGCCGTCGCGGCCGCGGGCGCCGTCGCGGCGGCGGCGGGGGTCGCGGTGGCCACGCGGTCGCGCCACGCGAGCACGCCCGTGGAGGCGAGGCCCGCGGCGACGAGCAGGGCGATGAGGAATTTCGGTTTCATGTCGGGTCTCCTGTCGGCAAGCGGCGCGGGATTTCGCGCCGCGACGGGGACCACTGTCCGCCGGGATGCTTAGACAGGCCTTAAGGCGGCGGAGGCGGCCGCGTACGGGAATTCCACCCGCACGCGCAGGCCGCGGCCGCCGAGTCCCTCTTCCAGCGACACGCTGGCCCCGTGCCGGTCGGCGACTTCCTTCACGATCGCGAGCCCGAGGCCGCTGCCGGGCCCGTCGGCGTTCTCTCCCCGGTAGAAGCGGTGGAAGACGCGCTCGCGCTCGTCGGGCGCGATGCCCGGGCCGTCGTCGGCCACGGTGAGGAACGCGCCGCCCGCGTCGCGCCCGGTGGTGACGCGCACCGTCCCGTCCGCGGGCGTGTAGCGCACGGCATTGCCCACGAGGTTGTCGGCGAGGATGGCGAGCGCGGCGGGCTCGCCGGGGATGGCGACCGGGGTGCTCGTGGCGAGGGCGACGTCCAGCCGCTTCGCGGTCGCCGCCGCCGCATGGTGCTCGACCGCCAGGCGCGCGATGTCCGAGAGGTCCACGGGCACGGCGGGCTCGGCGGGCGCGTCGGGCGACTGGCGCGCGAGTGCCAGCAGCTGCTCCACGAGGCGCGTGGCGCGCTCCACGCCCCGGCGGAGGGCCTCGTGGGCCTGCGCGCGCTTCTCCTCGGAACGCGCCCGCGTCGCGAGCTGGAGCTGCAGGGACAGGGCCGTGAGGGGGCTTCGCAATTCGTGGGCCGCGTCGGCCACGAACCGGCGCTGGCTCGCGAGCGCCGCGTCGAGGCGCCCGAGGAGCGCGTTCACGGCATCGATGAGCGCGCGCATCTCTTCCGGCGCGCCGGCCGCGGGAATCGGCGCGAGGGAGGCCGGGCTGCGCCGCGACACCGCCGCCGCCGTGCGCTCGAGCGGCGCCAGCTCGCGCCCGACGAAGCGCCAGATGAGGAGTCCCATGAGGGGCAGGGCGACGAGGAAGGGCATCAGCGTCCGCCAGGCGGCCTGGGCCGCGAGCCGGTCGCGCACCGCGGTCGGCTGGGCGACCTGGATGGTGAGCCCGCGCTGCTGCACGGCGAAGACGCGCCATGCGCCGCGCGGCGTCGACACGGTGGAGAAGCCGAGGTGGACGAGCGACGGAAGCCCCGCCCCGGGGAGCGAGTCGTAGAGGAGCGAGCCGTCGGGCGACCAGACCTGGATCGCGAGGTCCAGCGCCTCCTCGCCCTGCAGCGCCTCGGCCAGCGCCGCCGTGCTGAAGCTGCGGTCGCGCAGCGTGAGCGCGAGCTGGCGCAGCTGGTAGTCGAAGATCTCGTTGGTCTCGCCGAGGGCCTGGAAGAACACGACCCCGGCGGCGAGAAGGCCGCCCGCCAGCACGCTGGTGAGCAGCCAGAAGAGGAGCCGGCGGCGCAGCGACATCAGGCGGCGTCCGCGGAGAGCGTGTAGCCGAGGCCGCGCACGTTGCGGATGAACCCCGGGTCGAGCTTGCGGCGCAGCGCGTGGACGTAGACCTCGATCGCGTTGCTGCCGATCTCCTCGTCCCAGCCGTAGAGCCGCTCCTCGAGCTGGGCGCGCGAGAGGATCGCGCCGGGGCGGTCGGCGAGGGCCGCGAGCAGCGCGTACTCGCGGCCCGAGAGGGCCACGGGGCGGCCGTGCCACGTCACCTCCCGGGTGGCGGGATCCAGGGCGAGCGGGCCGATCGTCGACGCGGGAGCGCGCGCGGCCGGCGTGGCGCCGCCCCAGGGCGCGGACGCGCGCCCCGACCTCCTCGAGGTCGAAGGGCTTCACGACGTAGTCGTCGGCGCCCGCGTCGAGGCCGGCGACGCGGTCCGCCACCGTGTCGCGGGCGGTGAGGACGATGACGGGCGTGGCGTTCCCGCGCGCCCGCATCGTGCGCAGGATCGAGAGGCCGTCGCGCCGGGGCAGGCCCAGGTCGAGCAGGACCATCTCGTGCACGCCCGTGGCGAGCGCGGCCTCGGCCTGCCCGCCGTCGCGCACCCAGTCGACGGCGAAGCCATCCTGCCGCAGGCCGTCGCGGGCCGCGGCGCCGATCATCGCGTCATCTTCGACGAGCAGGAGGCGCATGGCCCGCGTCGCGATCGGTGGACATGCGCTTCAGACGCGCCGTCCGGCCCGAAGGTTCCCGGGACCCGGGACTCAGTTCCCCGCTTCGTCCGGAAGCTTGCCGAGGGCGGCGAGGATCGCGAGCAGGTTGTCGCGGCGGAAGGGCTTGGCGAGCGTCCCGTCGAACCCCTCGGCGAGCTTCGCCTGGGTGAAGGCGGGCGAGTGGTCGAGGCTCGTCGCGTAGATCTTCGTGGCGTGGGGGTCGCGCTTGATGTGGCCGCGCAGGACGGCCGCCGCGTCCGGGCCGTCGAGGCCCGCCAGGCTCACGTCGACGAACACGATGTCGTAGAGGTCCTGGTCGAGGGAGGCGATGGCCTCCGCGAGGTCGGAGGCCACCACGAGGCTGGAGTCGCGCTTGCGCAGGATGTGCGCGGCCAGCATGTGGCTGTCGCGGTGCGGGTCGACGAGGAGGATGGTGGCGCCCTTGCGCTGCTCGCGCAGCGAATGCCGCGTGACGAGCGTGGGCGTCTCGTCGGCGTCCAGCGAGGCGCCCGTCACCGCGACGATGGCGTCGTTCAGCTGCTTTTCCGCGATCGGGTAGCGCAGGTAGGCGGCGATGCCGTTCTCGCGGCAGGCGATCGCGTCGCCGGGCTTGCCCTCGCTGGCGAGCATCATCACCAGCGTGCCGGCGAGGGTGGGGTGGTTCTTCACGCGGAAGGCGAGGAGGAAGCCGTCCTGCACCGCCAGGCGGTTGGACACCAGCATGAGCGGGATGGGGCTGCCTTCCTCGTTCATCCGCTCCAGGAGCGCGATCGCCATCGCGGCGTTGTCGGCCTCCATGGGCGTCATCCGCCAGCCGCGCAGCAGGCCCGAGAGCTCGTGGCGCTGCGCCGGGTCCTCGCTCACCACCAGCACCGGCATCGCGACGAGCGAGACGAAGGTGGGGCGGCGCGGCGGGGGCGGCGCCGGGCGGGCGGGGAACTCGATCGTGAACGCGTAGAGCGCCTCGTTGGGCGCGCGCGCCCACCGCGAGCTTGCCGCCCATGGCGGTCACCATGAAGCGCGCTACCGCCACGCCCATTCCCGCCTCGGCCGAGGAGCGCGCGGCGGGCTTCTCGATCCCGGCGACGGCGGCCGTGACGGCGAACGAGAGCTGGATGCCCGGATTCCGTCGTGTACTCCGGCGAGATGGAGAGCGTGATGTCGGAGCCGGGGAAGACCGCGAAGGTGCTCTCGAGGAGGTTGCGAAGCAGCAGCTGCAGCCGCTCGAGGTCGCCCTCGAGGAGGTCCGGCACGTCCTGCTCCACCTTCACGTGCAGCCGGCAGCCGCATTCCTCGGCGGGATGCCCGATGCGCTTGATGAGGTCGGCCACCGCGGCGCGCAGCCGGAACTCGGCGCGGCGCAGCTCGATGCCGCCCTCGACCTTGGAGAAGTCGACGAGGTCGCCGATGGCGACGAGGGCCGTCTCGGTGGAGGCGCGGATGCGGTGGAAGTGCTCGACGAGCGAGGGATCGAAATCCATCTGCTGCGCGCGGATGGAGATCGCCGAGATCCCCTCGAGCGCGACCGAGAGCTCCGCGCCGATCTTCTCGATGAGCGCGATCTCGGAGGCGCCGCGATCGGCCTCGGCGAGCGGCAACGCCTGCGGCGGCGTGCGACGACCACAGCGCGCCCGCGGGCTCGTCGTCGACGAAGAGGGGCTGGCGCTCCAGCGTGGCGGACGTGGCCGTCGTCCCGCCGCAGGGCGATGCTCGCGGGGGCGTCCGGCTTCCTGTGGGCGCGCGAGAGCGCCTTGCCGTCGACGGCCTCGCGATCGCCCGATGACCTCGACGGCCGGCAGCCCCAGCAGCGACTGCGGGGCGCTCTCGAGGCCGAGCAGGCGGCAGAACGCCTCGTTCACCAGCTCCACCTCGCCCGAGGCATTCTCGATGAGGGCGGCGTTCGGCGAGGCTTCCACCAGCGCCATCAGCCGCGCGGTCGTGAGGTTCAGCGCGCTCTCGGTCTCGCGCTGCCCGCCGATGTCGTGCAGCACGGCGACGATGCCCGCGGGCTTCTCCCGCGAATCCATCGCCGGCTGCAGGGCGAGCTGCACCCAGTTTCCGCCGGCGGCCACGCGCACGTCGATGAGCGCGGAGGCGGTCTTGCCCTCGGCGATGCGCGCGACGTTCTGCTGGATGCGCTTGCCGTCGTCGCGGTGGAAGACGGAGGCGAGCGCGTGTCCCGAGACGCCGTGGTCCGGGTCTCCCGCGAGCTGCACGAACGCCGGGTTGGCGAAGGCGACCACGCCCTTCGCGTCCGCGATCGCGACCGCCGTGCGCAGGGACTCGACGACGCGCTTGAAATCCTCGGTGGACATGGGGCCGGGGGCGTCAGCGGGCCGCGCCGCCCTGGGCGGCCTTGCGGATGACGCCGAGGAGGTGGCTCGTGGCGGGGTGCAGCGCCGAGGGCGTCCCGGCCAGCGCCGGCAGGATGCGCCCGGCGATGGCCTTGCCCAGCTCGACGCCGAACTGGTCGAACGCGTTCAGGCCCCAGATCACCGCCTGGCAGTAGACCTTGTGCTCGTAGAGGGCGACCAGCGCGCCGAGCGCGGCCGGCTCCAGGGCGGGCAGCACGATCGTCGTGCTCGGCCGGTTGCCGGGGCAGTCGCGGTGCGGGTCGCCCGTCGAGCGCCCGGTCATCAGGGCCTCCGACTGGGCCAGCGCATGGGCCAGCAGGATGTCGTGGTCGGCGCCGCGCGAGCCCATGGCGCGGGCGACCACGATGAAGTCGCAGGAGGCCTCCTGGGTGCCCTGGTGCAGCCACTGGTAGAACGCATGCTGGCCGAGGGTGCCCGCCTCGCCGAAGATCGCCGGGCAGGTCGGGGCAGGCCACCGGCTTGCCGTCCGCGCCCACGCGCTTGCCGGTGGATTCCATCTCCAGCTGCTGCAGGTAGCCCGGCAGGCTCGCGAGGCGCTGCGCGTAGGGGAGCACCGCGTGCACCCCCAGGCCGAGGAAATCGCGGTTCCACACGCCCGCCAGCGCGAGGAGGAGCGGGACGTTGCGCTCCGGCGGCGCGTTGCGGAAATCGAGAGTCCACCGCGTGCGCCCCGGCGAGGAACCGCTCGAAGGCGGGCATGCCGATGGCGATGGCCACGGGCAATCCCACGCTCGACCACACGGAAAAGCGCCCGCCGACCCACTCGGCGAAGGGGAAGACGTTGCATTCCGGGATCCCGAAGCGCGCGGCTTCCGCGGCGTGGGCCGTGGCGGCCACCATGTGCCGCGCCAGCGCGCCTTCGCCCAGCTTGGCGGCGATCCAGCGCCTGGCGGCCGCGGCGTTGGCCATCGTTTCCTGGGTCGTGAACGTCTTCGAGGCCACGACCACGAGGGTGGAGGCGGGATCGAGGCCCGCCAGGGCGTCGTCGAGGGCGGCCGGGTCGACGTTGGCGATGAAGCGCACCGCGGGGCCGTCGGCCATCGGGGCCAGGGCCTCGGCCACGAGCTTCGGGCCGAGATAGGAGCCGCCGATGCCCAGCGCGAGGACGTGGCGGATGGGCTCGCCCGTGGCGCCTTTCCAGGAGCCGTCGCGCACCGCGGTCGAGAAGACGCGCATGCGCTCCCGGCAGCGCTGCACCTGGGCGAGGATGTCCTCGCCGTCGGCGACCACCTTCTCGTCGCCGCGCAGCGCCGTGTGCAGCGCCGGCCGGTCCTCGGTGACGTTGACGCGCTGCCCGGTGAAGAGCCGCTCGATGGCGCCGGGAACGTCGCGCTCGCGGGCCAGGGCCACCAGCCGCTCGAGGGTTTCGGGCGTCATCCGCTGCTTGGAGAAATCGACCGCAAGCTCCCCGCAGGCGAAGGTGAGGGAGGGCCCGCGCCCGGGATCGGCGGCGAAGAGCGCGTCCGCCCGCCGGCCCGCGATCTCGTCGCGGTGCATCTCGAGGGCTTGCCAGGCAGGGCTGGAGGTCGGAGTGGGCACGGGGGGGCCGGTTTCGGCGCTCTTGACGCGGATGCCGGCGATTATAACTGCCGGGGGGGCGCTACCCGGCGGTGAGGCCGGCCACGCCGAGGGCCATGCCGACGGCGGCCACCATCCGCCGCTTGACGTCGCCTTCCTTCAGGAAATGGGCGCCCAGGAGCGCGGCGAACAGGATCGAGACCTCGCGCGCCGGCGCCACGAGGCTCACCGGGGTGAAGACCATGGCGGTCAGCACGAAGATGTACGAAAGGGGCGAGAGGATCGCGATGGTGACGACGGTCCCGCGCCGCTCGCGCCAGGCCTTCGCCAGGGCGCCCGGCCAGCGCCGCTGCGTGAACGGCACGAGGACCGCCGAGCGGAAGAGGTTGCAGCCCCAGTCGAAGACGAGCGGCGGGATGAGCCAGGTGGCCACGCTCCACTTGTCGTTGATCGTGTACAGGGAGATGGTGAAGCCCGTGAGGAGCGCGAATCCCACCGCCTGGCGCGCTTCCGACCGGTGCCACTGGAACGGGTTGCCGGTGAGGAGCAGGGCGGAGGCGCCGATGAGCACCGCGCCCGCGAGCGCGGTGGGCCCCGGCCGCTCGCCCAGGAACAGGACCGCCACCGCGATGGTGAGCAGCGGCCCGGTGGCGCGCGCGAGCGGGTAGACGATGGACAGGTCGCCGCCGCTGCGGTACGCGCGGTCGAGCAGCAGGAAGTACACCGTGTGGATCATCCCGGCCGAGAACATGAGCGCCAGGTGGACGGGCTGGAACTGGTAGCGCTGCACCCAGGCCGCGACGGCGACGACCGGCGCGTACACCACGAGGGAGACGAGGCAGGCGGCGGTGATGAGGCCCGGCCCGCCGCCGCTCTTCTTCAGCAGGAAATTCCAGCTCGCGTGGATCAGGGCGGAGGAGAGGACGAGCGTGAGGGCGAGCCAGGTCATCGAGCCGCCATTCTAGCCGGGGCCGGCCCCCGGCCCGCCGCGTTCGCGCCAGAGGAGCCACAGGCCGCAGGCGACGGCGGGCACCGCCACCGCGACGAAGGCCGCGGCATAGCTCGCGCCCGCGGCGACGAGACCCGTGAACGCGGGCGGGCCGAAGAGGGCGCCGCCGTAGGTGAACACGAGGGAGCCGCCGGTGGCGTCGCCGGCCTTGCCGGGCGGCGCGAGGCGCGCGATCTGCGCGAGGTAGACGCCGTTCCAGCCGATCGCCGTGGCGCCGAAGGCGGCGCAGACCGCGGCGACGGCGGACATCGACCACTGCGGCGTGAATCCCGCGGTCGCGACCGCGGCGAGCCCCATCGCGAGGGCGACGAGGCCGAGGAGCCGCATCGGCCGGCCCCAGCGATCCGCGATCGCGCCCCAGGCGATCCGGGCCACGACGCCGCCGCCCTGCGCGGCGCTCAGCATGAGCCCCGCCTCCACGAGCGAGAAGCCCAGGTTCAGCGTGAGGTGCGTCACGAGGAAGGTGACGAGGCAGAGCTGCAGCGCGGCGAAGAAGAAGGAGCAGAAGGCGAGCCGCCGCAGCGCGGTGTCGCCCAGCGTGTAGCGAAGGGGGCCGGCGAGGCCGTGGGCGGCGATGCGCGACGACGGGTCGCGGTCCGCGTCGAGCGAGGCGCGCAGCGGCTGGGCGAGCGCCACCGTCGCGAGGCACGCCGCGCCCACCGCGAGCGCGGCGACCCGCCAGTCTCCCCACGCGACCAGCGCCGGCACGACCGCGCCCGCCGCGGCGCCGCCGAGGGGGACGCCGGTCTGCTTGAGGGAGAACACCAGGGCCATCATCCCCGGCGGCGTCGTCTTCGCGAGCACGTGGGAACTGGCCGGCGTGACCGGGCCGTAGCCCAGGCCGAGGAGGACCGCGGCTGCGGCGAGGAGGGCCGGCGTGCCCGTCGCGAGGCAGGCGAGGCCGGCCGCGCAGGACACGAGGCAGGCCTGGCTCAGGCGGATGGCGCCGTAGCGCCGCACCACGGCCGCCCGAGGCGAGGCTCGCGGCCATGCCGGCGCCGTAGACGAGCGCGATGAAGAGCCCGACGAAGCCGGGCTGCACGCCCGTCTCGCGGGCGAGCGCGGGTGCGAGCACGGGCACGGTCACGACCGCCATCGACACCAGCAGCTGCACCGCCAGCGTCGCGGCCAGCGGGAACAGCGTGCCGCGCATCAGGGCTTGAGCAGCCGCACGAGGTCGAGGTACTGCGGGTCCTCGGGCGCGAGCACCCCGTTGCGCAGCAGCGCATCCACGGTCACCGCGCCCGCGTCCAGCGTGAACTCGCCCGCGAGGATCGCCTCGAGGGTCTCCGGGATGCTGAGGCAGTACAGGCGCGCCACCTCGCCGTCCTGGTTCTGCGGCCGGAAGTCCTCGGGAAGCCACAGGTCGTGGGCGAACATGATCTCGCGGTGCAGGCCCTCCGGCACCGAGTACTCCACGCGGACGACGGAGGCGCAGGCCACGCCTTCCAGGAGGTCGGCGGGAATCCCCGCTTCCTCCCACGCCTCCTTGCGGATCGTCTCCTCCACCGTGTAGCCCGACGCGATGCGCCCGCCGACGAGGTTGTCGAGGCGGTCGGGGTCGACGCTCTTCGTGGCCGCGCGCCGGGCGATCCACAGGTGCGGCTCGCCGCCGCGGCGCGTGAAGCCCGTGAGGTGGGCCCCGTAGGCCATCATCCCGAAGTGGCGCGTGGCGGCGCGCTCGATGCGCAGGAGCTCGGGCGCGGCGTAATGGTGGGAGATGCTCACCGGCTCGTGGCGCCAGCCGCGGATGACGCCCTCCTTCTCGAGCGCCTGCGTCACCTCGGCCATGGCGGCGGTGCGGCCGTGGACGGTGTCGGGCGCGGCCCGCAGCGCGACGAAGGCCGCGGTGGTCTCGAAGACGTGCGGCCAGCGGCGCAGCAGGTCCGCGAACGACGGCCGCAGCCAGCCGACCGGATGCTCCCGGACGTAGAACGGCAGCAGCGGCACTTCGCGATCCAGGTGCGAGGCATGCGTGCAGGCGGCCCGCACGAAGGATGCGAGATCGGCGTAGAGGCGCGTCTTCATTCGTTGACAAGTCTAGGCCATTTCCCTATATTCCGCGCCAACTCCGGGGAGGAGAAGCGGGCAGGGGTAGATAGGAAATGGGGTCAGGTTACTTTGCACATTTCTGTGCAAAGTAACCTGACCCCATTTCCTATCTACCCCTTGTCCGTTTTCGGGCTCCCGAGAAGGGAAATGAAAGTCATCGTCCTCGGCGCCGGCGTCATCGGCACCGCCAGCGCGTGGTACCTCGCGCAGGCGGGCCACGAGGTGGAGGTCGTCGAGCGCCGCGACGGCCCGGGCCTCGAGACGTCCTTCGCCAACGGCGGCCAGGTGTCCGTGTGCCACGCGGAGCCGTGGGCCAATCCGGGCGCGCCCCTCAAGATCGCGCGCTGGCTCCTGCGCGAGGACGCGCCGCTGCTCTTTCGCCTCAGGGCCGGACCCGGCGCAATGGGCGTGGGGCCTGCGCTTCCTCTACGAGTGCACCGCGTGGCGGACGCGGGAGAACACCGCCGCGATCCTCGCGATGGCGTTCCACGGCCGGCGCAAGCTCCAGGAGCTGCGCGCCGAGACGGGCATCGCCTACGAGCAGTCGACGCGCGGCATCCTCCACTACTACACGCAGCGCGCGGAATTCGAGGCGGCCCGCGAGGCGGCCGGGTTCATGCGGCGCTACGGCCTCGACCGCACGTGAAGACGGTGGAGGAGGCGGTCGCCATCGAGCCCGCGCTCGCGCCGGCCGCCGCGCGCATCGTGGGCGCCACCTACACGCCCTCGGACGAGTCCGGCGACGCCTACCTCTTCACCGTCGAGCTCGCGAAGCGGGCCGAGGCGCGGGGCGTGCGCTTCCGCAACGGCTGCGAGATCCGCGGGCTGCGCGCCACCGCGAAGGGCGTGACCGGCGTGGTGGTTTCCGGCCCGGCCGGCGAGGAGACGATCGCGGGCGACGCGTTCGTGGTGGCGCTGGGCGCCTACAGCGCGCTCCTCACGCGCCCCCTCGGCATCGACCTGCCCCTCTATCCCGCAAAGGGCTACTCGGCGACGCTGGCGGTCGCGGACGCGGACCGGGCGCCGCGCGTGAGCCTCACCGACGACGAGGCAAAGATCGTCATCACGCGGCTGGGCGAGCGGCTGCGCATCGCGGGCACCGCCGAGATCTCGGGCTGGTCGACGGACCTCAATCCCGTGCGCTGCGAGGCGCTGGTGCGGCGCGTCGAATCCTTCTTCCCCGGCGCCTGCGACTGGGAGCGCCCGGAATACTGGGCGGGGCTGCGCCCGTCGACGCCGTCGAACGTGCCGCTCGTCGGCGCCACGCGGATCCCGAACCTCTGGCTCAACACCGGCCACGGCACGCTGGGCTGGACCATGGCCTGCGGCTCCGGGGCGGCGCTGGCCGACCTCGTTTCCGGCCGCCGGCCCGAGGTCGACTTCCGTTTCAGCGTGTAATCAGATTAGAAAACCTAATCCGATTACGGGACAATGGCGACATGACGGTCACGATCGACGATATCCGCGCCGCGGCCGGGGTCCTCCGCGGGACAGGTGGTGGACACGCCCTGCCTGCACTCGCGCACGCTCTCCGAGATCACGGGCGCGCAGGTCTACCTCAAGTTCGAGAACCACCAGTTCACGGCCTCGTTCAAGGAGCGCGGCGCGCTCAACAAGCTGGCCTCGCTCGATCCGGCGGCGGCGGGGAAGGGCGTCATCGCCTGCTCGGCCGGCAACCACGCGCAGGGCGTGGCCTACCACGCGGCGCGGCTGGGCATCCCGGCGGTGATCGTGATGCCGCGCTACACGCCGTTCGTGAAGGTGGAGCACACGCGCAAGCACGGCGTCGAGGTGATCCTGCACGGCGACGACTTCGACGAGGCCAAGGCGCACGCGCTGGCGCTGGAGCGGCTCGCGCGGCCTCACCCTCGTGCATCCCTACGACGACGAGAAGGTCATCGCGGGCCAGGGCACCATCGCCCTCGAGATGCTGCGCGAGCACCCGCAGCTCGACCTCCTGCTCATCGCGGTGGGCGGCGGCGGCCTCATCGCCGGCATCGCCACGGCGGCGAAGGCCCTCAAGCCCTCGATCGAGGTCATCGGCGTGCAGACGATGCGCTTCCCGTCGATGTACCACGCGCTGCGCGGCACGACGCCCGTCTTCGGCGCCTCCACCATCGCCGAGGGCATCGCGGTGAAGGAGCCCGGCCGGATCACGAAGGAGATCGTCTCGCGCCTCGTGTCGGACATGCTCCTCGTGGACGAGGGCGACATCGAGCAGGCCATCGTGATGCTGCTCGAGATCGAGAAGACGGTGGTCGAGGGCGCGGGCGCGGCGAGCCTCGCCGCCCTGCTGCGCGAGCCGGAGCGGTTCCGCGGCCGCCAGGTGGGGCTCGTCCTGTGCGGCGGCAACATCGACCCGCTGATGCTCTGCGGAGATCATCGAGCGCGGCATGGTCCGCGCCGGGCGCCTGGCGCGCGTGCGGGTGGAGGTGCGCGACCTTCCCGGCTCGCTCGCGCGGGTCACCGCCTGCCTCGCCGAGATGAACGCCAACATCGAGGAAGTCCACCACCAGCGCGCGTTCACGCACCTCGCGGTGCAGAACGCGGAGGTGGACCTCGTCCTGAAGACCCGCAACCACGAGCACGTGCGCGAGATCGTGGCCGCCCTCACCGCCGCCGGCTTCGCGGCCCGCGTGCGCACCTTCGACGACTTGCAGCACCCGACATCCCACCGACAGGAGCGATCATGACGATCCAGCGATACCACGTGGCCAAGCGCCTCTCCGAGATGGTCGTGCACCACGGCACGGTCTACCTCGCCGGCCAGGTGGCCGCGGACATGACCAAGGACATCATCGGCCAGACGGAGGAGGTGCTCGCCTCCATCGACCGGCTGCTGGGCGAGGCGGGCAGCGACAAGACGAAGATCCTCTCCGCCCAGATCTTCCTGCCCGACATGGAGGACTTCGCGGCGATGAACTCCGTGTGGGAGCGCTGGGTGGTGCCGGGGCATCCGCCGGCGCGGGCGACGATCCAGGCGAAGCTCGCCAATCCCGCGTACAAGATCGAGGTCCTGGTCGTCGCGGCGGCCTGACGGATCCCGCGGCCCGAGAGCGACTCCTCGATGCCGCGCGCGCAGTTCCTCATCCTCGCCCTCCTCAGCGTGCACGTGCTGCTGGGGGCGCTGTGCCTCGCGGCCTCGCGGGGCGAGCGGGAAGCGCCGGCGCTTCGCTACTGGGGATGGGGCGTCCTCGCGTACGCGGCGGGCCTCGCCTTCACGATCGTCGGCGTCCTGCCGGGGCCGCTCGCGTTCTTCGCGGGCAACGCGCTCATCGCGGTCTCCTCCGCGCTCACCATCCACGGCGTGCTGCACTACACGGACCGCCGGCTGAACCGGACCTGGGTGGCCGCCGGCCTCGCGGCCACGGTCCTCGTGCTGGCGGCCGGCAATTTCGCGGGCGAGGCCGAGCCGGGCGGTGAACGTCGTGGCGCCCACGGTGATCGCCTCGGTCCTCTTCGTGTACGGGGCGCTCATGCTGCTGCAGCATCCGAGCGGCGGACGCGGCCCGGCCCGCGCGCTTCGTCGCCCTCGTGCTCCTGTCGGCGGTATTCGTCTGGTGGCTGCGCATCGCCTCGATGCCCTCGCTCCTCGCGGAGCCGGTGGACTACGCGCGGCTGGACATGGTGGTCTCGGCCTTCGCCATCGCGCAGATCCTGGTCGGCGTGGGCGCGGCCTTCGGCCTCTTCTGGGTGGAGGTGCGGCTGGTGCAGGCGACGATCGGGCGCATGGCCTTCACCGACTCGCTCACGGGCCTGCCGAACCGCCGCGCCATCGTGGCCCGCTTCGAGCAGGAGGCGGCGCGCTGGTCGCGCACCGGCGTCGGCTTCGCCATGGCCGTCTTCGACATCGACCGGTTCAAGGAAGTGAACGACACCCACGGCCACCTCGCGGGCGACGCCCTGCTCTGCCACGTCGGGCGCCTGCTCGAGGAGACGAAGCGCACGGAGGACGTGCTGGGGCGGCTGGGCGGGGAGGAGTTCGTGGTGATCATGTGCGGGCACCCGGTGCCGGGCGGGGCGGCCGTGGCCGCCGAGCGTCTGCGCGAAGTCGTGGGCGCCACGCCCCTCGTCCACAACGGCGCCGCATTGACCGTGACCCTGAGCGGCGGCCTGGCGATCCTGCCGGACGACGGGGCGACCTGGGACAAGCTCTTCGCCGTGGCCGACCAGCGCCTCTACGAGGCCAAGCGGGCGGGACGCAACCGCGTCCTCCGGCCTAGGGCCGAAGGGTAGCCGCGCTAGGCGCCGACCATGCCGGCCCGTCAGGGGGTAGGCCGGATCGTTGTAGCCCGGGCGTGGAGGGATGCCCCGTCGCGCACCATCGAATCCACGAGCGCCTCGTCCTCGGCGTCCCAGCCTTCCCCAGCGCGCCCAGGTAGCCCTCCCACTGCTCGAGCGTCCGCGGGCCCGCGATGACGCTCGTCACGATCCGGTTGGCGAGCACCCAGTTGAGCGCGAACTCGGTGGCCGTGAGCCCCTTCCTCTCGGCATGGGCCTTGAGCGCCTGCGCCATCGCGAGCGACTCGGCGCGGAACTCCGTCTGCATCATCCGCCGGTCGTTGCCGGCCGGCGCGCGTGTCCGGCGGCGGGGCCTCGCCCGGCTTGTACTTGCCCACCAGCACGCCGCGGGCGAGCGGGCTGTAGGGCGCGACGCCGATGCCGTGGTGGTGGCAGGCGGGCAGGATCTCCGCCTCCGGCTGGCGGTTCATGGCGTTGTAGTAGGGCTGGCACACCACCGGCTTCGCCACGCCCAGCTCGCCGCACACGCGGACCACTTCGGCGATGCGCCAGCCGCGGAAATTGGAGACGCCGAAGAAGCGCGCCTTGCCGGCGGCCACGATGTCGCCCATCGCCCCGATCGTCTCCTCGAGCGGGATGTCGGCGAAGTCCTTGTGCAGGTAGTAGATGTCGACGTAGTCGGTCCCCAGGCGGTCCAGGCTCTGGTCGATGGCCTGCAGCAGGCGCTTGCGGCCCGTGCCGCGCTGGTTGGGCCCGTCGCCCATGGGGTTGCCCACCTTGGTGGCGAGGACCCAGTGGTCGCGGTCGCCGGCGATCAGCTTGCCGACGATCTTCTCCGACTCGCCCTTCGCGTAGGCGTCGGCCGTGTCGATGAAGTTCACGCCCGCGTCGCGCGCGGAAGCCACGATGCGGGCGGATTCCGCGTAGTCGGTGGGGTCGCCGAACATCATCGTGCCCAGGCAGATGGGGGAAACCTTCAGGCCGCTGAGACCGAGGTTGCGATAATCCATGGCGCTCTCCTTGCTTTCGGCGAACGGTACCACGCGGCAGCAGGGCGGATGTAACCCCCCCGGGTGCACGCCAGAGTGTGGCAAATCGCGCAAAAAGGGGCGAAACCTCGCCGTGACTTGATCTGAGTCAACCGGCACTCGACGGCCGGCGAACAGAGTTGCAACTTACGGAATCGGGGGTATTGAGCGATACCGTCGGCAGGGGTTGGACCGGTTGGCGGGATTGGCCGAAGGTCCAACGGATCCGGACCGGCGCCGCGAGGCGCCGGCGACTGTTTCGAAATTCACGAACTTGGGGAGGGGCAGTGACGAACTCTTGTCGAATCAAGCTTCTGGCGGCAACGGCGATCAGCGGGCTGATCTTCGGCCTGGCTGGCATGGGCAACGCGTTGGCGGCCGGGCCCGGTGCCCAGGCCTGCGCCAAGTGCCACGAGGACGAGGTGGCCTCGTACTCGGCCTCGATCCACGGCCAGAAGGGCAACGCCAGGGGGCCCGCGGCCGCCGGCGAGTGCTCCACCTGCCACGGCGACGCGACGCGAACACGTGCAAGGCGCGCGGCAAGACGCCGCTGAAGAACCCGGGCAAGAAGGCGTCCATGTCCGCGGACGAAAGCTCCGCCACCTGCATCGCCTGCCACAAGAGCGACAACAAGCGCTCGCACTGGGACGGCAGCACGCACCAGACCCGCGACGTGACCTGCGCCTCCTGCCACTCGGTCCACGCGGCCAAGGACAAGGTGCTCGCGAAGCTCACGCAGCCCGAGGTGTGCTTCACCTGCCACAAGTCGCAGCGCGCCGAGCTCAACCGGCCCTCCCGGCACCCCATCCTGGAAGGCAAGGTCTCCTGCGCCGACTGCCACAACCCGCACGGCTCCGTCGGTCCGAAGCTCATGAAGAAGGATTCCACGGTCGAGACCTGCTACCAGTGCCACGCCGAGAAGCGCGGCCCGTTCGTGCATAACCACGAGCCGGTGCAGGAAGACTGCGGCAACTGCCACAGCCCGCACGGCTCCGTGGTCGACAGCCTGCTCAAGATGCGCCAGCCGATGCTGTGCCACTCCTGCCACACGCCGCACGGCGGCGCAGGTCCTCCAGGTGACGGGGCAGGGCAACAACAACCGCACCGCCACGTCGGGCGGCAAGGACGGCGTCAACATCACCCAGGGACGGGGTTGCGCGAACTGCCATACGCAGGTGCATGGCGGCAACAACCCGAATGCGACCAATCCTCCCGCGCAGTTCATGCTCCGCTGAAAGGGCGAACCACCATGAAAACGTCTGAACAACGTCTTCGCTTCTGTCATACCGCCATCGCCCTTGCCGTGCTGGGAGCCTTCGGACAGGCCCAGGCCCAGGAGGCCGCGGCCCCGCAGAGCTGGGTCAGCGTCGGCGGCACCTACGTCAACGGCGATCCCGCCGACCACGCCCGCTGGAGCGTGTACAACGGGATGCGCGAGGACAGCGGCTACGGCATCCTCGACTTCCTGTACAGCAACCGCGATCCCGCGGCCGGGCTGTGGACGAGCATCGAGGGGCGCAACCTCTTCCTCGACAACCGCGAGCTGAACTTCACGATCCGCAAGCTCGGCGACTGGAAGATCGTCGCCGACTACAGCGAGATCATCCGTTCCAGCCCGTACACCATCAACACCAGCCTGCAGGGCGCAGGATCGACCGCGCCCACCGTGTCCCGCCTGGCAACGCCGGGAACGGGGCAGGACATGTACACCGAAACCCAGCGCAAGGGCATCAGCCTCTACGGCTCGAAGTGGTTCGGCGGCGCCGTCCAGTTCGAGGCGGGCATCAAGAGCGAGGACAAGGACGGCTCGCGGATGTTCGGCAAGGGCTTCGCCTGCAGCGCGTCGTGGGTCTCCGCGGGCTCCTGCGCCACGAGCACCACGCAGTGGGCGCTCCTGTTCACGCCCGAGCCCATCGACTCCACGATCAACCAGGCCGAGGCCAAGCTCACCTACGCGAAGGACAACCTGCTGCTCACCGCCGGCTACTACGGCAACATCTACATCAACCGCAACAGCAACCTCACCCCGAACGTCACGGGCACCTCGCTGAACAACCCGCTCGGCGTGGCGACCGCCCTCGACTCGGGCCTGCGGACCACCCTGGACCTGCCGCTGGCGCTCCCGCCGGACAGCCAGTCGCACCAGTTCTACCTGCTCGGGCAACTACCGCTTCACGCCGACGACGGTGGCGAACTTCAAGTACGCCTACACGACAGGCGACGCAGGACGAGGACTTCGGGGCCGCCGGCTTCTTCCAGGCGCCCGCCGGCCTGTCCAATGCCGACGCGGAGATGAAGACGACGCTGGCGCAGGTCGGCATCTCGTCGCGGCCGATGCCCAAGCTCACGCTGCTCGCCAACTACAAGTACGAGAAGAAGGAGGACAACACCCCCGTCGCCCTCTACAACGTGGAAGGCGGGCCGACGACCGTCGTTCACGAACAGCCCCGCCGACAAGAAGAAGACCGACCTCAAGCTGGAGGGCAGCTACCTCCTGCCGGGCGACTACCGGGCGACCGTGGGCTTCGACTGGAACGAGGCGGATCACGGCGAATTCACGCCGACCTCCAGCGTGGCCGGCCTCTCGGGGCTGAAGCAGAAGACGAAGGAGGACGGCTACCGGCTCGAGCTGCGCAAGAGCATGTCCGACTCCCTGAACGGCTTCCTGCAGTACGCCTCCAGCAAGCGGGAAGGCGATTCGCCGTGGCTGAAGCCCCTGAGCCTCTCGCAGGGGCGCGGCGTCATCGAAGCCAACGACGACCCGTCCTGCGTGCCGCCGGCCGCGCCCGCCATCAACAACTGCATCTACAACCGCACGGGGATCTTCCCGAACGTGTTCGAGGATCGCGAGCGGGACAAGTGGAAGTTCATGGTGAACTGGATGCCGAGCGACACCGTCTCGGTCCAGTTCCTGGCCGAGGACGGCAAGGACAAGTTCACCGGGCCGACCACGAAGGGCATCAGCGAGGCCGGCATGAGCACCTACAGCCTCGACGCCACCTTCCGCGTGTCGGAGGACTGGAACCTGACGGGCTACGCCTCCACGGGGCGACTCGACCTACAACGTCGCGCACTCCACGCGCGTACATGGTGAAGGTGAAGGACACCAACATCGCCTTCGGCGCGTCCCTGAAGGGCAAGGTCTCGGATCGCATGCGCCTGGCGGCCGACCTCACCTACACGAGCGACAAGGTGAAGTACCCGCAGGAGCTGGACCAGGCGGCCTCGGCGGCCAACATCGCCTACCTGGCCTCCACCGGCGGCCTGCCGGACGTCACCTACAAGCTGACGCGCTTCGTGATCATGGGCGACTACGACCTGAACAAGCAGTCGGCGATCCGCGCCCTGCTCGGCTACGAGAAGTCGGACTTCAACGAGTGGACGTGGCAGTGGAACGGCAATTCGTTCCTGTACTCCGACAACACGACGGTCTCCGCCAAGGAAAACCAGAGCGTGACCTGGGTGGGCGTGAGCTACGTGTACCGGTGGTAGGCACGACGCGCAGGACGATCGCCTGACACTTCGGTTCGGGCGAGGCAGGAAAGGAGGGGCCGGCCATGCCGGCCCCGCTTCTTTTCGGGTTCTGCCCCCGCCCTAGCGCCCCGCCAGGCCTTCGATCAGGTGCATGCCCGAGCGGATACCCGCGAGGTAGAGCGACACCTTCGTTGATTCGTTGGGCGCGTGGTTGTTTCGTCGTAGGGCGCGAGCGGCACGACGTATCACGGCAACCCGAGAAGCCGGGTGAAGACGTAGTCGGGCGCGGTTCCGCCGAGGCTCGGCACGACCAGCGGCTCGCGGCCGAACCCCTTCGCCACCGCCTGACTTCACGACCGGCACGAAGGGGATCGTCCAGCGAAAGTGCGCGAGGCAGGCGTCCGACTTGAGTTCGCGGATCTCAATCCGCCGCGTAGCCCGCGGTCGGGCGGCGAACTTGCGCACGGGCCGCCAGCACCTGCGCCCGGATCCTGCCCGCCCACCAGGCGGATGTCGGCCTTGGCGAGCTGCCTCCCTGAAGATGATCGTCTTGTGCCCGGAACCGGTGTAACCGGGCCGCGAAGCCCGAGACGTTGAATGCCTGGTCGCAGCATCCAGGCGCTCGTGGAAGGCCGCCGTCATCCGCGACCGTCGGCTGCTACCCCCCATGCTGGCCCATCACGCCTTCACGGTCGAGCGGAAGCGTTTTCACCGCAGCCAGCTCCGAGGGCGTCACGGTCACGTCGGCATACCCCGCGCCCGGCACCTAGCAGGCGTCCCGTCGCGGTCCACCATCCCGCTCAGCAGGTGGAGTGAGGTCGAGCGTCGGGTTGGGCGCCACGCCGCCGAAGTTGCCGGAGTGGAGGTTGCGCTTGGCCCCCGTGGGCCGCGAACTCGAGCCCGAGGCACGCCGCGCACGCCCATGAGGAGAACCGGCTGGTCGTTCGGGAACATCGGCCCGTCGGAATAGCAGCACAGGTCGGCCTGCAGCACGCGCGGTGCCCTCCCGACGAACTCCGGCAGCGGCCTGGCTGCCCGTCTCCTCGTCGCCTTCGATCACCATCTTGATGCGGATCGGCAGCTCGCCGTGCAGTTCGCGGTAGAGGGCGATGGCGTTCAAGAGCGCCAGGTGCTGACCCTTGTTGTCGCCCGTGCCGCGGCCCCAGATGCGGTCGCCGTCGACGACGGGCTGCCACGGGTCGGTCGCCCAGCCCTCCGCCCTGGCGTCGGCGGGGTAGACGTCATAGTGGCCGTAGGTGAGCCAGGTGAACGGCGCGTCCTTCGGTCCGATCTCGCCGTAGACGATGGGCTGGCTCGCGGTCGGGAAGACTTGCTACCTCCCATCCCCAGCCCTGCATGCGCACCGCGAGGAACTCGACCGCCTCGGCGATGCCTTCCCCGGTGAGGCTCACCGAGGGGATGCGCGCGGATTCGAGCAGGGTGGCGACCAGCTGCGTCGGCGCGGTCGCGAACCGCGGCCTCGATCGTGGCGCTCATTCGTCGACCGCGGCAGTGACTTCCACTTCGATGGAATAGCCGTGGTGCAGCTCGTTCACCGGCACGACGCAGCGGGCGGGGCGGTGCTCGCCGAAGAATTCGCCGTAGATCTTGTTTACGGCCGGCCAGTGCGCGATGTCGGAGACGTAGACGGTGCAGCGCAGCACGCGGTCGCGGCGGCTGCCGCAGGCGTGCAGCACGCGGTCGACGTTCTGCAGGACCTGCCGCGCCTGCTCCTCGATCGGTGCCGGGCCGGCGATCGGGGTCGCCGGGCGACGTGGGGCAGCTGCCCGGCAAGGTAGGCGATGCCGCGGTGCACGACGGCGTGCGAATAATGGCCGGCAGGCGCGGCGAGGCTCGGAGCGTTGATGGTTTCGAGCGGCTCTCATGATGGCTTCTCCTTCGCTACCAGCCGCCGAAGCGCGGCCACCGGCGACGACCTCGGGGCCGCCTTCCACGACGTGGTAGCGGTCGTGCTGCGCGCCGGTGGCGCAGGCGTGGTTGGGCAGGATGCGCAGGCGCGTGCCGACCGGCAATCGCGCGCGATGTCGACGGCGCGCCGCCGCGGCGCGCGACGATGCCGTGCTCCTGGTTGGCGTCGGTGACGATGCAGCCGTCGATGCAGGCCGCCCGCCGTCGTCGCAGACCAGCGCCGTAGCCCTGGTCGACCGCCTGCGTCTGCGGTGCCGCGGTCGCGCGACAGCGCCATCCAGCCGGCGTCGACGATCGACCCAGCCCTTGTCGGCGCTGGTGGCCGATCACCGTGGCCAGCACCGACAGCGCGATGTCGTCGGACGCGCAGACGCCGAGCCCGGCCATCACCAGGTCGAAGAAGACGAAGACGCCGGCGCGCACCTCGGTGACGCCGTCGAGCGTCGTGCGCGACAGTGGCGGTCGGGCGTGGAGCCGACGCTCACCACCGGGCAGGGCAGGCCGGCCGCGCGCAGGCGCTCGGCGGCGCCGCACCACGGCGCGCGCTCCTGCTCGGCGATGGCGCTGAGCGCCTCCGGCGTGTCGGCAGTCGTAGGAGCCGCCGGCGTGGGTCAGCACGCCCGCGCAGCTTCGCGCCGCCGTCGGCGCAGCGCGCGGCCGATGTCGAGCAGACCGGCGTCGTCCGGCTTGACGCCGGCGCGATGGCCGTCGCTGTCGATCTCGATCAGCACCGCGAAAGCGGCTGCTCGGCGCGTGCCCTCGCGACCACCGCCTGCGCGCCTCGACGCTGTCGACCAGCACGTCGAGCTCCGCGCCGCGCGCGGCGCAGCGCCAGCACGTGGTCGAGCTTGTGCCGGCGCGATGCCCACCGCGTAGAGGATGTCGGTGACGCCGTGCGGCGAAGAACTGCTCCGCCTCCTTCAGCGTCGAGACGGTGATGGCGCCGTGCGCGCGCCCCAGCACGCGCGCGCGCCACCTCGATGGACTTGCGGTCTTGACGTGCGGGCGCAGGCGCACGCCGAGCGCGGCCAGGTGCGCCTGCAGGCGCGCGACGTTGGCCTCCACGCGGCCCGCGTCGAGCACGAGGCAGGGCGTCTCGAGGTCCTGTGAGCCTGCATGGTCGACGCCGGCGCTCGGCCCGGATCAGCCCAGCGTGTCCCGAGAGCGCCTCTGAAGCGTTTGCCGTCATGGACCGGCTGGCACGCGCTCGCCGAGCTTGTCGAAGAGTTCGCGGTGCGCGGCATCTCCTGCTTCCACATCGCCTTGTCGACGCGGATCAATACTTCGAACGGCCCCGGCTGACGTCCGGGCTGCCGTTCCAATCCAGGTCCTCGTAGCGCGGCATCCAGCCGAGGGGTGCGCTCGGCGTCGGCGCCGCCCGTCGACGCGCTCGACGATCCACTTGAGCACGCGCATGTTCTCGCCGAAGCCCGGCCAGAGGAACTTGCCGTTCGTCGTCCTTGCGGAACCAGTTCACGCAGAAGATCTTGCGGCGGCTTGGCGTGACCTTGCGCGCCGATCTTGAGCCAGTGGTCGAAGTAGTCGCCCATGTGGTAGCCGCAGAAGGGCAGCATCGCGAACGGGTCGCGGCGCACCTCGCCGACCTTGCCCGTCGCGGCGGCCGTGGTCTCCGAGCCCAGCGTGGCGGCCATGAACACGCCGTGGTTCCAGTTGAAGGCCTCGGAGACCAGCGGCACGGTCGTGGCGCGGCGGCCGCCGAAGATGAACGCCGAGATCGGCACGCCCGGCGGGATCTTCCCACGCCGGGTCGATCGACGGGCATTGGCGGCGGGCGCGGTGAAGCGCGCGTTCGGGTGCGCGGCCGGTGCGGCCGCAGTCCGGGCGTCCAGTCCTTGCCCTGCCAGTCGGTCAGCTTCGCGCGGCGGCTTCCTCGTCATGCCCTTCCCACCACACGTCGCCGTCGTCGGTGAGCGCCACGTTGGTGAAGATGGTGTTGGCCTTGATGCGCGTCCATCGCGTTCGGGTTGGTCTCGTAGCCGGTGCCCGGCGCCACGCCGAAGAAGCCGGCCTCCGGGTTGATGGCGTAGAGGCGGCCGTCCGCGCCCGGCTTGATCCAGGCGATGTCGTCGCCGACGGTCGTCGACCTTCCAGCCCTGGAAGCGCGTCGGCGGCACCAGCATGGCGAGGTTGGTCTTGCCGCAGGCGCTGGGGAAGGCCGCCGCGACATAGGTCTTCTCGCCCTTCGGGCGAGTCGACGCCGAGGATCAGCATGTGCTCGGCGAGCCAGCCCTCGATCGCGGCGCCATGACCGAGGCGATGCGCAGCGCGAAGCACTTCTTGCCGAGCAGCGCGTTGCCGCCGTAGCCCGAGCCGTAGGACCAGATCTCCGCTCCTCGGGGAAATGGACGATGTACTTGTGCTCCTCGTTGCACGGCCAGGCGACGTCCTTCTCGCCGGGCTGCAGCGGCGCGCCGACGGAGTGCAGGCACGGCACGAAGTCGCCGTCGTCGCCCAGCGCATCGAGCACCGGCCTTGCCCATGCGCGTCATGATGCGCATGTTGACGGCGACATAGGGCGAGTCGGTGATCTCGACGCCGATCTGGGCGATGGGCGAGCCGATGCGGGCCCATGCAGAAGGGCATCACATACATCGTGCGGCCCGCGCATGCAGCCGTCGAACAGGCGGTTGAGCGTCGCGCTTCATCTCGGGCGGGTCGTCCCAGTTGTTGGTGGGGCCGGCGTCGTCCTTGGTCTTGCGAGCAGATGAAGGTGCGGTCCTCGACGCGCGCGACGTCGCGCGGGATCGGAGCGCGCCAGGAAGCAGTTCGGGCGCGCTTCTCGGATCAGCCGCTGGAAGCGTGCCCGCGGCGACCAGCTCGGCGCACAGGCGGTCGTATTCCTCCTGCGAGCCGTCGCACCAGTGGATGCGGTCGGGCTTGGTGAGCGCCGCCATTTCCTCGACCCAGGCGAAAGCTTGGCGTTGCGTGTGGGGGCGGCTCCCGTGGCCGGGGCGGCTTGGGCGTGCATGGGTCGTCTCTCCGAGTAAAAGTGCCGGCTGTCACGGGGGTGGCGCCAGCGTGAAATGTGTACGTAATTATTGCATACGGCCACCGCGGCCCATGCGGCAATTCGCGTTTGCAGGCACTGTTACCCGCGGGCCTTTCGGGCGCCTGCCCTATTTCGCCGGAACTTGATCCCGAACGGTATTCTTCATCATCGAAGCCATGGTGGCTGCCGTGCAGGGCGCGCGAGTTCGAATCCGCGCCGCAATCCGCTCCCGGGAGGAGTGCGCATGATCAAGAAACTCGGTATAGCCCTGCTTTTTTGCTCCTTGGGGCATCGTTCTTATCGCCGCGGGAGCCGACAGGGAAGACTGGAAGGTGGCGGGCCTGGGGGTCGCGGTCATTGTCGTGGGCGTTGGCGTGATCGTGCTCGCGACGACCGTGTTCCAAGAAGCAGACGGCCGTCGACGCCGATCATCGGCGCCGACCGGGTCCTCGATTTTGATCAAGGCGGCGATCGCCTCGGGGAAGCTTTCGACCCGCTGGAAATCCTCGACGCGCAGGTGCGATACCTCTGCAGGAGCGGGCGACGCCAAGGGCGCGGTCGTGCTGGCCAACCGGGCCGTGACGGTCGCCGAGAAGTTGCACGGCAAGGGGTCCCCCGAACTGGTGCGGATGCTCTCCTGGGCCGGGGCGAGCTTCGCCATCGCCGAGCGGTTCGGCGAAGCCGAGCCGCTCTACTCGCGGGCCGCCATGCTCCATGGAGTACGGACAGGGTCACCAACCCAGCGCGAGCTCGCCCGGGTGATGCGCCAGCTCGCCGAGGTGCGCATGCGCCTGGGCCAGTTCTGACCCGCGCCGAGGAAAGCTGCAAGAGCCTGGTGGAGCGCGATGGAAAAGGCGGTGGGGCCCGATTCCCCGGAACTCGCCGCCACCTACGACGACCTGGCCGAACTCTTCCGTCGCGCGGGAGGGGCGAAGGCGAAGGTCGTCGCCATGCAGCGCATGGCGCAGGACATCCGCTCCGGGCAAGGGTGCGGCGCGCGCCGCCGCCTAGCCGCCCGACTGGCGGGG
The DNA here is from genome assembly GCA_963783635.1 of uncultured Gammaproteobacteria bacterium. GTDB lineage: Bacteria > Pseudomonadota > Gammaproteobacteria > Burkholderiales > Usitatibacteraceae > FEB-7. The sequence goes on from CAWAOC010000012.1 coordinate 155,239, forward strand.
TCCGTAGTGGCGGAAGCGCTCCACGATGCGAGCCATCTCGACGTCGTCGAGAATCGTGGGTTCCTCGACCTGGATGGCCTGCCAGTAGAGGCGCGCGAGCGTTTCGACCTCGTGGGCGAGGCTCCAGCGCGCGTCGATGCTCGACGCGACGGCCACCGCCCGTGGTGCGCGAGGAGGCACGCGCGGCGACCCTCGAGGGCGCCCACGGCGTCGTCGGAGAGGTCGCGTGCCGAAGGTCGCGTACGGCGCGCAGCGGATGTCGCGGCCGCCGGCCACGGCGACCATGTAGTGGAAGGCCGGGATCGCGCGCCGAGGCAGGCCAGCGCGGTCGCGAAGGCCGAGTGCGTGTGCACGACCGCGCCGGCCTCGGGCGGGCGGCGTAGATGTCGCGATGGAAGCGCCACTCGCTCGAGGGCGTGCGCTGGCCGGCCGCGGCGTCGCCGCCCATCGTCATGGCACGAGGTCCTGCGGCGCCGAGCTCCTCGTAGGGCAGGCCGCAGGGCGTGACCATGAAGCCGCCCTCGATGCGCGCGCTACGTTTCCGGAGCGTGCCGCGGGTGAGGCCGCAGGGCTCATGGCGCGCGCCGTGGCGAGAGCGCTCGCGTATCGTGCATGTCCCTCATGCCGGCGCGGCCCCTGTCCTGGCGTCCCGGGGAGCGAGGTGCCGAGCGCCTCCTCGCTCGCCGCGCAGACGCCCCGCTCGGTGATCAGGCCCGTGACCAGCCGCGCCGGCGTCACGTCGAAGGCCGGGTTGGCCGCGGCGGCTGCCGGCGGCGGCGACGCGACGGTCTCGATCCGGCCGTCCGCGGTGCGCCCGGTCAGGTCGGCGCACCTCGTCGGCGCTGCGCTCCTCGATCGGGATCTCCGCGCACGCCGTCGCCGAGCGTCCAGTCGATCGTCGGGATGCGGCAGCGCCACGTAGAACGGGCACGCCGTTGTCGCGCGCCGCGAGCGCCTTCAGGTAGGTGCCGATCTTGTTGGCGACGTCGCCGCGTGCGCGTCACGCGGTCGGTGCCGACGATGACGAGGTCGACCTCGCCGTGCTGCATCAGGTGGCCGCCGGCATTGTCGGCGACCACGGTGTGCGGCACGCCGTGCGCGCCGAGTTCCCAGGCCGTCAGCGCCGCGCCCTGGTTGCGCGGGCGCGTCTCGTCGACCCAGACATGCACCGCGATGCCCGCGTCATGCGCCATGTAGATCGGCGCCAGGGCGGTGCCCCAGTCCACGGTCGCGAGCCAGCCGGCATTGCAATGGGTGAGGATGTTCACCGCGCGGCCGCTTGCGCGCCGCGATCGTCCTCGATGCAGCGCCAGGCCGTGGCCGCCGATCGCCGGCAGGTCGCGACGTCCTCGTCGGCGATGGCCTGCGCCTCGGCATAGGCGGCGGCCGCGCGCTGCCGCGGGCGGCAGCGCTGCGAGCGCGGCGCGCATGCGCTCGAGCGCCCAGCGCAGGTTGATGGCCGTCGGCCGCGTGGCAGCCAGGCGTGCGCAGCGCTTCGCGAGCGCTGCGTCGGAGGCGTCGCGCGCATGGCGAGCGCGAGGCCGTAGGCCGCCGTCACGCCGATGAGCGGCGCGCCGCGCACCCGCATCGTCTCGATGGCCTCGGCGACCGCCTCGAGGCGAATCGAGCGCGCGCGTCTCGAACGCGTAGGGCAGGCGCGTCTGGTCGATGATGTGCACCGGCCCGCCCGGCCTTTCGGCCCAGAGGCTGCGGTAATGGCGGTCGCCGACTTTCACGTGGGCATTTTCGCATGGCAGGCAGGTGCGGCGCATGGAACGGATGCACGGGGCATCGCAGTACAATTGCGGGAGCCACGGCATCGGTCCCGGCCGTGGAAACCCTCCCGGAGCCCCCGCGACATGACTTCCTCCGCAGCGCCTTGCCTCTCCTGGCCGCCATGGCCTTCGCCACCTTTCCCGCCGGGGCGCAGACCTTGCGGATTGCGCTCTCCTCGGAGCCCACGTCGGTAGACCCGCACTATCACGTCCTCGCGCCCAACAACGCGCTCGCGGCGCACATCTATGACTCGCTCGTGGACACGGACGAGGCGCAGCGCCTCATTCCCAGCGTCGCCACCGCCTGGAAGAACGACGGCGCCAACAAGTGGACCTTCACGTTGCGCAAGGGCGTCAAGTTCTCCAACGGCAAGCCCTTCACGGCGGAGGACGCGATCTTCACCTTCTGCCGCGTGGCCAAGAACGAGACCAATATCGCCGGCGGCAACAAGGACCTGATCCGCAACATGAAGTCGGTGGAGGCGCCGGACCCCCATACGCTCGTCGTGACGACGGCCGAACCCGAGCCGCTGCTGCCCCGCCTCCTGGCCGGGATCTCGCTTCTCAGCTCGTCGATCGCGGCGCACGGCAAGATCACCTTTTCCCTGGACACCAATTGCGGCGTCACCGGCCCCTGGCCCAGCGTGAGCCAGTTCAACGAGGGATCGGCCGCCATCGGCACCGGGCCCTACAAGCTCAAGAGCTACGTGCGCGGGTCCGCCATCGAACTCGTGCGCCACGACGGCTACTGGGGCGACAAGCCGCACTGGGCGGCAGTCAAAATGGTACCGGTGACGAACGCCGGCCCGCGTCTTGCAGGCCTCATCGCCGGAGACTACGACCTGATCGAGAATCCGGCGGCGCGCGACCTCGGGCGCATCCGCGAGGACAAGCGCCTCGCCTACGAGACGACGCCTTCCTCGCGCGTGATCTTCTTCCAGCTCGACGTCGGGCGCAGCCCGAGCCCCCTGGTGAGCGACGGCAAGGGCGGCAACCCGCTGCAGGACGTGCGCGTGAGGAAGGCCATGTCGATGGCCATCGACCGCGACGCGATCGCCAAGCGCCTCATGGACGGCGGCGCGCAGCCGGCATTCCAGTTCCTTCCCACGGGGATGTACGGCACGCTGCCCAATCCGCCGGTCATCAAGTTCGACCCCGCGGGGGCGAAAAAGCTCCTGGCGGAAGCCGGCTATGCCAACGGCTTCGATCTCACCCTCTCGGCCACCAACGACCGCTACATCAACGACGGCCAGATCGCGCAGGCGGTGGCGGGGTACCTGTCCCAGGTCGGCATCCGCACGAAGGTGGACGCGATGACGCGCGCCATCTACTTCCCGCGCCGCGCCAAGAAGGAATTCAGCTTCGCCATGGGCGGCTGGGGTTCGGCGGAAGCCTCCTCGTTCCTGCGCTACTGGGCCGCGTCGCTCGACGACAAGAAGACGCGCGGCACCTCGAACTACGGCAGCCTCGCCGACCCCGCGCTCGACGACCTGACTGCCAGGGCGCTGGTGACGATGGACGACGAGAAGCGCGCGGAACTCCTGCGCCAGGCGCTCGCGCGCCTGCTCGACCTGCACGCGTTCATCCCCCTGCACTTCGAGAGCACGATCTGGGCGCACCGCGCCGACATCGCCTACACGGGGCGCGCCGACCAGTACACGTTTGCCATGTCGGCGAAGCCGAAGAAGTAGCCGCCGCCGTTCCCGCGCGTGGCGACCTATGCCCTGCAGAGGCTGATCCAGAGCTTCTTCGTCTGCTGGCCGCCTCGATCGTCGTCTTCCTGGCCGTGTACGGCATCGGGGACCCGATCGAGCTGCTGGTCCCGCCGCAGGCCAGTGCACTCGAGCGCGACGAACTCGTGCGCCGGTTGGGCCTCGACCTGCCGCTCTGGCGGCAGTACCTCGTGTTCGTCTGGAATGCCGCGCACGGCGACCTCGGCCGCTCCTTCGTGCACGGCGTGCCGGCCATCGAGCTGATCCTCTCGCGGCTGCCCGCCACCTTCGAGCTGGTGCTGCTCGCGATGACGATCGCGATCGTCTTCGGCATCCCGCTCGGGCTCGTGGCCGGGCTCAATACCGAGTCGCGGCTGTCGCGCTTCATCATGGGCGGCACGGTGCTCGGCTATTCGCTCCCCAACTTCTGGAAGGGGATGATGCTGATCCTCGTGTTCGCGGTGCTGCTGGGATGGTTGCCACGTCGGGGCGCGGCGCCACGGTGGAGATACTCGGCCTCAAGGCGAAGCTTTCTCACGCTCGACGGGCTGCGGCACCTGATCCGCCCGCGCTCAACCTCTGCGATTCCCAACATGGTCGCTCATGGTGCGCCTCGTGGCCGCAGGCACGGCGGAAGCGAAGGCGCAGGACTACGTGAAGTACGCGCGCGCCAAGGGCGTGCGGCCGCGACGCATCGTCTTCCGGCACATCCTGCGCAACATCCTCATCCCGGTGGTGACGGTGGTGGGGATCGAGTTCGGGAAGCTCATCGCTTTCTCGACCATCACCGAGACCGTCTTCGCGTGGCCGGGCATGGGCAAGCTCTTGATCGACAGCATCTACCAGCTCGACCGGCCCATCGTCGTCGCCTACATCATGCTGGCCACCTTCCTCTTCGTCACCGTGAACCTGGTGGTGGACCTCGCCTACGCGGCGCTCGATCCGCGCGTGCGCCTGGCGGGAGAGCCGGCGTGAGCACGGCGCCGATCCTGCCCGGGACGACACCGCGCCGCGCGTGCAGGTGCTCTGCGGCGCATGCGGCGGCAGCCCCACCTTGCGCGGCGCGATGGTCGTTCTCGGTTTCATCATCGTGGTAGCGCCTCATCGGGCCCTTTATCGCGCCGCAGGACCGGTACCACCTGACGGTCTTGAACGCAATCATGGACAACCGGCTGGCACCCGGCGAGAAGAGCCTCGCGGGCTTCACGTTCTGGCTGGGTTCTCGACGCCCAGGGCCGCGACATGCTGAGCGCCATCCTCTACGGCCTGCGCACC
>CAWAOC010000013.1:0-66698 GCA_963783635.1 uncultured Gammaproteobacteria bacterium
GTAGCCGGCGTAGGTGCTGGCGACCATCACGGGAATCACCACCAGCAGGCCCAGGCCCCAGGGGATCGCGCCGGCCACGAAGACGACCGTGAGCGCGATCCCGTAGGCGAGCATCGCGCCGACGTTGGACAGGGCCGCGTAGAGGCTCCAGCGCACGGCGTGCGCCGTGGAGATCTCGTGGAACGCGAGGACGGCCGGCGCGAACCACAGCGCCCCCTTCACCAGCGCCGTGAGGACGAAGCCCACGAGCAGGATCCATTCCCGGCCCTGCAGCAGGCGCACGTAGTCGGTGACGGTGACGATCTCGTCCGTCTCGCCGCCCATGCCGGGCAGGCCCAGCAGGGACATGAGGAAGAAGATCGCGATCTCCGCGATGAGCAGGAGCGCGCCCAGGTTGACCAGGGGACGGAGCGGGCGGCGGAACCCCAGGAAGAGGTCGCCCATCTCCGGCGAGCTCCCCGTCGAGCTGCTTGCGCGCCGCCAGCGCGAAGCTCGCGAAGAACACCGGCTGCAGCAGGTTGGCGGCCACGCCCCCGACGATCGGCACCAGGACCAGCGCGAGCGTGATGAGCATCCACCCCGCCGACAGCCCCATCCACATCATCGGCGCGCGGCGGAAGAGCCGCCAGCCCCCGACGAGCCACCCGGGCCCGTGCGAGGAGCGCACGTCGCGAACGCGAATGGGGGCATCCACGGCGCTCGGCCCCTCAGTCACCGGCCGGTTCGAGCGCGCGCGCGTGGGCGATGTGGTGCTCGAGCAGGCGCCGGGAGAAGTCGTGGTCCTTCGGGATGGTCATCTCGGCGGCCTTCGGGAAATGGTTGTACTCGAGGCGCCCGAGCCACGTGCGCAGCGCCGCGCGCCGCAGCATGACCGGCCAGAGGTTGCGCTCGAGGTCGGTGAGGGGCCGGTGGGCGTCGTAGCCCGCGAGGAGGGCCTCGGCGCGATCCGGGTCGAGGGTGGCGAAGGTGTCCGTGCACCAGTCGTTCACGGTGATGGCCAGGTCGTAGAGCAGGGCGTCGTCGCAGGCGAAGTAGAAGTCGATGACCCCGCCCTCGCCCTCGTCGTCCCAGAGCACGTTGTCGCGGAAGAGGTCGCCGTGGATCACCCCCTGCGGCAGCACGGTGTCGTCGTGCAGGGCCTGGTAGCGGTTCTCGCTCTCGATGAGCGCGCTCTCCTCGGGCCGTGAGCTTCGGCCGCACGCGCTGCGCGAAGCTCTCCCGCCACGCCTGGCCGCGCCAGTTGGCGAGCCCGGCGTCGTACTCGAGGCCGGCCTCGTGGATGTCGGCGAGGATGCGGCCGACCTTGCGGCACTGCTCGGGCGTGGGCGACAGGTGCGGCACGCCCGGCAGCCGCGTCACGACGACGGCGGGCTTGCCGTTCAGCTCGGTGAGGTAGCCGCCGCCCTGCAGCTCCATCGGCGCCGGGCAGCGGATCTCGTGCTCGGCGAGGTGGTGCATGAGGCCCACGTAGAAGGGCAGGTCCTCGCGCGGGATCTTCTCGAAGAGCGTGAGGACGTAGCTCCCCGTCGTCGTGTCGAGGAAGTAGTTGGTGTTCTCGATGCCCTGGGCGATGCCCTCGAGGCTTTCGAGCTCGCCGAGGGTGTAGCGCGCGAGCAGGGCGCGCGCCTCGTCGTCCGAGACTGGCGTGAAGACGGACATCGTGGGGAACCGTTACCGGAAGCTAGAACTCGAGGAGCACCCACTGGGGAACGCGCAGGCCGGAGTCCAGGTTGTCCTGGCGCGCGAACTGGCCGTCGCCCTTGTGGTCGATGAGCACGTAGGGCCTGCCGTGGGCGGGCGTGACCTTCATCATGTAGAGCTTGCCCTTGATGCGGTACTCCGAGACGCGTGTTGTCGCCGTCCTTGCGGATCGTGACCTGCGGCTCGAGCGCCGGGTCGCCCTCGACCACGGCGGGCGGCGGCGGGGGCTCCTCGAGGGGCTGGGTTCCCGGGGGGCGCGGGCGCGGCGCGGACTGCGCGAAGGCGCCGGCGGCGAAGACGAGGGCGAGGGTGGCGAGAAGTAGGCGCATGGCGGCACGCGGAATTGAAGTCCAGTTTAGCACTTCAGAGGCGCGAACTCCGCCTCGCGCTCCGAGGGGGAGGGCTCGAACCCGCGGGCGTGGTAGTGGTGGAAGATCGCGTCGACCACCGCCTGCGGCTCGTCGATCACCTGCAGGAGGTCGACGTCCTCCGGGCCGACCAGGCCGTCGACGGCGAGGCGGTCGCGGATCCAGTCCGTCATGCCGCGCCAGAAGGCGCGAGCCCACGAGGATGAGCGGCACCCGCCGGATCTTGCCCGTCTGCACGAGCGTGAGCGCCTCGAAGAGCTCGTCGAGGGTGCCGAAGCCGCCGGGCAGCATCACGAAGGCCGAGGAGAGCTTCACGAACATCACCTTGCGCGCGAAGAAGTGCTGGAAGGTGTGCGAGAGGTCCTGGTAGGGGTTGGCGTGCTGCTCGTGCGGGAGCTGGATGTTGAGCCCCACGCTGGGGCTGGTTCCCGCGAAGGCGCCCTTGTTGGCCGCCTCCATGATGCCGGGGCCGCCGCCGGAGATGACGGCGAAGCCCGCGTCCGATAGCCTGCCGCGCGATGTCCTCGGCCAGCAGGTAGGCGGGCGCGTCCGGGCTTGGCCCGCGCGCTGCCGAAGATCGTCACCGCCGGGTGGATCGCGCGCAGCCGCTCGGTCGCGGTGACGAACTCTGCGATAATTTCGAACATCCGCCACGCCTCGCGCGCGGAGGACTGCGACGCGTGCACCAGCTGCGGATCGGACGGTTTCGGAATCTTGCTATGCATGGCGGGCCCCAGGGCGGTGACATGAACGATTCGAAGAAGCGCCTGCTGCTCGTCGACGCCTCGAGCTACCTCTATCGCGCCTTCCACGCGATGCCGGAGTTCCGCAGCCCCTCGGGCGAGCCCACGGGCGCGATCATGGGCGTGGTGAACATGCTGCGGAAGCTCGCGGCGGACTACCCCTCCGATTATATCGCCGCGGTCTTCGATCCCAAGGGAAAGACCTTCCGCGACGAGATCTACCCCGAGTACAAGGCCACGCGGCAGGCGATGCCCGAGGACCTCGCCGCCCAGATCGCGCCGCTCTTCGAGACGATCCGCGCGCTCGGCTGGCCCCTGGTCGTGGTCGACGGCGTCGAGGCCGACGACGTGATCGGCACCCTCGCGCGCCACGCCGAGCGGGTGCACGGCTGGGACACCCTCATCTCCACGGGCGACAAGGACCTCACGCAGCTCGTGAGCGAGCGCATCACGTGGATGAACACGATGTCGAACGAGGTCGCTCGACCCGAAGGGCGTCGAGGCCAAGTTCGGCGTGCCGCCGGAGCGCATCGTCGACTACCTCGCGCTCATGGGCGACGCGGTGGACAACGTGCCGGGCGTGGACAAGGTGGGCCCCAAGACGGCGGCGAAGCTCGTCCAGCAGTACGGCTCGCTCGAGGGCGTGATGGCCCACGCGGACGAGGTGAAGGGCGTGGTGGGCGAGAACCTGAGGAAGGCGCTCGACTGGCTCCCCACCGGGCGCGAGCTCGTCACGGTGAAGACGGACGTGCCGCTGCCCTTCGAGATCGAGACGCTGGTGCAGGCGGAGCCGGACAAGGCGAAGCTCGCCGCGCTCTACGAGCGCTTCGGGTTCCGCAGCCTGCGCGAGGCGCTGGACAAGGGCGAGAGTGGCGGCCGTGGCGACCCGCGCCGCGCCGCGCGCCGCTTCGGCGCACGGGTCGCGCCCGCGAGCGCAAGCCGCGGACCATGCCGCCTGCGCACGCCACCGCTTTCGTCGCCACGCCGCCATTACGAGATGGTGATCGGACGAGGCCGCCCTCGACCGCTGGCTCGCGAAGATCGAGGCGGCCGAGCTCACCTGCTTCGACACCGAGACCACGAGCCTCGACCCGATGACGGCGCAGCTCGTGGGCCTCTCGTTCTGCGTGCAGGCGGGGGAGGCGTGCTACATCCCGCTCGCCCACCGCTATCCCGGCGCGCCGGACCAGCTCGACCGCGAGGCCACGCTCGCGCGGCTGAAGCCCTGGTTCGAGTCCGACCGCCACCGCAAGGTCGGCCAGAACGCCAAGTACGACCGCCACGTGCTCGCCAACCACGGCATCGACGTGCGCGGCGTCGTGCACGACACGCTGCTCGCCTCCTACGTGCTGGAGAGCAACCAGCGCCACGACATGGATTCGCTCGCCATGCGCCACCTGGGCGCGAAGACCATCCTCTACGAGGAGGTCGCGGGCAAGGGCGCCTCGTCGATCTGCTTCGACCAGGTGAGCGTGGAGCGCGCGACCGAGTACTCCGCCGAGGATGCCGACGTCACCTTCCAGCTGCACGGCGCGCTCTGGCCGCGCATCGAGGCCGACGAGAAGCTGCGCCACATCTACGCCGACATCGAGATTCCCGTCGCCGGGGTGCTGCTCGCGATGGAGAGGAACGGCGTGCTCATCGACGCGGCCCTCCTCGCGACGCAGAGCGGCGAGCTGGGCGCGAAGATGATGGCCCTCGAGGCGAAGGCGCACGAGCTCGCGGGGCAGCCCTTCAACCTCGCGAGCCCCAAGCAGCTGGGCGAGATCCTCTTCGACCGGCTGAAGCTTCCCGTCGTGAAGAAGACGCCCTCGGGCGCGCCCTCGACGGACGAGGAGGTGCTCGAGAAGCTGGCGCTGGACCATCCGCTGCCCAAGGCGCTGCTCGAGCACCGCGGGCTGTCGAAGCTGAAGAGCACCTACACCGACAAGCTGCCGCGCATGGTGAACGCGCGCACCGGCCGCGTGCACACCAACTACGCGCAGGCCGTGGCGGTGACGGGGCGGCTTTCCTCCACCGACCCGAACCTGCAGAACATCCCGGTGCGCACGGCCGAGGGCCGCCGCATCCGCGAGGCGTTCATCGCGCCCGCCGGGCTCGAAGATCGTCTCGGCGGACTATTCGCAGATCGAGCTGCGCATCATGGCGCACCTCTCGGGGGACCGCGAGCCTCATCGAGGCGTTCGCGGCCGGCGAGGACATCCACCGCCACACCGCGGCCGAGGTCTTCGGCGTGGCGCCGGGACGAGGTCACGAGCGAGCAGCGCCGCTACGCCAAGGTGATCAACTTCGGCCTGATCTACGGGATGAGCGCCTTCGGCCTCGCGGGCAACCTCGGCATCGAGCGCGCGGCGGCGGCGAGCTACATGGACAAGTACTTCCACGCGCTATCCGGGCGTGGCCGCCTACATGGAGCGCACGCGGAACGAGGCGAAGGAGCGCGGCTTCGTGGAGACCGTGTTCGGCCGGCGGCTGTGGCTGCCGGACATCGCCTCCGCCAACCAGGCGCGCCGCCAGGGCGCCGAGCGCCAGGCCATCAACGCCCCCATGCAGGGAACGGCCGCCGACCTCATCAAGCTCGCCATGATCGCGGTGCAGGGCTGGATCGAGTCCGAGAAGCTCGCCACCAAGCTCATCATGCAGGTGCACGACGAGCTGGTGCTGGAGGTTCCCGAGGGCGAGCTCGCGCGCGTGAAGCCGCAGGTCGAGAAGCTGATGACGGGGGTGGCGACGCTCGACGTGCCCGCTCGTGGTGGAGGCGGGCGTGGGCGAGAACTGGGAGAAGGCGCACTGAGGCGGCACCGGGCAGCGTGAATAGTCGGCACCCGGTCTGGCGAATTGTCCGTCACGACCTCGGCGGGCGACGGCGTCGCGCAGGATTCATCCCAGAGCGCGCAACCGTGCGCGCCGTCCCCGCAGCCGGGGGCACCACCGCCAGGATCGCAAGGAGCCGACCATGACTATTCGAACTCGACACCCTCATCGCGATCGCCCTTCTTCGCGCCCGTCGCGTTCTTCGCGGTCCTCAACGTCGCGACCTTCCGCAATGCACCTCTATGCGGATGCGCGTGAAGCCCGCCGCGCCGGAAGCCGCGGTCGACGTGGACTCCGTGGCGGTGAATGCCGTCGCGGCGAATGACAGCGAGATCCGCGAAGCGGCCTGACATGGGGCCCGCCATGAAAGCCCGGCGAGTTCCGCATCCGGCCAGCCGTCGGCGTCCGAGCGCGCATGCCGGAGGATCACGAGCCGGGGCCTCATCCGCCTTTGTCGCGGAAGCGCGAACGGGGTCCTCGGGGTCGTGCCCCGCTCCTGGCCCGTGGAAGCGGCGAACGATCCCGTCGCCTGAGGGTTTGCGCGCGGCCGGCCGAAAAGGGAGGTCGTGCGGCGGTCGGGCGATAATGCGGGGCATGAGCACCCCGCTCCGCCCGGCCGCCCCGCCCGAAGCGCCTTCCCTCGCCCGCGCGGTGGAGGCGCTTTCCCGCGGAAACCTGGTCGCGTTTCCCACCGAGACGGTCTACGGCCTCGGGGCGGATGCGACGAACCCGGAGGCGGTCGCGAAGATCTTCGCCGCGAAGGGCCGGCCGGCCGACCACCCGCTGATCGTGCACCTCGCGCCCGAGGCGCGCCTCGACGACTGGGCCGTGGACATCCCCGAGGCGGCCCGCAGCTCGTTCGCGCCTTCTGGCCCGGCCCGCTCACGCTCATCCTGCGCAAGGCGCCGCGCGTGCCCCCCGCCGTCACGGGCGGCCAGGACACGCGTGGGCCTGCGTTGCCCGTCGCATCCGGTGGCGCAGGCGCTGCTTCGCGAATTCGCGAGGGCGGGCAGCGGCGCGGTGGCCGCGCCCTCGGCCAACAAGTTCGGCCACGTGAGCCCGACGACGGCGCAGCACGTGCGCGACGAGTTCGGGCCGGACCTGCTCGTGATCGACGGCGGGGCGTGCGCGGTGGGGCTGGAGTCGACGATCCTGGACCTTTCGCGCGGGGAGCCCGTCCTGCTGCGGCCCGGGGACGTGTCGCGGCAGGCGATCGAGAGGGTGCTGGGCGTCGTTCCCCGCGACCGGGACGCCGACGCGCCACGCGCCTCCGGGACGCTGGCGTCCCACTACGCGCCTCGCGCGCCGCTCGTCCTCGTGGAGCGTTCGGCGCTCGCCTCGCGGATCCGGGCCGGCGCCGGCGAGGGAAAGCGCGTGGCGGTGCTCTTCCGCGGCGCGGCGCAGCCCGTGGCGGCCGCGTTCAGCCGCATCGCCCCCGACGACGCGGCGGCGCTACGCGCACGACCTCTATGCGAACCTGCGCGCGCTGGACGCGAACGGCGCCGACCTGATCGTTGTCGAACAACCGCCCGCCATCGCCGCGTGGGAAGCCGTCCTGGACCGATTGACGCGCGCCGCGGCGGGCGCCGACGAAGCCGACGAAACCTGAAGGGAACGCCATGAACCGCCTTGCCGCCCTGCTCATTGCCGCCATCGCCATTTCCGGCTGCGCCCCGCTGTTCACGCAAAGCCCCGGCCAGGGCCTGAGCCCCGTGAATGCCGTCTCGGACGGCGAGGACAAGCACCTGATCCTCTTCGGCCACGACGTCGTGAGCTACTTCACCGACGGCCGCCACCAGATGGGCAGTCCCGCGCACCGCAGCGTCTACAAGGGCGTCACCTTCCGGTTCGCGAGCGCGGAGCACAAGGCGCTCTTCGACGCCGCCCCCGAGAAATACATCCCGCAGTTCGGCGGCTACTGCGCGAACGGGATCGCCTACGGCATCCCGTGGGGCGGCGACGCGGACACCTGGCGGATCATCGGCGGCAAGCTCTACATCTTCGGCGGCGCGGGGTCGCGGGATGCGTTCCTGCTCGATCCGGCGAAGAACCTGGCGCTCGCCGACAAGTACTGGAACGAGGAGGTGAACGGGTCGAACGCCTTCTGGCAGCGCTCGAAGCGGCTCGTCTTCCGCGTGCCCCACTACAAGAGCGGCGAGGAGCTCGCGGCGGAAGTGGCGCGCGCCAAGGCGGCGGGGAAGTAGCGCCATGAGGGCGCTTGCGGCGGCCGTCCTCGCCCTCGTCGCGACCGTCGCGTTCGCCCAGGACACCGCGGCCGCCGGGCCGCGTCGCCCTCGTGATCGGCAACGGCGCGTACAAGGACGCGCCGCTGCCCAACGCGCTCAACGACGCGGCCGACATGGCGGGCGCCCTGCAGGCGAGCGGCTTCACGGTGATCCGCCGCGACAACGCGACGGTGCGCGACATGCAGCTCGCCCTTCGCGAGTTCGGCGACAAGCTGGGCCGCGGCTCGGTGGGCCTCTTCTACTTCGCCGGCCACGGCGTGCAGGTCCGCGGGCGCAACTACCTGGTGCCCGTCGACGCGGACATCGCGCGCGAGGACGAGGTGTCGTTCTCGGCCATCGACCTCGCGGCGGTGCTCGAGAAGATGGACACGGCCCGCAACCCGCTCAACCTCGTGATCCTGGACGCCTGCCGCAACAACCCGTTCGCCACGAAGTTCCAGCTTTCCGCGCCGGGGCTCGCGCAGATCGACGCGCCGGCGGGCACGCTCATCGCCTTCGCCACGGCGCCGGGGTCGGTCGCGGCCGACGGGTCGGGGCGCAACGGGCTCTACACGCACCACCTCCTGCGGGAGATGGCGCGTCCCGGCGCGCCCATCGAGGAGGTGTTCAAGGGCGTGCGGGCCGGGGTGCGCAAGGATTCCGCCGGCAAGCAGGTGCCCTGGGAGAGCACGTCGCTCGAGGCCGGGTTCGCGTTCCGCGAGGCGCCGCGTCCCGCGCCGAAGGCGGTGGCATCGGCCGCGCCGGCGGGCAGGAGCGTGCCGCGCGCGGTGCCGGCATCCGTGGGCGCGCCGCCGGTGTTCGCCAAGGGCGACACCTGGACATACCGCGCGCGCAACCTCATCAGCGGCGCGGAGCGTTCCTTCACGTTTCGCGTGAGCGGCGTCAAGGGCGACCAGGTCCTCTACGACAACGGCAACGTCACCGACGTCGTGGGCAACACCATCAAGGGCCGCTCCGCCGACCGGGCGACCACCTACACCCCGTCCGGGATCCTGTACGCGTTCCCGCTCCAGGTCGGGTCCGGCTGGAACTTCAAGTTCCTCCAGGATACCGAGGGCCGCCTCTACGACGTCGAGGGGTCGATCAAGGTGATCGGCGAGGAGGAGGTCCAGGTCCCGGCGGGCAAGATGCGCGCGCTGCGCATCGAGCGCGTGGCGCGGTGGCGCGAGCGGGGCAAGGAGAACAAGGGCGTCAACACGATGACCTACTGGTACAGCTCGGCCGCGAAGCGCGCCGTGGCCTTCGAGCAGAAGAACGCCTCGTCGAAGGGCAAGGTCTTCCTGAACGAGCGCGTCGAGCTCGAGGCCTACGACGTGCGCTGACCGCCCGCGCCCGGCCTTGCCCGCATCGCGGCGCGGGGGGATCATGGTCGCACCGGCATCCGCCACGAGGCGAGGACCATGAAAGCCCTCTTCGACCGCTACCTGAACAGGAGGATCGGCCTCAATTACCACACGGCCTACCACATCGACGAGGCCACGCTCGTGCTCGCCGCCGACACCTACTTTTCCGCGATCGGCGCGAGGGACGGCGTCACCCACTACTACCCGTATTCCGCCGTGATCCACGTGATGGAGAAGGAGGGCGGCGTGGAGGTGGGGGGGCTCTTCACCCACAAGCACGCCTGGCCGCTCGTGGTGAAGGTGGGCCACGTCGTGGACGTGGGGCCGATGGTCTAGCGGCCCGGGCGGACCCTCAGTCGATCTCGGGCAGCTTCGCGAGGAGCTTGGCGTAGCGCGCGTTGTCGAACTGCCGCGCCATGGCCATCATCGCCTGCATCTCGTTTCGCGCGACGGCGGCGATGAGCTGCATCGCCTCGCCGTTCGAGTGCCCCGCCGCCATCAGGCGGTCGAGCGTGGCCTTGGTCTCGGGCGGGTCTCCCGTCTCGAGCTGGTTCACGACGACCTCCATGAAGGCGTCCTTGACGGTCTTGTCGTTCATGCGCGTCTCCCCCGGGTAACCGACGCCCGCATTCTGCACCGTGTTCAGGACTTCGTCATGTCCGGCGCGGCGAGGCGCTCCACGCGGGAGATGGCGCGGGCGAGCTCGGGCCGGCGCGGATCGTCGGCGGCGAGCTGGTCCAGCAGCAGGCGCCACTGGCGCAGGGCCCCCGCGGGGTCGCCCTGCTCGATGGCGAGGCTGCCGGCCATCTCGAGCGCGCGGGGGTGCGAGGCGTCGAGCGCGAGCGCGCGGGCGATGAAGCGCCGCGGGCTTGCCGTCGAGCCGGCCGCCCTGCGCGAGCCCCGCCGCGTCCGCGTAGTCGCACCAGATGCCGGGGTCCAGCGCCACCTTGCGGTCGGCGACGGCGCGCTCGAAGGCGGCCTCGGATTCGGCGAAGCGGTCGAGCGCCAGCTCGATGCGGCCCAGCAGCGCCCATGCCCGGGCGTCATCCGGGTTGTCCGCGAGGTGCCGCGCGAGCTGGTCGCGGAAGGCCGGCGCCTGCTCGGCGGTGAGGGGTCCCGAGAAGCGCCCGAAGGCGCCCGCGCTCTCGACGGCGCCCGGGTGGCCGACCGCCGCGTAGAGGGCGAAGGCCGCCGCCGGCAACGCGACCGCCGCCAACAGCGCGGCAGAGGCGGGCCGGCCGGCGGGCGACGGGCGCGGCATTCCCGTCGAGTTCCTCCAGGGCGCGGCGCGAGAGCTCGTCGCGCGCCGCTTCGTGCTGGTCCGGCGGGCAGGAGGCCCGCGGCCCGGTCGCGCTCGAGCTCCGCCCAGGACGCCCGCAGCGCCGCGAGGTTGGCCTCGCGGGGGTCCGCCCAGCGCGCGGCCCCTTCCGGGAAGAGCAGCCGCGCCAGGACGAATCCCAGCGCGGCGGCCGTCATCCCGAGGGCGACGAGCCAGAAGCCGAGCACGCGGCTACGCCCCTACTTCGGCGCCGCCGTCGCGGGAGCGGGTGCGGGGGCCGGCGCGGCGACGGCGACCGTGCGCTTCTTCGCCATCGCGTCCTCGAGGATCTTGATGGCTTCCTGCGAGATCACCATGCCCTTGTTGATCGAGTCGTCGGCGAGCTTCGGGTTGTGGAAGTAGGAGCCGTTGGAGGCCGTCCAGAACTCCCAGTGCACGTGCGCCTCGTAGTGCTTCTCGCGCACGACGTTGAGGGTCGCCTCGTCCACGCCGAGGTTCTTCGCCTCCTCGAACTTGTCGATCATGCGGGTGAGCCAGTACTCGGCCTTGCGCAGCTTCCCCATGTAGCGGTTCCTGAGGGAGTCGACCGTGTAGACCGCCTGCTGCTTCGTTCCACGTCTTGTGGCAGCCCAGGCACGCTTCCTGCACGTACTCCTTCGGGCTCGTCTGCCAGTGCGAGGTGAAGGTCTTGCCGGTCTTCGCGTCCTTCTCCTTCGGCATGTGGCAGGTGTGGCACTGCGCGCCTTCCCTGTCGTGCACCGAGCCGTAGTACACCTCGACGTCGGGGTGCTGCGCCTTCCAGAGCATGGCGCCCGTGATGGCGTGCTTGAAGTCGCGGAACTTGAGGTCGCGGTAGTGCTGCGCGAGGTCGTTCACGTTCTTCAGCGGGAAGTGGTTGGTGCGCTGGTCGGCCATCGTGACCGGCTGCCCCGTGGTCGGGTCCGTGCCCGGGTTGCAGTTGTACTCGACGTGGCACTGGCCGCACTGCAGCTTGGTGTCGTACTTGTCGAGGATCGCGATCTTGCGCGTGAAGCCGCGCTGGCCGAGCTCCTTCACGGCGATCTTCGCGCCCTTCGGGATCCTTGTGCCAGAGCGTGTCCTTCTCGGGCCGCGTGAGCGCCTGGATGAGGCCGTCGCGGATGACGCGCGGCTGCGCGCCGTGCGGGTCGTGGCAGAAGATGCAGTTGAGCGAGTGCTTCGTGTCCTTCACGAAGTCCTGCACCTTCGAGGTGCGGCTCCACTTCGCCTTCGGGTCCGGGTCGCCCAGGTAGGCCCAGTCCAGGATGTGGTCGGCGGTCTTGCAGGACATGCACACCGGGTTCGCGGCCGCGGCGGTGCCGGGGCGGAAGGCCTTGTGCGGCTCGCCGGGATACTTGTCGACGAGCACGTCCCAGATGTTGAAGTTGCCGCCGGCGCGGGCGAGGTCGCCCCAGCCGTACTTGTTCTCGAAGCGGCCGCCGAACGCGCGGTCGACGACGAGCTGGTCGTAGAGCGCGAAGGCGTGCGAGCGCGGCATGTTGTGTTCCTTCGTGAAGCCGTGCGGGCCCATCAGCTTTTCCCAGGCCGGGTTGGGCGAGACGCCGGTCAACTGGCTCTTCTCGTTCCTCGCCGTCTTCGCGAAGTTCATCTTGTACATCGTCTCGTACTGGTTCTTGTGGCACGAGCCGCACTTGGCCGGGTCGGTGATCGTCACGGGGCGCACGGTCTTCTTCTTGAGGTGCTCCGCGGTGTTCTGGTGGCACTCGGTGCACGCGACGGTCTTGTGCTTGCCGGGATCGTGGAACTCCTTGAGTTCCTCGTGGCACTCGATGCATTCCTTGTTGCCGGCGGGCACCTTGCCCTGCGCCGCGGGCTTCGCGGGCGCGGCGGCGGTCTTCGCGGGCGCGGCGGCCTTGGCGGGCGCGTCGGCGGCCTGCGCCATCCCGAGGCCCAGGGCGGCGGCGGCGACGGCGGCGACGAGATGCGTGAGAGCGTGCAACGATCTGATAGTCATGGTGTTTTCCCTCGGAGCAAAGGGCGGATGGGTACTCCGAAAACCCTAACAGGCAAAGGGTTTACACCTTTGACCAGGATCAACGGCGCGGGCGCGCCGGCGGCGCGCGCATGGGACGAAAGCCCAACGCGGGAAAGCGCTCAGCGCGCGAGGGTGAACTCGAACGCGGCCTCGCCCGTCACCGCGCCCGTCGCGTCGCGCGTGCGCTCCTCGAAGCGCACGCGGCCGTCGGCGGCGACGCGCAGGACGGTGGAGGCGCGCGTGCCGTAGGCATCGCCCGCGATGAGGATGGGCGAGAGCCACCGCTCGCGCTCGAGCCCCACGCCCGTGTCGGGAAGCGCGTGGTCGGGCGCCGGGGCGGCGTCGGAGAGCATCGCGAAGAGCGGGGCGTCGCCGTCGCGCCACGCCGGCGCGCATCGCCTCGCGCGCCTTCGTGACCTTGGGCCAGGGCTCGTCGAGGAGGTGGTTGGAGAGCGCGTGCACGCCCGGCTCCACGGCGCGCACGCCGCCTTCGCGGCTGCCGAAGTAGAGGAGCTCGCGCGCCGTCGCCCACCAGCAGGTTGAAGCCGTTGTAGCTGCGTCCGCGCGGCCGGCGAGGTCCGCGAGGTAGGCCGCCGGCGACTCGCTCCCGAGCAGGAACTGCGCCACGAGGTCGCCCCGCGAGAGCGCCGTCGAGCGCTTGTCCGAGGGATCGCGGAAATTGGTCACCGCCGCGAAGCGCCCGCCGCGGGTGACGCCCATCCACGTGCCGCCCGCCTGCAGGTCGCGGCCCGGCGAGGAGCGCCGGGTGATCGTTCCACCAGTGGGCGGGCAGCGCCGGGCGCTCGCGCCATTCGTCGCGATTGGCCGCGACGACCAGCGGGTAGTCCGGGTGGGCCTGCCAGGCGATGGCGACGAGGCACATGGGAGAATGGGCGTTCGGGGGACGAACCCCCATTTTGCGGCAAACATGGCGCCACGCACGATCATCGAGAAGATCTGGGACGGGCACGAGATCGCGGACCTGGGCGGCGGGCAGTCGCTGCTGCACGTCGACCGCATCTTCCTGCACGAGCGCATGGGGCCGGCGCTGCTCGCGGGGCTCGCGCAGGCGGGGCGGGCGCCCGCGCACCCGGAGCTCGTGTTCGGGGTCATGGACCACGCGGTGGAGACGCTCCCCGGGCGCCTGGAGCGCTCGCGCGGGCCCGGGCGCGAACGTCTTCGTCGACCGGATTCCGCGACCGCGCGAAGGCCGCGCGGCATCCGCCTCTTCGACCTCGACGACCCGCGGCAGGGCATCGTGCACGTGGTTTCCCCCGAGCAGGGCATCGCGCTGCCCGGCTGCACCCTGGTCTGCCCCGACAGCCACACCGGCACCGTCGGGGGCATCGGGGCGCTCGCCTGGGGCATCGGCTCCACGGAGGGCGAGCACGCGGTGGCCACGCAGACGCTCGTGCGCGCGCGCCCGAAGCGGATGCGCGTCGAGCTCGCGGGCCGCCTCGCGCCCGGCGTCTCGGCCAAGGACATGGTGCTGGCGCTCATCGCGCGCTTCGGCGCGGCCGGCGGCGACGGGCACGCGATCGAGTTCGCGGGCGAGGCGGTGCGCTCGCTCGCCGTCGAGGGCCGCCTCACGCTGTGCAACATGGCCGTGGAATTCGGCGCGTGGACGGGCATCGTGGCGCCGGACGAGGCGACGGTCGCGTGGATCGCCGGGCGGCCGTTCGCGCCGAAGGGCGCCCTGTTCGACCGCGCCGCGGCGCACTGGCTGGGCCTCGCCTCCGACGACGGCGCGCGCTGGGATGCGACGCGCTCGATCGACTGCGCAACGCTCGCGCCGCAGGTGACCTGGGGCACGAGCCCGGAACACGCGCTCGCCATCGACGGCGTCGTCCCCGATCCGGCGAAGGCCACGGGCGCGGCGCGGGACGCGCTCGAGCGGGCACTCGCCTACATGGACCTGGTCCCCGGCGCGCCGATCGCGGGCACGCCCGTCGACGCCGCCTTCATCGGCTCCTGCACCAACAGCCGGCTGACGGACCTGCGCGCGGCCGCGGCGATCGTGCGCGGCCGCAAGGTGGCCGCGGGCGTGAAGGCGATCGTCGTGCCCGGCTCGACGCAGGTGAAGCGCGAGGCCGAGGCCGAGGGGCTCGACCGCGTCTTCCGCGAGGCGGGATTCGAGTGGCGCGAAAGCGGCTGCTCGCTCTGCTTCTTCGCGGGCATCGATTCCTTCGGGGCGCGCGGCGCGTGATCACCAGCACCAACCGCAACTTCGAGGGCCGGCAGGGTCCCGGCGTGCGCTCGCACCTCGCGAGCCCCGCGACCGTGGCGGCCTCCGCCGTGGCCGGCTGCATCGCCGACCCGCGCGCGGTCGGGCGGGAGGCTGAGGGGAGCCATGGAAGCGTTCGTGCGCATCGAGGGCATCGCCGCCCCCCTGCATCGCCCCAACATCGACACCGACGCCATCATCCCGTCGCGCGAGATCACCTCGCCGGGGCGCGAGGGATACGGCGAGAAGCTCTTCGCGCCGTGGCGCTACCTCGGGCCGGACCGGCGCGAGAACCCGGACTTCGTCCTCAATCGCGCGCCGTTCCGCGCCGCCCCCATCCTCATCGCCGGCGAGAACTTCGGCTGCGGCTCGTCGCGCGAGATGGCGGCGTGGGCGCTGCGGCAGTTCGGCATCCGCGTGGTCGTGGCCCCCTCGTTCGGGGCGATCTTCCGGTCGAACTGCCTGAGGAACGGCATCCTCCCCGTGGCGCTTCCCGCGGCGACCGTGGCGGCGCTGGCCGCGCGCGCCGAGGCGGGGGACCTCGTCCTCGCGGTGGATCTCGGAAGCTGCGCCGTCACGACGCCGGACGGGCGACTCGCACGCATTCGAGGTGGAGGCGCGCGAGCGCCGGATGATGCTCGAGGGGCTGGACGACATCGCCCTCACGCTCAGGCGCAAGGGCGAGATCGAGGCCTTCCAGGCGAGGGACCGCGAGGCGCGCCCGTGGATCTGGCGCCCCCCGGCTAGCGGATGAGCTTGCCTTCGCGGCCGATCATCGTGATTTCCACGAAGTCGCTGCCGTTGTGTTCGGTGGGGGAGAACGAGAGCCTGTAGCCCCCGAAGTCCTTGTCGTGAAGCTTCTCGATGCCGTCCATCAGGCGCTGGCGCGTGGGGTCCTTGCCTGCCGCGCGAAGCCCCTCCACGAGCGCCTTGGCCAGGACGAGCCCCTCGATGCCGGAGTGCGAGAATTCCGTCACGCCCTTCTTCAGCATGAGCTCCTGGTACTCCTTCACGATCGGCTGGCTGCGGTCCCAGGGAAACGGCATGACCTGGGTCACGATGATCCCGCGCGCCCTTTCGCCGATCCCCTTGTAGAGCACGTCGGTCGCGACGATGGAAAGCGCGAAGAACTGCGTGCGGCCGCCGGCCTTGAGGTACTCGTCGACGAGCTTCGGCGCCGGTCCCGCCAGCGTGAGGAGCATCACGGCGGGGGGCGAGGCCTTGATCATCGCCTGCACCGCCTGCGGGATGTCCGAGCCGTCCTCCTTGAACTTCGCGACGGCGGCCAGCTCCAGGCCGCGCTCCTTGATCGCGGCCTCGGCCGACTTGAAGGCTTCCCGGCCGAAACCGTTGTCGAGGTAGATGACGCCCAGGCGCGTGACCGAGGTGTCCTTGAGGTGCCCCGCCATGCGCCGGATCTCGTCGCCGTAGCCGGCCTTCGT
This sequence comes from uncultured Gammaproteobacteria bacterium, assembly GCA_963783635.1. Taxonomy (GTDB): domain Bacteria; phylum Pseudomonadota; class Gammaproteobacteria; order Burkholderiales; family Usitatibacteraceae; genus FEB-7. Next base: position 16,175 of record CAWAOC010000013.1, read on the forward strand.
GTTGACGAGCATGGGGTGGGTCTTCGAGTAGAAGGCGTCGGCGCCGGAGGTCGAGCCCACGAGCGGCACGCCGCGCTCGGTGAGGTAGGGCAGCGCTGCCGCCACGTTGCCCGTGCCCGAGATGCCCCACAGGGCGAACACGCCGTCCTTCTCGACGAGCGCCTTCACGTTCTCCTTCGTGCGCTCGGGCTTGTTGGCGCTGTCGGTGCGAAGCACCTTGATGCGCCGGCCGTGCACGCCGCCGGCGGCATTCACGCGCTCGAGGTAGGCGTCGGCCGTGGCCATCAGCGGCTTCATGCGGGCGGAGATCGTTCCGGTGAGGTCGATGTCCTGCCCGATGAGGATCTCGGCGGACGTGATCCCGGTGGCGGCCGATCGCGGCGAGGAGACGCAGGCGAGGCCGAGGGCCGCCGCCAGCGACCGTGACGAAGTGCCGCAAGATGACGATTCATGGATCGCCTCCCTATCGCGCCTCGCGGCCGCGGCCACGTTGGCCTAGCTGGCATCATGCCGAGCGTCCTGGGCAGCCAGATCGACAGCGGCGGGCAGTAGGTGACGATCACGAGGAACGCGAGCATCGTGAGCAGCCACGGCCAGCACCGCGATGGTGAGCTCCGTGATGCCCATCTTGGTGATGCCGCTCGCCACATAGAGGTTCAGCCCCACCGGCGGGTGACATGCCGACCTCCATGTTCACCGATGATCATGACGCCGAAGTGCACCGGGTCGATGCCGAGCTTCATGGCGACCGGGAAGAGGATGGGTGCCATGATCAGGATGATCGACGAGGGCTCCATGATGTTGCCCGCGAGCAGCAGCAGGACGTTCACGAAGAGCAGGAACCCGATCATGCCCAGGCCCTGCTCACCATCCACTCGGCGATCGCCTGCGGGATGTTCTCGTTGGTGAGCAGGAAGGAGAAGAGCACCGCGTTGGTGATGATGTAGAGCAGCATCGCCGACATGTTGGCCGAGTCGAGCAGCACCTTGCGGCACGTTCCTGAGGCCCATGTCCTTGTAGACGAAGACCGCGACGAAGAAGGCGTACACCGCGCTCATGGCCGCCGCTTCCGTCGGCGTGAAGATGCCGGTGTAGATCCCGCCCATCACGACGACGATGAGCAGCAGGCCCCAGACGCACTCGCGGAAGGCCTTGCCAGCGCTCGCGCCCAGCTCGCCTTGGGCTCGCGCGGGTAGTTGCTCTTCCACGCCCGGTAGTACGTGGTCGCCCAGAGCATGGCCGCGAGGACGATGCCCGGGATCACGCCCGCCATGAAGAGCGCGCCGACCGAGCGTGTTGGTGGACACCGCGTACATCACCATCACGATGGAGGGCGGGATGAGGATCCCGAGCGCGCCCGGCGGTGGTGATCACGCCCGCGCCGAAGCGCTTCGGGAAGCCCGCCTTCACCATGGCCGGCAGCAGGATCGAGCCGATCGCGACCACGGTGGCGGGGCTGGAGCCGGAGATGGCGGCGAAGAGCGCGCAGGCGATGACGCCGCGCCGAGGCCCAGGCCGCCGTGCCAGTGGCCGACCATGGAGGTGGCGAAGTTGATCATCCGCCGCGCCACCCCGCCGTGCGTGAGGAAGTTGCCCGCGAGGATGAAGAACGGGATCGCCATGATCTCGAACTTCTCGATGCCGGTGAAGAGCTTCAGCGCCACCGACTCGATCGGCACCTGCGTCATGAAGAAGAGGAACGAGAGCACGGTGAGGCCGAGCGAGATGGAGATCGGCATCCCCGTGAGCATCAGGCGCGAGAGCAGGACGAAGATGATGGTCGCGTTCATGGCTTGTCCCCTCCTCGGTGGTCCTCGGGCAGCACTTCCTTCGGGTGCAGGTCGGGCACGATGGTGACGGGGATGACGTCCTCGGTCGTCACGTTCTCGACGCCCTCGACGTGGCCGTGGTCGTGGTGCGGCAGCTCGCCGGTGCGGAAGAAGCTCCAGGCCACCTGCAGGAAGCGGAAGCACATGAGGTAGGAGCCCAGCGGGATCGCGAGGTAGACGATCCACATCGGCACCTCGAGGTCGGCGCGAGACCTGGTCGGTGTGGCCGATCTCCCAGACGAAGGTGCGCGCCCAGCGTGCCGACGATGCCGGTGAAGAGCGCGCCGGCCAGCAGCCCGAAGAGCACGAAGCCGGCGCGCTTGCGGCCGCCCAGCATGGTTGATGAGGACGTCGACGCCGACGTGGATGCCGGTGCGCACGCCGTAGGCGGCGCCGAACTTGGCCATCCACACGAACATGTAGATGCACAGTTCCTGCGCCCAGCTCATGTTGATCGCGAGGAGGCGGTCCTGCACGCCCGGGATCGGCATGCCCGGTCGCGTAGCGGTGGACGACGGCCACGAAGATGATGATCGTGGCCGCCGCCCATGAGGGCGGCGATGAGCCACTCCTCGAGGTGATCGAGCACCTTCAGCATTGTTGTTCCCCTCCCTCGCTCGCGACCGGGGCGGCCGGCGGTCGGCGCCGCCGCCGCGTCCGTCAGTCGCGATCAGAGCTTGGCCGGGTCGAAGCCCGTTTCCTTGTAGATCGACTGGATGAGGTCCTTGCCGACGCGGGCCTCGGACTCCTGGTGCACCTTCACGAGGGCCTTCTTCCAGGCCTTCTTCTCCTCCGGCGGTGAGCGTGATGAACTGCGTCTTGCCGCTCTTCTTCACCGCCTCGAGCGCGTCGTCGTTCTCCTTGCTTGGCGATGTCGTTGGCGTACTTGGTCGCGTCCTTCATCGCGCCTTCGAGCGTCGGTGCGGACGTCGGCGGGCAGGCCGTCCCAGAACTTCTTGTTCACGATGACCGCGTAGCCGAGGTAGCCGTGGTCGGAGAGCGTCACGTACTTCTGCACCTCGTGCATCTTCTGCGTGTAGAGGTTCGAGGGCGGGTTCTCGGTGCCGTCGACCACGCCCGTCTGCAGCGCCTGGTAGACCTCGGAGAAGGCCATCACCTGCGGGTTGGCGCCCAGCGCGCGCATCTGCGCGTCGAGCACCTTCGAGGACTGGATGCGCATCTTGAGGCCCTTGAAGTCGGCGGGCATCTTGAGCGGCTTGTTGGCGCTCATCACCTTGAAGCCGTTGTCCCAGTAGGCGAGGCCCATGATGCCCTTGGGCTCGAGCTTCGGCGAGCAGCGCCGCGCCGACCGGGCCCTGCGTCACCTTGTGCAGCTCCTCGTAGTTGTCGAAGATGTAGGGCAGGTCGAACACCTCGAACTCGCGCACGCCCAGCGGGCCGAACTTCGCGAGCGACGGGGCGAGCATCTGCACCGCGCCCAGCTGCAGGGCCTCCAGCTCCTCCTTGTCCTTGTAGAGCTGGCTGTTCGGGTACACCTCGACCTTCACGCGGCCCTTGGTGCGCTCCTCGGCGAGCTTCTTGAAGTAGTCCGCGCCCTTGCCCTTGGGCGTGTCGATGGCGACGACGTGGCTGAACTTGATGACGATGGGCTGCTGCGCGAAGCGCGGTGCCGCCGGCGAGCATGAGGGCGGCCGAGACGGCCGCGGCGATGAGCGTCCTGCGTTTCATGGGTCTCCTCCTCCGGTCGAAATGCGGGCCCCGGCACGGGCTCGGGGGACCGTCGCATCGTGGCCCGGCGCGCGCGCGGCCGCCATTGTGGATTTCCACATGCCCGTTTACAGGCGCGGGCCCGGGGCGCGAGGATAGCCGGGTGTCGACTCGCCACCCTCCCGCCGCCCGCCCCCGCCTCGCCCGGCGGCCACGCCCGCCGCGCGCCTGTGGCGGCGGCATGCGCTGGTGGATGCCCGGTGGTCATCGGCGTCGCTGCTGCTGGGCGCCACCTCGTTCCTGCTGAACCTGTCGAGCGTGCAGGAGCGCGGCGAGGCCCAGCGACCAGCTCGTCACCGACACGCTGTGGGTGCGGCAGTCGCTGCAGTTCCAGCTCGAGCGCGAGGCCGAGGCGCTCGAGCTCATCGCCTCGGACATCCGCACCGGCGCGCTGGCGCCCGCCGGCCTCGAGCCGCGGCTGCGCGTGTTCCTGCGCCGCGGGCGCGAGACGCTCGCCGTCGCGCTCGTCGAGGCCGGGCAGGCTGCGCCGCTGCTCGACGTGCGCGACGCGTCGGCCGCGGCGGGTGGACGCGCTGGCCGCGCGTCCCGCCGGCGGTCGATCGAGGCGGCGATGGCCGAAGGCGGTGCGCCAGAGCGACGGCATCTTCGGCGCCGCCGTTCACGGCGCACCTGGGGCGCCGGGCCTCGTGCTCGTGGTGCCCGCGGGCCTGGGGCCGGCCACGGGCGCGCAGCGCTTCCTGGTGGCCGTGTACTGCGCTCGAGCGCGCTGCTCGAGGAGATGGTGCCGTGGTCGTTCGCGCAGGCGCCACGAGGTGACGCTCGCCGACGTGACCGGCACCGTGCGGGCGCGGCGCGCGTCGGCGGGCCGCGGGCCGCGGCGTCTACACCCACCAGGCGCCCCTCGACATCCCCGGCGCCACGCTCATCCTGCGCACCAACAGCCTGAAGGGGCCGCCGGACTGGATCACCAACGTGCTCCGCGGCGGCATCGTCGCGCTCGCCTTCCTGCTCTTCTGGAGCCTGTGGGCGCTGTGGCGCGACGTGCAGCGGCGCGTGGCGGCCGAGCACCGCCTGCGCGACGAGGTGGCCTTCCGCCGCGCGATGGGCGACTCGGCCGTGATCGGGCTGCGCGCGCGCGACATGGACGGGCGCGTCACCTTCGTGAACCCGGCCTTCTGCCGCATGGTGGGGCTGCCGGAGGAGGCGCTCGTGGGCCAGGCGCCGCCCATGCCCTACTGGACGCCCGAGCGCATGGACGAGTACCAGCAGCGCGTGGACCGCGGTGCTCTCGGGCCAGGCGAGCGCCGCGCCCTTCGAGACGGTGTTCCAGCGCGCCGACGGCGCGCGCTTTCCCGGTGGTGATCTACGACGCGCCGCTGCGTGACGCCGACGGCCGCCAGACGGGCTGGATGAGCTCCATCCTCGACGTGACGGAGGAGAAGCAGGCCGAGGAGCGCGAGCGCCAGCAGCACGAGCGGCTGCAGACCGCCGCGCGGCTCACGACCATGGGCGAGATGGCCTCGTCGCTCGCCCACGAGCTGAACCAGCCGCTGGGCGCCATCACGAGCTACCTCGCGGGCTCCCTCAACCTGCTCGAGCGCGGCGACGCGAGCGTGGAGGAGCTCGCCCCGGCGCTCGCCAAGGCGAGCCGCAGGCGCAGCGCGCGCGGGCAGGTGATCCGGCGCGTGCACGAATTCGTGAGGAAGCAGCGAGCCGCAGCGCGTGCCGCTCGACGCCGGGCAGCTGCTCGAGGACTGCCGCGCGCTCGTCGAGCTGCAGGCGCGGCGCACGGGCGTGCGCGTGAGCGTGGAGGTCGACGCCCGGCCTGCCGCCGATCGTGCGGCGACCCGGTGATGCTCGAGCAGGTGATCCTCAACCTCACGCGCAACGCGATCGAGCCATGGCCGAGACCGAGCCCGGCCGAGCGCGTCCTCGAGATCGGCGCCGGCGTCGGCGAGGGCGGCTGGCGTGCGCATCGCGGTGCGCGACCACGGCGCGGGCATCCCGGAGTCGGTGGCGGAGCAGGCTCTTCTCGCCCTTCTTCACGACCAAGACCGAGGGCATGGGCATGGGACTGTCCATCTGCCGCTCCATCGTGGAAGCGCACGGCGGCCGGCTCAACTTCGAGCGGCTCGACCTCGGCACCGAGTTCCGCGCTGCAGTTCCCGCCGCCATGATCCACATCGTCGACGACGAGGAGCCGCTGCGCGATTCGCTCGCGTGGCTGCTGCGCTCGCGGGACCTGCCCTGCCGCGCGTTCGGCTCCGGCGAGGCGTTCCTCGCCTACCTCGATGCCGGCGGAGCCGACCCGCAAGCGCCCGGCCGCGTCCTGCTGGACGTGCGCATGGGCGGCATCGAGCGGCATGGAGCTCTTCGAGCGGCTGCGCGCCGAGGGCCGGATCCCGGCCTGGCCGGTCGTCTTCCTCACCGGCCACGGCGACGTGCCGATGGCCGTGGAGGCGCTCAAGCAGGGCGCGTTCGACTTCGTCGAGAAGCCCTTCAACGACAATTCGCTCGTCGACCGGCTGGTGGCCGCCCTGGAGGAGTCGCGCCGCCGCCTCGCGGAGGCGCGGAGACGCCGCCCGGCGCGAGCGAGCGGCTCGCCACGCTCACCGCCCGCGAGCGCGAAGTGCTGGACCTCGTCATCGAGGGGCACTACAACAAGGTGATCGCCGATCGCCTCGGCATCGCCATGCGCACGGTCGAGGTCTACCGCGCGCGCATCTTCGAGAAGATGGGCGTGAAGAGCGCGGTGGAGCTGGCCCGGCTGCTCGGCCGGCGCGACGAGTCCTGACCAGCGGCGGTGTCAGGCACGGTGTCTGACACCGTGTCTGACACCGCTACATCCGCGCCGGCAGCCAGGTGACGATGCCGGGGAAGAAGTAGAGCAGCCCGACCGCCACCACCATCAGCAGGAAGAGGGGCAGCGTCACGCGCGCGATCCACGGGATCTGCTTCTTCGTCATCCCCTGCAGCACGAAGAGGTTGAAGCCCACCGGCGGCGTGATCTGCGCCATCTCGACCACGAGCACGATGAAGATGCCGAACCAGATGAGGTCGATGCCGGCCTTCTGGATGGTGGGCAGGATCACGCCCATGGTGAGCACGACCATGGAGATGCCGTCGAGGAAGCAGCCCAGGACGATGAAGAACACCATCAGCCAGGCGAGCAGCCAGAAGGGCGTGAGGCCGAGCCCGGTGATGAACTCCGCCAGGTGGCGCGGCAGCCCGATGTAGCCCATGGAGAGGGTGAGGAAGGCCGCGCCCGCGAGGATGAGCGCGATCATGCAGTACAGGCGCGTGGCCCCCATGAGGCTCTCGCCGAACACCTTGAGGCTCATCGAGCCCTGCATCCACGACAGGGCGAGCGAACCCACCACGCCCAGGGCCGCGGCCTCGGTGGCGGTCGCGACACCCACGTAGATCGAGCCCAGCACCAGCGCGATGAGGGCGACGGGGCCGATGAGGTGGCGCGACGTGGAGACCTTCTGCGAGGAAGGACATCGGCGCGTCCGGCGGCGGGATGCGGCCGGGGTTCAGGAGCGACCAGACGATGGTGTAGCCCATGAAGAGCCCGGCCAGCAGCAGGCCCGGCAGCACGCCCGCGATGAAGAGCTTGGTGATCGACACCTCGGCCGTGACGCCGTAGACGATCATGATGATGGAGGGCGGGATGAGGAGGCCCAGCGTCCCGGCGCCGGCCAGCGTCCCGATGGTCATGTCCTCCGGGTAGCCCCGGCGCTTGAGCTCCGGCAGCGTCATCTTGCCGATGGTGGCGCAGGTGGCGGCGCTCGACCCCGACACGGCCGCGAAGATCGTGCAGCCGATGATGTTGGTGTGCAGCAGCCGGCCCGGCAGGCGCTGCAGCCAGGGCGCGAGGCCCCGGAACATGTCCTCGGAGAGCTTGGTGCGGAAGAGGATCTCGCCCATCCACAGGAAGAGCGGCAGCGCGGTGAGCGTCCAGGAGGACATCGAGCCCCACACCGTGACGGCCATCGCGTCGCCCACGGGCCGGCTGGTGAAGAGCTCCATGCCGATCCAGGCCACGCCCAGGAGCGCGAGCCCGATCCACACCCCGCTCGCGAGGAGCGCGAAGAGGAGCGCGATGAGGACGGCCGTGATGAGGAAGTCCATCGCGCGCTATTCCATGAGCTTCAGTTCCGCCTTGGCCTCCGCGGACATGCGCGGATGCCGGCGGCGGACGTGCAGCACGAAGTCGTCGATCATCGCCACGGCGAGCACGATCGCCCCGGCGGCCATGGCGATCTGGGGGATCCACAGGGGCGTGGCGTCGTTGCCCTGCGAGATGTCGTTGAAGGTGTACGACTGCCAGACGAGCCGCACGCAGAAGAGGGCCAGCACCACGCAGAAGAAGCTGCCGGCGGCGTGGGACCACAGCTCGAGGGCGTGGGAGACGCGCCGGCCGAAGCGCTCGAGGAAGAGGTTCACGCGGATGTGCTCGCCGCGCTTGAGCGTGTGGGCGAGCGCCAGGAACGCCGCGGCGGCCATGCTGTAGCCGGCATAGGCGTCGGAGCCGCGCAGGTTGAACCCCACCAGGCGGCCGACCACGCTCGCGAGCACCATCAGGAGCACGCCCACCATGAAAAACGCCGCGGCCCAGGCCGCGGCGTCGTACAGCAGGTCGAGTGCCCGGCGCACTATGTCCTCCCTCTCCCTTGGGAGAGGGGTCGGGGTGAGGGTCACTTCTTGTACGCCTCGATGATCGCCTTGCCGTCCGGCCCGGCGGTCTTGAGCCACTCCTCGGTGATCTGCTGGCCGATCTTCTGGAAGTCGGCCTTCAGCTGCGCGGAGGGCGGCTGCACGTTCATGCCGTTCTTCTTGAGCTCGCCGAGGTACCAGGCGGTCTTCTCCTCCGAGATCTTCCAGCCGCGCGCCTCGGCATCGGCCGCCGCCTTGAGCAGCGCGTCCTGGGTGGCCTTGTCGAGCGCGTCGAAGGCCTTCTTGTTCACGAAGACGATGTTCTTCGGGAGCCAGGCCTGCGTGTCGTAGTAGTTCTTCACCACCTCCCACGCCTTGGTGTCGTAGCCGGTGGAGCCGGAGGTGATGTTGGCGTTCACCGCGCCCGTGGCCATGGCCTGCGCGAGCTCGGCGGCCTGGATGGTGACGGGTTGCGCCCCGGCGAGCTCCGCGATGCGGGAGATCATGGGGTTGTAGGCCCGCAGCTTGAGGCCCTTCATGTCGGCGATGGAGTTGAGGGGCTTCGTGGAGTAGATGCCCTGCGGCGGCCACGGCACCGTGTAGAGGATCACCATGCCCTGCTTGGCGAAGCGGTCCTCGATCGCCTTCTTCGAGGCCTTCCAGAGCTTGGCGGACTCGGCGTAGCTGGTGGCGAGGAAGGGGATGGAGTCGAGGCCGAAGATCGGGTCCTCGTTCGAGTAGCCCGAGATGATGATCTCGCCGATCTGCGCCTGCCCGCCCTGCACGGCGCGCTTGATCTCGGTCGCCTTGAAGAGGGACGCGGCGGGGTGCACCGTGATCTTGAGCTTGCCGGCGGTCGCCTTGTCGACGTCGGCCGCGAACTGGACGATGTTCTCGGTGTGGAAGTTGGTGGCGGCGTAGGGCGTGGGCATGTCCCACTTGGTCTGGGCGGCGGCGCCGAGCGACAGGGCCAGCGCGAGGACGCCCGACAGGGCGCGGATGGTTCTCATGGGGATTCTCCGGATGGGGGTCAAAGCCTACGAACGGTAGCGACCGGGACGCCCCGTTGTCAATCCGATTGACACGGGCGGACCGGGAGGCGACATTGGCTCCTCGCGCGCAATCCCCCCCATGAGCACCGCACATCCCGGCCGCTGGCAGTTCTGGATCGACCGCGGCGGCACGTTCACCGACGTGGTCGCCCGCCGTCCCGACGGCGCCATCGTCACCCACAAGCTGCTCTCCGAGAACCCGGAGCGCTACCGCGACGCGGCCATCGCCGCCATCCGCCACTTCCTCGGGCGTGGAGCCCGGCGAGCCCATCCCGGTCGAGCGCATCGAGGCGGTGAAGATGGGCACCACGGTCGCCACCAACGCCCTCCTCGAGCGCAAGGGCGAGGCGACGGTCCTCTTCATCACCCGCGGCTTCCGCGACCAGCTGCGCATCGCCTACCAGAACCGGCCGCGGATCTTCGACCGCCACATCCGGCTGCCGGAGCTCCTGTACCGCAAGGTGGTCGAGGTCGACGAGCGCGTGGGCGCGCACGGGGAGCTCGTGACGCCCCTGGACGAGGCGGCCGCGCGGCGCGACCTCGCCGCGGCCTTCGCGGAGGGCTACCGGTCCGTCGCCATCGTCTTCATGCACGGCTACCGCTACCCGGCGCACGAGGCGCGGGTGGCGGCGCTCGCGCGCGAGGCGGGCTTCACGCAGGTCTCCGCCTCCCACGCCGTGAGCCCCCTCATGAAGATCGTCTCGCGCGGGGACACGACGGTGGTGGACGCGTACCTGTCGCCGATACTGCGCCGGTACGTCGACCAGGTGGCGGGCGAGCTGCCCGGCGCGCGGCTCATGTTCATGCAGTCCTCCGGCGGGCTCACGGACGCGCACCGCTTCCAGGGCAAGGACTCGATCCTCTCCGGCCCGGCGGGCGGCATCGTCGGCATGGTGAAGACGTCGGAGTCCGCGGGCTTCGGCAAGGTGATCGGCTTCGACATGGGCGGCACCTCGACCGACGTGTCGCACTACGCCGGCGAGCTCGAGCGCGAATTCGACACGCTGGTCGCGGGCGTGCGCATGCGCGCGCCGATGATGTCGATCCACACCATCGCGGCGGGCGGCGGCTCGATCCTGCACTTCGACGGGCAGCGCCAGCGCGTGGGCCCGGATTCCGCGGGCGCCAATCCCGGCCCGGCCTGCTATCGCCGCGGCGGGTCCGCTCGCGGTGACCGACTGCAACGTGATGCTGGGCAAGATCCAGCCGGCGCACTTCCCGAAGGTCTTCGGGCCGGGAGGCGACGAGCCGCTCGACGCGGCCGTCGTGCGCGAGAGGTTCGCGGCGCTGGCCGGCGGAGATCGCGAAGGCCACGGGCAAGCCGCAGTCGCCCGAGCAGGTGGCGGAGGGGTTCCTGAGGATCGCCGTGGCCAACATGGCCAACGCGATCAAGTTCATCAGCGTGCAGCGCGGCCACGACGTGACCGAGTACACGCTCGCCTGCTTCGGCGGCGCGGGCGGGCAGCATGCCTGCCTCGTGGCCGACGAGCTCGGCATGACGCAGGTCTACATCCATCCGCTGGCGGGCGTGCTTTCCGCCTACGGCATGGGGCTCGCGCAGGTGCGCGCGCTGCGCGAGGAGGCGGTCGAGCGCCGCCTCGAGGACGCGCAGGCCGAGCTCGCGGAGCGGACGGACCGGCTGGGGGAGCAGTGCGCGCGGGAGCTCGCGGCGCAGGGCAGCGTCGTCGAGCGGGTCGAGAAGCGCGTCCACCTCAAGTACGAGGGCACGGACTCGCCGCTGGCGGTGCCCGCTCGGCGACGCCGCAGGCGATGCGCGCGGATTTCGAGCGCCTCTACCGCACGCGCTTCAGCTTCCTCATGCCCGACCGCGCGCTCATCGCGGAGGCCGTGTCGGTGGAGGCCGTGGGCAAGTCCGACGCGCCCGAGGAGCGCGCCGGTCGGCGCGAAGACGGGACGCGCTGCCCGCGAAGCCGGTCGAGCACGCGGAGATGACGAGCGGGGGCGAGCGCCACCGCTCGCCCGTGTTCCTGCGGGACGACCTGGTGCCCGGGCAGCGGGTGCCGGGGCCGGCGATCATCGCCGAGCAGAACGCCACCACGGTGGTGGAGCCGGGCTGGGAGGCCGAGGTCACGGCGCTGGACCACCTGGTGCTGCGCCGCGTGGCACGCCCGCGCGGCGCGCTACGCCGCCGGCACGCACGCGGACCCGGTGATGCTGGAGGTCTTCAACAACCTCTTCATGTCGATCGCCGAGCAGATGGGCGTGCGCCTCGCGCAGACCGCCTATTCGGTCAACATCAAGGAGCGCCTCGACTTCTCCTGCGCCCTCTTCGACGCCGAGGGCAACCTCATCGCCAACGCGCCCCACATGCCCGTCCACCTGGGCTCCATGGGCGAATCGATCAAGACGGTGATCGCAAGAACGCCGGGAAGATGAAGCCCGGCGACGTCTACGTGCTGAACGACCCGTACAACGGGGGCACGCATCTGCCGGACGTGACGGTCATCACCCCGGTGTCTCGACGGCGAGGGGATCATCCGGCCATCGGCGGATCGGGGATCGCGTCCCCGCTTGTTCTACGTCGGCTCCCGCGGCCACCACGCCGACATCGGCGGCATCACCCCCGGCTCGATGCCGCCCTTCTCGAAGACGGTGGAGGAGGAGGGCGTCCTCCTCGACAACGTGTTGCTCGTCGAGGACGGGAAGATGCTCGAGGCCGGAGATGCGCCGCCTGCTCGGCTCGGCGAAGTATCCCGCCCGCAATCCCGACCAGAACATCGCGGACCTGCGCGCCCAGGTCGCGGCCAACGAGAAGGGCGTGCAGGAGCTGCGCCGCATGGTGGCGCACTTCGGCCTGGACGTCGTGAAGGCGTACATGGGGCACGTGCAGGACAACGCCGAGGAATGCGTGCGGCGCGTCATCGGCGTGCTCAAGGACGGCGAGTTCGCCTACGAGATGGACAACGGCGCCGTGATCCGCGTGAAGATCGCGATCGGCGCGGACCGCCGCAGCGCCGTCATCGACTTCGCCGGCACCAGCGCGCAGCTCGCCAGCAACTTCAACGCGCCGTCGGCGGTGGTGTACGCCGCCGTGCTCTACGTCTTCCGCACCCTCGTCGACGACGACATCCCGCTCAACGCCGGGTGCCTCAAGCCCCTGGTGGTGCGCATCCCCGAGGGCTCGATGCTCAATCCGCGCCCGCCGGCGGCGACGGTGGCGGGCAACGTCGAGACCTCGCAGTGCATCACCGACGCGCTCTACGGGGCGCTGGGCGTCATGGCCGCCTCCTACGGCACCATGAACAACTTCACCTTCGGCAACGACACCTACCAGTACTACGAGACGATCTCGGGCGGCACGGGCGCGGGCCCGGGCTTCCCGGGCACCGACACGGTGCAGGCGCACATGACCAACTCGCGCCTGACCGACCCCGAGGTCCTGGAGTGGCGCTATCCCGTGAGAGTGGATGCTCACGCGATCCGGGCCGGCAGCGGCGGGCGCGGCGAATGGAACGGCGGCAACGGCGCCACGCGCCGCATCCGCTTCCTCGAGCCGATGACCGCCGCGATCCTCGCGGGCCACCGCCGCGTGCCGCCCTACGGCATGGCGGGCGGCTCGCCGGGCGACGTCGGGCGCAACTGGGTCGAGCGCGCCGACGGCTCGCGAACCGAGCTCGGCTTCGCCGACGAAACCGAGGTCGGCGCGGGCGACGTCTTCGTCATCGAGACGCCCGGCGGCGGCGGTTTCGGCAAGCGTTAAGTCGCGCGGCGCGGCCGCGCTGCGCCGTCGTGGAATGACGACACGGGCGCGCGCGACTTAACACTTGGCAGCGTGGCATGCTTCTTGTTCCTCGCGCGCAATCGCGCAAGCTTGACTTCGCGCAGAAACTTCCGCCGGTTGCAATCGCAACATTAAAAAATGATTTGTTGGTGGTGCGGACTGCGTATAAAATGGGCGCCTTTTCCGCGGCTCCCAGACCGATTACAAACGCCGTGAAGATCGGCTCCATTTCCCTCCGGAACAACCTCGTGGTCGCGCCCATGGCGGGCGTGACCGACCGTCCTTTCCGCCAGCTTTGCAAGAAGATGGGCGCGGGGATGGCCGTCTCCGAGATGGTGGCGTCGAACTCGCTGCTGTGGGGGTCCGAGAAGACCATCCGCCGCGGCAACCACGAGGGCGAGGTCGAGCCGAAGGTCATCCAGATCGCCGGGTCGGACCCCGCGATGATGGCCGAGGCCGCGCAGCTACAACGTGGACAAGGGCGCGCAGATCATCGACATCAACATGGGCTGCCCGGCCAAGAAGATCTGCAACGTGGCCGCGGGCTCGGCCCTCCTCAAGGACGAGCCGCTCGTCGCGCGCATCGTCGAGGCGGTGGTGAGGGCCGTCGACGTCCCGGTCACCCTCAAGTTCCGCACCGGCTGGAACCTCGAGAACCGCAACGCCCTCGCGATCGCCCGCATCGCCGAGGCTTCCGGCATCGCCGCCCTCGCCCTGCACGGCCGCACGCGCGCCTGCATGTACACGGGCGACGCGGAGTACGACACGATCCGGGCCGTGAAGGCCGCGGTCTCGATTCCCGTGATGGCCAACGGCGACATCGACTCCCCGGAGAAGGCGAAGCACGTGCTCGCCTACACGGGCGCGGACGCCGTGATGATCGGCCGCGCCGCCCAGGGCCGGCCCTGGATCTTCCGCGAGATCGAGCATTTCCTGAAGACGGGCGAGAAGCTCGCCCCGCCGGAGGTCACGGAAATCCGCGACGTGCTCCTCGGCCACCTCGACGACCTCTACGCGTTCTACGGCGTCGAGCGCGGCTCGCGCATGGCGCGCAAGCACATCGCCTGGTACACCAAGGGGCTCAAGAACTCGGCCCTCTTCCGCGCCCGCATGAACCAGCTCCAGTCCGCCCGGGAGCAGCTCGACGCCGTCGGCCTTTTCTTCGACGCGCTCTCCGAGCATTCCCCGCGCCTCGAATACATCGATGAGGTGGCCCTTGCAGCCTAGAACCCATGCCCGGACCGCCGCCAGGGCGGAAGCCGTCGAGCGCGAGAACGAGCTGTCGCTCACCGTGCGCAAGATGATGAAGCAGTACTTCAAGGACCTCGACGGGGAGAAGCCCTCGGGCATCTACAACATGGTCGTGAACTGCGTCGAGAAGCCGCTGCTCGAGGTGGTCATGTACCACGCGCAGGGCAACCAGACCCGCGCGGCCGAGCTCCTCGGCATCAACCGCAACACCCTGCGCAAGAAGCTGCAGGAACACGGCATCGACTGAGCCGTTCGTCCTGCACGCCCCATAGGACGAACCATGGCCACCCACGACCACATCAAGATCCAGCGGGCGCTGATCAGCGTCTCCGACAAGTCCGGCGTCGTCGAATTCGCCAAGGCGCTCGCCGGGCACGGCGTCGAGCTCCTCTCCACCGGCGGCACCGCGAAGCTCCTCGCCTCGAGCGGGCTGCCGGTCATCGAGGTGGGCGACTACACGGGCTTCCCCGAGATGATGGACGGGCGCGTGAAGACGCTGCACCCGAAGGTGCACGGCGGCATCCTCGCGCGCCGCGACCTCCGCGACCACGTGGAGGCGATGCGCGAGCACGGCATCCCGCCCATCGACATGGTGGTGGTGAACCTCTACCCGTTCGCGCAGACCGTGGCGAAGCCCGGCTGCACGATGGATGACGCCATCGAGAACATCGACATCGGCGGCCCCGCGATGGTGCGCGCGGCGGCCAAGAACCACGCGTTCGTGGCCATCGTCACCGACCCGGCCGACTACGCGGGCCTCGCGGCAGAAGCTCGCGGCCGGCGGCGGCAAGCTCGGCTTCGCCGACCGCTACGCGCTCGCGGCGAAGGCCTTCAGCCACACCGCCGAGTACGACGGCATGATCTCCTCCTGGCTCACCGCGCGCGACGAGAAGGGCGCGGCGCGCGAGTTCCCGGACCGCCTGAACCTGCAGTTCACGCCTCGCGCAGACGCTGCGCTACGGCGAGAACCCGCACCAGAGCGCCGCCTTCTACGTCGAGCGCAACCCGGCGCGCGGCACGCTCTCGCGCTTCCGCCAGCTGCAGGGCAAGGAGCTCAGCTACAACAACATCGGCGACGCCGACGCCGCGTGGGAATGCTGCCGGACCTTCGACGTGCCGGCCTGCGTGATCGTCAAGCACGCCAACCCCTGCGGCGTGGCCATCGCCCAGTCGCCGCTGGAGGCCTACCGCCGCGCCTTCCTCACGGACCCCACCTCGGCCTTCGGCGGCATCATCGCCTTCAACCTGCCGGTGGACGGGCCGACGGCCGAGGCCGTCTCGAAGCAGTTCGTCGAGGTGGTGATCGCGCCGGCCTACGACGAGGCCGCGAAGAAGGTGTTCGCCGCCAAGCAGAACGTGCGGCTCCTCGCGATCGACCCGGCGAAGGACCTGAACCGCCTCGACATGAAGCGCGTGGGCGGCGGCCTGCTCGTGCAGACCGCCGACGCCTTCGACGTCTCCGAGCTTCGCTTCGTGACGAAGAGGAAGCCCACGCAGGCCGAGATGAACGACCTCGTGTTCGCCTTCCGCGTGGCCAAGTTCGTGAAGTCCAACGCGATCGTCTTCTGCGCGCGGCGGCATGACGCTGGGCGTGGGCGCCGGCCAGATGAGCCGCGTCGACTCCACCCGCATCGCCGCGATCAAGGCGAAGAACGCGGGGCTCTCGCTCGCCGGCTCGGTCGCGGCCTCCGACGCCTTCTTCCCCTTCCGCGACGGCCTCGACGTGGTCGCGAAGGCGGGCGCGAAGGCGGTCATCCAGCCCGGCGGCAGCATGCGCGACGAGGAGGTGATCGCCGCCGCCAACGAGCACGGCCTCGCCATGGTCTTCACCGGCATGCGGCACTTCCGGCATTGAAGGTCCTCGTCATCGGCTCCGGCGGCCGCGAGCACGCGCTCGCGTGGAAGCTCGCGCGCTCGCCGCGCGTCTCGAAGGTGCTGGTCGCGCCCGGCAACGCCGGCACGGCGCGCGAGGACGGGCTCGAGAACGCGGCCGCCACCGTCGAACGCCGACCTCGTGAAGCTCGCGAAGGACGAGGGCGTGCAGCTCACGGTGGTCGGGCCGGAGGCGCCGCTGGCCGCGGGCGTGGTGGACGCTGTTCCGCGCGGAGGGGCTCGCGATCTTCGGCCCGACGAAGGCCGCGGCGCAGCTCGAGTCGTCGAAGGACTTCGCCAAGCGCTTCATGGTGCGCCACGGCATTCCGACCGCGCATTACGGCACCTTCACCGACGCGCCGGCCGCGCACGCCTACGTGGACGAGAAGGGCGCGCCCATCGTCATCAAGGCCGACGGCCTGGCCGCGGGCAAGGGCGTGGTCGTCGCGATGACGGCTGCCCGAGGCGCACGCGGCCATCGACATGATGCTCTCCGGCGGCGGCATGGGCGAGGCGGGCCACCGCGTGGTGATCGAGGAGTTCATGGCCGGCGAGGAGGCGAGCTTCATCGTGATGGCGGACGGCAAGAACGCGCTCGCCTTCGCCTCGACCCAGGACCACAAGCGGATCTTCGACGGCGACCGCGGGCCCGAACACCGGCGGCATGGGCGCCTATTCGCCCGCGCCCGTGGTCACGCCCGAGGTGCACGCCCGCGCGATGCGCGAGGTCATCCTGCCGACGCTGCGGGGCATGGAGAAGGAAGGCACGCCGTACACGGGCTTCCTCTACGCCGGCCTCATGATCGACGCGCAGGGCGCGCCGCGGGTGGTGGAGTTCAACTGCCGCATGGGCGACCCGGAGACGCAGCCCATCATGATGCGGCTGAAGAGCGATTTCCTCGACCTCGTCGAGCACGCCATCGACGGCACGCTCGACCGGGCGGAGGCCGAGTGGGACCGCCGCGCGGCGCTGGGCGTCGTGCTCGCGGCCGCGGGCTACCCCGACACGCCGCGCAAGGGCGACGAGATCACGGGGCTGCCGCAACGCCATGGACGACTGCCACGTCTTCCACGCGGGCACGGCGGAGAAGGACGGCAAGGTCGTCACCGCCGGCGGGCGCGTGCTGTGCGTGACGGCGCTGGGCGACAAGGTGAAGATCGCCGCCGACCGCGCCTACGAGGTCGCGGCGGGCATCCGCTTCGAGGGCATGCAGTACCGCAGGGACATCGGGCACCGGGCCATCCACCGGAAATGACCGCCATGGACATTTCCGCCGTCAGGAACTACCTCACCGGCCTGCAGGACCGCATCGTCGGCGAAGTTCACCGAGCTCGACGGCAAGCCCTTCCTGCGCGATTCGTGGGACCGCCCGGAGGGCGGCGGCGGCGTGTCGCGCCTGGTGGAGGAGGGCAATCTCCTCGAGCGCGGCGGCGTCGGCTTCTCGCACGTGATGGGCGCGAAGCTGCCGCCCTCGGCTTCCGCGCACCGCCCCGAGATCGCCGGCCGGCCGTGGGAGGCGATGGGCGTCTCGCTCGTCTTCCACCCGCGCAATCCCTACGTGCCCACGGTGCACATGAACGTGCGCTTCTTCGCGGCGAAGTCCCCGGACGGCGACGCGGCGAAGGCCGTGTGGTGGTTCGGCGGCGGCATGGACCTCACGCCCTACTACGGCTTCGAGGAGGACTGCGCCCACTTCCACCGCGTCAACCGCGACGCGCTCGCCCCCTTCGGGCCGGAGTACCACCCGCGCTTCAAGAAGTGGTGCGACGAGTACTTCTACAACAAGCACCGCCAGGAGCCGCGCGGCATCGGCGGCACGTTCTTCGACGACTTCAACGAGCCGGGCTTCGAGAAGAGCTTCGCGATCATGCGCGCCGTGGGAGACGCGTTCCTGCCCGCCTACGTGCCCATCGTCGAGCGCCGCCGCGACCTGCCCTACGGCGAGCGCGAGCGCGACTTCCAGGCCTATCGCCGCGGGCGCTACGTGGAATTCAACCTCGTGTGGGACCGCGGCACGCACTTCGGGCTGCAGTCGGGCGGGCGCACGGAATCGATCCTCATGTCGCTGCCGCCGGTGGTGAAGTGGCGGTACAACTGGAAGCCGGAGCCCGGCACGCCGGAGGCGAAGCTCTACACCGATTTCCTCGTGCCGAAGGACTGGGCCCGGTAATCGGAGACGGTGCCCATCACACGTCCGCCAAGAGGATCGAGCGGGCCGGGCACGCCACGGACGACGCGCTCACGCCTCCTCACTGAGCGCGGTAGGCCGGCCGGCCGAGGAAGAGATAGAAGGCCGAATCGCCGCCGAAAGTCTTGCCGTAAGCGAGGTAGAGCGGCCCGATGATCGAGTCGAGGCCGAGGAAGAGCGAAGCGGCCTTGTGCACTTCTCCGCGATCGGCGTCGGCCTTGCGCGAGACGCGCCCGGCCTCCAGCGAAAAGCCGGCATACCAGTCCCCGCCCATCGCGCCGCGCAGCTGGCCCATGCGCCAGTACGCGAGCTCGCTGAACCCGGTCACCTGCGATCCCGAGATCGCTCCGAGCGGTGTGCCGCTCAGGTTGAAGAGGCCGCCCAGGGGGAAGGA
Organism: uncultured Gammaproteobacteria bacterium; assembly: GCA_963783635.1. GTDB lineage: Bacteria > Pseudomonadota > Gammaproteobacteria > Burkholderiales > Usitatibacteraceae > FEB-7. Next base: position 34,852 of record CAWAOC010000013.1, read on the forward strand.
CACGCGGTCGTCGCGCGAGCGCTGGGTGAAGGCGAGGCTCAGAAGCGTGAGGCGCCCGAACGTGACCGGCAGGAGGCCGTTCACCTGCCACGCCACGATCGGATCGCCGGGGCCCCGGGAGCTGTAATGGAAGGCGTCGGCGGCGAACGCGTAGCCGCGGCGCGGAAAGTCGGCGTTGTCGAGCGTGTCGAAGAGGGTGCCCACGCGCAGGACCGTCGCGCTGTCGCTGGTGCTGTCTTCGGCGCGGCTGCTGATGGTCGGCGTGGCCTTGTAGTGCTCGTGCCCGACGCCGAACCTCAGCACGCCCGCGCCGCCGAGGCGGCGGCCGGCCGAGCGCGTACGAGCCGATGACCTCGTGCGTCGCGCGGTCGGTGCGGCGCATGCCCTCGTAGATGTCGACGTCGCTCTTCACCGCCTGCAGCGAGCCTTCGACGAACCAGGGGCTGCCCGGACCCAGCGGCTGGTAGAAGGAGGTGAGGACGCGGCGCACGTCGCCCAGCTCGAGCTCGTTGCGCCATTCCGCGCCCCACGAATTCACCCAGGTGCGCGTGTGCTGCAGGGTGATGGAGAAGGCGCCCTGGGTGTCGAAGTCGGAGACCGCGCGAGCGCCGATGCGCAGGTAGTTCGGTCCCCACGGCTTCTCGTCCACGTCGATCACGACCGTGCGGCGCCCATCCTCGAGCACGGAGCGCACGTCCACGCGCTCGAACTCGCCCGAGCCGTGCAGTACGCGCGCGGCCTTCACGAGCTGCTCCTCGGTGGGTCGGCTGCCCGGCTCGACGCCCAGGCGGTCGGCGACCTCGCGCTTGAGCGCCTCGGGGTTGGTGCGCGCGGCGCCCACGACGCGTACCTGCGCGACGGGCAGCTCGGGCACGGCGGCGAAGCGCATGCGCTGCGCGTCCCACGCGGCGTACTGCGCCTCGGGCATCGCGAGCCCCGCGAGGCGCGCGGCCGCGGCGCGCCCGGCGCGCTCGCCGATGGCGATCAGCTCCTCGCCGCGCTGGAAGTCGATGAAGCTCACGTTCGCGAGGTCGGGCGAGATGAGGATGTCGGTGGGCTTGAGCTTCGCGAGCGAGATCTCGACGTTCTGCTCGGTGAGGATGTTGATCATCTGCTGCGCGACGCCGAGCGCCGAGGCGAGGGAATCGCGCGGCAGCAGCGGCGTGCCGACGTTCACCGCGATGACGATGTCGGCGCCCATCTCGCGCGCCACCTCGACGGGGAGGTTGCGCACCAGGCCGCCGTCGCCCAGGAGGCGTCCGTCGACCTGCGTGGGCGCGAACGCGCCCGGGATCGACATCGAGGCGCGCATCGCGACCGAGAGCGGCACGTCGGCGAGGACCACCTGCTTTCCGGTCTCCAGGTCCGTGGCCACCGCGCGAAAGAGGATGGGCAGGTCGTTCAGGGTCGCCGCCTCGTTGGCGTGGCGCGAGATGCCGCGCAGGAACTCCTCGAGGTTCTGGGACCCGAGGGCCCCGCGGGGCAACACGACGCCGTCCTTCTTCAGGCCCAGCTCGGTCTTGCCGATGAAGCGCAGGTCGTCCTCCTTGCGCCGGAACGACAGGTCCTCGCGCGGCGGCCGGTCGGAGAAGATCTGCGCCCAGTCGGCGTTGCGGACCAGCGCTTCCATCTGCTCCGGCGTCTGTCCTGCCGCGTAGGCGCCGCCCACGATCGAGCCCATGCTGGTGGCGACGATGAAGTCCACCGGGACGCGCTGCTCGCGCATCGCCTTGAGCACGCCGATGTGGGCCAGGCCGCGCGCGCCGCCTCCCGAAAGCACGAGCCCTACCTTCGGGCGCGGCGGTTCGATCGGCTGGGCGTGGAGGTGGAAGGCGGCGGCGCAGGCGACGACGGCGAACACGCGATGCATCGATCCTCCCCGGTCACGGAAACCCTCGTGGCAGCTCGAAGCGGATGGTATCGCCTTCGACCGGGCGCCGCGAGAAAGTCCTTGGTAATCAGCGCACTTTCGCGTATAGTGCGGTTTGTGCGGTGCAGCAACACGGATTTTCGCCCCGCAATCGTTCATCGTCCCTGACCTCCCCGGAAGCGAGTTCCACCGCTTCCCGCAGCAGTTCCCCGCAGGTTCTTCCTCCTGGGTTGCGAATCGGTTGGTGCCGGTGTCTTGGCCTGCCGACTTGTCGCGTCCCGGAATTCCCCAGGCGTTGCAAGCACTCCCGTTTCCGTTTTCGGGCGGCGTGTCCTTTTTCGCAATCGCTGGAACGCGCGGCCACCGGAAGGGCCGCGCCGGAAGAATCGCCAAATGAAATTCGAATCCCTGGGCCTCACCGCCCCGATCTGCCAGGCCGTCGCGGCCGCCGGCTATACCGACCCCACCGCCGTGCAGGAGCGCGTCATTCCCGAAGCGCTCGCCGGCGCGCGACCTGATGGTCTCCTCGCAAACCGGCAGCGGCAAGACGGCGGCGTTCATGCTGCCGGCGCTGCAGCTGCTGACCGAAGCGCACCCGGCCGCACGGCCGCGGCCCGCGCGTGCTGGTGCTCGTGCCCACGCGCGAGCTCTCGATGCAGGTCACCAAGGCCGCCGAGACCTACGGCCGCAACCTGCGCCGCGCCTGAAGACGGTGTCGGTCGTGGGCGGCATGCCCTACCCGGCGCAGAACCGCCTGCTGCAGGCCGGCGTCGACATCCTCGTCGCCACCCCGGGACGCCTCCTCGACCAGATGCAGTCGGGCCGCATCGACCTCTCGCGCCTGCAGATGCTGGTGCTGGACGAGGCCGACCGCATGCTCGACATGGGCTTCAAGGACGACCTCGAGGCGATCGTCGCCGCGCATGCCGGCCGCCCGCCAGACGCTGCTCTTCTCGGCCACGCTCGACGCGAACATCGTCCGCCTCGCCGGCGTCGCTGCTGCAAGACCCCGAAGCGCATCGAGATCGACACCCAGCAGGCGCGCCACGAGAACATCGCGCAGCGCCTGCACTTCGCCGACGACCTGGGCCACAAGAACCGCCTGCTCAACCACCTGCTGCGCGACACCGACATGAACCAGGCCATCGTGTTCACGGCGACCAAGCGCTCCGCGGACGAAGTGGCGCAGGACCTGCACTCGAAGGGCTTCGCGGTCGCGGCCCTGCACGGCGACATGAACCAGGGCGCGCGCACCCGCACCATCCAGGCGCTGCACCGCGGCCGGCTTCGCGTGCTCGTGGCCACCGACGTCGCCGCGCGCGGCCTCGACGTGCAGGGCATCTCGCACGTCATCAACTACGACCTGCCGCGCCAGGCCGAGGACTACGTGCACCGCATCGGCCGCACCGGCCGCGCGGGACGCAACGGCACCGCCATCAGCCTGGTCAACGCGCGCGAGCACGCCCAGGTGAGGACGATCGAGCGCTTCACGGCGCAGCCGATCCCGGTCACGCGTGATCGAGGGGCTCGAGCCGAAGGTTCGCGCGTTCTCGAAGCCCTCCGGGCCGGCGCGCCGCCCCGCGGGCAGGTCCTTCGGCAAGCCGGCCGGCAAGCCCGCGGGCCGCTCGTTCCGCCAGGGCCGCTAAGACCGCAAGCGAAACGGGTCAGGTTACTTTGCACAGAACTGTGCAAAGTAACCTGACCCCTTTTCGCATTCGCGTCAGCCGTCGAAGCCCTCGAGGAGGATGAGGCGGCCGTTGCTCGCCGCGCGCCGCATGGCCTTGGGCTTCGCGTATTCGGGCGAGTCCCACCACGCGCGCGCGGCCTCCATCGAGGGAAACTCGATGATCACGCGCCGGCGCGGCGGCCAGTCGCCCTCGAGCACCTCGGCCGTGCCGCCGCGCGCGAGGAACCGCCCGCCGTAGAGCGCGATGGAGGCGGGGACGAGCTCGGTGTAGGGCTTGTAGCCCTCGGGATTGGTGACCTCGACCTCGGCGATGACGTAGGCGGCCATGCTCAGGCCTTCGCGTAGGCGGCGCGCACGGGATCGGCGCCGTAGATCTTTTCCAGCCGGCGCACGATGAAGTGCCCGCGCGCCATGTCCTGGTAGTGCCCGATGAAGACGGTGTTCACCATGGCGCCGCCCGCGGCGCCGATGATCGGGATCGCCTGCACGGCCGCCTTCTCCGAGACGACCACGCCGAAGCGCGCGCCGATGGCGGCCACCAGCCGCACGAGCGCCGGCGCGCCGGATTTCGCGAGGCCCTTCTTCGCGAGGTGCGCCGAGGCTTCCGAGATCGCCGAGGCCAGCGCCGCGCGGGCCGCGAAATAGCCCGATTCCGCGGCGTTGTCGCGCCGGTCCTTCGTGGACCCGAGCGCGAACACGGTGAGGCAGGCGAGCTTCGTGTCGATGTGGCGCGGGTTCTCGCCCTCGCTCGCCGCGATGTCCGCGATCGACCGCAGCATGAGCGTGGTGGAAAGCGGCAGCTCCCAGCCGAGCGCCGCCAGCCCGAACGCGCCGCCCGCCGCGCCCGAGGCCGCGGCCGCCATGCGGTGGAACCGGTCCTGCGACGAGAGCCTCGGCCGCTCGCCGAGCGAGGTCACCGCCACGTCGAGCGCCTTCATGAGCGCCGCCTCCGTCGCCTTGTGGACGCCCTTCTGCCACGAGGCCGGCAGCATCTTCATGCCCTTCTCGACCGGGGCGCCCAGCATCGAGGAGAGCTTGGCCGCGAGGCCGGGGTTCTCGAGCAGCGCCTTGGCGCGCTTGAGGTCCGCGAGGTCCGGCTTCGTGAGCGTGGTCATGCCCGAATGTTACTGGGGCAGTCCGACTCAAAAGCACGCGGTGCCAGGAACCGCGCGTCAGGTGCGGACGAAGAGGCGGTCGGGAAGGGCGCGGATGCGGTCGAAGAGCTTGGCGCCCCAGAGCGAGGTCTTGGCCTGCACGCTCTCGTCCACCTTCTGGCCGCGCACGAGGTCCGGGCCGCAGCTTGAAGGAGCGGTACTTCTCGAGGGCCGCGTCGACGTGGCCGCGCAGCTGGCGCACGTTGATGGGCTTGTTGAGGAAGCGGAAGATCTGCGCCTGGTTGATGAGCTCGATCACCAGCTCGGAATCGGAGGTCTCGGTGACGAGGATCGACAGGATCTCCGGGTGCTCGGCCTTGAGCAGCTTGAAGAGCGTCACGAGCGCCTTCCTGGCCGACGGAGAGGTCCGCGACGATGAGCGCGACCTCCTCCGCCTCGAGCGCCTTCACCGCGTCGTCCGGCGTGCGCGACGAGCCGCACGGGCGCCACGTCGCCCAGCACGGACTTGAGCCCCTCGGCGAGGACGGCCGAGGAGTCGATCACGAGGATGGAGGCGTCGATCTTCCCGCCCTTCGCGGCCGAGGCCGGCGGGGCGGCGGCGAGCTCCATCGCGATGGCCACGGCGTCCGCGACGGTCTTCTGCATCTCGGCGTTGTCCCAGGGCTTCTTCACGAAGCGGTAGACCTCGCCCTCGTTGATCGAGCCCACGATCGCGGCGAGGTCCGAGTAGCCGGTGAGGAGCATGCGCACCGAGTTGGGCGAGAGCTCCTTCACCTGCCGCAGGAGCTCCACGCCCGTCATGTTGGGCATGCGCTGGTCGCTCACCACCACGTGGATGCCGAAGCGCTTCACGAACTCCAGCGCGAGCGCCCCGTTCTCGGCGGTGAAGACGTGGTACTGGCCGCGGAAGAGGGTGCGAAGCCCGTTGAGGATGCGGTCCTCGTCGTCGACGAAGAGCACGCGCGCCTTCTTCGCGTCGGCGCCGGGCGCGAACGTGGAGACCGGGGCGTCGCCGGCGCGGCGCCTCGCCCATGACGCCCGCGTCCTTCGCGCCGGCGATGAGCCGCGCCTTGTCCATGAGGCTCGCCGCGCCGGCGGGCGCGGCGCCGGCCGGCCGCGGCCGCCGCCGCCGCCGCGAGCGGGCCGCCGAGGCTTTCCTCGAGCGCGCCCTTGAGCGCGTCGTTGAATTCGCGCGCGGAGGCGAAGCGGTCCGCCGGGTCCTTGGCGAGCGCCTTCTGCACCACCCAGTCGAGCTGCCAGGTGACCTTCGGGTTGTGCGTGGAGGGGTTGGCGGGCCGCTCGTTCATCACGCGGCGCAGGATCTCGACGTTGTTGCCGTTGAAGGGCCGCGTGCCGGTGAGGAGCTCGTAGAGGATCACGCCGACCTGGTAGAGGTCGGTGCGCGGCGTGGCCTCCGCGCCGCCGAACTGCTCGGGGGCCATGTAGTGCGGCGTGCCCACGATGTCGCCCATCACGGTGAGGGTCGAGGTGTCGATGCGCGCGACGCCGAAGTCGGTGATCTTGATGCGGCCGTCGTCGTTGATGAGGATGTTGGCGGGCTTCAGGTCGCGGTGGATCACGCCCTGCCCGTGCGAGTAGCGCGAGCCCGTCGAGCACCTGGCGGATGATCTCCCAGGTGTCCTTGAAGCCGTACTGCGTCACCTCCTTGAGGTGGTGCGCGAGCGACTTGCCGTTCACCAGCTCCATCACGATGCAGGCGAGGTCCTCGGTCTCGATGAAGTCGTAGATCGCGGCGATGCGCGGGTGCGTGAGGCGCCCGACCGCCTCCGCCTCGTGGCGGAAGCGGCTGATCACGTAGTCGACGTCGGCGGGGTCGAGCAGGCTCTTGGTGATCACCTTGAGCGCCACGGGCCGCTTGATGCCGGGGTCGAAGCCGCGCAGGACGAGCCCCGTCGCCCCCTTGCCGAGGATGCGACTGGACGACGTACTTGCCGATCTGTTCCGGGATCTGCATCGCTTCAGGCCGTCGCCGCGGGCTCCGCCGGGGACTGGAACGGCAGGATCACCGTGAAGACCGATGCCCTTGCCGACCTGCGACTTCACGTCGATGCGCCCGCCGTGCTCGGAGACGATCTTGTAGGCGATCGACAGCCCCAGCCCCGTGCCCTTGCCGACCTCCTTGGTGGTGAAGAACGGGTCGAAGATCTTCGGGAGCGCCTCCGGGGGGATGCCCTTGCCGTTGTCCGCCACCTCGATGGCGATGGCGTCCGCCCCCTCGCGGCGCGTGGTGACGACGATGTGCCTGTCGGGCTTGTCGAGGGCCTGGGCGGCGTTGGTCACGAGGTTCAGGAGCACCTGGTTCACCTGCGAGGGCGAGCAGGTGATCGAGGGAATCTCGCCGAAGCGCCGCTCGACCGTGACGTTGCGCAGCTGCGGCTTGGCGATGAGGAGCGTGGCGGAGATGCCCTCGTTCACGTTGAAGCTCGCCACCTTGCTGCGGTCCAGCCGCGAGAAGTTCTTGAGGTTCACCACCAGCTCGGAGATCTGCTCGATGCCGTGCAGGCCGTCCTTCGAGAGCGACGCGAGGTCGCCCAGCACCTGGTGCTCGCGAAGCTGCGCCAGGCGCGCGTTCACCGCCGTCGAAGGCCTCCTGGAGGTCCGCCGGGTCGGGGGACGCCGACTGCAGCAGCGCCATCAGGCGCTCGGACTGCGTTCACCGCGTCGTTGAGCTCCGGCAGGCGGTCGCGCACCGTGGCCACGCTGTTCTTCACGTAGGCGAGCGGCGTGTTGATCTCGTGCGCCACGCCGGCCACCATCTGGCCCGAGCGAGGACATCTTCTCGCTCTGCACGAGCTGCGCCTCGGACTCCTTGAGCTTCACGAGCGCGTGGGAGAGCTCCTGGGTGCGCTCCGCGACGCGCTTCTCGAGGCTCTCGTTGGCCTCCCGCAGCGCGGCCTGCGCGGCGAAGACGCGCGCGGCGAGGTAGCCCACGCCGATGAGCAGGGCCGCGGCGTAGAAGAACAGGTAGACGCGCCAGCGCTCCTTGTCGTCGAGGGAGGCCTGCACCGCGCGCGAGATCGTCTGCGACAGGAGGTCGACCCGCCCGCCCACCGTGAGGAAGGCGAACTTCTGCGCCGGCGCTGCGCTCCTCGGCGCGCGCGGCGAGGAAGTCGCGCAGGGCCTGCTCCGCGCCGGCGCGCCGGCGCGCGCGAGCGAGGGATCGGCGGCGACGGCCGCCTCCTTCAGCGTGGCCAGGCGCGCGGCGAAGGCGCCGCCGCTCGCTGTCCGCGGATCGCGCGGCGGCCGCGACGAGGGCGGTGGCCTCGCCCGGCGAGCGCGGTGTAGCGCTCGGCGCGCGCCGCGGATCGCTTGAGCCGCATCGTGGCCGACTCGCCGGCCAGCGCCCTGGCCGCGGCCTCCGCTGCGGCGAGCGATGCGACCGATTTGCAGTGCCGGGTCTTGAGCGCTTCCCAGGCCGCGGACTTGTCCGCCATGCCCTGCTTGATCGCGGGCAGCGCGGCGGCGACCTCGGGCCGGGCGGACGGCGCGCTCCAGCTCGCGAAGGATGCGGCGCGAGGGTGGCGGCGCGATCCGGCGCGGCGGCGCCTCGGCACGAGCGCCGGCGAGGCGCGCGGCGTCGGAGTCCCAGCGCGTGTCGAGCTCCTTCAGCTCGCGCAGCAGCGACAGGATCTCGGCGTCCCTCTTGAAGTCGATCGCCTGCGTGCGCGAATAGAGGAAGACGAGCATGCCGAGCAGCACGATCGCGATGATGCCGAGGAGGGCGCCGCGGGCGGCCCGGGTGTTCGTCATGGGTTGGCAGGTTGCTCGGGATGGGCGGGCCGCTCCTGGCGACCGCGTTCCGTCGGATTGTGGGCCCGGCGTGCGCAGCGTCTGTGAGTCCCGTCACGCGGCGATTACAAGTGTAGCCGCAAACGCCGTGCCGGCCGCCCCTCATTCGCCGAGGTAGGCCTGGCGGACCTGCGGGTCGTGCAGCAGGGCCGAGGCCTCCCCGGAGAGCGTCACCAGGCCGCTTTCGAGCACGTAGGCGCGGCGGCTCGCCTCGAGCGCCAGCCGCGCGTTCTGCTCGACCAGCAGCATCGTGACGCCCTCGGCGGCGATGAGGCGGATCACCTCGAAGATGCGCTCGACCATCAGGGGTGCGAGCCCCATGCTCGGCTCGTCGAGCAGCAGCAGGCGCGGCCGGCTCATGAGCGCGCGCCCGATGGCGAGCATCTGCTGCTCGCCGCCCGACATCGTGCCGGCCGTCTGGCGGCGGCGCTCCTTCAGGCGGGGGAAGAGCGAGAACACGCGCTCGACGTCGGACGGCGATGGCGGCGCGGTCGTCGCGCGTGTAGGCGCCCATGGCGAGGTTCTCCTCGATCGTGAGCTGCGGGAAGACGCCGCGGCCCTCGGGGACGAGCGCGATGCCCATGCGCGCGATCTCGTGGGGCTTCGCGCCCGCGATGTCCTCGCCGTCGTAGACGATGCGGCCCGCCGCGTGGGCGAGCCCCGTGATGGCGCGCAGGGTCGTGGTCTTGCCCGCGCCGTTGGCGCCGATGAGGCACACCAGCTCGCCCTGCTCGACGGTGAGGTCGATGCCCTTCACGGCGCGGATGCCGCCGTAGTGGACCTCGACCTTCTCCAGTGCGAGCAGGGCATGGGGCTCACGGATCCAAAGACGGGACACGGATGAACGCGGATGACACGGATTGGCGATGAACAGGATCTTCGGATTCCGATCGCGCCGATCGCGGCGACGTGCCATCCATCAAATATCCGTGTTCATCCGTGTTCATCCGTTTCCAGCCTTTGGTCGCATCACTCGCAGCGGCCGCCTCATGATGCTGCGCGCCCAGGTAGGCCTCGATCACCTTCGGGTCGCGGCGCACGTCGCGGGATGCCCTCGGCGATCCGCCGGCCGTAGTCCAGCACGAGCACCCGGTCGCACAGGCCCATCACCAGCCGCATGTCGTGCTCGATGATGAGGATGGTCGTGCCGTCCCGGCGGATGGACTCGAGGAGCTTGCGCAGGTCCTGCTTCTCGGTGGCGTTCATGCCGGCCGCCGGCTCGTCGAGGGCGAGGAGCCGCGGGTCCGTGGCGAGCGCGCGCGCGATCTCGAGGCGGCGCTGGTCGCCGTAGGCGAGGTGGCGGGCGAGCTCGTTGCCGCGCGCGCCGATGCCCACGTAGTCGAGGAGCTCCCGGGCGCGCTTCACGATCGCCGCCTCCTCCGCGCGCGTGGCGGGGTCGCGCACGATGGCGCCCAGCACGCCCGCCTTCGTGCGCACGTGCCGGCCGATCATCACGTTCTCGAGCGCCGAGAGGTTCGCGAAGAGGCGGATGTTCTGGAAGGTGCGCGCGATGCCCAGCGCGGCGATGCGGTCCGGGGTCGCCTCCACGAGCGGGCGGCCCTCGAAGCGGAAGTGCCCCTCGTCGTGGCGGTAGAGCCCGGTGAGCACGTTGAAGAGCGTGGTCTTCCCCGCGCCGTTGGGGCCGATGAGGCCGTAGATCTCGCCGCGGCGGATGGAGAAGCTCACCTCCGAGAGCGCCGTGAGGCCGCCGAAGCGCTTGGTGACGCGCTCGATCTCCAGGAGCGGGGCCGCGCGCCGGCGCCTCAGGCGTCGCCATCGTCGCGCCCGGTCGAGAGCTCGCGCTTCCTCACCGCGGAGGGCAGCAGCCCCGCGGGCCGGAAGAGCATCATCACCACCATCGCCAGCCCGAAGAGGAGCATGCGGATCACCTCGGGTCGATGAGCGAGCGGCCGAAGAGCATGCGCTGCGCCGGCTCCACCGTGTAGCGCAGGATCTCGGGCACGAAGGAGAGCAGCACCGCGCCCAGGACCACGCCCCAGATGTTGCCCATGCCGCCCAGCACCACCATGGAGAGCACCATCACGCTCTCGGTGAGGATGAAGCTCTCCGGGCTGATGAAGCCCTGGATCGCCGAGAACATGCCGCCCGCGATGCCGCCGAAGGAGGCGCCCATGGCGAAGGCGAGCAGCTTCATGCGCACGGTGTTGATGCCCATGGCGCGCGCGGCCATCTCGTCCTCGCGGATCGCCTCCCACGCGCGGCCGATGCGGGAGTCCTGCAGGCGCAGGTTCACGACGATCACGACGAGGAGCACGGCGAGCAGGAAGTAGTAGTACTTGATCGTCCCGGAGACCGCGAACTCGCCGATCGCGCGTGGCCGAGGAGAAGTCGAGGCCCGAGGAAGCGGATCGGGTCGATGGTGGCGATGCCCTTCGGCCCGTTGGTGAGGTTGAAGGGCTCGGAGAGGTTGTTCAGGAAGATGCGGATGATCTCGCCGAAGCCGAGCGTCACGATGGCGAGGTAGTCGCCCGCGCAGCTTGAGCGTGGGCGTGCCCAGGATCACCCCGAACGTGCACGCGACCGCCGCGCCGATGGGCAGGATCGCCCACCACGGCAGGTGCAGGCCGAAGTGCGGCGAGGCGAGGAGCGCGTAGACGTAGGCGCCGACCGCGTAGAAGGCGATGTAGCCCAGGTCGAGGAGCCCCGCGAAGCCGACGACGATGTTCAGGCCCAGCGAGAGCAGGACGAAGAGGATCGCGAGGTTCGTGATCCGCACCCACGCCGTGCCCGCCGTCGCCAGCGCGAAGGGCAGCGCGACGAGCGCGATGGCGATGAGGCGAGCCCGCCCATTTCAGGCGGGGGTTGTCGCGAATCGGCGGGTGCCATGGTTACGCAAACCTTGGAAACGGATGAACGCGGATGCCACGGATGAACCGGATAAGGCATCCGGACGATGCGCGACTCGAGGCGTGGGCGGCCGAAATTGATGAGCAGCCCGGAGGCCGTCGCCCAGGTAGTTGAGGCACTGTGCTGTGATCGGGGAAGCCGTCGACACCTTGAGCTCGACGACGGCGCCGTCCACGACGAGGTCTCCTGGTAGTGCCGACGATCTCGCCGCGTAGCGCACGTCATGGGCGCTGCTGCTCGACTCAGGCCGCTGCCGCAGTTCGATCGAGGGCGTTCTCATAGACCTTTTCAAGAAACCGACCCGAGCGTTCGGACCGAGGCGCCCGATGACGTTCGCGAAACGTCCGTTCCCTCAGTCCGCATCCGTGTCATCCGTGTTCATCCGTGTCCCCGCCTTTGGGTGGCATAACTCCATAACGCGCCTAGGCCCGGTCGCCGACACGTTCGCCCAGGAGCCCGGACGGACGGAACACGAGGACGAGGATGAGGACGATGAACGCGTACACGTCCTTGTAGTTGCTGCCGAAGAGGCTCGACTCCGGGCTCGCCGCGCAGACCTCGGCGAAGCCCGGCAGGAACTTGTCCAGGAAGCACACGTTCGTGAAGTCGCCCACGTAGCCCGCGCCCAGCGACTCGATGAGGCCCATGAGGATGCCGCCCAGCACCGCGCCCGCGAGGTTGCCGATGCCGCCGAGCACGGCGGCGCTGAAGGCCTTGAGGCCCAGGAGGAACCCCATCTGGTAGTGCGCGATGCCGTAGTAGCTGCCGACCATCACGCCCGCCACGGCGCCCAGGCGCCGCGCCGATCACGAAGGTGGCGGAGATCACGCGGTTGATGTCGATGCCCATGAGCCCGGCCACCTGCGGGTTCTGCGAGGTGGCGCGCATGGCGATGCCGAGCTTCGTGCGGTACACGAGCGCGAGGAGCCCGGCCATCATCGCGATCGAGGTGACGATGATCGCGATCTGCACGTTGGAGATGGCGGCACTCGTCTCCGACGTGCCCAGGTGGACGAGCTTCAGCTCGATGATCTGCGGGAAGGCGATGATGTTGCGGCTCCAGACGAGGAGCGCCAGGTGCTGCAGCACGATGGAGACGCCGATGGCCGTGATGAGCGGGGCGAGCCGGGGGGCGTTGCGCAGCGGCCGGTAGGCCACGCGCTCGACCACGTAGCCCACGCGCCATGCAGGCCGGCACGGCCACGAGGATGCCCGCGCCCACGATCACGAGCGGCGGCAGGCCCGTGGGGGCGAGCGCCACGATCACCGAGAAGGCGACCATGCAGCCGATCATCACCACCTCGCCGTGCGCGAAGTTGATGAGCTGCACGATGCCGTAGACCATCGTGTAGCCGAGCGCGACGACGGCGTACACGCAGCCGAGCGTCAGTCCGTTCACCACCTGCTGCAGGAAGGTATCCAGGTCGCCGCCCCTTGGGTATTGGCCCCGATTCTACGAGAAGTCGACCAAAAAAAACGGCACCGTCGCCGGTGCCGTTTTCGATCGATGCCTGGAGCTTATTTCTTCTTCTCTTCTTTCTTGGCTTCTTCTTTTTTCGGTTCGCCTTGGCCGGGGCCGCGGCGGGGGCGGCGGGGGCCGCGGCCGGCTGGCCGAACGGCGTGGAGACGCCGCCCTTCACGATCGCCACCGGGGCGATCTTGCCGTCCTTGCCCATGCGGAAGATGGTCATCTCGGCGTCCTTGCGGTCGCCCTTGGCGTCGAACTCGACCTTGCCGGTCGCGCCCTGGAAGGAGACCTTGAAGATCTCCGGGGCGAACTTGGCCGGATCGACCGAGTTGGCCTTCTTCATGGCCTCGACCATCGCCATGGCGCCGTCGTAGAAGTACGGCGCGTACTGCTTGATCTCGCCGAACTTCGCCTTGAAGGCGTCCTGGAACTCCTTGCTGGAGGCCACGGCCGGCAGGCCCGCCTGCGAGCAGGCCATGCCCTCGGAGGCCGCGCCGGCGAGCTTCGACATCTCGTCCGTGCAGGCGCCGTCGCCGAACGCGAACACCGCCTTGATGCCCAGCTCGCGGGCCTGCTTGAGCATCGGGCCGCCGGTGGCATCCATGCCGCCATGGAAGACGACGTCGGGGTTCTTCGCCTTGATCTTGGTGAGGATCGCCTTGAAGTCGGTTTCCTTGTCGGTGGTGCGCTCGCGGGCGACGATCGAGACCTTGGCGCCCTTGAGCGCCTTCTCGACCTCGTTGGCGAGGCCTTCGCCGTAGGCGGTCTTGTCGTCGACGATGGCGACCTTCTTGCCCTTCAGCTCGCCGGCGATGTAGGCGGCGATGGCCGGGCCCTGCTGGTCGTCGCGGCCGACCGTGCGGAAGACGGTCGCGAGACCGCGCTCGGTGAGCGTCGGGTTGGTGGCCGAGCCGGAGATCACCGGGATGCCGGCCTTGGCGTAGATCTCGGAGGCGGGAATCGTCACGCCGGAATTCAGGTGGCCGACGACGGCGGCGACCTTGGCGTCCACGAGCTTCTGCGCGACGGTGGTGCCCGTCTTCGGGTCGGCCTGGTCGTCCTCGCTCACCATCTTGAAGGTGACGGGCTTGCCGCCGATCGACGAGCTTCTTGGCGTTGGCCTGCTCGATGGCGAGGGCCACGCCGTTCTCGTCGTCCTTGCCGAGGTGGGCGATGGAGCCCGTGAGCGGGCCCGGCGTGGGCGATGGTGACGGTGATGCCGGCGGGCGCTTCGGCTTTCGGGGCGGGCTTCGGCTCTTCCTTCTGGCCGCAGGCGGCCACGCCCAGCGCGAGCGCGACGGCGAGGACGAGCTTGGTGGGACGGTTCATCGACATGTCTCCTGGATGAAATGGGGGGACCGGCGATTGCGGTCCGGGCGGGGTCAAGGGCGCGGATTATAGATGGGGACGTGTTCGCGAACACGTCCCCGAAATGAAAAAAGCCGGCGCGAGGCCGGCTTTTCCTTGTAAGCGGGCGCTTACATTACTTGATCGGAGAGGACCCACTTGACCAGCGTCTGGACGTCGGCGTCCTTCACGTTGGCGTTCGGCGGCATCGGGACCTGGCCCCAGACGCCCACGCCACCCTTCTTGACCTTCTCGATGAGCATCGCCTCGGCCTTCGCGTTGCCCTTGTACTTGGCGGCGACGTCCTTGTAGGACGGGCCGACAAGCTTCTTGTCGACGGCGTGGCAGGCGGTGCAGGCGGACTTGGTGGCGAGCTCGAGGCTGGCCATGGCGGGCGCGGCGGTGAAGGCGAGGCCGAGCGCGGCGATGATGAGACCGGACTTCTTCATGACTGACTTCTCCTTAGGCGGAACGGTTGGATTGCGGCGCGGAACCCGGGATTTTCGGGGCTTTCAGCGTTTCGCGCAATCGCCCCGGCTCGGCGAGGGGGGGCAAGCATGTAACGCCCTGGCATACCCAGGCGTTGACCGCGGCGCCCGCCGGCTTGGCGAGCGGCGGGGGCAGCCCGGCCGTTCCGGGCACGAACAGCACCAGCGTGTCGGGCCGGTAGTCGCGGCGGAGGGCTTCGCGCCAGGGGGCGAACCCCGCGGCGGGCCCGTTCACGATGACGGTCGTGGGCGGCGCGAGCGTCTCCTCCAGCGCGGCGAGCAGGCTCCCGAACCCCGCGGGGCTGCGCTCGAGGGCGGGCCAGAAGAGCGCGAGCGTGCCTTCGGCCGCCTGCCGGAAGCGCGCTTCCCCCGACAGGAAGGCCAGGCGATTGAGCGCCCAGGCGGCGACCCCGTTCCCGGACGGGGTGGCGTTGTCGTGGCCGGGCTTGGGCCGGAGGATGAGGCGCTCGTGGTCGTGGGAGGTGAAGAAGAAGCCGCCGCCGGCCGCGTCCTGGAACGAGTCGAGGAGGGCGTCGCCCAGCGCCTCGGCCCAGGCGAGGTCCTCCGCGCGGAAGTCGGCCTGCATCACCTCGAGGAGCGCGGCCAGCAGGAACGCGTGGTCGTCGAGGTAGGCGTTGAGGTGCGTCTTGCCGTCCTTGTGGGTCGCCAGCAGCCGGTCGTCCTTCCACATCGTCGAGCGGACGAAGTCGAGCGCGCGGCGGGCGGAGGCGAGCCACGCCGGGCGGTCGAAGACGCGCGCGGCGTGGGCCATGCCGCCGATCATGAGCGCGTTCCACGAGGCGAGGATCTTGTCGTCGCGGCCCGGGCGGATGCGCCGCTCCCGGGCGGCGAGGAGCTTCGCGCGCGCGCTGGCGAGGCGCGCGGCCGCGTCGGCCTCCGCGATGCCGAGCGTGGCGGCGATGTCCGCGAGCGGCGTGGCCACCACCGGGTTCCAGGCGTGGCCCTCGAAGTTGGGCCCGCGGTCGAAGCCGTAGTGCGGGATCGCGACGGCCTTCTCCTCGGGGGAGAGGAGCGCGTGCACCTCCTCGCGCGACCACACGTAGTACTTGCCTTCCTCGCCCTCGGAATCGGCGTCGAGCGACGAGTAGTAGCCGCCCGCCGGCGACTGCATCTCGCGCATCACCCAGGCGGCCGTTTCCTCGACGGTGCGCGCGAAGAGCGGGTCGCCGGTGACGGCCCACGCGTCGGCGTAGAGGCGGATGAGCTGCCCGTTGTCGTAGAGCATCTTCTCGAAGTGCGGGATGGCCCAGTCGTTGTCCGACGCTGTAGCGCGCGAAGCCGCCGCCCAGCTGGTCGAAGATGCCGCCCTCCGCCATGCGCGCGAGCGTCGTCGTGGCCATGGCGAGCGAGGTCGCGTCGCCCGTCGCGGCGTGGTGGCGCAGGCACGTCTCGATCGCGTCGGGATGCGGGAACTTGGGCGCCTGGCCGAAGCCGCCGCGCGTCGCGGTCGAAGGTGCTCTCGTGGAAGGCGATCGCCTCGCGCAGCGGGCGCGTCCGAGAACTCCGAGGCGTGCGCCCCGCCGCGCGGCTGCGTGCGCGCGAGCGCGGCGACGAGCTCGCCGTTCTGCGCCTCGATGTCGCCGCGCTGCTCGTCGTAGAAGCCGCGCACGCGCCGCATGAGGTCGACGAACCCGGGCAGGCCGTAGCGCGCCTCCTTCGGGAAGTAGGTGCCCCCGAAGAACGGGCACCTGGTCGGGCGAGAGGAACATCGTGAGCGGCCAGCCGCCGGCGCGCTGCGTGAGCATCTGCTGCGCGGCCTGGTAGATCTGGTCGATGTCGGGGCGCTCCTCGCGGTCGACCTTCACGTTCACGAAGAGGTCGTTCATCACCCTCGCCACCTCCGGGTCCTCGAACGACTCGTGGGCCATCACGTGGCACCAGTGGCAGGCGGAATAGCCGACGGAGAGCAGGATCGGCTTGCCCGATTCCCTTGCGACGCGAAGGGCTTCCTCGCCCCACGGGTACCAGTCGACGGGGTTGTCGGCGTGCTGCTGGAGGTAGGGGCTGGTTTCCTGCGCGAGGCGGTTGGGCATCGAGTGATGCTAGCGGAAACCTTGGGACACGGATGAACACGGATGAAAGCGGATGAACACGGATAAGTGCTGAAATTCGCGACAAGGACGGCGACGAACCTTTTGCGGATCGATCCCATTTCGCTCTCATTTCGACTGGCTCATCCGTGTCATCCGCTTTTATCCGTGTTCATCCGTGTTCCAAGGTCTACCCCGCGGATGGCGAAAGGCAACCGCAGAGCCCAGCGCCAGCGCGCAGCCGGCAGGACGATCGCGCAGCCGGCGATCCGCCCGGGCGTCACCGGCTCGCCGAGGAGCAGCACGCCCCAGAGGATGCCGAACACCGGGATGAGGAGCGTCACCATCAACGCCTTCACGGGGCCCAGGTCGCCGATGAGCCGGTAGTAGAGGATGAACGCCACGCCCGTGCTGAAGACGCCCAGCGCGAGCGACCGACACCCAGGCCAGCGCGGGCACGGGGGCCGCGACGGCGGCCCAGGGCGTGAACGGGGCCAGCGCGCCGGCCGCGACGAGGCAGCTCACCGCGGAGATCGCGCTCGACGGCGCCTCCTTCAGGTGCACCTTCGTGAAGACGCTCACCCATCCGTAGCAGGCGCAGGCCATGAGGGACAGCGAGCAGGCGAAGAGCTCCGCCGCGCTCATCGGCTTCGGCGTCCAGCCCACGAGGACCGCGATGCCGCGCGATCGAGAGCGCGATGCCCGCGACCTTCTCGAAGGTGAGGCGCTCGCGGATCCAGACCGAGGCGACGATGGCCGAGAAGATGGGCGACGTGGCGTTGAGGATGGCCGCGGTGGACGCGTCGATCGTCTTCACGGCCGTGCCGATGAGCCAGAAGGGAATGGCCACGCCGACGATGCCGATCACCACGTAGCCGCGCCAGTGGCGGGCCAGCGCGAAGCCGCGCCGCGTGAGCGAGGATGAAGGCCGCGAGCACCAGCCCGCCGGCGAGGGTCCTGCCTTCCACGACCCATTCGGCGCCGACGTGCGGGACGGAGAAGCGCATGAAGAGGTACGAGCCGCCCCAGAGGGCGGCGAGCGTCACCATGCGCGGCGAGGTCGGCGGGCCTCAAGCGGCGGCGTCCTCGAGGGCGCCTTCGAGCGGCGAGGAGCTTCTCCTTGCGGGGCAGCCCGCCGGCGTAGCCGGTGAGCGCGCCGTCGGTGCCCACGATGCGATGGCAGGGCACGACGATCGCGAGCGGATTGCGGCCCGTGGCGGCGCCGGCCGCGCGCGCCGATCCGGGGGAGCCGGCGCGGGCGGCGAGTTCCGCGTAGGTGATCGTCTCGCCGAAGGGCACCTTCGCGATCTCGCGCCACACGCGCTGCTGGAAGGGCGTGCCGCGCGGGGCGACCGGCAGGTCGAAGCACTGGCGCTTGCCCGCGAAGTAGTCGGCGAGCTGTTCCGCGCACTCGCGCAAGCGGGGACGCGTACGGGTCCTCGCGCCACTCGGGCGCGATCGCCGGCGCGTGCCGGCCGCCGTCGAAATGAAGGCCGGTGACGACACCGCCCGCGGCGATGGCGATGAGCGGTGCCGAGCGGGGTCTTGAGTCGGGCGTAGCGGATCATGGTTTCCTCCGGATGGGTTTCGCGCTGCGGCGCGTTCCAGCGATTTCCACAGGTGCAGCACGGCATACGAGCGCCAGGGCCGCCACGCCTCGGCGCGCGCCAGCGCGCGCCGGCCGTTCGTCTCGCCCATCGCCTTCAGCACCGCGACGTCGGGATGCGGAAAGGCGTCGGGCCAGGCGAGCGCGCGCATGGCGATGTACTGCGCGGTCCACGGGCCCGACGCCGGGGATGCGCTCGAGGGCCGCCAGCGTCTCGCTCGACCGGCGCGGAGGGCTCGAGCCGCAGCGCGCCGGCTGCGACTTCGCGCGCGAGCGCCACGATGGCGCGGGCGCGCGAGGCGATGATGCCCAGGGCGGCGATGTCCGGCGGCGCCGTCGCCGCGATGCGCGCGGCCGTCGGGAAGAGACGGTCGAGTCCCTCGTGCGGCGTGTCGATCGCGCTCGCCGAAGGCGCCGGCGAAGCGCCCGGCGATCGTCGTCGCGGCCGCCACCGTCACCTGCTGCCCGAGGATCGCGCGCACCGCGACCTCGAAGCCGTCGACGGCCCCCGGCAGGCGAAGGCCCGGATGGGCCTCGGCGAGCGGGCCCAGCGCCGCGGCGATCTCGTCGGGGCGGCTGGCGAGGTCGAGGAGCGGCTTCACGCGGGCGAGCAGCGCGGGCACGGCGCCCGCGAGCGAGGCGCTCGCCGTCACGCGCAGGGCCGACTTGCGCGGCGAGGGCGCGACCTCGATCCAGCCCGCGTGCGCCTTTCCTGCGCGCTCGAGGCGGATCGTGCGGCGGTAGCGGCGGCCGTCGACCGCCTCCACGCCGGCGATCCGCGCGCCGCTCGAGGAAGGCCAGCATGGCGGGCCAGTCGTAGGGCGGGCGGTAGGCCGAGGTCGAAGACGAGCCGGTCCGCCTCGGCGCGCGCCGGGGCCGCCTTGCGCAGCGCGCCCGGCGTCATGCGGTAGCGGGTGCGGAAGAGGTCGTTGAAGCGGCGCAGGCTCGCGAAGCCGCTCGCCATCGCCACGTCGAGGACGGGCAGCGCGGTGTCGGTGAGCAGGCGCTTGGCGAGCAGCAGGCGCTGCGTCTGCGCGTAGTCCACGGGCGAGACGCCGAACTCCTGCTGGAAGACGCGGCGCAGGTGGCGGTCGGTGACGCCCAGCGTGGCGGCGAGGTCCGCGAGGCTCGCCTCCTCCAGCCGCCCGTCCTCGATCAGCCCGGCCGCGGACTGGGCGAGGCGCCGGTTGGCGTCGACCGATGGCGTAGCCCGGCGCGAGCTCGGGCCGGCAGCGCAGGCACGGGCGGAAGCCCTCGCCCTCGGCGGCCGCCGCGCTCGGGAAGAAGCGGCAGTTGCGCTCGAGCGGCGTCTTCGCCGTGCACACGGGGCGGCAGTAGATGCCGGTGGTGCCCACGCCCACGAAGAAGCGCCCGTCGAAGCGCGCGTCGTGGGTGCGCAGGGCCCGGTAGCACTGGTCGGGGTCGAGGATCATGGCGGCATTATCCGCCGCGCCCGACGGACCCGCTCGCCGTTTTCGGACATGGAAATACGGGGTACCGGTGTTCGCTGTAACACGGTACCCCGATACCCGTCCCGGCCTTCAGCCCTCGACGATCTCCGGCGCGTTCTCGACGGGGAAGTTGACCGAGTTGGCGACGAAGCAGTACTCGTGCGCCTTGGCGTGCATGCGCGGGCGCCTCGTCGAGGTTCGTCCCCTTCGCCACGGTGACCTTCGGCCGCAGCTGCCCCGAGAGGATCTTCATCTTGCCCGAGGCGCGGGATCCTTGCCGAGCACGACGGTCGCGCGGTCCTCGTAGGCGAGCACGGCCACCCGCTTCTTCGCGGCGAGCGCGAGGTAGGTGAGCATGTGGCAGTGGGCGAGCGACATCGCCACCAGCTCCTCCGGGTTGTAGCGCGAGGCCTCGCCGCCGAACACGGTGGGCGAGGAGCCGGGAACGTCCGCGTGGCCGGGGCTGCCGAGCACGGCGTTGCGCGAGAAGGCCGGATCGGGCGGCAGCTTCTGCGCCGGATCGGCGGGCCAGTTCACGGTCGCTTCAAAGGTGTGGTTATCGCTCATGGGGTTCTCCTTATCAGGCGGCGGCAGCGGCCGCGCGGCGTTTCATGGCCAGCCAGAGCGCCGCCGATCCCGCGATCACGAGGAAGGGCAGCGCCACGTAGTTGAGGGTGTTCCAGCCCGCCGCGTTCACCAGCACGCCGGAGGTGAAGGACGAGGTGGCCGTGGTGCAGAAGACGAGGATCTCGTTGGCGCCCTGCGTCTTCGCCTTCTCGGCCGGGCGGTAGGCCTCGGTCAGCAGCGTCGTCCCGCCCACGTACATGAAGTTCCAGCCCACCCCCAGCAGCACGAGCGACCACCAGAAGTGGACGACCAGCTGGCCGGAGAGCGCGATGGCGACGCACCCGAACATCGCCGCCACGCCCGCCAGCATGACGTTGAGGACGCCGAAGCGCTGGATGAGGGAGCCGGTGAAGAACGACGGCCCGAACATCGCGATCACGTGCGCGGAGATCACGCTCGCGGCCGCGGCGTAGGGGTGCCCGCAGAAGCCCATCGCGAGCGGCGTCGAGGTCATGAGCAGGTTCATGACGCCGTAGCCCAGCGCGCCGACGACGACGGCCACGACGAAGACGGGCTGCGCCATGATCTCGCGCAGCGGCCGCGTGTTGCCGTGCACCTCGTCCGCCTTGTGGTCCGGGATGCGGATGCGCCGAGAGGATCGCCATCGTCACGAGGCAGAACCCGAGGAGCGAGGCGTAGGAGGCGAGGAAGGTGGGCTGCACCAGGTCGCGGGTGTGCTTGCTCATCTCCGGGCCGATGATGCCGCCCACGAGCCCGCCCGCCATCACCAGCGAGATGGCCTTCGCCTTCCATTGCACGGGCACGGCGTCGGCGGCCGCGAAGCGGTAGTACTGGCCGAACGCGTTGTAGGTGCCCGAGCACCAGCGTGCCCAGGACGAGCGTCCAGAAGCTCGAGAGCCAGATCCCCAGCGTGGCGATGGCGCCGCCCGCGAGCCCGAAGAGCGTGCCGGTGAGGAAGCCGTTCCTGCGGCCCACGCGCTTCATCCACATCGACGCCGGGAACGTCGAGAGCGCCGCGCCCACCACGTAGCCCGTCACGGGGAGGGTGGCGAGCGCCTTGTTGTCGGCGAGCGCGAACCCCGCCAGCCCGTTGAGCGAGATCAGCGTGACGTTGTTGGTGAAGAGGAGCGCCTGGCAGCAGGCGAGCAGGAAGACGTTGCGGCGGGCATGTTCCATCAGCGCATTCTAATGCGCCCGGCCCCGGCGCCGCCCGCGAATCCGGGATAATGGCTCTTTACTCCCACGCACTCCCAAACCACGATGAACTACAAGCGACTCGGCCGCTCGGGCCTCAAGGTGAGCGAGCTCTCCTTCGGCTCCTGGGTGACCTACGGCAACCAGCTCGACACCAAGGCGGCCGCCGACTGCATGGCCGCGGCCTGGGACCTGGGCGTCAACTTCTTCGACAACGCCGAGGTGTACGCCGCGGGCGAGAGCGAGCGGATCATGGGCGAGGTGCTGAAGAAGCTCGCCTGGCCGCGCCTGAAGTACGTCGTCTCGACGAAGTTCTTCTGGGGCATCACCGACGGGCCCAACGAGCGCAACACCCTCAACCGCAAGTACCTCATGCAGGCGATCGACGGCTCGCTCAAGCGCCTGCAGCTCGACCACGTCGACCTCGTCTACTGCCACCGCCCGGACCCGGAGACGCCCATCGAGGAGACGGTGTGGGCGATGCACGACATGATCCGGCAGGGCAAGGCCCTCTACTGGGGCACCTCCGAGTGGAGCGCCTCCGAGATCATGGCGGCCTGGCAGATCGCCGAGCGCCACCACCTCGCCAAGCCGATCGTCGAGCAGCCGCAGTACAACCTCTTCCACAGGAAGCGCGTGGAGAGCGAGTACCGCCACCTCTACAACGACATCGGGCTGGGGCTCACGACGTGGAGCCCGCTCGCCTCGGGGCTGCTCACGGGCAAGTACCGCCAGGGCGTGCCCAAGGACAGCCGCGGCGCCATCCCGCGCATGCAGTTCCTCGTCCCGGAGCTCACCGACGCGAAGAAGAACGCGGCCGTCGGCGCGCTGGAATTCATCGCGAAGGAGCTGGGCTGCACGCTCTCCCAGCTCGCCATCGCCTGGTGCGCGCAGGAACCCGCACGTCTCCTCCGTCATCACCGGCGCCTCGCGCGTGGAGCAGGTGAAGGAGAACCTCAAGGCGCTGGAGTTCGTGCCGAAGATCACCGCCCCGATGATGGAGCGCATCGAGCAGATCGTCGCCGGGCACGGCGAATAGGGCCGGCCGCGCGCGGGGAGTTTGATCCGCGTCAGTCCCGCGCCCGGGCGCGCGGCTGCCAAGATGGAAGCTCGCCGGAGTCCGCCCCCTGTTCACGCTCCTCCAGATCTTTCGCGAAAGCCCGTACTACCCGAAGCTGCGGGGCGGGTTCCTCTTCCTGTCCTCGTGCACGTGCTCGGGCACGCTGGGCTATCTCGCTGATCTCGCGGCGTGGCGCGCCCGTCATGGACGCGCTCTACATGACCTTCAACGCCGTCGCGACGATCGGCTTCGCGCGAGGTGGTCGACGTGTCCGGCGGGCGCGGTGGCGCGGCTGTTCACGATGGCCGTCGGCTTCTTCGGCATCGGCGGCGACCTGGTACCTCTTCTCCACCTTCACCGCGTTCATCCTCGAAACGAACCTGAACCAGGCCTACCGGAGGCGCCGCATGGAACGCACCATCTCCACCCTGAGCGGGCACTACATCGTCTGCGGCATCGGGCGCGTGGGCGGCTACGTCGCCGACGAGCTCATCAAGACCGAGCGCGAGTTCGTGGTGATCGACGCGAACCCCGCAGACGCTCGCGGCGCACGAGGAGCGCACCGGGCACCGGGTGCAGCTGCACGGCGACGCGGCCGACGACGACATCCTGGCCCGCGCCGGCGTGGCGAGGGCCGCGGGCGTCTTCGCCGTCACCGGGGACGACTCGAAGAACCTCGTGGTGAGCCTCTCGACCAAGCAGCTGAACCCGGCCGCGCGGGTCGTCGCCCGCGTGCACGACCGGCGCAACGTCGAGAAGACGCGCCGCGCGGGCGCGGACGAGATCGTCTCGCCGGACTTCACGGGCGGGCTTGCGCATCGCCTCCGCGATGCTGCGGCCCGAACGCCGTGAACCTCATGGACATGATGCTGCACACGGCCGACAACCTGCGCGTCGAGGAGGTGCTGGTGCCGCGCGGCACGACGGTCGCGACGGTGGAGGGGCTGGGGCGCCGTCGCGAATGGCTGCTGGTCGCGATCCGCGACGCGCAGTCGCGATGGAACTTCAACCCGGCCCCCGAGACGGCGATCGTCCCCGGCGATACCATCGTGGCCATGGTGAGCCCCGATGGCCGGCGGCTGCTCGAGCAGGCGCTTCGCGGGCCTGCGGCCGGGTAGGGCGGGAACACGGATGAACACGGATCAATCGGATGAACACGGATGAGCACGGGAGATGAACGCATGACACGCTGGATCCGATTCGAACACGAGGGGCGCGCGCAGTTCGGCACGCTCGAGGGCGACACCATCCGCGTCCACGAAGGCGACATGTTCGCCGCGCCGCGGGCACACGGGGCGCACCGTGGCGCTCGCCGCCGTGAAGCTCCTCACGCCCGTGCGTGCCCACCAAGATGGTCGCGCTGTGGAACAACTACCGGGCGCTCGCCGAGAAGCTGGGCCAGGCCGTGCCGCCCGAGCCGCTCTGGTTCCTCAAGGCGAACAGCTCGTTCCATCCCGGCGGCCAGCCCATCCGCGTGCCGGCCTCCTACGCCGGGAAGGTGATCTACGAGGGCGAGCTGGGCATCGTGATCGGCAAGCGCGCCTCGCGCGTGTCGGAGGCGGACGCGCCCGCGCACATCTTCGGCTACACCTGCATCAACGACGTGACGGCCGTGGAGCTGCTCAAGAAGGACCCGACGTTCGACCAGTGGTCCCGCTGCAAGAGCTTCGACACCTTCGGCGTCTTCGGCCCGGTGATCGCCACGGGGCTCGATCCCGGCGACGCTCATCATCCGCACGGTGCTGAACGGCCAGGAGCGGCAGAACTACCCGGCGGCCGACATGTTCTTCCCGCCCGCGAAGCTGGTCTCGCTCATCTCGCAGGACCTCACCTTCGAGCCGGGCGACGTGATCTGCTGCGGCACCTCGGTGGGCGTGGGCTCGATGAAGCCCGGCAGCGACGTCGTGGTCTCGATCGAGGGGATCGGGGAGCTCGCCAACCGCTTCGAGTAGGGGCGCCGGCGGCGCCTACTTCACGACGGCGCCCGTCTCCTTCGCGCGGCGCTCGATCATCTGCGCGCGCGTCCCGCGGCAATTGCGCGGTCGGGAATGGTGCTGTAGACGTCCTTGCCCCAGACGAGGATCCAGAGGTCGGGGAAGCGCCACACGCCGAGGAGGGACGGCCAGGCGATGGCGCTCTCGCCCAGGCTGCTCTTCTGCGCGATCGACTCCTCGGTGAGGGTCCAGGTGCTCTCGGGCGGGTCGAGCACGCTTCAGGCCGTCCAGCGCGCGCAGCCAGTGGATGAAGAAGATCGCCGCGCCGAGCACGGCGAAGACGCCCACCGCCACCATGAGCGCGATCTCGAGCCACCGGTAGGGGCCCTGCGTGGCGAGCACGAGCAGGCCCGCCCCGATCGCGAGCTCGAGCGCGTAGCGGTAGCCCAGGCGCCGCTGCCAGTAGCGCCAGGCGGTGGCGAGGCAGTGCTCGCCTCGAGTAGCGGACGGTGAAGACGATGGGTTCGTCGGCCATGAGGGGTCGGCGAGCGCGGGGCTACTTCGGGGAATCGGATTCCCGCTCGGGATGCTCGGCTTCGAGCAGCGCGATGCGCTGGTTCAGCCGGCGAATGTCGCGGCTGACCTTGGTCAGGGCGATGTCGCCCAGCAAGCGCCTTCATGACCAGCGCCACGATCGCCGCCAGCAGCAGGAGCGTCGGCGGGTAGGCGATGCCCAGCGCGCCGCCGATGAAGTCGATGAGGGGGGGCCAGATCCCGAAGAGCAGCGAGGCCGCCGCCACGAGGATCCAGAAGAGGCCCTGGCGGATGTAGAGGTGGTCGCGGCGTACCAGGTACAGGATGCCGATCGCGAGGCCGATCCCGATGAGCAGCGAGGCGAGGTAGTAGGTCTTTCATGAGGCCGGTTGTGCGGGTCAGCGCGCGCCCCAGCGGCCAGGCGAGGCACAGGACGTAGTCTCCGCCATGTACGCCCCGACCGTCCACCAGGAGGAGAAGACGCGGGAGGTGCCGCTGCGGCGCGGGTTCATGGCGACCGGGACCTCGGCCACGCGCAGGTTGGCGTGCCGCAGCAGGAGCAGCACGCCGATGTCCTGATAGTCGAGAAGCGTGGCTTCCTGCCTCGCGAGCAGGCGGCAGGCGCTCGCGTTGTAGTAGCGGAAGCCCGAGGTGAGGTCCTCGATGTCGAACCCCGTGAGGAAGCGGAAGTAGCGCCAGGCGATGTGCCGCAGGAGGCTGCCGCGGCTCGGGCAGGCGGCGATCACGACGTCGGCGTTCCGGCTGGCCTCGAGCAGCCTCGGCAGGTAGTCGGGCTCGTGCTGGCCGTCCGCGTCCATGGTCACCACGCCCTCATAGCCATGCCGCACGGCGTAGCGCAGGCCGGTCTGGATCGCCCCCCAGGCGCCCTGCCACAGCGGCGCGTGCAGCACGGTGGCGCCGCGCGCCGCCGCGATCGCGCGCGTGTCGTCCGTGCTGCCGTCGTCGACGACCAGCAGGTCCGCGCCGGCATGCGCGCGCGCGCGCTTGATCACGTCTGCGATGCTCGCGGCCTCGTTGAGCGCCGGGATGACGATGAGATAGCCTTTCCGAAGGGCGGCCGCGCCGCCTGCTCCGCCCTGGCCCGCTGGCGAGACATCGCCATCACTGCCCACGGCCATCGCAAGGCCGTAGATATCGCGGTCATCGCGCTTTGCGACCGCTCCGATGTCGAATTCCCGTCGGTAACGCTCCGCGCCCGCGGGCGCCAAGCAGCCTCACGCCTCTCCGGATCGCCCGCCAGCGATGCCAGTGCCGCACGCCAGGCGTCGACGTCGTCCGGCGGGACGAGGATGCCGTTGTGGTCGTCCCGGGCCACCCAGGTCACGCCGCTTCCCGCGAGGTCGCTCACGAGCAGGGGCTTGCCATAGCGCATCGCCTCGAGCAGGGCCACCCCGAAGGCCTCGGTGCGCTCGCGGGAGGGAAGGCAGAAGACGTCGCAGGAGGCCAGCAGGCTCGAGCAGCGTGGCGTCGTCGACCTCGCCCGCGAGGCGAATCCGCTCGGGATGTCCGCACATCGCTGCAGTGTCCTCTCGAGCACGGGGCGTTCCTCCCCTTCGCCGGCGATGACCAGCTGCATGTCCGGGACCCCGGCCACGGCGTGCACCAGCGTCTCGAAGCCCTTGTAGTACGTGAGCCGCCCCACGGTGAGGATTCGAAGTCCGGACGTTCCCCAGTGGCGGGATGCAAGGCTCCGGTCGACTTCCGGCAGGCGGGCCGGCGCAACGCCCAGGGGGACGACATGGCACTTGTGCCGCCAGGGGCGAAGCGGCCCGCTCGCCTCCAGGTACTGCGCCGAGGAGGCGATGATGCATTCCGCGCGCTCGAGCACGGCCCGCTCGAAGACGCGGTAGAGGGGGTAGGCGAGCCGCAGGGAAAGCTTGAATTTCGACGGCTCCACGTCCGAGTGCCAGTGCACGACCCACGGAATGCGGCGTGCGGACGGCAGGAGCAAAGCCCAGAACACGCTGGCGTTGGGCATGTGCATGTGGAGAACGTCGGGGCCGTTGTGCCGGATTGCGCGCCGAAGCCACAGGGGGAACGCCGGGCTGATCGGCGTGAACAGCAGCCGGATCCAGACGGGACAGCGCATCAGCCACGGCGGGTCGTCGGCCGGCGCGGGACGGCGGTCGCCATGGACGAGGACGGCCACTTCGTCGCCTGCCGCCCGTTGCGCGTACACGAGGTCGCCCAGAAACCGCTCCATCCCGCCCGCGACCGGCGGGAAATATTTCCCGATGTGGAGGATTCGCATCGCGGCGCTCAAGGCATCGCCCCGATCTTCGCCTGCCACCGCGGATATCCGGGTTGTCGAGGCCGAGCCGGATGGCGTTGTCGATATCGGCCTGGCTTCCGCCTTGCGCTTGAGGCCGTAGTTCGCCAGCGCCCGGGCGTAATAGGCGCTCGCGTTCGGGTCTTCGGCGAGCAGCTTGTCCAGGATGGCGCTGGCGCGCGCGTGCTCGTCCTTGCCGATCAGGGCCATGGCGAGCAGGTACCTGGCTTCCTTGTTCGAGGGGTCCGTGGCGAGAAGGTTCTCGAGGTGGCCGAGCGCCTCGTCATGCCGCCCCAATTGCAGCGCCGTGCGGCCCAGCTGGAGCTGCAGCACTTCGCGGGTGGGGGAGGTCGGTCTCATGGCCATCGCCGTCGCGAACTGGGCATGGGCCTCGGCCGTTTTCCCCAGCGCCGAGAGCGCCATGCCCCTCTCGAAAGGCAGGTTGAAGAGGTTGTAGCCGTGCTGTGCGGACTTGTCGAAGGCCGCGAGCGCCTCCGGGGCTTTCCCGCCTGAGCCGGAGGGCGCCGACGTTGAACATGCCCATTCCCCCGTCGCCCAGGGCCGCGGACATCTCGAAGTCGCGCTCGGCCAGCGCGAACTTCCCGAGATCGAAGTAGGCATTGCCGCGGTTCAGGTAGGGGAACCAGCGGCCGACGGCCCTCGGGTCGTCCGGAAGCTTGTTGATCGCATCCGAGTAGACGCGCTCCGCCGTCGTCATCGAGAAGACGCGGTCGAGCGCCTCCCACCCGAGGAAGCAGGCCATGACGAGCCCGAGGGCGGCCAGCGCGCGCGCAGACAGGGCCGTGAAGGAAGAGGAAGACGATCCCGGGAAGGCCGATCGCCCAGAGATAGCTGCGGTAGAGCACGAAGGGATCCTGGACCCAGACGGTCCGAATTCCGTCGCGAAGAGGAGCGCCGGCAGGAGCAGCGAGATTCCGGTCAGTGCCCGCCAGTCGCGGTAGCGGATCACCAGGTGGAAGCCGACAGCGATCGTGGCCAGGTAGCCGACGATGCCGAGCAGGTGGGGAAACGTGAGCCAGGTGACCGGGAACGGCGGCCGCAGGTTGATGGACATCCATTCCGTGAAGGGAATGAACCACCGCAGGCCGTATTCGAAGAAGAGGTACGCCTGGTTCATGATGCTCAACGGGTAGGCGTATTTCAGCGCGTCGGGGTTGAGCTTCGCGAGCTGGGCCAGGTAGATGTGGGAGTACTCGTCGAAGGGCGTGCCCAGGATCTCGCCGTATCGATGCAGGAGCGCGAGGCCGGCCGCGCCGACGAGAAGCGCGCTCGCCGCGGCGAGCGGGCCAGGCGCTTGCCGCTCGGGCGGGCAATCAGGACGTAGAGGGGAATGGCCGCGATCGGCGCGAGGATGGCGTATTCCTTCGACGCCAGGGCAAGCACGTAGCTTCCCGCGGCCAGGACATGCAGGGCAGGGCTGCCGCAGCCAGCCCGCGGGCGAACAGCCACAGGCCCAGCGACCACGAAGAGTGTCGCAAGCAGGATCGAGCGCTGGATGAGGTAGGCGACGGCATACACCGCCACCGGATTGAGCGCGAACAGGCCGATCGCGAGCCCGAGGGCAGGGGACTTCTCGTAGGGCTCGACCGGCACGCCGGCGGGTGGGTCCATCGGCCGGCGGAAGGGCGATGTGGCGAAGGATCTCGCGATACAGGCCCCACAGGGCCACGACCACGGCAACGTGGATCGCAAGGTTGGCGATGCGCTGCTTCCACCACCCCTCGCCGACGAGCGCCTGAGCCAGACGAAACTGCCGTACGAGAGCATCCGGACCTGGAGCCGGAACCTGCGGTGCGCGTCCTTCAGATGGTCGACGAGGTAGGCATCGTCGAAGATGAGGGGGTTGCCCAGGCCGGGGAGGTAGACCGCCAGCACGACCGCCGCGATGGCCGCGGAGAACATGAGGTCCCGGCGAAGCTTGTCCTTCATCACGCTGAAATACGCCCGACCGTTAGTGTTGCCGTGGAGATAGCGGATGCCGTTCCCGGGGGGAAATGCCATCGGATGGCCCGCGGCCGGGCCGAGGCCCGGCGAGGCGCGAGAGGCGCCATAAGCACCTGAAATATTGTATCATTCTTGGTTGTTCCTGCCCGAGGCTTGCAAGGGCCGACCCTGCCCTGAAGCCGACTTCCCGTGACCTCCTTCCCGATGGCGACGCCCACCAAGGTGCTTTCCGTGTTCGGCACCCGCCCCGAGGCCATCAAGATGGCGCCGGTGGTCACGCGCGCTGGCCGCCGACGCCCGGCTTCGAGTCGCCGCGTCTGCGTCACCGCCCAGCACCGCCAGATGCTCGACCAGGTGCTCGAGCTGTTCGGCATCGTCCCCGACCACGACCTCGACCTCATGCAGCCGGGCCAGGACCTCGTCGGACATCACCGCCGGCGTCCTGCGCGGCCTCGAGCCCGTGCTCGACGACGAGCAGCCCGACCTGGTGCTGGTGCAGGGCGACACGACGACGACGCTGCGCCGCGCGCTCGCCGCGTTCTACCGACGCGTGCCGGTCGGCCACGTCGAGGCGGGGCTGCGCACCGGCGACATCTACGCGCCCGTTCCCCGAGGAGATGAACCGCCGCCGTCATCGCCGGCATCGCCGACGCTGCACTTCGCGCCGACCGAGACGGCGCGCCAGAACCTGCTGCGCGAGGGCGTCGCCGACGCGGCGCATCCACGTCACCGGCAACACCGTGATCGACGCGCTGCTCGCGATGGTCGCGCGACGCTGCGACGCGGACGCGGCCGCTGCGCGCGTCGCTCGACGCGCAGTTCGCCTTCCTCGACGCCGGCGAAGCGCCTCATCCTCGTCACCGGCCACCGCCGCGAGAACTTCGGCGAGGGCTTCGAGGACATCTGCCAGGCGCTCGCGGAGCTCGGCCGCGCGCAGGCGACGTGCGAGGTCGTCTATCCCGGTGCACCTCAACCCCAACGTGCAGGAGCCGGTGCGCCGCGTCCTGGGCGGGCCGCGCAACGTGCACCTGATCGAGCCGCTGGACTACCTGCCGTTCGTCTACCTGATGCGCCGCTCGCACCTGATCCTCACCGACTCCGGCGGCATCCAGGAGGAGGCGCCGTCGCTCGGCAAGCCGGTGCTGGTGATGCGCGAGACGACCGAGCGGCCCGAGGCGGTGGAGGCCGGCACGGTGCGGCTGGTCGGCACCGACGCGGACGCGCATCGTCGGCGAGGCCGCCGCGGCTGCTCGACGACCGCGGCGCCTACGAGGCCATGGCCGCGCCCACAATCCCTACGGCGACGGCACGGCCGCGCATCCGCGATCGTCGAGAAAGCACTCCTGCCCATCATGAAGCAACGCCGTTTTCGCGGGTCTCGGTCGATCGGCCTGGGCTATATCGGCCTGCCGACCGCCGCGGTGATCGCCACGCCGCGGCATGCAGGTGCTCGGCGTCGATGTCGACCCGCAGCGTCGTCGACACGATCAACCGCGGCGCGAATCCACATCGACGAGGCCGATCTCGACAGCCTGGTCGCAGGCGGCCGTCGAGCGCGGGCTGCCTGCGCGCGACGCTCGCACGCCGAGCCCGCCGACGTCTTCGTCATCGCCGTGCCGACGCCGTTCAAGGACGACCACAAGCCCGACCTCTCCTATGTCGAGGCGGCGGCGCGCGAGCATCGCGCCGGTGCTCGCCGGGCAACCTCGTGATCCTCGAATCGACCTCGCCCGTCGGCACCACCGAGCCGGATGGCCGCGATGGCTCGCCGCAGCTGCGGCCCGACCTCACGCTTCCCGCCAGGCGGCGAGCAGTCCGACATCCGGTCGCCTATTGCCCCGAGCGCGTGCTGCCCGGCCAGATCCTGCGCGAGCTGGTCGACAACGACCGCGTCATCGGCGGCATCACGCCGCGCTGCGCGCAGCGCGGCGGTGGCCTTCTACAAGACCGTTCGTGAAGGGCGACTGCCTGACCACCGACGCGCGCACCGCCGAGATGTGCAAGCTGACCGAGAACGCCTTCCGCGACGTCAACATCGCCTTCGCCAACGAGCTGTCGATCATCTGCGACCGGCTCGGCATCAACGTCTGGGAAGTGATCGCGCTCGCCAACCGCCACCCGCGCGTCAACATCCTGCAGCCCGGCCCCGGCGTCGGCGGCCACTGCATCGCGGTCGATCCGTGGTTCATCGTCGACGCCGCGCCCGAGGTGGCGCGCTGATCCGCACCGCGCGCGAGGTCAACGACGGCAAGCCGCACTGGGTGATCGGCAAGGCGGCCGAGGCCGCGGCGAAGCTCCCTCGCCCATCGCGTGCCTGGGCCTCGCCTTCAAGCCCAACATCGACGACCTGCGCGAGAGCCCGGCGCTCGAGATCGCCATGCACCTGGCCGCGCACCACGGCTGGGCGATCTGCGTGGTCGAGCCCAACATCGAGAAGCTGCCGCCGCGCTCGCGGGGCCTCGAGCATCGAGCTCATCGACGCCCTGTCCGCCATCCACAAGGCCGACATCGTGGTGCTGCT
>CAWAOC010000014.1:0-35531 GCA_963783635.1 uncultured Gammaproteobacteria bacterium
CGAAGGTCCTCTTGCGCTTCCGGAAAATTCCCTTCCGGAATTTGATACAGATCAAGGTAATCGCATCTGCCGGAGCGCCTATTGTCAGTCAGGCTCGCGGGGCCGAACCGAACCGGAGGAAACCATGAAGGCAGGACTGGAGATTCGCCGCACGACGATGATCGCCGCCGCAACGCTGGCGGCAGCCACGATGCTCAACCCCCTCGAGGCCGCCGCCATGGACGCCGACGCGGCCCGTGCGCTCGCGCGGCAGAGCAACTGCTTCAAGTGCCACGCCATCGACAAGAAGAAGGACGGCCCGGCCTGGAAGGAAGTGGCCAAGAAGTTCAAGGGCAAGCCCGATGCCGAGGCGAAGCTCACCAAGCACATCACCTCCGGCGCGAAGGTGAAGCTCGAGGACGGCACCGAGGACGAGCACCCGATCGTCAAGTCGAAGGACCCGGCCGCCATCAAGAACCTGGTGGACTGGATCCTTTCGCTCTAGCCCCGGCCCGGGGGCCGCCAGGCCCCTCCCGGAAGCGACCATGGACGAATCCCCCGCCAAGCAGTCCCTCGTCGGCCGGTTGCGCGACTTCTTCTTCCGGCCGTCGAGCCTGTCCCTGATCGCGGTCGTCGCCATCGGGATGGTCTCCGGCCTCGTCTTCTGGGGCGGGTTCAACACCGGGATGGAAGCGACGAACTCGCTCGCGTTCTGCGTGTCCTGCCACGAGATGCGCGATACCGTCTTCCAGGAGTACAAGGAGACCATCCACTACAGGAACCGCTCCGGCGTGCGGGCGGTCTGCTCGGACTGCCACGTGCCGAAGGACTGGGGGCACAAGTTCGTGCGCAAGATCCAGGCGAGCCAGGAGCTCTACGTCAAGTTCGTCACGGGCGCGATCGACACGCCGGAGAAGTTCGAGTCCAAGCGGATGGAGCTGGCGCAGCACGTGTGGCAGACGATGAAGGAGAGCGACTCCCGCGAATGCCGCAACTGCCACTCCTGGGAGGCCATGGACCCCAAGAAGCAGCACCCGCGGGGGCGCAAGAAGATGGAGCAGGCGCAGAAGGAGGGCAAGACGTGCATCGATTGCCACAAGGGCGTGGCGCACCTCCTGCCCAAGGAATTCAAGGAGGACGAGGAAGAATGACGTCCCGATGCAGGCCGACGTGAACCGCGGGAGAAGATGATGGCGACATTCGTGTGGACGGTGCTGGCCGGCGGAGCCATCGTGGGCATTTTCGCCGCCTGCGTGATCGTCGTGGCGGCGGGCGTGCGGATGCTGGAAGGCGCGCTGGCCAGGCGGCGCCGGACGTGAAGAGCCCGTCGCCGCGCGGCGGGGCCCTCTCGGCGGGCGGATGGACGCTCGCCGTGGCGCTGCTGTCCCCGGCTACCGACGCCTTCGCGCTCGACGTGATCGCCGCGCAGACGCTGGTGCGCCAGAGCGCCTGCCTCGAGTGCCATTCGGTGTACCAGAAGAAGGTCGGGCCGGCCTGGAAGGACGTCGCGGCCAAGTACCACAGCGAGCCGAAGGCCGCGGAGAAGCTCAGGAGCCATGTGACCACGGGCCGCATGGCCCGGTTCGACGATGGCCACGAGGAGCACCATCCGATCCTCAAGACGGCCGATGCGAAGCGGATCAACAACGTCGTGGACTGGATCCTCGCGCTGCCCGTCGCCGCCCCCGTGGACGTCAAGGCGGCCGAGACGCTCGCGCGCCAGAGCCGCTGCCTCAAGTGCCACACGGTGGCCGTCGCGAAGGAAGGGCCGGCCTGGAAGAGCGTGGCCGCGAAGTACCTGGGCGACCCCGGCGCCGAGGAGAGGCTGTACAGGCACGTGACCACCGGGCGCAAGGCGAAGTTCGCCGACGGCCACGACGAGGATCACCCGATCGTGAAGACCGCCGACCCGGACCGGATCAACAACCTGGTGAACTGGATCCTGTCGCTGAAATAGCGTCGCGCGGTTTCCGGGCCGGGCGGCCCCTTATAATCGCCTCCGAGCAGCGCAGTCCGGTTGCGATGACAAGACCCCCCGGAGGAGACCCATGAATCGACGCGATTTCGTGAAGGGCGCGGCAGCGCTGGGCATCGCCACGGCGCCCTCGTCGCTCTTCGCGCAGCAGAAGTTCCCCAGCAAGCCGATCCGGTTCGTCGTGCCCTTCGCGGCCGGGGGCGGAGGCGACCTCACGGCCCGCATGCTGGCCCAGCGCCTGTCCGAGCGGCTGAACAATCCCGTCGTCGTGGAGAACAGGACGGGCGCGGGCGGCAACATCGGCTCCGATTACGTCCTGAAGAGCGCGCCGGACGGCTACACGCTGCTCAACATGTCGAGCAGCTATCCGATCCAGGCGGCCGTGACGAAGCTGCCCTACGACCCGGTGGGCGACATGCAGCCCATCATCATGGTCTCGCGCGACCCGGTGCTGGTGCTCGTGAACCAGGCCTCGCCCCTCAGGACCGCGAAGGACCTCGTCGAGGCCGCGAAGAGGACGCCCGACAAGCTCACGCACGGCTCCGCGGGCGTGGGTTCCATCGCGCACCTGGGCACGGAGGAGCTCGCCTTCCTGGCCGGCATCAAGCTCGTGCACGTGCCGTACAAGGGCTCGTCGCAGGCCTTCAGCGACCTCCTGGGCGGCCAGGTGGACCTGATGCTCACCAGCGCCACCTTCGGCGCCAACTACATCAAGAGCGGCCGCGTGCGCGCGCTCGGCATCGCCGGCACCGCGCGCCTGCCCTCGCTGCCCGACGTGCCCACCTTCGAGGAACAGGGCATCCCGGGCTACAACGTCGTGGACTGGAAGGCGGTCGCGGGGCCGAAGGGCATCCCGGCCGACGTGGTCGCCTTCCTCAACCGCGAGCTCAATGCCGTGCTGGTCTCGAAGGAGGTGACGGAGAAGATGAAGGCCGAGGGCACCACGGCCGTGGGCGGCACGCCCGAGCAGATGATGGAGATCGTGAAGTCCGACATCGCCCGCTGGAAGCGCGTGGCGGAAATGGCCAAGGTGAAGATCGAATGACGCGATCGCTGAACAAGGAAATGCGCCGCCTGCTGGTGGCGGGCGCGGGGCACATCATGCCGGGCGCGGGCAACGCGCTGGCCGCGCGCGTGATCCAGGCCACGGGCCACAAGATGATGATGATGAGCGGCGCGGCGGTCGCCAACTCCTACCTCGGGGTGCCGGACATCGGCCTCGTCTCGGTGACGGAACTCGCGGCCCACGTGGCCGCCACCCGGGAGGTGGTGGACATCTGCATCCTCGCGGACGCCGACACCGGCTTCGGCAACGCCCTCAACGCGCGGCGCACGGTGCAGCTCCTCGAGCGCGCCGGGGCCAACGCCATCATGCTGGAGGACCAGACGTACCCGAAGCGCTGCGGCCACTTCGAGGGCAAGTCCGTCATCCCGAAGGACGAGATGGTGAAGAAGCTGAAGGCCGCCGTGGACGCGCGAGTGGACCCGGACATGATGATCCTCGCGCGCACGGACGCGCGGGCCGTCGAGGGCTTCGAGGCGGCGTGCGAGCGCGCGGCGGCCTACCGGGAGGCGGGCGCCGATTTCCTCTTCATCGAGGCGCCGCTCGACACCGTGGAGCTGCTTTCCATCCCGAGGCTCGTGCCCGGCATCCACCTCTGCAACATGGTGATCGGCGGCAAGACGCCGCTCCTGCCGCGCGAGGAGCTCGCCAAGGCCGGCTACGCGGTCATCTGCTACGCCAACGCGGCGCTGCAGGCTTCCCTCCTGGCCATGGAGCAGGTGCTGGGGCACCTCGGGAAGACCGGGTCCATCGCCGGCATCGAGGACAAGTTCATGATGTTCGCCGAGCGCCAGAAGATGCTGGACGCGGACCGGTTCAAGGACCTCGAGAAGCGCTACGCATGAACGGCGCCGCGCCACGCACCTTCTTCGACAAGGTGTGGGCGGACCACGTCATCGCCCGCCTGGGCGACGACGCGGAACTGCTCCAGGTCGACCGCCTCGTGCTGCACGAGCTCTCCGGCAGCCAGGCCGTGCGCGCGCTCGCGGAGGCGGGCCGCCAGCCCATGAGCCGCGGGCAGGTGTTCACGGTGATCGAGCACCTCATCTCGACCGAGCCCGGGCGCGGGCCCACGGACTCGGTCTCGAAGAGCGGCCCCATCATGATCGAGACCACGCGAAAGGCCTCGCGCGACTGGGGATTCCACTTCATCGACTACGACGACCCGCGGCAGGGCATCGCGCACGTGATCGCGCCGGAGCTGGGCATCGCCTTCCCGGGGGCGACGCTCGTGTGCTGCGACAGCCACACCAGCACCGTGGGCGGCGTGGGCGCGCTCTCCTGGGGGATCGGCGCGAGCGAGGCGGAGCACGTGCTGGCCACGCAGGCGCTCGCGCAGGCCCGGCCGAAGACGATGCGGGTCGAGCTTCACGGGGCGGCTGGCCGAGGGGGTGTATGCCAAGGACATGATCCTCGCGCTCATCGGGCAGAATCGGGGCGCAGGGCGGCATCGGCTACGCGACCGAGTTCGCCGGCCCCGTCGTGAGCGCCCTGCCCGTCGAGGGCCGGCTGACCCTCTGCAACATGTCGATCGAGTTCTCGTGCAAGTACGGCTTCGTGCCGCCGGACGAGACGACGATCGCGTACCTCGCCGGCCGGGAGTTCTCGCCCAAGGGTGCCGCGTGGGACCAGGCGGTCGCCTACTGGCGCACCCTGCCGACCGATGACGGCGCCGCGTTCGACCGCGAGGTGACGGTGGACTGCGACGCGCTCGAGCCGCAGGTGACCTGGGGCATCAGCCCGCAGCAGGTGGTGCCCATCGGCGCGCGCGTGCCCGATCCCTCGCAGGCTTCCGATGGCGAGGCGCGGTCGCTGGCCGAGCGGGCGCTCGAGTACATGCGACTCGAGGCCGGCACGCCCCTCGAGGGCATCCCCATCGACGTGGCCTACATCGGCTCGTGCACCAACGCGCGCCTGTCGGACCTGCGCGCCGCCGCGGCCGTGCTCAAGGGACGCAAGGTGAAGCCCGGCATCCAGGCCGTGTGCGTCCCGGGCTCCACGCCCGTGAAGCGCGCGGCGGAGGCCGAGGGGCTCGACCGCATCTTCAAGGACGCGGGCTTCGAGTGGCACGAATCGGCCTGCGGCTTCTGCGGCCACATCGGCAGCGACCGTTTCGCGGACCTGCGCGTGGTGAGCACCACCAACCGCAACTTCGAGGGGCGCCAGGGGCCGAAGACGCGCACGCACCTCGCGAGCCCGGCCACGGTGGCGGCCTCGGCCATCGCGGGCTGCATCGCGGACGCGCGGGGGCTCGCCTGATGGAATCGCTCCGGAAGGTGACCGGCATCGCCGCGCCCATGCTGCGCATCAACGTCGATACGGACCAGATCATTCCCGCGCTGTTCCTGGGCGGCACCGACGCCAAGGGCTACGGCGCGACACCTCTTCCACGGCTGGCGCTTCCTCGCGGACGGCAGCCCCAACCCCGATTTCATCCTGAACCGCTCGCCCTACGACCGCGCGCAGGTGCTGCTCGCGGACCGCAACTTCGGCTGCGGCTCGTCCCGCGAGCGGGCGCCGAAGGCGCTTCGCGAGTTCGGCTTCCGGGCGGTGCTCGCGCCCTCCTTCGGCGGGATCTTCTTCAACAACTGCTACCGCAACGGGATCGTGCCCGTGGAGCTGCCCATCGAGCAGGTGCGCCGCATCGCCGCCGAGGTCGAGGCTTCGGGCGGGACGGGCGAGGTGACCGTGGACCTCGAGGCGCAGGCCGTCACCTCGCCGCGGGGCGCCCGCTTCGCCTTCGAGGCGCCCGCGACGCTGCGGCAGATGCTGCTGCAGGGACTGGACGAGATCGCGCTCACGCTGGCGCGCGGCGAGGAGATCGAGCGCTTTCGAGCGAAGGACCGCGCGCGCCGGCCGTGGGCCTATTGACCGCACTTCGCTCCTCCCGGGTGCTCCCGGCCGCCTTCCCCCCGTTGACCTCGGTCAACCTGGAGTCCGTCGCGCGGGTATTTGATGGTCTGACGAGCACGCCGGCGATGCCGACCGGCACGTGCACGGACGCGATACCTGACTCCGGGAGGAACCGATGTCTGCGCGAATTCCGCTGGCCCTGCTGGCGCTCATGTCCGCCTTCGCCTTCGCGGCCGACCCTGATCGGCCGGGATGCAAGGACCATCCCCTGGTCAGCCGGATGCCCGGCTACCACATCTACAGTTGCGAGACGGCGGCGTTCGAGTCCTGGAAGGTCAGGGACGCCAAGGGCCAGGAGCGGGCCGTGGAGGGCAAGCTCACGTCGATCGCCTATTCGCTCGACGAGGGCCGGCCGCAGCCCGGCCGCGTGCAGATCATCCGCAACTACGAGAATGCCTTGCGGCCCCTGGGCGGGGCGATCTTCTCCCAGTTCGACGACGGCGGCGAGACGTACCTGAAGGTCGTCAAGGACGGCAAGGAGGCCTGGGTCTACCTGGGCGTCTACAACACGAACCAGTACTCCCTGAAGATTCTCGAAACCGCCTCGATGGCCCAGGAAGTCGTGGCCAACGCGGCGGTGTTCTCGAGCGACATCAAGGCCACCGGCCACGCCGCGGTGTACGGGATCCATTTCGACACCGGGAAGGCGGAAGTGAAGCCGGAATCCGAGGCCGCGCTGAAGGAGGTGGCGAAGCTGCTCGCCGGAGACCCGCAACTGAAGCTCCTGGTCGTCGGGCACACCGATGGGGTCGGCTCGCTCGAGGCGAACATGAAGCTCTCCCAGGCGCGGGCGGAAGCGGTCGTGAAAGCGCTCGGCGCGAAGCACGGCATCGCCGTCGCGCGCCTGAAGGCCCAGGGCGCCGGTCCGATCGCGCCCGTCGCCACGAACCGCACCGAGGAAGGGCGCGCGAAGAATCGGCGGGTCGAGCTGGTCGAGCAATAGCCCCTCGGCGAGGGGAGCCGCTCACCGCTTCGACAAACCCTCGATCAGCCGCATCCCGGAGCGAATGCCGGCCAGGTAGAGCGAGACCTTGGTCGACTCGTTGGGCGCGTGGTTGTTCTCGTCGTAGGGCGCGAGCGGCACCACGATCGAAGGCAGCCCCAGGAGCTTCGTGAAGACGTAGTCGGGCGTGGTCCCGCCCAGGCTCGGCACCACGAGCGGCTCGCGGCCGAAGCCCTTCGCCACCGCCTCCTTCACGACCGGCACGAACGGGTCTGTCGAGCGAGGTGCGCGAGGCGGGCGTGCTCTTGAGTTCGCGGATCTCGATGCCCGCGTAGCCCCGGTCGGCGGCGAACTTCCGCACGGCGGCGAGCACCTGCGCGGGATCCTGGCCGCCCACGAGCCGGATGTCGGCCTTCGCGAGCGCCTCCCTGTAGATGATCGTCTTGTGCCCGCTTGCCCGTGTAGCCGGACGCGAAGCCGGAGACGTTGAACGCCGGGCGCAGCATCAGGCGCTCGTGGAACGCGGCCGGGTCCGACACCGTCGGGGCCACCCCCATGCTCGCCATGACGCCCTCCCGGTCCAGCGGCAGCGACTTCACCGCCGCCAGCTCGCCCGGGGTCACCGTCACGTCCGCGTAGCCCGCGCCCGGGCACGAGGAGGCGCCCGTCGCGGTCCACCATCTCGGCGAGCAGGTGGATGAGGTCCAGCGTCGGGTTGGGCGCCACGCCGCCGTAGTTGCCGGAGTGGAGGTTGCGCTTGGCGCCCGTGGCGACGAACTCGAGGCCCAGGTTGCCGCGCACGCCCATGAGCAGCACCGGCTGGTCGTTGGGGAACATCGGGCCGTCGGAATAGCAGCACAGGTCCGCGCGCAGCATGTCCCGGTGCTTCTCGACGAAGCCCGGCAGGGGCCGGCTGCCCGTTTCCTCGTCGCCCTCGAGCACCACCTTGATGCGGATCGGCAGCTCGCCGTGGAGCTCCCGGTAGAGCGCGATGGCGTTGAGGAGCGCCAGGTGCTGGCCCTTGTTGTCGCCCGAGCCGCGGCCCCAGATGCGGTCGCCGTCGACGACGGGCTGCCACGGGTCCGTCTTCCAGCCCTCGGCCTTCGCGTCGGCCGGGTAGACGTCGTAGTGGCCGTAGGTGAGCCACGTGAACGCGGCGTCCTTCGGGCCGATCTCGCCATAGACGATGGGCTGGCTGTCGGTGGGATGCACCTGCACCTCGAACCCCCAGCGCACCATGCGCGAGGTGAGGAACTCGACGGCCTCGGCGATGCCCTCGCCGGTGAGGCTCACCGAGGGGATGCGGATCGCGTCGAGGAGGGTGGCGAGGAGCGGGCCGGCGCGATCGCGGACGGCGGAATCGATAATCAACGCTCACGCGTCCACCGCGGCCGTGACTTCGATCTCGATCGCATAGCCGTGGTGCAGCTCGCCCACCGGCACCACGGCGCGCGCGGGCCGGTGCTCGCCGAAGAACTCCGCGTACACCTTGTTCACCGCCGGCCAGTGGGAAATGTCGGAGACGTAGACCGTGCAGCGCAGCACGCGATTGCGGCGGCTGCCGCAGGCCTGGAGCACGCGGTCGATGTTGTCGAGCACCTGGCGCGTCTGCTCCTCGATGGTGCCGGGCTTGCGGCCCGGGTCGCCGGGAACGTGGGGCAGCTGCCCCGCGAGGTAGGCGATGCCGCCGTGGACGACGGCGTGGGAATAATGGCCGGCGGGCGCGGGCAGTCCCGGGGCGTTGAGCGATTCGAGCATTCTCATGTCGGCTTGTCTCCGCTACCAGCCGCCGAAGCGCGGCCACCGGTCGACGACCTCGGTGCCGCCCCTCACGACGTGGTAGGCATCGTGTTGCGCGCCGGTGGCGCAGGCGTGGTTGGGAAGGATCCGCAGGCGCGTGCCCACAGGATACTGCGAGACGTCGAGGTCCGCCCCGCCGCGGCGGCTCACGATGCCGTGCTCCTGGTTCGCGTCCGACACGATCAGGTCGCCGATGACGCGGCCCGCCTCGTCGCACACGAGCCCGTAGCCCTGGTCGACCGGCTGCCTCGCCGTGCCGCGGTCGCGCGACATCGCCATCCAGCCGCCGTCGGTGATGATCCAGCCCTTCTCGCGCTGGTGGCCGATGACGGTGGCCAGCACCGAGAGCGCGATGTCCTCGACGCGGCACACGCCCAGGCCCGCCATCA
Source organism: uncultured Gammaproteobacteria bacterium (assembly GCA_963783635.1). Classification (GTDB taxonomy): domain Bacteria; phylum Pseudomonadota; class Gammaproteobacteria; order Burkholderiales; family Usitatibacteraceae; genus FEB-7. Next base: position 9,063 of record CAWAOC010000014.1, read on the forward strand.
CGAGGTCCTGGAAGACGAAGACGCCCGCGCGCACCTCGGTGACGCCCTCGAGGCTCTTCGCGAACGTCGCGGTGGGGGTGGAGCCCACGCTCACGACGGGAGAGGCGAACCCGGCCGAGCGCAGCACCGCGGCGCTCTTCACCACGGCGAGGCGCTCCTGCTCGGCCATGGCGGCGATCGCCTCGGTGGTGCGGCAGTTGTAGGAATCGCCCGCGTGCGTCATCACGCCGCGCGGCTCGGCGCCCCGGGCCAGCGCCTTGGCGATGTCGACGAGGACCGGGTCGCCGGGCTTCACGCCCGCCCGGTGGCCGTCGCAGTCGATCTCGATCAGGGCCGGGATGCCGGCGCCCCTTTCGGCCACGGCCTGCGCGGCCTCGACGCTGTCCACGACGACGGCGAGGCTCGCGCCGCGGCCGCGAAGGGCCAGCACGTGGTCGAGCTTCCCCGGCGCGATGCCCACGGCGTAGAGGATGTCGGTGACCCCGTGCTCGAGGAACTGCTCGGCCTCCTTGAGCGTGGAGACCGTGATCGGGCCGGCGCCCGACGCCATGAGGGAGCGCGCCACGTCGATGGACTTGCAGGTCTTCACGTGCGGGCGCAGGCGCGCGCCCAGCGAGGCGAGGCGCGCCTTGAGGCGCGCGACGTTGGCCTCCATGCGACCCGCGTCGAGGACGAGGCGCGGCGTCTCGAGGTCCGAGAGCCTCACGGCGCCGGGAAGGCGGGGGCGCTCAGCCGAGCGAGCCGGACAAGGACTCGAACCGCTGCTTCATGACCGGCGGCAGGCGCTGGCCCAGCTTGTCGAAGAACTCGCGGTGCAGGGGCATCTCCTGCTTCCACATCGACTTGTCGATGGCCGTGATGGCGAGGTACCTGTCCGCGCCGAAGGAATCCAGCCCCCTCCAGTCGATGTCCTTGTGCCGGGGAACGTAGCCCCAGTCGGTCCGCTCGGCGTCCGCCAGGCCCTCGACGCGCTCGACGATCCACTTGAGCACGCGCATGTTCTCGCCGTAGCCGGGCCACGCGTACTTGCCCTCGGCGTTCTTGCGGAACCAGTTCACCATGTAGATCTTGGGCGGGTAGGGGACCTTGCGCCCCATCTCGATCCAGTGGGCGAAGTAGTCGCTCATGTTGTAGCCGCAGAAGGCGAGCATCGCGAACGGGTCGCGGCGCACGACGCCCACCTGGCCGGTGATCGCGGCGGTGGTCTCGGAGCCGAGGGTCGCGGCCATGTACACGCCCTCGTCCCAGGTCGCGGCTTCCGTCACCAGCGGCACGGTCGAGGAGCGGCGGCCGCCGAAGACGAACGCGGAGATGGGCACGCCGTTCGGGTCGTCCCACGCGGGGTCGATCGAGGGCGACTGCGTGGCGGCCACGGTGAAGCGCGAGTTCGGGTGCGCGGCCGGGCGGCCGCAGCCGGGCGTCCAGTCCTTCCCCGTCCAGTCGGTGAGCTTCGGCGGGCGCTTCCTTCGTCATGCCCTCCCACCACACGTCGCCCTCGGGCGTGAGCGCCACGTTGGTGAAGATGGTGTTGGTCTTGATCGCTTCCATGCAGTTCGGGTTGGTGTCGTAGCCCGTGCCCGGCGCCACGCCGAAGAAGCCCGCTTCCGGGTTGATCGCGTGCAGGCGGCCGTCCTCGCCCGGCTTGATCCAGGCGATGTCGTCGCCGATGGTGGTCACCTTCCAGCCCTTGAAGGTGGCCGGGGGGATCAGCATCGCGAAGTTGGTCTTGCCGCAGGCGCTGGGGAAGGCGGCGGTCACGTAGTGCTTCACGCCCTCGGGGGACTCCACGCCGAGGATGAGCATGTGCTCCGCGAGCCAGCCCTGCTCGCGCCCCATCACGGAGGCGATGCGCAGCGCGAAGCACTTCTTGCCCAGCAGCGCGTTGCCGCCGTAGCCCGAGCCGAAGGACCAGATCTCCTTGTCCTCGGGGAAGTGCACGATGTACTTGTGGTCCTTGTTGCAGGGCCAGACCACGTCCTTCTGGCCGGGCTCGAGGGGCGCGCCCACGGAGTGCACGCAGGGGACGAAGTCGCCGTGGTCGCCGAGGGTGGCGAGCACCGCCGAGCCCATGCGCGTCATGAGCTTCATGTTGACGGCGACGTAGGCGCTGTCGGAGATCTCCACGCCGATGTGGGAGATGTGCGAGCCGATGGGGCCCATGCTGAAGGGCACCACGTACATCGTGCGGCCGCGCATGCAGCCCTTGAAGAGGCCCTTGAGCGTGGCGCGCATCTCGGCCGGCTCGACCCAGTTGTTGGTCGGGCCGGCGTCGTCCTTGGTCTTCGAGCAGATGAAGGTGCGGTCCTCCACGCGCGCGACGTCCGAGGGGTCGGAGCAGGCGAGGTAGGAGTTGGGGCGCAGCTTCCCGTCCAGCCGCCGGAAGGTGCCGGCCTCGACGAGCGCGGCGCAAAGCCGGTCGTATTCCTCGTCCGAGCCGTCGCACCAGTAAATGGCTTCCGGCTGGGTGAGCGCCGCGACTTCCGCGACCCATTTGAGAAGCCTGGCGTTGCGGGTGGGGGCGGCTCCCGCGACCGGGGCGATTTGCGCTTGCATGGACGTGATCTCCGAGGAAATGCCGGCTGTCACGGCCGTGACGCAGGCTTATATTGAGAGGTCAATTATTGCACAGCGCCCCGCGCGGCCGCACGGCCAGCGGCGGTTTCAGGGACTGTTACCGCCGCGGGGGCCGTAGTGGCGGAAGCGCTCGACGATCGGGCCATCTCGGCGTCGTCGAGGATCGTCGGCTCGCGCCACCTGGATGGCCTGCCAGTACAGGCGCGCCAGCGCCTCGACCTTGTCCGCGAGGCGCAGCGCGTCGTCCAGGTCGGACCCGAAGGCGATGACGCCGTGGTGCGCGAGGAGGCAGGCGCGCCGGCCCCGGAGCGCGGCGAGCGCGGCGTCCGACAGCTCCTGCGTGCCGAAGCTGCGGTAGGGCGCGCAGCGGATGTCGTTGCCGCCCGCGAACGCGACTTCGTAGTGGAAGGCGGGGATGGGACGGCCGAGGCAGGCGAGCGTGGTCGCGAACGCGGAATGGGTGTGCACGACCGCCCCCGCCTCGGGCCGCGTCGCGTAGATGTCGCGATGGAAGCGCCACTCGCTGGAAGGCTCCCGGTGGCCCCGGGCGTGCCCGTCCATGCCGACGTGCACGACGTCGCCGGGCTGCAGCTCGTCGTAGGGCAGGCCCGAGGGGGTGACGAGGAAGCCGCCCTCGACGCGCGCGCTCACGTTGCCGGAGGACCCCTGGTTGATGCCGAGGGCGTTCATGCGCCGCGCCGTGGCGACGAGGCGGGCGCGAAGGGCGAGGTCGGTCATGTGAGGAAGGCCTGGGTCCTGCGGTCCGCGGGATAGAGCGCGAGCAGCGCGGCTTCGCTTCGCCGCGAAGAGGCCCTTCTCGGTGAGGATGCCGGTCACGAGGGCGGCCGGCGTCACGTCGAAGGCGGGGTTCGCGACCGCGGTCGTCTCCGGGGCGATCGCGACCGTGGCGGGGCGTCCCGCGCCGTCGAGGCCGCGGACGAGGCGCATCTCGTCGCCGCTTCGTTCCTCGATGGGGATCCCGGCCAGCGCGTCGTCGATCTCCCAGTCGATCGTGGGCGTGGGCACCGCCGCATAGAACGGGATGCCGTTGTCGCGCGCGGCGAGCGCCTTCAGGTACGTGCCGATCTTGTTGGCGACGTCGCCGCGGCGCGTCACGCGGTCGGCGCCCACCAGGACCAGGTCGACCCTCCCGTGCTGCATGAGGTGGCCGCCGGCGTTGTCCGCCACGAGGGTGTGCGCGACGCCGTGGCCGGCGAGTTCCCAGGCGGTGAGCAGGCCCTGGCTCCTCGGGCGCGTCTCGTCGACCCACACGTGCACCGGGATGCCCGCGTCGTGCGCCATGTAGAGGGGGGCCAGCGCCGTGCCCCAGTCCACGGTGGCGATCCAGCCCGCGTTGCAGTGGGTGAGGACGTTCACGACGCGCCCGCTCGCCGCGTGCTCGCGCTCGATGAGGGCGAGGCCGTGGCGGCCGATGGCTTCGTTGAGCGCCACGTCCTCGTCGGCGATCGACTGCGCCTCGAACCACGCGGCGGCGGGCCGCTCGCGGGGGGCCAGGCCCTCGAGCGCCGCGCGCATCCGCGCCAGCGCCCAGGCGAGGTTCACGGCCGTGGGGCGGGTGGCCGCCAGGCGCGCGCGACACCCGCGACAGGGATTCGTCGGAGCCGTCCCGCGACATGGCGAGCGCCACGCCGAAGGCCGCCGTCACGCCGATGAGGGGCGCGCCGCGCACCCGCATCGTCTCGATGGCTTCGGCGACCGCCTCGGGGGAATCGAGCGCGCGCGTCTCGAACGCGTGCGGCAGGCGCGTCTGGTCGATGATGTGCACGGGCCCGCCGGGCCGGTCGGCCCAGAGGCTGCGGTAATGGCGGTCGCCGACTTTCACGAAATGGGCCATTTTCGCACGCTCCCAAGGCGGCCGCGGGTGAGGTGGATCAACCGGATCCCCTTGCCCTTTGCAGTAATATCGGGTTACCGCGGCGCAGGTCCCCAGGGCCGCGGGTGCCCGTTCCCCCGGAGTCCTCGAGAAATGACGAACTTTCGCCGCGCCCTTCCCGCGCTAGCCGCCCTTGCCCTTGCCGCCACCCCCGCCGCCGCCCAGTCGCTGCGCATCGCCCTGTCGTCCGAGCCGACCGCGGTCGATCCGCACTACCACGTGCTCGCGCCGAACAACGCGCTGGCTGCGCACCTCTTTGATGCGCTCGTGGACACCGACGAGGCGCAGCGCCTGACCCAGGGCCTCGCCACGGCGTGGAAGAACGACGGCGCCAACAAGTGGACCTTCACGCTGCGCAAGGACGCGAAGTTCTCCAACGGCAGGCCCTTCACCGCCGCCGACGCGATCTTCACCTTCTGCCGCGTCGCCAAGAACGAGACCAACATCGCGAGCGGCAACAAGGACCTCATGCGCAGCTTCAAGTCGGTGGAGGCGCCGGACCCGTACACGCTCGTGGTCACGACCGCCGAGCCCGAGCCGCTGCTGCCGCGCCTGCTGGCCGGCATCTCGCTGCTCACGTCCTCGATCACGGCCCACGGCAAGATCACGTTCAACCTCGACGCCAACTGCGGCGTGACCGGCCCCTGGCCCTCCGTGAGCCAGTTCAACGAGGGCTCGGTCGCCATCGGCACCGGCCCCTACAAGCTCAAGAGCTACGTGCGCGGCTCGGCCATCGAGCTCGTGCGCAACGACGGCTACTGGGGACCCAGGCCCCACTGGGAAACCGTGAAGATGGTGCCGGTCACCAACGCGGGGCCGCGGCTGGCGGGCCTCATCGCCGGCGACTTCGACCTGATCGAGAACCCGGCCGCGCGCGACCTGCAGCGCATCCGCGACGACAAGCGCCTCGCCTTCGAGGCCACGCCCTCGGCGCGCGTCATCTTCTTCCAGCTCGACGTGGCGCGGAACCCGAGCCCCTTCGTGAACGACGGCAAGGGCGTGAACCCGCTGCAGGATGCGCGCGTGCGCAAGGCCATGGCGCTCGCGATCGACCGCGAGGCCATCGTGAAGCGCATCATGGACGGCGGCGCGGTGGTGGCCCACCAGTTCCTGCCCGCCGGCATGTACGGGACGCTCCCCAACCCGCCCGTCGTCAAGTTCGACCCGGCGGCCGCGAGGAAGCTGCTGGCCGAGGCGGGCTACGCCAACGGCTTCGACCTCACGCTCACCGCGACCAACGACCGCTACATCAACGACGGCCAGATCGCGCAGGCGGTCGCCGGCTACCTCTCGCAGGTCGGCATCCGCACGAAGGTGGACGCGATGACGCGCGCCATCTACTTCCCGCGCCGCGCGAAGAAGGAGTTCAGCTTCTCCATGGGCGGCTGGGGCTCGGCGGAGGCCTCCTCGTTCCTGCGCTACTGGGCCGCCGCGCCCGACGAGAAGAAGACGCGCGGCACCTCCAACTACGGCGGCCTCGCGGACCCGCAGCTCGACGAGCTCGTCGCCAGGGCGCTCGTCACGATGGACGACGACAAGCGCGCGGAGCTGCTGCGCCAGTCGCTCTCGCGGCTGCTGGAACTCAACGCCTTCATCCCGATGCATTTCGAGAGCTCCCTCTGGGCCCACAAGGCGGACATCGCCTACACCGGGCGCGCGGACCAGTACACGTTCGCGATGAACGCGAAGCCCGCGAAGAAGTAGCCGCGGGCGGGCCCGGCGGATGGCGACCTATGCGCTCCAGCGCCTGATCCAGAGCGTCTTCGTCCTCCTCGCCGCCTCGATCGTCGTCTTCCTCGCGGTCTACGGGATCGGGGACCCGGTCGAGATCCTCGTCCCGCCGCAGGCGAGCGCCGCCGAGCGCCTGGAGCTCGTCCGCCGCCTGGGCCTCGACCTGCCGCTCTGGAAGCAGTACCTCGTCTTCGTCTGGAACGCCCTGCACGGCGACCTCGGCCGCTCGTTCGTGCACGGCGTGCCGGCCATCGAGCTGATCCTCTCGCGCCTGCCGGCCACCTTCGAGCTGGTGCTGCTGGCGATGACGATCGCGATCGGCGTCGGCATCCCCGTGGGCCTCGTCGCGGGGCTCGACACCGAGTCGCGCCTGTCGCGCGTGATCATGGGCGGCACGGTGCTGGGCTATTCGCTCCCCAATTTCTGGAAGGGGATGATGCTCATCCTCGTGTTCGCGGTCCTGCTGGGGTGGCTGCCGACCTCGGGGCGGGGCGCCACGGTGGACATCCTGGGCCTCAAGACGAGCCTCCTCACCGTCGACGGGCTGCGCCACCTGATCCTGCCGGCGCTGAACCTCGCCATCCCCAACATGGCGCTCATGATCCGGCTCGTGGCGGCGGGCACGGCGGAGGCGAAGGCGCAGGACTACGTGAAGTACGCGCGCGCGAAGGGCGTGCGGCCGCGGCGCATCGTCTTCCGGCACATCCTGCGCAACATCCTCATCCCGGTGGTGACGGTGGTCGGCATCGAGTTCGGCAGCCTCATCGCCTTCTCGACCATCACCGAGACCGTGTTCGCCTGGCCGGGCATGGGCAAGCTCCTCATCGACAGCATCTACCAGCTCGACCGGCCGCTGGTCGTGGCCTACATCATGCTGGCCACCTCCCTCTTCGTGAGCGTGAACCTGCTGGTGGACCTCCTCTACGCCGCGCTCGATCCGCGCGTGCGGCTGGCCGGGAGAGGCCGCGTGAGCGCCGCGCCCGTCCGGGCCGGGGACGACACGCCGCTGCGCCTGCGCGTGCTGCGGCGCCTTCGCCGCCAGCCGACGGTGAAGGGCGCGCTCGTCGTGCTGGCCGCCATCGTGGCCTTCGCGCTCGTGGGGCCCTTCCTGGTGCCGCAGAACCCGTACGACCTCACGGCCATCAACGTGATGGACAACCGCCTCCCGCCGGGATCGAAGGGCATGGCGGGCTTCACCTTCTGGCTGGGCACGGACGCGCAGGGACGCGACATCCTGAGCGCCATCCTCTACGGCCTGCGCACGAGCCTCTTCGTGGGGCTCGCGGCGACGGCCGGCGCGCTCGCGGTCGGCGTGACCGTCGGGCTCACCGCCGCGCAGTTCGGCGGGCGCGTGGACGCCTTCCTCATGCGCGTGGTGGACTTCATCCTCGGCTTCCCGTCGATCCTCGTGGCACTCGTGCTGCTGGCCTCCATCGGGCGCGGCGTCGACAAGGTGATCCTCGCGATCGTCGTGGTGCAGTGGGCCAACTACGCCCGCCTCATGCGCGCGGCGGCGCTCGTCGAGCGGCGCAAGGAATACATCGAGGCGGCGGTGAACCAGGGCCTGCCCACGGCGTACATCATGCGGGCGCACCTGCTGCCCAACAGCATCGGCTCCGTCCTCGTCGTGGCCACCGTGAGCATCGCGGGCGCCATCACGCTCGAGGCCACGCTCTCCTTCCTCGGGGTGGGGGTGCCGGTGACGGAGCCGTCGCTGGGGCTCCTCATCGCCAACGGCTTCGAGTTCCTGCTCTCGGGCGAGTACTGGATCTCGCTCTTCCCGGGGCTGGCGCTCCTGGCCCTCATCCTCTCGATCAACGTCGTGGGCGAGCGGCTGCGCCGCAGCTTCGACTCGCACCGGCAATGAGCGAGGCGCTGCTGCGAGGTCCGGGGTCTGCGGACCGTCTTCCACCTCGCCGACGGGGCCTGGGCCGCGGTCGACGGCGTGGACCTCGAGGTGGCGCGCGGCGAGGTGCTGGGCCTCGTGGGCGAGTCGGGCTCGGGAAAGACGGTGACCGGGTTCTCGATCGTGGGCCTCGTCGATCCGCCCGGCGAGGTGATCGCGGGCGAGGTGCGGTTCGCGGGCGAGGATCTCCGGCGCGCCCCCGAGGAGCGGCTGCGCGAGCTGCGGGGGGACCGCATCGCGATGATCTTCCAGGACCCGCTCATGACGCTGAACCCCGTCCTCACCATCGGGGAGCAGATGGCCGAGGCGGTGCTCGAGCATGGCAGGCGGCGACGAGGCCGCGGCCCTGGCGATGGCGGCGGAGGCGCTCGGGCGCGTCGGCATTTCCTCGGCCGCGGCGCGCCTCTCGCAGTACCCGCACGAGTTCTCCGGCGGCATGCGCCAGCGCGTGGCGATCGCGACGGCGCTCCTCAACAAGCCCGACCTCATCATCGCCGACGAGCCCACGACGGCGCTCGACGTGACGATCCAGGGCCAGATCCTCTTCGAGATGCAGAAGCTCGCGCGCGAGACGGGCGCGGCCCTCATCTGGATCACGCACGACCTCACCGTGGTGGCCGAGCTCGCCGACCGCGTCGCGGTGATGTACGCCGGGCGCATCGTGGAGACGGGCAGCGTCGTCGACGTGCTCGACGGGCCGCGGCACCCCTACACGCGCGGGCTCCTCGACTCGGTGCCCGACGAGGCGCGCCGGGGCGAGCGGCTCCCGCAGATCGACGGCATGGCCCCGCGCCTGGACACGCGGCCGGCGGGGTGCGCGTTCGCGCCGCGGTGCCAGCGGGCCTCGGCGCGCTGCGGCGCGGAGGATCCGCCGGAGACCGTCGAGGCGGGGCGGCGCTTCCGCTGCCACCACCCGCTCGCGCGGGGAGACGCGCGATGACCACGCCGATCCTCGAGGTCCGCGGGGTAGCCAAGCACTTCACGCGCCGCCCGACGCTCGCCGAGCGCATCCTCGCGACCGTCGGCAAGGCCGCGCCGCCGCCGGTGGTGCGCGCCGTCGAGGACGTGGACCTCGCGATCCACCGCGGCGAGGTCCTGGGGCTCGTCGGCGAATCGGGCTGCGGCAAGAGCACGCTCGCGCGCCTGGTGACCGGGATACACGCCCCCACGGCCGGCGAGGTGCTCTTCGAGGGCCGGCCGGCGGCGGGCCTGCGGGGCCGCGAGAGGCTCGACTACCTGCTCGCCGTGCAGATGATCTTCCAGGATCCCTTCGCGAGCCTGGACCCGCGCATGCGCGTGCACCGGATCGTGGGCGAGGCCCTCGCGGTGCACCGGCTCGTGCCGCCGGAGGCGCTCGACGCCGCGGTCGACCAGGCGCTCGCCGACGTGGGGCTGGACCGGGCCTACCGGGACCGCTACCCGCACCAGTTCTCCGGCGGCCAGCGGCAGCGCATCGGCATCGCGCGGGCACTGGCCGTGAAGCCGCGCGTGATGGTGTGCGACGAGCCGGTGGCGGCGCTGGACGTGTCGATCCAGGCGCAGGTCATCAACCTCTTCATGGACCTGCGCGCCCGCCACCAGCTCACCTACCTCTTCGTGAGCCACAACCTCGGGCTCGTGCGCTTCATCTGCGACCGGGTGGCGATCATGTACCTCGGGCGCATCGTGGAGACGGGGCCCGTCGAGGCGATCTTCGCGAGCCCGGCCCACCCCTACACGCAGGCGCTGCTCGAGGCCATCCCGCGCCTGCACCGCCGCAAGCGCGAGTTCGAGCCCGTGCAGGGCGAGCTGCCGTCGCCGCTCGCGCCGCCCACGGGCTGCGCCTTCCACCCGCGTTGCCCGCGCGGCCACGCCCGAATGCCGCGAGGCGCGGCCGGTGCTGCGCGAGATCGCGCCCGGCCGCCACGCCGCCTGCCACCTTCTTTCCCGAAGCTGAGCCCGCCATGACCACCACCTCGACTCCAGCCCGCCATCGGGCGCGACGCCCTCGAGTACCGCGACGCGCGGCACCTCGAGCGCCCGCTCGTCATCCACACCTACCGTCCCGCCGCGCACCGCCCCGACGATCCCGTCGTGCTCGTGCAGCACGGCGTGAAGCGCAACGGCGACGACTACCGCGACTTCTGGATCGAGGCGGCCGAGAAGCACCGCCTGCTCATCGTCGCGACGACCTTCGGCAACGAGGCGTTCCCCAAGCCGGAGAGCTACAACAACGGCCGCGTGCTGGCTGTCGACGGAGCGGTGTATCCGCGCGAGGACTGGGTCTACGCGATCCCGCCCCGCGTCGTCGACGCGCTGCGCGCCGGCGGCGTCACGCGCCGTCCGCAGGTGCGCCTCTTCGGGCATTCCGCGGGCGGGCAGTACGTGCATCGCCTGATGGCCACGCAGGACCACGCGCTCTACGAGGCGGTCGCGGCCGGGAACCCGGGGTGGTACACGCTGCCGACCCTGGAGCGCCCCTTCCCGGAAGGGCTGGGCGGGATCGGCCTGGGCCCCGCGGACCTCGCGCGCTGGCTCGCCTACCCGATGACGATCCTCGCGGGCGACCGCGACGTCGACACGGCCGACGAGAACCTCCCGCGCAATCCGGAGGCGCTCGCCCAGGGCCCGACGCGCTTCGCGCGCGCGCATTTCTTCCTCGACAGCGGGCGCCGCGAGGCGGCGCGGCTCGGCGTCGCGTGCCGCTGGACGCTCGTCACCGTCCCCGGCGTGGGCCACGACGGCTGCGCCATGGGCAAGGCCGCGGCGGCGATGTGGTTCGAGGGCCGCGTGCCGGGCGCCGAGGAACTCGGCGCGACGACGGCTCCGGTGGCCTGAAGCGCCGCGCCGGGCGGGGTTGCACGGGGCTTGACCCCGGTCAACCTGCCGGCACGCGTTGCGGAGTAGTTGAAGGGGAGGGGCCGGAGGAATGCGGCTCCGATCGACCTTTTCGCGAGGAGGCTCAAGATGATCATCGATTCCGCATCGGCACGGTGGACGGGATTCGCGCTGTTCGTGCTGGCCGGGTGCGCCACCGTGGCGCCGCCCGCCGACCGACCTTCCGGAAATCCGGCCGGGCTACGTGGCCGGCTACCTGCAGCCCGACCAGCTTCCCGACACCGTGGCGCTGCTGCCGCCGCCGCCGGCCGCCGGATCCGCCGCGCTCGCCGCCGACGAGGAGATGTACAAGGCCACGCGCAAGCTGAAGGACACGCCGCGCTGGGCGCTGGCGGCCAGGGACGCGGAGCTCCGCTTCCCGCAGGCCACCGAGGTCTTCTCCTGCGCGCTCGGGATGAAGATCTCCGCCGAGGCCACGCCGCACCTCAACATGCTGCTTCGCCGCGTGCGCATGGACTCCAGCCGCGCCAACGACAAGCCCAAGGACAACTACAAGCGCCCGCGCCCGTTCCAGGTGACGAAGGATGCCTCCTGCACGCCCAAGGAGGAGGCGCGGATGAAGCCCGACTCGTACCCGTCGGGCCACGCCTCGATCGGCTGGGCCTGGGCGCTCACGCTCGCCGAAGTGGCGCCCGACCGGGCCGACGCGATACTGCGCGCGCGGGTACGCCTTCGGGCAGAGCCGCGTCGTCTGCGGCGTGCACTACCGCAGCGACGTCGAATCGGGCCGCATCGTCGGTGCCGCGACCGTCGCCAGGCTGCACGCCGACCCGGTGTTCACGGCGCAGCTGGCCGAAGCGCGCAAGGAGGTCGAGGCGGCCCGGGCGGCAGGCGCCAAGTCCCCGCTCGACTGCGACGCCGAAGCCAGGGCGCTGGCGCTGGACCGGTAGGTTCCCAGCAAGGGGACGGTTCCCGGAACCGTCCCCTTGGCCGCTATTGACCGGCGACTCGTGTTCGGTTCGACGACGTCGTCCCCGAGACAGGCTGCCCGCCGGCGTTGACCGGCGACTTGTCGTCCGGTCCAACGACGTTCCCGCTGTCTCCAAGATCCCTGTAAAATATCAATTTCCAGCCGGGGATCCAGAAGATGACCAAGTACGTGTTCGTGACAGGCGGCGTGGTCTCCTCCCTGGGCAAAGGCATCGCCGCCGCCTCCCTCGCCGCGATCCTCGAATCGCGCAAGATCAAGGTCTCCCTCGTCAAGCTCGATCCCTACATCAACGTGGATCCGGGCACGATGTCGCCGTTCCAGCACGGCGAGGTGTTCGTCACCGAGGACGGCGCCGAGACGGACCTGGACCTCGGCCACTACGAGCGCTTCATCTCCTCGCGGATGAAGAAGCTCAACAACTTCACCACCGGCCAGATCTACGAGCGCGTCATCAACAAGGAGCGCCGCGGCGACTACCTCGGCGGCACCGTGCAGGTGATCCCGCACATCACCGACGAGATCAAGCACTCGATCAAGGCCGCCTGCAAGGACGTCGACGTCGGCATCATCGAGATCGGCGGCACCGTGGGCGACATCGAGTCGCTCCCGTTCCTCGAGGCCATCCGCCAGATGGGCATCGAGGAGGGCCGCACCAACACCTGCTACATGCACCTGACGCTCGTGCCGCACCTCGCGAGCGTGGGCGAGATCAAGACGAAGCCCACCCAGCACTCCGTGAAGGAGCTGCGCGGCATCGGCATCCAGCCCGACATCGTGATGTGCCGCTCGGAGCAGCCCGTCCCCGAGGACGAGCGGAAGAAGATCGCGCTCTTCACCAACGTCGACGTCCGCTCCGTCATCTCGTGCTACGACGTGAGCTCCATCTACAAGATCCCGACGATGCTGCACAAGCAGGGCCTGGACGAGATCGTCTGCAGGAAGCTCGACCTCGCCGCCTACCCGGCCGACCTCTCGATGTGGGACCGCATCGTCGACGCGCTCGAGAACCCGGAGCACGAGGTCGACATCGCCATGGTCGGCAAGTACGTGGACCTGCAGGATTCCTACAAGAGCCTCTCGGAGTCCCTCATCCACGCCGGCATCCACACGCGCACGCGGGTGAAGATCCACTACGTCGATTCCGAGCAGATCGAGGCCAAGGGCACCGAGACGCTCAAGGACATGGACGCGATCCTCGTCCCCGGCGGCTTCGGCAAGCGCGGCATCGAGGGCAAGATCGCCGCGGTGCGCTACGCGCGCGAGAACAAGGTGCCCTACCTCGGCATCTGCCTGGGGATGCAGATCGCCGTCATCGAGGCGGCCCGCGACCTGTGCGGGCTGGAGGGCGCCAACTCCACGGAGTTCGACCCCGACACGCCGCATCCGGTGGTGGCGCTCATCACCGAGTGGCAGGACCGCGACGGGAAGATCGAGCGCCGCGACGCGAGCTCGAACCTCGGCGGCACGATGCGCCTGGGCGCGCAGCCCTGCAACGTGAAGAAGGGCACGCTCGCCAACCGCATCTACGGCGCCGACGTGGTCTCGGAGCGCCATCGCCACCGCTACGAGGTGAACGACCAGTACGTGGCGCGGCTGGAAGCGTCGGGGCTCACGATCAGCGCGAGGACCCAGAACGGCAACCTGGTGGAGATGGCGGAGCGGGCGGACCATCCGTGGTTCTTCGGCTGCCAGTACCACCCGGAATTCACCTCCACGCCGCGCTCGGGGCACCCGCTCTTCATCTCCTACGTCAAGGCAGCGCTCGAGCAGCATCGCAAGCGCGTCCCGGAGCCGGGGCTGAAGGTCATCGGCGGCTCCGCGGCGTAAGGCGGTTGACGCCGATGGACGCCGATGACACGCCGATGACGCCGATAAAGGCTGATGGATTGCATCGTGGCAATCGCGACGTGGCCGACTTCTCCCATCCCTGTATCCATGCTTCATCGGCGGCAATCGGCGTTCATCGGCGTTCATCGGCGTTCCCGCTTTACCCACGCGCCAGCGTGAAAAGGAAAGCATGAAGCTCTGCGGATTCGACGCCGGCCTCGACAAGCCGTTCTTCCTCATCGCCGGCCCGTGCGTCGTCGAGAGCGAGCAGCTGCAGATGGACGTCGCCGGCGCAGCTCAAGGAGATCACGGCCGCCCTCGGGATCCCGTTCATCTTCAAGTCGTCCTACGACAAGGCCAACCGCTCCAGCGGCAAGTCCTTCCGCGGCCCGGGCATGGACAAGGGCCTCGAGATCCTGGCCAAGGTGAGGGCCACGCTCGGCGTGCCGGTGCTCACCGACGTGCACACGGAGGCCGAGGTGGCGCGCGTCGCGAAGGTCGTCGACGTGCTGCAGACGCCCGCGTTCCTCTGCCGGCAGACGGACTTCATCGTGGCCGTCGCCTCCGCGGGCAAGCCCGTGAACATCAAGAAGGGCCAGTTCCTGGCGCCGCACGACATGAAGAACGTCGTGGACAAGGCGCGGGCCGCGAGCGGGCAGGACAACATCATGGTCTGCGAGCGCGGCGCCTCCTTCGGCTACAACAACCTCGTCTCCGACATGCGCTCGCTCGCCATCATGCGCGAGACGGGCTGCCCCGTCGTGATGGACGCGACCCACTCCGTGCAGCTGCCCGGCGGGCAGGGCACCTCCTCGGGCGGGCAGCGCGAATTCGTGCCCGTGCTCGCGCGGGCGGCGGTGGCCACGGGCGTGGCCGGCGTGTTCATGGAGACGCACCCGGATCCCGCCAGGGCGCTCTCCGACGGCCCCAACGCCTGGCCGCTCGCGCGCATGCGCGAGCTCCTCGAGACGCTCAAGGCCATCGACGAGCTCGTGAAGCGGCGCGGCTTCGCGGAATCGTCCGTCACGGGATGAAGCTCCTCGTCCTCGGCGCCGGCGGCATCGGCGGCTACTTCGGCGGACGGCTGGCGCAGGCGGGCGTCGACATCACCTTCCTCGTCCGCCCGAAGCGGCGCGAGCAGATCGCCCGCGACGGGCTCGTGATCGACGAGCCCGCTCGGCAACGCGCGCATCGACGCGAAGACGGTGGTGGCGGAGGAGCTGGGGCCCGGCTACGACCTCGTCCTCTTCACCTGCAAGGCCTACGACCTCGACTCGGCCATGGACGCCATCGCGCCGGCGATGGCGGGCGGATGCGCGGTGCTGCCGATGCTGAACGGCCTCGCGCACCTGGACCGGCTCGACGCGCGCTTCGGCGCGGCGGCGGTGATGGGCGGCACCTGCCAGATCAACGTCGGCCTCGGCACCCGACGGCCGGGTGCTGCACATGGAGCCGCTCAACCGCCTGCTCTTCGGCGAGCGCGACCGCGCGAAGTCGGCGCGCGCGCAGGCCTTCGCCGACGCGGTTGCGAAGACCTCCATCGACTGGACGTGGTCCGAGGACATCCTCCAGGACATGTGGGAGAAGGTCACGTTCCTCTCCGCGCTCGCGGCGACGACCTGCCTCTTCCGGGGCAACGTGGGCGAGATCATGGCGACCCCGGACGGCAGGGCCATCGCCGAGCGCTGCTTCAGGGCCAATTGCGCCATCGCGAAGGCCGAGGGCCACGACCCGAGCGAAAGCGTCCTCAAGTGGGCGGCCGAGCGCCTGACGAAGCCCGGGCCGCAGAGCGCCTCGATGCTGCGCGACATGGAGGCCGGCAAGCCCGTCGAGGCGGACCACATCGTGGGCCACATGCTCTCGCTCGCGCGCAAGCACGGCATCGACGACACGGTGCTCCAGATGGCCTACACCCACCTCAAGACTTACGAGGCGCGGCGCGCCGCGAACCGGTTGCGGTAGCGAGTGATGCGGGCGAAAACCTTTGGAAACGCCGATGAACGCCGATGACCGCCGATGACCGCCGATGAGATCAAGGTCATGAGAATGAGCATTGAAACTCGAAGCGACGGTTCGGCAACGTCGCAATTCGCCGCACTGCAATCCATTCAAGCATTTATCGGCGTTCATCGGCGTGGCATCCGCGTTCATCGCGTTTCCAAAGATTTTCGCTCGCATCACTCCCCACCCCCATGCGCGAATACGACTACGTGATCGTCGGCGCCGGCAGCGCGGCTGCGTGCTGGCCAACCGCCTCTCCGCCGACGGGAAGTCGAGCGTCCTGCTGCTGGAAGCCGGCGGCCAGGACGACTGGTTCTGGATCCCGATCCCGGTGGGCTACCTCTACACCATCGGCAACCCGCGCACGGACTGGTGCTTCAAGACCGCGCCCGACCCGGGGCTCAACGGCCGCCAGCTCGGCTACTCGCGCGGCCGCGTGCTGGGGGGCTGCTCGACGATCAACGCCATGGTCTACATGCGCGGCCAGAAGGAGGACTACGACCACTGGGCCTCGCTCGGCAACCCGGGCTGGTCGTGGGACGACGTCCTGCCCCTCTTCAAGCAGCACGAGGATTTCTTCGCGGGCGCCAGCGACTTCCACGGCGCGGGCGGCGAGCTGCGCGTGGAGGAGCCGCGCGTGCGCTGGGAGATCCTGGACGCCTGGCGCGAGGCGGCGGCGGAGTGCGGCATCCCGAAGATCGACGAGTTCAACCGCGGCGACAACTTCGGCAACGCCTACTTCCACATGAACCAGAAGCGCGGGCGGCGCTGGAGCGCCACCAACGCCTGGCTGCGCCCGGCGCTCGCGCGGCCCAACCTCACGGTGGTCACGAAGGCGCACGCGACGAAGCTCCGGCTCGAGGCGCGCGACGGCAGGCGCCGCGCCACCGGCCTCGACTACGTGGTCGAGGGGCAGGGGGCGGCCACCGCCACGGCGCGCAAGGCCGTGGTCATGGCCGCCGGCGCCATCGGCACGCCGCAGCTCCTGCAGCTGTCCGGCGTGGGGCCGGGCGCGCTCCTCGCGAAGCACGGCATTCCCGTCTTCCACGAGATGGCGGGCGTCGGCGAGGACCTGCACGACCACCTGCAGATCCGCATGGTCTACAAGGTGAGCGAACGTCACGCACGCTCAACACGCGGGTGAACAGCCTCTGGGGCAAGGCCGCGATGGGGCTCGAGTACCTCCTCTTCAAGACGGGCCCGCTCACCATGCCGCCGTCGCAGCTCGGGGCCTTCGCGAAGAGCGATCCCGCGCAGCCCACGCCCAACATCGAGTGGCACGTGCAGCCGCTCTCGCTGGACAAGTTCGGCGACCCGCTGCATCCGTTCCCGGCCATCACGCCGTCGGTCTGCAACCTGCGGCCGACCTCGCGCGGCTGGGTGCGCATCACGTCGCCGGACCCGTTCGCGGCCCCCGAGATCCAGGTGAACTACCTCTCGACCGACGCGGACCGGAAGGTGGCCGCGGACGGCATGCGCTTCACGCGGCGCGTCATGGCCGCGCAAGGCGCTCGCGAAGTACTCGCCGGAGGAATGGCGGCCGGGGCCGTCCGCCGAGTCGGACGCGGCGCTGGTGAAGGCCGCCGGCGACCTCGGCACGACGATCTTCCACCCCGTCTCCACGTGCCGCATGGGGCGGGACGACGCGCGCGGTGGTGGACGAGCGCCTGCGGGTGCGCGGGATCGAGGGCCTGCGGGTGGTCGACGCCTCGATCATGCCGCGCATCACCTCGGGCAACACGAACGCGCCGTGCTACATGATCGCGGAGAAGGGCGCCCGCATGATCCTCGAGGACGACCGTTGAACCGGCAGCACCTGCTCGCGGTGGTCGCGTTCGGGGCCGTCGGGGTGCTGGCCTGGGACATGCTGCGTCCCCGGGCGGAGCCGGAAGCGCCGCCCGCGCCGGCGGCCGCGCCCGCCGAATCGCGCGCCGCGCCGCGCGCCGCCGCCCTTCGCCCCGCCGGGCCCGGCGGACGTGGGGCGGGCGCCCAATTTCCTGCGCCCCGCGACCGTCTCGAACGCCGCCGCGACGCCGCTCGCGCGCGACTTCGGCAATGCGCTGAACTACAAGGCGATCTACGACCGCCTCAAGGGAACCGCCGAAGGCGAGACGCCCGAAGGGCAGTATTTCCTCTACCGCATCCTGCGCGCCTGCGCCACGGTCGCGGACCGCAAGGGGGGCGCGCCGGCGCGGACGCAGAACGCCGCGCAGCTCGAGGAGCGCCGGGCGCAGATCGCGGCGAGCCTTCCCGGAGGGCGACCCGCGCCGCGCGCAGCGCCTGGCGGCCTTCGACAAGGTGACCACCGACGCCTGCGCGGGGCTCTCGGGCGTCACGGTCACCGAGGCGGAGCTGGCGCAGATGCTTCGCAATTCGCTCGCGGGCGGCGACCCCAAGGCGCGCGCGTGGCAGGTGGAGCAGGAGATGTGGCAGGAGCGCCGCGCGGCGAACACGCCGGGCCGCGGCGGGCCCACGCTGAACGACGCGCAGGTCGCCTCGCTCCGGGACGCGTTCTCCTCCCGCGACCCGGAGGCCATCGCGATCGCCGGCCGCATCCTGGCCAACTCGTTCCGCGACGTCACCGTGCGCATCGGCCCCGACCAGGAGGCCATCGAGAACCGCGCCTTCATGAACGCCGCCCTGCTGCTCGCCTGCGAGTACGGCTACGCCTGCGGGGAGAACAACACGCGCGTGCTCAACGCCTGCGCGTTCCAGGGCCACTGCGGCGTGGCGAGCCTGCCCGACTACCTCTTCTACTACGGGTCTCCCCCTACGACGCGCAGCTTCTCGACCGCTACCGCACGGTCCTGCGCCAGGCCGTGGAAACCGGGAACTGGTCGGCGAATCACGCATCGACCGCGGGAACCCGTTCGCCCAACCTGCCGTCGTACATGTACTCGGGGCCGCCGCGTCGGCCGCTGATCGCCTTCCTCGCAACCTGCTGCGGGAGACACCATGCTCAAGCTGAACGTGAACGGTCGGATCCACGCCGTGGACGTCGAACCCGAAATGCCGCTCCTGTGGGTGCTGCGCGACCACCTGAACCTCCCCGGCACCAAGTACGGCTGCGGCATCTCGCAGTGCGGCGCGTGCACGGTGCACATCGACGGCGAGCCCGCAGCGCTCCTGCATCGTGACGGCGGCCCAGGCGGCCGGGAAGAAGATCGTCACCATCGAGGGCCTGGGCAAGCCCGGCCTGCACAGGATCCAGAAGGCCTGGATCGAGCACGAGGTCCCGCAGTGCGGCTACTGCCAGACCGGGATGATCATGTCGGCCGCGGCGCTGCTCGCGAAGAAGCCCAGGCCCACCGACGCGGACATCGACGACGCCATGACGAACCTCTGCCGCTGCGGGACCTACGCCCGCGTGCGCAAGGCGATCCATGCGGCCGCCGCCCCCGTGGCGACCGTCACGCCGGCGAAGAAAGGCTGAGGAGAGCCGCCATGACGATCCGTTCCCCGCAGCGCCGCTCACTTCCTCAAGGCCTCCGTCGCCGTCGGCGGCGGCCTCGCCCTCGAATTCTCCTTCCCGTCCCTCGCCCGGGCCGCCCAGGGCGCGCCCGCCACGGAGGTCAACGCCTGGGTGGTGATCCATCCCGACGACCGCGTCGTGATCCGCATCGCGCGCTCGGAGATGGGGCAGGGCACCTACACCGCGCTCGCCCAGCTCGTGGCCGAGGAGCTCGACTGCGACTGGATGAAGGTCTCCGCCGAGTTCGCCTCGCCCAACGAGCACGTCCGCCGCAACCGCATCTGGGGCTCCATGTCCACGGGCGGCAGCCAGGGCGTGCGCAGCTCCCAGGACTACGTGCGCAAGGCCGGCGCCGCCGCGCGCGAGATGCTGGTGGCCGCCGCCGCCGCGCAATGGAAGGTTCCCGCCGCCGAGTGCACGGTGGACAAGGGCGTCATCACGCACGGGCCCACGAAGCGGCGCCTGCGCTACGGGCAGGTGGCCACGGCGGCCGCGAAGCTCCCGCCGCCGAAGGACGTGGAGCTGCGCGACCCGAAGGACTGGAAGATCGCCGGCAAGCCGCTGCGCCGCCTCGACATTCCCGACAAGGTGCTCGGCAAGCCCGTCTTCGCCACCGACGTGACGCTGCCCGGGAATGCTGCACGCCTCCATCGCCCAGTGCCCCGTGTTCGGCGGCAAGGTGAAGACGCGTCGACTCCGCCGCGGCGCGAGAAGATGCGCGGCGTGAAGAAGGTGGTCCGCGAGGAGGACTTCGTGGCCGTCGTCGCCGACAGCTGGTGGCGCGCCAACCAGGCGCTCAAGCAGGTGAAGGTGGAATGGGACGTCGGCAAGTACGGCGAACGCCTCGGACGCGACCATCATGGCGATGCTGCGCGAGGGCCTGGCCGATCCGAAGCTGCCGGAGGCGAAGAAGGCGGGCGACGCGGCCGCGGCGATGGCCACGGCGGCGAAGGTGATCGAGGCCGAGTACGCCTCGCCCTACCTCAACCACGCCACGATGGAGCCGCAGGTGTGCACCGCGTGGATCAAGCCCGACGGGTTCGTGGAGGTGTGGACTTCCACGCAGAACGGCGAGGCCTCGCTCGCCGACGGCGGCCGCGACCGCCGGCGTCCCGCAGGAGAAGGTCGAGGTCCACAAGATGATGCTGGGCGGCGGCTTCGGCCGCCGCGGCGCGCCGCAGGACTTCGTGCGCCAGGGCGTGAAGATCGCCATGGCCCTGCCGGGCAAGCCCGTGAAGATGATGTGGTCGCGCGAGGAGGACATGCAGCACGGCTTCTACCGGCCCGGCGAGCCTCGTGAGGATGCGCGGCGGCCTCGACGCGCAGGGCAAGCTGCGTCGCCTTCGAGGCGAAGATCGCCTGCCCCTCGATCCTCGCGATCCTCATGCCGGAGGCGCAGCCAGAACGGCATCGACTTCACCGCCGTGCGCACGCTGAGCGACATGCCCTACGAGATCGCCGAACCAGCAGGTCGACTACGCGATGCGCAACGGCCACGTGCCCGTCGGGCTTCTGGCGCGCGCCGGGCCAGCAGAACGGCGTCTATCGCGAGTGCTTCATCGACGAGGTGGCGCAGGCCGCCGGCAAGGACCCGCTCGCGTTCCGCCTCGCGATGCTCAAGGCCGGCGACAAGAACCGCCTGGTGCTCGAGGCGGCCGCCAAGGCGGCGGGCTGGGGCACGCCGCTGCCGCCCGGCGTGGGTCGCGGCATCGCGGTGGTCGAGGGATTCGGCAGCTACTCGGCGGGCGTCGCGGAGGTCAGCGTGGATGCCGCCGGCGCGCTCAAGGTGCTTCGCTACGTGGTGGCCATCGATTCGGGCCACGTGGTGAACCCCGACACGTGCGCCGCGCAGGCCGAGAGCAACGCGATCTACGGCCTCGGCGCGCTCTTCGAGGCCAACACCGTCAAGGACGGGCGCATCCAGGAGTCGAACTTCCACGATTTCCC
Organism: uncultured Gammaproteobacteria bacterium; assembly: GCA_963783635.1. GTDB lineage: Bacteria > Pseudomonadota > Gammaproteobacteria > Burkholderiales > Usitatibacteraceae > FEB-7. The sequence goes on from CAWAOC010000014.1 coordinate 30,223, forward strand.
GCTGCCGATGATGGGCGACATGCCCAAGGTCGAACTCGTCCTCGTCCCCACGGGCGGCTTCTGGGGCGGCCATGGCGAACCGGGCATCCTGCCCTTCCAGGCGGCGGTGCTCAATGCCGTCTTCGCGGCCACGGGCAAGCGCATCCGGACCCTGCCGCTCAAGCCGGCCGACCTGCGAAAGGCCTGACGGGATGCCGCGATGGCTTGCTGCCGGGCTGGCCGTGTCGATCGCGGGGTGCGCCGGGATGCCCGCCGTCGATGAACAGGGGCCGCTGGCGGCCGGCGGCGATGCGGCGCGCGGGCGCGACGTGTTCGTCTCGCGCGAAGGCGCGCACTGCGTGCTCTGCCACGCGGCGCCGGGCGTGGCCATCGCGGGCAACGTCGGCCCTACCCTGGCGGGCGTCGGGTCGCGGCTCGGCGCGGCGCAGATCCGCTATCGCGTGGTGGACATCACCCGCGTGAATCCCGATGCCGCCATGCCGGCATTCCATCGCACGCAAGGCCTCGCGCGGGTCGCGGGCGCCTACGCGGGAAACCCGGTGCTTTCCGCCCAGCAGGTGGAGGACGTCGTGGCCTTCCTGTCGGGGCTGCGATGAAGCGGCGAACCTTCCTTCGAACCGCGGGCGCCGCGATCGGCGCCGCGGTCCTTCCGGCGGCCGCGCAGACGCTTCCCCCCCGGAGCGATATCGGGACGCTCGTCGCCGAGGTGACCGGCGGCGCCACCCCGGAGCGCAGCGACGTTTCCCTGGAACTCCCGTCGCTCGCGGAGAACGGCAACTCGGTCGCCCTGCGCATCCGGGTCGCGAGCCCCATGACGGACGCGGACCACGTGCGGGCGATCCACGTCTTCGCGGAACGCAACCCGCGGCCGCGCGTTGCCGTGTTCCACCTCGGCCCGCAGTCGGGCAAGGCGGATATCGCCACGCGCGTGCGCCTGGCCGGATCGCAGAAGGTGACCGTTCTCGCCACGCTTACCGGCGGCCGTTTCCGCGTGGCGGAGGTCGACGTGGTCGTCACCTCCCTGGCGTGCCTCGAGGAGACGTCCTGATGGCCGTCGCCCGCCTGCAACTGCCGCCCACGGCCCGGCGAGGCGAGGCGGTCGAAGTGCGCCTCCTCATCCAGCACCCGATGGAGTCCGGCTTCCGCCGCGAGGCCGACGGCCGCGCCGTCCCGATGAACGTGGTGAATACCCTCGTGTGCCGCTACGCGGGGCGCGAGGTGCTGCGGGCCGAGCTGGGCTCGGGCGTGTCCGCCAATCCCTACTTCGCCTTCTGGCTTCGCGCGGAGTCGTCGGGAGAAGTCGCCGTCGAGTGGGTCGACGATGCGGGGGAGCGCGGCTCGGTGAAGGCCCTGCTTTCGGTTCAGTGAAACGGTTTCTCCTCCTCCTCCTGGCGGTCCTCCCGGCATCCCTGCCTGCCGACGAGCCGAAGCGGCCCTCGCCCCTGCTCCCGGGCACGCATTTCCTGGGCGAGGACCTGCGCGCCTTGCAGGCCGACGATTTCGCGAACCCGGGCATGCTCTGGGTGGCCCGCGGCGAGGAGTATTGGGCGCAGCCCCCGGCGAATGGCGCGAAGTCCTGCGCCGCCTGCCACGGCAATGCCGCCGACTCGATGAAGGGCGTGGCTTCCCGCTACCCGCGGCACGATCCCGTCCTCGGGCGCGTGGTGAACCTCGACGGGCGCATCGATGCGTGCAATCGCCGCCATCAATCGGGCGAGGGCTTCGCGACCAATTCGCCGGCCGCGCTCGCGCTGGGCGCCTTCGTCGCGCACCAGTCGCGGGGCTCGCCGATGGCGGTGTCGATCGACGGCCCGGCGCGCGCGACGTACGAGCGGGGCAGGGCGCTCTTCGGCACCCGCATCGGGCAATTGAACCTCGCATGCACGCACTGCCACGACGCGAACTGGGGAAAGACGCTGCTCGCCGAGCCCATCAGCCAGGGGCATCCGACGGGCTGGCCCGCCTACCGGCTCGACTGGCAGTCGCTCGGCTCGCTGCAGCGCCGGCTTCGCGCCTGCTTCGCCGGCGTGCGCGCCGAGCCGCCCGCCTATGGGTCCGACGACCTCCTGGCCCTCGAGCTTTTCCTCGCCTGGCGTGCGCGGGGCCTGCCCGTCGAGGCCCCGGCCGTCCGACGGTGAGACGCCTATAATCGAAGGGTCATCGGAACCCTCGGGGGCTCATCATGAAACGGCAGCAGAAGGCGCTTTGGGTTGCGGGTCTGGTGCTCGTGTCCGCGCAGGCATGGGCCGAAGTGACGGTGACGGAGGCCTGGGTGCGCGGCACGGTGCCCAAGCAGACGGCCACCGGCGCCTTCATGAAGCTCAAGAGCACGGAAAACGTCTCGCTGGTCAATGCCGCCTCTCCCGTCGCCGGCATCGTCGAGGTGCACCAGATGGTGATGAGCGGCAACGTGATGGCGATGCGCGCCATCGACGACCTGCCGCTGCCGGCCGGCAAGACGGTGGAGCTGAAGCCCGGCGGCTACCACGTGATGCTGATGGAGCTGGGGAAGCCGCTCAAGGCGGGCGACAAGGTCCCGATCACGCTCACGTTCGCGGGCGACGGGGGAAAGAAGTCCAAGGTCGAGGTCATCGCCGAAGTGCGCGCCTCGGGCGGCGCCCCCGCGAAGCACTAGCGGAGCGACACGCCTACGCGGCGTTCTTCGCGGGCACGTGGCTCATGGCGTGCTCCGCGAGCGCGGTGATGGTGAGGCTGGGGTTCACGCCGGGATTGGCCGGCATCGTCGAGCCGTCGCACACCAGCAGGTTCTCGTAGCCGAAGAGGCGGTTGCGGCTGTCCACGACGCCGGAGGCGGCGTCGCGCCCGATCACGGCACCCCCCAGGATGTGGGCCGTCGAGGGGATGTTGGCCAGCGCCTCGAGCAGCATGCTCTGCGCGACCCCGCCCGTGCGTTTCGCGAGCCAGAGGGCGGCGCGATTGCCCGCCTCGATGTACGTGGGGTTGGGCATGCCGGCGTCCTGCGCGGTGGTGAGCCGCACGCCGCGCCCGAACCAGGCCCGCCTCGCGTCGAAGCGCAGCGCGTTGTCGAGCGTCTGCATGACCAGGATGATGAGCGTTCGCCGGCTCCAGCCGAACGGCCAGGAAATCTTCAGGAAGCGGATCGGGTGGCGCGCGATCGTCGCGATGAGCCGCAGCGGCCGCGTGACCCGCGTGCCCTCGCCCGTCAGCAGCGTCGTGAGGTTCGACATGAAGTCGCCGTTGCGCCCGTAGGTGACGAACTCGATGTGCGTGTCGGGATCCGGGTGGAAGCTCGCGCTGATGGCCACGTCCTTCCAGGGTGCCAGCCGGTCGTCGGGAAACGTCACCCCCAGCAGCGACTCGCTGTTGGTGCGCACCAGGTGCCCCAGGCGGTCGCTGATCTTCGGGAGCGACCCGCGCAGCTTGCAGCCCGCGAGCAGCCGGTTCGTGCCCAGCGCCCCCGCGGCGACCACCACGCCCTTCGCCGTGATCGTGCGGCCGCCGCGCCGCAGCCACGCGCCGGGGCGCACGGTCTCGACTTCGTAGCCCCCGGACCCGTCGGCCGCGCCCAGCGGACGGATGTCGGCCACCTCGCAGTCCGGGATGATCTCCACGCCCTTGCGCTCGGCGAACCAGAGGTAGTTCTTCACGAGCGTGTTCTTGGCGCCGACGCGGCAGCCGACCATGCAGGCCCCGCATAGCTTGCAGCCGGTGCGCGCCGGTCCCTCGCCGCCGAAGTAGGGGTCGGGAACGGTCTTGCCGGCCTCGCCGAAATACACGGCGCAGGTGGTGCGCACGAAGGTGTCCGGCACGCCGAATTCCGCGGCCATCTCCCTGCAGCAGCTTCTGCCCGTCGCTGTCCACGGGCACCCGGGTCGCGCCCAGCATCCGCTCGGCGGTGTCGTAGTGGGGTGCCAGCGCCTTCGACCAGTCCTCGGTCGCGGGCCACTGCGGGTTGGCGAAGAACGCGGGCTTGGCGCGGTAGAGCGTGTTGGCGTAGACGAGGCTGCCGCCGCCCACGCCCGCGCCGCTCACCGTGAAGAGGTCCTTGAACGTGGCCATGCGCAGGATCCCGCGCAGCCCCAGCGCCGGGGCCCAGAGGAACCGCCGCAGGCGCCACGTGCTCTTCGCGAAATCCTCGTCCCGGAAGCGCCTCCCGCACTCGAGAATGGCGACCCGGTAGCCTTTCTCGGCCAGCCGCAGGGCCGAGACGCTGCCCCCGAATCCGGAACCGACGACGATCCAGTCGTAGTCCATCGCCTCAGGCCGAGATGAGCTCCCGTACGTGCGCCGCGACGCTGCGCGCGAGCGCGTGAAGGTGGTAGCCGCCCTCGAGCACCGAGATGACGCGGCCGTTGCAGTGGCGGTGCGCGGCCTTCACCAGCTCCGCCGTCACCCAGGCGTAGTCCGCCTCCACCCAGCGCAGGCCGGCCATGTCGTCGGCCAGGTGGGCGTCGAATCCCGCCGAGATGTAGATGAGCTGCGGGCGGAAGGCGTCGAGCGCCGGCATCCAGAATTCGTGGACCGCGGCCCGCAGCTGCTCGCCCGTGGCACCCGGGGGAAGCGGCACGTTCACCATGTTGAGCCCCTTGGGCTCCTCGCCCTGGAAGGGGTAGAGGCCGCGCTGGAAGGTGGAGGCCATGAGCACGCGCGGATCCGCGGCGAGGATGTCCTCGCTGCCGTTGCCGTGATGCACGTCGATGTCGATGAGGGCCACGCGCTCGAGCCCGTGGTAATCGAGCGCATGGCGGATGCCCACGGCGACGTTGTTGAAGAAGCAGAACCCCATCGGCATGTCGCGCGTGGCGTGGTGGCCGGGAGGGCGCACGGCGCAGAAGGCGCTTCGCACCTCGCCCTTCAGCACGAGGTCGGTCGCGAGCACCGCCGCGCCGGCCGAGCGCAGGGCGGCCTTCAGCGTGTGCGGGTTCATCGACGTGTCCGGGTCCACGTGCACGTACCCCTCCTTGGGCGACGCGGCCATGATCTCGGTGACGTGGCGCGCGGTATGGGCGCGCTCGAGCTGCTCGGGGGTGGCCATCGGCGCGTCGTAGGGGATCAGCAGGCTCATGATCCCCTGCGCGAGCAGGTGATCCGAGATCGCGTCGAGCCGTTCGGGGCATTCCGGGTGGCCATCCCCCATCTCGTGGAGCTGGCAGTCCCGGTGGCTGATCCAGGCGCAGGGCATTTTTATCGGTACTCCTCCAGAGACCATGGTAGTGAGGTCCCCGGGGTGGTCCATTGCGCGGCGTCAAGAGCGGAAAGGTTCCGTAACCGTCCCCAGCTGTCCGGCGGCCACAATGCCCTATTGCTCGCCGGGGAATGCCCATGAA
>CAWAOC010000015.1:0-219989 GCA_963783635.1 uncultured Gammaproteobacteria bacterium
GTGCGAAGAGGTCCTTTGCGGAGAAATGTTTGCGCGCTGACAACGGGAGGCCAGGAGTTTGGAGGTCGTTCACCGCCCTCGCGCGTGCGCCGGGCACGATCAAGCGACCCGACCGCGATGAATTGTCGATTTCTCGGCGGATCCTTGGGATAAGTCAATGAAAATTGTATCATTTTTGCCTCATGGTGCTTGAGAGCATCCGTACCAATACCTGCCGAAGGTGACCCGAAAACTCAGAGTGGTGGTGAACGCCATTCCCGCCGCCAACCCGATAACTGGCATCGGGCGCTACGTGCTCGAGTTGTACGCGGCGATGCGAGAAGTGGCCGGGGAAGAACTGGACATCCGGTTTTTCGACGGGCGCTCCATTTCGCCGCTGCCGCCGGCGGGTCCAGCGGACGTCCGTCGGTTCTCCCGGCTCGGGAAACTCTTTTGGAGCCTGCCGACCGCGGTTTCGCTGCCTATCCGGCTCGCCCTGCACCACGCGAGGGAACGGATCTTCAGCCGGCTCAGCGAGGGCATGGACGTCTACCACGAGGCGGCTTTCTTCCCGTTCCGACCGGCGCAGGGCGTCCGGATCGTGCAGACGGTGCAGGATCTTTCGCTGCAGTTTCACCCTGAATGGCATCCGGCGGAGAGAGTCGCCTATTCGAGTCGGTATTTCCGGGAGCGGCTGAAGTGGGCGTCCCGGATCCTGTGCATCTCCGAATTCACGCGCGATCAATTGTTACGATTCGACCCGAGTGTCGCGGAACGGACTTCCGTGTCCCTGTTGGGCGTGAGTCCCGCGTCAGGCCAGCTAGCGTGGAAGATCGCCAGCGTGTGCGCGACCAATACGGGCTTCCCGATAGATACCTGTTCTTCGTGGGTAGCGGAGATCCGCGCAAGAATTCCCGTGCACTAGGCGAAGTGATCTTCCGCGGGCGGGTCAAATGTCCCGTCGTTTGCGCGGGATGGGACGGATGGCTGGCTCAGGGGGAGCAGGGAGCGGCGACGATGCTCGGCTACGTGCCCGATCGGGACCTCCCTCCCCTGTACAGCGAGGCGATAGCCTATGTCTTTCCGAGCCTGTACGAGGGGTTCGGCCTTCCGGTTCTCGAGGCAATGGCGTGTGGATGTCCCGTCGTCGTGCCTCGCGCGCACAGCATGCCTGAGTTGGTGGGAGAGGCGGGGGCCTACTTCGGGGCGCCCACGGACGTCGACCAGCTCGAGCGGTGCCTGCTGGACATCGTAGACAGTGAGAAGGCGAGGAAGGAAATGTCGGCTGCCGGGTTGCTGACGGGCAAAGCTGTTCGATTGGAAGGACACCGCGAGAGCGACATTGGCAGCTTTCGAGAAGAGCCTCGCTGCGCCGCGGTGATTCGCCCTGTCAGGCGCGTGCGACGGTACGGTAGATCTCGACGGTTCGCTCAGCGCACTGTTCCCAGGTGAACGACAGGGCGCGACGGAGGCCGGCGGCGATGAGCCGCTGGCGCAGCGGTTCGTCTTCGATGACGGCGTTCAACGCGACGGCCATGCCATGGTCGTCGTCGGGATCAACGAGCACGCTGCATCGCCGGCCACCTCCGGCAGGCATGAGGCCTTCGACGTGATGACCGGTACGCCGCACGCCATGGCCTCGACGACGGGCAAGCCGAAGCCCTCATAGCGTGACGGGTACGCCATGGCAAGGGACCCGGCGTAGATATGAGGCAGATCCTCCTGCGGCACGTAGCCGAGGAACCGTACCGCCCGCTGCCTTTCGAGAGACTCCACGAGGGAGATGATCGAGTCGCTTAACCATCCCTTCATGCCGACAATTGCCATCGGGCGGTCACGTCGACAACCGGCCGGCAGCGATGCCCAGGCGCGAATGGCGAGGGAGAGGTTCTTGCGGGGTTCCAACGTGCCCACGGAGAGGACGTAACCGCCGTGGACAAGTCCGTACCTTGCGAGGACGCCCTCCGTTTGTTGCCGTGATCGTGGCGCAAAGTCGCTGCTGACACCCAGATGAATCGCAGTCACGCGTCTCGGGTCGAGGCCGAAATGCGCAATGACCTCTCCCCTCACTGTCTCCGTATCCGTGATCACGTGCGAGGCGTGCTCCAGCGTGGAGGGTAGGTAGCGCGATAGGTGCTCCAGTCGCTCCTTGGGATGCATGCCCGGATGACGCACGAAGGACAGGTCGTGGATCGTCACCACTAGCGGGCCGTCCCATGGCATCGCGACGAAATTTGGCTCGTGGTAGACGTGCGGCCGCAGTTTGCGCATGCCGCTGGCGAACACCAGTCGCTGGGCCACCCTGGCCGCGATTCGAGGCAGCGGGATGATCCGCTTGGCGGGGCGACCCGGGCCGGAGGACGCCATGGGCGGCGGGTCGATCGCGGTGCGGCCCCATCGGGTGCCGTAAAAGTAACGGGCCTCGACGTCTCCGCGGGATTCGATCGCCGCCATGAGCCAGCGAACGTACTGGCCAACGCCGGTCAAGGGGGCGCGAAGGGGAACTGCGTTGACGGCGACGCGGAGCATGGAGCGATTATCGCGGATCGCGGACGCGGGGACACGACTACCTGGAATGCCGAGGGGGGCGCATACCGTTGCGGGGCCAAAGGGCGCGAGGAGCCACTGACCTTGGTGGGCCGATTGGGGCCCAGTGCGCTACTTGATCAGAACGACCATGCTGCCCAGGCGTCCCCACCGTGTGAAATACATGGCGGCGACCACAAGAGGTTGGAATGCGCGGTAACGGGCCAGTCGGCTGAGAAAGCCCGATTCGCCGATGCCCAAGCCGAGACGCACGAGGAGTTCGGAGTTGAGCAGGATGCGGACGAGAAAAGCCGATCCGCTTGCCCAGGGCGACGATATGGCGTGGCGGCATGTCCTTCTCGGTTACTCCGTAGCGTGCCACGGCCGCTTTCGTCGGCGGGCTTTCGGCATGGCCCTCGCCTGGTTCGTGGGTTACAAGAATGCCACCCGGGCGAAGCGCCCTGAATGCGCTTCGAAGAGCGGCCTCCTCGTCGACTGCGTGGTGCAGGGAGTCGAAGAAGAGAGCGCAGTCGAACTCCGCGTCGAACGAAAGCGACTCGTAGTCCGATACGACGAATTGAAGGTTTGCAAGCCCAAGATGTTCACGTGAGGCCTGCGCGGCAGCCACCATGTCGGGCGCGATGTCCTGGCCAATCACCGCATAGCCTCGGCGGGCGAGGAACGCGCTGGTCCAGCCGGTGCCGCATCCGAGATCCAGCAATCGCGCCGGCGGCGGAGGCAGCAAGTGCATCACGATGCCGATGTCGACCAGCATTTGCGCGCAGCCGCCGTCGGAGAAGGGCTTTTCGATCGCATGGGCGAGTCCAGCTTCGCCGATGTGTTTCACGTAATCGATTTCGCCTTGCTTTGGCATTGGTGGCGTGTGAAGTAACGTCGATCGAATGTAAACACGAATGCATTTGCGGGCGATGCCCACCTACGGCATGGGACTGCCCCGCAAGAATCAGCGTTCGCTCTGAAGGTTGGGCGCCGGATCGTCGCTCAAGGCCTGCCCTGCGTGATGCAGGGTTCGCGAGGCACTCAGTCCGTCACCGCCCCCTTGCTCGCCGTCCCCACCAGCTTCGCGTACTTCGCGAGCACCCCGCGCGTGTAGCGCGGCGCCGGCTGCTTCCACGCGGCGCGCCGCTTCGCGATCTCCGCCTCCGGCACGTTCAGCTGGATGAGCAGCTTGTGCGCGTCGATGGTGACCGAGTCGCCCTCCTTCACGAGCGCGATCGTGCCGCCCTCGTAGGCTTCCGGCGCCACGTGGCCCACGACCATGCCCCAGGTGCCGCCGGAGAAGCGCCCGTCGGTGATGAGGCCCACGGATTCGCCCAGCCCCTTGCCGATGAGCGCGGCGGTGGGCGAGAGCATCTCGCGCATGCCGGGGCCGCCCTTCGGGCCCTCGTAGCGGAGCACGACGCACGTCGCCCGCCTTGATGCGGTCGGCCAGGATCGCGTCCATGCAGGTCGGGCTCGGAATCGAACACGCGCGCCGGGCCCGTGATGACGGGGTTCTTGAGCCCCGTGATCTTGGCCACGCAGCCTTCGGGCGCGAGGTTGCCCTTGAGGATGGCGAGGTGGCCCTGCGCGTACATCGGGTTCGACCACGGGCGGATCACGTCCTGGTCCTTGCGCGGCTCGGTCGGGAATGTCCTTCAGCACCTCGGCGATGGTCTTGCCGGTGATGGTCATGCAGCCGCCGTCGAGCAGCCCGTGCGTCGAGCAGCATCTTCATCACCTGCGGCACGCCGCCGGCCCGGTGGAAGTCGGTGGCCACGTAGCGGCCGCTGGGCTTCAGGTCGCACAGCACCGGGACCTTGCGGCGGACGCGCTCGAAGTCGTCGATGGTCCAGCTCGACGTCGGCCGCGTGCGCGATGGCGAGGAAGTGCAGCACCGCGTTGGTCGAGCCGCCCACGGCCATGATGACCGACGACCGCGTTCTCGATCGACTTGCCGGGTGACGATGTCGCGCGTCTTGAGGCCCTTCTTCACCGCCTCGACCAGCACGCGCGCGCTTTCCTCGGTGCTCGTGACCTTCTCGGCGTCCTCGTTGGCCATCGTCGAGGAGTACGGCAGCGACATGCCCAGCGCCTCGAAGGCGGAGCTCATCGTGTTGGCCGTGTACATGCCGCCGCAGGCGCCGGTGCCGGGCAGCGCGCAGCGCTCGATGCAGTCGAAGTCCTCGCGGCTCATCTTGCCGGCGTTGAGCGAGCCCACGGCCTCGAAGACGGAGACGATCTGCAGGTCCTGGCCCTTGTGGTGGCCGGGCTTGATGGTGCCGCCGTAGACGAAGATGGCCGGCAGGTTCATGCGGCACAGGCCGATCATGGCGCCCGGCATGTTCTTGTCGCAGCCGCCGATGGCGAGCACGCCGTCCATGAACTGGCTCTGCACCGCGGTCTCGATGGAGTCGGCGATCACCTCGCGCGAGACGAGGGAGTACTTCATGCCCTCCGTGCCCATGGAGATGCCGTCGGTCACGGTGATGGTGCCGAACATCTGCGGCATGCCGCCCGCGGCGCGCAGCGCCCGGTCCGCGGCGTCGGCGAGCGGCTGCAGGCCCGCGTTGCAGGGGTTCAGCGTCGAGTGCCCGTTGGCGAGCCCGATGAAGGGCTTCTTGAAGTCGTCGTCCTGGTAGCCGATGGCGCGCAGCATCGAGCGGTTGGGGGAGCGCGAGTCACCCTCGGTGATCGCGGTGGAGCGGAATTTGTCTGTCATGGCTGTCTTCTTCGAAAGAGGATCCGTTCAATCGACCTTGATGTTGCCGGCCTTCACCACCTTGCCCCAGAGCTCGGTCTGCTCGCGGATGAACTTCTCGGCCTCCTTCGGGCCGAAGCCGGCGATGTCGCCGCCGAGCGTGGCGACGCGCTCCCGGATCTCGGGCGACTGCATCGCCTTCGCGATGGCCGCGGCCAGCTTCTCGACGACGGGCGCGGGCGTTCCGGCGGGGGCGAAGATGGCGTTCCACTCGTAGACCTCGTAGCCGGGAATGCCGGCCTCGGCCATGGTGGGCACTTCCGGCAGCGAGGACGCGCGCTTCGCGCCCGTGACGGCCAGCGCCCGCAGCTTGCCGCCCTTCACGTGCGCGAGCCCCGAGGCGACGTTCGCGAAGAACACCGGCACCTGGCCGCCGATCACGTCGTTCAGCGCGGGGCCGCCGCCCTTGTAGGGGATGTGCGTCATGTCGACGCCGGCGCGCGCTGCTTGAAGAGTTCGCCCGCGAGGTGCTGCGCGCTGCCGTTGCCCGAGGAGGCGAAGGCCACCGTGCCGGGCTTCGCCTTGGCGAGCGCCACCAGTTCCTTCACGTCCTTCGGCGGGAACGATGGCGTCACCACCAGCATGTTGGGGTAGAGCGCGAGCACCGCGAGCGGCGTGAAGGCCCTGGCCGGAGTCGTAGGGCAGCTTCGCGTAGAGGCTCGGGTTCACCGCGAAGGACGAGGCGTCCAGCATCAGCGTGTAGCCGTCGGGCGCGGCGCGCGCCACTTCCGCCGCGCCGATCTGGCCGCTCGCGCCGGCCTTGTTCTCCACCACCACCGGCTGGCCGAGGACCTCGGCCATCTTCGGGGCCACGAGCCGCGCCATGAGGTCCGCGCCGCCGCCGGGCGGGTAGGTGACGATGAGCCTCACGGGCTTGCGTGGGGAAGGCCTGCGCGAGCGCGGCGAGCGGCAGGGCGAGCGCCAGGGCGGCGACGAGGGCGAAGAGGGGCTTTTTCATGGTCGGCGGGTGGTTCGGGAGGGGCTCGCCCGGGAACGGCGGGGCAGACCGCTAGAATAGCCCCTCGCAGGCACCCGGCGAAACCCTTGCAAGGCATCGATACCCACGCGCACGTCTTCTCGGCGACCGCCCCCGCGGTGGCCGGCTCGCGCTACCGGCCGCCCTACGAGGCGAGCCTCGCGGACTGGCGCTCCCGCTGGGCGGGCGCCGGCATCACGCACGGCGTCGTCGTGCAGCCGAGCTTCTTCGGCACCGACAACGCGGAGACGCTCGCCGCCGTGGCGAGCGATCCGCGGCACGCTGCGCGCGGTGGCGGTCGTCGACCCGGCTTCGACGACGCGGCGCTCGCGCGGCTGCACGCCGGCGGCGTGCGGGCGATCCGCCTCAACCTCAAGTCGGTGGCGGACTACGCGGCGTTCGCCTCGCCGGCCTGGGCCTCGCTCTTCGCGCGCGCGCACGCCCTCGGATGGCACGTCGGAGACCTACGTCGAGGCCGGGCGCTTGCCGGAGATCGCGCCCGCCTTCGAGGCAGTCGCCGATCGCCGTCGTGTTCGACCACTTCGGCAATCCGGGCGCCACGCCCGCCGCCGTGGACGCGACCTTCGCCGCGGTCGCCCGCGCTCGCGCGGTCGCGCGCCGTGTGGGCGAAGCTCTCGGCGCCCCTATCGCCTCGGCGGCGCGGACGCGGCGGCGCTCGCCGCGCGCTGGATCGACAGCCGTCGGCGCGCGACCGGCTGGTGTGGGGCAGCGACTGGCCGTGGACGAACCACGAGCGCGAGAACGACTACCGCCGCCTGCGCGACGCGCTCGACGCCTGGGTGGGGGCGGCGCGGGCGCGCGCGATCCTCTGGGATAATGCCGCTCGCCTCTACGATTTCTCCTGAAAGCCCGCCTTGCTCACCCACCCGCAGTTCGACCCCGTCATCTTCAGCCTCGGCCCGTCGCCGTGCGCTGGTACGGCCTCATGTACGTGGTCGCCTTCGTGGCCTTCGTGATGCTCGGGCAAGCTGCGCGCGCGCCAGGGGCTCTCGAACGGCGTGACCGAGGCGGGCGTGGACGACATGCTGCTCTACGGCGTGCTGGGCGTGATCCTCGGCGGGCGGCTGGGCTACGTGCTCTTCTACAAGCCCGACGTACTACCTCGACGCATCCGGCGGAGATCCTGCAGATCTGGGCCGGCGGGCATGAGCTTCCACGGCGGCTTCCTCGGCGTGCTCATCGCCATCGCGATCTTCTGCGCGCGACGCAAGCTGCGCTGGATCACGACGATGGACTTCGTGGCCCCGCTCGTGCCCATCGGGCTCGCCGCCGGGCCGGCTGGGCAACTTCATCAATGGCGAGCTGCCGGGGCGGCCGACGGACCTGCCCTGGGGCATGTGGTTCCCGCAGGTGGACCGCGTGGCCCTCGCGCGCCATCCCTCGCAGCTCTACCAGTTCGCCCTCGAGGGGCTCGCGCTCTTCGCGATCCTGTGGTGGTTCTCCTCGAAGCCGCGGCCCGCCGGGGCCGTCTCGGGCGCCTTCCTCGTGGGCTACGGGATGCCTGCGCTTCCTGGCGGAGTTCGCCCGCCAGCCCGACGATTTCCTCGGCCTGCTCGCCATGGGCCTGTCCATGGGCCAGTGGCTGTCGCTGCCGATGATCGTGGCCGGCGGCGGCGTGCTGGCCTGGGCCTACCGGAAGGCTTGACGGCCGCGCTTGACAGTTTGTGCGCTGCACCATAACTTGGAGCCTGTGTGTTGAAGTCCTGCCGAGGCCCCGGGCTACCCGCCCCGCCCCCCGGCCCCGCCCCAACCCATGCGGGAAGCGACAACGGCGGCAGCTAAACCGCCCGACGCCATGAACCGATCTCGTATCCCGGCCCCTCCCCCGCCCGCATGGCTGGGATGGCGGCCCGTTCACTGGGGGAATAATGCGTTTCTGTATCGTCGGCGCCGGCGCCATCGGGGGCTTCGTGGGCGCGAAGCTCGCCCTGGCCGGCGAGGAAGTCACCTTCATCGCCCGCGGCAGGAATCTCGAGGCGATCAATGCGCACGGCATGCACCTCTTCTACCGCGACGGCCGCGAGGAGATCGCGACCACCGTGAAGGCCACGGACGACTACGCCGAGGCGGGCACGTTCGACGTGGTCATCCTCGCGCTCAAGGCGCACCAGGTGGGCGCGGTGGCGGAGAAGCTCGTCGCCCCTCTACCACGAGAACACCGCGGTGATCCCCATGCAGAACGGGATCCCCTTCTGGTACTTCCACGACCACGGCGGCGAGCTCGCCGGGCGCACCGTCGAGACGGTGGACCCGGGCGGGGTGGTGAAGAACGCCATCCCCAAGGAGCGCATCATCGGCTGCGTGGTCTATCCGGCCACGGAACTCGTGGACCCCGGCAAGGTCGTCCACATCGAGGGCGACCGCTTCCCCATCGGGGAGCTGGACGGCCAGCCGAGCGAGCGGGCGACGCGGATCTCGGAGGCGTTCACGAAGGCGGGCCTCAAGTGCCCGCTCCTCGACAACGTGCGCGCCGAGATGTGGCTCAAGCTCTGGGGCAACCTCACCTTCAACCCGATCTCCGCCCTCACCCACGCGACGCTCCAGGACATCTGCGAGCACCCGCACGGCCACGCGCTCGCCGCGCAGATGATGCAGGAGGCGCAGGCGGTCGCCGAGCACCTCGGCATCACCTTCCGCGTGCCGCTCGAGAAGCGCATCGAGGGCGCGCGCAAGGTGGGCAAGCACAAGACCTCGATGCTGCAGGACGTGGAGGCGGGCCGCCCCATCGAGATCGACGCCCTCGTGGGCTCGGTCGTCGAGCTGGGGGACCTCGACCGGGATGCCCGTGCCCACCATCAGGGCGCTCTTCCAGGCGGCGAAGCTCCTGGACACCACCTACACGTCGCAGACGCGTCAGCATCCGCGGCCGTCCAGACGGACGGAAGCTGATATCCGTCAAAGCGCTGCCCCGGGCGCGACCCGTGTAGGCTCGTGCGGCCCGGAATACCGTCCCCATTTCCCCTCTCAAATCAAGGAAGACCATGAAAAAGCTCGCTATTCTCGCGGCCGCCCTGCTGGCCACCACCGCCATCGCCCAGGACAAGAAGGCGCCCCCGCGCCTGCCGCCAAGGCCCCCGAGACCAAGGCCAGCCGCCCGCACTGCCGAGGTCGCCGCCGAAGTCGGCCAGGTCACCAAGATCACCGCCACGGTCGAGGCCATCGACCAGAAGACCCGCGAAGTCACGCTCAAGGGCCCCAAGGGCAACAAGTCTCCTTCGTCGCCGGCCCCGAAGTGAAGAACCTGGCCCAGGTGCAGAAGGGTGACGAGGTCGTGATCGAGTACGCCCAGGCCCTCGCCATGGAGCTCAAGAAGTCCACGAAGACCGCCGTCTCCCGCACGATCACCGAAGGCGCGAAGACCGCCGCTCCCGGCCAGAAGCCCGGCGCCGTGGCCGCCCGCCAGGTCGACTTCGTCGCCAAGGTCGATGCCATCGACATGAAGACGAACATGGTCACGCTGAGCGGCGTGGAGCACACGGTCGACATCAAGGTGAAGGACCCCGCCGTCCTCAAGAACTTCAAGGCCGGCGACTTCGTCGAGGGCGCCTACATCGAGGCCATCGCCATCAGCGTGCAGAAGCCTGCGGCCAAGCCCGCCGCCAAGGCCGCCGACAAGCCCGCCGCAGCCCCGGCCGCGCCTGCCAAGAAGTAGGCGGGATTTCGCGGTTGCGAGCGTCCGCCGCCACGGCGAAGGCCGCAATCGCTTCGACCCCGGCCCCGCGATTGTCGCGGGGCCTTTTTCAATCCATACGAGGAAGACCATGAAAAAGCTCGCTCTGCTCGCGGCCGCCCTGCTGGCCACCACCGCCATCGCGCAGGACAAGAAGGCCCCCGCTCCCGCCCCGGCTCCCGCGAAGGCCGAGGCCAAGGCCGAGCCCGAAGGCCAAGGGTGTCGGCGTCGGCGAAGTCACGACGGTCACCGCGACCGTCGAAGCCATCGACCAGAAGACCCGCGAAGTGACCCTCAAGGGCCAGGACGGCAAGCTGGTCACCTTCGTCGCCGGCCCCGAGGTGAAGAACCTCGCGCAGGTCGCGAAGGGCGACGTGGTCACGATGGCCTACATCGAGGCCGTCGCCGCCAAGCTGCAGAAGACCGACAACAAGACCCGCTCGCGCGTCGTGACGCCCTTCGAGAAGCGCGCCGAGCGCCGGCCAGAAGCCCGCCGGCGTCGTGGGCGTGAACGTGAAGGTGGTCGCCTCCGTCGAGGCGGCTCGACGCCAAGGCCGGCAAGGTCACGCTGAGCGGCGTGGAGCACACGGTCGCCCTCAAGGTCGGACCCCGCCCTCCTCAAGAACGTGAAGGTCGGCGACATGGTCGAGGCCGAGTTCGTCGAGGCCATCGCGGTCAAGGTCGAGAAGGCCCGCGGCCGCCGGCCGCGGCCGCCCCGCCGCCCCGGCCGCGCCGGCGAAGAAGTAACGCCGCATTCGCCGCGCTCGCGCGGCGAAAATTGATCCAGTTCAGGAAAAGGGAAACACCCTCTTTCCCCGGGCGCCGATCCTGTCCTAGGATCGGCGCTCATGCTTTGTAGAGCCGCCCACCGCCGCTTCACCGCCGCCATCGCGACCTTCGCGATGCTGCTGGCCGCGCTCGCGCCGGCCATCTCGAGCGCGCTCGCCGCGGCCAACGACCAGCACGTGCGGTGGACCGTGGTCTGCTCCGCCGATGGCGCCCGCCTCGTGCCGGTGCCCACCGACGCCACGGGCGTTCCGGTCGCGCCGAAGGCCCACCACGTCGAGCACTGCCCGTTCTGCGCGTCCCACGCGGCCTGCGCCGCGCTGCCGCCGCCCGCGCACGTCACCGTCCCCCTCGTTTCCGGCTCCGAGCCGGTTCCGGTCCTCTTCCTCCTCGCGCCGCGCCCGCTCTTCGCGTGGGCCACGGCGCAGCCTCGCGCGCCTCCCTCCGCCTCCTGACAGCCCGGCAGTTCCCGCGCCCGGACGCGTCCGGGCCGTGGCGGCCTTTCGCCGCGAATCCCATTCGCCAGGAGGAGTCCCGATGGTCCCGTTTCGCCGCAAGCCCCTGCTCGCCCTGCTGGGCGGCCTTTCCCTCTTCAATCCCGCGGCCCGCGCGCAGCTCGAGGTGCTCGAGCCCATGGTCGTCACCGCCGAGCGCGACGAGGCGCCGCTCACCGTCACGACCGATCCCCGCAAGCCCCGGCAGCCGCTGCCCGCGCACGACGGCGCCGACTACCTGAAGACCATCCCGGGGTTCTCGGTGATCCGCAAGGGCGGCACCGATGGCGACCCCGTGCTGCGCGGCATGGCGGGCTCGCGCCTGGGCATCCTGCTCGACGGCGAGCACATCCTCGGCGGCTGCGGCGGGCGCATGGATCCGCCGACCGCCTACGTCTTCCCCGAGGCCTTCGACCGCATCACCGTCATCAAGGGGCCGCAGAGCGTGCTCAATGGCCCGGGCAACTCCGCCGGCGTCGTGCTCTTCGAGCGCGAGCCCGACGCGTTACGCCGAGCCGGGCGCGAGCGCCTACGCGAGCCTGCTCGCGGGCTCGTTCGGCCGCAACGACGAAGTGGCCGACGCGCGCGCCGGCACGCCCCGGTTCCAGGCGCGTGGCGTGGCGACGCGCTCGCACTCGGACGACTATGCCGACGGCAGACGGACAGCGCGTGCATTCGCGCTACACGCGCTGGAGCGCCAACGCGGCCCTCGCCTGGACGCCGGACGAACGCACGCGCCTCGAGCTCACCGGCGCCACGAGCGACGGCGAGGCGGCGTACGCGGACCGCGCGATGGACGGCACGAAGTTCAAGCGCACCAACGCCGGGCTTCGCTTGCGGAAGGAGGGGCTCACGCCGCTCGTGGAAAGCGTGGAAGCGCGCGCGTACTACAACTACGTGGACCACGTGATGGACAACTTCAGCCTGCGTCCCTTCCAGCCGACGGCGATGATGCCGGGCCCGTCGGTCAGCAACCCCGATCGCGACACCCGCGGCGCAACGGTCCGCGCGGGCCTCAGGCCGAACGACGACAACCGCGTGACGCTCGGCGCCGACTGGCAGTCCAACGACCACACCGTGCGCTCCACCTCGAACCAGTGGACGATGCCCTACGAGTCGAAGCCGCGCACGGAAGACGCGAACTTCTCCAATCGCGGGATCTTCGGCGAGTGGATCGCACGAGCACCCCGGGTCCGGGCGCCTCGTGACCGGGCTGCGCCTGGATCGCTGGCAGGCCGAGGACCGGCGGGCCACGATCAACCTGGGCAAGGGGGCGATGGCGGTGTCGCGGCCGAACCCGACGGCGGGCGCGGAGCGCACCGAAACGCTCGCGAGCGGCTTCGCGCGCGTGGAGCGGGACCTCGCGGGCAAGGAGGCCACCCTGTACGCGGGCCTCGGCCGCGCCGAGCGCTTCCCCGACTACTGGGAGCTCTTCTCCGACCGCGAAGGCACGGACTCGATCAGCGCCTTCGGCACGCGACCGGAGCGCACGACGCAGCTCGACGTGGGCGTGCTGCGCCGGGCCGGCGACTGGACCGGGTCGCTCTCGGCCTTCGCCGGCCGCATCGACGACTACATCCTCATCCAGTCGGGCGTGGCGCGGACGAACCCGATGCGCAACGCGGTCGTCTCGCGAAACGTCGATGCCAGGACGCGCGGGCTCGAAGCCGGCCTGGGCCGCGCCTTCGCGATGCACTGGAAAGCGGATGCCACGCTCGCCTACGTGCGCGGCGACAACGAGACGGACGGCACGCCGCTCGCCCAGCAGCCGCCCCTGGAGGCGCGCTTCTCCCTCACGCGCGAGGATCCGGTGTGGTCGTTCGGCGCGTTGCTGCGGGCCGTCGCGCGACAGGACCGCGTCGACCCGGGCAAGGGCAACATCGCGGGGCAGGACATCGGGCCCACGGCGGGCTTCGCGGTGTTCTCGCTGAACGCGGGCTGGCGCTACTCGAAGGCGGTGACGCTGACCGGCGGCGTGGACAACATTTTCGACCGGACCTACGCCGAGCACCTGAGCCGCGCCGGCGCGATGGTCCCGGGCTACCTCCAGACGACGCGGGTGAACGAGCCGGGGCGCACGATCTGGGTGAAGGTGCAGGTCTCGCTCTAGGGCGGGGATTCCGCTATAATCTTGCCCTTCGCGTGGGGGGGTAGCTCAGCTGGGAGAGCGCCGCGTTCGCAATGCGGAGGTCGAGGGTTCGATCCCCTTCCTCTCCACCAGGTACAGCCAAGGGCTCCCGATTGCCGGGAGCCCTTTCTTTTTGCTTTCCCGCCGCCCGATTCCGCCCCCGTCCCCGTCTCAGATCTCGACCCGCGTCCCCAGCTCGACGACGCGGTTCGTCGGCACGTTGAAGTAGTCGGTGACGTTGCCGGCGTTTCGCGCCATGGCGGCGAAGACGCGGTCCCGCCAGCGTTCGACCAGCCCCTTGGCGCCCGCGACCGGGAGGATCTTCTCGCGCGACAGGAAGTAGGACACGTCCTGCGGATCGAGCTGGAGGCCCTGCGGGCCGCACAGTTCCAGCGCGGCGGCGACGTCGGGGCGGTTCATGAAGCCGTAGCGCACCTCGACCCGCCAGCAGTCGCGGCCCAGGGGCTCGCACCTGACGCGGTCCTCGAAGGCAATCCACGGGACGTCGTGGAATCCCACCGTCAGGAAGATGTTCCGCTCGTGCAGCACCTTGTAGTGCTTCAGGCTGTGCAGGAGCGCGTGCGGCGTCGCATCGGGCGTCGAGGTGAGGAAGACCGCGGTGCCGGGGACGCGCTGCGGCGGCGACAGGAACAGCGACTCGAGGAAGGGCGCGAGCGGAATCGACGAGGATTGCAGGTTCCGGAGCAGGGCGCCGCGCCCGCGCCTCCACGTCATCATCAGGCCGAAGATGAGGGAACCGAGCAGGAGCGGGAACCAGCCCCCCTCCATCACCTTGTGCATGGCCGCCGCGAAGAAGGTCGCGTCGACGATGGCGAAGATGCCCGTGGAAAGCAGGCACAGCCACAGCGGGTAGCCCCATCCGTAGCGGATCACGAAGAAGGTCAGGAAGGTGGTCACGAGCATCGTCCCCATGACCGCCACGCCGTAGGCCGAGGCGAGCCGGGTGGACGAGCCGAAGCCGATCACCGCGCTCGCAACGGCCGCAAGCAGGATCCAGTTGACCGTCGGGATGTAGATCTGCCCCATCGT
Source organism: uncultured Gammaproteobacteria bacterium (assembly GCA_963783635.1). GTDB lineage: Bacteria > Pseudomonadota > Gammaproteobacteria > Burkholderiales > Usitatibacteraceae > FEB-7. Next base: position 14,392 of record CAWAOC010000015.1, read on the forward strand.
CTTCGAGGACGTGTGCATCACCTGGGTGCGCGGCAGGAAGCCCAGCTGCATGGCCTGCTGGGTCATCGAGTAGGCCCCCGATATCGTGGCCTGGGAGGCGATCACGGTGGCTGCCGTGGCGAGCACCACCATCGGATACAGGGCCCACGGCGGGAATGCGAGGAAGAACGGGTTTTCCACCGCCTTCGGGTCGGCGAGCAGCAGGGCGCCCTGCCCGAAGTAGTTGAGGACCAGGGCCGGGGCGACCAGGCTGAACCAGGCGATCCGGATGGCCCGCTTGCCGAAATGGCCCATGTCCGCATAGAGCGCCTCGGCGCCGGTGATGGCCAGCAGTACCGAACCCAGCACGACGAATGAAGCGAACCCGTGCGCGGTGACGAAGTGCAGGGCGTGCAGCGGATTGAGCGCGCCCAGGATCTCCGGGTTCTTCTGGATGTTCCAGATCCCGGCGGCCGCGATCGCGAGAAACCAGAGCGCGCACACCGGCCCGAAGAGGATCCCGACGACACCGGTGCCGTGCTTCTGGATCAGGAACAGCCCGACGAGGATGCCCACGGCGATGGGCACGATATAGGGCTTGAACGCATCGGTGCCCACCTCCAGCCCCTCGACGGCCGACAGCACCGAGATGGCCGGCGTGAGCACCGCATCCCCGTAGAAGAGCGACGCGCCGAACACGCCGATGACGAGCAGTGCCGACGCGAGACGCGGCCTGTCCTTGATGGCCGTGGTCGCGAGCGCGAGGAGCGCCATGATTCCGCCTTCGCCGCGGTTGTTGGCCCGCACCACGAGCGTCACGTACTTGAGCGTCACCACCAGCATCAGGGCCCAGAAGATGCAGGAGACGCCGCCGAGGATGTTGGCCGGCGCGAGCGGGATGCCGTGCGACGGGTTGAACGTCTCCTTGATGGCGTACAGCGGGCTGGTGCCGATGTCCCCGTAGACCACGCCCAGCGCGAGAAGCGCCAGCGCGGCCGTCGCCTGCCGGGGATCGCGGCCCTGGTCCGTCTGCAAGTCCGTCAAGGGCAGTGCGCTCGAATCGTTCATTTCGGGGTGCGGGAAATTGAAGTGACCGGAGTCTAGGCCGCACCGGATCGCCTTTCGGCGCGAGACGGGCGAATCTTTACGGCATCTTTACGCCCGCTTTGGCTACAGTATCGCCATGGACAAACGCCGCCCCTTGTTCGGCTACTTCTGGGCCGTCGCGGGGGCCGCCCTCTGCACGCTCGCCGGCCTCGCGATGGCGCCGCGGTTCGACATCGTCAACATCGCCATGGTCTACCTGCTGGCCGTGGTGGTCATCGCGCTGCGCTTCGATCGCGGCGCCGCGATCCTGAGCGCCGTCCTCTGCGTCGCGGCATTCGACTTCATGTTCGTCCCGCCGCAGGGCGTGTTCACGATCAACGACGTCCAGTACCTCCTCACCTTCGCGATCATGCTGGCCGTCGCCCTCGTGATTTCCGGCCTGCTGGACAAGGGCCGGCGCGAGGCCGGGGCGCGCGCCGCGCTGGCCCTCGAGGCCGAGACGGAACGCGTCCGCAGCGCCCTCCTGGCCTCGATCTCCCACGACCTGCGCACGCCGCTGGCGGTGCTGACGGGCGCCTCGTCGACCCTCGCGGAAGGGGGCGACCGGCTGGACCCGCAGCAGCGCGACGCGCTCGCCCGCAGCATCTACGACCAGTCGCGGGAGCTCTCCGAGCAGGTGGACAAGGTGCTGCAGATGACCCGCCTCGAAGCCGGCGCCATCGCGCTCGACCGCGACTGGGCATCGCTGGCCGAGATCGCCGGCAGCGTCCTGGACCGCCTCGCGGACCGGCTGTCGGGACATCGCCTCCTCGTGGAGATCCCGTCCGACCTCCCGCTGGTGCGCGTGGACGCCTCCCTCATCGAACAGGTGCTGGCCAACCTGCTCGACAACGCCGCCCGCCACACGCCCCCCGGAACGGTGGTCAGGCTGCGGGCGAAGCATCTCGGGAGCGAGATCGTCGTTTCGGTGGAGGACTGCGGTCCCGGCCTCGACGGGCGGGACATGGAACGCCTGTTCGCCAAGTTCCAGCGGGGAGGGACGGAGGCCCCCGGCAGGGGCGTGGGCCTGGGCCTCGCCATCTGCCGTGCGATCGTCGAGCCTGCACGGGGGCCGGATCGCGGCGGAGCCCAATCCGGGCGGCGGGCTCGTGTTCCGCTTCGCGTTGCCGGTGGAGGCCGCGCCCCGCCCGCCCGTCGAGGCCGCGGAGGCGTGAGATGACGGAATCGCTCGCGACCATCCTCGTCGTCGAGGACGACGCGGAGATCCGGCGCTTCCTTTCCTCGGCCCTTGGCGCCGAGGGATACAAGGTCGTGGAGTCGGCCAACGCCCGGCGGGGGGCGATCGACGCAACGACCCACAAGCCGGACGTCGCCATCGTGGACCTCGGCCTTCCCGATTTCGACGGCCTGGAGGTCATTCGCGGGATTCGCCGGTGGTCCCCGATGCCGATCCTCGTGCTGTCGGCCCGCTCCCGGGAGCACGCGAAGATCGAGGCCTTCGACGCCGGCGCCGACGACTACGTCACCAAGCCGTTCGGGATAGGCGAGCTGCTCGCGCGCCTTCGCGTCGCGCTTCGCCACCGCGCGCGCTCCACGACGGGCAGCGCCGCATTGAAGCTCGGGGACCGCCCTCGTCGATCTCGAAGCCCGCAAGGCGACGCGGGACGGCCACGAAGTCCACCTCACGCCGATCGAGTTCCGCCTCGTCGGGTGCCTGGCCAAGCATGCCGGCATGGTCGTCGCGCACAAGCAGCTGCTGGGCGAGGTCTGGGGCCCGACGCACCAGGGCGACACGCACTACCTGCGGATCTACATGAAGCAGCTGCGCGACAAGCTCGAGGCCGATCCCCTGCGGCCCCGGCACTTCGTGACCGAGACGGGCATCGGCTATCGCCTGGTGTGCGACGAATAGGGGTCCGGGCGGACCCCGATGGGAGGCTGCGCCTAGTTCCCCGCCGGCATGGGCTGCGGCTGGTTGGTCACCGAGTTCTGCCACTCCTGGTTGCCGATGGATTTCACCGGCTGCGCCTCCGGGGGCTTGACCGGAATGCGGGTGCCCAGCTTGCTTCTCTCCTCGCTCGCCACGTTGGCCGGGGCGGCGGCCTTGGCCTGGGACGGCGTGGCGGCCGTGGGTTCGTTGGCGGCGCACCCGGCAAGGAAGCCGGCGGCGGCGAGCAGCGCGATCTTGACGGTCGACTTCATGGGGCTCACTTCACCACCGGCATGGGCTGCGGCTTGTCGGCCATCCCGGTACTCCCGGTTGCCGATGGATCTCACCGGTTGCGACTCCGGGGGCTTGACCGGAATGCGGGTGCCCAGCTTGCTGTTCCCCTGGCTCGCCATGTCGGCCGTGGCGGCGCACTGGCCTGGGCCGGCGCGGCGGCCGTGGGCTCGTTGGCGGCGCAACCGGCGAGGAAGCCGGCGGCGGCGAGCAGCGCGATGGTGACGGTCGACTTCATGGGGCTCCTTTCGTCTGAGCTAGCCTCCACGGAAAATCCCGTGGAAGATATGGCGCATATTGCCACGCCTCCCGGCCTGGCGTGACCGGGGGGCCCGCATGAGAATCCAGCGACTGGTGGCCGTCTTGCTGCTGGGGGCGGCCGCCGCGGCCTCGGCGGAGGTGCGCGTCCAGAAGGCGGTCGTCCGCACCGCGGGCGCCGACGTGCCCGTCGAGATCGCGATCCCCGAGGGCAAGGGCCCGTTCCCGCCCGTCCTCTACATGCATGCGCGCCGCGGCTACGAGGACCCGGACCGCGCCCACATCCGCGAGCTGGCGGGGCAGGGCTTCCTCGTCGTGGCGCCCGACTGGCAGAGCGGGCGCTTCATCGAGCGCTGGCCGCAGGCCGCACGACCCGGCCACGGAAGGCGACGTCGAGGCGGCGCTCGACCTGCTGCTCGCGCGCCCCGAGGCCTGCAAGGGCCCGGCCGGGCATCGTCGGCTACTCGCGCGGGGGCTACTACGCCATCCGCCTGGCGGCGAAGCGCCCGCGGACGTCGCGGCCATCGCCGCCTACGCCGGCCACATGCAGAACCCCAACGCGACGGAGTCGGACCAGCTCTTCAGCGTGGCGCCCGAGGTGCTGAAGATCACGGCGCCGATGCTCTTCCTCGTCGGCGACCAGGACTTCGAGCTGCGCCGCATGAACATCGGGCGCGCCTTCTACGCGCTCTACGAGCGCGGCGTGCCCGTGGAGCTGCAGACCTACCCCATGGCCCGGCGGGCGTTCGACTTCCGCGCCGATGCGACGCCCGAGGAGAAAATCGCGCGCGGCATGCGCGGGAGCGGGTGAAGGCCTGGCTCGGGCGCTGGGTCTGCCCCTCGCAGGGGCGTTGACCGCGAGTCAACCGCCGGCCCCGGGCGGGCCGCAGAATGGGCGCAGGGGCCGCCCGGCCATGCCGGACAACTACGCCATTTCGCTTTCCTTCCTCACGAGCCTCGCCGTCGGCCTGCTGATCGGGCTGGAGCGCGAGCGCCACCGCGAGGCCAAGGCGGGCGTGCGCACCTTCGCCATCATCTCGCTGCTGGGGACCGTGTGCGCGATGCTGGGCGAGAAGACCGGCTCGCCGTGGCTCCTGGTGGCGGGCATCGCCGTGAGCACCGGCGGCGTGCTGGCCGCCTACGTCGCCGCTCCCACCTCGACGCCCGACCAGGGCACCACGACCGTGATGGCGGCCGCGCTCACCTTCTGCCTGGGCGCCGCCGTCTGGCACGGCTATTCGCGGGATCGTGATCGCCGTGGCCATCGTGGTGACGGCGCTCCTGCACTACAAGTCGCAGCTCGAGGGCTTCTCCGTGAGGCTCACGTCGACCGACATGGAGAGCCTGCTGCAGTTCGCGGTGCTCTCGCTCGTGATCCTGCCGGTGGTGCCCAACCAGGGCTTCGGCCCCTACGGCGCGCTGAACCCCTACCACCTCTGGATGATGGTGGTGCTCATCTCGGCGGTGAGCCTCGCGGGCTACGTCGCGTGGCGGCTGCTGGGCGGAAAGGGGCCGGTGCTGCTGCTGGGCGCGCTGGGCGGGCTCGTCTCCAGCACGGCCACCACGCTCGTCTATTCGCGCGGGGCGCGGGGCAAGCCCGAGCTCGAGGGCACGGCGGCCACGGTGATCCTCCTCGCGAACCTGGTCGTGCTGCTGCGCCTGTCGGTGCTCGCGGTCGCGGTGATGCCCTCGATCCTGCCCACCATGGTCCCCGTGATGCTTGCCGGGCTCGCGGCCACATTGCCCATCGCCTGGGTGACGTGGCGCAAGCACGCCGGTGGCGAGGCGCTGGAGAACCCCGAGCTCACCAACCCCACGGACCTCCCGGTGGCGCTGGGCTTCGGCGTGGCCTATGCCGTGGTGCTGGTGGCCGCCGCGTGGCTCAACGACCTCGCGGGCGTGGCGGGCGTCTGGGCGGTGGCGATGGTCTCGGGCCTCACCGACGTGGACGCGATCTCGCTCTCGTCCTTCCGCCTCTTCGGCGACGGGCGCGTCACCGCCGCCGGCGCGGTCATGGCGATCGTCGTGGCGCTCTGCTCGAACGCCATCGTCAAGGCGTCGATCGTGTTCGTCGTCGGCGGGCGATCTCTCGGCATGCGCTGCATCGCGGGCTTCGGCGCGATGGTCGTCGCGCTCCTCGCCGTCGCCGCCCTGATGCTCGCGTAGCCGCGCCGGCTACTTCATCGCGTAGAGCCGGATCAGGTCCGCGCGCGAGACCACGCCGCGGACCTTCCTCTCGTCGTCGGTGACGATGAGCCGCTTGATGCGGTTGGTGTCCATGAGGGTCACCGCGGTGCGCAGCGACTCGTCCTCGCGGATGGTGATGGCCGGCTTGGTCATGATGTCGTCGACGATCGTGCCCATGCCCTTCCTCGCGCGGCGCTTGCGCACGACCGTCTCGAGGGCGTCGGTCACGTTGCTCTGCTCGAGGTTCATGGCCGAGAGGAAATCGGCCTCGGTGAGCACGCCCGCGAGCCGGTCGTGGACGTCGAGCACCGGCACGCCGCTCACCTTCTTCTGCACCATGAGCGTGGCGGCCGCGGTGAGGGCGCTGCCGAGGTGCACGCAGACGACCTCCTTCGTCATCACGTCGCGGACCTTCATCTCGCGGGCGTGGCGCGCGTGCGGGGTGGTCTCGAGGTCCTTGCCGACGAAGTTCATGTGCGAGGGCAGCAGCGGCACGTTGGGCAGCCGCCCCTTGAGCAGCAGGTTCCAGTACACCCACTGGAAGGCGAGCTTGCCCACGTGGTTCATGTAGCTTTCCTTCAGCAGCGAGAAGGGACCCACGTGTCGCCATCGGGAAGGATCCCTCGAGCGGCTCGATGTCGTAGTTGAAGTCGAGCAGCATCGCCTTGTGGTAGCCGGTCTCGATGAAGCAGTTGGCGTGGCCGTCGAAGGTGGGCAGCGCGGGCTTGCCCTCGATCTCGCGCAGCAGGTTCTCGACGATCGTCTCGGCCTCGAAGTGGGCCACGGACCCGGCCTTGGAGGTCGACACGTTGGTGTTGTCGCCGAGGAAGTAGATGAAGTCGGCCTTGCGGCTCTTGAGCGTGCGCGGGTCGGTGATCGCGTAGCCGGTGCCGTCGCCGAGATCGGAATCGTCGATGACCTGCGGCCCCAGGTTGGGCGGGATGGCGCAGAGGAGGTCGTACTCGAGCGTGCGCCCGTCGAAGGACTTGAGCGTCTTCGCGGCGGCGTCCACGCTCTCCGCGGCGAAGTCGGCGACCACGTTCACGCCCTTCTGCTTCGCCATCTCCGTGAGGACGCGGTTCGCGTTGGGCTTGGTGAACGCGCCGGAGTAGGGCGTGACCAGCGTGATGTCGATCGCGTCGCGCACGCCCTTCTGCGTGAAGTAGTAGTCGGCGAGGAAGGCGAACTCGATGGGCGCCACCGGGCACTTGATCGGCATGTCGCACACGTCGATCACGAGGCGCCCTTGCGTCATCCGGTCGAGCGCGCCGCGCATCGCGACCGCCCCCTCGAGCGTGTAGAAGGTGTGCACGCCGTCCTTGCCCATGGGCTCGGCCAGGCCCTCGATCTCCTCCGGCGCCACGCGGCAGCCCAGCGAGCAGACGAGGAAGTCGTAGCGAAGCGTCGTGAGGCTCGTCTCGACCGTCTTCTTCTCGGGGTCGATGCGCAGGATGTCGGCGGAGAGGAAGTTCACGTTGCGCGGCAGCGGCTCGCCGATGGGGCGAACGATGTCCTTGTGGCTGTCGTGCCCGTAGAGCCCGAAGGGCAGGAAGAGGAGCCCGGGCTGGTAGACGTGCGTGTCGGAGCGGTCGACGATGGTGATCACCCACTCCTTCAGGTTGAGCTTCTGGCTCAGCATGTTGGCGATGAGGGCGCCGCCGGTGCCGGCGCCGAGGATGACGACCTGTTTCATGGGGACCTCCCGAGCGTGACGCCCCGATTTTCCGGGCCGCGCGCATACCCGGCTTGTGGGAGGTCAATAATCCAGCGCTAATATTGCCCGAAAGGGCAATACCCCCCGGGTCAGCCGTCCAGGCGCTGCTGGAAGACGAGGCCGGCGTGCTCGCGAAGGGCGTGGAAGCGGACCTTCGGCCACAGCTCCTGCGTGACCGTGAGCTCGGCGTTGGCGGTGGCGAGGAAGGTGGGCGCATCCACCGCGTCGTAGGCGACGCGGTGGCCGTTCGCCTCGATGAAGCGCGACGAGCTCCTTCGCGTCGTCGCAGGTCACCCAGCGCGCGATGCGGAACTTGGAAGGCGCCATGCGCGCGGGGACGCCGTACTCGTGCTGCAGGCGGTGCGCCACGACCTCGAACTGCAGCTGCCCCACGGCGCCCAGAAGCAGCGCGCCGCCGTGGTGCGGGCGGAAGACCTGGATCGCGCCTTCCTCGCCCAGCTGCGCAAGGCCGAGCTTCAGCTGCTTGCTCTTCATCGGGTCGGTGATCTCCACCTGCTGGAAGATCTCCGGCGCGAAGAAGGGCAGGCCCGTGAACTGCAGGCTCTCGCCCTCGGTGAGCGTGTCGCCCAGCTGCAGCGTGCCGTGGTTGGGGATGCCGATGATGTCGCCGGGGAAGGCGAACTCGAGCAGCTCGCGCCGCTGCGACAGGAACGAGACGACGCTGCCCGGGCGGATGACCTTGCCGTTCCTCACCACCGTGAGGCGCATGCCGCGCTCGAACTGCCCGGAGCACACGCGCACGAAGGCGATGCGGTCGCGGTGGGCGGGGTCCATGTTGGCCTGGATCTTGAACACGACGCCGCTGAACTTGCCCTCGGACGGCAACACCACGCGCTGGATCGCGGCGCGCGGGCTCGGCGGGGGCGCGAGGTCGGCCAGCGCGTCGAGGATCTCGTGCACGCCGAAGTTGTTGATGGCCGAGCCGAAGAACACGGGCGTCTGCTTGCCGGCGAGGAAGGCGCGCGCGGTCGAACTCGGGGGAGGCGCCCTGCACCAGCTCGATCTCGTTCCTCGCCTGGACGAGCTCGGCGCCGAAGCGCTCGGCGATGGCCGGGTCGGCGATGTCGGCGACCATCTCGTCGCTCTCGTCGCGCCAGGCGGTCCGCGCCGGGGCGGAAGACGCGCATGCGGGAGTTCCGCAGGTCGTAGACGCCGTGGAAGCGCTTGCCCATGCCCACGGGCCAGGTGAAGGGGACGGCCGCCATGCCCAGCGTGCGCTCGATCTCGTCGACGAGGTCGAGCGGGTCGCGCACCTCGCGGTCCATCTTGTTGATGAAGGTGAGGATGGGCGTGTTCCGCGCGCGGCACACCTGCAGCAGGCGCAGCGTCTGCGCTTCCACGCCGTTGGCCGCGTCGATCACCATGAGCGCCGCGTCCACGGCGGTGAGCACGCGGTAGGTGTCCTCGGAGAAGTCCTGGTGGCCCGGGGTGTCGAGCAGGTTCACCACGCAGTCGCGGTACTCGATCTGCATGACGGAGCTCGCCACCGAGATGCCGCGCTGCTTCTCGATCTCCATCCAGTCGCTGGTCGCGTGGCGCGAGGCCTTGCGCGCCTTCACGCTGCCGGCGATCTGGATCGCGCCCGCGAAGAGCAGGAGCTTCTCGGTGAGCGTGGTCTTGCCGGCGTCGGGGTGCGAGATGATCGCGAAGGTGCGGCGGCGGGCGACTTCCAGGGCGATCGTCATGGGCTTCGGGGGCTTCGCGCGTCCCGGGCGGTGCGCGGGCGCGGCGGCGGGCGGGAAAAGTGCGGCGGGGCGCTATTTTCGCACACCCGGGCCCGCCCGGCCGCGCGGCGCTCAGGCCACGGGGAAGCGCAGGGTGGCTTCGAGGCCCTGGCCGCCCGGGCCGTCGTCGAGCGCGAGGGCGCCCTCGTGCAGCTCGGCGATGCGGGCGACGATCGAGAGCCCCAGCCCGCTGCCTTCGGCATCCCCGGCCTCGAGGCGCGCGAAGCGCCGCAGGGCCTGCTCTCGCTGGCCCGCGGGAATGCCCGGGCCGGCGTCCCGCACGGTGAGGAGCGCGTGGCCGCCCTGGCGGGACGACCACGACGGTGACGGCCGTGTCCGGGGGCGAGTAGCGGATGGCGTTGTCGAGGAGGTTCCCCACGGCGATGGCCGCGAGCCCCGCGTGGCCCGAGGCCATGGCGCCTTCGTCGCCCTCCAGGGCAAGCGCGATGCGCTTCGCCAGCGCCTGCGGCGCGCGCTCGGCGAGGGTGTCGGCCGCGACGCGGCGCAGGTCGAAGGGCGCGGCGGCGGACTTCCAGGCGCCGTGCTCCAGGCGCGCGAGCGTGAGGAGCTGCTCGACCACGTGCGTGGCGCGCTCGCCCGCGGCGAGGGCGTTGGCGATGGCGCGGTCGCGCTCGGCGGCCTCCCGCGCGCCCTGCGCGACCTGCAGCTGGGCGCGAAGCGCGGCAAGCGGCGTGCGCAGCTCGTGCGCCGCGTCGCTCGTGAAGCGGCGCTCCCCGTCGAGGGAGGACTGCACCCGGGCGAGGAGCGCGTTGAGGCGGGCCACGAGGGGCGCGATCTCCGAGGGCACCTCGCCCTGGAGCGGGGCGAGGTAGGTCGGGTCGCGGCGCGAGATCTCGTCGCTCAGCCGGGCGAGCGGCCGCAGCGCGCGGCCGGCCGAGAACCAGACGAGCAGGGCGAAGAGCGGCAGCGCCACCGCCAGCGGCTTCGCGAGCGCCGAGACGATGTCGACGATCACGTGCCGGCGGGCCTCGACCGCGTCGCGCACCTGCACCAGGTACTCGCCCTTGGCATCCCACAGGCTGAAGACGCGCCAGTCGCGGCCCTCCGCCTTCACGGTCGAGAAGCCGCGGTCGCTTTCGGAGAAGCGGGTGGGGGGCGCGTCGGCCGAGTGCAGCAGGAGCCTGCGCCCGTGCTTCCAGACCTGGAAGGAGAGGGGCTTCGCGTACTTGTGCAGGACCGGCGCGTGCTCCGTGTCGATCTCCTCGACGTCCTCGCCCACGCGCATCGCGAGGAGCGCCGCGTTCTGCGCGAGCTGGGCGTCGAAGACTTCCTGCACCTCGTGGTCGGCCTTGATCGCGGTCGCGATGGCCACGGCCACCCAGGCGACCGCGAGCCCCGCCAGCAGGATGGCGATGAGGCGCCCGCGCACGCTCGCGAGGACGCGCCTCATGCCAGGTCCTTCGGCATCAGGTAGCCCACGCCGCGAAGCGTCTGCACCACGCCGGGAAAGAGCTTCTTGCGCAGGTGGTGCAGGTGCACCTCCAGCGCGTTCGACTCGATCTCCTCGCCCCAGCCGTAGAGCTTCTCCTCGAGCTGCTCGCGCGACATCACGCGCCCGGGGTTGAGCATGAACGCGTGCAGGAGGGCGAACTCCTTGCGCGAAAGGGTCTTCGCCTCGCCCCGCCACGCGACTTCGCGCGTGGCCGGGTCGAGCGTGAGCGCGCCCACGGCCAGCGCGGCCGTCGTGCTCCCGCTCGCGCGGCGCGTGAGGGCGCGCAGGCGCGCGGCGAGCTCGCCCAGGTCGAAGGGCTTCACGAGGTAGTCGTCGGCGCCGGCGTCGAGGCCGGCGATGCGGTCCTCGACGGTGTCGCGCGCGGTGAGGATCAGGACGGGCACCGGGTCCTTGCGCCCGCGAAGCCGCGCCAGCACCTCGAGGCCGGAGCGGCGGGGCAACCCGATGTCGAGCACGACCGCGGCGTGGCTGCCTTGCGCGAGGGCCGCGTCGGCGGCGGCGCCGTCGCGCACCCAGTCGGGGACGAACCCCTTCTGGCGCAGTCCCGCCTGGATCGCGTCGCCCAGCAGGGCATCGTCCTCGACGACCAGTACCCTCACCGCGTGCCTCCCTCGTCCGAGCCCCGAGTCTAGGGCCTGCGGGACGGGTCGGTCTTGCGCCCGGTCAGCATCGCGCGAACGAGGTTCTCCCGGTGCAGCCAGCTCGCGACGGCCACCCCGGCGAGGTGGACGCCCACGACGGCGAGCATGGCGCCGGCGAGGAACTCGTGGGATTCCTCGAGCCAATGGCCGCCGAGGTCGTTGTAGACGGCCCAGCCGGAGGCGCCCGCCAGCGCGGCCAGCGCCAGCAGCAGCACGATCGCGACGGCGCCGGCCGGGTTGTGGCCGAGGTGGTGCTCGGGACGGCCTTCGAGGAGGGAGCGCAGGTAGCGCGCGATGGCGGCCGGCCCGCGCACGAAGCTCGCGAAGCGCGCGTGCCTCGGGCCGACGACGCCCCAGAGGAGGCGGAAGGCCACGAGCCCCATCATGGTGTAGCCGAGGATCACGTGGACGTCGCGGAAGCGTTCGCTCTCCGCGGTGAGCCAGGCGCCGGCGAAGCACAGCGCGAAGCTCCAGTGGAAGGCGCGGACCGCGATGTCCCAGACCTTCACGGTCCGGGGCGGGGTGGCGGGCTGCCCGGCGTTGCCGAAGACGAGGCTCATCGCGCCCTCCCCCCGGGCACCTGGAGGCCCGCCTTGCCGTAGTCGCCGCTCTCGGCGCCCCGGTGGCACGCGCCGCAGTTCGCGATCGTCTTCACGTCCGCGCGCTTCGGGGTGCCGGCCGCGATTTCCTTGCGATGCTCCTTGGCGAACCAGCCGGTCTCGGAGATGCGCAGCAGGGGATTCCCGCCCGCGGAGGTATCGCGGCGCGCGGCGTTCTTCTCGAGGAACGCGAGGATGTCGGCCCGCGCGGCGGGTTCGAGGCTCGCGTCGGTGCCGAAATGCTTCGGAAGGCCGTCCATCACGGCGCGCCACGAGGGCGCGGCGAGGAGGGCCGGCGGATACGCGACGTGGCACGAGCCGCATTCCTGCCGGTAGGCGGGGTTGTCGAGGCGGTAAACGTGCTCTCCGGCGTGGGCCGAGAGGGCGTGCGCGGTAGTGGCCGCGGCGATCACGTACATCGCGGCGAGCTTCAGGGCATTGCGGAACGGATTCATCGTGTCCTCCTATCGGGTGGCGAGGAGCCAGGCGAGGATGTCGCCCTTCTCCTGCGCGGTGCAGGCGCGGCCCGCGACGTCGTTGCAATTGCGCCTGAACCATTTGTCGGCCTTGGCGGCGTCCGTGAATCGCTCGGCGTTGGCGGACGGGGCCAGGGGCGCGATCGCCTTGCCCGTGGCGGCGTGCTTGCCGGCGGCGGCCGGGTTGGCGGTATGGCAGGTGGCGCAGCTCCAGTCCTTGCCGTGCGTGGCGGAGAAGAACTGGCGGCCGCGGTCGGCCGAGAAGGCGGTGAAGGCGGGCGTTTCGCGCTTCGCCTCGAGGGCGTAGGCATCCCGCAGTTCGGTCGGGGTTACGGCAGGGGCCGGAAGCGCGGCGGCAAGGGCGAGGAAGGCGGCGAGGGTGGCGGGAAGTCGCACGGCAATCTCCTTGGGGACGATGGCAATGCGTGCATCCTGCGCAACCCCGATTAACCCATCCTTAACGGCCCCCTCGCGGTGTCGACCCGTGTCTGACACCGCGAACAAAGCGTTACGCGGCGAAGGGGCGCTCCGGGCTAGAGTATCCTTCCTCCCCATCGTCCGAGACGCCCATGCTCGCCGCCATGGAAGCCCGCCCCGCCTCGCCCGTCCCCGCCGCCGGCCCGCGCCCCCGGGTGCTGCTCGTCGAGGACAACGCGCGCCTCGCCGCTTCCATCCGCGACTACCTCCAGAAGCACGAGGTCGAGGTGCACGTGGAGACCAACGGACTCTCCGCCGGCGCCCGCATCGAGCGGCTGCGGCCGGATCTCGTGATCCTCGACCTCATGCTCCCCGGCAAGGACGGCCTCGCCATCTGCCGGGAGCTGCGCCGCACCGACCGCACGCCGGTCCTCATCCTCACCGCCAAGGGCGAGGACATCGACCAGGTGCTCGGCCTCGAGATGGGCGCCGACGACTACGTGGTGAAGCCGGTGGAGCCGCGCGTGCTGCTGGCGAGGATCGAGGCGATCCTGCGCAGGTCCCGCAGCACGCCGGGCGCGCCGAAGGAAGCCAGGCTCGACGCGGGGCGCCTCACCATCGACGCGGGGCGGCGCAGCGCCGCCATCGCGGGCCAGGCGATCGAGCTCACCACCGGCGACTTCGACATCCTCTGGCTCCTCGCTTCGCGGCAGGGCTCCGTCGTCACGCGCGACGAGATCCTGCGCGTGGTGCGGGGGATCGACTACGACGGGCTCGATCGCTCCATCGACGCGCGGATTTGCCGCCTGCGGCGAAAGCTCCATGAGGCGGGCGGGGCGGAGTCCATGATCAAGACGGTTCGGTTGCGCGGGTATTTGTTTGCTGGCGATGCGTAGCGGCGATCGTGGCTGGCGATACGGAGCGATGGTGGCTGGCGATACGGAGCGGAGTGCGGGGGGTGTTTTTTTTCGTTTCCGGCCGAGTGAACTTGCGACGAGGGATGACTTCGGGGGCGGGTCGACTTAGGGTGGGATGGCGATGTTCGTTGCACCGTGAGTCGGCCGGAAACGAAAAAATAACACCCGCCCGCACTCCGCTCCTGCACTTTCGAGGTTGGTGCGCTTTTTGATGGATGCGGCGGAGGTTCTTCGCTGCGAATGGACCTTCTGCAACCATGCTCAAGCTCTTTCTTCGGCTCTATGTCTTCCTGATGCTGCCGGCGACGGCGGCGTTCGTGGGGTTCATGTACCTCACGGACCAGGTGATGGCGCAGATGCACGCCGAGACGCAGAGGAAGCGCGCGGGCACCGCCTTCGACCGCGCCGAGCGGATCATCGGCGCGAAGGAGGTGCCGGACTGGGAGGGGCGCCTGAAGGAGGTCGAGGCCACCTTCCGCATCGAGCACCGCATCCTGCCGATGGCGAAGGTCGCGGACGACTGGTTCATGTCCCCCTCGGAGAAGGAGCGGCTCGCCGCGGGCGAGATCGCGTTCCGCGACCGGCCGGGGGGCGGGCAGGTGTACCTGCGCAAGCTCGCGGGCGGCGACGAGGTGCTGCGCATCGAGTGGGTGGGCCTCTACGAGTACCTGGCGCTCTACTACACGATCATCGTGGCGCTGGTGACGCTGGGCCTCGCGGTGATCCTGCTGCGTTGGGTGAAGCCCCTGTACCGGGACCTCGAGAACCTTGCCGCGGCGGCCGAGCGGGTGGGCGACGGCGACCTCGCGGCGCGCGCGGCCGTGGGACGCGCATCGCTCGTGGAGCCGATCGCGGGGGCGTTCAACGCGATGACGGAGCGCGTGCAGCGGCTGCTGGAATCGCACCGCGACCTCGAGCAGGGCGTGGCGCACGAGCTGCGCACGCCGCTCGCGCAGCTCAAGTTCGACCTCGAGCTCGCGCGGGAGTCGGAGACGGCCGTCGAGCGCGAGGCGCGCTTCGAGGCCATGGGGCGCGACGTCGAGGACCTGGAGGAGCTGGTGAACGAGCTCCTGCTGCTCGCGAACCTCCGGCAGGCGCCGCCCTATGCGCCCCGCGAGGTGCCGGCGCGCGTGCTCGTGGACGACGTCATCCGGCGCGCGAAGGACGAGATGCGCGCCTCCGGGCGGGAGATCGCGATCGAGCCGCCGGCGGCGCTGCCCGAGACCTTCACCTGCGACGGCAAGTACCTCGCGCGCGCGCTGGTGAACGTGGTGAGGAACGCGGTGCGCCACGCGAAGGCGCGCGTGGCGATGACGGTGGAGCGCGAGGGCGGCCGCACGGTCGTGCACGTGGACGACGACGGCCCGGGCATCGCGCCGGAGGACCGCGAGCGGCTCTTCGAGCCCTTCACGCGCGCGGAGCCGGGGCGGGAACGCGGAGACGGGCGGGGTGGGGCTCGGGCTCGCCATCGTGCGCAGCGTCGCCGAGTGGCACGGCGGCGGCGCCCGCATCGGGACCTCGCCGCTGGGCGGGGCGCGCGTCTCTATTTCCTGGTAGCGCCGGGCTTCTTCGCGGCCGGCGCTTTCGGCGCCGGCTTCTTCGCGCGGCTGAGGCTTCTTCGCGACGGGCTTCTTCTCGACGGGCTTCTTCTCGACGGGCTTCGTCGCCGGGGCCTTCTTCCCGGCGGGCTTCTTCGCCTCCGGCATCCTCGCGGCCGGGCTTGACCCGCTGGCTCGCGAGCCAGCGCTCGAAATCGGCGACCGGCATGGGCTTGCAGGCGAGGTAGCCCTGGAAGGAGGCGCAGCCCTGGTCGCGCAGGAAGTCGAGCTGCGACTGGCGCTCCACGCCCTCGGCGACCACTTCCAGCCCCAGGCCGCGCGCGAGGCCCGGTGACCGCGGCGACGATGGCCGCGCCGCCGCTTTCGGCGGCGCGCCGCGAGCCGCCGTTGATGTCGGCGACGAACGACTTGTCGATCTTGAGCGTGTCGACGGGCAGGTGGCGCAGGTGCGAGAGGCTGGAGAAGCCCGTGCCGAAATCGTCGATCGCGATGCGGAACCCCGCGCGCCGGAGCTTGCGCAGCGTGAGGCTCACGCCCTCCACGTCCTTCACCATGCTGGTCTCGGTGATCTCCAGCGTGAGCCAGGTGGGCGCGCAGCCGGTCTTCGTGAGGATGGCCTCGAGCTCCGACACGATGGTGGAGTCGCGCAGCTGGCTCGCGGACAGGTTCACGCTCACGGTGAAGGGGCCGATGCCGGCGGTGTTCCACAGCGTGGCCTGCCGCGCGGCGGCCTCGAAGACCCAGTGGCCGAGGTCGCGCATGAGGCCGGCCTCCTCGGCCACCGGGATGAAGGTGCCCGGCAGCACCACGCCGCGCACCGGGTCGTGCCAGCGCACCAGCGCCTCCACGTGCGCGACGTGGCCCGTCACGACGTCGAGGATCGGCTGGTAGAAGAG
This sequence comes from uncultured Gammaproteobacteria bacterium, assembly GCA_963783635.1. GTDB lineage: Bacteria > Pseudomonadota > Gammaproteobacteria > Burkholderiales > Usitatibacteraceae > FEB-7. The sequence continues at coordinate 30,522 of CAWAOC010000015.1, forward strand.
CTCGAACTCGCCCTGCCGGATCGCGCGCTTGAGGGCCACCTCGAGGCCCAGGCGCTCGTCGCGCCGCTGGGCGAGGGAGCTCGAGAAGGCGCGGTAGCTGTTCCGCCCCATCTCCTTCGCGTGGTACATGGCGGCGTCGGCGTTCTTGAGGAGCGTCTCCGGGTCGCTCCCGTCCTCCGGGAAGATGGCGTATCCCAGGCTCGCGCTCACCGTGCACGTCGTGGCCCTCGATGGGGAAGGGGCGCAGCACGTCGTCGAGGATCTTCTGCGCCACGCGGTCCGGGCCGCTGTCGCCCTCGAGGTCCTCGAGCACGATCACGAACTCGTCGCCCGAGAGCCGCACGAGGAGGTCGCTCTGGCGCAGCGTCCCGCGCACGCGCCGCGCGAGGTCCTTCAGGAGCTCGTCGCCGACGCGGTGGCCGAAGGTGTCGTTCACGTCCTTGAAGTGGTCGAGGTCCAGGAACATCGCGGCGACGCGGTGGCCGGAGCGCTGCGCGCGCGCGATCGCGAAGGAGAGCCGGTCGGTGAGGAGGAGCCGGTTGGGCAGCCCCGTGAGGCCGTCGTGGGTGGCCATGAACTGCAGGCGCTCCTCGGCCTGGATGCGCGAGGACACGTCCTGGGCGAGCGAGAGGATCGACACGAGGCGCCCCTCGCTGTCGCGCAGCGCCGAGTTGTGCCACTCGACCCAGAACACGGAGCCGTCCTTGCGGTAGTTGCGGTTGAGGATGCGTGGCCTGCGAGCCGGGGCCGTCCACCAGGCTGCCCGATCATGCCGCGCACGGCGGGCATGTCGTCCTCGTACACCATGCGCCAGCTCTCGAGCGCGCGGCCGAGCACCTCGTCGGCGCTCCAGCCGAACATGGCTTCCGCGCTTCCCGACCAGCGGATCACCCGCAGGGTCGGGTCCCACTCGATCACGGCGAGGGGCGAGTTGTCGAAGTGGGCCGAGACGATCGTGTTGGCGCGGCGCAGCTCCTCCTCGACGATCTTCTGCTCGTGGATGTCGTTCGTGATGGCGTAGTAGCCGATCATCCTGCCCGGCCGTCCCGGCGGGGCGAGTAGCGCACGCTCATCCAGCGGGTGCGCCCGTCGGCGAAGGCGATGGGGCGATCCACGATCATCGTCTCGCCCTCGGCGACGCGCCGCATGACCGGCTGGAGGCGCCTCGTGGCGCTCGGCGCCCAGCACCTCCCGCACCGTGCGGCCGATGACCTCGTCGCCGGCGCCTGCCCACGTAGCCGAGGAACGCATCGTTCACGTACCGGTAGCGATCGTTCGCGTCGACGTACACCATGGGCGTGGGCACGGAGTCGATCACCTGCCGCAGCTCGCGCTCCTTTTCCTGCAGGGCGGACTGGGCCGTCATGAGGTCGTGGATGTCGTTGGACACCACGTAGTAGCCGAGCACGCGGCCGCCGGCGTCCTTGCGCGGGGTCATCTTCACGCGGACCCAGCGCTCCTCGCTCGTGCCCGGCAGGCGCAGGCGCCGCTCGTAGATCACGGGCTCCCCGGCCTCCACGCGGTCGAGGTGGGGCTGCAGCGCCTGCACGAGCTCGGGCGGGTAGACGTCCTTCGGGAACTTGCCCAGCGCGAACTCGCGCGTGATCCCGCGCGAGGCGAGGAAGACGTTGTTCACGAACGTGCAGCCCTGCTCGAGGTCGATGTAGACGATCGCCTCGGGGATGTTCTCGGCGAAGAAGCGCAGCTCCTCCTCGCGGGCGCGCAGCTGGTCCTGCGCGTCCTTCAGCGCCTGGACGTCGTGGCTCACCACGAACATGCCGCGCACCTTGCCGTCGGGGCCGCGGTCCGGGACGGAGCGGCCGAGGATCCAGCGCCGCTCGCCCGTCGGCAGGGTGAGCTCGCGCTCGTAGGTGACGGTCTCGCCCTGCTCGATCACGCGGCGGGCCAGCGGCTCCAGCGCGGCCGCCGTCGCCTCTCCCATCACCTCGGCCGCGGTGTGCCCGACGATCTCGCCGAAGGGCTTGCCGCGCGCCTCGGCGAAGGCGCGGTTCACGAAGAGGTAGCGGCGCTGCGCGTCGAGGTGGGCGATCGAGGCGGGGATGTTGTCCGCGATGAGGCGAAGCTTCGCCTCCTGCTCCGCGATGCGCTCGTGGGCGAGCTTCACGTCGTGGATGTCGGTGGCGACGATGTAGTAGCCGGCGAACCCGCCATCGGGGCCCATGTGGGGCTCCAGGCGCGCCTGGTACCAGCGCTTCTCGCCGCCCTCCGGCCCCACGAGCCGCTCGTAGACGCACGCCTCGCCCCGCTTCAGCCGCTCGACGAACGGCTCGAAGTACTCGGCCGCGGCCTGCCCGCCCAGCACCTCGTGCACGGTGCGGCCGATGATCCCGGCGGCCGGCACGCCGCGGATGCGCTCGAAGGTCTTGTTCACGAACTCGTAGCGGAAATCGGGGCCGACGAACGCGATCGCCTCGGGAATGTTCTCCGCGTAGAAGCGCAGCTGGCGCTCCTGGCGCTCCAGGGCCTCGCGCAGGCGCTTGTCGTCGTCGATGTCGATCACGACCGAGAAGACGCCATGCATCTCGCCGCCGACCTTGTCCGGGATGAGGGTGACGCGCGCCCAGCGGAGCTTGCCTTCGCGGCCGGTGCCCTGGCGCTCGTAGACGACCCGCTCGCCGGCCAGGGCGCGGTCCAGGTGCGCGCGGATGCCCTCGATGACCGGCGGCGGATAGACCTCGTCCAGGCGCTTGCCCACGACGTTCTCGAGCGTGACCTCCGGCAGCCAGTCGAGCCCGGGCTCGTTCGCGAAGCGGAAGCGCTTGTCCGTCCCGATGTAGGACATCGGGACGCCGACGTTGTCCATGATGATCTGCAGCTCGCGCGTGCGGGCGAGGAGCGACTCGTGGAGGCGGTGGTCCTCCTCGATGTCGACGAGGACGACGAGCGCGCCGCGCACCGCGCCGGACGCATCCTGGTCCGGGATCATGTGGCCGCGGATGCGGCGCGACTCGCGGCCGGGCCAGAGCGCCTCGCGCTCGTAGGTGACCGACTCCCCGGCGAGCGCGCGGTCGAGCAGCGGCCGGCTGTGGGCCAGCGATCTCCGGCGGCGCCATCTCCTCGAGGGAGAGGCCCGACCATCTGCGCCGGCGTGCGGCCGGCCCATTCGGCGCTCTGCGCGTTGGCGAAGCGCACGATGCGGTCGCGGTCGAAGTAGGTGACCGGGAAGCCGATCGTGTCGGTGATGAGGGCGAGCTGGCGCTCGCGCGCGGCGATGGCCTCCTGCGCTTCCTTGAGGTGCTGGATGCTCACCAGCACGACGCACACCCCGAGGACGGCGCCGCCGTCGCGGATGGGCATGTAGTGCAGGCGGGACCACTGGCCCTTCTCGGGCCGTGAGCGCGACTGCCGGTCGAAGGTGAGCGACTCCCCCGCCAGGGCCCGCAGCGAGCGGCCTCGCGCCGGCCGTCGGGCGGCGGCGGGCCGTAGATCTCGTCCACGGTGCGGCCGACGAGTTCGGCGGCCTCGCGCTCGAAGTGGACCTCGTACGCCGCGTTCACGAAGCGGTAGCGCTGGCCCGCGTCGATGACGTAGGCCGGAAAGCCGAGCATGGCCAGGCCCGGACGGATCGTCGTCCAGCATGGGGGCCAGCGGGTCCGCGCCTTGGTGGGGGGTGGAGGCCATCGTCGTTCTTCTGCTTTTCCGGGCAGTGTAGGGCAACCGCCGCATTGTCCCAAGGGGGGGCGCTACACTGCTAGCTGCGGGTGAAGGAAAGCGCCGCCCGCAGCCCGACGGGCGGTTCATTCGCCCCTACGGGCGGCAATGCCGGCGGCGTACCGTTTCACCTGTAACGCCCGACCCCCCATCCAAGCTGACCCGCCATGAACCTCCATCGACTCCTGCAAGAACGCGAGGCCGCCTCGCGCCCCGTCCGCGTCGTCCTCATCGGCGCGGGCAAGTTCGGCTCCATGTACCTGTCCCAGGCGCGGCGCACGCCGGGCATCCACCTGCTGGCGGTCGCGGACCTGGCGCCCGACCGCGCCAGGGCCTCGCTCGCTGCGCGTGGGCTGGGACGCGGCCCGGCTCGAGGCGAAGTCGTTCGAGGAGGCGGTGAAGGACGGGCAGCACCTTCATCACCGACGATGCCGGCGGCCGCCATCGCGCATCCGGCCACGGAGGTGGTGATCGACGCGACGGGCAGCCCCTCGGCCGGCATCCGCCACGTGCTCGCGTGCTGCGCGAACCGGCAAGCACATCGTGATGGTGAACGTGGAGGCCGACGCGCTGGCCGGGCCCATCCTCGCGCGCATGGCCCGCCAGGCGGGCATCGTCTACTCGCTCGCCTACGGCGACCAGCCCGCGCTCATCTGCGAGCAGGTGGACTGGGCGCGCGCCGCCGGCTTCGAGGTGATCGCCGCCGGCAAGGGCACCAAGTACCTGCCGGCCTACCACGCCTCCACGCCCGAGACCGTGTGGGGCCACTACGGCTTCACGCCGGAGATGGTGGCCAAGGGCGACTTCAACGCCCAGATGTTCAATTCCTTCCTCGACGGCACGAAGAGCGCCATCGAGATGGCGGCGGTGGCCAACGCGACGGGGCTGCGCGCCGCCCCCGGCGGGCTCGAGTTCCCGCCCTGCGGCGTCGACGACCTCGCGCGCGTGCTGCGGCCGAAGGCCGACGGCGGGCACCTGCACCATCGCGGCCAGGTCGAGGTGATCTCGAGCGTGGAGCGCGACGGCCGCCCCGTCTTCCGCGACCTGCGCTGGGGCGTGTACGTCACCTTCGCGGCGGGCCACGAGTACGTGCGCCGCTGCTTCCAGGAATACGGCATCGTCACCGACCCCTCGGGCGAGTACGCCTCGATGTACAAGCCCAGCCACCTCATCGGGCTGGAGCTGGGCATCAGCGTGGCGAGCGTGGCCGTGCGCGGCGAGGCCACCGGCGCCGCCACGGGCTTCCGCGGCGACTGCGTGGCCACCGCCAAGCGCGACCTGAAGGCCGGCGAGATGCTCGACGGCGAGGGCGGCTACACGGTGTACGGCAAGCTCATGCCGGCTTCCGACTCGCTCAAGGCCGGGGGGCTGCCCATCGGGCTCGCGCACAAGGTGAAGCTGGTGAAGGACGTGGCGGCCGGCCGGCCGGTCGCGTGGAGCGACGTGGCGATCGACGAGACCTCGGAGGCGGTGCGCATCCGCCGGGAGATGGAGCGCGAGGGCGCCGACGCATGAAGAAGACCACGAAGCTCATCCACGGCGGCCGCAAGGCGGCGCACCCGCCCGCGACCGTGAACCTGCCGGTGGCGCGCGCCTCCACCGTGCTCTTCGAGAGCCTCGGGCAGCCTGGCCGAGACGCAGAAGCTCTTCGAAGCGGGCGAGCCCATCGCCACCTACGGCATCGTCAACATGCCGCAGCGAAACGCCTTCGAGGAGCTCGTCTGCGCGCTCGAGGGCGGCCATCGCGCGGTGACCGTGCCCTCGGGGCTTGCGGCCGTGGCGGTCGCGATCCTGGCGGTGGTGAAGTCGGGCGACCACGTCCTCATGGTCGATTCCGTCTACGGCCCCTCGCGGCACTTCTGCGACCACACGCTCGCGAAGTTCGGCGTCGAGACGACCTACTACGACCCGCTGGCGAGCGGCGAGGCGGTGGGCGCGCTCATGCGGCCCAACACCACGGTCGTCTACGTGGAGAGCCCGGGCTCGCTCACCTTCGAGGTCCAGGACATCCCCGCCATCGCGAAGGCGGCGCACGAGAAGGGCGCCTTCGTGATCGCCGACAACGCCTGGGGCACGGGCCTCTACTGCCCGGTGATGGACTACGGCGTGGACCTCGTCGTGCAGCCCGCGACCAAGTACCTGGGCGGGCACTCCGACGTGATCCTCGGCGCCGTGGTGGCCAACGAGCGCGCCTGGCCGATGCTGCACGCCACCTCGCGCGACCTGGGCCAGACCACGAGCCCGGACGACATCTACCTCATGGTGCGCGGCATGCGCACCCTCGCCATCCGGCTGGAAAGGCAGGGCGCGGCCGCGCTCGAGATCGCGAAGTGGCTGCAGAGGCGCCCCGAGGTGAAGCGCGTGCTGCACCCGGCGCTGGAAAGCGACCCGGGGCACGCGCTCTGGAAGCGCGACTTCAAGGGCTCGTCGGGCCTCTTCGGCGTGGAGCTCGCAGCCCTGCACGCGCGAGCAGGTGGCCGCCCTCATGGACCACTGCGAGCACTTCGGCATCGGCTACAGCTGGGGCGGCTTCGAGAGCCTCATCGTTCCCGCCAACCTGCGGCACGGCCGGCGGGTGCGCCCGTGGGACGGGGGGCCGCTCATCCGCCTGCACATCGGGCTGGAGGATCCGGCGGACCTCATGGCCGACCTCGACGTCGCCTTCGCGCGCTGGCGGGCCGCCGCCTGACCGGCATGACGCCGGAGCTTCGCACCGCGCTCGAGCGCGCCGTGATGGATGCGACGCGGGCGGACTGGTCGCTCCTCGCGGCCGAGCCCGTCTCCGGCGGCTGCATCCACGAGGCCCTGTGCCTCGAGGGCGAGGACGCCGGCGGGAAGACGAAGCACTTCGCGAAGCTTGCGCGAGATCGAGCGCGCTCCCGTTGCTCGTGGCCGAGGCCGAGGGCCTGGCCGCCATCCGCGCCGCGGGCGCCGTTCGCGTGCCGGCGGTGGTCACGCGGGGCGACGACGGCGAGACGGCGTGGCTCGTCCTCGAATGGCTCGAGCTCTCGCCGCTCGACACCGCTTCGGGCGCGAGGCTCGGTGTGGCGCTCGCCGCGCAGCATCGGCTTGCCGCAGGCGAAGTTCGGCTGGGAGAAGGACAACTTCATCGGCGCCTCCCCGCAGGCCAACGGCTGGAGCGAGGACTGGCTCGCCTTCTGGCGCGACAAGCGCGTCCACGCGCAGCTGCGCATGGCGATGGCCAACCGCTATCCCTCGAAGATGATCGACCGCGGCGAGCGGCTGCTGACCGACTGCGAGGCGTTCTTCCGCACCCACCGGCCGGTGCCCTCGCTGCTGCACGGCGACCTCTGGGGCGGCAACGCCTCCGCGCTGCCCGACGGCACGCCCGTCGTCTTCGACCCGGCCGTGTACTGCGGCGACCGCGAGGCGGACCTCGCGATGACGGAGCTCTTCGGCGGATTCCCGAAGGACTTCCACTCGGCCTACCGCAACGCCTGGCCGCTGGACGACGGCTACCCGGTGCGGCGCGACTTCTACAACCTCTACCACGTGCTCAACCACGCGAACCTCTTCTCGGGCGGCTACGTGGAGCAAAGCGCGCGGCTCATCGAGCGGCTGCATCGCCGAGATCCGCTAGGCATGAAGCTCGCGATCGCGAAGTGGACGCTGGGCCCGCTGCTGCTCGCCCAGGGCAGGCGCGTGCGGCGCGAGACGCCCGTGCTGCCGGAGCCCCCCGGCCCTCGCGAAGGGCGTCGCGGGCAGCGGCGCGACCCTCCGCCTGCTGGTGGTGGGCGATTCGGCGGGCGCGGGCGTGGGCGCGGCGACGCAGGACGAGGCGCTCGCGGGGCGCCTCGTCGCGCGGCTCGCGAAGCGCTTCCGCGTCGAGTGGCGGGTCGTCGCGCGCACGGGGGCCACGACGGCCTCCACGATCCGCCACCTCGAGCGCATCGAGCCCTTCGCGACGGACGCGGTCGTGACCTCGCTGGGCGTGAACGACGTGACGGGCGACGTGGGCGTCGCGCGCTTCCTCCGGCGCCAGGCGAAGCTTCACGCGCTGCTCCACGAGCGATTCGGCGCGCGGCTCGTCCTCGCCTCGGGGCTTCCGCCGATGCACCGCTTTCCCGGCGCTGCCGCAGCCGCTTCGCTGGTACCTGGGCGCGCGGGCGCGCGAGCTGGATCGCGCGCTGGCGGCAATCGCTGCGCGACGGCCAGGGCACCGAGCACCTTCCCTTCCAGGGCGACGTGGACGCGGCCCACATGGCGGCCGACGGATTCCATCCCGGACCGCCGATCTACGACGCGTGGGGCGCGGCGGCGGCGTTCAGGATCGCGTCCGCCTTCGCCAGCCGCTGAGCGGGAAACCCCCTCGAACCGCGTAACATGCGGGCTGGGGTCTCTTCCGAGGAGGGGACGCCATCCGAAATCACCGGGGCACCGCTTGCCAGGCTACAACGTCGAGACCAACACGCATCGCATCGGGAAGCTCGACTACCAGGTGCGCGCGCTGACGGACCGGCGGCAGTACTCGGACCCCGACGGAGAGGCGGAACGCGCCGGCGTGACGGCGGCCTCCTGGCCCCTCTTCGGCGTGCTGTGGCCCGCGGGCGTCGCGCTCGCCGAGGCGATGTGCGTGATCCCCATCAAGGGCCGGCGGATCCTCGAGGTGGGCTGCGGGCTGGGGCTTTCGAGCCTGGTGCTCGCGCGCCGCGGCGCCGACATCACCGCGAGCGACCATCACCCGCTGGCCGAAGCGTTCATGCGCCACAACACCGACCTGAACGACATGGCGCCGATCCCGTTCCGCCACGCGTCGTGGGGCGGGCCGGACAGCGGCATGGGGCGCTTCGACCTCGTCATCGGCGCGGACGTCCTCTACGAGCACGACCACCCGCGGCTACTCGCGGCATGTTCCTCGCGCTGCACGCCAACCCGGTCGTGCAGTTCGTGATGGCCGATGCCGGGCGCGGGCACTGCGGGCGCTTCAACACGCAGATGGAAGCGCAGGGCTACACGCGCGTGGAGAAGCGGGTGAGCTTCGGCGGCTGGCCGCCGGGGGCGGGGGGGCGGATCCTCACCTACGACCGACGTGGGAGCGGCGTAGGGACTAGGCGGCGTTCTGGATCCGGTTCGCGAGACCACGACCGGACGTAGGCGGTGGCAGGGCCTTTCCATCCTTGCGGTAAAGGGCCACGGCTTCCTCGACCACCCTGCACAACTCGTCGAACACAGCCCGCTCGTCGGCGCCGTGGACTCCCCCGAGAACAAGCCCGGGAGACGTGCCGACATAGCACTGGTCCTCCTCGGACCACTCGACGATCTTCGCGTACCGGTCGCTGTCCTTCATTTTCTGGACTCCTCGATAGCCGCGCTGACTGCCCGGACCTGATACTTCTTCGCGTCGTCCCAAGGGCGCCGGAGATCGTCACGGGCCGTGAAACACCTCGGGTGCACGAAATTTCGATGGCTACCCTTGCCGCCCCGATCGACGAAGCCGGCGCTGCTCGAGCGCGCGACCAATTCTCGCACTTTCGGTGGCATCTGGCGCGACTCAGCGGTCCAGCGGGCTCACGACGCCCCGCCCGCCGCGATTGAGGACGTGGGTGTAGATCATCGTGGTGCTCACGTCCTTGTGGCCGAGCAGCTCCTGCACGGTGCGGATGTCGTAGCCGGCTTCCATGAGGTGGGTGGCGAAGGAGTGGCGCAGCATGTGCGCGGTGACGGGCTTCGCGATGTCGGCCTGCCCGCGGCGCGCGGACAGCGCGCGCTGAGAATGTCTGGTCGTAGACGTGGTGGCGGCGCCGGATGCCGGTGCGCGGGTCGACCGAAAGCGATCGCTGCGGGAAAGACCCAGTGCCAGCCCCAGAGCGCGCCGGCCGCCGGGTTCTTGCGCCCGTAGGCCTCGGGAAGCTCCACGCCGGCCACGCCGGCCTTGCGGTCCGCGAGGAAGAGCGTGCGCACGCGCGCAAGGTGATCCGCGAGCGGCGCCGACCGAGCGTGGAGGGCAGCACGGTGACGCGGTCCTTGCGCGCCCTTGCCCTCGCGGATGACGACCTCCCGGCGGGCGAGGTCGACATCCTTCACGCGAAGGCGCAGGCACTCAGTCAGCCGCATGCCCGTGCCGTAGAGGAGGCGCGCCATCAGCCCGTGGGTGCCGTCCATGCGGGCCAGGAGCGCGCGCGCTTCCTCGCGAGTGAGCACGACGGGCAGGCGCTTGCGGGCGCTTGGCCTTCCGGATGCCGTCGAGCCAGGGAAGATCCAGGCCGAGGACCTCCTTGTAGAGGAAGAGCAGGGCCGAGAGCGCCTGGTTCTGGGTGCTGGCTGCAACGCTGCCGTCGCTCGGCGAGCGAGGACAGGAACTGCTTCACCTCCTCCCCGCCCAGCTCCCGAGGGTGCCGGTGGTTGTGGAAGCGAAGGAACCGGCGGGTCCAGTACACGTACGCCTCCTCCGTGCGCAGGCTGTAGTGGCGCACGCGGATCTGGGCCTTCAGCTGGCCGAGGAGGGTGCGGGGATCGGGGCGTGCCGGGTTTGCCATTTCCGTTAATGCGAGCGTGACGAAAATGACAACGAGGATCAGGGACTTGCGGTTGACCCTTTGTTGCTACACGGACAGAATGTCCAGAATATTTGTTAGTTCCTAAACCTACTTATCGTTAGGGCGTTCGCCACAAGGAGTTACCGCGCGATATCAATCGTTAGCCAACGTCAAAGGCACCGATAGGACGCGCCCTATTCAAATGGACGCTGTGTATGGATCGGCGCTGAAGCTACTGCGCTGGAGCTGACGTCTCGCTCCGATTCTGCGACGTACGACTTGCGTCAGATGAAGCGCGTACCGCAGCTTGGAGGCAGATGGAAAGCCTGGAGTTGGATCGGCCTTCCTGAAGCGAGCCGAGTACGTCGGCCTACGCTCGGTGTGACTGCTGCAGGCTTCGCGATTCTTTGCACCATGCAAGACTCGACGTGATGGCGGCTATTGCAACACGCAACTTCCGAGCCAATCATGGCATCCATCGCCACTCCGGTGGCGCTTACGTACTGCCGGATGCGCATCGTGCCTCGCGAAGACATCAAGTTTTCGCGTCAGCGACTCCACCGTCGCTCAAGCCACGATGTCGCCACATATGGTTCAGGATGTCGTGCTATACCGAAGAGCCCACTGCATGGAAAACGGTCGAGCCCATTGGCTGCCTAACAACGCGTTCGAGCGGTCCGTGGGGCATTGTGGGCCGCGTCTGGCCGCGGCAAGCGGCACGTGGCCGGCCGCTCAACTAGGTCGTTAGATTTCATTTCCTAATGCGAGAAACGTGGCTTGCGATAGCACTGTCTTGCGTCGGAATGGCGCCGCAAGCGCCGTGCCTACCGCGCAACCATTCGACCGACCTCCGAGCGGTGCGGTCCCTCAGAGTTTCCCGACGATTCGTTGGAGCTCATCATTCGGGACGGTCCACGTGAGGCGTCGCACGTGTTTTGTTCGAGCTATGGCGAGGCAACGGCTCGGGTTGTCGCCGACAAGCGCGGACGCTCCTATATCGTCCTTTCTTATGGTGAGGGTCGCGGCACCAACGCGAGAACTTGGTACCTGTCCGTACTGCCAGTATCGAAGCCAGTCGTGCCTCTGGTCACATTTCCAATCGAGGGCCGGCTGGACAGAGATCGCCCTGGCGCTACCGATCACAAAATGGAGACGCCCCTCTGACGGTGGCCTAGATGTTCACCCTCTCGCTCAAAGTGCTGGGCGATCGCGAAGATGGTGACAGTGATGTCTTCCCCAAAGAGGCCGTACACAAGGTAACTGTGAAATGAAATCTAACAACGCGTTCGAGCGGGCCGTGAATAATCGTGGGCCGCGTCTTACCGCGGCACGGCCATCGTGGCCGGCCGCTCAACTAGGTCGTTAGGCAGCACACAACAAGTATCGGGGAAATCAATGCACCGAAAACTAATCTCCTCTGGCTCGCCCTTCGAGGCCGAAATTGCGTACTCACGAGCTGTCGTACAAGGCGACTGGGTCTTCGTGTCCGGAACTACTGGCTTCGACTACGCGACGATGACGATCGCTGGCGACATCGAGTCCCAGACGGAGCAATGTCTCAAGAACATCGATTCCGCCCTGTCTCAGGCTGGTTCCAGTCTTGCGGACATCGTGCGCATTCACTACGTCCTTCCCGACGGCAGCGAGTTCCAAAAATGCTGGCCCGTGCTGCGCAAGTACCTGGGTACGATTCGCCCTGCAGCAACCATGATTTCGGCCAAGCTGTTAGACCCTCGCATGCGAATCGAGATCGAGGCAACGGCCCTCAAGCAGTCCAATCACGGGTAGGCACGAAGTGCTGCCTAACAACACGTTGGAGCGGACCGTGAGTCATCGTGGGCGCATTGTGCTCGCAATGGATTGCGTGCTCGCCGATGCGCAATGGCGGTTGTGGCCGGCCGCTCAACTCGGTCGTTAGAGCGAAGGCGCGCACGTTGACGCATAGGCGCTGTGTATATACACTATGTCGATGCGATTCTCTTGGGACGAGAAGAAGCGGCGTTCGAACCTGAAGGACCATGGTTTGGACTTCGTCGATGCTCCCAGGGTGTTCGAAGGCCTGACCTTCACGTTCGAGGATGATCGCTTTGCGTACGGAGAGCAGCGCTTCGTCACACTGGGGTTCCTGGCAGATATTGCCGTTTCCCTCGTCCACACCGAGACTCCGTCGCGCATCCATGTCATCTCATTCCGGAAGGCGACGCGCCATGAAGAAATCCTCCTCCTCCAAAGTCTCCAAGACTGACTGGCCTCGGGTTCGCGCCCTGAAGGACAGGAACATCAAGACCTCCGCCGAGCATCCCGAGGCAGAGGTGAAGCACATTGTCCGCGGCATCGTTCGTCAAGGCCTCAAGCCAGTCAGTCCGAAGGCGTCGATCTCGCTTCGAGTGGACGCAGACGTCCTCGAGTGGTTCAAGTCCAAGGGGCCCGGTTACCAGACGCGAATCAATGCCGTGCTCAAGGCGTTCAAAGATGCCTCGCTCTAACAACGCGTTCGAGCGGTCCGTGGGTCAGTCGTGGGCCGCGTCTCCGCGGCAATGCGGTCGTGTGCGGCCGCTCAACTAGGTCGTTAGGCGTCCAGGAAGCGCCGGCGTAAAATGAACGCTCGTCCCATAGGAGTACCCGCCATGAAGTTCGAGCTTGAGTGCGAACGCGAGGAAGACGGCCGTTGGCTTGCTGAGGTTCCGCAATTGCCCGGCGTCCTTGCCTATGGATCGACTGCCGACGAGGCCATGTCCAAGGCTGAAGTTCTGGCATTGCGCGTTCTTGCCGATCGTCTTGAGCACGGCGAGAGCCGCCCCCACTCCATTTCGTTCAACGTTGCCGCTGCGTGAGCCAGTGGCCCTCGACGAAAGCCCGCCGCCTGCTTGCGGCGTTGCTCGACATCGGGTGGCAGGTCAAAAGACAGTCCGGGTCACATCGCACGCTTAGTCGCGAAGGTTCGCCTGATTTCGTCTTCGCATTTCATGACGGAGAAGAAATTGGTCCCAAAATGCTCGCCCGTGTCGCCAAGCACACCGGACTCCGGCCCAAGACCTCTAGGCAACGGACGCCTAACCACGCGTTCGAGCGGTCCGTGGGCCAGCGTGGGCCGCGTCTGGCCGCGGCAGAGGCATTGTGGCCGGCCGCTCAACTAGATCGTTATGCCGCTTGAGGGAAGCGCCTGCGATTGACATACCATATATAACATAGGCACAATATGGCATGTGGCGCATTGAAGAACATCGACGCGTGGACAAGCAGGCCGCATCTGCGCCGCTGGAGATTCTGAAGCGCTACGAAAAGTGGAAGGACATCGCATCCATTTCAGGCCCTCCCGGGCTTCGCCTGATCAAAGGATTTCATGACGAGGCGCTTTCCGGCGAGTGGAAGGGCTTCCGCTCATCTCGGCTTGGTGACCAATGGCGCGTCATTTACCGGGTAGTGGCTGAGGACCTTCTGTTTCAGGTGGCATCAGTTACCGCCCACGATTATCGGAGGCCATGATGAAAGACTTTCGCCCTGCCAAAAAGCGCGCCACCGTAACCGTCGGTGAATCGGTTCGCATTCTTCGCGAGCTTCAGGAATTGAGCCAGAACCAACTGGCTCAGGCTTCCGGCATTCCCCAGGCCACTATCTCTGCCATTGAAAACGGGCGCGTCCGTCTCGGCGTCGAGCGTGCCAAGGTCTTGGCGCAAGCCCTCAAGTGCCATCCCGGTGTGCTGGTGTTTCCCGGTTGGGAGATGCCCAATGAAAAAGCGGCATAACACCGCGTTCGAGCGGACCGTGGAGCATCGTGGGCCGCGTCTCGCGCGGCAACGCGGTCGTGTGCGGCCGCTCAACTAGGTCGTTAGGCGGCACGACAATGGAGCAAATGCCGAGTGGTCTAAGCATCACTGTCGAGCATGAACCCATGACCCGACCTCACGAGGCGCAGCTACTTTGATGCGAGATTCCAGGGCAAATCGTCGAGCATGTGACGGACAAGTAGAGCGCCTTTGCGTGACCGCTCGAGACTACACGCATCGAGGACGGTCGCGGGGGGAATCCGCGGTGAAATCTTACTCGGGCGCTGGCTAAATATCTTAGGCCTTTGGTAATACCGCGCAATCGCGGCGTTCTAAGGCTTTCGGGCGGCCAATTACGCTTTCCCGCGCCTTGCAAACGAGGCTGTTGCGAAGGGTTGTCATGGGTCTCTGTCGACAAGTTACCTTTCAAAACGTCGCGCTACTGCACCCGTGCGGGGTACGAGATATTGGACGCTTCGCAGGCAATCGCGAGGGTGGCCACTCACGTCATTGTCCTCTCAAGAGGCACGGTGCTGCCTAACGCCGCGTTCGAGCGGGCCGTGAATCATCGTGGCCCGCGTCTCGCGCGGCAATGGCGGTCGTGCCCGGCCGCTCAACTAGGTCGTTAGGCCTCACCAATAATGCATCGCGAACTGTCATCAGCGCGACAAGTGCCCGGCGAACCAAAACGCAGGTGGTTTTCATCAGCCCGGTGTGACTTAATCGTGTGGGTTCGCGATGATGATTCGGCGGACGGGTTTCAATTTTGCTACGACAAAGACACCCGGGAGCACGCCCTTACGTGGACGCAGGGCAGAGGCTTCAGCCACACGGCAGTCGACCCGGGCGATAGCCCAGCCCGACATAAGGGCACACCCATTTTGGTGGCGGACGGGGCGTTTGACGCGAATCGAATTCTGGAAATCTTCAAGCCGAAGCACAGTCTCTTCCACCCGAATACGTGACACTGATCTCCAGGAAGCTGCGTCAGCTTGCAAAGGAGCCGGGTGAGGTCTAACAGCGCGTTCGAGCGGGCCGTGGGCCGTTGTGGGCCGCGTCTCGCGCGGCAATGCGGTCCATGTGCGGCCGCTCAACTAAGTCGTTAGCCGTCAAATTGAGGGAGCGCCTATAATTTGGCCATGAGCAGCCAGTTCGACGACCTGGAGAAGCGAGCCCGAGCCCTTTCCCGTGAGGAAAAGGCTGCATTGGCCCGCGTTCTCATCGATGAGCTCGATCCAGTCAACGAACCGGGGGTAGACGAGCTTTGGCTCGAAGAAGCCCGCCGTAGATATGACGCCTATCGCCGCGGAGAGAGTTCAATCGACTGCCGGCGACGTGGCCATGGCCCGACCCGCAGCCGACTGCGGTGAGCGGCTACCGTTTCCTTCCTCCTGCGGAGGAAGAGATGACGGACGCAGCGCTCTTCTATGCGTCCGAGGCGCCGAGACGTGGACATGACGTCCTCGATGACCTCCAACATGCGATCGGTACCGTCCGTGAGCGCCCGAGCTCGGAACGCCCGAAGCCCAAGGTTTGCGTCGCGTCCTGGTTCGTCGTTTTCCCTATGGCCTGATTTATGCCGTCGAAGCCGGGCGCGTCGTGGTGGTTCGATCGCCCGTGCACCGCAGACGCAGGCCGAAAATCTGGAAGGGGCGAAGGTGGCAGGCTAACACGGCGTTCGAGCGGGCCGTGGTTCAGTGTGGGCTGCGTCTCGCGCGGCAAGCGGGCGGTGTGCGGCCGCTCAACGGATCGTTAGGCATCAAGTCATGACTGCCGATATACGGGAATTTTTCGAGCAGTACCGGGCGGCATTCAATCGCCTGGACGGTGAGGCCGTCGCGCGGTTGTATGCGGTGCCCTCTGGAATCGCCTCGGACAAGGGATATACGCATTGGTCGTCACGTTTGAGCCGGTGCGCAACAACATGGTCGCGTTGTGCGAGCTCTACCGGGCGAACGGCTTCTTCGTCGGCGGAAGTTCGAGGAAGCCTCGTTCTTGGCCCAAGGTGGACAATTACGCGGTGGCGGATCTATCGTGGACAAATTGAACGAACGAATGGTCAATCACCGTGGCAGCTTCAACACGACTTACAACCTAATCCGCACCGTTAGAAGGGTGGCGAGTGTTGCTATGCACCGCCTACGAGGAGAAACGTCTTGATGTCTAACAACACGTTCGAGCGGACCGTGGGGCATCGTGGGCCGCGTCTGGCCGCGGCACAGTCAACGTGGCCGGCCGCTCGAATAAGGTCGTTAGACGTCGATCAGGGGTTTCGGCAAACATAGCGAATAATGCTATATTACGTTCATGGTCTGGTCCGTCACCTTCTTCAACGAACCGCACGTGCGAAGGCGGTAAATCTTCGCACTCGCGCCGGAGGATTCATGTCGCTCGTTTCATCCGGTATGCCGAACGAATGGAGTTGTTCGGGCCAGACGTGGGAATGCCGCATCACCCGCGCGATGGGTGGTGGCTTGTTCGAACTCCGGATCAAAGCCGAGGAGGGAATTGCGCGGATCTTCTACTGCACGGTCATTGACCGTCGAATTCGTGATACTTCAAGCTCAGTTCGTGAAGAAGTCGGACAAGACCCCGCCCAAGGAACTCGAGATCGCGCGGCGACGAATGAAGGAAGTGAAATGACCAGCAACCTCAAAAAGTTCAAACGACGCGCTCTGTCTGCGTCCGGGCGTCGAGGCGGCGCATACGAGGCATCGCGCCGACGGAATTCGTGCATTCCTGGACTGAAGTGTTAAGGGCTCGGGCGACGAAGCTGGGCTGCCCAGGCCGAGGTCGCCGAGCTCATCGGAACAACGCAATCGGCGGTTGCACGGCTTGAATGGGCCGAGCCCAAACACTCTCCATCCATCGCCACTTGCAGAAGTACGCCAAGGCTCTGGGATACACGCGTCCAGGTGAAACTGGTGAAGGAGCGACGTATTTACTAAGCAACGCGTTGAGCGGACCGGGGAAGAGCATGGGCCGCAGCGGCGCGAACGGGAAATGATGTGCGTCGCCGCGACATCGGCTTATCGTGGCCGGCCGCTCAACTCGATCGTTAGCCGTCACGAGCAGACCGTGAGTTCCGCCATCTCCCTACTGTGTAATGCCGTGCGCAGATATCGTCGCGGTAGTATCGTTAAAGCATTTTATTCCTCTCATGCTCAAGGTTGTGCCGCCCAACAGCATCTATGGCTTTCGGACACAGCAGACCCTCGCCAATCGCGAACTGTGGTTTCGTGCCAATCGTTTCGCGGGGTTGCGCATTCTCTTCATTGCCGCGAGGGGTAAGCGGGACCATATTCGCGAGCTCGTCCTGAATTCGCATCGGTGGCGCTCGCTTTGTCGGGGTGGCCGTGCTCCTTGTGCCATTGGTCGCCGCGGTAGTGGCCAGCTTCGCGTATGTTCGGCAATGGTCGGTGGCGGGATCGAGGGATGACGGCTAACAACACGCTCGAGCGGTCCGTGGGGCATTGTGGGCCGCGTTTGGACGCGGCATGGTCATTGTGGCCGACAGCTGAACTTAGTCGATGGGCCGCACACTCGTTCCACGACCGACATCGATCTCCAAAGAATGGCACCATGGCCAAGTACCTGATCTCCTTTCCAAGCGCTGCGATGGTCGTGCCCGAAGGCGAGTGGGAGGCGGTGGGTCGCGACGCGCACGCCGTGATCGAAGAGGCGAAAGCCGCCGGCGTCTACGTCTTCGGCGGCGGCATCGACGAAGGCGTGCCGCCCGTTCTCGTCGCGGCAGACGGAGCAGTCGCCAAGGGCGGCTACCCATGGGCGCCCCCGCTTGACGGCGGCTTCACTGTGCTCGAACTACCCTCACGCGAGGAGGCCGTCGCGTGGGCCGCGCGCATCGCGAAGGCCTGTCGTTGTGACCAAGAGCTACGCGTCTTCGGGTTCGACCCGCAGTCCTGAGGGCGGCTTAGAAATGGCGCAGAAAATTAAGGAATGCTTAGCGGGTAGGCTGATCTCAGTGTTAGACACACAAGACCAACACGGCTGCCATGCAAGGTCTTCCCCTCGAAACCCCGTCGCTGCGCCTGCGCCACTTGTACCGGAGGATGCGGCGCCGATGATGGCGTTGAACGCGGAAACGTCCACGCGTCAATGGCTCCCGTCGCACGTCTATCCGACCCTCGAAGAGGCCTCGTCCAGGTTGGAGTACCTGATCGCCTGCTACTCGGAGCCTGGCCACCCGCAGCGTGGCCCGTACGTCCTGGCGGTCGAACACAAGGACGAGGGCAAGTTGCTTGGGCATGTTGGCTTCAGCCCTTTCGACGACGATGTCGAAGTCTCCTATGCGATCGCCGAGTCATCCCGTGGCCGCGGCTATGGCACCGAGGCACTTGTCCACGCCTGCAAGTGGATCGCTGATGCGTTCTCCGTGTCACGGGTACTGGCTATCACGGAATCCGCGAACGTCGGGTCGCGCCGTCTGCTCGACCGCGCGTCCTTCGTCCGTGTACACGAGGGAGTCATGATGTTCCAGGGCCACGAGCAGCTCGTCAGTCGCTACTATCGGCACCAGCCGGGGGCCCGCAGTGCGGCCTAACCATTCATTCAAGCCGAGTTCGCCGCTTTGCGGCGCAGTCTGTGGCCAGAAGGTGAATTCAAGCGTTAGGCCGCAGGCAAACTCATGGGCATCTTGATTGCACACCCGTGGCTGGCACTGATCGCAGCCGGCTTCTTCGCTCTGCTCTGGCGGTCAAGTCGCAACAGGATGACCGCCTTGGTTGCACTTGCCTGGGGGTGCTACGCGGGCTACGAATACCTGATGCATGCGCGGGTACTGTGCACAGGAGAATGCAATATCCGCATTGATCTCTTGCTCATCTATCCAGTGTTGCTGGTGCTGTCCATCGTTGCCGTGGTCAACTGCATGCGGGCTCGCAAGCGCGGCAGGCACGCGGCCTAGCATTCGCTCAAGCCGAGACCGTGTCGCGGCCTCGGCATTGTGTCGCAACCTTTGCGCAACGCTGCCGCGGCAAACCAGTCCGGCCTAACCCGGGCGTCAGGCATCAATCGAAAGGAGGGCATGAAAATGACACGCGTCCGAGTTGAGGGCTTTACCATCTCGCTTGACGGATACGGAGCTGGTCCGAATCAGGACATCACGAATCCGCTCGGCGTGGGCGGGACGGATTTGCACCAGTGGTTGTTCCCGACACGCACGCTCCAACGGACCCTGTTTGGCGCCGACGGTGGCACAACAGGGATCGATGACGACTTCGCTGCGAGGGGCTTCAGGAATGTCGGCGCCTGGATTCTCGGAAGAAACATGTTCGGTCCGATTCGCGGTTCCTGGCCCGACATGAACTGGAAAGGCTGGTGGGGGGACAACCCGCCCTATCACGTTCCCACTTTCATCCTGACTCATCACGCGCGCCCGCCCATCCAGATGGAAGGCGGAACGACATTCCATTTCGTCACGGGCGGCATTCACGAGGCGCTTGACCGGGCGCGCGACGCAGCCAACGGAATGGATGTGCGCATTGGCGGCGGACCCAACACTATCCAGCAATATCTTCGTGCGGGCCTCATCGATGAGCTGCACGTCGCCATCTCGCCGGTCCTGCTGGGCGGGGGAGAGCGGCTGTTCGAGGGGGTTGACGTGCGCGCTCTGGGATACGAATGCGTCCAGTTCGTTGCGTCGGAGAAAGCCACCCATGTTGTACTCCGGCGCCAAGGGCACAATGACGCCTGACGACCGGTTGTAGCGGACGGCCACCGGCTCGCCGGCGTCTGCCGGTCGCGTCAAACGTTAGAGGGCATCGCATGTCCTGCGAAGAGTGCCGAGAACTGACAAGTCATGCGTTTCGATCGGCGGAGGACCTGATTCACGCGGTTCGGCTTGCGGCGGAGGAGGTGGACCGCGGAGTTCTTTGTCGGGTCACGGTTCACCGTTTTGCGCCAAATGAGCAGGAAGCGTTGGATTCCTCGCTGGCCAGTGGCGCTTTGCCAAATCGCGTCTGCTATCAATTCCGCTGCGTGATGTGCGGAGATCGCTTTGCGCTCCTGGGGGATACAAGCAGTGGCCTGGGCAGTTGGACCAGGGAGACCGGGAAAGATGCCCTCTAGCAACGCCGTCGAGCGGTCCGTGGGCCAACGTGGGCCGCGTCTCGCGCGGCAAGGCGGGCGGCCGCCGGCCGTTCAGCAGGATCATTGACCATCGGAAAATGGGATTGCGCCAAATGAAGACAGCACGTCACGCCTTGGGAATCGCGGCAATGTTGGCCGCCGTCGCAGTTCATGCTTCGGATCAGCCCCCGGTGCGCTATCTCGTGGAGGTGCGGAAGGCGGGTGCAGTCGTCGATTGTCCATCGGGCGACGGGATATTGGGGAACACGGTGCGAATTCCCTTGTCTAGCGGAAGCACCGTGGTGGCGCTGGCGCAGCCGCGCGGTGCCGATGGTCGATCGAGGATCGCCATTCGGGTGGAGGAGTCGCCGGGAGGGCCAGGCGGTCTTGAAGTCGCGCAGGAGATTTCCAACAGCCTCGATCTCACCAAGAGTTCGCCCATGTTCGAGCTCCGGAGCGTTCCGGACCTCCACTTCATCGTTCTGGTGGAAAGCCTGCCGCTGTTGGCCACGACGCGAAACGAGCCGGATTGGCGCACGCATCTCCACAAGTTCACGCCCGCCCGAACCAGCCCGCCGGGCAAGTGCCAGCCCCTTCTCGGCAGGCGGGGCTCTGTCCTCTGAAGCAATGACGGCCAACACCGCGTTCGGGCTGACCGTGGAGCATCGTGGGCCGCGTCAGGCCGCGGCATGGGCGCCGTGGCCGGCCGCTCAACGCGGTCTTTAGGAGGAATCCGTGCCATCCGGGGCGAGCCTGCTGATTGGAATGCTTGCCGGCGTGTTCGGCGTGGCCTACTTCGTCTACGGCAAGCGCCAGGCGAAGTTTGTCCCCCTGATAGCCGGCGTCCTCCTGTGCATCTATCCCTACTTCATCGAGAGCGTGCTGTGGCTATGCATCGTGGGCGTGCTGTTGCTGGCCGCTCCGTTTGTGATCGATTACTGATCGCGTACATTGAATGGAACGAGTGAATGGAGAGGCATCGTGGGCCGCGTCTGGCCGCAGCCTCGCCACGCGCCTGGAGGGCAAGCAATGTCAGCAGACAAGGCCAAGTCACCTGCCACGAAGCCGTTCCCGAAGAAGACGCCCGCGTCTGATGCAGGCAAGTCGCCCTCCGAACTCATAGACGCACGAATCGGGGAGTTGCGGGACTGGAGAGGCAAGCTGCTCTCCGAGCTGAGAACCTTGATCAGGGGAGCGGATCCTGAAGTGGTCGAGGAGTGGAAATGGAACACTCCTGTGTGGTCGTGCAACGGAATCATCTGCACCGGCGAGACCTACAAGAAGGTCGTGAAGCTCACCTTCCCGAAAGGCGCCTCGCTTGCGGATCCGTCGAAGCTCTTCAACTCGAGTCTCGAGGGCAAGGTCAGGCGTGCAATCGACTTCCCGGAGGGCAGCCGGATCGACGAACCCGCCCTGAGGGCCCTCATTCGGGCCGCCGTCGCCCTGAACAGGTCGCCAGCCAGCGGCAAAGACTGAAAGAGTGGCCTAACCGAACGGAGGACTTGCATGGCCGAACAGCAACCCTCATTCGACGCAGCGAAGTACAAGAGCGCGCAGCGAGAGCAATGGAACAAGGACGGCGCCGCATGGCGGCGCTGGAATCCCACCCTGGATCGCTGGTATGGCGAAGTCACCCGCCAGATGCTCGACCTGGCCCGGATCCAGCCAGGGCAGCGCATCCTGGACGTCGCCGCCGGCGCAGGTGAACCTGCCGTCAGTGCCGCGGAACGGGTTGGCTCCGGCGGTTACGTGCTGGCGACCGACATCTCGGAAGGGATCGTCGAGCTTGCGCTGCAGGTCGCCCGTGAACGGGGACTCAAGCAGATCGAGACGCGCGTCATGGACGGCGAGAAGCTGGATCTCCCCGACGCTTCCTTTGATGCGGTGCTGTGCCGGCTTGGCCTGATGTACATGCCGCACCCCGTGACAGCACTGCGCGAGTGGCGCCGTGCCCTGAAAGCGGGCGGTCGGGCCGCCGTCGTCGTCTTTTCGACGCCCGATCGAAATAGTTGGGGTGCCGTGCCAGCTTCCATCATCCGCCGGCGCGCGCAACTCCCGCCCCCTGTTCCGGGGCAACCCGGACCGTTCAGCCTTGGCGGTCCCGGGGTGCTCGAGGGCGTCTTCCGTCAGGCCGGATTTGCCGACCCCGAGATTCGCACCGTCCCGGTGCCCCATAGAATGGCCAGTGCTGCCGAGTACGTGCGGGTCGCCCGGGAAGCCTTCGGTGCATTCAATGCCATGATGGCTCGCCTGTCCCCTGAGGAACGCGAGTCGGTGTGGAATGAAGTAGAAGGCTCGCTGCGCAGTTTCGAATCGCCCAGTGGGTTCGAGGTGCCGGGTGAGTGCCTTGTCGGTGCGGCCACGAAGTGATCGTAGGAGACATTCCGCCCGCCTGATTCTGGAGGAGACGCAGCATGAACCGACTCACCGGCGGTTGCCTTTGCGGCAACGTCCGGATCGTGGCGAAAGGGCGCCCATACCGGGTCGGCCTTTGTCATTGTCTCGACTGCCGCAAGCATCATGGGGCAATCTTCGCGCGCACCGCGGACGAAATCGAAGTGAACCTGGGATCCCTGGATGCCCCTGACCAACTGATGCCAACCTACGAAAGCTGGATCATCCGTCGCGAGTCCTGGTTGCCGCCGTTTCCGCTCACGAGACGATACGACCGCGACCGCGACGCCAAGAGTCGCTTCGAGGAATAGTCGGCGGCCCGCCTTCGACCAGGTCGTCAACCATCGATCGTATGCATCCAGCGCGCGCCAACGACACGATTCTCGTCAGGCCACTCGCATCCGGCGACGTCGAAGCGCTTTATGCCGCCGTCCTCGAGTCGAGGGATGCGGTCGGGCGATGGATGTCCTGGTGCCACCCGGACTTTTCCGTGCGTGATGCCGAGGAGTGGATCGCACACTGCGAAAGAAGCTGGGAGGCAGGATCCGATCGGGAGTTCGGCATCCTTGACGCCACATCGAGCGAAGTGCTCGGCTGCGTGGGCATCAACCAGTTCAACCGGGTCCACAACTTTGCCAATGTCGGCTACTGGGTCCGGACAAGCCGGGTCGGGAGGGGCGTCGCATCGGCGGCGGTCTTGTCGATTGCGGGCTTTGCGTTCGGCGAACTCAAGCTCTCGCGAATCGAAATCGTTGCCCAGGTCGACAATGTCGCCAGCCGCCGCGTCGCCGAAAAGGTGGGGTGCCGATTCGAGGGCATCGCGAGAAACCGCGTCGTCTATCGAGGGCAGCCCCGTGATGCGGCACTATATTCGCTGGTTCCGGGCGACATCGCCGGCTGAACACGCGTTCGACCGCTCAACCAGGCCGTCAGGCCTCTCATCACTTTCGGAAGCGCCATGTCCATCGACACCTTGAAATCGCTGTTTGCCTACAAGGCCTGGGCCAACGCGGAGCTGTTCGCGCTCCTGGGCACGCTGCCCTCCAGTCAAGCGGATCAACTGCACGGCTGCATCCGGACGTTGAACCACATCTACGTCGTCGACAGGATCTTCCGCGCGCACCTCAGCGGCGAGCCGAGACCCTTCGACGCGACCAACACGAAGGACACGCCATCGCTTGGCCAGTTGCGCGGCGACGTGGAAGCAACCGACGCGTGGTATGTGGACTATGTGTCCGGGCTCGCCGGGCCGGCCCTGTCGGAGTCCCTGGCGTTCACGTTCACGGACGGTGACGCGGGTCGCATGTCGAGGGAGGAAATCCTCCTCCATGTCATCACCCACGGCGGCTATCATCGCGGCAACGTCGGCCAGGTGCTCAAGTCGGTCTCGATAGCGCCGCCCCGCGACCTCTACACGAAGTACCTCCATGTCAGCGAGCCCGGAAGAAGGGAAGCCTGAGGACACGATGCGGCGGACGCCATGAGACACAGCGAAAGACACAGGACACACCGAACGGGCTGGCTGCGTGCCGCCGTTCTCGGCGCGAACGACGGCATCGTTTCCACCGCCAGCCTCGTCCTGGGTGTCGCGGCGGCGGGCGCGGACACCCAGGGCATCCTGGTTGCGGGAGTGGCCGGCCTTGTCGCCGGCGCCATGTCCATGGCGGCCGGCGAATATGTCTCGGTCAGCTCGCAAGCCGATACCGAGCGCGCGGACCTGGCTCGGGAGAGCAAGGAACTGGCCGCGGACCCCGAGGCGGAACTCGCGGAACTGACGGCCATCTACGTCAAGCGCGGGCTGGACGATGCCCTGGCCGCGCGGGTCGCCGTCCAGTTGACGAAGCATGACGCGCTTGCCGCCCATGGACGAGACGAGCTGGGAATATCCGACACGCTGGCCGCAAAGCCGGTGCAAGCCGCGTTGGCCTCGGCGGGTACGTTTGCCGTTGGTGCGGTCCTGCCGCTCGTGATGGTTCTCCTGCTTCCGGCCACCGCGCTAATGTGGGGCGTCGCAGGCAGCTCGCTCTTCTTTCTTGCGCTACTTGGGATACCTGGCCGCACGAGCAGGAGGCGCGCCGGTGATTGCGTCTTGCGCCCGCGTCACGTTCTGGGGGGCATTGGCGATGGCATTGACCGCTGGAGTCGGGGCCCTTTTCGGGGTCGCCGCTTGAGGTCCATGGGGCCAGGGAAGAGTGGATGCGTTCCTGAGCGGGATGGCATTGGAGGCTCAATGGCGATGAACGAAATGTATGCGGCGGTCGAGCCGGCGCGCGCGGAGATCGACGTGCTCGAAGGGCCGACCCTGCTGGAGTTCGGCAGCCCGTCGTGCGGACACTGTCGCGCCGCGCAACCGCTGCTGGCCTCCGCCATCGCCGATCATCCGCGCGTGCGCCATATCAAGATCGCCGACGCGAGCGGCCGTCGCCTGGGGCGTTCATTCAAGGTGAAGCTGTGGCCCACGCTGGTGTTTCTGCGCGATGGCCGGGAAGCCGCGCGCCTGGTTCGACCCGAGGACGCGGGCGCGATCCGCGCGGCGCTCGCGCAGATCGACGGTGCCGAGCCAGGAGCGTTAGCCCGACATGATCCCCATCCGCGAAATCGACCATCTCGTCTTGCGCGTGATCGACCTGGACGCCATGCTCCGCTTCTACGTCGAGGCGCTGGGTTGCCGGATCGAGCGTCGCCAGGACTCCATCGGCCTGGTCCAGCTGCGCGCCGGCCGCTCGTTGATCGATCTCGTGCCGGTCGACGGCAAGCTCGGGCGTTCGGGCGGCGCAGCGCCGGGGCCGGAAGGCCGCAACATGGATCACTTCTGCCTCCGGGTAGACCCGTTCGACGAAGCGGCCATCCGGAGCCAGCTGGCAGGACATGGCTACGCCGCCGGGCCCGTGGAGCAGCGGTACGGCGCGGAAGGCGAAGGCCCGTCCCTGTACGTCACGGATCCCGAAGGCAACGTCGTCGAGTTCAAGGGGCCGCCGGGTGCCTGACTCCAGGAGGGAGCGCTGAGACGATGACCGCCGTCCTCATCACCATGCCGCACAGCCACTACGCCGAGAAGGCGCGGTGGGCGCTCGACCGGGTTGCGCTGCCCTACCGGGAAGAGCCGCACGTGCCCCTGTTTCACCGGCTCGCAACGGGCCGCCACGGCGGCGGCAGCGTGCCGGTGCTGGTGCATGGAACCGACCGCTTCGTCGATTCCACCGACATCGTCGTGCATGCGGATGCCGCCTGCGGCGGCGACCTGCTGTATCCCCGCGAGCCCGCGCTGCGAGGGGAGGTCGAGGCACTCGAGGCGCGCTTCGACGATGAGCTCGGCCCGCATTCGCGGCGCTGGGCCTACGCGCAGTTGCTGCCGGAAACGCGGCTGCTTCGCCAGGCGATGTCGCGCGGCGTGCCGCGGCTCGAGGCGGGCGTCCTTTCGGTGACGATGCCGGTGGTGCTCAACCTGATCCGCTCCCGGCTCAGGATCACGCCGGAAAGCGCGCAGCGCTCGCTCGAGCGCGTGCGCGGGATCTTTCGGGAAGTCGACGAGCGCCTGGCCGACGGCCGCCGCTACCTGGTCGGCGATCGCTTCACCGCCGCGGACCTGACCTTCGCGGCGCTCGCGTCGCCGGTGCTGTTTCCCGCCGGCAACCGCGCGGCCTACCTCGCGCTCGACGAAGCGCCGGCCGCGATGCGCGAGGAGGTCCTGCGCCTGCGCGATACCGCCGCCGGGCGGTTCGGGGTGCGACTGTTCGCGCAAGAGCGGGTCGGCGCGTCCTGACGGCCATGGCGGCCTCCCCGAAGCGCAAACCGTCCCCGAAGGGCAAGCCGCGCCCGAAGCGCGCCGCGAAGCCGCCTGCATCGTCGTCCCGGCCGTTCCTTCGCTTCTATTACGCCGAGGGGCTGCACAAGAAGACGCTGTCGGTGCTCGGCCGCCTCGAGAAGGCCGACGATGCCACCGCGCACCGCGATGCCCTCGCCGACGTCGTCGTGGAGCTGACGAACAGCGGCCTGGATTTCTACTTCATGAAGCCCCTCGAGCACGCCAAGGCGGGCTTCATCCTGGTGAAGGCGGCGAGCGTCGGCATGGCGGCGGCCCAGCAGGTCATGGCGTCCGTCATCCGCCAGATCATCGGGCGCATGGAAGGCCCGCAGCTGCTTTCCGTGTGCGGCTCCATCCGGCAGCTCATGCGCTGAACCTCGCCGGCAGGCGCGAAGGGCGTGGAGGGCCGTTTCCGGCCCGGCGATGGAGGCGAACGGGGCGCTTGAGGGCTATCATGCGCAATGGACACCGTAGCCGCTCGAAAAGTACTCAACGCATGGCTCGCCAAGTTGCGGGCCGTGCCCTATAAGGAGCTGGTGGCGCGGGTCGACTCCGTCACCAACGACGAAGTGGCGCGCGACAGCGAGCGTTCCTGGCAGGTGGAGGTCCAGGTGCTGTGGGACGACGAACCGGGCGGCAACATCCGGGTGACGGCTTCGATCGACGACGGCGGGCTTCGGGCCTTCGTTCCAATGTCCGACGGCTTCGTCAAGACGCCCTCGGGAGAAATCGTGGTCAAGTGATCGGCAGTTCGACCTCCACCTCACGGCCGTCCCAAGGAGCCCCGTCATGAGAAGCCCGCTTCGAATCGTCCTCACCCTCGTCGGCCTGGCGACGCTGCAGCTCGGCGGCATCGACATGGCCGCGGCGCAGAACTGGGCTGCGGCCAAGGTCGTCAAGTACCGCGTGGAAGGCGTGCACAAGGCGCGCGCGGCCGTCGTGTTCGGCGATTACGAGGGCAAGGGGGAGGTGCTGGACCGCATCACGGTCGAGTTCACCTGGGACGCCAAGAAGCGCAGCATCATCGAGCCGGTCACGATAAAGGACGGCAAGACCGAGGTCAGCAACCTCAAGTCCGACGGCACCAACTGCGGGCCGCCGCAGCTCAAGGGCGACTACGAGCATTTCCAGACCGTGTCGCATTCGATGAGCTCCCGCGACCAGGTCCAGATCAAGGGCACGCGGACCTATCCGCCGGCGAGCGTCTCGAACTACCCGGCGAGCTGCTCGATGCGGGCCATTCCCGGCCGCAAGGAAGACGCGATCCTGTGGGTGGCGGGGGTCGGGCCGGAAATCCTTTCCATGCCGGGCATGGCGAACATGCCGAACAGCCCCATCGCCGTCTCCGCCGACGGGAAGAGCTTCTCCATCAAGGGGGCCGAAAACTGGGTGTGGACCTACACGCCGACGTTCGTGCAGTAGCGGCGCAGGCGGCGGCCGCGCAACAGGGCCCGTGATCCACGCATCGGTGCAAACGGGGTTTTCGCATGCTCAAGACCTACCATGGCAGCTGTCACTGCGGCGCGGTCCGGTTCGAGGCCGACCTCGATCTCACCCAGGGCACGTATCGCTGCAACTGCACGATCTGCCGGCGAACGCGCTTCTGGCCCGCGGTGGCCCGTGAGGACGGGTTCCGCCTGCTGGCCGGCGAATCGGACCTGACCGAGTACCTCTTCAACACCCGGAAGAACCAGCACTTCTTCTGCAGGCATTGCGGCGTCCGGGCCTTCGGCGTCGGAAACGAGACGCCCGTCGGCAAGATGATCGGCGTGAACCTGGGGTGCCTGACCGACGTGACCGACGAGGAGCTGTCCCGGGCCCCGATCACCTACGTCGACGGGCTCCACGACAAGTGGCAGCAGGCCCCGGAGTTCTTCAGCCATCTGTAGAGCGCCCGCGGAGGTCCCCGTGCGGCCCGACCCTTCCATCGAGAACCAGGAGCTCGCGATGAGCACCGAAGCGCTCTCGTTCGCAGACTTCGATGAC
The DNA here is from genome assembly GCA_963783635.1 of uncultured Gammaproteobacteria bacterium. GTDB lineage: Bacteria > Pseudomonadota > Gammaproteobacteria > Burkholderiales > Usitatibacteraceae > FEB-7. Next base: position 58,730 of record CAWAOC010000015.1, read on the forward strand.
CCGCCGAAGGCCGGCGTGCTCGCCGTGGACCTCGGCCTCGACCGCCACAACAACGCCGCCGCCCCGCTTTCCGATGTCAGGCCGCTGGCCACGCTGGCGAGCGACGCCGCGGGCCAGGTCGTCGGTGGCGCCGTCGGCAGGACCTGGGGACGGTGCTGCGAACTGCTCCAGCTCTGGGTGGACCCGGCGTACCGGTCGCGAGGCGTCGCCTCCCGCCTGTTGCGCCAGTTCGAGCAGCGCGCCGCCCGTCGAGGCTGCGACGTGTACTACCTCACGACGCTGAGCTTCCAGGCGCCGGGCTTCTACCTGAAGCGCGGGTACGCATCCATCGCCGAGATCGGCGGATATCCGGAGGGCATCACGAAGTACCTGATGTACAAGGAGGTGCTCTCTGTCACGCCCAGGAGGCAACACATGAAGAGAGTCACCGGCATCGGCGGGATCTTCTTCAAGGCGAAGGACCCCGTCGCATTGCGCAGCTGGTACCAGAAGCACCTGGGCATCGACGTCCAGGAGTGGGGCGGCGCGGCATTCCGCTGGGCCGACGACGACGGGAAGCCGACGGCGGGCACCACGATCTGGACGGTCTCGGACGCGGGCGGCGACTATTTCGCCCCGAGCACGTCCTCGTTCATGGTGAATTACCGCGTCGCGGACCTCCACGCGCTCGTTCGCGAGCTGCGCGCCGAGGGCTGCAACGTGATCGACAAGACCGAGGATTCGGAATACGGCAAGTTCGGCTGGGTCATCGATCCGGAAGGCAACAAGGTCGAGCTCTGGGAACCGCCGCCGGGCCAATGAGTCGTTCCCGCATGGATGCCGGCGAGCCGCGGCCCGGGTGCCGCCGAGGAAGACGATGCTATTCGCGCTGGCTAAGGACAACGGTGTGCTGCTGGCCTTTCCGTCCGCCGCGGAGGCTGCGGTGCGCTGCAAGGGGAGTGAGGTCAAGGCCGCGGCCTGGCGGTTCTACGCCGACGATGGATCGCCGCTCGAGGCGCGGTTCGAACGCCAGGCCCAGCCGGGAGGCGCCGTCGTGGTGTCCGACACCTACAGCCTGCAACGCGCGATGTCGGGCCTGTGGCTCCAGGAGCGTCTCGACCAGGTCAGGAAGATCGAGGGCGGCGGCCTGGCCACCGTCGCCGAGCTCACGGAGCTGTTGAAGGTCAATCGCGGCAAGCGCATTCCGCCTCCCTTCAAGCGTGGGCCGGGCTGAACCCTTCTTTCGCGAATCGGGCACCGGCCCCGGGGTCGTGTGCGTGCACGCGAACGCCAGCAACTCGGGGCAATGGCGAGGGCTCATGGACCGCCTGTCGCCGCGATTCCGCGTCCTCGCGCCCGACCTCCATGGTTCCGGGAAGAGTCCTGAGTGGCCTTCGGACCGGGTCATCCGTCTTGGCGATGAAGCCGCGCTCATGGAGCCGGTCCTGGCGAAAGCCGGTTCGCCGCTGGCCCTGGTGGGGCATTCCTACGGCGCCGCGGTCGCGCTGATCGCGGCGATGGCCAATCCCGGCCGCGTGCGCGCGATGGCACTTTTCGAGCCGACGCTGTTCGCGCTTCTCGACGCGGAGAAGCGCCCGCCGAACGAGGCCGACGGAATTCGCAACGCCGTTGCGGACGCCGCCGCCGCCCTCGACCAGGGAAACCCGGATGCCGCCGCGGAACATTTCATCGACTACTGGATGGAAGCCGGAAGCTGGCAGCGGACCCCGGAAGCGCGCAAGTCCCCGATTGTCGCGTCGGTCGTGAACGTGCGCCGGTGGGCGCACGCGCTGTTCAACGAACCGACGCCTTTGGCTGCATTCCGGTCTCTGGATATGCCTGTGCTCTACATGGTGGGCAAGGCCTCGACGGCGTCGGCCCACGGCGTGGCGCGCCTGCTGACGAAGGCCCTGCCACGTGTCGAGGTGCTGGAGTTCGACGGGCTCGGTCACATGGGTCCCGTTACCCATCCCGACCTCGTCAACGAACCGATTGCGCGGTTTCTTGAGCGAGCCTGAGTCCCGGACCATGCCATTGACCCCTCTCGCGGCGGTGTCTTCCCGGCGCCTGACACTGAGGCCTGTCGCCGAGGCCGACCTCCCGGACTTGCTGGCGATCAACGGCGATCCGGAGGTGACGCGCTTTCTTCCCTATGACGCGTGGCAGTCGATCGACGATGGCATCGCCTGGCTGCGGCGCATGGAAGCGCTGGCCGGGACGGGGTCCGGCCAGCAACTGGTGGTGGTCCGCAATGCCGATGCGAGAGTCATCGGCACGCTCCTGCTCTTCAAGTTCGACGAACGCAGCTCGCGCCTGGAGGTGGGCTACGTGCTCGGCCGGCAATATTGGCGGCAAGGCCTGATGCGAGAGGCCCTCGAGGCGATCTGTACCCATGTCTTCTCGGCCATGTCGATTCGCCGCATCGAGGCGGAGGTGAACCCCGCCAACGTGGCGTCCAATCGACTCCTGCAGGGCATCGGGTTCACGCTGGAGGGAACCTTGCGCGAGCGCTGGGTGGCCAAGGGAGTCCCGTACGATACCCATGTCTACGGGTGTCTTGCCGCAGAGTGGAAACGCGACAAGAATGCTTGCCTCGATGCCCAGGTTCTTCAGGACAGCCGGTGACTTCCGCTCGTGGCTCGCGAAGCATGCGGGCACGGAGCGCGAGCTCGTCGTCGGGTTCTACAAGCTGGGAACGGGCCGGCCGAGCATGACCTGGCCGGAATCCGTCGACGAGGCGCTGTGCCATGGCTGGATCGATGGCGTCCGGACGCGCATCGACGAGGCTTCGTACAAGATCCGCTTCACGCCGCGCAAGCCCGGCTCGACGTGGAGCGCGATCAACATCGACAAGGCGCAAAGGCTCGAGGCGCAGGGGCGAATGACGGAAGCGGGACGGGAGGCGTTCTCCCGCCGGCGGGAAGAGAAGTCGGGGATCTATTCCTACGAGCAGCGGGAAAGCGCGCAATTGAGCCGCGAGGACGAAGCGATGTTCCGCAAGTGCAGGAAGGCCTGGAAGTTCTTCGAGTCGCAGCCGCCCGGCTACAGGCACCAGATGATCCATCGCATCGTCAGCGCAAAGCGGCCGGAGACTCGGCAATCGCGACTGGCGAAGCTGATCGAGGCTTCGGAGAAAGGGGTGCGACTGTGAGCACGCGACTTGCACATCACGTGCTCTGGATGGTTCTTGCCGCGGGCCTGGGCGCCTGCAGCCGCCAGCCGCCCCTGGCGCCGGAGCTCCAGGCCATCCGGTGCCCGGTGAACCGGCCGGCGCATGCGCGGGCGACGTTCGTGAACGCGAGGATCACGTTCGTGTGCATCAGCAAGGAATTGGCCGACACGCCCTACCTGCTGCGCTGCGACCTGGAAAGCCGGCCGATGATCTGCGAGGACGAGGGCAGCCTCGCCTTCACGCGCGACGCGGCCGGCGATCTCTACGCGGGCTACGGGCCGCGCAATAAGGACGGGTCGGCGCCCGATGCCCTCGGCGGCTCGCGCCTCACCGTCAATTTCCGGAAGGGTCCGCCGAGGACTTCGACGTTCGACGAGGTCGAGACGGACTGGCGGTTCCTGCTGCCGGAAGCGAAGGGCCTGCTGCCACCAGGATTCACCCCGGTGAAGGGCGCGCTCTGCGACCGGCATGCGACGGTGCTCAATTCCGGCACCTGCAACCTCGAGGCCCGGTCCGCCTCCCTGTACTGGCACATCTCGGTCGCCGTCCTCGCCGAGAAGGGAACGCCGATCTCCCCGGACGAGTACCTCGCGGAACTGAAGCTGTGGCTGGGCCTCCTCGACAAGATGGTGGTCGACCCGTCGAAATGACCGCCGACGCGCCCCTCATCGTCGCTCCGCTGCTGCCGATCGACCGCGAGCCGTGGCAGGCGCTGGCGCGCGGGTACAAGGCTTTCTACGAGACGCCCACCACGGAGGCGGAATACGAGGCCGCGTGGCAGCGCCTGATGGCGGGGTCGGATGTCCACGGCCTCGGCGCGAAGCACGAGGGCGAGCTCGTGGGCATCGCGCACTTCCTGTTCCACGCGAGCGCCTGGGCCGGATCGGTGTGCTACCTGCAGGACCTCTTCACGGCACCCCGGGCGCGGGGGCAGGGAGTCGCGCGCGCGCTCATCGAGGCGGTCGCGCAACAGGCGCGCGATCGCGGGGCCGCCCGTTACTACTGGCTCACGCAGGAGCACAATGCGGTCGCCCGGGCCCTGTACGACAAGGTGGCCCGGCACAACGGCTTCATCCGGTACGACTACACCGTGCGGCCGGCAGGCGGCTGATCGCCCCGGGGGGATGCGATGCGGCAGTGGACAGCGGCGCGGGCGCTTCTCGTCGGCGGCTCCATCGCGGGCGCGCTCGACATCCTTTTCGCGATCACCTTCGCGTTCGCCAACGGCGTGGCCCCCGGGCGCCTGCTGCAAAGCGTGGCGAGCGGCCTGCTCGGGCGGGCGTCCTATTCGGGCGGCCTGCCCACGGCGGCGCTGGGCCTGGGGCTGCATTTCCTGATGTCGTTCGCGTTCGCCGGCGCCTATCTCGTCGCCAGCCGGCGCATCCCGTGGCTCAACGGGCATGCGCTCCTCGCCGGCGCGGCGTTCGGCATCGGCGTGTTCTTCTTCATGCGGGGCGTGGTCCTTCCCCTCTCCGCGTTCCCGCACCAGCTCTCCTTCACGGGACTGGCCGCGGCGATGGACTTGTTGTCTCATATCATCCTTTTCGGCACCCCGATTGCCCTTGCCGCCCGCAGGGCCATGCCTGCGCCGCAGGCGGACCCGTAACGGCGCCCGCTACAGGAGGACCCCCATGACCGATCCCCGCGATACCGCCCTGCGTGCCCTGAGGCGCATGCTCGCCAACGGCCTCCTCACCGCCCTGCCGAAGCGCCCGGCCGACCAGGAGATCCTGCTGGTCCTGGCCGCCTCGCGATTCGGCGCGGGCGACACCTACCTCGAAAGCGACGTGAACGAGCGGCTCAAGGCCTGGCTCGCGACGATTTCCGAGCCCTTCGGCATCGACCACGTGACGCTGCGGCGATGCCTGGTGGACGCGAGGATCCTCGCGCGCACGAAGGCCGGCTCGACCTACCGGGTCAACGCGGAGCGGGTCGGCGATATCGACGCGATCCGGGACATCGACCCGGTCCACGTGCTCGCCGAGTTGCGAAGCGAGCGCGAGCTTCGCAAGCGCGAGCGGGCGGCGTAGTTCCTCGGCTACGCGCGGCGCGGGCCCTTCGGAAGCTACCGGCCCGATCCGCTGAGCGTCTTCATGGAGAAGCGCATCGACTAGGAGGCGAGCATGGCACCGCAACCCGCGACACCCGCTGGCCACGACGCACCCGCCGGCACGGTCATGAGCCGCCTTCTGGGGGGCATGTCCATCTTCACGATGCTGATGACGATCCCGCAGGTCCTGACCATCTGGGTGGGCCACGAGGCCGCGGGCGTGTCGGTCGTCTCGTGGAGCGCCTATCTCGTGTCGGCCGTCCTCTGGTTCTGGTACGGGCTCCAGAAGCGCGACAAGAACATCTACCTGCCCTGCGTGGGGTGGATGGGGCTGGATGCCGCGGTCATCGTCGGCGCACTCGCCTACGCATAGGCATCCCGAGGGAGGATCGAACCATGGATCCGAAGCGCGTTTCCGACACCTGGGAGCGGGGCAATCCCTACGAGCGCTACGTGGGGCGATGGAGCCGCCAGGTGGCCCCCCGGTTTCTCGCGTGGCTCGCGGTCCCGGCCGGCCGGCGGTGGGTGGACGTGGGCTGCGGCACCGGGGCGCTGTGCGCGGCGATCCTGGATCACGGCTCGCCATCCTCCGTCGCGGGCGTGGAGCCCTCGGAGGGATTTCTCGCGACGGCCCGCGAAAACCTCGGCGGCCGGGCAGCGCTCGTCCCGGGCAATGCGACCGCGATCCCGCTGGATGACGCGTCGGCCGACGTCGTCGTCTCGGGCCTCGTCCTGAATTTCGTCCCCGACCAGGGCGCCGCCATCGCCGAGATGGCGAGGGTCGCGGGCCGTGCCGGGACGGTCGCGGCCTACGTCTGGGATTACGGCGGGAGGATGGACCTCATGCGGCACTTCTGGGACGCGGCGGCCGAGCTCGACGCGAGTGCGGCGAAGCTCGACGAGGGGACGCGCTTTCCGTCGTGCCGGCCGGAAGCGCTCGAGGCGATTTTCGAGGGCGCGGGACTTCGCGGCGTCGAGACGACGGCGATCGACGTGCCCACGCCCTTCGCGAGCTTCGAGGACTACTGGCAGCCGTTCCTGGGGGGCCAGGGGCCCGCGCCGGCCTATGCCATGTCGCTCGCCGAGGGGGAGCGCGCACGGCTGCGGGATCGCTTGCGGGGGCGCATCCCGGCCCAGCCCGACGGATCGATCGCGATGATCGCGCGAGCCTGGGCCGTTCGCGGATCCGGCGCGAGCTAGCCGATCGCCAACGCTTCCGCGCCGGGACGGAAGCTGGTAGAACGCGATACCCGGCATTCGCCGCTGGCCATGAGCAAGGAGAGCGCAGGATGCACGATGCCGCAGCCCCGGAGGAAATCGCCCGCTGGACCCGCCGGTTCGCGATCGAATGCAACAACCGCGCGTGGCGGCTGTCGGAGGCGGAGCGGCGCACGCCCGGCGAGGATGACGAGATGCTCCATTGCGCGCACGCGGCGATGCTGCACTGGGGCCAGGTGGGAACCGAGCTTCACAAGGCGCGCGCCACGATGCTGCTCGCCCACGTCCACGCCCTCCTCGGCCAGGGCCCGAGCGCGATGAGGCATGCCGGGCTGGCCTTCGCCTACGTCATGTCGCACGAGAGCCCGGCGTGGGAGGTGGCGTTCGCGCACGCGGTCCTCGCCAACGCGGCCTGCGCGGCGGGCGACCGGGAGCTGCACGCGAAGCACCACGCCCTGGCCGAAGGGCTCGGCGCGGCGCTGGCGGACGCGGAAGAGCGGGAGATCTTCGACGCCACGTTCAGGGTGATCCCCGCGCCGGCGTGACGTCGCGCGGCGCCCCGCTGCGATACACTGGCGCGCTCGTCCGTCCCCTCCCCGAAAAGGCGTCGCCCATGAGACTTGCCATCGCCTGCCTTTCCCTGGCCGTCGCCGCGGCGGCCGTTGCCGCGGATGGGCCGTACGACGAAGCCGCCGACGCGAAAGCGCCAGATCCGCGACGCGCTCGCGCAGTCGGCGGCGACGGGAACGCCCGTCGTGGTCGTCTTCGGCGCCAACTGGTGCGGCGACTGCAAGGCGCTCGACATCGCCATGCGCACCGGCAAGAGCGCGCCGCTCTTCGCGCGGGACTTCAAGGTGGTGAAGGTGGACGTCGGCAAGTTCGACCGGAACGTGGACGTCGCCGAGGCGTACGCGGTGCCGCTCAAGAAGGGCATCCCGGCCGTCGTGGTCCTGTCGCCGGCCAGCGAGGTCCTCTACGCCACGCGCGGCGGCGAGCTGGCCGACGCACGCAACATGGGCGAGGACGGGATCTACCGGTTCTTCAGGAAAGTCACCGACAATGCCCGGGCCGGCAAGGCCGGCAAATCATGAACGGAGGATGCACCGATGAAGCTCGATAGATTCCTTTCGCGCGCGATCCTGGGCCTGGCGGCCGTGCTGCTGGCCGCGCCGGCCCTGGCCGCCGACTTCCCGGCGCCGAAGGAGGGCACGCTGGGTGGTGCGGGACTTCCGCTTCCACACGGGCGAGACGCTGCCGGAGCTGCGCCTGCACTACCGGACCGTGGGCGAGCCCTCGGGCGAGCCCGTGCTGGTGCTGCACGGCACCGGCGGGTCGGGCGCGAACATGCTGACCCCCGCGTTCGGCGGCGAGCTCTTCGGGCCGGGGCAGCCGCTGGATGCCAGCCGCTACTTCATCATCCTGCCCGACGCCATCGGCACCGGAAAATCCACCAAGCCCTCCGACGGCCTGCGCGCGGGCTTCCCGAAGTACAACTACGACGACATGGTCGACGCCCAGTACCGGCTGGTGAAGGAGCACCTGGGCGTGAAGCACCTGCGCCTGGTGATCGGCAATTCCATGGGCGGCATGCAGACGTGGATCTGGGCGCAGAAGTATCCCGACGCCATGGACATCGCCGTGCCGATGGCCTCGCTCCCCACGCAGATGTCCGGCCGCAACTGGATGATGCGCCGGCTGCATCATCGACTCGATCCGCAACGACCCGGAGTGGATGAACGGCAACTACACGAAGCAGCCGCGCAGCGCGCAGTTCGCCACGGTCTACTACCAGACCGCCACCAACGGCGGCAACCAGGCGCTCTTCCGCGTGGCGCCCACGCGCGAGAAGGCGGACCAGCTCCTCGACCAGCGCCTGAACGCGAAATTCAGCGGGGACGCCAACGACCTCCTGTTCCAGTGGGATTCCTCGCGCGACTACAACCCCTCGCCGGGCCTGGAGCGCATCCAGGCGACGCTGCTCGCCATCAACTCGGCCGACGACGAGCGCAATCCGCCCGAGCTCGGCGTGCTCGACCGCGAGATCAAGCGGGTGAAGAACGGGCGGGTCTTCCTCATCCCGGCGAGCGACATGACGGGCGGCCACGGCACGACGGGCCAGGCGAAGTTCTGGAAGCACGCGGTGGCGGAAGTGCTGCAGAGCGCGCCTCGCCTCGCGAAGTAGCGGTTGGGCGATCCCGCGCGAATGGCCGGTCAGGCCGCCATCGACGCGGGATTGCGGGTTGCCGCGCCCTCGGACGCGCTTTGCATCGGCGTGCTCGCCACCCAGGTCTTCCTCGACACCTACGCGACCGACGGCATCCGGCCGGCGCTTGCGCGGGAAGTTCGGGAGGACCTGTCCACCGAGGCGGTTTCGGCGCTGCTGGCGGATCCGCGGAGACCTTCGTCGTCGCGGAGCAGGCCGGGCACCTGGTCGCGTTCGCCGAGCTCGCCCGCGGGCCGGCGCAGGTCCTCGTGGCCGCGGAAGGCGCGGTGGAGCTCAAGCGCCTGTACGTCCAGGAGGGGTTCACGGGCCGGGGGGTCGGGACGGCGCTGCTCCGGCACGCGGAGATCGCTCGCGGCGAAGCAGGGCGCGGCGAGGCTTTGGCTCACCGCCTGGATCGGCAACGCGAGGGCCCTGGCCTTCTACGCGCGCCGCGGCTACCGGGAACTCGGCTCGACGATGTACGTCCTCCAGGGGGAGCAGCACGAAAATCGCGTGCTACTCGCGCGAGCTTCGCGACGCCCGGCACATGCTTCCGCGAAAGCGGTCCACCGGATAGCGGCCATGACATCGAAGGCGGGCGGCGCGACGATCGCGGAGACCCTGGTCCAGCGGCAGCTCGAGGCCTACAACGCGCGCGATCTCGAGGCCTTCCTGGCGAACTTCAGCGACGACGTCGAGGCGTTCCGGCCTCCGCAGGCCGAGCCTGCGCTCGTCGGCAAGGCGGCGTTCGCGAAGTTCTACGCGACGGAGCGGTTCAACCGCCCCGGCCTGCACGCCGAGATCCTCAATCGCGTGGTCATGGGCCGGATCGTCATCGACCACGAGCGCATCTCGGGCGTGCGCGACGAGCCCTTCGAGATGGCCGTCGTCTTCGAAGTGGCCGACGGGCTCATCCGCCGCACGTGGGCCTACGCGCCATAGCGGGCGACGAAGGCAGTCGCGATGATCCTCGAATCCGCCCACTTGCAGGTGAAGCCCGGCGAGGCGCCCGCCTTCGAGGCTGCATTCCGGGTGGCGCAGGCGATCATCGCGTCCATGCCGGGATACCGGTCCCACGAGCTCCAGCGCTGCCTGGAGCGCGAGGGCCACTACCTTCTCCTGGTACGGTGGGACAGTGTCGCGGCCCATGAGGAGGGGTTCCGCAAGTCCCCGCAGTACCAGGAGTGGAAGCGCCTGCTGCACCACTTCTACGACCCCTTTCCGACGGTGCTGCACTACGAGCGCGTGGCGAATGCTTCGTCCCCGGCGGGGCATCACCTTCGGGTTGCGCGCCCGGTGGCCGACCTCGAGCGGTCGGTGTCCCTGTATCGCGAAGGCCTCGGCCTGCTCGAGCTGGGACGCTTCCAGGACCACGAGGGATTCGACGGCGTGATGCTGGGCCGGGCCGGCATGGACTACCACTTCGAGTTCACGCGGCTGCGGAGCGCACCCCGTGAGCCCGGCGCCCTCGGCGGAGGACCTCGCCGTGTTCTACGTTCCCGATCCGGGCGAATGGGCGCGCGCCTGCGAGCGGATGCTCGCCGCCGGCTTCAAGGCGGTGGCGTCCTTCAACCCCTACTGGGACCGGCAGGGCCGCAGCTTCGAGGATCCCGACGGCTATCGCGTGGTGCTCCAGCGCGCGGGCTGGGAGAATAGGGAAATCGCGTAGTTCGACACGGGAGAACACCATGCTTCTCGGCCTGAGAACCGCCATCTACCCCGTCGGGGATCTCGCGAAAGCGAAAGCCTGGTACGCGCAGGTCGTGGGTGCGCAACCCTATTTCGACCAGCCCTTCTACGTCGGGTTTTCCGTCGGCGGGTTCGAGCTGGGCCTCGTCCCCGACGGGACGCCGGGTGTGGCCGGCCCGCAGCCGCTCTGGGGCGTGGCGAACGCGGACGAAGCCTTCCGGCGGCTCGTGTCCCTGGGTGCCGAGTCGCTGGAGCCCGTCACCGAAGTCGGCGAAGGCATCAAGGTCGCCGCGGTGAAGGATCCCTTCGGCAACCGCTTCGGCATCATCGAGAACCCGCACTTCAAGGCGACAGGCACTTGACCCCCTGCGGCTGCAATCGGTCGGTGGCGGTGCTGGCCGGGCTCTTCGCCGGCCTCGCGGCGTGCGTGTTCCTGGCGGGGGATTCGTGCCTGGATCGCGGCGGGCGGGTGAGCGACACGGCCTGGGTCTGCGAGCTGGCGGCGGGGGCGAGCGCCTCGCTCTGGTCGCTCGTGTCGCCCGTCACCGTCGCCATCGTGGTCCTCGCGGTGGGCATTCCCGTGTACTTCGCCGTGAACGCGATCGGCCGCCGCTTCATCACCGCGTGCGGCCTGCCCGTGGATTGACCCGGTGGCCGCCCGGATCGACCACCTCTTCCGGCACGCGCACCTCACCGAGGCCGTCGCGCGCCTGATCTACGAGGAATTCTGGAAGGACCGGGACGGCATGAGCGTCGCGGACCTCGTGGCGCATCTCGAGAACACGCGGGATCCGTCGCGCATCCCGATCTCGCTCATCGCGCTCGTCGACGGCGAGCTCGCCGGCACGGTGAACCTGATCGACAACGACGACCGCAAGCGAACGCACCTGCATCCGTGGCTCGCGGCGATGGTGGTGGCGCAGCCGCATCGCGGACAGGGCATCGGAACGCGGCTCGTCGAGGCGCTTCTCGCGGAGGCCGCGAGGCTCGGCTTCCGCACCGTCTATTTCGGCACCGACGGGCCCGGCTTCTACACGCGGCTGGGCGCCGAGCTGCACGAGCAGGTCACGCCCGAGTTCTGCATCATGCAGTTCTCGTTGCCGGCCTAGCGGCGAACGGGAAGAAGACACCATGGATACGGCACTCTTTTCCGGCCCGACGTTTCGCGCGGTGGAGGTCGGCGAGGACGACGTTCCCGAACTCCAGCGCTTCTTCGAGGCGAATCCCGAGTACTTCCACATCGTCGGTGGCGAGGGACCGGGCGCCGACACCGCGCGGGAGGAGTTCGAGGACCGCCCGCCCGCGGGCTGGCCCTACGACCGGGTCTGGCTCATCCGCTTCGTCGACGATGCGGGCGACACGATCGGGATGGCGGACGTGGTGTCGAACCTGCTGGCCGACGGGGTCTGGCACATCGGGCTCTTCATCGTCGCCACCTCGCTTCATGGCACCGGGGCGGCGAAGGTCCTGTACGCGGGCCTCGAGGACTGGATCAGGCGCAACGGCGCGCGTTGGCTGCGGCTCAACGTCGTGGTGGGCAATGACCGCGCCGAGCGATTCTGGAGGAGCGCCGGTTACGTGGAGGTCCGCCAGCGCGAGGGCATCGAGATCGGGCAGCGGATCAATACCGTGCGGGTCATGACCAAGCCGCTGGCGAACGGGCTCGCTGGCGGAGTACCTTCAAATCGTGGCTCGCGACCGCCCGGAGGCGCCGTAGAGGGCCGGGCGTGGCGGCGCGGAAGCTGCCAGGGACGTCTTCCATGGAATTCGAAAACCTCATCACCGACTCGGCCCGCATCGTCGAGGTCGCGGGCGTCGCGGTTCTCCTCTTCGGCGCATTGCTGGCCGCCCTGGCCTTCGGGTGGCGGCTCAGGCGTGGCACCGACTTCCACGATGCCTACCACGGGCTGCGCGCCGACCTGGGCCGCGCCATCCTCCTCGGCCTGGAGTTGCTCGTGATCGCCGACATCATCGGCACCGTGGCGATCAAGCCCACGTTCCAGAACCTGGGCGTCCTCGCGGCCATCGTCGCCATCCGCACGCTCCTGAGCTTCACGCTCGAGCTCGAGGTGAGCGGGCACTGGCCGTGGCAGCGCCTGCGAGGCGGCGCGCGGAGCGCCCCGAACACGTGACGGGGGCCCGTCCGGCGGGATACTCGGGCACGCCGCTCGCGAAGAAGCTGGCGCTCGGTCGGATGCGTGCTGGCGCGATCGGATCTGGCCGAAAAAGGTGTCGAAAGTGCCTACCGACGTGACCGAGGACGCGATCCGCGAGCTGGCCCTGCCGCTGGGCTTCGTGGACGTGAAGGTCTGCGCGGTGGACGAAGTGTGGTCGGGCCTGAAGCTCGTGGTTCGCAAGGAGCTTCGGTCCGGCGCCCGGAAGTGACCCTCGATCGGAAGCCAACAATGGAGACATTCATGCGCAAGCCGCTCGCCACCCTCTCACTCGCGCTGCTGGGGCTTTCCCCGGCCATCGCGGCCGCGGCGGACGTGGACCTTCGCGTCATCCTTTCCGGCGAAGTCGCTCCGGGCGTCTACGGCCGCGTGGATATCGGGACCGCGCCGCCGCCGCCGGTGCTCCATGCGAAGCCCGTCATCATCGCGCGTCCCCCGGGCCCGCAGCCCGCTCCGGTCTACCTGCACGTGCCGCCGGGCCACGCGAAGCACTGGAGCAAGCACTGCAAGAAGTACAACGCGTGCGGCGTCCCCGTCTACTTCGTGAAGTCCGAGGAATACGCGCCGGGCTACAAGGCCAAGAAGTCGAAGTGACGCGCTTCAGGCCACCTGGCCGTTCATGTGCCGCAGGCGGTCGGAGTAGGCGCGCAGCATCGCGAACGCGAAGACGGGCTGGGCCTTGATCGCCTCCATGAGGGCGGCGCGATCGATCGAAAGAAGCTCGCATTCGGTGCGGGCGATCGCGGTGGCGGAACGCGCGGACTGGTCCACCAGCGCCATCTCGCCGAAGGTGCCGCCGGGGCCGACGGTGGCGACGACCTGGTCGCGCACCGCGATGGCGACGGAGCCCTCCTTCACCACGTACATGTAGGCGCCCGTCTGGCCCTTCGCGCATGATGACCGCGTCGGGCCAGTAGCGCGCGGTGGCGGAGCGGGGCAGGGTCGCCTCCAGCTTCCCGAGCAGGTCGGCGTCGAAGACGGGGGGCTCGCCCGGCGTCGCGGCGAGGGGGATGCGGCGCGCCGCCAGGCGGGCGGTGACGAAGCGCAGCCGGTCGAAGATCACGCTCATCAGCATGACCGCGAATTCCGGCATGCGTGCCAGCGCCCCCTTGAGCTCCTCGGCGCTCATGGAATACGCGGCGCAGTCGGTCTTGGCGATGGCGGTCGCGCTTCGCGGCTGGTCCGTGATCACGGCCATCTCGCCGACCACTTCGCCGGCCGAGAGCGTATCGAGCGCGCGGCCGCCGACGCTCAGCGCGACCTGTCCCTGCGCGAGGTAGTACATGCGGGCGGCCGAGCCGCGCGAGAAGAGCCCGCCCGAGGAGGCCTTCTGGTCCTCGGTGAAGAGCGTCGAGCCGGCCGCGAAGCGCTCGGCGCGGCCCGAGGCCTCGAAGATCCTCGCGGCGACGGCGCGGTCGTAGAAGGGGCTGGCGGCGGCCTTGTGCGGGGCGGCAGGAGCAGGCGGGGGCGGCACCGCGGGCTGCGGCTTGGTGAAATCCAGCTCTTCCATGTCGGGGGGGTATGAGGCGGTCGGCGGAAATGCAATTATAGTCCGCCGTTCGTGCCGCCATTCCCCGCCGCGCGGGGCGCCTCGCCCCAAAGGGCCGCCATGAAGATCGACCGCATCGATCACTTCGTCCTCACCGTCCGCGACCTCGACGCGACCTGCGCGTTCTATTCCCGGGTGCTCGGGATGGAGGCGGTCACCTTCGCCGGCGGGCGCAGGGGCCTCGCCTTCGGGATCCAGAAGATCAACCTGCACCTGGCCGGCCGGGAGTTCGAGCCGAAGGCCCACCGGGCCACGCCCGGCTCGGGCGACTTCTGCCTGATCACGACCGTCCCGCTGGCCGACGTCATCGCCCACCTCGCCGCGTGCGGCGTGGAGATCATCGAGGGGCCGGTGGACAAGACGGGAGCCACGGGACCGCTGCGCTCGGTCTATTTCCGCGATCCGGACCTGAACCTGGTCGAAGTGTCGAACTACGCGTGACCCAACGCGACAGGAGCCCGCCATGGTGACCATCGCCTCCGCCCGGAAGATCGCCCTCGCCTGTCCCGATTCGGTGGAAGGCGAGCACATGGGCCACCCGGATTTCCGCGTCGGCGGGAAGATCTTCATGACGCTGCAGCCCGCGCGCAAGCGCGCCGTGGTGAAGCTCGCGCAGGCCGACCAGCACGCGCTCGTGCAGATGGATCCCGAGGCGTTCTCCATCGGCGCCTGGGGCGGCCAGGGGTTCACCCACGTGGACCTCGCGCGCGTGAACGCCGCGCAGCTTCGCGCGCTCGGCGGACGCGGCCTGGCGCAACGTCGCGCCGCGGCGCCTGCTCGACCTGCATCCGCCGGTCGAGTAGTCTTTCGTTTCCACGCACCGCTCGCCCGCATTTCCCTCCAGGAAGGAAAGCCATGATCCGCAACGTCCTCGCCCTCTTCGCCCCCATCATCCTCGGCGCCTGCGCCAGCGCGCCCATGGCGCCGCCGGCCGCCGTGTCCGACCTCGCGCCGACCGGGAAGCTGCGCGCGGTCATCAACTTCGGCAACGCGACGCTCGCGAAGAAGGACCCCGTCACCGGAGAGGCCTCGGGGGTTTCCGTGGACATGGCGCGGGAACTGGCGAGGCGCCTGGGCGTGGAGGCCGAGCTGGTCACGGTGACCTCGGCCGGGCAATCCGTGGAGGTGCTCGCTTCCGGGCGCGTCGACGTGGGCTTCTTCGCCATCGACCCGGCGCGCGCCGCGACGACCGCGTTCACCGGGCCCTACGTGCAGATCGAGGGGGTCTACCTCGTGCGCAACGACTCGCCCATCCGCAGCCAACGAGGAGGTGGACCGCGAGGGCATCCGCGTGGTGGTGGGCAACAAGAGCGCCTACGACCTGTACCTCAGCGCGCAACCTGAAGAAGGCGAAGATCGAGCGCGCGCCCACCTCGCCCGCGGTCATGGACTACTTCGTCGCCAACAAGGTCGACGTGGCGGCCGACGTGAAGCAGCAGTTCGAGGCGGACATGTTGCGCGTCCCGGGCATGCGCCTGCTTCCCGGGCGGTTCATGGTGATCAACCAGGCCATGGGCATGACGCGCGGCAAGGAGGCGGGGGCGAAGTACCTCACGGACTTCGTGGAGGAGATGAAGGCCTCGGGATTCGTCGCCGAGGCGCTGAAGCGCCACAACATCGAGGGGGCGTTGGTGGCGCCCGCCGGCGGAGCGCCTTGAGCCCGGAGCACGCCGCCAGGCTCGTCGACCTCCTGCGCCGCCGCAGCACGGCGGCGCTGGGGACGCTCCACGAGGGCGCGCCCTTCGTCTCGATGGTGCCCTATGCCGTGCTGCCCGACGGAGCCGCGTTCGTCGTCCACGTGAGCCGGCTCGCCGGGCACACGAAGGACATGCTGGCGGACGCGCGCGTCTCCCTCCTCGTGATGCAGCCGGAAGGCGAGGGCGTGGCCGCGCAGGCCCTGGCCCGGGTGTCGGTGCAGGGCGAGGCCCGCGAAGCGGAGAAGGGGTCGGACGGCGAGCGCGACTGCCGCGAGGCCTACCTCGCGCGCTTTCCCGAGGCGGCGCCGCTCACCGGAATTCGGGGACTTCTCGTTCTTCGCGATCCGTCCCTCGCAGGCCCGCTTCGTGGCGGGCTTCGCGCAGGCCATGAGCGTCACGGGCGAGACGCTCGCGAAGGCGCTGCGCGTCGGCCTAGGCGACGCGGCCTTCAGAGGCCGAGGATCTTCTGGATGATCGCCTTGGCGACGAAGCCCAGCATCCCGAAGGCGAGCACGAAGAACAGCACGAAGGTCCCGAACTTTCCCGCCTTCGATTCCTTCGCGAGGCTCGCGATGATGAACAGCATGAACAGGATGAACCCGCCCACGCCGTAGGTCATGCCGAACTCGGCGACCTGCGCCTCGGTGATGTGCAGTTGATCGAGGCCGAACATGGCGCTCAATCCCGGGCGGGAATCTCCCCGGCGTCCACGGTGTCGCGGTAGGCGTGCCACGTGGCGTGGCCGATCACGGGGATCATCACGATGAACCCCAGCATCGCCGTGGCCATGGACAGCGCGGTGGCCACCATGATGATCGTCGCCCACACCGCCATCGCGACGGGGTTCGCGCCGACCACCTGCACGCTCGTCCACACGGCGGTGAAGAGGTCCGTGTCGCGGTCGAGCAGGAGCGGGGCCGAGACCACCGTGGCGGCGAAGACGAGCGAGGCGCCGAACGCGCCCAGCGCCATCCACACCGGGAAGAGGTTGGAGCCCTGCGAGAGGATCACGTGGCGCACGAACGCCTCGGCGCCGGTGATGGGCGCGGTCACGAAGAGCGCGACCAGCACCGCCGAGACGAGCACCCAGGCCGTGCCGGCCATCGCGAGCCCGAGGCCCAGCCACACGAGGGGGCGCGTCCCGCGGCGCCACGCGTCCATGGCGCAGGCCATGTCGCCGGGCTTGCCGCGCTCCCGGCAGCGGCTCATCTCGTAGAGCCCGGTGGCGAGGATGGGCGCCACGAGCACGAAGCCGGAGAAGGCGCCCGGCAGCAGCGGCAGCCACATGAGCGCGAGCGACGCGATGACCCATCCGCCGATGGCCACGATGAAGCCGTGCACGAGGCTCACGCCCGGCGCGTAGGCGAGGTCGCGCCAGCCGTCGGCGAGCCACGCGAAGGGACGCAGGACGGGCACCACCCGGACGACGGGCTGGCTGGCGGCGGAAGGGGAATCGGCTTGCATCGGCGGGCGCGGGAGGCTGGAGCCGATTCTGCGGCGCGGCCGCGGCACTGTCCAGCCGGCTTCGGTGGGCTAGACTGACGGGGCGCGGGCCGATCGGGCCCGCGGCAGGAACGTGACATGGAACGTGTGGCGATCATCACCGGCGCGAGCCGCGGCATCGGCGCCGCCACCGCGATCCTCGCGGCGAGCCGCGGCTACGCGGTGTGCGTGAACTACCTTCGCAACGAGGCGGCGGCGCGCGGCGTCGTGGAGGCCATCCAGGGCGCCGGCGGGAAGGCCATCGCGGTGGCGGCCGACGTCGTCGAAGGAAGCCGACGTGGTGCGCATGTTCGAGGCGGTGGACTGGGAGCTCGGCACCGTCACGGCGCTCGTGAACAACGTCGGCATCCTCGAGCCGCAGGGGCGCGTCGAGAACATCGACGGCGCGCGCCTCGAGCGCGTCTTCGCCACCAACGTGATCGGCTCCTTCCTGTGCGCCCGCGAGGCCGTGCGCCGCATGTCCACCAACCACGGCGGCCCGGGCGGGGCGATCGTGAACGTGTCCTCCGCCGCGGCGCGCATCGGCTCGCCCAACGAGTACGTGGACTACGCGGCCTCGAAGGGAGCGGTGGAGACGATGACGCTGGGGCTCGCGAAGGAAGTGGCCGAGGAGGGCATCCGCGTGAACGCGGTGCGGCCCGGGCACATCTACACCGAGATCCACGCCGCCGGCGGCGAGCCGGGGCGCGTCGATCGCGTGAAGGCCGCCGTGCCGATGAAGCGGGGCGGGCAGCCGCGAGGAGGTCGCCCAGGCGATCCTGTGGCTGCTGTCCGACGAGGCGTCGTACGTGACGGGGACGATCCTCGACGTGACGGGCGGGCGCTAGGCGTCGGTCGAGGGCACGCAGACGCGCCGCTCGGTTCCGTCGGCGAGCCTCACGGTCGGCGACCTCGATGGGCCGGCCGTAGAGCGCGGAGAGCGCCTCCGACGGTGAGGGTCGCGTGCACGGGGCCCTCCGCCACGAGGCGGCCGTCCGCGAGCAGCAGCACGCGGTCGGCGATGCGGAAGGCATGCTCCGGGTGGTGCGTGGAGACGAGGACGCCCATGCCCGCGCCCTTGAGCCGCGCGACTTCCTCGAGCACGCGCGACTGGTTGCCGTAGTCGAGGTTGGCGGTGGGCTCGTCCATCACGAGGTAGCCCGCCTCCGTGGCCAGCGCGCGGGCGATGAGGGCGAGCTGGCGCTCGCCGCCGCTCACCGCGTGGATCGGGCGGTCGGCGAGGCGCGCGATGCCCAGGCGCTCGAGCGCGGCCGCGGCGATCTCGCGATCCTTCGCGCCCGGGCTCTCGAAGACGCCGCGGTGCGCGGTGCGGCCCATCTCCACCATCTCGCGCAGGCTGAAATCGAAGTAGCTGTCCGCCGCCTGCGGGACGTAGGCGAGGCGTCGCGCGCGCTCGGCCGCGTCCCACGCGTCGAGATCGCCGGCCATCGAGCGTCACCTCGCCGGCCAGCCGCGGCTGCAGGCCCAGGAGCGTGCGCATGAGCGTGGACTTGCCGCTGCCGTTGGGGCCCAGCAGGCACACCACCTCGCCCGCGCCGAGCGTGCAGTCGAGCCCGCGGCCCACCGTGTGGTCGCGGAAGCCGAAATCGAGGGCGCGGGCGGCGAGCGTCATCGGCGGAAGGTCGCGGCCAGCAGCACGATGAAGACGGGCGTGCCCACGAAGGCGGTCGCCACGCCGGGCGGGATCTCGGTGGCGGCCACCGTGCGGCAGAGCGTGTCGACCGCCAGCATGAAGGCGGCGCCGAGCACGAGGGAGAGCGGCATCACGCGGGCGAAGCTCGCGCCCACGAGCAGGCGCGCGGCGTGCGGGATCACGAGGCCCACCCAGCCGATGACGCCGGCCAGCGCCACGGCCGACGCGGTGACGAGCGTGGCGCACACGATGACGACGAGCCGCAGCTTCGCCACGTCGAGACCCAGCGAGCGCGCCTCGTCCTCGGAAAGCGCGAGGAGATCGATGCGCCAGCGCAGCAGCACGAGGGGCCCCAGGCCGAGCACGATGAGGGGCAGGCCCACCGCGAGGTCCTTGGGCAGCCGCGCCGCCGAAGCTGCCCAGCAGCCAGAAGGTGATCGCGGGGAGCTGGTTGTAGGGATCGGCCACGTACTTCACGAGCGCGATGCCGGCGCCGAAGAGGGAGCCCACCACCACGCCCGTGAGGATGAGGGTGAGGATCGGGTCGCGGCCGCGCACCCAGGTGCCCACGGCGACGACGAGCGCCACCGCGGCGAGGCCGCCCGGCGAAGGCGAAGCCCTGGATGGCGATGACGGGAAGGGAGAAGAGGATCGCGAGCCCCGCGCCCAGGCCGCAGCCGGCGGAGACGCCGAGGATGTCGGGCGAGACGAGCGGGTTCTTGAACAGGTTCTGGTAGGCCGCGCCCGCGGCCGCGAGGGCGGCGCCGACGGCGAGGGCCGCGACGATGCGGGGCGTGCGCACCTGGAGCACGAGGGCCTCGACGTTCGGCGCGAGGCCGCTGTCGCCTCCGCCGAACAAGCGACCAGAGCGCCCGCAGCACGTCGGACGGCCGCCACCGGGAAGCGGCCGACGGAAAAGCTCCACACCACGATCGCGGCCAGCGCGACGATGGCCGTGACGGTTGCGAGGGCGGCCCTTCTCATGGAGCCGCCATTCTATCGACTTGGGCTTGCGGGGAGCGCCGCGTCAGCTGCCCGGCTTCGCGTTGGGGAAGAAGAGCTGCTCGCCGTTGATCTTGTAGGAGGCGATGGCGGCCTGGCCCGCGGGCGAGATCACCCAGTCGACGAACTTCTGGCCGGCCTCCTTCTTCACGTGCGGGTGCTTCGCGGGGTTCACGAGCATCACGCCGTACTGGTTGAAGAGGCGCTGGTCGCCTTCCACCACGATCTCGAGCTCGCCGCGGTTCTTGAAGGAGAGCCAGGTGCCGCGGTCGGTGAGCGCGTAGGCGTTCATGGCCGAGGCGGTGTTGAGCGTCGGGCCCATGCCCGAGCCCGTCTCCTTGTACCACGTGGTCTTGCTCTGCGTGGGGTCGACGCCGGCGGCCTTCCAGTAGCGCATCTCGGCGGCGTGGGTGCCGCTCTTGTCGGCGCGGGAGGCGAACGGCGCGCCCGCGGCGGCGATCTTCTTCAGGCCCTCGAGCACGTCCTTGCCGCGCGCCTTCGCGGGGTCGGACTTCGGCCCCACGATGACGAAGTCGTTGTACATGACCTCGAAGCGCTTCACGCCGAAGCCCTCGGCCACGAATTTCTCCTCGGCGACCTTGTCGTGCACGAAGACCACGTCCGCGTCGCCGCGGCGGGCCATGTCGAGGGCCTGGCCGGTGCCGAGCGCCACGACGCGCACCTCGATGCCGGTGGCCTTCGTGAAGTGGGGCAGCAGGTCCTTGAAGAGGCCCGACTGCTCCGTGGAGGTCGTCGAGGACACGGTGATGAAGGTCGCCTGCGCGGCTGCCGGCAGCGCGGCGAGGAGGCGAGGCGCGGCGGCGATCCCTGCGACGCTCGAAGCGCCACAAGGCGCGGGGGAGGTTCATTTCCATGGCAGTTCTCCTTGAAGGAACAGTCTTGCTTCGTTCGATGCGGGTTGGTCGAAGAAACGGTCGGCCGCGGTCCGCTCCGCGACGCGGCCGGCGTGGATGAAGACGATCTCGTCGGCGAGGCGCCGGGCCTGGCCGAGGTTGTGCGTGGTCATGACGATGCGCGTGCCCTCGGCGGCGATGGAGGCGATGACGCGCTCGACCTCCGCGGTGGCGCCGGGATCGAGGCTCGCGGTGGGCTCGTCGAGGAAGAGGATCTCGGGCCTCAGGGCCCAGGCGCGCGCGAGCGCGAGGCGCTGCTGCTCGCCGCCGGAGAGCACGCGGGCCGGGCGGTGGGCGATGTCGCTAGAGGCCCACGCGCGCGAGCGCGGCGGAGGCGAGGCGCGTGCGCTCGGGTTCGGCGACGCCGTTCACCGCGAGCGCGTAGCGGATGTTGGCGAGCGCGGAGCGGCGCAGCATCACCGGGCGCTGGAAGACCATGGCCTGCCGGGCGGGCCTGTGCCACGAGACGGTCCCGGACGTGGGCGCGATGAGGCCGTGCAGCGTGCGCAGCAGCACGCTCTTGCCCGCGCCGTTGGGTCCCAGCACGACGGTGCGAAGGCCCGGCTCGAGCGTGACGGTGAGGCCGTCGAGCGCCCTCACGCCGCCCAGCACGACGGTGAGGTCGCGGGCCTCGAGCACGAAGGGGGCGCGCTCAGCCATGGTGCTTCGCGCTCCATTCGCGGATGCCGAAGGCGCCCGCATTGATGGCGAGCACCACGCCGATGAGAACGATGCCCAGGGCGAGGGCGAGCGGCAGGTCGCCCTTGCTCGTCTCCAGGGCGATGGCGGTGGTCATCACGCGCGTGACGCCGTCGATGTTGCCGCCGACGACCATCACCGCGCCCACCTCCGAGGCGGCGCGGCCGAAACCCGCCATCACGACGGTGAGGAGGGAGAAGCGCGTGTCCCACAGGACGGTGGGAACGGCGCGCAGCCGCGAGACGCCCAGCGAGGTGAGCTGCTCCCGGTACTCGTTCCACGCGTCCTCCGTCGTCTGGCGGGCCAGCGCCGCGACGATGGGAATCACGAGCACCGTCTGCGCCACCACGATGGCCGCCGGCGTGAAGAGGATGCCCAGCGAGCCGAGCGGGCCGGCGCGGGAGAGCAGCAGGTAGGCGACGAGGCCCACCACGACGCTCGGCAGCCCGAGGAGGGCGTTGAGGACGACGATGAGCGCGCGCCGGCCGGGAAAGCGCCCCACCGCGATGAGCGCGCCCAGGGGCAGCCCGATCACGGCGCCGGCGACGGCGGCCGCGAGGGCCAGCTCCAGCGACAGGAGGACGATCCCCGCGAGCTCCGGGTCGGCCCCGCCGATGAGCCCGAGGGCCACGCCAAAGCTTGCAAATATTTCAAACATTGTGCAATTTTACCAAACTCGTGAACACGGCTCCTTGACGACCGCCCGGTAGAATCGCCGCGATGCCCCCCGCCCCCGTCCACCTCACGGTCGCCGAGATCGCCCGCCACCTCCGGCTGGGCACGCGCAAGGTCTACGACCTCGTCGCGCGCAAGGGGCTGCCGCACACGCGGGCGGGCGGGAAGCTCCTCTTCGATCTGGCGGAGGTGGAGCGCTGGCTCGCGCAGTCGGCCTCGGGCGCCCCGGCGCGGCGCGGGCGTCCCGCCGCCCACGCTCGCCGGCAGCCACGACCCGCTCCTCGAGTGGGCGGTGCGGGAGTCGCGCTGCGGGCTGGCGCTCCTCACGCAGGGCAGCGCCGACGGGCTCGCGCGGCTCGCTCGCGGGGAGGTCTCGGGCGCGCTCATGCACCTGCCCTCCGCGGACCTTTCCGATTTCAACCGGGCGGAGGCGGAGGAGCACCTGCGCGGGCGCAACGTGGCCCTCGTCGAGTGGGCGCGGCGGGAGCAGGGGCTCCTCGTGGCGCGCGGCAATCCGAAGAAGATCCGGTCGATCCGCGACTTCGCCCGGCGCGGCGTCACGGTGGCCACCCGGCAGGCGGGGGCCGGGAGCGCGGCCCTCCTCGCGCGCCTGCTCGACCGCGAGGGCATCGAGGCGAAGCGGCTTCGCGTCGGGGCCACCACGATGGGGGAGACCGACCTCGCGATGGCGGTGAAGTCGGGCGAGGCCGACGTGGGGCTGGGCGCGCGCGCCGCGGCCCGGCCGCTGGGGCTGGACTTCGTGCCGATCGCCATCGAGCGGCTGGACCTCGGCGTCTCGCGGGCGGCGTGGTTCGAGCCGCCGCTGCGCACGCTCTTCGACTTCGCGCGCGGCAAGCGCTTCGCCGAGCACGCCCACGCCCTGGGCGGCTACGACATCTCCGGGCTCGGCACCATCACCTGGAACGACCCGGATTGAAATGGGGTCAGGTTACTTTTCGAGTGTCAGACACCGGCCTAGGGCATGGCCGAGCCTGAAAAGTAACCTGACCCCATGAAAAGTAACCTGACCCCATTTCACCCCGCCATGAGGTGGATGCCCTCGCGCAGGAGCGAGACCACCACTTCGGCGCCGGCCTCGAGGCCGTTGCGGCTGGGCCACGTGCAGCGGGAAGGTGACGCGCAGGTGCTCGCCGGTGGCCTCCACGCGGATCACGGTGCTCACGCTTTCGCCCAGCGGCAGGAAGTCGGCGATCGCGCCGCGCACGGGGTTCTCGCGCTCGCCGCGCGAGGGGCGGTCGCGGCGATGGAGGATGACGTGGGAGCCCGGAATCGCCCAGTGCACCTCGGCCCCGGGGGCGAAGCGCTCGTCGAGGGGGCATTCGAGCCGCTGGCCGAGCGCCTTCGAGCGTCGTCACGCCCGCGGCGGCGTCGTGCCCGGCCACCTTGCCGCGGAAGACGTTCTTCACGTCCACCAGCCGGGCGACGAGCGCATTGGCCGGCCGCATCATGAGCTCGTGGGGCGGCGCGGTCTGCAGCGTGCGCCCGCGATGCAGGATGCACATGCGGTCGGCCAGCATCGCGGCCTCGTCGAGGTCGTGCGTGACGAGGACGACGGGCATCGCGAGGTCGCGGCGCAGCATGGCGAGCTCGCGGTAGAGGATCTGGCGCGTGCTGCGGTCCACCGCCGAGAAGGGCTCGTCGAGCAGGAGCACCCGCGGGTCCCGGGCGAGCGCGCGCGCCACCGCCACGCGCTGCTGCTGCCCGCCGGAGAGCTCCGCGGGACGGCGCGACTCCAGGCCCTTCAGGTTCACGCGGTCCAGCAGCGCGCGCGCCCGGCCGGCGCGCTCCGGCGCGGCCACGTGGCCGAGGGCGGCCTCGACGTTCGCCTGCGCGCTCATGTGCGGGAAGAGCGCGTAGTTCTGGAAGACGAAGCCCACGGAGCGCACGCGCGGCGAGAGCGACACGCGCGCCGACGAATCGAACCACGTCTCGGCGCCCACGGAGATCCGCCCGGCCTTCGCCCGGATGACGCCCGCGATGCAGCGCAGCACCGTGGACTTGCCGCTGCCGGAGGGCCCGACGAGCGCCAGCACCTCGCCCGCCTCGCACGCGAGCTCCACGGCGAGCGGGATGGGCCCGTCCTGCGACAGGCGCACCGCGAGGCCCGCGCCCGCGCGCTCAGCCACGGCGGTCGGCCTTGCGCCCGCCGGTCGCGTACACGACCGCCATGGCCACGAGCGACAGGCCGAGGAGGACGGCGGACATGACGCCCGCGGCCGCGTTGTCGAAGGACTGCACGCTGTCGTAGATCGCGATGGCCACGGTGCGCGTCTCGCCCGGGATGCTGCCGCCGACCATGAGCACCACGCCGAACTCGCCCAGGGTGTGCGCGAACGTCATCACCATGCCCGAGAGGATGCCCGGCCAGGCGAGCGGCAGCTCGATGCGCGCGAGCGCCTGCCAGCGCGTGAGCCCGCAGCACGCCGCGGCGTCGCGCACGTCCTGCGGGATGGACTCGAAGGCGCGCTGCATCGGCTGGATGGCGAACGGCAGGTTGAAGACGACGGAGGCGAGGAGCAGGCCCTCGAAGCTGAAGACGAGCGTGCGGCCGAAGAGCCGCCTGGAACCCCTGCCCGACGGGGGAGCCGGCGCCCAGGCTCACGAGCAGGTAGATAGCCCAGGACCGTGGGCGGCAGCACGAGCGGCAGCGCGAGCATGCCCTTCGGCGACCGGCTTCCACGCGAACCGCTTCCAGGCGAGCGTGCGCCCGAGCGCGATGCCGATCGGCAGCAGGACGAGCATCGTCCACGCGGCGAGCTTGAGCGAGAGGGTGAGGGCGGTCCAGTCCATCAGGGGCCGGGGAGGGCGAAGCCGTAGCGCGAGAATACCCCGCGCGCGGCCGGGCCCTGCAAGTAACGGTAGAAGGCGCGCGCCTCCTCGCCCGCGCCCTTCACGAGCGCCATGCGCTGCCTGAGGGGCGCGTGGGCGGACTCGGGCACGAGCGCGAACCGGCCCTTTCCCGCGACGGCCGGCGTGAAGGTGAGCGAATAGGCGAAGAGGCCCGCGGCCGCGTTGCCCGAGGCGGCGAACTGCGCGGCCTGCGAGACGTTCTCGCCCAGGACGAGCCGGCCCGCGAGCGGCGCCCACGCGCCGGCGCCCTCGAGCGCCTCCTTCGCCGCGCGGCCGTAGGGCGCGTGCGCGGGATTCGCGATGGCGAGCTTCGCCACGCGGCCGGCGCGAGCGAGCGCCGCCAGTCCCGCGAGGCCCTGGCCGGGATCGACGGGCGAGCCCGCCGGCGCGAAGAGCACGAGGCGGCCGATCGGCGTAGAGCGCGCCCTCGTCCTCGAGGCGGCCCTCCTTCGCGAGCGCGAGGACGTAGGACTCGTCGGCGGACAGGAAGAGCTCGAAGGGCGCGCCTTCCGCGATCTGGCGGCGGAAGTTGCCGGAGGACCCGTAGGCGAGACGAACGGAGCGGCCCGTCTCGCGCGCGTAGGCCGCCGCGATCTCGTCGAGGGCGAACTTGAGGTCGGAGGCCGCCGCGACGCCGGGCGCGGCGGCGCGGGAGGCCGGGTGGAGCGGCGAGGAGGAGCGCGGCCAGGATGGCGGCGAGGAAACGCGTCATGCGCGGGCCCCCGCCGCGGCCGCGGTCAGGAAGGCTTCTTCGCGCCCTCGAGGAGCTTCTGCAGCTCTCCCGACTGGTACATCTCGCGCATGATGTCCGAGCCGCCCACGAACTCGCCGTTCACGTAGAGCTGCGGGATGGTGGGCCAGTTGGCGTATTCCTTGATGCCCTGGCGGACTTCGGGGTCCTGGAGCACGTCCACGGCCACGAAGTTCTCGACGCCGCAGAGGTTGAGGATCTGCGTCGCGGTGGCCGAGAAGCCGCACATCGGCATCTGCGGCGAGCCCTTCATGAAGAGGACGACCGGGTTGGAGGTGACGGTGCTGCGAATCTTTTCCTGGGCGCTCATGGATGGATCTTTCGTTATGGGGTGAATCGAAGCCGGACTGCCATTTTACGACGAGCGGCGGGCGATCGCGGCGCAAAGACCCTGCGTCCGCGGGGTCATCGGGCCCGCCCGCCCGCCACGCGGGGGATGCCCGCGAGGTCGGAAATCGACACGAGGTCGCCCGAATCCGGCCGCGGCCAGGAGCGCCTCGCAGGCGGTTGCCTGGTCGTATCCATGCTCAATGAGGAGCCAGCCGCCGGATTTCAAGTGCCCCGGGGCGCCGGAGACGATCGCGCGGATCGATTCGAGGCCGTCGGCGCTGCCGTCGGTGAGCGCCTGGCGCGGCTCGAAGCGCAGGTCCCCTTCCGCCAGGTGGTGGTCGGCGGCCGCGACATAGGGCGGGTTGGCGACGACGAGGTCGAAGCGAAGGCCGGCCACCGGGGCATACCAGGCGCCGAGGGCGAACTCGACCCTCGCGCCGTGCCGCGCCGCGTTGGCGCGCGCGACGGCCAGCGCGTCGGCGGACGAATCGACGGCGCGGACGATCGCATCCGGCCGCTCGCAGGCGAGCGTCACCGCGATGGCGCCGCTGCCGGTGCCGAGGTCGAGCACGGCGGCGCCGGCGGGCATGCGCGCGAGGGCCGCCTCGACGAGCGTCTCCGTCTCGGGCCGCGGGATGAGCACCGCGGGCCCCACCTCGAAGTCGCGGCCGTAGAACTCGCGCGTGCCGACGAGGTAGGCGACGGGCCAGCCCATCGCGCGCCGCGCCACCAGGGAATCGAACTGCGCGTCCTGCGACTCCGTGAGGACGTGCATCGGGTTGGCCGCGAGCCACGCGCGCCCCACGCCGAGGAGGTGGCAGGCGAGGACGCGCGCGTCGACGCGGTCGATGTCCATGGCGGCCTCCTCGAGCGCCGCGCTGACGGTGCGCCTCACGGGGTGGCGAGGACGCGAACGAGCAGCGGCTGCGCCTTGCCCTTCACGCGCAGCTCGCGGACCGGGGCGTCGCCGGCGCCGACGAAGGGCGTCTCGCCGGAGACGAGGATCTCGCCGCCCGCGGCGCCGTCGCACAGGCGCTTGGCCACGTTCACCGTGTCGCCCAGCACGTCGAATGCCTTGACCGACTCGCTCCCCAGCAGGCCCTCGATGACGGGGCCGCCATGGATGCCGAAGCCCGCGGAGAGGCCGAAGGGGGCGAGGTGGGGGACCAGCGCCTCGCGAATCGCGCGCGCCGCCGCGATGGCCGGCCCGGGCTCGGCGAAGACGAGCAGGGCCTCGTCGGCCGTGTACTTGATGCGGATCGGCCCATAGGGAGCGACCGCCGCCTCGGTCGCCGCGTAGAAGCCGTTGAGCATGCGCACCACCTCCTCCGGCGCCTGGCGCTCGCTCCAGGCGGTGAACCCCCGGATGTCCAGGAAGACGACGGTGCGATCGCGGCGCGTGGGCGCGAGGCTCGCCTCGTCCTCGACGGCGCGCTCGAGGACGCGCCGCCCCATGGCGAGCTCGGAGTAGCGCTTCAGCTGCGACGCGGTCGCGCGCAGCAGGGCGAGGTAGCCGTCGGAGGTGACCTGCGCCACGCCGATCACGAGGCCCAGCGTGAGGAGCGCCAGCGCGATGAAGACGTGGCTCGAGTCCGCGAGGAAGCCGGCGACGGTCAGGTTGGCGGGCTTGTCGAAGGCCTCGAAGATCGCGTACATCACCACGATGATCGCCGCGCGCGCCACGTTCTCCGCGAGCATGGCGCCCGCGCGGACGCCGGGCGTTGCCCGAGCGCTGGCGGATTTCCTGGAGCAGGCCGATCGCGATCGAGAACGCCCAGTAGGCGCCATGGTGGGGCGCCGTGAAGAACCGGCCGCCTTCCTGGATTCCCTCGACGACCGTGTAGAAGGCGGGCCCGATGAGGTTGCCCAGGAAGCGGCCGCGGCCGGCCCTGCGTGGCGCCAGCGGCCGAGGAACCAGGCCTGCACGAGAGCCCGTGACGAGGAGCGTGTAGGGGTCGGGCGACTTCAGGAATTCCGCCATCCCTCGTGCAGGAGCTCCAGGAGGATGTTGGCGATCGGGAAGTAGGCGCTGTTCGAGAGGTATTCCTCGCGAACGGCCCCCGCGCGCGTGCCGGCGAGGCGTGCCTCCAGGGTGGACGGCGCGGGTCACGATCCCTCGGCGAGGCTCGCGAGCAGCTCCGCCTGGTGCTCGGCCATCAGCGCCCCGGTGAGCTCCGCGAGGTCGCCGTCCATGATCGCGTCGATCTTGTAGAGCGTGAGGTTGATGCGGTGGTCGGTGACGCGGCCCTGCGGGAAGTTGTAGGTGCGGATGCGGTCGGAGCGGTCGCCCGAGCCGACGAGGCTCTTCCTCTCGCTCGCCTCCTTCGCCTGCTGCTCGCGCACCTGCTTGTCCTTGATGCGCGCGGCGAGCACGCGCCAGGCCTGCTCGCGGTTCTTGTGCTGGCTGCGGCCTCCTGGCACTCGACCACGATGCCCGTGGGGACGTGCGTGAGGCGCACGGCCGAGTCGGTCTTGTTCACGTGCTGGCCGCCGGCGCCGCTCGCCCGGTAGGTGTCGACGCGCACGTCGGCGGGATTCACCTCGACGCCGCTCGCGTCGTCGGCCTCGGGCATCACCGCGACCGTGGCGGCCGAGGTGTGGATGCGCCCCTGGGTCTCGGTGGCGGGCACGCGCTGCACGCGGTGGCCGCCGGACTCGAACTTCAGGCGCGAGTAGGCGCCCTGGCCCGCGATGCGCGCGATCACCTCCTTGTAGCCGCCGGCGTCGCCGAGGCTCTCGGAGATGACCTCGACCTGCCAGCGGTTCCTCTCCGCGAAGCGCGCGTACATGCGGAAGAGGTCGCCCGCGAAGAGGGCGCTCTCGTCGCCGCCGGTGCCCGCCCGGATCTCGAGGAAGAGGTTCTTCTCGTCGTTGGGGTCCTTCGGCAGGAGCATCTTCTGGATGTCGGCGGCGATCTCCTCGAGCCGCTCGCGGCCGGCCCGGATCTCGGACTCGGCGAACTCGCGCATCTGCGGATCCTTCGCCATGTCCTCCGCCGCGGCGACGTCGCCCTCGGCCGCGACGTAGTCGCCGTAGCGCCCCACGACGGGCGCGATCTCGGCGTGCTCCCGCGTGAGCTTGCGGTAGTTGTCGAGGTTCGCGGTGACGTCGGGGTCGGAGAGGAGCGCGTCCAGCTCCTTCGCGCGCGACACCAGGCTCGCGAGCTTCGCGGCCACGCTCGCCTTCATGGTTCCCCCGGCTCTTCCCGCCCGTTGCCGTTGTCGGGGAAGAGGATCTCGACGGCGCGCACGAGGGAATCGCGCTCGCCCTCCGCGGCCCGGTTCAGGGCCTGGGTCGGGTGGTGCAGGATCTTGTTCACGAGGCCGGCCGCGAGCCCCTCGAGGACGCGGGCGGGGTCTTCGCCCTTCGCGAGCCGGCCCTTCGCCTTGGCGAGCTCGGCGGTGCGGTACTCGTCGGCCTTGGCGCGCAGCTGCACGATGGCGGGCACCGCGCTGCTCGCCTTGAGCCAGGCCTGGAAGGACTCCACCTGCCGGTCGACGATGGCCTCGGCCTCGACCACGGCGGCCTGGCGCTGGCCGGCGCCCTCCTGGACGATCGTGCCGAGGTCGTCGATGGTGTAGAGGAAGAGGTCCTCGAGCTCGGCCGCGTCGGGCTCCACGTCGCGGGGCACGGCGAAGTCCACCACGAACATCGGGCGGTAGCGGCGCGCCTTGAGCGCGCGCTCGAAGGCGCCCTTGCCGAGGATGGGCAGGGTGGAGGCGGTGCCGGTGATCACCACGTCGAACTCGTGCAGCCGCTCGGGCAGCTGCTCCAGGGAGATGGCGGTCCCGCTGAAGCGCTCGGCGAAGGCCTCGCCGCGCGCGAGCGTGCGGTTGGCCACGACGACCGTCTGCGGCCCCTGCGCGACGAAGTAGGTGGCGGCGAGCTCCACCATCTCGCCCACGCCGATGAGGAGCATCTTCGTGCGCGAGATGTCGCCGAAGAGGTTCTGGGCGAGCTTGAGGGCGGCCGCGGACATCGAGATCGACTGCGCGCCGATGGCCGTCTGGGTGCGCACTTCCTTGGCGACCGAGAAGGTGTGCTGGAAGAGGCGGTTCAGGGTCGTGCCGAGCGTCCCGCTGTGCTCGGCGGTGCGCACCGACTGCTTCACCTGGCCGAGGATCTGCGGCTCGCCCAGCACCATCGAGTCGAGCCCCGAGGCCACCCGGAAGGCGTGGCGGATGGCTTCCGACTCGCTGTGCGCGTAGAGGTGGCCCTCGATGTCGAGGCCCGACTTGGCGGCCTCTTCCTTCAGCCAGGCCCGCACGGTCGCCATCTCGTCGGCGCGGCAGTAGATCTCCGTGCGGTTGCACGTGGAGACGAGCACGGCCTCGGCCACGCCGGGGCGGGCGGCGAGCGCGGTGAGCGCGTCGGCCTGGGTCTCGGGGGGGAAGGCGAGCTTCTCCCGGACCTCGAGCGGCGCGCTGTGGTGGTTGATGCCGAGAACGTGCAGGGGCATGGGCCGTGATGCCTCGCCGGAGGCCGGCGGGCAGTTCGAGAGCGCGGATTATACAGGGGGGCCCCGGGCCCCCTTGCGGGATTCGGGGTGGCCTCGGCCGGCGGCGGGCTGGGTATCATGGGGGGGCCATGACGCTCCCGAGGAGACCGACCATGACCCCCCGGCGCCTCGCCGCGGCCCTGCTTTTCGCCGCGCTCCCCGCCGCGGCGGCCTGCCCGCCCCTGCTCGACCACCGCATGGCCACGCTCAAGGGCGAGGCGACGGACCTGTGCCGGTACGCCGGCAAGGTGGTGCTGGTGGTGAACACCGCGAGCTACTGCGGCTATACGGGCCAGTACGAGGGGCTGGAGGCGCTCTACCAGCGCTACCGGGAGCGGGGGCTCGTCGTGCTGGGCGTGCCCTCCAACGACTTCGGGGCCCAGGAGCCGGGCTCCAACGAGCAGGTGGCGGACTTCTGCGAGCGCACCTACAAGGTCCGCTTCCCGATGCTCGAGAAGTCCGCGGTCTCCGGCCCGCAGGCGGCCCCCCTGTACCGGGGGCTGGCCGCGAAGACGGGGCAGGCGCCGCGCTGGAATTTCCACAAGTACCTGCTCGACCGCGACGGGCAGGCCGCCGGGAGCTTCCCGAGCGCCGTGACCCCCGACGACCCCCGCCTGGTGGCGGCCGTGGAGAAGGCGCTGGGCCCGCGCTGAGGCATCCGCCGGGCCGCGCCGGCCGTCGCCGGCCCCATTCTTTACAAGCAGAACGAAAAAGGCGCACTATTGCGTTGATTTAAAGGAATCTTTTCTATATGTCCGCTGCCCCCGGAACCTTCAGCGCCCTCGGCCGCGCCCTTGTCCAGCAAGGGCGGCTGAAGCAGGCTGACGCCACGGCCCTCCAGCTCGAGGCGTCGAAGGCGGGCGTGACTTTCGTGCAGCAGCTCGTGGCCTCGAAGAAGCTCTCGGCGCGCGACGTGTCCCAGTTCGCGGCCCTGGCGTTCGGCTACCCCCTGCTCGACCTGGCCGCGGTCGACACCGACCAGCTGCCGCTCAACCTCATCGACAACAAGATCGTCGCCAACCACCGCGTGATCGCGCTGGGCAAGCGCGGCAACCGCATCTTCGTCGGCATGTCCGACCCCACCAACGAGCAGGTGATGCAGGAGGTGAAGTTCGCCACCGGCATGACCATGGAGCCGGTGGTGGTCGAGGACGACAAGCTCTCGATCATCGTCAAGAAGCTCGGCGAGTCGACCGGCAAGTCGCTCGAGCAGATGACCGAGGACGTGGACCTCTCCGGCGTCGAGGTGACGGACGGGGAGACGCAGCCCGAGGTCGTCACCGAGGACATCGACGACGCCCCGGTCGTGAAGTACGTGCAGAAGATCCTCCTCGACGCCATCAACAGCGGGGCCTCCGACGTCCACTTCGAGCCCTACGAGAAGTTCTACCGCATCCGCTACCGGCAGGACGGCGTCCTCTACGACATCGCCCAGCCCCCGCTCGCGATCAAGGAGAAGATCGCCTCGCGGATCAAGGTGGTCTCCCGGCTCGACATCTCGGAGAAGCGCGTGCCGCAGGACGGGCGCATGAAGATCGTGCTGTCGAAGACGCGCGCCATCGACTTCCGCGTCTCGACCCTGCCCACGCTGCACGGCGAGAAGATCTGCATGCGGATCCTCGACCCCACGAGCGCCACGCTCGGGATCGAGGCGCTGGGCTACGAGCCGGAGCAGAAGGAGTCGCTCATGCACGCGATCCAGCGCCCCTACGGCATGGTGCTGGTCACGGGCCCGACGGGCTCCGGCAAGACCGTCTCGCTCTACACCTGCCTCAACATCCTCAACAAGCCGGGCATCAACATCTCGACCGCCGAGGACCCCGCGGAAATCAACCTGCCGGGCATCAACCAGGTGAACATGAACGACAAGGCCGGGCTCACGTTCTCCGTGGCGCTCAAGGCCTTCCTGCGGCAGGACCCGGACATCATCATGGTGGGCGAGATCCGCGACCTGGAGACGGGCGAGATCGCCATCAAGGCCGCGCAGACCGGCCACCTGGTGCTCTCGACGCTGCACACGAACGACGCGCCCGCCACGCTCTCGCGCCTCATGAACATGGGCGTGGCCCCGTTCAACATCGCCTCGTCGGTGATCCTCATCACCGCCCAGCGCCTGGCGCGCAAGCTCTGCACCTGCAAGCGGCCGGTGTCGATCCCCGAGGAGGCGCTGCTCCGCGCGGGCTTCAAGGAGGAGGAGCTCGACGGCACGTGGCAGACCTTCGAGCCGGTCGGATGCGAGGTATGCAAGAATACCGGCTACAAGGGCCGCGTCGGGATCTACCAGGTGATGCCGATCTCGGATGAGATCGAGCGCATCATCATGAAGAACGGGACGGCCATCGACGTGGCCGACCAGGCGCAGCGCGATGGCGTGAGGGACCTGCGGCAGTCGGGGCTTCTCAAGGTCAAGAAGGGACTCACCTCGCTGGAAGAGGTCGAGGCCGTCACGAACGAGTAGGGGGGACGGACATGGCAGCTGTAGCCAAGAAGGAAGCGAAGGACGTCAAGCTCTACAACTATTCGTGGAGCGGCAAGGACAAGACCGGCAAGATCGTGAAGGGCGAGGTGCGCGCCGGCGGCGAGCACGTCGTCATGGCCACGCTGCGGCGCCAGGGCATCCAGGTCTCGAGCGTGAAGAAGGTGTCGCAGCGCGGCGGCTCCAAGATCACGGACAAGGACATCACGATCTTCACGCGCCAGCTCGCGGTGATGATGAAGGCGGGCGTGCCGCTGCTGCAGGCCTTCGACATCGTCGGCAAGGGCCACTCCAACCCCTCGGTGGGCAAGCTCCTCCTCGACATCAAGACCGAGGTGGAGACGGGCTCGTCGCTGTCGGCCGCCTTCCGCAAGTACCCGATGTACTTCGACGCGCTCTTCTGCAACCTGGTGGGCGCCGGCGAGCAGGCGGGCATCCTGGACAGCCTGCTGGAGCGCCTGGCGACCTACAAGGAGAAGATCCTCGCCATCAAGTGCGAAGATCAAGAGCGCGCTCTTCTACCCGGTGTCGATCATCGTGGTCGCGCTGGTGATCACGGCGGTGATCATGATCTTCGTGATCCCGACCTTCAAGGACCTCTTCAAGGGCTTCGGGGCGGACCTGCCCGTGCCCACGCATGATCGTGATGAACATCTCCGACTGGTTCGTCGGCAACTGGTACATCCTGTTCCGCGGCGCTGTTCGGGGTCGGTCTGGTTCACGCTGCACACCTACAAGCGCTCCACGGAGATGCAGAACGCCGTCGACCGGCTGGTGCTGCGCCTGCCGATCTTCGGCGACGTGATCCGCAAGGCCTCCATCGCGCGGTGGTGCCGCACGCTCTCGACGATGTTCGCGGCGGGCGTTCCGCTGGTGGAATCCCTGGACTCGGTGGCGGGCGCGGCCGGCAACTACGTCTACTACGAGGCGACCAAGCGCATCCAGTCGGAGGTCTCCACGGGCACGGGCCTCACGGTGGCGATGCAGAACTCCAACGTGTTCCCGAGCATGGTGCTGCAGATGACCGCCATCGGCGAGGAGTCCGGCGCGCTCGACTCGATGCTCTCCAAGGTGGCCGACTTCTTCGAGGCGGAGGTGGACGAGGCGGTGGATGCGCTCGCCTCCCTCATGGAGCCGCTCATCATGGTGGTGCTGGGCGGCCTCATCGGCGGCCTGGTGGTCGCCATGTACCTGCCGATCTTCAAGATGGGTTCCGCGATCTGACCGGAAGCCCGGTGTCACGGCGGGCGCGGAAGGGGTTTTCCGCGCCCGCTTTCTTTTGAGCCGACGACGATGGACTTCTCCGCCCTCCAGTCTTCCCCCGCGCTCCTCGCCGCGGCCGCGGGGATCCTCGGGCTCGTGATCGGCTCCTTCCTGAACGTCGTGATCCACCGGATGCCGATCATGATGCAGGCGGAGTGGCGGGCCGACTGCGCGGAGCTCGAGGGGCGGGAGCCGCCGCCCGCGGAGAGGCTGAACCTCCTCGTGCCGCGCTCGCGCTGCCCGTCGTGCGCCGCCCCGATCACCGCGCTGCAGAACATCCCGGTCGCGAGCTGGATCGCGCTGGGCGGCAAGTGCGCCGCCTGCAAGGCGCCCATCAGCGTGCGCTATCCCCTGGTCGAGCTCCTCACCGGGCTCGTGTCGGCCTTCCTCGCGTGGCGCTTCGGCTGGGGCGCGGCGCTCGCCGCGGCGCTCGTCTTCGCGTGGGCGCTCATCGCGGCCTCCGCCATCGACATCGACACCCAGTTCCTGCCCGACCGCATCACGCTTCCCGCTGCTGTGGCTGGGCCTGCTCCTGAACGTCGGCGGCCTCTTCGTGGACCTGCGCTCGGCGGTGCTCGGCGCCGCGGGCGGCTACCTCCTCCTCTGGAGCGTCTACTGGGGCTTCAAGCTCCTCGCGGGCAAGGAGGGCATGGGCTTCGGCGACTTCAAGCTCCTCGCGGCCCTCGGCGCCTGGACGGGCTGGCAGACCCTGCCGCTCATCCTGCTGGTGTCGGCGGGCTCGGGCGCGATCATCGGCATCGCCATGATCGTGTTCGCCGGCAAGGGGCGCGAGGCGCGCATCCCCTTCGGCCCCTACCTCGCCGCCGGCGGCTTCGTCGCGCTCGTCTGGGGGCACGCGGCGGTCGTCGCCTACCTCGGGCGCTTCCCGGCGTGACCCGCACCGTCGGGCTCACGGGCGGGATCGGCTCCGGCAAGTCCACGGCCGCCGGCTTCCTCGCCGAGCTCGGGGCGAGCGTGGTCGACGCCGACGAGATCTCGCGCGGCCTCACGGCGGCCGGCGGCGCCGCCCTCGGGGCGCTCCGCGAGGCGTTCGGCGAGGCGATGGTCCCGCCCGGCGGGGCGCTGGACCGGGACGCCATGCGCGCGCTCGCCTTCTCGGACCCGGCGGCGCGCGCCCGCCTCGAGGCGATCCTGCACCCGCTCGTCCGGGAGGCGTCGGCCCGCCGGGTCGCCGCCGCCACCGGCCCCTACGCGGTCCTGGTCGTGCCGCTGCTCTTCGAATCCGGCTCCTACGCCGGCCGGCTCGACCGCGTCGTCGTGGTCGACCTGGACGAGTCCCTCCAGGTCCGGCGAACCGTCGCCCGCTCGGGCCTCGCGGCCCGAGGACGTGCGGGCGATCATGGCCGCCCAGTGGCCGCGATGGCGCCGGCTGCAGGCGGCCGACGAGGTGCTCTGGAACGGCGGCGACCCCGGGCAGCTGCAGGCGCAGTGCGGGCGCCTCCACGAGCGGCTTTGCGCCGCCTTCGGCCCCCGGTGACGGGCCCGGATTTGTCAAGGATGGGACGGATGCCCCACAATCGAGCGGTCCCGAAAGTCGACCCGACCCCCGAGGGTTCCGCGCGGCCGTGATCACCTACGAATATCCCCTGAACGAGCGCGTCCGGACGCTGCTCCGCCTGGAGGATCTCTACGACCGCGTCCACTTCTTCCTGCATCACGACAGCCCGCACGACCACCACGCCTGCCTCACCGGGATCTTCGAGATCCTCGAGGTGGCGAGCCGCGCGGACCTGAAGAGCGACCTGCTCCAGGAACTCGACCGGCAGCGCACCTTCCTCGACGCGCTGCGCGCCAACCCCGCGATCTCGGAGGAGAAGCTCGACCAGATCCTCATCGAGATCGACCGCGCCTTCACGAACCTGCACGGCCTGTCGGGCAAGACGGGCCAGAACCTGCGCGAGAACGAGTGGCTCATGGCGATCAAGCAGCGCGCCGGCATCCCCGGCGGCACGAGCGAGTTCGACCTGCCCTCCTACCATTACTGGATGCACCGCCCCGTCGACGCGCGCCGCGCCGACCTCGTGGCGTGGATCCGCCCCATCGACCCGGTCCACGCGGCGCTCTCCATCGTCCTGCGGGTGCTGCGGGAAAGCGGGCGCACCGTCTCCCTGGTGGCGACCCAGGGCGTGTTCCAGCAGGGCCCGGGGGACAAGCCCGCCCAGATGCTGCGCCTCACGCTGCCCGCCACGCTCGCCTGCGTCCCCGAGATCAGCGCCAACAAGTACGCGCTCAACATCCGCTTCCTCGTGCCCGAGGGCATCCAGAAGAGCCGGGTGTTCGAGCACGACGTGGCCTTCGACCTCTCCTTCTGCAACCTGTGAGCGCCGGACCCCCGCCCGCCGCGCGCCGCGTCGCGTGCCCGACCTGCGGGACGCCGGTCGCATACTCCCCCGACAACCCGTGGCGGCCCTTCTGCTCGGAGCGCTGCCGCCTAGCGGACCTGGGCGCCTGGGCCTCGGAGTCCTACCGCATACCCCTTCGCGAGAGCGATCCGGAGGCGCCGGTGCCGGACGGCGACGAGGGCGGCGAGGGCCGCCAGTAAGCCTCCCGAAGGCAAGGTTTCTTTGCGCTAGGTCAAAGGGTTCGGCTAGAATCCGCGCCTAGCCGATTCCGTCCCGATGTCGTTCCCGCCAGATCAGCCACCGCAGATTTGGAAGGCGGCGCCCAGCCGATCGCCGGGCCCGCGTGGGCGCACGGCCTGACTTGCGGCCACCGCGGCGACCCCGAACGCGACGGGCAGCTGAACTCGGTCGCCGGCTTCCGGCGACCCGGACTTGATTCGAAGAGACTGACAACATGGGCCTCGACATGCTTCGCAAAACCCTCCGAAATGCCGCCCTGGCGGCCGCCGCGCTCCTCCTGGGCGCCACGGCGAACGCCGGCTACGACGTGGACATCCTGCCGCCGGCCTCCCCCATCGCCCGGCAGATCTACGACCTGCACTGGGCCATCCTGTGGGTCTGCGTCGTGCATCTTCGTCGTGGTGTTCGGCGCGATGTTCTACTCGGTCTTCAAGCACCGCAAGGCCGCCGGCGCGAAGGCCGCCCAGTTCCACGAGAACACCACCGTCGAGGTCATCTGGACGGTGATCCCGTTCCTCATCCTCATCGGCATGGCCTACCCGGCCACCAAGACCGTGCTGGAGATGAAGGACGCCTCCAACCCCGACCTCACGATCAAGGTGACCGCCTACCAGTGGGCGTGGGAGTACGACTACCTGCAGGACGGCGTGAAGTTCAACTCGCCCGCTCGTCGACGCCGCGCGCGCAGATCGAGGAGTGGGAGAAGAAGGGCGAGAAGAAGAACGCCGACTACCTGCTCGAGGTCGACAACCCGATGGTGGTGCCGGTCGGCAAGAAGGTGCGGCTGCTCATCACCTCCAACGACGTGATCCACGGCTGGTACGTGCCGCAGCTGGGCATCAACCAGTACGGCATTCCCGGGCTTCGTGAAGGACACCTGGTTCAAGGCCGACAAGCCCGGCGTGTACCGCGGCCAGTGCAGCCAGATCTGCGGCAAGGAGCACGGCTACATGCCCATCGTCGTCGTCGCCAAGGCCCCCGAGGAGTACGCCGCGTGGGTGAAGGAGCAGAAGGCGAAGATGCCGGCCGCCGAGGCGCCCCAGCAGGTCGCCGCCGCCGCCCCGGCCGCCGCGCCCGCCGAGGACCCGAACAAGAAGTGGACGGCCGACGAGCTCAAGGCCGCCGGCGAGAAGGTCTTCGCCGCCAACTGCGCGGCCTGCCACCAGGCCACCGGCAAGGGCATGCCGCCCGCCTTCCCGCCGCTCGACGGCTCGAAGGTCGTCAACGGCCCGAAGGCGGCGCAGCTCGCGCTGGTGCTCGACGGCAAGCAGGGCACGGCGATGGCCTCCTTCGCGCGGCTCTCCGACACCGAGCTCGCCTCGGTCATCACCTACACGCGCAAGTCCTGGGGCAACAAGACCGGCGAGGCGATCCAGCCTGCCGAAGTCAAGGCCGCCCGCAAGGCTGAGCCGCGCCCACCACCGGATTCGAGAGATAGCGGAGCATCGACATGAGCGCAGCAGCCCACGCCCACGGCCACGACCACCACGACGACCACGCGCACGCCCACCCGACGGGGCTCAAGCGCTGGCTCTTCACGACGAACCACAAGGACATCGGGACGCTCTACCTGTGGTTCTCGTTCGCCATGTTCTTCATGGGCGGCGTGATGGCGCTCCTCATCCGCGCCGAGCTCTTCCAGCCCGGGCCTGCAGTTCCTGAACCCCGAGTTCTTCAATTCCCTCACCACGGTCCACGGCCTGGTGATGGTGTTCGGCGCGATCATGCCGGCCTGGGTCGGCTTCGCGAACTGGCTCATCCCGATGCAGATCGGCGCGGCCGACATGGCCTTCCCGCGCATGAACAACTGGAGCTTCTGGCTCGTGGTCCCGGCCGCGATCCTGCTCGTGGCCTCGTTCTTCGTGCCGGGCGGCGCCGCCGCCTCGGGCTGGACGCTCTATCCCCCGCTCATCATCCAGCAGGGCATCTCGATCGACATGACGATCCTGGCGGTCCACATCCTGGGCGCCTCCTCGATCATGGGCTCGATCAACATCATCACCACGATCCTGAACCTGCGCGCGCCGGGACATGACCCTCATGAAGATGCCGCTCTTCGTGTGGACCTGGCTCATCACCGCCTACCTCCTCATCGCCGTGATGCCGGTGCTCGCGGGCACGCGTCACGATGCTCCTCACCGACCGCCACTTCGGCACCTCGTTCTTCAACGCGGCCGGCGGCGGCGACCCCACGATGTTCATGCACATCTTCTGGTTCTTCGGGCACCCGGAGGTGTACATCATGATCCTGCCGGCCTTCGGCGTGGTCTCGGCGATCATCCCGGCCTTCGCGAGGAAGCCCCTCTTCGGCTACGCCTCGATGGTGTACGCCACCGCCTCGATCGCGATCCTGTCGTTCATCGTCTGGGGCCACCACATGTTCACGGTGGGCATGCCCGCCGCGGGCAAGCTCTTCTTCATGTACGCGACGATGCTGATCGCGGTGCCCACGGGCGTGAAGATCTTCAACTGGATCGCGACGATGTGGCAGGGCTCGATGACCTTCGAGACGCCCGATGCTCTTCTCGATCGGGCTTCCTGTGCCTGTTCACGATCGGCGGGTTCTCGGGCCTGGTGCTCGCCATCACGCCGGTGGACATCACGCTCCACAACACCTACTACGTGGTGGCGCACTTCCACTACGTGCTGGTCTCCGGCGCGCTCTTCGCGATCTTCGCGGGCGTGTACTTCTGGCTGCCGAAGTTGACCGGGCAACATGTACAACGAGAGCGCTGGGCAAGCTCCACTTCTGGCTTTCGGTGATCGGCTTCAACATCGCCTTCTTCCCGCAGCACTTCCTCGGGCTCGCCGGCATGCCGCGGCGCATCCCCGACTACGCGCTGCAGTTCGCCGAGTGGAACATGTGGTCGTCCATCGGCGCGTTCATCTTCGGCCTGTCGCAGCTGCTCTTCCTCTACAACGTGATCGAGTGCATCCGCTCGGGCCGCAAGGCCGCGCGACAAGCCCTGGGAGGGCGCGGACACGCTCGAGTGGACGCACCTGCCCAGCCCGGCGCCGTACCACACGTTCGAGACGGCCCCGGTCATCAAGTGAGCGCGCAGACCGCCATGGCCGACGGCCACAAGCCCACGCCCGAGCAGAAGCGGCGCGCCGTCGTGACGGCGGTCGTGCTCGCGGTCATGGTGGCGGGCATCTACCTCACCTACATGATCAAGTTCGCCCGCTGATGGACGCCGCCCTCGCCGCCCAGAACCGCCAGACGATGACGAAGCTCCTGGTCATCGCGGTGGCCATGCTGGGCTTCGGCTTCGCGATGGTGCCGATGTACCGGCAGATCTGCGAGTCGCTGGGCCTCAACCAGAGCCGCGTCGTGTCGGCGGCCAACACGCAGGTGGACGCGAGCCGCTCGGTGACGGTGGAGCTCCTCGCCTCCAGCGCCGGGCTGCCCTGGCGCTTCGAGGCGATCGAGCGCGAGGTGAAGCTGCACCCCGGCCAGCTCGTCACGGTGAACTACCGCGTCGTGAACACGCTCGACCGGCCCGTGACGGCGCACGCGGTGATGAACGCCGCGCCGTCGAACGCCGGGCAGTACATCGAGAAGCAGGCCTGCTTCTGCTTCTCCAACCAGACGCTCGCCGCGGGCGAGGAGAAGGTGATGCCCGTCGTGTTCCGCGTGAGCCCCCGGGCGCCGAAGGACATGACGACGATCTCGCTCTCCTACACCTTCTTCGAGCAGCCGGCGGGAAGCGCGTCATGATGGACGCGTTCAAGGCGGTCTTCTGGAGCTTCTTCGGCGTGAGGAGGAAGTCGGAGTACGACAAGGACGCGAAGAGCCTCACGCCGCAGGCGGTGATCGCGGCGGGGCTCGTCTCCGCGCTCGTCTTCGTGCTCGCGATCCTCGGGATCGTGAAGCTCGTCACGCGGTAGACGGCAACACGGTTTCGTTCCAGGCATTCCAAGGGAGTCATAACGTGGGCAACGCACAACCTGGCGGCTACTACTTCGCACCTCCGTCCCATTGGCCGATCGTGGGATCCACCGCGCTCCTGCTGATGGCCATCGGCGGGGTCCTCCTCATGAACAGCATCGACGGCGGCGGGCTGCCCTTCGGCGCTGGGCATCGCGATCCTCGTCTACATGCTCTTCGGGTGGTTCGGCACCGTGATCCGGGAGAGCGAGGGCGGGCTCTTCAACAAGCAGGTGGACATGTCCTTCCGCTGGAGCATGAGCTGGTTCATCTTCTCGGAGGTGATGTTCTTCGCCGCGTTCTTCGGCGCGCTGTTCTACGCGCGGGTGTACTCGCTGCCCTGGCTCGGCGACGCGGACAACAAGCTCCTGTGGCCGGAGTTCCGCACGCAGTGGCCGTCGGCCGGCCCGTACCTGCCGCCGCAGTTCTCGGCGATGCACGCCTGGGGCATCCCGGCGCTCAACACGTTCCTGCTGCTCTCCTCGGGCGTGACGGTCACCTACGCGCACTGGGCGCTCAAGATGAACAACCGGAAGGGGCTCATCCTCGGCCTCCTCGCGACCGTGGTGCTGGGCTTCACGTTCCTCGGGTTCCAGATCTACGAATACGTCCACGCCTACGCCGAGCTGAACCTGAAGCTCACCACGGGCGTCTTCGGCTCGACCTTCTTCATGCTCACCGGCTTCCACGGCTTCCACGTGACGCTGGGCGCGGTCATGCTGACGGTGATCCTGCTGCGCTCGATCAAGGGCCACTTCACGCCCGACCACCACTTCGCCTTCGAGGCGGTCGCGTGGTACTGGCACTTCGTGGACGTGGTCTGGCTGCTGCTCTTCGTCTTCGTCTACTGGGTCTAGACCCCGCCGCCACGGGCGCGAGGCCCGGGCGCAAGAAAAGCCGCACCTCGGTGCGGCTTTTTTGTCGGTGTCAGTGCACACGTGTCTGACACCGCGGACTACAGGCGGCCGCCGGGCACCAGCCCGAAGAAGTACGATCCCATGAGGATCAGGAAGACGAGGAGGGAGAGCACGATGCGGATCGTGAGGGAGATCGACCGCGCGGTTCGATTCCCCCTTGTCCTTGTA
Source organism: uncultured Gammaproteobacteria bacterium (assembly GCA_963783635.1). Lineage (GTDB taxonomy): Bacteria > Pseudomonadota > Gammaproteobacteria > Burkholderiales > Usitatibacteraceae > FEB-7. The sequence goes on from CAWAOC010000015.1 coordinate 100,692, forward strand.
GACGAAGAACAGGCCCGAGAACAGGCTCCCGATGACGGCGAGAAGCAGCAGGATGACGACGATCTTCATGGCGGAGGACGGCGCGGGAACGGCCCGCGATCGCGCATTCTACGCCCGGCGGGGCGGGGCGGCCCGGTGAGGATCGCGGGCTTCGTCTTCTCGCCGCGCCCCGTGCCCACGGTGGCGGCGCTCGCCATGGTGGCGCTCACCGTCTGGCTCGGCCGCTGGCAGTCCGATCGCGCCGAGGAAAAGGCCGGGCGCCAGGCGCTCCTCGAGGCCCGCATCGCCGAGGCCCCGCTTGCGCCTCACCGGGCCGGTCCGCTCGGCCGAGGACGCTGCTCTTCCGCCGGGTGCGCGTCGAAGGGCGCTTCGTCCCGGAGGGCCAGATCTTCGTCGACAACCGCATCCACGGCGGCCGCGCGGGCTTCCACGTGGTGACGCCGCTCGCGATCGGGGGCGGCGGGGCGCTCGTGCTCGTGAACCGCGGCTGGATCGCCCGGTCGCCGGCCTATCCCGCGCCGCCCGAGGTGCCGGTGCCCGCGGGCGAGCAGCGTGGTCGAGGGGCTCGCGACGCTGCCGCCGGCCCGATTCCTCGAGCTCTCGGCGGACACCGTGACGGGCAACGTGTGGCAGAACCTGTCGATCTCCCGCTACGCCGCCCGAGCCGGGCGCGAGGTGCTGCCGGTGGTGATCCTCGCGTCCGCGCCCGCCGCCGGGCTCACCGCCGTCGAGGAGACGCCCGACGCCGGAATCGCCAAGCACCGCGAGTACTCGCTCACCTGGTTCTCGCTCGCCGCGACCGTGGCCGCGCTCTGGGTGGGACTCAACCTGCGGAAGGAGAAGCCGTGATCGCGCAGCGCGCGCCTGAAGCTCGTCGCGATCATGGGGCTCTTCGCCCTTCCCATCGTGGCCTCGACGGTCGCGTACCACTTCTTCCGGCCCGGAGGCGACGGCCAACTACGGCGAGCTCCTCCTGCCGCCGGCGCCCGTCACCACGGCGCGGTTCCTGCGCGCCGAAGGCGGCGACTTCCGCTTCGCGGAGCTGCGCGGCAAGTGGGTGCTCATCGCCTCGGATTCCGGCGCGTGCCCGCCGGCGTGCGCGGACAAGCTCCTCGCTGATGCGACAGGTCCGCCTCATGCTCGGCCGCAACGCGGATCGCGTGACGCGCGTGTTCGTGGCCGACGATACGCCGCCGATGCCGGCCGCCGCGCTGGCGCCCTACGAGGGCACGGTGGCCATCACGCCGCAGCCGGGCATGGCGCTGCCCCTGTGCCGCGGTGAACGACCGCGCGCACGTCTACGTGGCCGACCCCCTGGGCAACGTGATGATGCGGTTCCCGGCGAACGCGGAACCGCGGCGGATGCTCAAGGACCTCGAGCGGCTGCTCAAGGCCTCGCAGATCGGCTAGGGACGACCCGGGCCCGGCCGCGCGCAGGCGGGGAAGGGGTGCGGCGGACGGTATAATTGCAGACCCGCAGCCACCAGGCGCTGGCGGGAGGCGAAAGGCGACGAAATCGATGCGGCGAGGCATTCATCCATGACGGCACAAGCGCTCCAGGGCGCGGCGGACGTGCTCGGCCAGTTCTGGCGCCTCACCAAGCCGCGCGTCGTGTCGCTCATCGTCTTCACGGCGGTGATCGGCATGCTGCTCGCCGCGCCGGCGGCCCCGCCCCTGGTGCCGATGTTCTACGGAACGGTCGGCATCGCGCTGGTGGCCGGGGCGGCCGCCGCGTTCAACTGCCTCGTGGAGCAGAAGCTCGACGCGGTGATGGCGCGCACGCGGGGCCGGCCGACGGTCATGGGCTCGATCACGACGGCGCAGATCCTCCTCATGTCCGGCGCGGTCGGCGGGCTCGGGCTCGCCATCCTGTGGCACGCCGTGAACCCGCTCACGATGTGGCTCACGCTCGCCACCTTCGTGGGCTACGCGATCGTCTACACCGTCATCCTCAAGCCCGCCACGCCGCAGAACATCGTGATCGGCGGCGCCTCCGGGGCGATGCCCCCCGTCCTCGGGTGGGCGGCGATCACGGGCGACGTGCCGTACCAGCCGCTGCTCCTCTTCCTCATCATCTTCGCGTGGACGCCGCCGCATTTCTGGGCGCTGGCGCTCTACCGCCGCCGCGAGTACGAGCGCGCCGGCATCCCGATGCTCCCGGTCACCCACGGCGAGGCCTACACGCGGCTGCACCTGCTGCTCTACACGCTCATCCTCGTGGCGACGACGCTGCTGCCCTTCGCGACGGGGATGGCGGGGCTCTTCTACCTGGGGTCGGCGCTCGTCCTGGACGCGGTCTTCCTGCTCTACGCCGTGGCCATCTACCTGAGCTACACGGACACGCTCGCCAAGCGCACGTTCAGCTACTCGATCTTCTACCTGGCGCTGCTCTTCGCGGCCCTGATGGTCGACCACTACCTGCCGCTGCTGGAGTGGGCATGACGGGGCGCCGCGAATTCGTCCTGGCGGCGCTCGCGGCCCTGGCGGCCACGGGCTGCGACAAGCTCCTGCCCGGGTCGCAGACGCCCTTCAACGGCGTCGACATCACCGGCTCCGACCTCGGCCCCGATTTCCGCCTGACCGACCACAACGGCAAGGAGCGCACGCTCGCGGACTTCCGCGGCAAGGTGGTCGCGCTCTTCTTCGGCTACACCCACTGCCCGGACGTCTGCCCCACGACGCTCTCGGACATGGCGAACGCGCTGAAGTCGCTGGGACCGGACGCGCAGCGCGTCCAGGTGCTCTTCGCGACCCTCGACCCGAAGCGGGATACGGCGGAGCTCCTGAAGAACTACGTGCCCGCCTTCAACCCGACCTTCCTCGGGCTGCGCGGCGACGCGGCGGCCCTGGCCAAGGTCACGAAGGACTTCAAGATCTACGCGGCCGAGCGCCCGGGCAAGACGCCGGAGTCGTACACCATCGACCATTCGGCGCAGACGCTCGTCTTCGACACGACAGGGGCGGCTGCGCCTCATGCTTCGCCTACGGCACGCCGGGCGACAAGATCGCCTCCGACTTCCGCATCCTGCTCAACTCCTGAATCGAAAAGGGGTCAGGTTACTTTGCACAGGAACTGTGCAAAGTAACCTGACCCCTTTTCGTCCTTCCGTGCCCGGCGCTCAGCGGATCGCGGCCAGGCTTCCCTTCATCTTCTGCAGCGCCTTCGCCTCGATCTGGCGGATGCGCTCGGCGGAAACGCCGAACTCGTCGGCGAGCTCGTGCAGCGTCTTCGACTCGCCCTGGGCCAGCCAGCGCGCCTGGACGATGCGGCGGCTGCGATCGTCGAGGGCGGCCAGCGCCTTCGCGAGGCCCTCGGTCTCGAGCGCCTCGGTCTGCCGGCGCTCCACGAATTCGGCCGGGCCCTCGGCGGCGTCCGCCAGGAAGGCGATGGGCCCCACGCGATCCTCGCCGTCCTCGGGCGATGGATCGATCACGACGTCGCGGCCCTGCATGCGCTGTTCCATCTCGACGACGTCGCTTTCCTTCACGTCGAGGGTCTGCGCGATGGCCTTGACCTCGGACGGGCGACAGCGTGGCCGTCGAGGTCTTCATGCTGCGCAGGTTGAAGAAGAGCTTGCGCTGCGCCTTGGTCGTGGCCACCTTCACCAGCCGCCAGTTGCGCAGGATGTACTCGTGGATCTCGGCCTTGATCCAGTGGATGGCGAAGGACGCGAGGCGCACGCCGCGGCCCGGATCGAAGCGGCGCACCGCCTTCATCAGCCCCACGTTGCCTTCCTGGATGAGGTCGGCCTGCGGCAGGCCGTAGCCCATGTAGTTGCGGGCGACCGCGACGACGAGCCGCAGGTGCGAGAGGACGAGGTCGCGGGCGGCGCCGACGTCTTCCGTTGCCTGAAGGCGGCGGCCCAGCTCCACCTCGCGCTCCGCGCTGAGCAGCGGAATCGCGTTCACGGCCTGGATGTAACCCTCCAGGCTGGAAATGGGTGAAAGAACGGGCAAGGTCGCACTGGTCATTCGGTCATCCTCCTGAAGGGCAAATTTTAGCACTCGGAGCTTTTGAGTGCTAATCCCCCTCCAGGTTCCTCAACTATGGGCCGAGAAGCGCCTCAGCTCGCGGGAAACGGAGATCCAGGCCCCGGCCACGCCCAGGGCGGCCACGCCCAGGGCGACGGCAGCCAGGCTGCCAGGCTCCATGAAAACAATCTTTATTTCATAGGCATATGACGAAGTAAGCGCTCGCAGCTCGGCGTTGAGCCAGGCGACGACCAGCGCCGCCAGCGCCACGGAGCCGAGCCCGGCCGCCAGGCCCTGCAGGAGGCCGTGGTAGAGGAACGGCCGCCGGACGTCCGCCGCCGTGGCGCCGATGAGCTGGCTCACCTCGATCTCGTCGCGCATGGTGAGGACCTGCAGGCGGATGAGGTGCCCCACGATGAAAAGCACGGCGGCGGCGAGCACCAGGGCGAAGGCGGCCAGCGCGCGCTCGGCGAAGCGCGTCCAGCGCGAGACCCGCTCGGCCCACTCGAATTCGGCCGAGACCTGGTCGACCTTCGGGAGCTTGGCCCACTCGGCGCGCGCGGCGCCCAGCTGGGCCGCGTCGGACGTCCGGGCGCGCACCGAAAAGGCGTGCGGCAGCGGGTTGCGGTCGAGGTTCGCGAGGAGCTCGGCGAGGTGCGAGGTGGCCTTCAGCTCCTCGAGCGCCTTGGCGCGCGGGACGAAGCGCAGCGACGCCGTCTCCGGGTGGGCCTTGAGCACGGCCTCGATCCGGCGCACGTCGTCGTCGGTCGCGTCCAGGGCGAGGAAGACGTTGATGTGCGGCTCGGTGTCGAGGCCCGCCGTCGCGCGCGAGACGCTCCCCACGAGCGTCGCGGCGAGGACGGGCAGCGCCACCGCGAGCGCGATCACCGCCACGGCGAGCGCGCTCGCAAGCGGCTGCGCGGCGATCCGGCGCGCCGCGTCGCCGAGCGCCAGCCGGTGCAGCCGCAGCCAGGCGATCATGCCGCCACCGCGCCGTCGCTGATCGCGAGGCGCCGCCCGCCGAGCTGGGCGAGGGAGGACTCGTCGTGGGTCGACAGGAGCACCGTGACGCCCACGCGGTTGAAGGACAGGAAGAGGTCGAGGATGGCGCGCGAGGAGAGCCGCGTCGAGGTTGCCGGTCGGCTCGTCGGCCACGAGGATGGCGGGGCGGTTCACGATGGCGCGCGCGATGCACAGGCGCTGCTGCTCGCCGCCGGAGAGCGTGATCGGCATGGCCTTCTCCTTGCCGAGGAGGCCGACCTTGTCGAGCGCGGCGCGCACGCGCCGGCCGGCGTCGTCGGCGCCCGCGCCGGCGATGCGCAGGGGGAGCGCCACGTTGTCCCACGCCGGCCGGTCGAAGAGCAGCTTGTGGTCCTGGAACACGAACCCGATGTTGCGCCGCAGGATCGCGAGCGCCGTCTCGCCGAGCGACGAGAGGTTCTGCCCGCTCACGACGACGCTGCCCCGCGTGGCGCGCTCGATGCCGGAGGCGAGCTTGAGGAGGGTGGACTTGCCGGCGCCCGAGTGCGCCCGTCACCACGACCATCTCGCCCGCGCCCACCTCGAAGGTGACGTCGCGCAGCGCCTCGTGCCCGTTGGGGTAGCGCTTGGCGACCGCGGAGAACTGGATCATTCGAAGAGGGCGTCCACGAAGTCGGCGGCCACGAACGGGCGCAGGTCGTCGGGCTTCTCGCCGATGCCGATGTAGCGGATGGGAACGGGGTGCTCGCGCGCGATCGCGGCGATCGCCCCGCCCTTGGCCGTGCCGTCGAGCTTGGTCACGATGAGCCCCGTGAGCGCGAGCGCGCCGTCGAAGGCCTTCACCTGCGCCACCGCGTTCTGCCCCGTGTTGGCGTCGAGGACGAGCCAGGTCTCGTGGGGCGCGGTGGGGTCGGCCTTGGCGATGACGCGCTTGACCTTGCGGATCTCCTCCATGAGGTTCAGCTGCGTGGGCAGGCGCCCCGCGGTGTCGGCGAGGACGACGTCGATGCCCTTCGCGCGGGCCGACTGGATGGCGTCGTAGATGACGGCGGCGGAGTCGCCGCCCTCCTGGGAGACGACGGTGACGCCGTGGCGCTCGCCCCAGGACTGCAGCTGTTCGCGCGCGGCGGCGCGGAAGGTGTCGCCGGCCGCGAGCAGCACCGACTGCCCCCGCGACTGGAAGAGCCGCGTGAGCTTGCCGATGGTGGTGGTCTTGCCCGCGCCGTTCACGCCGGCCAGCAGGATGACGAAGGGCTTCGGGCGGGTGTCCGCGAGGGGCGCCTCCAGCGGGGCGAGGAGGGCCCCCAGGGCGGCGCGCAGCTCCGCCTCGAGCTGCGCGCCATCCTCGAGGCGCTTGTCGCGGGCGGCCTTGCGCAGGCTCGCGATGAGGTGCGTGGTCGCCGCCACGCCCACGTCGGCGGCCAGCAGCTGGGCCTCGAGGGCCTCGTAGAGCGCCTCGTCGATCTTCGGGTGCAACCGGAAGACGCCGGCGACCTTCTTCAGCCGCTCGCCCGTGAGGGCGAGCCCGCGCTTCAGGCGGGATTTCCAGTCGGACGCGCCCGCATCGTCCGGTTTCTTGGATCCGAGGGAGAACATGGGTTGCGGCCCGATGCGCCGCGAGGGGAAGAGTCGCGAATATTTTACGGTATCATCGCCCGCGATGACCGCCGCGCGTCGCATCTCGAGCGAGACGAAGCCGGGCCGAGCCGGCGCGAAGGCCAATCGCCTTCGGATCGTGGGCGGCCTGTGGCGAAGCCGCGTCGTGCGCTTTCCCGATGCCGCGGGCCTGCGCCCGACGCCCGACCGCGTCCGCGAGACCCTCTTCAACTGGCTCGGCCAGCGGCTGGACGGCCTGGCCTGCCTGGACCTCTTCGCCGGCAGCGGGGCCCTCGGGTTCGAGGCCCGGTCCCGGGGGGCGGCCCGGGTGGTCCTCGTGGAGCGCGACCGCAAGGTGTGCGAGCAGCTCCGGCGCACGGCCGCAGGAGCTGGGCGCCGGGGAGGGCCTCGAGATCGTCCAGGCCGAGGCGCTTTCCTGGCTCGCCGGCCCCGGCGAGCGCTACGATGTCGCGTTCGTCGACCCGCCGTACGCGACGGGACTCGCCGGGCAGGCGATGGCGGCCCTCGAGCCGAGGCTCAACGCGGGCGCGAGGGTGTACGTGGAAGCGCCGGCGGCCGTCGAGGCCCCGTCGCCGGGATGGAAGAAGTTGCGCGAGGGCGCGGCGGGCGCCGTGGCGTTCGCGCTCTACGAGTACACAGGCGAGGGCAGCGCACCGGCCCGACAGGAAAGCACACCATGACCATCAAGCGCGCCGTCTACCCCGGCACCTTCGACCCGATCACCAACGGCCACGAGGACCTCGTCCAGCGCGCCTCGCGGCTCTTCGACGAGGTGATCGTGGGCGTGGCCCACAGCCAGGCGAAGCGCCCGTTCTTCGCCCTCGACGAGCGCGTGCGCATCGCGAAGGAAGTGCTGGCGGCCTACCCGAACGTGAAGGTCTTCGGCTTCGCGGGCCTGCTCTCGGAGTTCGTCCGCGAGCACCAGGCGGGCGTCATCCTGCGGGGCCTGCGCGCCGTGTCGGATTTCGAGTACGAATTCCAGCTCGCGGGCATGAACCGCACGCTCGCCCCCGGCGTGGAGACGCTCTTCCTCACGCCCTCCGACCGCTACCTGTTCCTCTCGGCCACGATCGTGCGCGAGATCGCGGTCCTGGGGGGCGACATCACCGCCTTCGTCCATCCGATCACCGCCGAGCGCATCCGGGAGAAGATCGGGCGGACGCCCGCGGGGGAGTGAGGGGCCGGCCATGGCCCTGATGATCACGGACCAGTGCATCAACTGCGACGTGTGCGAGCCCGAATGCCCCAACGGCGCCATCTCGCCGGGCCCCGAGATCTACGTGATCGACCCGGGCAAGTGCACCGAGTGCGTCGGGCACTTCGACGCGCCGCAGTGCCGCGAGGTCTGCCCCGTGGACTGCATCCCGCTCAACCCTGAATGGACCGAGTCGCAGGAGGCGCTGCGCGCGAAGTACGAGCGGCTCGTCGCCGCCGGGGTGGCGAAGGCCGCGCCCTAGGGCCGCGGCGTGAAGTCGGCGCCCGCGTCGACGTCGAGGAGCCGCGCGAAGCGCTGGTCGTGCGCCTCCCATTCGCGCGCCCGCGCGTCGTTGTCGCGCAGGAACGCCTGCATGTCGTCGATGCGCTCCACCAGGCCCGACTCGGCGTCGCGGATCCGGGCCATGCCCTCGATGCGGCTGTTCGCCTGCTCCTGGTAGGCGTTCACCTGCGCCTCCAGGGGCCGGATGAACGAGTTCATCCAGGAGCGGACCTCCCGGTCGGCGATCTCGAAGACGTGGATGACCTTGAGCGCCACGGTGTCGAAGAAGAGCGCGGCGAGGGCGCGGCGCCCGCGCGTGAGCAGGCTCGAGGCGCTGCGGAAGTCGCGCGTGCAGTGCTCCTCGAGGCGGTCGAGCTCGAGGAGGAAGCGGTCGGTCGAGAAGGCGCCCACGTCGACCGGCGATAGCCCCCACGACTCCGCGAACTTGCGGTTCACGGTGGCCATCATCGCCTTCACCTCGCCGATCACTTCGACGGCGCGCGTGAGCTGCTCGCGGATCTCCCCGAAATACCCGTCGACCGACTGGCTGATCCCCCCGCTGAACGGGGTCGCGATGACGAGGGCGCGCGCCCTCAGCCCCGCGTCGCGCGCCCACGCGGGGTCCAGGAGCTTCGCGAGCTCGTCGGCGTGGCGGTTGTGGACGGCGCGCAGGCCCGTGACCGCGGCCTTCGCGTCGTCGATCCGGGCGCGCTCCTCCGCGGCCTTGCGGCCGAGGGATTCGACGAGCTTCTGGTTCCTGCCCTGCAGCTGGCCGAGCTCGGCCACCTGCTCCTCGACGAACGAGCGGCGGCTCTCGAGCAGGGTGCGCGCCTCGGCGAGGAGCGAGCGCACCTCCGCGCGGACGGACATCGCGTGGTCCACGCGGCGCGCGTGCACGAGCCCGCTCGCGAGCGCCTGCTCGAGGCGGTAGAGGCGGCTCTTGGCCAGCGCGTCGCCGTCGGCATGGATGCGCGCCATGAGACCCTGCCGGGCGGAGAGGGGGAAGACCTTCGCGGGATCGACGCCCAGCGCCTCGGCGGTGTCGCGGACCTGCCGGTCGATCTCCGAGAGCACCTGCGTCTCGGGCTTCACGCCGTCGCGCAGGCCGTCGATCTTGTTGAGGACCACGTAGCGCGTGTGCCCCTGGCCCTCCATCGGCTCCACGTGCTGCCGCCAGAGCTCGATGTCGAGCGGGGTGGCGCCGGTGTCGGCGGAGAGCATGAACACGACGGCATCGGCCTCCTGGAGGCGGTGCATCGTGAGTTCCGGCTCGGTGGCGAGCGCGGAGAGCCCCGGCGTGTCGAGGATCGTGAGCCCCATCGCGAGGATCGGGTGCGGGAAGTTCACGATCGCGTATCGCCAGCGCGGGATCTCGACGCGCGCGCCCGACTCGCCCGGGAACCCGAGGTTGTGCGCCTCCGCGGCCGAGACGTGCTGCGTTTCCGAGAGCACCTCGAAGGCGTCGGCGAGCCTGCCGGGCTGCTCCGGGTCGAGGGCGATCTCCTTCCAGTCGGCCGATTCCGCGATGAACTCGCGCAGCGCCCGCGGGCTTTCGCGCGTCTCGACGGCGAGCAGCCGGATCGAGGGCGGGCGGGACGGGTCGTGGAGGATCTCCGTGGGGCAGCGCGTCGTGCTTCCCTCGCCGGAGGGCAGGAGCCTGCCGCCGAGGTCGGCGAAGAAGAGCGCGTTGATGAGCTCGCTCTTGCCGCGCGAGATCTCGGCCACGAAGGCGATCGACAGGCGGTCCGCCGCGAGCCGCCGCTCGAGGTGCGCCAGGCGGGTGGCGGCGTGGTCGTCGGCCAGCCGGTGCGTGAGGGACCAGCGGCGAAGCTCCGTCAGGGCCGCCGCCAGGTCTCGTCGCGCCAGCCCTTCAGCGCGGCGAGGCTGGGCTCGAAGGCGCGATGCTCCATGGCGCGGGGCAGGGTGCTCATCGCTGGCACGACGGGCAGTGGAAGGTCGCGCGGCCCGAATGCCGGGAGACGCGCACCGCCGCGCCGCAGGCCGGGCAGGGCTCGCCCGCGCGGCCGTACACCGCGTACTCGCGCTGGAAGTGGCCCGGATTGCCGTCGCTGCCCACGAAATCGCGCAGCGTGCTGCCGCCGGCGGCCAGCGCCCGGGAGAGCGTGGCGCGAACCTCGCCGGCGAGGCGATCCATCCGCTCCCGCGACAGGCGCCCCGCCGCGCAGGACGGCCGGATGCGCGCGGCGAAGAGGGACTCGTTGGCGTAGATGTTGCCGATGCCCGTGACGACGTGCGCGTCCATGAGGAACTGCTTCACGGGGACGCGCCGCCCGCGCGAGGCGCGGTGCAGGTACTCGCCGCCGAAGGCCTCGTCGAAGGGCTCCATCCCGAGGCCCGCCAGCAGGGCGTGCTTGTCGGGCTCGCGCACCCACAGCACCGCGCCGAATCGCCGGGGATCGTTGAAGCGGACGATGTCGCCGCTGTCGAGGACCAGGTCCACGTGGTCGTGCCGGCGCGCGGGCCGATCCCCGGGCACGACCGTGAGCGTTCCCGACATGCCGAGGTGCACGAGCAGGTGCCCCGCCGAAAGGTCGAAGAGGAGGTACTTGCCCCGCCGCCGGATGCCGTCCACCCGCGCGCCGCGAAGGCGGCCGGCCAGGTCGCGCGGCACCGGCCAGCGAAGGCGCGGCTCCCGCACCACGACGTCGCGGATGCGCCTCCCCACGACGCGGGTGACGAGACCCAGGCGGGTCGTTTCGACTTCCGGGAGTTCCGGCATGAGGGACGGGGAGGAGTTTGCGGTCGATTATAAGGCCACCGGCGGAAACGACCGGGCGTCGGCGCGGTCCAACCCGTTCGCCGCCCGGATGGCCGGGGGCCCGAAAAGTTCTATGATGGCGGGCGCGAAAGGCGCGGGACGTTCGACAGGAGCGGAAGTCGATGGCGAAGAGCTTGGTGGGTCTGGCGGTGGCGATGGCCCTGGCGGCGGCGGTCCCGGCGCCCGTGGCCGCGCAGCAGGCGGGGTTGCCGCCCCCGGGCCCCGAGGAGGCGATGGCCGACTTCCTCACCGCGGAACTCGCCGCCCAGCGCGGCGAGACCGGCCCCGCGATCGCCACGCTCTCCCAGCTGGCCCGGGAACTTCGCGACCCCGGCATCGCGCGCCGCGCCGTGGAGATCGCGATCCGCGCCCGCGCCATGGAGCCGGCCCTCGAGATGGCGATGCTCCTGGTCGAGCTCGAGCCCGAATCGACGCTGGGCCGCGACCTCGTGGCCTCGCTGCTGGCGGGCCGCGGCGACGTGGAAAAGGCGCGGGAGACCGCTCGCGGGCTTCGTGGACAAGAGCGCAGCCAAGCCGCTGCTCCTTTCGCAGCTCGCCTACTTCTTCGGCCGGTATCCCGACAAGGCCGCCGTGCTGGAAGCCACGCGGTCCATCGCGTCGCGCTACCCGAAACTGCCGGAGTCGCACTACGCGATCGGCGTGGCGGCGCTCATCGCCGGGCGCATCGACGTCGCGAAGGCCGAGTCGAACGTGGCGCTCGCCCTGAGGCCCGACTGGTCGCAGGCGCGCCATCCTTCGCGCGCAGGTGCTGAAGAAGGACGCGCCGGCGGACGTGATTCCCTTCTACCGGTCGTTCGTCGAGCGCCATCCCGATTCCCGGGATGTCCGGCTGCAGCTCGCACGCGAGCTCGCCTCCGGCCGGCGCAACGCCGAGGCGAGGCAGGAGTTCAAGGCGGTCGAGCCGCTCGCGGCGTCGGATCCGCAGATTCCCTACGCGATCGGCCTGCTCTCGCTGCAGCTCGAGGAGTGGGACGAGGCGGACGTGGCCTTCCGCCGCGCCCTCGCCAAGGGGCATCCGGACCCGGGCGCCGTCTACCTGGGGCTCGGCCAGGCCGCCGAATCGGCCAAGCGCTACGACGAGGCGCTCGACTGGTACGGCAAGGTCGACGCGGGCGACTGGATGCGCGCCCAGATGCGCATCGCCGCGCTCATCGCCAAGCGCGACGGCCTCGCCAAGGGCCGCGCCTACCTGCAGGGCCTCGAGCCGCGCACGAAGGACGACCGCATCCAGATGATCCAGATGGAGGCGCAGCTGCTGCGCGACGCCAAGGCCTGGCAGGAAACCTACGACATGCTTCGGGCGCCGTCGAGCGCTACCCGGATTCCTACGAGCTCCTCTACGACCGCGCCATGGCCGCGGAGCGGGTGGGCCGGCTGGAGGTCCTCGAGGCCGACCTGCGCCGCGTCATCGAGATGAAGCCGGACTACGCGCACGCCTACAACGCCCTCGGGTACACGCTCGCGGACCGCACCGACCGGATCGACGAGGCCTACGCGCTCATCGAGAAGGCGCGCACGCTCTCGCCCGAGGACCCGTTCATCCTCGACAGCCTGGGCTGGGTCCAGTACCGCCGCGGCCAGCTCGACGAGGCGCTGAAGCACCTCCGGAACGCCTACGAGGCGCGCCCCGACCCGGAGATCGCCGCGCACCTGGGCGAGGTCCTGTGGAAGCTCGGCCGCAAGGACGAGGCGACCAAGGTGTGGAAGACCGCGCTTTCCGACAACCCGGACCACGAGACCCTTCTCGCGGTGATGCAGAAGTTCAATCCTTGAGGGCCCGCGGCCCGCATCCTGTCCCGTGACCCGCGCCGCCCTGATGGCCGCGACCCTGCTCGTCGCGGCCTGCGCCTCCGTGCCTCCCGGCGCCCGTCCCGCTCGACGGCCTGCCCGACGAGTTCGAGATGGCGGGGCGCCTGTCCGTCTCGCAGTTCCGGGCGGGGCGAGATCCTTCGCCTGCGCTGGACCCACGCGGCGCATGCCGATGCGTGGGTGCTCGCCACGCCCTTCGGCACGGAAGTCGCCCGCATCGAGCGGGCCAGCGATGGGCTCACCGTCCATCGGCCCGGCGAGACGCCGATCACGGCGACGAGCTTTGCGGAGCTCACCGACAACCTGCTCGGGGCGCCGCTCGACGAGCGGCTCCTCGTCGCGTGGCTGCACGGGCGGCCGTTCGCCGGGCCCGAAGGCTGGGCGGTGTCGATCGACGAGTCGCAGCGCGTCGGCGCCCGCGACGTGGCGCGGCGCATCACGGCCTCGCGCGGCGACACCGTCGTGAAGCTCGTGGTGGACGACTACCGCGCGCGGCCGGACTAGCCCCATGCTGCTCGACGGCCCCGACTATCCCGCGCCCGCGAAGCTGAACCTCTTCCTGCACGTGCTCGGCCGGCGGGCCGACGGCTACCACCTGATCCAGAGCGTCTTCGCGCTGGTCGACGCCGCCGACCGCCTGCGCTTCGCGCGTCCGGGGCGACGGCGAGATCCGGCGGGTGAGCGACCTGCCCGGCGTGCCGGCCGAGGCCGACCTCGTGGTCCGGGCGGCCCGGCTGCTGCAGCAGCGAGACGGGAACGGGCCTGGGGGCCGACATCGAGGTCGACAAGCGGCTGCCCCTGGGCGGCGGGGTGGGCGGCGGGAGCTCCGACGCCGCCACGACCCTCATCGTGCTCAACCGGCTGTGGGGGACCGGCCTCGGATCGCCCGGCGCTGCAGGCCCTGGGGGCCCGGCTGGGGGCGGACGTGCCGTTCTTCGTCTTCGGCCGCAATGCCTGGGTCGAGGGGGTGGGCGACCGGCTCGCCCCGATCGACCTGCCCGAGGCCTGGTACCTCGTCCTGGTGCCTCCGGTGGCGGTGCCGACGGGGGAGATCTTCGCGGCGCCCGAATTGACCCGGGATACGGAACCCCTTAAAATGGAAGACTTTTCGGCGCACGCGGCGTCGGGCGCGGTTTCGCGAACGACCTGGAAGCGGTCGTGGCCGCCCGGTATCCCGCGGTTCGCGAGCACCTCGAGTGGCTCGCCCGGCACGGCGGGGGGCGGCTCACGGGATCCGGCTCGTGCGTCTTTGCCCGGTTCCAGGACCGGGAATCGGCCGAGCGGGTTCGGGAAAGCCTCCCGGGGTCGATGAAGGGATTCGTCGCGCGGGGTCTCAGGGAGCATCCCTTGCGCGGCCTGTAGCGGGTAACACCCGCGGCCGGAGGTTCCGGGCGCGGGCGCCAGGGGAGTCGCCAAGTTGGTTAAGGCACTGGATTTTGATTCCAGCATTCGAAGGTTCGAATCCTTCCTCCCCTGCCACCGATTTTGGCGCGAAGCGTAGCGAGAGAGACGGGCGATGCCTTTCGACAACCTGATGGTGTTCACGGGCAACGCCAACCCGAAGCTCGCGCAGAAGGTGGCCCGCCACCTGAACGTGCAGCTCGGCAAGGCGAACGTCTCGAAGTTCAGCGACGGCGAGATCATGGTCGAGCTGCTCGAGAACGTGCGCGGCAAGGACGTCTTCATCCTGCAGTCGACCAGCGCGCCGACGAACGACCACCTGATGGAGCTCATGATCATGGTGGACGCGCTGCGGCGATCGAGCGCGGCGAGGATCACCGCGGCGATGCCGTATTTCGGCTACGGGCGGCAGGACAGGCGGCCGAGAAGCGCGCGGGTGGCGATCTCGGCCAAGGTGGTGGCCAACATGCTCACCGCGGTGGGCGTGAACCGCGTGCTCACGATGGACCTGCACGCGGACCAGATCCAGGGGTTCTTCGACATCCCGGTGGACAACGTCTACGCGACGCCGATCCTGCTGGGCGACCTGTGGAAGCACGGGTACAAGAACCTGGTGGTGGTGTCGCCGGACGTGGGCGGCGTGGTGCGGGCGCGAGCGATCGCGAAGCGGCTCGAGAGCGACCTCGCGATCATCGACAAGCGCCGGCCGCGCCCGAACGTGGCCACGGTGATGAACATCATCGGCGACGTGGACGGGCGCACGTGCGTGATCATGGACGACATGGTCGACACGGCGAACACGCTTTGCGAGGCCGCGCGCGCGCTGAAGGAGCACGGGGCGGAGCGGGTGGTCGCGTATTGCACGCACCCGGTGCTCTCGGGGCCGGCCGTCGGCCGGATCGAGGCCTCGGTGATCGACGAGCTGGTGGTGACCGACACCATCCCGCTCAGGCCGGAGGCGGAGGCCTGCACGAAGATCCGCCAGATCAGCGTCTCGGAGCTGCTTGCCGAGACGATGCGCAGGATCTGCGAGGAGAGCTCGGTGAGCTCGCTCTTCGTGGAGTGACGAATTCGCCTCGCGCCCGGAACCGGGGGCGGGGCTTTGGGTGAGGGGGCCGTTTCCCCCTCGAAGGGCGGGAAGCCTGGTCGCGGGCGCCCGCCGATACTGGAGTGAACATGAAGATCGAAATCAAAGCCGAACCGCGAAGCCTGCAGGGAACGGGTGCGAGCCGCCGTCTGCGTCGCGAGTCCAAGGTGCCGGGCATCCTGTACGGCGCCGGCAAGGACGCGCAGCCCATCCAGCTCGACCACAAGGACCTCTTCTTCAAGCTGAAGATGGAGGCGTTCCACGCGTCCATCCTCGACATGGAGATCGGCGCCGAGAAGGCGCAGGTGCTGCTGCGCGACTACCAGATGCACCCCTTCAAGCAGATGATCCTGCACGCGGACTTCCAGCGCGTCGCGGCCGACCGCAAGATCCACATGAAGGTCCCGCTGCACTTCGTGAACCAGGACATCGCCCCGGGCGTGAAGCTCGCCGGCGGCGCCGTGCAGCACGTGCAGAACGACCTCGACATCACCTGCCTGCCGAAGGACCTCCCGGAGTTCATCGAGGTGGACCTCGCGAACCTCCAGGCGGGCCACTCGCTGCACATCTCCGGGATGAAGCTCCCGCCGGGCGTCGAGTCCGTCGCGCTCGCGAAGGGCGACGACCTCACGATCGCGACGATCGTGATCCCGCGCGTCGTGACGGCGGAGGAGGAAGAGGCGCAAGCGGCCGCTGCCGCAGTGACGCCGTCGGCCGCCGAGATCCCGACCACGGCCCAGAAGCTGAAGGAGGAGGAGCCCGCGAAGGAAGCGGGGAAGGGCGGCGGCAAGGAAGCCAAGGAAGAAAAGAAGAAGTAACAGCCGCCCGGGGCGCTGCACGAGAGCCTCACGGAAGCGCCCGCCGTCCCAGGCGGGCGCGTTCGTTTTGGGGCCCCGATCCCGGCCGCAGACACCGCGACACACGACATGGAACCCATCCGCCTCATCGTCGGCCTCGGCAATCCCGGGCGCGAGTACGAGCGCACCCGCCACAACGCCGGCTTCTGGTGGGTCGACGCCATCGCGGGCGAGCGCGGCGGGCGCTGGGCGAAGGAGTCGAAGTTCGCCGGATGGGTCGCGAAGGTGGCCGAGGGCGGGCGCGACTTCTGGCTCCTCAAGCCCGCCACGTACATGAACGAGAGCGGCCGGAGCGTCGGCGCGTTCCTGCGCTTCCACCGCATCGAGCCGCGGGAGATGCTCGTCGTGCATGACGAGCTCGACCTGCCGCCGGGCGCCGTCAAGCTCAAGTTCGGCGGCGGCACGGGCGGCCACAACGGCCTGCGCGACATCGACGAGGTGCTGGGCACGCGCGATTTCTGGCGGCTGCGCATCGGCATCGGGCACCCCGGCCACAAGGACATCGTGGCCGACTACGTCCTGCACGAGGCGCGGCGCGAGGAGCGCGAGGCCATCGAGCCCGCCGTCGAGCGCAGCCTCGGGCTCCTGCGCGCGCATCGCCACCGGCCGCATGACCGACGCCACCACCTGGCTCCACACCGTGCCCAAGGTCGGAGCCCGAAGTTCCAGACGAAGAAAGAGAAGCAATGACCCTCCAATGCGGCATCGTCGGGCTGCCCAACGTCGGCAAGTCCACCCTCTTCAACGCGCTCACCAAGGCGGGCATCGCCGCGGAGAACTATCCCTTCTGCACCATCGAGCCCAACGTGGGCGTGGTGGAGGTGCCGGACCCGAGGCTCGCGGCCATCGCCGCCATCGCGAAGCCGCTGAAGGTGCTGCCGGCGATCGTCGAGTTCGTCGACATCGCGGGCCTGGTGGCGGGCGCCTCGAAGGGCGAGGGCCTGGGCAACCAGTTCCTCGCCAACATCCGCGAGACCAACGCCATCGCGAACGTCGTGCGCTGCTTCGAGGACGACAACGTGGTGCACGTGGCCGGCAGGGTCGACCCCATCTCGGACATCGAGGTGATCCACACGGAGCTGGCGCTGGCCGACATGGCGACGGTCGACAAGGCGCGCGAGCGCCACATCCAGAAATCGCGCTCCGGCGACAAGGAAGCCGCGAAGCTCGTCGCCGTGCTGGAGAAGGTGCAGAAGGCCCTCGACGGCCTGCACCCGGTGCGGGCGCTGGGCCTCTCGCCGGAGGAGATGGAGCTCCTCAAGCCCCTCTTCCTCCTCACCGCCAAGCCCGCGCTCTACATCGCCAACGTGGAGGAGCACGGGTTCGAGGACAACCCGCTCCTCGAGAAGGTGAAGGCCTACGCGGCGAAGGAGGGCGCGCCGGTGGTCGCCATCTGCGCGAAGCTGGAAAGCGAGATCGCCGACCTCTCGGGCGAGGAGAAGGAGATGTTCCTCGAGGACATGGGCATGCACGAGCCGGGCCTCGACCGCCTCATCCGCGCGACCTTCGACCTGCTGGGCCTGCAGACCTACTTCACGGCCGGCGAGAAGGAAGTGCGCGCCTGGACCATCCACAAGGGCGACACCGCCCCGCAGGCCGCCGGCGTCATCCACACGGACTTCGAGAAGGGCTTCATCCGCGCCGAGGTCATCGCCTACGACGACTTCATCGCCTGCAAGGGCGAGCAGGGGGCGAAGGTGGCGGGGAAGATGCGGCTGGAGGGCAAGGAGTACGTCGTGAAGGACGGCGACGTGATGCACTTCCGCTTCAACGTCTGAGCGGTGTCAGACACCGCGCCTTCCTTGACCGGGGTACGCAAATACCCGAAAATACACGGCTTTCCGGCGAGTTAGCTCAGTGGTTAGAGCAGCGGAATCATAATCCGTTGGTCCGGGGTTCAAATCCCTGACTCGCCACCAGATCCAAGCGCGAACGCCGGTCGGGAAACCGACCGGCGTTTCCGTTGGCGCCGCTGCCCGCGACGCGCTACTTCTTGTCGCTGAAGAGCACGCCCCCTGTTGCCCAGTCGCTCTTCTTCACGTCGCTGAAGATCACGTCCACCGCGCCCGGCTCGATGCCGAGCACCTGCACGGTGGCGTCGGTGAGGGCTTTCGCATAGGCGCGCTTCTAGCTCGACGGTGCGGCCTTCGAAAAGCTGGACGTTGATGACGGGCATGGCTCCTCCTTCGTTGCGGGTCGGTGTCGGGCCAATCTAGCACGCGGTCCGGCCCCCCGGTTCCGGTACAATCCGCGTCTTTCCCGCCTGCCCGGATTCAACCTCCGCGACCCAGGACGACGCCATGGCCGACACCGCCAAGAAGGTCTTCATCCGCACCTTCGGTTGCCAGATGAACGAGTACGACTCGGACAAGATGGCCGACGTGCTCGCGGCCGCCGAGGGCTTCGAGAAGACGGACAACGTCGACGAGGCCGACCTCATCCTCTTCAACACCTGCTCCGTGCGCGAGAAGGCGCAGGAGAAGGTGTTCGCCGACCTCGGGCGCCTCAAGCCCCTCAAGCGCGCGAAGCCCGGCCTCATGATCGGCGTGGGCGGGTGCGTGGCGAGCCAGGAGGGCGAGGAGATCGTGCGCCGCGCGCCCTTCGTGGACGTGGTCTTCGGCCCGCAGACCCTGCACCGGCTGCCGGAACTCCTGGCCGGGCGCCGCGCCTCGGGACGCGCCCAGGTCGACATCTCCTTCCCCGAGATCGAGAAGTTCGACCACCTGCCCCCCGCCCGCGTGAAGGGGCGAGCGCCTTCGTCTCGATCATGGAGGGCTGCAGCAAGTACTGCAGCTTCTGCGTCGTGCCCTACACGCGCGGCGAGGAGGTCTCGCGGCCCTTCGACGACGTGCTCGCGGAAGTCCGGGACCTGGCCTCGAAGGGCGTGCGGGAAGTCACGCTCCTCGGGCAGAACGTGAACGCCTACCTGGGCGAGATGGCCGACGGCGAGACGGCGGACTTCGCGCTCCTCCTCGCGCACGTGGCCCGCGTCGAGGGCATCGAGCGGCTGCGCTACACGACGTCGCACCCGCTCGAGTTCTCGCAGCGCCTCATCGACGCCTACGGGAAGATCCCGAAGCTCGTCTCCCAGGTGCACCTGCCGGTGCAGTCGGGCTCGGACCGGATACTCGCCGCGATGAAGCGCAACTACACGGCGATGGAGTACAAGTCGATCATCCGGCGCCTGCGCGCCGCGCGGCCGGACATCTCGATCTCGAGCGACTTCATCGTCGGCTTTCCCGGCGAGACCGAGGCGGACTTCCTGCAGACCCTGAAGCTCGTGGAGGACGTCCGCTTCGACGGCTCGTTCAGCTTCGTCTACAGCGCGCGCCCCGGAACGCCCGCGGCGAGCCTCGCGGACGACACGCCGCAGGCGGTGAAGATCGAGCGGCTGCAGCGGCTCCAGAGGCGCATCCAGGAGCTCTCGGAGGAGTATTCGCGCGCCATGGTCGGCACCCGCCAGCGGGTGCTGGTCGAGGGGCCGTCGAGGAAGGACGCCGCGGAGCTCGCCGGGCGCACCGACAACAATCGCGTCGTCAATTTCCCCGGCGACGCCCGGCTCGCCGGGCAATTCGTCGACGTGGACATCACGAAGGCCTTGCCGCACAGCCTTCGCGGCGCCGTGGCGCAGAATGCCGTGGCATGACTCACCCGTGACACACCGTGACACATCCCGACCCGGCCGCGTGCTATTTTGCGGCGCTTCACGGCCCCCGCAACCCGAGGAACCCCATGACCAAGCTGCGCACCCTGTCCGTCGCCGCCTTCACGGCGCTGGCCCTTGCTTCGATCGCTTCCGCCCAGACGCCAGGCGACCCTGCGCCGGCACCCGCGCCCTCGCCGGCACCCACGCCCACGCCCGGGCGCCCCGGCGGGCTCGCCGCGCGGCGCCGCAGGCCGCCCAGCCCGGCCAGCCGAAGCCTTACAAGGACGTCCTCAAGGACGCGAAGGCGATCCCCGGCTTCTTCACGCTGCACCAGAAGGACGAGAAGGTCTGGATCGAGATCCTGCCCGACCAGTTCGACAAGCCCTTCTTCTTCTCCTACAACATCCCCCGGTCGATCGGGCGAGCGCGGGCTCTACGGCAGCCAGATGGGCGGCTCGGAGCTGGCGGTGTTCCGCAAGATCGGCAACCAGGTCCAGCTGATCGCGCGGAACACGGAGTTCTTCGCGCCGGAAGGCACGCCGCAGGCGCAGATTCGTCTCGGAGTCCTTCTCGGACAGCCTGCTCGCCAGCGCCGCCGTCGCCTCCGCCCCGCACCCGGACACGAAGGCGGTGGTCGTGGAGGCCAACGCGCTGCTCTTCGCCGACATCCCGGGCTACCTCACGCGGCTCGAGACCGCGTTCCGCATGCCGTTCGCCCTCGACGCCAAGAACACGAGCATCTCCGCGGTGAGCAATGCCGAGCACATGACCGCGCATCCAGGTGAACGCGCATTTCGCCGTGCCGAAGCTCGCCGCGCCGCCGCTCACGCCGCCGCCGACGTCCCGACGCCGCCGCCGCCGAAGGCGACGCCCGGATCCGCGCAGCCTCTTCGTCGGCTTCCAGTACAGCTTCGCCGAAGCTGCCGGCCGAGCCGATGCGCGCGCGCTTCGCCGACGAGCGCGTGGGCTACTTCACGACCGCCCGCGTCGACTACACGAGACGACACCGAGGTGAAGCCGCGCTCGAGCTCGTCGAAGCGCTGGCGGATCGAGAAGAAGGATCCCGCGGCGCCGGTCTCGGAGCCCAGGGAGCCCATCACGTACTGGCTCGACAAGAACATTCCCGAGAAGTACCGCAAGGCCGTCGACCGAGGGCATGCTGGAGTGGAACAAGGCCTTCGAGAAGGCGGGCATCCGCAACGCCGCTCGTCGTGAAGCAGCAGGGCCCGCAGGACAGCTTCGACACGATGGACGCGCGCCACGCCTCGGTGCGCTGGTTCACCGGGGCCGACGTGGGCTTCGCGATCGGGCCCTCGCAGGCCGACCCGCGCAGCGGCGAGATCATCGACGCCGACATCGGCATGTCCGACGTCTTCGCGCGGGGCGCGCGCCGCACGGTGGTCGGAGGACCTGGGCCGGCCCGTCCTCTTCGACCCCAACGAGGCGTACATCGCCGACCCGCTGCGCGCGCACAAGGGCTTCCTCGCCTGCAACTACGGGCAGGCGGCGGCGGGCGAGATGCACTTCGCCATGGACCTCCTCGAGGCCCGCGGCCTCGACATGGACGGGCCCGAGGCGGAGGCGCTCGCCCAGGCCTACGTGAAGGACGTGATCATGCACGAGGTCGGGCACACGCTCGGGCTGCGCCACAATTTCCGCGCCTCGACGATCTACACCCTCGACCAGATCAAGGACCCCGCCTTCACGAAGGCGAACGGCCTCACGACCTCGGTCATGGACTACAACCCGTACAACATCTCGCCGAAGGGCGAGCGGCAGGGCGAGTTCGTGATGAGCACGCTCGGGCCCTACGACTACTGGGCCATCGAGTACGGCTACCGGCAGGTGGATCCGGCCGCCGAGAAGGCGGAGCTCGCGAAGATCGCCTCGCGCTCCACCGAGCCGCAGCTCGCCTTCGCGACGGACGAGGATGCCGGCTACGGCACGATGTTCATCGGCATCGACCCCGACGTGAACCGCTTCGACCTCGGCTCCGACCCGATCGGCTACTACAAGCGGACGATGAAGCTCTCGCGCGAGCTCTGGGACCGCCTGCAGGACATGAAGCTCGCCGAGGGCGAGAGCTACGAGCGGCTCACGCGCAGCTTCGCGAGCGGCTTCCGCACCGCTGGGCCGCGTGGCGCCGCTTGCCGCGAAGTACGTCGGCGGCGTGACCACGCGCCGCGACCGCGCCGGGAGCGGGCGCGCGCTCTTCGAGCCCGTGCCGGCCGCGCGCCAGCGCGAGGCGCTCTCGCTCATCGCGAGCGACTTCTTCAGCGAGAAGAGCTTCCGCTTCCGGCCGGACTTCGTCGGGCGGCTCGCCATCGACCAGTTCCAGCGCCCCGCCAACCCGGACATCTCGCTCTCCAACACGGTCCTCAACGTGCAGAAGGCCGTCCTCGACCAGCTGCTGTCGGACCCGGTGGCGGCGCGGCTCGTGGAGGCGCCGGAGAAGTCGGCCGACAGCGCCAAGGCGTTCCGCCTCTCCGAGCTCTACGACACGCTCCAGGGCGCGATCTGGAGCGAGGCGCGAGCCGGGCAGGAAGCCACGGTGATGCGGCGCAACCTCCAGCGCGAGCACCTGAAGCGCATGGCCGGGGCGCTCGTCAAGCCCTCGCCGACGCTGCCCGCGGACGCGCGCGCGCTCCTGCGCGAGAACGCCCGCGGCCTCGCGGCCACCCTGCGGACCGCGCAGGCGAAGCCCGGACTCAGCAAGGTGACCCGCGCCCACTACGCCGAGAGCCTCAACACGCTCGAGGAGGCGCTCAAGGCGCCGCTGCAGCGCGCCGGCGTCTAGCTTCCCCAGCCGCTACAATGGGCCTGCCGGTCGTCCCGGCAGGCCCTTTTTCCTTCCCTCGCCCCTTGAAAACCCAGACCCAGGAAGTGGCGTTCACGCCCGTCGACAACGCACGCCTGGCGGTGCTGAGCGGGGCGCTGGACCAGAACCTCCGCCAGATCGAGACCGCGCTCGACGTGGCCATCGCCCGCCGGTCGGAGCGCTTCAGCATCTCGGGCGAGCCGGCGCAGGTGGAGCTGGCGGCGCGGGCGCTGCGCAAGTTCTACGACCTGGCCGCCCGCGACCTCTCGCTCGAGGACATCCAGCTCGGGCTGGTGGAGATCACGCGCACGCCCGCCGGCAGCGCGCCGGATTCCCCGGCGCTGCGGCTGCCGAGGAAGACGGAGCTCTCGGCGCGCACGCCGCGCCAGGCCCAGTACCTGCAGCAGATGAAGACCCACGACATCACCTTCGGCGTGGGGCCCGCGGGCACCGGGAAGACCTTCCTCGCCGTCGCGGCCGCGGTGGACGCCTTCGAGCGCGAAACCGTGAAGCGGATCGTCCTCACGCGGCCGGCGGTGGAGGCCGGCGAGAAGCTGGGGTTCCTTCCCGGCGACCTCGCGCAGAAGGTCGACCCCTACCTGCGCCCGCTCTACGACGCGCTCTACGACCTGATGGGCTTCGACAAGGTGGGCCGGCTCTTCGACCGGGGCGCCATCGAGGTGGCGCCGCTCGCGTTCATGCGGGGGCGCACGCTCAATCACTCGTTCATCATCCTCGACGAGGCGCAGAACACGACGCCGGAGCAGATGAAGATGTTCCTCACGCGCATCGGCTTCGGCTCGCGCGCCGTGGTCACCGGGGACGTGACGCAGATCGACCTCGCGCGCGGGCAGGCCTCCGGCCTCGTCGACGCGAGGAACGTGCTCGACGACGTGCGCGGCATCGCCTTCACGATCTTCCAGTCGGAGGACGTCGTGCGCCACCCGCTGGTGCAGGCCATCGTCGACGCCTACGAGCGGCGCTCGGCCAAGAAGAAGTGAGCGGCCCGCGCCTCGAGCTGGCGATCCAGCGCGCCTCCCGCGCGGCGCACATCCCGGCGGACGCCCGGCTTCGCGCCTGGGCGAAGGCCGCCGTGACGCGGCGCGCCGTCGTGACGCTGCGCTACGTCGCCGAGGCCGAGGCGAGGCGCCTGAACCGCGACTTCCGGGGCAAGGACTACGCGACCAACGTCCTCACGTTCGTCTTCGACGACGCCCCGCGCGGCACGCTCGCGGGCGACATCGTGATCTGCGCGCCGGTGGTGGCGCGCGAGGCGCGCGCGCAGGGCAAGGACGTCCTCGCGCATCACGCGCACCTGCTGGTCCACGGGCTCCTGCACCTGCAGGGCTTCGACCACGAGCGCGACGGCGACGCCGCCGCATGGAGCGGCGCGAGCGCGCCATCCTCGCGCGGCTCGGGTTCGGCGACCCCTACGCCGCCGGGTAGGCGGCGCCGATGCCCGCCGCGCCGGTCTGCTAAAGTATTCGCGAACCTTTCCGCGCACACCCCCATGGACGAACCCCCCAAGCCGAGCCTTCTCGAGCGCCTCTCCTCGCTGTTGCTGAGGGAGCCCGAGGACCGCGGGCAGCTGGTCGAGCTGCTCCACTCGGCCTTCGAGCGCAAGATCCTGGACGCGGACGCGCTCTCCATGATCGAGGGCGTGCTGCAGGTCTCCGAGACGCGCGTGGCCGACGTGATGATCCCGCGCTCGCAGATGGACATGATCGACGTGGCGGAAAGCCCGGAGACGTTCATCCCCTACGTGATCGAGACGGCGCACTCCCGCTTCCCCGTCCACGAGGAGAACCGCGACAACGTGATCGGCATCCTGCTCGCGAAGGACCTGCTGCGCTTCTACGCCGAGGAGGAGTTCAACGTCCGCGAGATGCTCCGCCCGGCCGTGTTCGTCCCGGAGTCCAAGCGGCTCAACGTGCTCCTCAAGGAGTTCCGCGCCAACCGGAACCACATCGCCATCGTCGTGGACGAGTACGGCGGCGTCTCGGGGCTCGTCACGATCGAGGACGTGATCGAGCAGATCGTGGGCGACATCGAGGACGAGTACGACTTCGACGAGACCGAGGACAACATCCTCGCCGACAAGAACGGCCGCTTCCGCGTGAAGGCGGTGACCGAGATCGCGGACTTCAACGCGCACTTCGGGACCGCGTTCCCGGACGACGACCACGACACCGTCGGCGGGCTCGTCCTTTCCCGCTTCGGGCGCCTGCCCAAGCGCGGCGAATCGGTGGTGATCGACGGGTTCGCCTTCCAGGTGCTCCGGTCCGACAGCCGCATGCTGCACTCGCTCCTGGTCGAGCGGCGCCCCGCGCCGGACGCGGCCGGGGAAGGCGGGTGACCGAGGCGCGCGCGGCCCCGGCGCGCTCCGCCGCCGCCCTGCTGGCGTGGGGCATCGCGCTGCCCGCGCTGGCGGGCGCCGCCGCCGTCCTGGGATTCGCCCCCTTCTACGCGTGGCCCGTGCCCATCGCGTCCCTGGCGGTGCTCTTCCTCGTCTGGTCGCGCAGCGGCTCCGCGCTGCAGGCCGCGATCTCGGGCTACGCGTTCGGCCTGGGGCTGAACCTCGCGGGCGTGTCCTGGGTCTTCGTGAGCCTGCACGAGTTCGGCCACATGCCGGCCGTGCTGGCGGCCCTGGCGACGTTCCTCTTCTGCGCCTACCTCGCGCTGTTTCCCGCGGCGGCCGGGTGGCTCGCGCGGCGCATGCCGGCCGGCCGGTGACCGCGCGGCTCCTCGCCGCGATGCCCGCGGCCTTCGTCCTGCTCGAATGGGTGCGCGGCTGGCTCTTCACGGGCTTCCCGTGGCTTGCGATCGGCTATTCCCAGGTGCCGGCGGGCCCGCTCGCCGGATTCGCGCCCCTGCTCGGCGCCTACGGGGTGTCGCTCGCGGCGGCCCTCGCGGCGCGCGCTGCTGGCGGCGTTCGCGGCGAGCCCGGCGTGGTCGCGCCGCCGCGCGGTGCTCGCCGTCGCGTTCGCCGCCCTGCTCGCCGCGGGCGCCGCGCTGCGGCTGGTGCCGTGGACGGCGCCCGCCGGGGCGCCCGTCCCGGTGGCGCTCCTGCAGGGCAACGTGCCGCAGCACCTCAAGTGGCGCGAGGATGTCCGCGGCCGGACGCTGCGCGACTACTACGCGCAGGTCGTGAACAGCGCGGCGCGCGTCGTGGTCCTTCCGGAGACGGCGCTGCCGGCCTTCCTCGACCAGCTGCCGGACGGGCTACCTCGACGCCCTGCGCGAGCACGCGCGCGCCCGCGGGAAGGAGATCCTCATGGGGTCGGTGGAGCGCAGCCGCGCCGGCGAGCGCTTCGAGTACTGGAACAGCGTCGTGCGCATCGGCGACGGGCAGGCGCAGTCGTACCGCAAGCGCCACCTCGTCCCTTTCGGCGAGTTCATCCCGCCGGGGTTCGGCTGGGTCCTCGCCGTGCTCAAGATCCCGCTCACCGATTTCGCGCGCGGCGACGCGGGGCAGCCGCCGCTCTCCGCGGGCGGCACCACCTGGGCGGTGGCGATCTGCTACGAGGACATCTTCGGCGAGGAGCTCATCGCCGCGCTGCCCGCGGGCGGGCGTGCTGCTCAACGTGAGCAACGACGCGTGGTTCGGCGAGTCGCTGGCCGCGGACCAGCACCTGCAGTTCTCGCAGATGCGCGCGCTCGAGACCGGGCGCTGGATGGTGCGCGCGACCAACACGGGCGTCACGGCCGCGATCGACGAGAAGGGCCGGGTGGTGGCGAGGCTGCCGCAGTTCACGCGCGGGGAGCTGCTCGCGGACCCCGTGCCGCGATCGGGTGCCACGCCCTACGTGCGGTGGGGAAACTGGGCATCTTCGCGCTGCTTGCGCTCCTCGCGCTATCGCCATTCCTTCGCTGGCCGCCGCTGGCGCGGCATACTGAAACAACCATGAGCTCCGGGCCGCCGCTGGCATCCGTCCTGATTCCCGCCTACAACGAGGCGTTTTTCGGGGAGGCCTTTGCGAGCGCCCTGGCGCAGACGTATTCGCCCATCGAGATCGTGGTGTCGGACGATTCGCCGGGCGAGGCGATCGGGACGATCGTGGCCAATGCGCGCGACCCGCGCGTGCGCTATGTCGCGCAACAGCCCGCGCCTGGGCTTCGGCGGCAACTTCAGCCAGTGCCTGTCGCTGGCGCGGGGGGAGTACATCAAGTTCCTGAACGACGACGACCGCCTGCGCCCGCGGTGCGTGGAGGTGCTGGCGGGGGTGCTGTCGGCGAATCCCGCGGTGGTGCTCGCGACGAGCCGGCGGGCGGTGATCGACGAACGCGGCCAGAAGCTGCCGGACATCGCGGCCACCAGGCCCCTTGCCCAGGTGGGGGCGCTCTTCCCCGGCGTGGAACTGGGAGACTTTGTCCTGGCCAACTCGACCAACTACATCGGGGAGCCCACGACGGTGCTGTTCCGGCGCGCTGCGCTCGAGCTCGAGGACGGCGTCCTGTTTCGGTGGGGAGGACGGGACTATCACTGCCTCGCCGACATGTCGCTGTGGCTGCGGCTGCTGCTGCGGGGGCCGGCCTACTACGTCGCGTGGACGCTGAGCGAGTTCCGGGTTCACGGGGGGCAGGAGCAGCGGCAATCGGCGGTCGCCCTGTCCTGCCTGACCGAGCGCCTCTGGATCTCGCGCCAGGCACGGGGTGCGGGATTCCTTGCGCCGCCGGTTCTGCACCGCGCCGCGCTCGAGAACGCGCGGGCCCGGATTGTCGCGTGGATGCGCCTCACCCCCTCCGAGCCCCAGGATCGCAAGACGCTCGAGCAGGTCCTCGTCGAGCTCGAAAGCGACCTGGCCGGAATCCGGGAATAGTGCGTTGAGCCCCAAGCCGCCGCTGGCATCCGTCCTGATTCCCGCCTACAACGAGGCGTTTTTCGGGGAGGCCTTTGCGAGCGCCCTGGCGCAGACGTATTCGCCCATCGAGATCGTGGTGTCCGACGATTCGCCGGGCGAGGCGATAGGGGCGATCGTGGCCAATGCGCGCGACCCGCGCGTGCGCTATGTCCGCAATAGCCCGCGGCTGGGCTTCGGCGGCAACTTCAGCCAGTGCCTGTCGCTGGCGCGGGGGGAGTACATCAAGTTCCTGAACGACGACGACCGCCTGCGCCCGCGGTGCGTGGAGGTGCTGGCGGGGGTGCTGTCGGCGAATCCCGCGGTGGTGCTCGCGACGAGCCGGCGGGCGGTGATCGACGAACGCGGCCAGAAGCTGCCGGACTCCGCCTCCGGCTGGTCTCCCGCCCACGCCAACGCGATGGCCTCGGCCGTGCCGCTCGCGGTGATCAACGCGCTCCTGCCCGGGGTGGAACTGGGCGATTTTGTCCTGGCCAACTCGACCAACTACATCGGGGAGCCCACGACGGTGCTGTTCCGGCGCGCTGCGCTCGAGCTCGAGGACGGCGTCCTGTTTCGGTGGGGAGGACGGGACTATCACTGCCTCGCCGACATGTCGCTGTGGCTCCGGCTGCTGCTTCGGGGGCCGGCCTACTACGTCGCGTGGACGCTGAGCGAATTTCGCATCCACGGGCGACAGGAACAGCTGCAGGCTGCCGTGATGTCCTCATGCCTGGCGGAGTGGCTGTGGATTGCGCGCCATGCCCATGGGGCGGGATTCCTCGCGTCGCCGAGCCTGCATCGCGCGGCGCTCGAAAACGCGCGGGCCCGGATTGTCGCGTGGCTGGACGTCAACCCGCCCGGGCAGCCCGATCGGCAGGCGCTGGAGGAGGTCCTGGCCGAGCTCGATCGCGATCTGTCCGGATTGCCGGCATAGCCTCAGGCAGGTCCCTTTGCGGCGCGCATGGCAAAGAGGGCATCCACCAGGTTTCGCGAAAAGCGCGGCGCGTCGAAGAGCGGCGAAGTCCGCAGCTGGTCGCGCATGATCCGGCGCAGCGCAGCCAGGCCCGGCAGGTCACCGGCGCGGGCAACGGCAAGCGCGACGTAGTCCTCCGGCGTCTGCGCCACCCAGTCACCGAGGCCGGCAGCGGTCAGCAGGCTGGCCCCCTGCCTGGCGATCATCGTCGCGCCCGCAAGCGTTATCGTGGGCGTGCCCATCCACAGGGCCTCGCAGGTGGTGGTTCCGCCGGTGTAGGGAAATGTGTCCAGCAGGATGTCGGCCTGCGCGTACGCCGAGAGGTACTCCGCGCGCGGCGCGAAGCCGTGCATGTCGACCCGCCCGGGGTCGATGCCGCGTTCGAAGAGGCGACGCTTGAAGGTTTCGACGGTGCCTGGATCGGACAGTGACGCATTCTGCAGCCTCAGGCGCGATCGCGGACACGTGGCGAGAATGGCGCTCCATGCGCGCAGGACTTGGTCGGTGATCTTCGGCAGGGCCTGAAAGCAGCCGAAGGTGACGAATCCGTTCTCGAGCGCCGGCGGGGGCGCGGGAGGCTCGCGCCGCCTGGGGGGGCGTGAAGCACAGGCGCGTGTCGGGCAGGTACCAGATCTTCTCGGTGAATTGCGATTGCAGGGACGGCGGCAGGCCGACCCGGTCCGCCAGGATGAAATCCATCTCCGCGAGGCCGGTGGTCGCGAAATAGCCCAGCCAGGTGACCTGGACGGGAGCCGGCCTCCACGCGAAGACGGGCAGGCGGTTGTGCACGGTGTGGCCGGACAGGTCGATCAGGACGTGAACGCCGTCGTCGTGGATGAGGCGCGCGGCGGCTTCGTCGGAAAGGCCTCCCAGCGGCTGCCACCGCGACACGTGCCCGCGCAGCCGTCCCGAGAGCTCGTCCGTCTCCGCGTACGTCGGATAGGCCACCCACTCGATGCGGCTGGCGTCGGCATGGGCGAGCGCCGCTTCGAGGAAGTAGCCGACCGGGTGCTCGCGCAGGTCGCCGGAGACCAGCCCCACGCGCAGGCGTTTCGGGGCGGGGTCGCAGGTCCAGGCCGAATACGGTTGACTCGCGCGGGCGCTCGCGAGCGCGCCGTAGGCCTTCGATTCCTCGAGCAGGACTTCCGGCGATTCGCGGGCGGAGTAATTCAGCAGGAAGAGGAGGCACGTCCGCGATTCGAGGTGATCGGGCCGGAGGTCGAGCGCGCGGCGATAGCTCGCCTCGCGCTTCCGCCAGCCGGCCCTGCTTCGTGAGGATCGTGCCGAGGTCGTAGTGCGAATCGATGCGGCCGGGGTCCCGGGCCAGCGCCTCGCGGCAGAGGGCTTCCGCTTCAGCGAGCCGCTGCTGCCGGATGAGGAGCGCGCCGAGTCCCGCGAACGCCTCGGGATGGCCGGGCTGCCGGGCGAGGGCCTGCCGGTACGCGGCCTTGGCCTCCTCGAGGCGGTCCTGCGCGGACAAGCGCGCCCGAGGCCGCAATGGGCCTGCGCCGAATCCGGGGCGAGCGTGAGCGAGGTGCGAAACTCGGCCTCGGCCTCGGGGTACCGGTGCAGGGCGCACAACGAGTGGCCCAGCCGGATTCGCGCGCCCGCGACGCGAGGCTGCAGGGTGACTGCCCGCCGCAGGGAAGCTTCCGCCTCGCCCGCCAGGCCAAGGCCGAGCAGGGCGCTGCCCAGGTTGCCGTGCGTCTCGGCGTCGCCGGGCAGGAGCCGGGAAGCGTTGCGCAGCGGCGCGATCGCCTCGTCGGTCCTCCCGTTGCGCAAGGCCGCGACGCCCAGCGCTTTCCAGCCGAGGCCGTGGCCGGGAAACCGCGTCGTGAACGCGCGCGCGAGCGATTCGAAGCGGGGAAAGTCCCCCTGCGCGTACGCGCCCGGAGCGCTGCCTCGTCCTGCGGCGCGGGTCCCGCGGCGCCCGGCGCTTGCGGCCTGGCGTCAGCGCCGGCTGCCGGCGCGCCGACGAGCAACGACTCGACCGAGGGCCACTTGAAGCCCCGGCGAGCCCCATCGGCGTGAACGCGGCGCGCCTCGCCGATGTCGCCGGCGAGGACGAGGGCCCGCAGGTAGCTCAACCCGTGCGGCGCATTCGTGGGATCGCGTTCCCAGGACGACCGGAAATGCGGCAGGGCCTGGGCCACGCCGAGCCCGCGCTGCATCGCGAGCACGCCGAGGTTGTGGTGCGCGTCGCGGTTGCCGGGATCGGCGCGCAGCACGTCCCGGTACAGCGCATCGGCGTGCGCGAGGCGGCCGGCCTGGTGATGCGTCGCCGCCTCGAGGAGCAAGTCGTACAGCGACGCGCCGGCAGCGCCCGGCGCGGGACCTCTGGGGGGAGGGGGAGCGGCCATGGATTTCACGTTATATCAAAGCGTTTTTCCCGCGCGGGGGGCCGACCCCGTAAAATGGCGGGAACTTCGGCCTCTCCCATGATCACATTCCAGGACATCATCCTCCGCCTCCAGGCCTACTGGGGCAGCCGCGGCTGCGCCATCCTGCAGCCCTACGACATGGAAGTCGGGCGCGGGCACGTCGCACACCGCGACCTTCCTGCGCTCGCTGGGCCCGGAGCCCTGGCGCGCCGCCTACGTGCAGCCCTCGCGCCGCCCCAAGGACGGCCGCTACGGCGACAACCCCAACCGCCTGCAGCACTACTACCAGTTCCAGGTGGTGCTGAAGCCCTCGCCGCCGGACATCCTCGAGCTCTACCTGGGCTCGCTCGAGGCCCTGGGCTTCGACCTGAAGGCGAACGACGTGCGCTTCGTCGAGGACGACTGGGAGAACCCGACGCTCGGCGCCTGGGGCCTGGGCTGGGAAGTGTGGATGAACGGCATGGAGATCACGCAGTTCACCTACTTCCAGCAGGTCGGCGGCCTCGACTGCAAGCCGATCACCGGCGAGATCACCTACGGCCTCGAGCGCCTCGCGATGTACCTGCAGGGCGTCGAGAACGTCTTCGACCTCGTGTGGACCGAGCGGGAGGAGGGCGGGCGCAAGCGCCGGCTCACGTACCGCGACGTCTACCACCAGAACGAGGTCGAGCAGTCGACCTACAACTTCGAGGAGTCGGACACGGAGTCGCTCTTCCGGCATTTCGGCGACCACGAGAAGGAGCGCCAAGCACCTGATGGCGAGGCAGCTGGCGCTTCCCGCCTACGAGCAGGTGCTCAAGGCCGCCCACACCTTCAACCTGCTGGACGCGCGCGGCGCGATCTCCGTCACCGAGCGCGCGGCCTACATCGGGCGCATCCGCAACCTCGCGAAGGCGGTGGCGCAGAGCTACTTCGAGTCGCGCGAGCGCCTGGGCTTCCCGATGCTGCGGAGGTGCGCGCGTGAACGCGACGCTGCTGGTCGAACTCTTCACGCGAGGAATTGCCGCCCCGAGGCGCTCAACCGGCTGGGGGAGGCGTTCGCCGCCGGCATCGAGGCGGGGCTGCGCAAGCGCGGCTTCCTGGGCGAGGCCTGCGCCGCCACCGCGTTCGCCACGCCGCGCCGGCTGGCCGTGTCCCTCACCGACGTGCGTGCCGCCACCGCGCCGAAGTCCGTGGAGGTGAAGCTCATGCCCGTGGCCGTGGGCCTCGCGGCGGACGGGCAGCCCACGCCGGCGCTGCGCAAGAAGCTGGCGGCCAGCGGGCTGGAGGGCATCGATCCCGCGTCCCTCAAGCGGCGCCTGGACGGCAAGGCCGAGACGCTCTTCGCCGACACCGTGGCGCCCGCCGTGCGCGCTGGCCGAGGGGCTGCAGGCGGCGCTCGAGGAGGCCATCGCCGGGCTGCCGATCCCGAAGGTGATGAGCTACCAGCTCGCCGACGGCGCCACCACCGTGCAGTTCGTGCGCCCGGCCCACGGGCTCGTGGCGCTGCACGGGACCGAGTCGTGCCGGTGTCGGTGCTCGGACTCGCCGGCCGGCCGCGTCACGCACGGCCACCGCTTCGAGGGCGCGCGCGACATCGCGCTCGCGAACGCGGACGAGTACGCGCGACGGCTCGCGCGCCGAGGGCGGCGTGCGTGGCGGGCTTCGCCGAGCGCCGCGCGGCGATCCTCGCGGCGCTCGACGGCCGCGGCCGCGCGCGAGGGCGCGACGCTCGGCCACGCCGGCGACTACGCGGCGCTGCTCGACGAGGTGACCGCGCTCGTGGAGATGCCCACGGTGTACGTCGGGCCGCTTCGAGCGCGAGTTCCTCGAGGTCCCGCAGGAGTGCCTCATCCTCACGATGCGGCAGAACCAGAAGTACTTCCCGCTCTTCGACGCGGACGGGCAGGCTCACCGAGAAGTTCCTCCTCGTCTCGAACCTGCGCCCGGCGGACCCGTCGCGGATCGTGCAGGGCAACGAGCGCGTCGTGCGCCCGCGCCTGGCCGATGCGCGCTTCTTCTACCAGACCGACCGCAAGACGAAGCTCGCCGAGCGCGTGCCGCAGCTCGCGACGATCGTCTACCACGGCAAGCTCGGCACGCAGCTCGAGCGCGTCGAGCGGCTGCGCAAGCTCGCCACGCGCATCCAGATGAAGCTGCCGCGCGGCGCCAAGGGCATGCCCTACGCCGACCGCGCGGCGCTCCTCGCCAAGGCCGACCTCGTGACGCTGATGGTGGGCGAGTTCCCGGAGCTGCAGGGCATCATGGGCAAGTACTACGCGGCAGGCCGACGACGAGGAGCCGAGCGTGGTGCGCGCGATCGAGCAGCACTACTGGCCGCGCTTCGCCGGGGACCAGCTCCCGGACGGCGACGTGAGCATCGCCGTGGCGCTGGCCGACCGGCTGGACGCGCTCGCCGGGCCTCTTCTCGATCGGGCAGGTGCCCACGGGGGACAAGGATCCGTTCGGCCTGCGCCGCGCGGCCCTCGGCGTGATCCGCATCCTCGTGGAGCGCAGCCTCGACCTCGATTTCCACGACCTCGTGCGCCAGGCCGCCGAGCCCTTCGCGGGCAAGGCGACGCGCGGAGCTCGAGGATTTCGTCTACGAGCGCCTGCGCGGCTACCTGCGCGAGCTCGGCTTCACCACGAACCAGGTCGAGGCGGTGGTGTGCGCAGCGGCCCGCGCGCTTCGACCAGGTGCGCGCGCGGCTCGAGGCCGTGGCCGCGTTCGCGCGGCTGCCGGAGTCGGAGGCGCTCGCCGCCGCCAACAAGCGCGTGAAGAACATCCTCGACAAGTCCGGCCGCTCCGACCGCGTCGACACCGCGCTCTTCGCGCAGGACGAGGAGCGCCGCCTGCACGCGGCGCTCGCCGTCGATGGCCCCCGGCGTCGAGGAGAAGGTCGCCCGCGCCGAGTTCGCGCCGGCGCTCCTGGCGCTCGCGGGCGTGCGCGCCGACGTCGACGCCTTCTTCGACAAGGTGCTGGTGAACGCGGAGGACCTCGCGGTCCGCGACAACCGCCTCGCCCTCCTCACGGGCCTGGAGCGGCTGCTCAACCGCGTGGCCGACATCTCGCGGCTGGCCGCCTGAAGCCATGAAGCTCGTCATCCTCGACCGCGACGGCGTCATCAACCAGGACAGCGACCGCTACATCAAGTCGCCGGCCGAGTGGCAGCCGATCCCGGGCTCCATCGAGGCCATCGCGCGGCTGCACCAGGGCGGCTTCCGGATCGTCGTGGCCACCAACCAGTCGGGCATCGGCCGCGGGCTCTTCGACATGGCGACCTTCAACGCCATGAACGACAAGATGATGGAGATGGTGTTCCGGCAGGGCGGCCGGATCGACGCGCTCTTCTTCTGCCCGCACACCGACGCCGAGAACTGCGGCTGCCGCAAGCCCAAGACCGGCATGTACGAGGAGATCGCGGCGCGCATGCACATGGACCTGAAGGGCGTGCCCTGCGTGGGGGACGCGCTGCGCGACCTCCAGGCGGCCGAGGCCGTGGGCGCGCAGCCCATCCTCGTGCTCACGGGCAAGGGGAAGAAGACGAAGGACGACGGCGGGATGCCGCGCAAGACGCTCGTCTTCGCGGACCTCGCCGAAGTGTCCCGGCACCTGGTGGCGGCGAAGGAATGACGGCGCTGCGCTCGACCCTGTTCCTCGTCGGGGCCGTCATCGTCACGTCGTTCTTCGGCGTGCTGGTGCCGGCGTGCGGGCTGTTCAGCTACCGCGCGGCGCTCTTCACCGCGCGCGCACTGGGCGCGCCGGCTCGTCGAGTGGGCCGAGCTGTCCTGCGGCATCCGCTACGAGGTGCGCGGGCTGGGAGAACGTGCCGGCGGGCCCGGCGGTCATCATGGCCAAGCACCAGTCGGCGTGGGAAACGCTCTTCATCGAGGCGACGTTCCCGTACCAGTGCTGGATCATCAAGCGGGAGCTCCTGTGGCTGCCCTTCGTCGGCTGGGGGCTCGCGGGCGTGCGCTCGATCGCCATCGACCGCAAGAGCGGCATGAACGCGCGCGACCAGATCGTCGAGCAGGGGGCCGAAGCGCATCAAGGAGGGCCTGTGGGTGACGATCTTTCCCGAGGGCACGCGCGTGCCGGTGGGCAAGCGCGGCCGCTACGGCATCGGCGGCGCCACGCTCGCCACGCAGACCGGCACGCCGATCCTGCCGATCGCCCACAACGCCGGCGAGTTCTGGGGCCGCTACGCCTTCCGCAAGACCGCCGGGACGGTCGCAGGTGGTGATCGGGCCGGTGATCGAGACGGCGGGCCGCGACGCGCTTTCCGTGAACCGCGAGGTCGAGGAGTGGATCGAGGGCGAGATGGCGCAAGCTCAACCCGGAGCGCTATGCCGGCGCGTGACGGCGGCGGCGCGCGAGCCGCGGACCGCTCGCGCTCGCGGGCGAGCCCCTGGACTACACGCTGGTGCGGCGCCGCGGCCGCCGGGGCGTGGGCCTGAAGGTCGATGCCGCGGGCCTCACGGTGAGCGCGCCGCTCGTCGATCCCGCTGGCGCGCGTCGAGAAGATGGTCCTCGAGAGCGAGTCGTGGGTGCTGGGCAAGCTCGCCGTCTGGCGCGAGCAGGCAGGTGCCGGTGCAGCGCTGGGAGGACGGGGCGAGCCTTCCCTACCTCGGGGAGGCGCTGACGCTTCGCCTGCTCGCCGGCCGGCGCGCGGCCGCGCAGCTCGAGGGTGCCGAGCTTCGCGTCACGGTGCCGGCCCGCATCGGAGGACGGCGATCCGGAAGGCGGCCGTGGCCTGGTACCGCCGGACGGCGCTCGCCCACCTCGCGCACCGCGCGTTCGTCTTCTCGCGGCTCGCGGTCCTCGCGCCGCCGCGCGTCATGCTTTCCTCGGCCAACTCGCGCTGGGGCAGCTGCAACAGCCGGCGCGAGGTGCGCCTCGTCGTGGCGCCTGGTGAAGGCGCGACCGGCGCTGGTGGACTACGTCGTCTGCCACGAGCTCGCGCACCTGCGGCACATGAACCATTCGCGCGAGTTCTGGGCCGAGGTCGGGCGCCTGTGCCCGGACTACCGCGGCTGCGCGAAGAGCTGGAAGCCACCGACCACCTGTACCGATCCTTCTGAGGAATTCAGCATGCGAATCCTGCACACCATGATCCGGGTCGGCGACCTCGACCGCTCCATCCGCTTCTACACCGAGGTGCTCGGCATGAACGTCATCCGCCGCAAGGACTACCCCGACGGCAAGTTCACGCTCGCCTTCGTGGGCTACGGCGACGAGTCGCAGGGCGCGGTGATCGAGCTCACGCACAACTGGGAGACGAAGTCCTACGACCTGGGCAACGCCTTCGGGCACATCGCCATCGCGGTGCCGGACGCCTACAAGGCCTGCGAGGAGGTGGCGGCGCGCGGCGGCAAGGTCACGCGCCCGGCCGGCCCGATGAAGCACGGCGGCAGCGTGATCGCCTTCGTCGAGGACCCGGACGGCTACAAGATCGAGTTCATCCAGAAGGGCTAGGGCCCGGCCGCGGCAGTCGGCGCAGCGCGCACGAACTGCGCGACCGACAGCGTCTCGCCGCGCAGCCCGGGATCGACGCCCGCCCGCGCGAAGACCTCGTCGTCCGGCGAGCGCGCGCAGCGCGTTGCGCAGCGTCTTGCGGCGCTGCGTGAAGGCCGCCATCACGATGCGCGCGAAGAGCGCGTCGTCGCGCGCGCGCGAGCCTGCCCTCGCCGAGCGGCGCCATGCGCACGACGGCCGAGTCCACCTTCGGCGGCGGCGTGAAGGCGCCGGGCGGCACGCGGAAGGCGAGCGCCATCGCGAAGCGGTACTGCAGCATCACCGAGAGCCGGCCGTACGTCCGGCGTGCCGGGCTCGGCCACCATGCGCTCGACCACTTCCTTCTGCAGCATGAAGACGCAGTCGCGGATGCGCGGGGCGAAGGCGGCCACGTGGAAGAGGAGCGGCGTGGACACGTTGTAGGGGAGGTTGCCGACGACGCGCAGGTCCGCCGGCAGCGAGGCGAAGTCGAAGTCGAGGGCGTCGCCCTCGTGCACGACGACCGCGTCGGGCGCGAACCGCGCGCGCAGGCGCCGCGGCCAGTTCGCGGTCGATCTCGACCACGTGCAGGGGCCGGACGGCGAGTGCCAGCCGCTCCGTGAGCGCGCCCGGGCCCGGGCCGATCTCCACGCATCGGCCTCACCGGGCTGCGGGTCGATCTCGGCGACGATGCGGTCGAGGTAGTGGCGGTCGGTGAGGAAATGCTGCCCGAGCCGCTTCTTCGGTCTCGGCAGCATCGGCGCGGGGCGCTAGCGGCGCGCTCGCCGCGCGAGGTCGATGGCGAGCAGCGACCGCCGCCTCGAGGCTGCCGGCATCGACCTCGCCCGAGCCGGCGAGGTCCAGCGCCGTCCCGTGGTCGACCGACGTGCGGATGACCGGCAGCCCGAGCGTCACGTTCACCGCGTGCCCGAAGGACGCGTGCTTGAGCACCGGCAGGCCCTGGTCGTGGTACATCGCCAGCACCGCGTCGGCGCCGGCGAGGACGCGGGTCGTGAACAGCGTGTCGGCGGGCAGCGGCCCCTCGACGGCGAGGCCTTCGCGCCGCAGCGACTCGATCGCCGGCGAGACGATCTCGATTTCCTCGCGCCCGAGGTGGCCGGATTCGCCGGCGTGCGGGATTGAGTCCCGCGACGAGGATGCGCGGGCGCGTCGATGCCGAAGCGCAGGCGCAGGTCGCGGTCCAGGATGCGCAGGACGTCCTCGAGGCCCTCGCGCGTGATCGCCGCGGGCACGGCGGCGAGCGGCAGGTGCGTCGTGGCGAGCGCCACGCGCAGCCCGCCGCCGGCGAGCATCATCACGACGCGCGGCGTTCCGGTGCGCTCGGCGAGGTACTCGGTGTGGCCGGTGAACGGGACGCCGGCGTCGTTGATCGTCGACTTCTGCACCGGCGCCGTGACCATCGCGGCGAACTCGCCCGACTGGCAGCCGTCGAGGGCGCGATCGAGCAGCGCCAGGACGTGCCGCGCCGTTGGCCGGGTCGAGGCGACCGGCGGCGACCGGCGCCGGCGCGGCGACGTGCAGCACGGACGACGGCGCGTCGGCGCCGGGCGCGTAGTCGGGAAGGTCGAAGGCGCAGGCCGCGCTGCCGCGCGCGCGCGGCGATGACGCCGCGGTCGCCGACGAACACGAGCCTCGCGGCGAAGCGCCTGCCGGCGAGGATCGCGCACAGGTCGGGGCCGATGCCGGCGGGCTCTCCCGCCGTGATCGCGATGACAGGTGCGGGTGCTCATGCGCGCCGCGGGCGCCGCGAGCGCGGGCCTCAGCGCTCTTCGAGGCGCATCTCGACGAAGGCGCGGTCCCGCGTCTGGCGCAGCCAGTCCTGGTAGGCCTCGTCGGCCTTGCGGGCGCGGACGGTCTGGCGGGCCGCGAGCTTCTTGCGGTCCTCGCTCATCTCCTCCGTGCGCCGCTCGAGCACCTGCACCAGGTGCCAGCCGAAGGGGGACTGCACCGGCTGGCTGATCTCGCCGATCTTCAGCGCGTTCATCGCGCGCTCGAACTCGGGCACGGTCTCGCCCGGCGAGATCCAGCCGAGGTCGCCGCCCTTGGCGGCGGTCCCGTCCTCGGAGTTCACGCTTCGCGATCTCGCCGAAGTCCTCCCCCGCCACGATGCGCTCGCGCAGCCGGGTCGAGGCGCTGGCGCACGTCGGCCTCGCTGGTGCCCTCCTTCGTCCGGATGAGGATGTGGCGGGCGCGCGTCTGGTTGATCGGCGGGGGCCTTGTCCTTGCCGCGCCGCTCGAGGAGCTTCACGATGTGGAAGCCGTTGGGGCTCCGCAGGACGTCGCTCACCTCGCCGGGCTTGAGCTTCTCGAGGGCCTCGAGGAAGAGCGCCGGCAGCCGCCCGGCCGGCGCGCCAGCCGAGGTTGCCGCCCTGCAGGGCGTCGGGGGCGTCGGAATAGGTGGCGGAGGCCTCGGCGAAAGTCGCCGCCCTTGCGCAGGTCCGAGAGCGCCTGCAGGGCGCGCCGGCGGCGGTTCTCGATCTGCTCCGGCGTGGCCTGCTGCGGCACCATCACCAGGATGTGCTGGAGGTTGAACTCGGTGTCGCCGCCGATCTCCTTCGCGGCGCGGGCCAGCTCCGTCTCGACCTCGGCGTCGGTCACGACGACCGCGTTCTCGACCTCGCGCTCGCGCAGGCGGGCGAGGACGAGCTCGTTGCGCATGTCCTCGCGGAAGCGGGCGTAGCGGATGCCGTCGCGCTCGAGCGCCTGGCGGAACGCCGTCATCGACATGTTGTTGTCGTCGGCGATGCGCTGGATCGTCTTCTCGACGGTCGCGTCGTCCACCTTGATGCCGGTTTCCTTGGCCATCTGCACCTGGACCAGGTCGTTGATCATCCGCTCCAGGACCTGCTGCTGGAGGGCCTCCGGCGAAGGCAGCTGCCCGCCGGCGCGCCGCAGCTGCCCGATGACGAGGCGCGTGCGCTCGCCGAGCTCGTTCTGCGTGATGACCTCGTCGTTCACGATGGCGACGATGCGGTCGACGGTGACGACCGATTTCGCCGGGGCGCGAGAGCCGCGTGTCGAGGCGGGCGGCCGGGGCCTGCTGCGCGAGCGCGGCGGTGGCGGCCAGCGTCGCGAGCAGGGCGACCGGGCGCAGGAAGGGGCGGGTGATGTTCATCGGGGAATCTCGTCCGACCGGCGGTAGCCGGAAATGTTCTGCCTCAGGGTCTCGAGCGGGCTGATGCCGATCCTCGAAAGCCCCGAAAGCTCGAGCTGGATCTGGAAGGAGGTCGATACCTGCTGGGTCGCGGTGATGAAGCGGTGCGCGACGGCGCGGATCTCCCAGCAGCCCGCATTATATTCGAAGCCCGCCAGACCCTCGATGAGCTTGCGGTCGGTCAGGCTCCAGTTCCAGCGGCCGACCGACATTGAGGCCGGCGGTCACGGGCCACTGGCCGGAGAGGTCCACCTGCTTGATCTGGTCGCGCGTGAAGCGGTAGGCGGCGTTCAGGACGCTGCCGGGCCGCGGGTTGAAGCGCGCCGCGAGGTCGAATTGCTGGGCCCGGTTCTGGGCCGCGTCGTACTGGAGGCTGCCGTCGATGGCGATCGCGGGCGTCACCTGGCCGGAGACGAGCGCCACGAGGTCGGATCGGCTGCCTTCCGCGCGGCGGCGACGACGAGTCGAGCGTCACGCGCGGCGGGTCGAAGTAGTAGATCTGGCCCAGCGTGGCCTTCAGCCGCTCGAGGCCGGAGTCCGACTCGACGAGCCGGCTCGTGATCGCCGCGGTGACCTGGTTCGCGTCGCCGATGCGGTCGCCGCCGATGAACCGGTTCTCGCGGAAGAGGGCGTTGTCGCCGAAGTCCACCTCGGCCGTCGAGAAATTGGGAAGCTGCGCCTGGTCCCGGTACGGGATCCTCACGTAGAAGAGGCGCGGCTCGAGGGTCTGGAAGTAGCGGTCGCCCGCGGAAGTCCCAGGGCCGGTCGAAGTAGAGGCCCGCGTCGACGCTGCCGCCGGGCACGCTGCGCGTGGCGTCCTCGTACCCGTCGTTGTTCTGCGCAGGGTCGTATTTCGTGTAGTGGAAGCCGACCTTCGGCGTCACGTAGCCCCATGCCCGCTTGATGCGGCAGCGATGCCTGGGGGTAGACGATCAGGCGCTGGCCGTTCACGAGCGTGCGGGTGGCTGTAGTTCGTGAGCTCCCCCGCCAGCCAGCCAGTCGATGCCGTAGAGCCCCTGCTTCAGGCCCGTGACCATGAACTGCGGGACCTGGCGATAGGGCTCCGTGACGGGGGCGAGCGGGTCCTGGAGGGTCTGGTAGGCGATCGCGCGCGCCGTCGCGGTCCACACCTCGTCGCCGTATCCCAGGATCACGTCCCGGGGCAGGTTCGTCTGGGACGTGGCGGACACGCGCGTGGACAGGTCGCGGAAGTAGTCGTTGTCGGACACCTTCTGCGCGTTCACCGCGAGCGACAGGCCGAAGGGCAGCTGCTGCGAATGCTTGATCGCGACCAGGTAGCGGTCGGTGTCGGCGATCGCGTCGTTGGGCAGGAACTCGACGTCCGCCTGCCCGGTGTAGGTCGGGCGCAGGTAGCGGTACTCGCCCCCCAGCTGCAGCCCGCGCTTGGAGAAGATCTTCGGCGTGAGGGTCGCGTCCTGGTTCTCGGCGATGTTCCAGTACCAGGGCAGCGCGAACTCGAAGCCGCCGCGGCCCGAGGACCCGAACGTCGGCGCGAGGAATCCCGTCTTCCTCGCGTTGTTGATCGGGAAGGAGAGCCAGGGCGAGTAGAGGATGGGCACGCCGTAGAAGTACACCGCGGAATTCCAGGCGGTGCCCACCTGGCGCTTGCCGTCGATCTCGAGCTCGCTCACCTTGAGCATCCAGTCGTCGCGGGGCACGGGGCAGGTCGTGTACTGCGCGTCGAAGAGGCGGCTCTTCTCGTCGCCCTCGAGAACCGCGCGCTCGGCCGAGCCGCGCGAGGCGTGGCGGCGGTCCTCGCGTCTTCGGGATCTCGAAGACCGGCCGCTCCATCTCGCCCGGTGCCCTCGCCGATCCGGTAGACGAGCCGCGGGCCGGTCACGGTGTCGCCGGAGCGCTCGAGGCGCACGTTCCCCGTGGCCACGGCCGTGTCCGTTTCGGTGGAGTACTCGAGGCGGTCGGCGCTGATCGCCGCGCCCCGCTGCCGGAGGGAGACGGCTCCGGTGGCGGTGATCGTCCTCGCCTCGTCGCCCGTGATGCGGTCGGCGGACAGGAAGCGCACGGCATCGCGCTCGACCCGGGGCGGCGGCGGGGCGAGCCGCCGGTCGAGCGTGAGGGCCACGCCTTCGTTGCCCGTCGCCGGCAGGGCGCACGCGCAGGCGAAGACGAGCGTGCAGGGAGCGGCGGACCATCGAAGGAGGCGGGCGGCGCGATGCTAGAATCGCCAAGAATACACGCGAAAGCCCCGCCGCTTCACTCCCCATGGACCGCCTCGAGGCGCTCGACGCCTGGCTTCGCGACGCCCTCGGCGGGCGCGCCTTCACGCGCGAGCCGGCGAGCGCGGACGCGAGCTTCCGCCGCTACTTCCGCGTCTTCTCCGAGGGCCGGACCTGGGTCGCCATGGATGCGCCGCCCGAACGCGAGGACTGCCGGCCCTTCGTGAAGGTCGCCGGGCTCATGCGCGCCGCGGGCGTGCACGTGCCCGACATCGTCGCGCAGGACCTCGCGCAGCGGCTTCCTCCTCCTCTCCGACCTCGGCCGGCAGACCTACCTGCAGGCGTTCGACGAGGGCGAATGTCGACGGCCTGATGCGCGACGCCATCCGGCGCGCTCGTCGACTGGCAGGCCGCGAGCCGCGACGGGGAGCTGCCGCCCTACGACGAGGCGCTGCTGCGCCGCGAGCTCTCCCTCTTCCCGGAGTGGTACGTCGGCCG
The DNA here is from genome assembly GCA_963783635.1 of uncultured Gammaproteobacteria bacterium. Taxonomy (GTDB): domain Bacteria; phylum Pseudomonadota; class Gammaproteobacteria; order Burkholderiales; family Usitatibacteraceae; genus FEB-7. Next base: position 142,694 of record CAWAOC010000015.1, read on the forward strand.
CCACCTCGGCGCGACGCTCGGTGCCAGCGGAGCGCGACGACCTCGAGGAGGTCTTCGGGCGCATCCTCGCGTCGAACCTCGCCGAGCCGCGCGTCTTCGTGCACCGCGACTTCATGCCGAGAAACCTCATGGTGTCCGACCCCAACCCGGGCGTGCTCGACTTCCAGGACGCCGTGCACGGCCCGATCAGCTACGACGTCGCCTCGCTCTATCGCGACGCCTTCGTGAGCTGGGAGGAGGAGCGGGTGCTCGACGGGACCATCCGCTACTGGGAGGCCGCGAGGAAGCGGGGCCTGCCCGTGCGCGCCGACTTCGGCGACTTCTGGCGCGACGTGGAGTGGATGGGGCTGCAGCGGCACCTGAAGGTGCTGGGCATCTTCGCCCGCATCCACTACCGCGACGGCAAGCCCGGCTACCTCGACGACACGCCGCGCTTCGTGGCCTACGTGCGCCACGCCTGCGCGCGGTACGGCGAGCTGGCACCCCTGGCGCGGCTCCTCGACCGGCTGGAGGGCGTGAGCGTGCGCGCGGGCTACACCTTCTGATGCGGCCGGCGGGAACACGGTGACTCCCTCGGCGCTCATCCTGGCGGCCGGCCGCGGCGAGCGCATGCGCCCGCTCACGGACGCGACGCCCAAGCCGCTGCTGCCCGTCGGCGGCAAGCCCCTCGTCGCTGGCTGCTGGAGCGCCTGGCCGCCGCGGGCATCCGCGACGTCGTCATCAACCACGCCCACCTCGGCGAGCAGCTCGAGGCCGCGCTGGGCGACGGCTCGCGATGGGGCGTGCGCATCGCCTGGTCGCGCGAGGGCACCGCGCTCGAGACCGCGGGCGGCATCGCGAAGGCGCTCCCCCTGCTGGGCGAGCGACCCGTTCCTCGCCGTGAGCGCCGACATCTACACGGACTTCGACTTACTCGCGCCTCGCGGCCGGTGGCCGGCGACATCGCGAGCGCGACCCGCGACGCGTCGCGCGGCGCATTTCGTCCTCGTCGACAATCCGCCCTTCCATCCCGGCGGGCGACATGGGGCTCGCGGAGCGGCCGCGTGCGCCGCGACAGGGCCGCTCCTCACCTATGCCAACATCGCCGTGTTCCATCCCGGCGCTCTTCGCGGGCATCGCGCCCGGGCACGCACCTGCGCCTCTTTCCCTGGGCGTACCGGTTCGTCGACGAGGGGCGCGTGACGGGCGAGCGATTCGAGGGAGCATGGGACAACGTCGGGACGCCCGCGCAGCTCGCCGCACTCGACCGGAGGCTTTCGCGATGACGTTCTACATTCCGCGCCATTTCCGCATCGACGATCCGCGAGGCGCTCGAGCGCTTCGTCGCGGACAACGCGTTCGGCACGCTCGTGTCGACCGGGAGCCGCCGGCCTCTCGCGTGAGCCACATCCCGTTCCTGCCGGAGCGCGGCGCGGACGGGCGGCTGCGGCTGCTGGGGCACGTGGCGCGCGCCAATGCGCACTGGCAGGCGCTCGAGGCGGCGGGCGAGGTGCTCGCGATCTTCGCGGGGCCGCACGCGTACGTCTCGCCCGGCTGGTACGAGAGCCACCCGAGCGTGCCGACGTGGAACTACGCGGTCGTGCATGCGCGCGGACCGGCGCGCCTGCTGCCGCCCGGGGACCTGCCGGCGCTGCTCGACAGGCTGTCGCGACTCTACGAGGACGGGCGGGCCTCGCCGTGGCGGATGGCAGTCGCTGCCGGCCGACTTTTCCCGGAGCATGCTCGAGGCCATCGTCGGGATTCGAGATCGCGATCGAGACGGCTCGAGGGCAAGTTCAAGCTCTCGCAGAACCGCGGCGCCCGAGGATGGGAAGGCGTGGCCGCCGCGCTCGAGGCCGAAGGCCAGGGGCGATCGCCGCGCCTCATGCGCGCCCACGCGCCGGCCCCCGATCCCGGGAAGGGATTCCCGGTAGAATCGGCGGCCTCGCGGCGCCCTTCGGCGCGCCTTCCACGGACCGCCCCATGAAGCTCGAAAACCCCCACGCAGATCAAGCCCTTCCGCCAGCGCCGCGCGAGCCCTCGCCCGGACGCCTCGGCGAGGGCGTCGTGATCCTGCCCACCGCGCCGGAGCGCACGCGCAACGCCGACTGCCCACTACGACTACCGGTGGGACAGCGGCTTCTACTACCTCACCGGGCTTCCGCGAGCCCGAGGCGGTCCTCGTGATCGTCCTCGGCAGCAAGCCGCGCGAGATCCTCTTCTGCCGCGAGAAGAACCTCGAGCGCGAGATCTGGGACGGCTTCCGCTACGGCCCGGCGCTCGCGCAGCAGGCGTTCGGCTTCGACGCCGCGCATCCCGATCGGCGGACCTCGACACGATGATGCCGGAGCTCATCGCCAACCAGGCCGTGATCCATACGCCGGTGGGCGCCGATCCCGCCTGGGACGCGCGCGTGAGCGGCTGGCTCAACGCGGTGCGCGCGAAGGTGCGCACGGGCGTTTCCGCGCCCGCGGAGATCCGCGACGTGCGCGCGGCGGTGAACGAAATGCGCCTCTTCAAGGACGCGCACCGAGATCGCGATCATGCGGCGCGCGGCGGAGATCTCCAGCGTGGCGCACGTGCGCGCGATGCGCGCGGCGGCGCCCGGCAGGCGCGAATACGAGATCGAGGCGGAGCTGCTGCACGAGTTCTGCCGCCACGGCGCGCGCTCGGCGGCCTACGGGTCCATCGTCGCGGCCGGCGCCAACGCCTGCGTGCTGCATTACCGCGAGAACTCGCGCCGAGCTGCGCAAGGGCGACCTGATGCTCATCGACGCCGGCTGCGAGCTGGACAGCTACGCGGCCGACATCACGCGCACCTTCCCGGTGGACGGCAAGTTCAGCGGCGGCGCAGAAGGACGTCTACGAGCTGGTGCTCGCCTCCCAGGAAGCGGCCATCAAGGCCGTGAAGCCGGGCGCGGCGTTCATCGACTACCACGATGCCGCCACGCGCGTCCTGGTGCGCGGCTTCATCGACATGAAGCTCTGCAAGGGCAGCGTCGACAAGGTGCTGGCCGACGAGTCGTACAAGCAGTTCTACATGCACCGCACCGGCCACTGGCTGGGCCTCGACGTGCACGACGCCGGCGACTACATGCGCAAGGGCAAGTGGAGGAAGCTCAAGCCCGGCATGGTGCTCACGGTGGAGCCGGGCTGCTACATCCGCCCGGCGGACAAGGTGCCCAGGCATTTCTGGAACATCGGCGTGCGCATCGAGGACGACGTCCTCGTCACCGCGAAGGGCCGCGAGATCCTCACCGCCGGCTGTCCCGAAGCGCGTGGCCGACGTCGAGGCCGCGGTCCGGGGCTAGCGGAAAGGCCCCGGAGCCATGGACCGGGTCGACATCGCGATCGTCGGGCGCCGGGCCGGTCGGCGCCGCGCTCGCGGCACTCCTCGTCCCCGGGGGCCGCACGGTGCGCGTGCTCGAGGCGCGGGACGGCCCCTCGCGCGACGCGCGCACGCTGGCGCTCTCGCAGGCGAGCCGCGAGTTCCTCGAGGAGGCGGGCGGCTGGCCCGCGACCGGCGTCACGCCCATCGTCGACATCCACGTCTCGCAGAAGGGCGGGCCGGGCCGCACGCTCATCACGGCCGGCGACCAGGGGCTCGCCGCGCTCGGCTACACGGTCGCCTATGCGGCGCTGGAGGCGGTGCTGGAACGGCGCGCTCGCCGCCCTCGGCGCGAGCGTTTCGTGGGGGACGCGCCTGCGAGGCGATCGCGCTGGAAGCGCGATGGCGCGATGCTGCAGCTCGCGGGCGGAGGGCGGCTGGAGGCGCGCCTCCTCGTGCTTGCCGACGGCGGCGTCAACGCGCGGCGCATCCCGGGCCTCGCGTATTCGGAAAAGGACTACGGCCAGGTCGCGATCACCGGGCCCGTGCGCACGGACCGGCCGCATGGCGGCCGCGCCTACGAGCGCTTCACGCCCCGCGGGCCGGTGGCCTTGCTGCCGGTGGAGCGATCGCTATGCGCTCGTGTGGACGGCGACGCCGGCCGAGGCCGCGCGCATCCTCGCCCTGGACGACGGCGCGTTCCTCGCGCGAGTTGCAGGCGCATTTCGGCGACCGCGCCGGACGCTTCGTCGCGGCCGGCCCGCGGGCGTCGTTCCCGCTGAAGCTGCGGACCATCAATTCCACGATCGCGCTGCGCACGGTGATCGCCGGCAACGCGGCGCAGGCGATGCATCCCGATCGCCGGGCAGGGGCTGAACGTGGGGCTGCGCGACGCCGCCTCGCTCGCGTCGATCCTGCGGGCCGATCCTTCGGGCGATCCCGGCGCCGCCGGCGGTCCTCGAAGCCTATCGCGGGTCGCGCCGGCGCGATGCCGGGCGCGGCGTCGCGTTCACCGACTTCCTCGTGGGCGCCTTCATGGACGATCGCCGCCTGCCGACGTGGGGCCGGGGCGTCGCGCTCACGCCTGCTCGACCTCGCTGCCGCCGGCCCGGCGGCTGCTGGCGGACCGGATGATCCACGGGGCGTCCTCGCGGTGAGGGATCGCCGCTCATGAAGGCCGGCGGCTCCGGCCGGGGCCGGATCGTCGTGGTCGGCGGGCGGCGCGGTGGGGCTCGCCTTCGCGGCCGCCTGCGCCGACGACGGTGCACGTGCTCGAAAGCGCCGCGCCGCGCCCCGCGCGCGATCCCGAAGCGTTCGACATCCGCGTCTTCGCGCTTGAGCGGCGGAACGCGCGACTTCCTGCGCGACATCGACGCCTGGCGACGGATGCCGGCGGACGCGGATCGCCGCGGTCACCCGCATGGAGATCTTCGGCGACGACGGTGCGAGCCGGCTCGATTTCACGCCGCCCGGCGGCCGGGCGCTGGCCTGGATCGCCGAGGGCAACCGCCTGTCGCGCGCGATCGAGGAAGCGGCGCGCGAGCGCGGCGCGACCGTCACGGCCGGCGCCCGGTTGCGCGCCATCGCCGCGCGCGCGGAAGGCGTGCGAAGCCATCCCCGAGGAAGGGAACGGCGATCCCCGGCGGACCTGCTGGTGGGCTCCGACGGCGCGGACTCGTGGGTGCGCGGCGAACTCGGCCTCGCCTCGGAGGCGAAGCGCTACCCGGAGACCGCGGTCGTGGCGCATTTTCGCTGCGAGAAGCCGGCGGCAGGCGTGGCCCGGCAGTGGTTCCGGCCCGACGGCATCCTCGCGTGGCTGCCGCTGCCGGGCGACCGCATGTCGATCGTGTGGTCGGCGCGCGGCGCGCTCGCCGACGAGCTGGCCGCGCTCGATGCCGAGGCATTCGCGCGCCGCGTTCGCGACGCAGGAGGCGCCGCGCTCGGGGACCTCGCGCTCGACTCGCCGGTGGCGCGGTTTCCCGCTGCGCCTGATCCGCGTGCCGCGCATCGCCGTGCCCGGCGCCGTCCTCATCGGGGATGCCGCCCACGGCGTGCATCCGCTCGCGGGCCAGGGCGTGAACCTCGGGCTTCCAGGACGCGCGCGGCCTCGCCGCAGACGCTCGCCGGGCGCTCTCCGCTGGAGCGGCCCGGGGACCTGGCGCTCCTGCGCCGGCACGAGCGCGCGCGGCGCGCCGACGTGGACGCGATGCAGTTCGTCACCGACCGCCTCGAGTGGCTGTTCGGCCTCGACGCGCCGATGGCCGGCGCGGCGCGCAACGCGGGCCTGCGCGCGGTCGACGCGGCCGGCTGGGCGAAGCGAGCGCCTGGCCGCCCACGCAATGCGATAATCCCGCGGCCTTCGCCTCCGGGAACTTCCCCGGCCGGTCGCGGCCCAATCCCGGAACTCCAGAGACCCTCCATGAACCTCCTCGCCTCCCTGTCCTCCGCGCTCCTCGTCCTGGCGCTCGCCTTTCCCGCCCTCGCGCAGGATCTCGACCGCGTCAAGTCCGACCTGCGCAAGAAATTCCCGGATGCCCAGATCGACACCGTCCGCAAGAGCGGCTACGGCGGCCTCATCGAGGTGACCGGCGGCGGCGACGTCTTCTACACCGACGAGAAGACCACGTTCCTCCTGCTCGGCTCGATCGTCGACACGAAGACGCGCGAGAACGTGACCGAGGCGCGCGTGCGCAAGCTCTCGGCGGTCAAGTTCGACGGCCCTGCCGCTCGAGTCGGCCATCAAGATCGTGCGCGGCAACGGCTCGCGCAAGATCGCCATCTTCGAGGACCCGAACTGCGGCTACTGCAAGCGCTTCCAGCGCGATGCGGCCGGCGTGACGGACATCACGATATACGTGTTCCTCTACCCGATCCTCTCGCCGGACTCGATGGACAAGGCGAAGGCGGTGTGGTGCTCGGCGGACCGGCCCAAGGCGTGGCTCGACCTGATGCTCAAGGATGCGATGCCCGGCGGCGCGGCGACCTGCGAGACGCCGATCGACAAGATCGTCGCCTTCGGGCGCGAGAAGCGCATCACGCGGCACGCCCACGATCTTCTTCGAGGACGGCGAGCGCGTTCCCGGCGCGATGCCCGTCGCGCAGTTCGAGAAGCGCCTCGCGGACGCGAAGGCGGCCAAGAAGTAGCGGACGGCGCCGGCGTCGCCGGCCGGCGATCCTCAGGACTTCGACGCGGCCTGGCACGGTCGCCGTCGGCTTGTAGCCCTTCGGCAGCAGCACCCACATCCGCCCGGCCTGGCGCATCTTGCCGGCCTGGTTGCCGGCCGCGTCGCCGAACCCCCAGAAGAAGTCGGCGCGCACGCCGCCGTTGATCGCGCCGCCCGTGTCCTGGGCCACCATGAGGCGGTTGAGGGGCTGCGGGGAATTCGGCCACGTGGTGGCGAGGTAGACCGGCACGCCCAGCGGGATCACGCGCGGATCGACGGCGATGGAGCGCTCCGCCGTGAGCGGCACGCCGAGCGAGCCGATCGGCCCCGGGCAGGTCGCCGGGCAGTTCCCGGAAGAACACGAAGCTCGGGTTCTCGTTCATGAAGCGCTGCACCTTGCCCGGATGGCGCCGTGCCCAGTCCTTGATGCCCTGCATCGAGGCGCGCTCGGGCGGCAATTCCCCGCGCTGGATGAGGAGCCTGCCGAGGGAGCGGAAGGGATGCCCGTTCTGGTCCGCGTAGCCCACGCGCAGGCGCTCGCCGTTCTGGAGCTGCACCTGGCCGGAACCCTGGATGTGCAGGAAGAAGAGCTCGACCGCGTCGTCGACCCAGGCGATCTCGAGCCCCTTGAGCGGCGCCGGATCCGTCTCGATGTCGCCCCGGGCGAGGTAGGGGACGACCCGGTTGCCCTCGATCCGGCCGCGCAGCCGCTTGTGCTTGAGGTCGGGGTACACCGACGAGAGGTCGATCACCAGCAGGTCCTGCGGCACCGCGTAGATCGGATAGCGGTAAAGCGACGTGCGCGTGCGGCTGCCGCGCAGCAGCGGCTCGTAGTAGCCGGTGACCATGCCGGCCGTCGACTCGTCCGCGTTGATCACCTGGAAGGGATCGAACTGCGACTCGAAGAACGCGGCGATGTCGCGCTCGGCGCTGTCGGGCGGCAGCGCGGTCGCCGCGGCGCACGCGGACTGCCAGACCGGCTGCTTCGCGAGCGCGCTGCAGCCCCTCACGAAGGCGACCAGCGATTCGCGAAGGGGCTCGCGCCGCCATTCCGGGAGGTCCATCCACGAGGCCGGCTGCAGGCGGCCCCGGTACTCGACTTCGGGAACCGGCGCCGCGGGCGGGGCGGGGGCGGCGGGCGCCGCCGGGCACACCGGCTTCTCGACGGGCGGGCAGATGAGCTTTTCGGGGGCCTTTTCCGCGACGGGACCCGGGGGTGTCGCGCAGGCGGCTGCCAGGAGCGCGAGGCCGAGCGCTGCGGCGGCGCGCAGGCGAGGCGCGAGGAAAACGGGGGCGGGCGGCATCGCGGCGAGTATAGCGGAAGGGTCGTCCGGCCGGCGGCCCTATAATCCGGGTCGTTCATGGTCTCGTTGGAGTTGCGAATGGGCTGGGTGTTCCTCGAAGTGCTGGCCGCGCTCGCGATCGCGGTCGGCATCGTCTGGTGGACGCTGCCCCGCAAGCCCAAGGCAAAGGATGGCGCCGGCGAGCCGGCGGACCGGGACGGGCCGCCGCGCGGCTAGTGCAGGACGCGCGGGACGCTCAGCGCGAATTCCGGGATCGGCGCCTCGAACCGCGTGCCGTCCTCGGCCACCAGCTGGTAGCTGCCGCGCATCGTGCCGACCGCGGTCGGGATGGACGAGCCGCTGGAGTACTCGAAGGTGTCGCCGGGCTTGAGCACGGGCTGCTCGCCCACCACGCCCATGCCGCGAACCTCCTGCACCTGGTTGTCGGCGTCGGTGATGATCCAGTGGCGGCTCACGACCTGCGCGGTGACGCTCCCCGTGTTCGTGATGCGGATCGTGTAGGCGAACACGAAGCGATCGTCCTCCTCGTCCGACTGGTCGGGCAGGTAGGTCGAATGCGCCGTGACGGCCACGACGTATTTCTTCGATTCCGGCATGAGTCGATGTTAGCAGGAATCCCGGAGCGCGAAACGGCAGGGGGAATCGCGTAGAATTTCGTACTTCCACCGCTTCCCGGAAGCACCCCATGTTCCGCATCGCTCCCAGCCTGCTTTCCGCGGATTTCGCGCGCCTCGGCGACGAGGTGAAGGACGTCATCGCGGGCGGCGCGGACCTCATGCACTTCGACGTGATGGACAACCATTACGTTCCCAACCTCACCGTCGGGCCGCTCGTGTGCGAGGCGATCCGGCCGCACTGCAGCGTGCCGATCGACGTGCACCTCATGGTGAAGCCCGTCGACCGGATCATCCCGGACTTCGCCAAGGCGGGCGCGTCGATCATCAGCTTCCATCCCGGAGGCGAGCGAGCACGTCGACCGCACCCTCTCGCTCATCCGCGACCAGGGCTGCAAGGCGGGGCTCGTGTTCAACCCGGCCACGCCGCTCGCGTGGCTGGACCACGTCATGGACAAGGTGGACCTCATCCTGATCATGAGCGTGAACCCCGGCTTCGGCGGGCAGTCCTTCATCGCCTCGGCGCTGCCGAAGATCCGCGAGGCCCGGCGGCGCATCGAGGCGAGCGGGCGCGACATCTGGCTCGAGGTCGACGGCGGGGTCAAGGCGGACAACATCGCCGCCGTCGCCAAGGCCGGCGCGGACACCTTCGTCGCCGGCTCGGCGGTGTTCGGCGAGCGCGACCGCGCGGCCGCCATCCGCCGGCTGCGCGAAGCGCTCGCGGCAGCCTGACCATGGCGGCCGTCCCGCCGCGGCGCTATCCGGGCGGCGCTCTTCGATCTCGACGGCACGCTCGTCGACACCGCCGAGGATCTCGCGGCGGCCGCCAATCGCATGCTCGCGGACCTCGGCCGCCCCGCTCTCGACGAGGGCGGCATCCGGGACTACATCGGCAAGGGGGTGGTGAACCTCGTGCACCGCTGCCTCGAGGCCACGGGCGGCGCCACGGAGGAGGACCGGCGTCGCGCCCTCGAGGTCTTCGAGCGTCCACTACATCGCGGGGATCGCGGACCGCTCGCGTCCGTATCCGGGCGTGGTCGACGGGCTCGTCGCGCTGGAGCGCGCGGGCATCGCCCTGGGCTGCGTCACCAACAAGGCCGGCCGCTTCACCGAGCCGCTGCTCGAGCGGACGGGATTGCGGCGCTTCTTCGGCGTGGTGGTGTCGGGCGACACGGTCGAGCGCAAGAAGCCCCACGCGGACCCGATGCTCTTCGCCGCCGGGAAGCTCGGCGTGGCCCCCGGGGAGACGCTCGTCGTCGGGGACTCGCTGAACGACGTGCTGTCCGCGAAGCGCGGCCGGATGTCCCGTGGTCGTCGTCCCTTACGGCTATCGCGAGGGCCTGTCGCTGGAGGACCTGGGCGCCGACGCCGTCGTGGCGAGCGTGGAAGAGGCAGCCAGATCGATTACAATGCCTGCGTAGCCCACGGTCGACTTCCCACATCTCATCATGGCACTGCGCGGATTCCTGCTCGACTGGCGATGGCACAGCTGGCGCTGAAACGCCCGGCCCGACCGCCTTTCGACCCGAATACCGTGTGGTGACCCATGACTGAAAACGAATTCCTGGCGCTTTCCCGCGCCGGCTACAACCGAATCCCCCTCACGCTCGAGACGCTCGCCGATCTCGACACCCCGCTTTCGCTCTACCTGAAGCTCGCCAACGTCCCGGGCTCGTACCTGCTCGAGTCGGTGATCGGCGGCGAGCGGTTCGGCCGCTACTCGATCATCGGGCTGGCCGCCCGCGAGCGCATCGAGGTCGGCGGCGGGCGGGCCCGCGTGATTCGCGACGGCGCGGTGGTGGAGGAGCGCGAGGCGGGCGACCCGCTCGCGTTCGTCGACGAATACCTGAAGCGCGTCGCCGCCGCCCCGCTCGCCTCGGGCCTGCGCTTCGCGGGCGGGCTCGCGGGCTACTTCAGCTACGACACCGTGCGCTACATCGAGCCGAAGCTCGCGCGCGACGCGCGCCCGGACCCCATCGGCCTGCCCGACATCCGGCTCCTCCTGTCCGAGGAGCTCGCCGTCGTGGACAACCTGGCGGGCAAGGTGCACCTCATCGTCTACGCCGATGCCCGCGAGCCGGGCGCCTACGCGAAGGCCCGCGCGCGGCTCGAGGTCCTTCGCGGGCGCCTGCGCGGCGCGGCCATCGCTCCCGGGCACGTGCGCCGGCGGGGCGCCGCAGGCGCCGCGGTCGAACATCGGCGAGGAGCCGTTCTATGCCGCGGTGGCGAAGGCCAAGCACTACATCACCGACGGCGACGTGATGCAGGTGCAGGTCTCGCAGCGCCTGTCGCAGCGATTCGCGGGCTCCCCGCTCAACCTGTACCGGGCCCTGCGCTCGATCAACCCGTCGCCCTACATGTTCTATTTCGATTTCGGCGACAGCCAGCTCGTGGGCGCCTCCCCGGAGATCCTCGTGCGCCGGGAAGGCGACAAGGTGACCGTGCGGCCCATCGCGGGGACGAGGAAGCGCGGCGCCACGCCGGAGAAGGACCTCGCCATGGAGCGCGAGCTCGTGAGCGACCCCAAGGAGAGGGCCGAGCACCTCATGCTGATCGACCTCGGCCGCAACGACATCGGGCGGATCGCGCGCATCGGGACCGTGCGCGTGACGGAGCAGATGGCCGTCGAGCGCTACTCGCACGTGATGCACATGGTCTCGAACGTGGAAGGCGACGTGGACCCGGGCCTCACGCCGATGGAGCTGCTGCGCGCCACGTTCCCGGCGGGCACGGTGGCCGGGGCGCCGAAGGTCCGCGCGATGGAGATCATCGACGAGCTGGAGCCCGAGCGCCGCGGCGTCTATGCCGGCGCGGTGGGCTACCTCGGGTTCAACGGCAACCTCGACCTCGCCATCGCCATCCGCACCGGCGTGGTGAGCGGGGGCGAGCTGCACGTGCAGGCCGCCGCCGGCATCGTGGCCGACTCCATCCCGCAGCAGGAGTGGCTCGAGACGCGCAACAAGGCGAGGGCGCTGCTGGCCGCCGCCGAGCTGGTGAACGCGGGGCTCGACGCCCCCGCCGCGTGAGGGGCCCGCCATGCTGCTCATGATCGACAACTACGACTCGTTCACCTACAACCTCGTGCAGTACCTCGGCGAGCTGGGCGAGGAGGTGCGCGTCGTGCGCAACGACGAGGTCACGGTGGACGACATCGCGCGCCTGGCGCCCGCGCGGATCGTCATCTCGCCCGGCCCGTGCACGCCCAACGAGGCGGGCGTGTCGCTGCCCGCGATCGCGCGATTCGCCGGGAAGATCCCCCTCCTGGGCGTCTGCCTCGGGCACCAGGCCATCGGGCAGGCCTTCGGCGGGCGCGTCGTGCACGCGAAGACGCTGATGCACGGCAAGGTCTCGCCCATCCACCATTCGGGCCAGGGCGTCTTCCGCGGCCTGCCGTCGCCCTTCAACGCGACCCGCTACCACTCGCTCGCGATCGAGCGCGAGAGCTGCCCGGCCGACCTCGAGATCACCGCCTGGACGGAAGACGGCGAGATCATGGGCGTGCGCCACCGCACGCTCGCCGTGGAAGGCGTGCAGTTCCATCCGGAATCCATCCTCACGGAGCACGGCCATGCCCTGCTCCGCAATTTCCTCACGCAGGAGTAGCCATGTTCACCGCCCAGGAAGCGATCAACCGCCTCTGCGACAAGCGCGAGATCTTCTACGACGAGATGGTCGACCTCATGCGCCAGGTGATGGAGGGCAAGGTCACCCCCGTCCAGCTTTCGGCCATCCTGATCGGCCTGCACGTCAAGACGGAATCGGTGTCCGAGATCGCCGCGGCCGCCTCGGTGATGCGCGAGTTCTCCATGAAGGTGGACGCGAGCGGGCTGGACAATCTCGTCGACACCTGCGGAACGGGCGGGGACCGGTCGCACACGTTCAACATCTCGACCACGGCGGCATTTGTCGCGGCGGCGGCGGGGCGCGAAGGTCGCCAAGCACGGCGGGCGATCGGTGTCCTCGAAGTCCGGCAGCGCGGACGTCCTGGAGGGGCTGGGCGTCAACCTCGCCCTGACGCCCGAGCAGGTCGGGCTCTGCCTGCGCGAGGTCGGCGTGGGGTTCATGTTCGCGCCCAGCCACCATCCGGCGATGAAGCACGCGGCGCCCGTGCGCAAGGAGCTCGGGATCCGCACGATCCTGAACATCCTGGGGCCCCTCACCAACCCGGCCGGCGCCCCGAACCAGGTGATGGGCGTGTTCCACCCCGACCTCGTCGGGATCCAGGCGCGCGTGCTCAAGATGCTGGGCAGCCGCCACGTGCTCACGGTGCACGGCCACGACGGGCTCGACGAGATCACGCTCACCGGGCCCGACGAGCGTGGCGGAGCTCAAGCACGATTTCATCACCGAGTACGCGATCGAGCCGAAGCAGTTCGGGCTGGACATCGCGCCCATCGAGGCGATCCAGGTCGCCGGCCCCGACGAATCCCGTGCGCGCGTGCAGGCGGTGCTCGCCGGCGAGCCGGGGCCTTCGCGCGACGTCGTGCTGATCAACGCCGCGGCGGCCCTCTATGTCGTCCGGCGTCGCGGACAGCCTCTGGGACGGCGTGGCGCTCGCCCGCGACGCCATCACCTCGGGCGCCGCGAAGGCGAAGCTGGACCACCTGGTCTCGTTCACGCAGGGCTTCGCGAAGGCGGGCGCGTGAGCGACATCCTGCAGAAGATCCTCGCCACCAAGCGGCGCGAGGTGGAGGCGGCGCGCGCGGCGGTGCCCTTGTCGGCCCTGGAGCGATGGCGCGCGAGGCCTCGCCGCCTCGCGGCTTCGCGCGGGCGCTGCAGGCGCGCGTGGCGGCCGGCCAGCCCGCCGTGATCGCGGAGATCAAGCGCGCGAGCCCGAGCAAGGGGCTCATCCGCGCCGACTTCGATCCGGCCCGCATTGCCGCGTCGTACGAGGCACACGGCGCGGCCTGCCTCTCGGTGCTCACCGACCGGGAATACTTCGGCGGCTCGCGCGAGGACCTCGTGGCGGCGCGCGCCGCGTGCAGCCTGCCGGTCATCCGCAAGGATTTCATCGTCGACCCCTACCAGGTGGTCGAGGCGAGGGCGTGGGGGGCGGACTGCATCCTCCTCATCATGGATGCGGCGCCCGATGCGACCCTCGCGCAGCTCGAGGCCCAGGCCATGGCGCTGGGCATGGACGTGCTCGTCGAATCCCACGATGCGGGGCAGCTGGGGCGCGCCCTAGGCCTTTCGACCCCCCTGATCGGCATAAATAATCGCGACCTGAGGACTTTCGAGACCCGCCTGGAGACCACCCTGGACCTCGTCGACCGGATTCCTGCCGGGAAACTGCTCGTTTCCGAAAGCGGGATCACGTCGCCGGATCATGTCAGGCGGCTGCGCGCCAGCAAAGTGAGCGCATACTTAGTTGGGGGTGCCTTCATGTCGGCGCCACGACCCCGGGGTGGAGCTTTCCCGGCTCTTTTCGGCCTCCTGAGCGGGCGTTGCAGGAGAGCAACAGAGGGCCCCTTTTGTTGCACATTTCCCACCCCCCCCTTGAGAGTAGCGCCCGGGTTTGGCATCATGCGAATGGCTTCTCGATAAATATCTGGGAGAAGTGCCAGGAATCGGGGCAGAGATCCCCAAGTTTTCCAAAGCGCTTTAGTGAATTCGGCCTCACTTAAACAAAGGAGATTCAGATGAACAAGAAACTGATCGCGCTGGCAGTGGCGGGCGCCTGTGTTGCCCCGACCGTCATGGCCCAGACTGCGAACCCCGTGACTCTGTACGGTCGCATCTACGTGACCGCGGAGTCGGTTGAAGCCGATGGCGGTACTGCGGCCCAGAACGGCAATACCGGAAACCGCACCCGCATCAGCGACAACGCGTCCTACCTGGGCGTGCGTGGCACCGAAGATCTGGGTGGCGGCCTCAAGGCTTTCTTCCAGTTGGAAACGGCGTTCTCCCCCGAATGCGTCGTCCGGCACGTTCGCGAACCGCAACAGCGGCGTCGGCCTGCAAGGTGGCTGGGGCTCCGTCCTGCTCGGCCGCTGGGACACGCCGATGAAGAGTGACGCAGACCGCGGTTGACCCGTGGGGCGACCTGACGCTGGGTGACATCACCGGCGCCGCGCTCGACCAGGGCAACTTCAGCCGTCGCGAGACCAACTCGATCCAGTACTGGTCGCCGAACTGGGGTGGCTTCGCCGTCAAGCGCGCTGTACACGGCGAACGAAGGCAAGACCTCCACGGTCAACCCGAACACCGATCGGCGCCTCGCTCACCTACTCCAAGGGCCCGATCTACGTCGCCTACGCGTACGAGAAGCACAAGGACGTCGCGGCCAACACCTCGCGAGGAAGGCAATGCGATCGCGGCGCGCCTTCCACGATGGGTGGCTTCAAGCTCGCCGGCCAGTACGGCGAGTACGAGCAGCGATCGGCGCAGCCGAAGGACAAGTCCTACATGGTGGGCCTCACCTGGAACTTCGCGGGCAAGCACGACATCCTGGGCTCCTACCAGAACGCGGAGCAGGGCAGCGCCGATTGCGACATGTACTCCGTCGGCTATCGTTACGACGTCAGCAAGCGCACGTTCCTGATCGCGAGCTACACGGAAGTCGACAACACGCAACGGCATGAACTGCAACTTCGGCACGAACGCGTTCGGCTCCGCCGGCCAGGACGTCAAGGGCTTCATGGCGGGCATCCGTCACATTTTCTAAGCATCTGATCCGGCAGTCGCTTCAGGCAGCATCAAGAGGGCGCGGCGCAAGCCGCGCCCTTTTTCTTTTCACCCAGCCATCGCGGAGTCCTTCCATGTTCACGGCCCTTGATCGCCTCCTGATCGTCGCCGACAACGCGTTGCGCACGGTCTCCGGCGCGGCCCACGCGTCGCGCCCGGCCCCGGGCGAGAAGAGCGCCGATCCCGGGGACGCCGCCGCCCGCCGCCACGTGGCGGGACTGATGCGGGTCGACCACGCGGGCGAGGTCTGCGCGCAGGCCCTCTATGCGGGGCAGTCGCTCATGGCGCGTGACGAACAAGTGCGGTCCGCGCTCGAGCGGGCCGGCGCCGAGGAGCGGGACCACCTCGCCTGGTGCGCAGAGCGCCTTCGCGAGCTGGATTCGCACGCGAGCCTCCTTTCGCCCTTCTGGTACGCCGGTTCCTTCGCGCTGGGCGTGGCCTCCGGCCTCGCCGGCGATCGCTGGAGCATGGGATTCCTCGTCGAAACCGAGCGGCAGGTCGAGAAGCACATCGACGGCCACCTCGACCGGCTGCCCCCGGGCGATGCGCGCAGCCGGGCCATCCTCGAGCAGATGCGCGAGGACGAGATCGTGCACGCCAGAACGGGCAGCTCGCTGGGCGCGGCGGAACTGCCGCCTCCCGTCAAGGGCGCCATGCGCCTGATGGCGAAGGTGATGACGGAGACGGCCTACCGCTTCTAGACGGGTCGGCGGCGGCCGTCGCGCTCAGGCCTCGCGGATCTCGTAGTCCGAGGTGACCTCGGCGGTCTTCGCGAGCATGATCGTCGCGGAGCAGTACTTCTCCTTCGACAGCTTGATCGCGCGCTCGACCTGCGCGGGATTGAGGCCCCGGCCGGTCACGATGTAGTGCATGTGGATGCGCGTGAAGACCTTCGGGTCCTCGGCAGCGCGTTCCGCCTCGAGCTCGACGACGCAGTCCACCATGTCCTGGCGGGCCTTGCGCAGGATGTGCACGACGTCGATCGCGCTGCACCCGCCGGCGCCCATCAGCACCATCTCCATCGGGCGTGCGCCGAGATCGCGCCCGCCCACGTCGGGCGAAGCGTCCATCACGACCGCGTGCCCGCTGCCGCTCTCGGCGACGAACGTGATGCCCTCGACCAGCTTCACGCGCGCCTTCATACCGCCTCCCTGACATGCTGGGCCTTGAGCCACGCGTTGAGGAGGCTCCACGCCACCGCGAGCAGGGCCGGCCCGACGAAGATCCCGATGAACCCGAAGGCCACGGCGCCGCCGAACACGCCCAGGACGACCAGCAGCATCGACAGGCCGCCCGCCCGGCTCATGAGGATGGGCTTGATGAAGTTGTCGACCGAGCTGATCACGAGGAACCCGTAGGCGAGCATGAAGATCGCCCACCCCGTTTCGTCCTTCGAGTAGAGCCACGCCGCCGCCCCGCCCCAGATGATCGCCGGACCCATGGGGATGAACGACAGGACGAAGGTCAGCGCGGCGAGCGCCATGGCGGCCGGGACGCCCGCGATCAGGAAGCCGACGAGCGCGACCGCGGCCTGGGCGAGCGCCGTTCCGATGAGGCCGTAGACCACGCCCTTCACCGCGTTCTGGGCCGTCAGGACGACGACGGCGCCCTGCTCCCAGCCGGCGAGGCGGGTCATGCCGCTCTTGATCATTTCGCCCACCGCCTCGCCGTCGCGGTAGAAGAAGAACGCCATGAAGATCGCGATGAGGATGTGCAGGAACCCCTCGCCGGCGGCCGATCCGGCGGCCAGCAGCATCCCCTTGGCGGGCTCGATCATGCGCCGGGCGAGGGAGACGATCTCCGCCCGGTCGCCGATGAGGCGCTGCCAGTACTCGTCGAGGGAGGCGCCCACGAGGGGCAGGCCCTTGATCCAGGCGGGCAATTCGTAGGGGCCGCGGTCGATGAACCCCCGGACGAAGTCGATCGCGTCCGAGGAGTGGGTGACGAGGCTGAAGCCCGCCAGCGCCACCGGGAGCGCGATGGCGAGCAGCATCGCCAGGGCGAAAAGGAGCGCCGTCAGCGCGCCTCGGCCACCGAGACGGTCCCGCGCCCACCGGAAGGCGGGCCAGGTCGACAGGCAGAGCACCGCGGCGAAGAGCAGGGCGGCGAGGAATGGCCGGACCACGAGGAAGCAGCCGATCACCAGGAGGGCGATGCCGGCAACGCGGGCGTTCTGCTCGAAACGGCTGGAGTCCATGGGCGGGGCGGAAGGGGAGAGTCGAATTCTATCCGAGGGGTGCCCGGGCGTCCCCTGTCCGGCCCGGCTCGACCCGGATTTGACACAAGGGCCTGATTTCCCTAAAATTTCGAGTTCGCTTGTTCCAAACAAGGGGCCCAACGTATTTCCGGCGCCCGCCGGAAGCACCCAGGGGCACCATAAAGACAGGAAGACCATGAAGACCATTTCCGCCAATCCGCGGACAGTCAAGCGCGACTGGTTCGTCGTGGACGCCACCGACAAGGTGCTGGGGCGTCTCGCCGTCGAGGTTTCGCGCCGGCTCCGCGGCAAGCACAAGCCCGAGTTCACCCCGCACGTCGACACCGGCGACTACATCGTCGTGGTCAACGTGGAGAAGCTTCGCGTCACCGGCGCCAAGTCGAGCGACAAGAAGTACTACCGCCACTCGACCTACCCGGGCGGCATCTACGAGACGAATTTCGACAAGCTGCAGGCGCGACACCCCGACCGGGTCCTCAAGCTCGCGGTGAAGGGCATGCTGCCGAAGGGGCGCCTGGGGTACGCGATGATCAAGAAGCTCAAGATCTACGCCGGCCCCGCGCATCCCCATTCCTCCCAGCAGCCCAAGGCCCTCGAGATCTAAGGAGCGACCATGATCGGCAAATACAACTATGGCACCGGCCGTCGCAAGAACGCGGTAGCCCGTGTCTTCATCAAGTCCGGCCAGGGCAAGATCGTCGTCAACGAGAAGCCGCTCGACGAGTACTTCTCGCGCGAGACGGGCCGCATGATCGTGCGCCAGCCCCTCGAGCTCACGAACCACGGCCAGACGTTCGACATCAAGGTGAACGTCTTCGGCGGCGGCGAATCCGGCCAGGCGGGCGCCGTTCGCCACGGCATCACGCGGGCCCTCATCGAGTACGACCCGACGCTCAAGCCCGCGCTCTCCAAGGCCGGGCTGGTCACGCGCGACGCGCGCGAGGTCGAGCGCAAGAAGGTCGGCTCTCCACAAGGCGCGACGTCGCAAGCAGTACTCCAAACGCTGAGGCGGGAGAGCGCTGTCCGGTTGCGCCCGAACACGAGAAAGCCGCCCTGCAAGGCGGCTTTTTCGTTCGGGGATGGCTTGGTCGCCCATCGCGACCCCCTGGAGAGGTGTCGATAGATGATCAAGGTCGGTGTCGTTGGAGGCACGGGTTACACGGGCGTCGAGCTGCTTCGGCTGCTCGCGACCCATCCCGATGTCGAGATCGCCGCGATAACGTCCCGCGGCGAGGCCGGAACGCCGGTCGCCCGCCTGTTCCCGTCGTTGCGCGGTCGCGTCGACATCGCGTTCAGCGATCCCGCGGCGACGGACCTCACGCGCGTGCGACTGCGTGTTCTTCGCCACGCCCAACGGCGTGGCGATGGGCCAGGCGCGTTCCCTCGTCGACGCCGGCGTCAAGGTGATCGACCTTTCCGCCGACTTCCGGCTCCAGGACATCGCGACCTGGGAGCGCTGGTACAAGATGAAGCATGCCGCGCCGGATCTCGTGGCCGAGGCGGCGTACGGGCTGCCGGAGATCAACCGGGAGAAGATCCGCGCCGCGCGCCTCGTGGCCAACCCCGGCTGCTATGCGACGGCGGTGCAACTCGCGCTGCTGCCGCTCGTCGAGACGGACTTCGTCGATCGCCGGCACCTCGTGGCCGACGCCAAGTCGGGCGTGAGCGGGGCGGGACGCAAGGCCGAGGTCGACATCCTGTTCTCGGAGGCGTCCGACAACTTCAAGGCCTACGCGGTCGCCGGCCACCGCCATCACCCGGAAATCGTCCAGAGCCTGCGGCAGGCGGGCGGGAGCGACGTCGGCCTCACCTTCGTTCCGCACCTCGTTCCGATGATTCGCGGGATCCTCGCGACCGTCTATGCGCGCGTCACGCGCGAGACGGATTTCCAGGCGCTCTTCGAAGGCGCGCTATGCGGCTGAGGCCTTCGTCGACGTCCTGCCGCCCGGCACGCATCCGGAAACGCGCTGGGTGAGGGGGTCGAACATGTGCCGGATCGCCGTGCACCGGCCGCTCGGCGGCGACACGCTCGTGATCCTCGCGGTCGAGGACAACCTCGTGAAGGGGGCGGCGGGCCAGGCGGTGCAGAACATGAACATCGTGTTCGGCTTCCCGGAGGGTCGCGGCCTCGACCAGGTGGCGCTGCTGCCGTGAGAGGCCTCGCCAGGCGCCTGCGAAGCAACATCGGCATCCGCTCCTCGCGGATGACGATCCGCTCGCACCTGGCCTGGTACTGGCGGTGGCTCCTGAACCTGCTCATGATGGCCGCCGTCGCCGGGATCGTGTGGTGGCTCGTCGAGAACAGCTATCGCATCACGGGGTTCAATCCGCGAGGAGGCGAAGCAGCAGATCGCCACGCTGGGCGAGGACAACGCCCGGCTGAAGCGCGAGGTCGAGACCGCACGCACGATCATCGCCGAACGCGACCGGCAGCTGGCCATCGACAAGGCCTCGCAGATGGAGCTTGCGAGGAACGTCACCCAGCTGCAGGACGAGAACTCCGCGCTGAAGGAAGACCTCGGCTTCCTGCGCAACATCATGTCCTCCGGGGCGACGCCCGAGGGCCTGGGGATCGCCAACCTGAAGGTCGAGCAGGACGGGCCGCCGGGCGAGTACCGCTACCGGATGCTGCTGACCCAGGGCGGGCAGCGCAAGCAGGACTTCAAGGGGCGGATCCAGCTGCTGGCCCGCGTCGCGAACCAGGGCGCGTTGGCGACGCTGACCTTCCCGGACGCCTCGGCGGGCGAAAGCGCAGGCGTCGTCGAATTCCGGTTCTACCAGAAGGTCGAGGGCCGGTTCCGGATTCCGGAGGGCGCCCTCCTCAAGGGCTACGAGGTCCGGGTTCTTGCGCTTCCCGGGGGACAGGTTAAACTCTCCCGAAGCGTCAACGTCCAATAGGGGAATGCCATGTTCGGCAAGACGAACAAGCCGAGCCCGATCGACAGCCTGATCGGCGCGGGAACCGTCATCGAAGGCAACATCACCTTCGTGGGGGGGTTGCGCATCGACGGGCACGTGAAGGGGAACGTCAAGGCGACCGGCACCAAGCCGGGTACGCTGGTGCTTTCGGAGCTCGCCAAGGTGGAGGGCGAGATCGACGTCGCGCACGTGGTGGTGAACGGCACGGTCGCCGGTCCCGTCCGGGCGACCGAATACGTCGAACTTCTGCCCAAGGCGAGGGTCACAGGCGATGTGGCCTACAAGTCGATCGAGGTCCACGTGGGCGCCATCGTGATGGGCCGGCTGGTCTACGAGAACCCCCAGAAGAGCGACAAGGTCGTCGAATTCAAGCCCGCGAGCGGCGCGTCCGACTGACGCGGGCCCCACACCACAGGAGATTTTGATGAACGACATGTCCACCACGATGCCCGATCCGCTGGTCTTCACCGACAACGCGGCCAACAAGGTCAAGGCCCTCATCGAGGAAGAGGGCAACGCCGAGCTCAAGCTGCGCGTCTTCGTGACGGGCGGGGGTTGCTCCGGCCTGCAGTACGGCTTCACGTTCGACGAGGTCGCCAACGAGGACGACACCGTCATGCAGAAGAACGGCGTGAGCCTGCTCATCGACCCGATGAGCTACCAGTACCTCGTCGGCGCCGAGATCGACTACTCGGAAGGCCTCGAGGGCGCGCAGTTCGTGATCAAGAACCCGAACGCCTCGTCCACCTGCGGCTGCGGGTCGTCGTTCAGCGCCTGAGCGTTCGGCGCGTTGCGTTCGAAGGGGGAGCCTCGGCTCCCCCTTCTGCTTTTCAGGCGGGGTAGACGGCGCCCAGGATGCACGGGTGCGCGGCGCCGGTGACGCTCGGCGAGATCCAGGGGCTCGCGGCGGATGCATTTCATCGCGAGCCAGGCGAAGGCCATGGTCTCCACGTGCCCCGTCGGGACGCCCAGGTCGTCGGTGGGGCGCACCGGGCAGGGCCGGGCCAGTTCCCCGATTCGCGCCGCCAGGCGGCGGTTGCGGGCGCCACCGCCGCAGAGGTAGATCTCGTCCGGCGCGCCGCAGAACCGGTCGATCGCCTCGACAACCGTCGCGGCCGTGAATTCGAGCAGCGTCGCCTGGACGTCCGCCGCGGGCGGAGGGGCGCCGTCGAGCCGGTCGCGCAGCCACGCCTCGTTGAACAGCTCCCGCCCGGTGCTCTTCGGGGGGGCCTTCGCGAGGAACGGCTCGTCCATCAACCGGGCGAGAAGGCGCGGGTCCACGCGCCCTTCGGACGCCCAGGCGCCGTCCTCGTCGTAGTCCTTGCCGCGGTGGCGCTTCGTCCAGCCGTCCATCAGCACGTTGCCCGGCCCGCAGTCGAACCCGGCCAGCGGGTGGCCCGGCCGCAGGGAGGTGACGTTGCCGATCCCGCCGAGGTTCACGATGGCGCGATGCCGCGTTGCGTGGCGGAACACGGCGTCGTGGAAGACGGGAACGAGCGGCGCGCCCTGGCCGCCGGCGGCCATGTCGCGGCGCCGGAAGTCCGCGACGACGTCGATGCCCGTCCGTTCGGCGAGCAGCGCCGCGTCGTTCAGCTGGATCGTGTAGCCGAGGTCCGGGCGGTGCCGGACGGTCTGGCCATGGCAGCCGATGGCATCGACATCGGCAGCGGGGACGCCCGCGCTCGACAGCAGGCGCGCGACGGCTTCCGCGTAGATTTCCGCCAGCCGGACCGAGCACGCGCCGGCCGCGTCGAGGCCGTCGCTTCCCGGCGCGCTCAGATCGAGCAGGCGTCCCTTCAGGTCCGGCGGGAACGCGACGAACGAGGTGGCGATGCCGCGCGGGGAGGGCGCCGACAGGTCCGCGAGGATGGCGTCGGCCCCGTCGAGGCTGGTCCCCGACATGATGCCGATGGCCAGGCCGCGCACGCTATTCGAATCGGAGCGACGTGCGTCGCGCGAACCATCGCGATCCGCGCGCCCGCGTCCGCCGCCTCGGCGTCGAACCGGGCCTTCAGGCGGGCCGGCACCGGCGTTGCCTTGGGAAGCGCGATCCGCATCGGGTCCTGGGGAATGCCCGAGATCCTGTACTCGTAGTGCAGGTGCGGGCCCGTCGCCCAGCCCGTCGCGCCGACGAAGGCGATCGGGATCGCCCTGCCTCACGCGCGTCCCGACGCGAACGCCGGATGCGAACTTCGAGAGGTGCCCGTAGAGGGTGTTGATGCCGCCGCCGTGGCGCAGCTCGACGGTGTTTCCGTAGCCGTTGCGCCAGCCCGCGAACACCACGTGCCCGTCGGCCGCCGCGAGGACGCGGGTTCCGGTGGGTGCCGCGAAGTCCGCGCCCGTATGCGCGCGCCAGTTCTTGAAGATCGGGTGAAGGCGCTTGCCGAAGCCGGAGCTCACGCGCGAGAACTCGACGGGGGAGCGAAGGAACGCCTTGGCGCGGCTGGTCCCGTCCAGCTCGTAGTAGGCGTCGCCGCCCTCCTCGTCCTGGAAGAGGACCGCGCTGTAGGTGCGGCCCTGGTTCACGAACTCGGCCGCGAGGATCCGCCCCGGCGCCACGAGTTCGCCGCCCTCGTAGGACATCTCGTAGATCACCGAGAAGCTGTCGCCGCTGCGAATGTCGACGTGGAAATCGATGTCCGTCGAGAACACGCGCGCGAGCTGCATCGCGATCGCGTCGGGGATCCCGGCGGCATCGGTGGCCGCGAACAGGGACGACTTGATGGTGGCGGACTTGTAGAAGGCGCGCGCCGTGGAGGCGGCGGCGCGTTCGCGCGCCGAAAGGCCGTCGGGACCGCGCGTGACTTCGAGTACCTTGCCCGGCCCGACGAAGTAGCGCAGCGACAGGAGCGCGCCGCCTTCGTCCGTTTCGGCCTGCATGGTGCGCCCCGGAATGAGCTGCCGGTAGATCTGGCGGCCCACCGGATCGGCGCGCAGGAATGCGAGGGCCGCGTCGTCGGCGATGCCGAGCCGGGCAGCGAGGCCGCGACGGTGTCGCCGCGCAGGACGCGCTCCTGGGCGGCGAATTGCCGGGCCGCGGGCGGCTCGCCGGGAGCGAGCTCGGGGAGCGCGACATCGACGGTCACCGGTCGAGCGCTGCAGCGTGTCGGTGACGGTGCCCGGCGCGATCCCGAAGGCGGTCACGACGCCCAGCGCCGGAAGGCCGAACAGGAGCGCCCCGAAAGCCAGCTGCCGGGCAGGCAGGAGCTTGGCGAGGCGCTGCGCTAGAATGGCGACCTTTTCGATGCTCATCGCGCGGGGCGGGAACCAAAGGCCGCAGAATAGCAGAAATATCCCGAAGTCAGGCAAAAAATGGAATCAAATCAATGAGTCAACAGTCCGGACCTCGAGGTCATCCGGCGCGGCGTCCACGAACTGATCGTCGAGGAGGACCTCGTCCGCAAGCTGGCCAAGGGCAAGCCCCTGCGCGTGAAGGCGGGGTTCGACCCGACCGCGCCGGACCTGCACCTGGGCCATACCGTCGTGCTGAACAAGATGCGCCAGCTCCAGGATCTCGGGCACCACGTGATGTTCCTCATCGGGGACTTCACCGGGATGATCGGCGACCCGAGCGGGCGCAACGCCACGCGGCCGCCCCTCACGCCGGAGCAGATCGCGGAGAACGCGGAGACGTACAAGGCCCAGGTCTTCAAGGTCCTCGACGCGGACAGGACCGAGATCCTCTTCAACTCCACCTGGTGCAACCAGCTGGGCGCGTCGGGAATGATCCGGCTCGCGGCGACCTCCACCGTCGCCCGCATGCTCGAGCGGGACGACTTCTCGAAGCGGTACGCCGAGCAGCGCCCGATCTCGATCCACGAATTCCTCTACCCCCTCATGCAGGGCTACGACTCGGTGGCCATGAAGGCGGACATGGAGCTCGGGGGGACGGACCAGAAGTTCAACCTGCTGGTGGGGCGGGAATTGCAGAAGCACTACGGCCAGGAGCCGCAGGTGATCCTCACGATGCCCCTCCTGGAGGGGCTCGACGGCGTCAACAAGATGTCGAAGTCGCTCGGGAACTACGTCGGCATCCACGATCCGGCCGAGGAGATGTTCGGCAAGCTCATGAGCATCTCCGACGAGCTGATGTGGCGCTACATCGAGCTGCTGTCCTTCGAGTCGCTCGAGACCATCGCGGCGCTGGAAGCGCTCGGTGGCCGAGGGGGCGAACCCGCGGGACATCAAGGTGCGGTTCGCCCAGGAGATCATCGCGCGCTTCCACGACCAGGCGGCGGCGAGGCGCGCCCTGGAGGATTTCGAGGCCCGGTTCCGCCACGGCGAGGTCCCCCAGGACCTCCCGGAGCAGGTGATCGAGGTCTCCGCGGAGGGGGGCGTGATCGGCCAGGTGCTCAAGTCCTCGGGCGTGTGCCCGAGCACCTCGGAGGCGCTGCGCATGATCGAGCAGGGCGGCGTGAAGGTGAACGGGGAGAAGGTCGCCGACAAGGGGCTGCGGCTCCCGGCGGGCGCCACCTACGTCCTCCAGGTCGGCAAGCGCAAGTTCGCCCGGGTCAGCCTGCGCGCCGCCATGCTGATCGGCGTTCCGGGAAGGCTTGACCGGGCCGGAAAACGCGCTATAATCGCTGTCTTTTCGCCGCCACCCCAATTCGTTCGGGGGTCTCCACGCGGAGGCAGGCGCGAACGCTCTTTAACAAGTTACAGCCGATAGATGGTGGGTGCTGTGGGTGCGCACCGGTGGAGTCTCGTTGCCGCGAGGTGGTGGGGTGAACCGGAAATGAAGCATCTTGCAGTACTCACTTTGGAATCCATGTGATTTCTTTGTGAGTTTTGATGGATTGAACTGAAGAGTTTGATCCTGGCTCAGATTGAACGCTGGCGGAATGCTTTACACATGCAAGTCGAGCGGCAGCGCGGGGCAACCTGGCGGCGAGCGGCGAACGGGTGAGTAATGCATCGGAACATGTCCATGTCGTGGGGGATAGCCCGGCGAAAGCCGGATTAATACCGCATACGCCCGAGAGGGGAAAGTGGGGGACCGCAAGGCCTCACGCGATTGGGTTGGCCGATGTCCGATTAGCTTGTTGGTGAGGTAAAGGCTTACCAAGGCGATGATCGGTAGCTGGTCTGAGAGGATGATCAGCCACACTGGGACTGAGACACGGCCCAGACTCCTACGGGAGGCAGCAGTGGGGAATTTTGGACAATGGGGGCAACCCTGATCCAGCCATTCCGCGTGAGTGAAGAAGGCCTTCGGGTTGTAAAGCTCTTTTGTCCGGAGCGAAACGGTTACGGTGAATATCCGTGACTACTGACGGTACCGGAAGAATAAGCACCGGCTAACTACGTGCCAGCAGCCGCGGTAATACGTAGGGTGCGAGCGTTAATCGGAATTACTGGGCGTAAAGCGTGCGCAGGCGGTTTTGTAAGCCAGATGTGAAATCCCCGGGCTTAACCTGGGAATGGCATTTGGGACTGCAAGGCTGGAGTATGGCAGAGGGGACTAGAATTCCTGGTGTAGCAGTGAAATGCGTAGATATCAGGAGGAATACCGATGGCGAAGGCAGGTCCCTGGGCTAATACTGACGCTCATGCACGAAAGCGTGGGGAGCAAACAGGATTAGATACCCTGGTAGTCCACGCCCTAAACGATGTCGACTGGTTGTTGGGGGTTTGACACTCTCAGTAACGAAGCTAACGCGTGAAGTCGACCGCCTGGGGAGTACGGCCGCAAGGTTAAAACTCAAAGGAATTGACGGGGACCCGCACAAGCGGTGGATTATGTGGATTAATTCGATGCAACGCGAAAAACCTTACCTACCCTTGACATGTCCTGAAGCCTGGAGAGATCCGGGTGTGCCCGAAAGGGAACGGGAACACAGGTGCTGCATGGCTGTCGTCAGCTCGTGTCGTGAGATGTTGGGTTAAGTCCCGCAACGAGCGCAACCCTTGTCATTAGTTGCTACATTTAGTTGGGCACTCTAATGAGACTGCCGGTGACAAACCGGAGGAAGGTGGGGATGACGTCAAGTCCTCATGGCCCTTATGGGTAGGGCTTCACACGTAATACAATGGTCGGTACAGAGGGTTGCCAAAGCGCGAGCTGGAGCCAATCCCAGAAAGCCGATCGTAGTCCGGATTGCAGTCTGCAACTCGACTGCATGAAGTCGGAATCGCTAGTAATCGCGGATCAGCATGTCGCGGTGAATACGTTCCCGGGTCTTGTACACACCGCCCGTCACACCATGGGAGCGGGTTTCACCAGAAGCCGGTCGCCTAACCGCAAGGGGGGCGCCGACCACGGTGAGATTCGTGACTGGGGTGAAGTCGTAACAAGGTAGCCGTATCGGAAGGTGCGGCTGGATCACCTCCTTTCTAGAGAAGCACATCCTGCAGTACCCACCATCTATCGGTTGTATCGTCTGAGAGCAGCAATTGCTCCCGCGGCCGGCAGGGTCTGTAGCTCAGTTGGTCAGAGCACACGCTTGATAAGCGTGGGGTCGATGGTTCAAATCCATCCAGACCCACCACTCACCAGGCCGGAGCGTGAGGGGGGGCGAGAGTGCAGTCAAAGGAAGGGATCACGGGGCCATAGCTCAGCTGGGAGAGCGCCTGCTTTGCAAGCAGGAGGTCACCGGTTCGATCCCGGTTGGCTCCACCAGTCCTGGCGGACGGCGGGCCGAGACGACTGGGAAGAAGAGGACATAAGAGAGCGAGGGCGAAGCCTTCGTTCTCTTCTGGCTTCTTCTGGAAGTCAGAATCGGCTGATCTTTAACAATTCGGGAAATATGAAGGTGGTGTGTTGGAGGTGCGTCGTGGCTGTGGTTTGGCCTGCCGTGCGCCAGCACACCTGGGTGAATGTATTGCATCGTGTGCTTCCGTATTAAAAAGGGCGGGAGCACGCACAAGCGCTTAATGAGAAGCCATGTAGCTTCTGATTCTCTTCCGGTGGTCGCGAGGCCAGAAGGAGAGGGCAGAGTTATAGGGTCAAGCGAATAAGTGCATGTGGTGGATGCCTTGGCGATAACAGGCGATGAAGGACGCGACAGCCTGCGATAAGCTGCGGGGAGCCGGCAAATGGGCGCTGATCCGCAGATTTCCGAATGGGGAAACCCGGCCCGCAAGGGTCATCCGCACCTGAATACATAGGGTGCGAGAGGCGAACCTGGAGAACTGAAACATCTCAGTAACCAGAGGAACAGACATCAACCGAGATTCCCAAAGTAGTGGCGAGCGAAATGGGAGAAGCCGTCGAGATTTAGCACGCGCGTTAGCGAAACGGTCTGGAAAGGCCGGCCGCAGAGGGTGATAGCCCCGTACGCGAAAACCCGTGTGTGGAACTGAGCTCGAGACAAGTAGGGCGGGACACGTGAAATCCTGTCTGAAGATGGGGGGACCATCCTCCAAGGCTAAATACTCGTTATCGACCGATAGTGAACCAGTACCGTGAGGGAAAGGCGAAAAGAACCCCGGGAGGGGAGTGAAATAGAACCTGAAACCGCATGCATACAAACAGTCGGAGCCTCGCAAGGGGTGACGGCGTACCTTTTGTATAATGGGTCAGCGACTTACGTTCAGTTGCGAGCTTAAGGCTTGGTGCCGGAGGCGCAGCGAAAGCGAGTCTGAACAGGGCGTTCAGTAGCTGGGCGTAGACCCGAAACCGGTTGATCTATCCATGGCCAGGCTGAAGGTGGGGTAACACCCACTGGAGGGCCGAACCCACGCCCGTTGAAAAGGTCGGGGATGAGCTGTGGATAGGGGTGAAAGGCTAAACAAAACCGGAGATAGCTGGTTCTCCTCGAAAACTATTGAGGTAGTGCCTCGCGTATTACCTTCGGGGGTAGAGCACTGTTATGGCTAGGGGGCCGCTATAGGCTTACCAAACCATGGCAAACTCCGAATACCGAAGAGTAGAAGCGCGGGAGACAGTCCCCGGGTGCTAACGTCCGGGGACAAGAGGGAAACAACCCAGACCGCCAGCTAAGGTCCCCAATATTGGCTAAGTGGAAAACGAGGTGGGAAGGCACAGACAGTCAGGAGGTTGGCTTAGAAGCAGCCATCCTTTAAAGAAAGCGTAATAGCTCACTGATCGAGTCGTCCTGCGCGGAAGATGTAACGGGGCTCAAGCCAATAACCGAAGCTGCGGATCGCTGCAATCCACCTGAGAGCATTTTTGCGTCGCCAGAAGTCGTGGTGAGGCGTTGGCGCGCGCGTGCGCGCCAGGCGGGAGAAGTGCGTTCAGGGGATTGCAGCGGTGGTAGAGGAGCGTTCCCTACGCCTGCGAAGGTGTGCCGAGAGGCATGCTGGAGGTATGGGAAGTGCGAATGCTGACATGAGTAGCGATAAAGGGAGTGAAAGGCTCCCTCGCCGAAAGCCCAAGGTTTCCTGCGCAACGTTCATCGGCGCAGGGTGAGTCGGCCCCTAAGGTGAGGCAGAGATGCGTAGCTGATGGGAATCCGGTCAATATTCCGGAACCGCCGGCGGGTGCGATGTGGGGACGGAGAAGGTTATGCAGACCAGGTGTTGGACGTCCTGGTGAAGCGTGTAGGTGGGTCCCTTAGGGAAATCCGGGGGGTCAACACTGAGGCGCGGGACCAGGGGAGTTTTACTCCCCGAAGCTGCAGATACCCTGCTTCCAGGAAAAGCCACTAAGCTTCAGCCCGTCGGGACCGTACCGCAAACCGACACAGGTGGGCAGGATGAAAATTCTCAGGCGCTTGAGAGAACTCAGGAGAAGGAACTCGGCAAATTGACACCGTAACTTCGGGAGAAGGTGTGCCTTTGGTAGGTTTAGCGGTTTACCCGTGAAGCCGAAGAAGGCCGCAGAGAATCGGTGGCTGCGACTGTTTATCAAAAACACAGCACTCTGCTAAGACGTTGGAAGTCGACGTATAGGGTGTGACGCCTGCCCGGTGCCGGAAGGTTAAGTGATGGGGTGCAAGCTCTTGATCGAAGCCCCGGTAAACGGCGGCCGTAACTATAACGGTCCTAAGGTAGCGAAATTCCTTGTCGGGTAAGTTCCGACCCGCACGAATGGCGTAACGATGGCCACACTGTCTCCTCCTGAGACTCAGCGAAGTTGAAATGTTTGTGAAGATGCAATCTACCCGCGGCTAGACGGAAAGACCCCATGAACCTTTACTGTAGCTTTGCATTGGACTGTGACGCTGTCTGTGTAGGATAGCTGGGAGGCTTTGAAGCCGGGATCGCTAGATTCCGGTGGAGCCGACGTTGAAATACCAGCCTGATGACGTTGCGGTTCTAACCTGGGCCCCTTGACGGGGTCGGGGACCGTGCATGGTAGGCAGTTTGACTGGGGCGGTCTCCTCCCAAAGAGTAACGGAGGAGTGCGAAGGTCACCTAGGTACGGTCGGAAATCGTACTCATAGTGCAATGGCATAAGGTGGCTTGACTGCGAGACTGACAAGTCGAGCAGGTGCGAAAGCAGGTCATAGTGATCCGGTGGTTCTGTATGGAAGGGCCATCGCTCAACGGATAAAAGGTACTCTGGGGATAACAGGCTGATTCCTCCCAAGAGTTCATATCGACGGGGGAGTTTGGCACCTCGATGTCGGCTCATCACATCCTGGGGCTGTAGCCGGTCCCAAGGGTATGGCTGTTCGCCATTTAAAGTGGTACGTGAGCTGGGTTCAAAACGTCGTGAGACAGTTTGGTCCCTATCTGCCGTGGGCGTTGGAGATTTGACGGGGGCTGCTCCTAGTACGAGAGGACCGGAGTGGACGCATCCCTGGTGTACCGGTTGTCACGCCAGTGGCATTGCCGGGTAGCTAAATGCGGAAGAGATAACCGCTGAAAGCATCTAAGCGGGAAACTTGCCTGAAGATGAGATCTCCCGGGGGTTTAACCCCCCTGAAGGGTCGTCCGAGACCAGGACGTTGATAGGCCGGGTGTGCAAGGGCGGTAACGCCTTGAGCTAACCGGTACTAATTGCCCGTGCGGCTTGACTCTATAACTCTGCATTGACGCCTGTGCGCGCCCATAAGGCGCCGAGGCAGTACCACCCAACCTTCATGCCATTCCCGACAAGCGCGTGGATGCCCCATCAGCACCGCATCCACGACACCGAATTCCTGGCGACCATAGCGCGTTGGCCCCACCCCTTCCCATCCCGAACAGGGCCGTGAAACGACGCCGCGCCGATGATATTGCGGATTGCCCGTGAGAAAGTAGGTCATCGCCAGGGCCTTACAAACAGAAGGGCCACCCATCCGGGTGGCCCTTTTGCTTTTTGCGCGCCCCGCCTTGCGCGAGCGGGCTTCCGGAGCGATAACCTCGTGCGACAGCCCGGAGAGGAGATCGCCGTGAAAGCCCGCGCAGCCATCCTGCACACCGTGGGGGCTCCCCAGCCCTACGCCGAGAGCAAGCCCCTGCGCATCGAGGAGATCGACGTCGATCCGCCCGGGCCCGGGGAGGTGCTGGTGCGCGTGCGCGCCGCCGGGCTCTGCCACTCGGACCTCTCCGTCATCAACGGCGATCGTCCGCGACCCGTTCCCGATGGCGCTGGGCCACGAGGCGGCCGGCGAGGTCGTCGAGTGCGGCCCGCTCGTCGTCGACCTCGCGCCGGGGGACCGCGTCGTGATGGTCTTCGTTCCCAGTTGCGGCCATTGCGTGCCCTGCATGGAAGGGCGCCCGGCGCTCTGCGAGCCCGGCGCCGCCGCCAATACGGCGGGCACGCTGCTCGGCGGAGGCCGCCGGCTCTCGATGGCCGGGAAGAACGTCAACCACCACATGGGCGTCTCGGCGTTCGCCGATTACGCGGTGGTGTCCCGCCGGTCGCTGGTCAAGGTCGACCCCACGCTCGCCTTCGACGAGGCCGCGCTCTTCGGATGCGCCGTGCTGACGGGGGTCGGCGCGGTCGTGAACACCGCGAAGATGACCCCGGGAACGACGGCCGCCGTCGTGGGCCTCGGCGGCGTCGGCATGAACAGCATCCTCGCGGCGTCGCTTTCCGGCGCGCGCGTCGTCGTCGCGGTGGACCTGTTCGACGACAAGCTGGAGCTCGCCAAGTCCCTCGGCGCGACGCATGCCGTCAACGCGCGCGCGCCCGATGCCGTCGAGCAGGTGCGCCAGGCGAGCGGCGGCGGCGTCGACTTCGCCTTCGAGATGGCCGGCTCCGTCCAGGCGATGGAGCTCGCCTATCGCATCACGCGGCGCGGCGGCACGACGGTGACCGCGGGCCTTCCCCACCCGGACCATCGATGGCCCCTGCAGCACGTGAACCTCACCGCGGAGGAGCGCACCGTGAAGGGAAGCTACGTCGGGTCGTGCGTCCCGGTGCGCGACATTCCCCGCTACATCGCCCTCTACAAGGCGGGGCGGCTTCCCGTGGACCGGCTGATGAGCGATCACCTGAAGCTCGAGGACATCAACACGGGATTCGACCGCCTCGCGAGCGGACGCGTGGTGCGCCAGGTGGTCATGCTCTAGCGCCACCTAGACGAATCGATCGCCATCCATGGCGACATCCAGCGCACCCCGCCCCGACAAGCCGACGCCATCGCACGCCCTCGCCGCGCTCGCGCGCCGCCTGTGGAGCGAGCCCCGCTCGCGCAGCTTCGTGCTGTACCTGCTGGTCGTGCTCCTGCTCGCGGTCGCGAGCCGCGTCCCCGGCGGCGATGAGGCGCCGCTCGCCCGGCTCGAGCGCGCGGCCTTCGACACCCAGATGCAGGTCCTGCGCGAGCGACTGGCCGCGTCCGCTCGCCAACGACGTCGTGCTCGTCGGCATCGACGAGGGCAGCGAGGAGGTCTTCATCGAGCCCATCGCGCTGTGGCACCTGCACTTCGCCCGCCTCTTCGGCGCGCTCGCGGACGCGAGGCCCCGGGTCATCGGCATCGACGTCGTGCCCGCCCGCGCGCTCCTACGACAACCTCGTCCCGGGCTACGACCTCGCGCTCTTCCGGGCGATCCGCGACGCCCGCCAGAAGACGAAGGTGGTCTTCGCCCTCACCGTGGACAGGGAGGGCTGCGCGGCGCGCATGCATCCCACCTTCCTGCGCGTCATCGGGGAGGACGGGCTCGGCATCGACCAGCAGCTCCAGGACCCCGACTCCGTGTAGCCGACGATTCAGCGAGGCCGAGCTGGGCAAGACGCAGCCCGTGAAGACGCTTGTCGGGCCAGATGCTCCGCGGCGTGGGGCTGCCGGTCGACGCCGGGTACATCGACTACAGCGTCGGATCGAGAGTCGAGTACATCCCGATGCAGGACGTCATCGCATGGAAGGAGAAGGGGCGACGTCGACGCGCCTCGAGAAGGCGTTCGCCGGCAAGATGGTGATGATCGGCTACGTCCTGAAGCGCGCCGACCGGTGGGCGCTTCCGGTGCAGCTCATCGACATCGATCCCGAACGGTCGGACGGGCTCGGGCGCGTCGAGCCAGCCGGGCGTCATGACGCACCTTCAGGTGCTTCGCAGCCACCTCGCGAGCGGGCTGCTCCAGCCGATGGACGAGGAGCCTGCGGTGGGCGCTCTGCCTTCTGGCCGCGGGGCTCGTGTTCTTCCATTTCCGCCTCGCCATTGCGCTCGGGATCGTCCGTTGCGCTCACCGCCGCTATCGCGGGCACGGGGCTGTATGCGATCCGGGCGCACCAGCTGCTCGTGCCCGTCGCCTCGCTCGTGTTCACGCTCTGGGCCGGCTTCGTCACGCGGGCCATCGTGGACGGCATCGAAAACACGGTCGAGCGAGGGCGCCTCCGGCGGACCTTCGCCGGGCAGGTGAGCCCGGCCGTGATGAACGAGATGCTCGCCGGCAGCCTCTCCCCCGGCGTGAGCGGCCAGCTGGCCGAGGTGTGCATCCTGTTCAGCGACATCCGCGACTTCACGACGCTGTCGGAGCGCATGCCGCCGGTCGTCGTGACGACCGTCCTGCAGCGCTATTTCGACCGGATGGTCCACGCCGTGCACCGCCACGAGGGCACCGTCGACAAGTTCATCGGCGACGGCATGATGGTCCTGTTCGGTGCGCCGCGCCAGTCGGACGATCCCTGCGGCGACGCCGTGAAATGCGCCCTGGCCATGATGTCCGAGCTCGACCGGCTCAACGGGGAGTTCGAGGCCGAAGGCCTGCCCACGCTGACCATCGGCATCGGGATCAACTTCGGCGTCGTCACCGTCGGCAACATCGGCTCCTCGGAAAGGCACAACTACTCGGCCATCGGCGACGCCGTGAACGTCGCGGCCCGCCTGGAGGGGCTAACCAAGGAACTCGGGCGTAAGATACTGATTACCGAGGCGGTCGTGAGCCGCAGCGGCCAGGGTTTCCAGTTCGATCCGCTCGGCAGCCACAGCGTCAAGGGACACAGCCCCGTCAAGATCTGGGGCATCCGCACCGCGAGGCCCGCGCCAGCGGCGACATGAGAGAGGCACCCATGAAAACCATCCTTCGCGCACTCCTGGCTTCCGGCGTCGCCCTTGCCGCACTCGTCGGCGCAGGCGGCCGACGGCATCGCGTTCATCACCAACCTGAAGGGCGACGTGACGGTCGACGGCGCGCCGCGCCCGATGCTCATGAGCGAGCTCGGCAAGGGCCAGAAGATCGTGGTGGGCAAGGACTCGCAGCTCGCCGTGATGTACATCCAGTCGGGCAAGGAGTACGTGCTCAAGGTGCCCGGCGACTACACGGTCGGCGAGCGCGAGATCACCTCGGTCAGCGGCGTCCCGCCGGCCGCGCGGGAGACCGCGTGGCGCGCAAGCAACCAGGTCCTCGTCAAGGTCGCGCAGACCTCGTCGGCCAGCATCCGCATGCGGTCGATGCGCGCCGGTCAAGGCCGGACGCGAAGCCCCGGCTCGAGTTTCCGACGCAGGGCGCCGTGACGCTGCTGCAGCCCACCTTCCGCTGGACGATGCCGGATGCGAAGGCGCCCGCCGAAGTCGCGCTCTCCGTCGCCGGCAAGGAGGACAAGCCGCTCGTCGAAGGCGAAGGTCTCCGGCACGAGCCACCGGTTCCCGACGAAACTCCAGCCCGACACCGAGTATTCCTGGACGGTATCCGTCGCCGGGCAGGAAATCGGCGCCGCCCGGTTCCGCACGCTGCCCGCCGGCACGATCCAGAACGCCGAGAAGCGCCGCCCGTCGGAAAAGGCGGAGTTCTCCGACCGCCTCATGTACGCGCTGCTCCTGCAGGAAATCGGCGCCGTCCAGGAGGCGCAGGAAGCCTGGGCGAAGCTCGCCCAGGAGCGCACCGACCTTCCCGAGCTCGCCAGCCTCGCCAAGTAATCCCGCCCGAACGACAAGGCTTCATCCATGGCTCCCGTTGCCCGATCGATCCTCGCCGCGACTCCTGCTGTGCCTCGCCTTCGTCGCGCGTGCGGCGGATCCCGTGGCGTTCCTGTCGGACATCAAGGGCGAGGTGGTGATGAATGGCGGGGGACGCCCGCCGTTCCTCGCCGAACTCCTGCCGGGAACGAAGCTGGCCCTCGGGCCGGACGCGCGCGCGGCGGTGATGTACGTCGTGAGCGGCGAGGAGTTCGCCCTCAAGGGCCCCGGCGAATTCGTCGTCGCCCGGGAGGGCGTGAATGCCGTCGAAGGGCGCTGCGCCCTCCAGCCGCGTTCCCGGGCTTCGCGCGAGCGCCACCGCGGTCGTCGAGACGTCGAGGGCGGCGACCGCGAGCCTGCGGATGCGCAGCGCGCCCGCGCCGAAGGCCGATCGCACGGGTCCCCACTACCCGGTGAACGCCCGCATCGCCACGCTCCAGCCGACGCTGCGCTGGGCGGGAGAGGCCGAGACGACGTATTCGGTGGTCGTGACCTCCCGCGCGGGAAAGGAAGTCTTCCGGGGCGGCACCAAGGGACCCTCGCTTCGCCTGCCGTCCCGCCTCGTCGGCGGGCCAGGCCTACGCGTGGACCTATTCGGCCGGAGAGGCGGCGCTCGGCGACGCCCGCTTCGAGACCCTGCCTTCGGACGCGATCGCAGCCGCGGACAAGGCGCGGGCCGGCGCGAAGTCGTTCCCCGATCGCGTCCTGCTCGCGCTGGTGCTGCAGGACCTGGGCGCGACCCAGGATGCGCGCGAAGTCTGGACCCAGCTCGCCGCCGAGCGTCCGGATATCCCCGAGCTGGCCGGCCTGGCCCGCTGAGAGGGCCCGCGCGCGCGTCGACGGCGCCCTCGGCGCGCCGTCTTGAGCGATAATCCGCGATCCGGGCCGGCGCACCTCTTCGCGCGGCCCGCGACCACGATGAAAACGGGGATTCCCTCCATCAGCCTTCGCGCGGTTGCCGCCCTCGCCGCGTTCGCGGTCTTCGCGTTCCTCGCGCCCGTCGCGGCGGCCAACGGACGCGTGGCGCTCCTCATCGGCAACAACGCCTACCCCAGCTCGCCGCTGCGCAATGCCGTGAACGATTCGCGCGATCTCGGCGCTGCGCTGCGCGATCTCGGCTTCAAGACGATCGTCAAGGAGAACACGTCCCGGGCGGAGATGATCGCCGCGCTCCAGGAGTTCGGGAAGGCGCTCGATGGCGCCGAGGCCGCCCTGTTCTTCTACGCCGGCCACGCGATGCAGTTCAAGGACCGCAACTACCTCATCCCGATCGACGCGGTCATGGGGTCCGAGGACGACGTCACGTTCTTTTCGGTCGAGGTGGCGCAGGTCTTCGACCGGATGGAGCGCGCGCGGACGCGATTCAACTTCGTGATCCTCGATGCCTGCCGCGACAACCCGTTCCGCGACACGTTCAAGGTCAGCGCCACGGGCCTCGCGCAGATGAGCGGCCCGTCGGGCACGCTCATCGCCTACGCCACGGCGCCGGGCGCCACGGCGGCGGACGGGTTCGGCCGGAACGGCATCTACACCGGCCACCTCCTGCAGAACATCAAGGTGCCCGACATGCCCGTCGAGGTCCTCTTCCGCAAGGTGCGCGAGGGCGTCGAGCGCGACACCAGGCGCCTGCAGACCCCCTGGGAGCTTTCCTCGATCAAGGGCGACTTCGTCTTCAACGCGACGGGCCGCGCGCGCGGCTGCGGGCGGCGCCCCCGCCGGCGGCGGGCCGTCCGCCGACGTCGCCGCGCAGCTCGAGCTGCAGTTCTGGAAGAGCGTCCAGGACTCCAACCGGGCCGACGACATCCAGGCCTACCTGGACAAGTATCCCAACGGCGTCTTCGCGGGTCTCGCGCGCAACCGCGTCGACGCGTTGATCGGCCGCAGCCGGGTCGCCACTGCGTCACCCGCCGCGCCGGCGGCGCCGGTCGCCAGTCCGGCCGCAGCCGCGCCGCCAGCGGCCGCGACAACGCCGGCGCCCGCTCCCGCCGGCGGCGGCAGCCCAGCGGCAGGAAGCGCCTGCGGGGACTGCCGCCGCCCGGAAGCCCGCGGAGCCGGCGGCGGACGAAAGAGCCCGCGGTCGTCGCCGCGGCCGCGCCCCGGGAGGCTGCCGAGACATCGGCCCCGGCAAAGGCTGCCGCCGCGCCGCCGAAGCCCAAGGAGGACCTCCCCGGCCGCGAGATCGCGCCCGGGATCCGCGAGCTCACGTTCGCCGACGGCTCCGTCTACGTGGGGGCGATGCGCGGCGTCCTGATCCACGGCAAGGGGCAGTACACGTCCAAGGCCTTCAAGTACGAGGGCGAGTTCAAGGACGGCCTCAAGCACGGCGCCGGCAGGTACGAATGGGACAACGGCGATCGCTACGAGGGCGAGTTCGCCGACGACCGGCCGAACGGCAAGGGCAAGTACCAGTTCGCCAACGGCGACACCTACGAGGGCGAGGTGAGGGCCGGGGTGGTCGCCGGGCGGGGGGTCTACGTCACGAAGTCGGGAGACCGCATCGAGGGGTCGTTCGTGGACGGCCGCGCGACGGGGTCGGGCATCTACCGGTTCGCGAGCGGCGACCGCTACGAGGGCGAGATGGTCGGCGGGAAGCTGCAGGGCAAGGGGCGGTACTACGCGAAGAGCGGCGACCGGATCGAGGCGCCGTTCGTCGACGGCAAGGCCGCAGGGCAAGGGCGTCTACTACTTCTCCAACGGCGACCGTTACGAGGGCGACCTTCGCGACGGCGCGCTGACGGGAAGCGGCTCGTACTTCCATGCCTCCGGGCAGAAATACGAAGGCGAGATGGTCCAGGGCCGGCCGCAGGGAAAGGGGACATTCTGGTTCGCCGACGGCTCGCGGTTCGAGGGGGTCTTCGACAACGGGCTGGCGAAGGCAAAGGGCGCGATGATCAGCGCCAGCGGGATGCGCGCCGAGGCCGAGATCGTCGACGGGGCGGTCAAGCTGCTCAATTGAGCCCCGCTCCCCGAGGGTGCGCCGGACGGGGCGCTCGGGTATAATTGCCGGTTCCGCAACAAGGAGCTGGTCATGGCCGAACGCAAACGTACCCGCCGCAACACCCTCGAGCGCCGCTGCCTGTCGAAGGCCTTCAAGCGCCTGTTTCACGGCGCGTCGAAGTCGACCTTCAAGGTGCTGGAGCAGATCAAGAAGAACTGACCGCCCGGTCAGGTCTCAAGGGGTCTCCCGACAGGGCCGCGCGAAGCGGCCCTCGTCGTTTCCGGCGGCCGCCGTGGCGCGGTCAGGCGAGCGCCCGGCTCACCACTTCGGCGACATCGGCGGACAGGCCGCCCTCGCTCCGGATGGACTCGAGCGCGGCTCGCGCATGGGCCTGGCGGCCGGCGTCGAATCGCCTCCATTGGTCGAAGGCCCGCGCCAGCCGCGAGGCGATCTGGGGATTCAAGCCGGTCGAGCTCCACGATCTTGCCGGCGATCAGGCGATACCCCGACCCGTCGGCGGCATGGAAGTGCACCGGGTTGTCGAGCGCGAAGGTGTGCAGGACCGAGCGGGCCCGGTTGGGATTGCGCAGGTCGAACGCCGGATGGGCGAGGAGCGCCTCGACGCGCCCGATGGCCCCGGGAAGGTCGGACAGCGCCTGCACGCGGAACCACTTGTCGACCACGAGCGCCTCGTCCTTCCACTTGTCGTAGAACATCGCCAGCGCGCGATCGCGCTCGGCGCCCGCCGACTCCGCGAGGCAGGCCAGCGCCGCCATCGCGTCGGTCAT
This sequence comes from uncultured Gammaproteobacteria bacterium, assembly GCA_963783635.1. Taxonomy (GTDB): domain Bacteria; phylum Pseudomonadota; class Gammaproteobacteria; order Burkholderiales; family Usitatibacteraceae; genus FEB-7. The sequence continues at coordinate 180,860 of CAWAOC010000015.1, forward strand.
GTTCTCGGCGCGCCGGAACTCGAGGAAGGTGAGCGCGCGCGCCGTCGAATCGTCGACCGCCATGATGTAGGCGAGCGCCGCGTTTCGCAGCGCGCGGCGGCCCGCGACGACGGCATCCGGCGAGTAGGTCCCCGGCACGGTGAAATGGCGGAAAGCGCCTTCGAACCGGGTGCGGTAGCGCCGCGCCACCTCGAGCACGAGGCGCTTCCTCGCCATGTGGATCGCGTCGGGATCGACGACGGCCATCTGCTCGGCCAGGATCCGCTCGCCCGGGAGCTCGAGGCACTCCGCGGCGAACGCCGGATCGCGCGCGCCGTCCGTGAGCACGCGGCCGAGCGCCTCGACGAACGCGGGCGAGGACGGTCATCTCCCGCCCTGCGCGGATCGCCTCCACGCCCGCGAGCACGATGCGCGTGGCAAGCACCTGCCCCGCCTCCCAGCGATTGAACGGGTCCCGGTCGTGCGCCATCAGGTGCGTGAGCTCGGCATCCCCGTAGTCGTGGCGCAGCACGACCGGCGCGGAGTAGCCGCGCAGGATCGAGGGAACCGGCGGTTGCGCCACGTCGACGAACACGAGCCTCGCCTCGGTCCCGGTCACCGGGAAGACGCGCGTGATCTCTCCCGTCTTGGGGTCGGGGGTCGCGTGCGCGGCCTCCTCGCCCTCGAGGCGAAGCGGCATGTCGTCGCCTTGCGGATCCACGAGGCCGACGGCGACGGGAATGTGGAACGGCAGCTTCTCCGGCTGTCCCGGCGTCGGGCGGGCAGGACTGCCGCAGGGTCAGCGTGTAGGTTCGCGCCGCGGCGTCGTATTCGCCGTGGCTCGCGAGGACCGGCGTGCCCGCCTGCGAGTACCAGAGGCCGAACTGGTCGAGGTCCGCGCCGTTCGCGTCGGCCATCGCCGCGCGGAAATCGTCGCAGGTCACGGCCTGGCCGTCATGGCGCTCGAAGTAGAGGTCCATGCCCCGGCGGAATCCGTCGCGCCCGAGGAGGGTCTGGTACATCCGGACGACCTCCGCGCCCTTCTCGTAGACCGTGGCCGTGTAGAAGTTGTTGATCTCGACGTAGGAGTCGGGGCGCACCGGATGGGCCATGGGGCTCGGCGTCCTCCGGGAACTGGCGCTCGCGCAGGTCGCGGACGTCCTGGATGCGGGAGACGGCGCGCGAGTACTCGTCGCCGCCGTACTCCTGGTCGCGGAAGACGGTGAGGCCTTCCTTGAGCGAAAGCTGGAACCAGTCGCGGCAGGTGACGCGGTTGCCGGTCCAGTTGTGGAAGTACTCGTGCGCGACCACGCGGTCGATCATCATGAAGTCGACGTCGGTCGCGGTGTCGGCGCGGGCCAGCACGAACTTCGTGTTGAAGATGTTGAGGCCCTTGTTCTCCATGGCCCCCATGTTGAAGTCGCCCACCGCCACGATCATGAAGCGGTCGAGGTCGAGCTCGAGGCCGAAGCGCTCCTCGTCCCAGCGCATCGCGCGCTTGAGGCACTGCATCGCGAAGCCGGCCTGGTCGAGCTTGCCGGGCTCCACGTAGACCTGCAGCAGCGCCTTCTTGCCCGGACTTCGTGACGAAGTGGTCCTCGAGCAGGTCGAGCTTCGCCGCCACCATGGCGAAGAGGTAGGAGGGCTTCGGAAACGGGTCCTCCCACGTGGCGCTGTGGCGGCCGTCGGCCTCGTCGGCCGACGCGACGAGGTTGCCGTTGGCGAGCAGGTGCGGAAATTCGCCGCGCGGCGCGTGCAGCGTCACCGTGTAGGTGGCCATCACGTCCGGGCGGTCGGGGAAGTACGTGATGGTGCGGAATCCCTCGGCCTCGCACTGGGAGAAGAGCCCGTCCTTCGAGGCGTAGAAGCCCTCGAGGCGCGAGTTCTGCCAGGGGTCGAAGCGCACCGCCGTCTCGATCGTGAACGCCTCGGGAACATCCGGGAACCGTCAGGACCCCGTCGCCCGCGGTGTAGCGCGACGCATCGAGCGGCTTCCCGTCGAGCGCGAGCGACAGCAGCTCGAGGTGCTCGCCGTCGAGCACCAGCGGCCCGCCCGCGGCCGCCGGGTTGCGTCGCATCGCGAGCTTCGCGCGAACCGTGGCCCAGGGACGCGCGATGTCCACGTCGAGGGCGACCGTATCGACCAGATACGCGGGCGGCGCGTAGTCCTGGCGCCGGATGACTCGCGCGGCGGGATCTCGCATGGACGGCAGGAAGCGACCCGGGTCAGGCCGCCTTGCGCCGGAAGAGCGCCGGCACCGCGTGCGTCGAGCGCTTCCTCACCGGGGCCTCGTCGGGCTGCTCGATCGGCTTCGCGTCCGGCGGCGGCTCGTAGGGCTTGGAGAAATCCATGTCGCCGGCCGCCGGCTTCGGCTTCGGCGTCGGCCTGGGCGGGCTTTCCTCGGCGCGCTTCTCGGCGCGGGGAGGACGCTCCTCGGCGCGCTTCTCGCTGCGAGGCGGACGCTCGTCGGGCGCGCTTCTCGCCGCGGGGCGGTCGGCGCTCGCCCTGCGCGCTGGGTCGCTGGCCGCGGCCGCGGCCACGCTCGCCGCGCGACTGCTCCGGGGCTTCGCCGGGGTAGGTCGCGGGACGCGCATCGTCGAAGCCGGGCACCGGGCGGACCTCGATCTTCTTCTTGATGAGCGCTTCCACCGCCGCGAACATCGGGCGGTCCTCGGCGCAGACGATGGAGATCGCCGCGCCTTCCATGCCCGCGCGGCCGGTGCGGCCGATGCGGTGGACGTAATCCTCGGGCGACGGTGGGCATGTCGAAGTTCACGACGTGCGGCAGCGCCTCGATGTCGAGCCCGCGCGCGGCGATGTCGGTGGCCACGAGCACGCGAACCTTGTTCGCCTTGAAGCTCTCGAGCGCCTCGATGCGCGCGTTCTGGCTCTTGTTGCCGTGGATCGCCGCGGCGTTGATGCCGTCGCGCTCGAGCTGGTAGGCGAGGCGGTTGGCGCCGTGCTTCGTCTTGCAGAAGACGAGCACCTGCTCCCAGTTGTTCGTCTTCACGAGGTGCGCGAGAAGCTCGCGCTTCCTCTTCGACTCGACGAAGTGCGCCCATTGCGTCACGGACTCCGCCGGCGTGTTGCGGCGCGCGACTTCCACCGTGAGCGGATCCTTCAGGAACTGCGCGGAGAGCTTGCGGATCTCGTCGGAGAAGGTGGCGGAGAAGAGCAGCGTCTGCCGCGACCCCGGGATCGTGTTGATGATGCGCTTGATGTCCGGGATGAAGCCCATGTCCAGCATGCGGTCGGCCTCGTCGAGGACGAGGATCTGCACCTGGCGCAGGTCCACCGCCTTCTGCCCCATGAGGTCGAGCAGGCGCCCCGGCGTGGCGACGAGGATCTCGACGCCCTTGCGCATCTCCGCGATCTGCGGGTTGATGTTGACGCCGCCGTAGACCACGAAGGGCTTGAGCGCGATGTGCTTGCCGTAGGTCTTCACGCTCTCGTAGACCTGGATCGCGAGTTCCCGCGTCGGCGTGAGGATGAGGCAGCGCACCGGGTGCAGCGCCGGCGAGAAGCTCTTGCTCGCGAAGGGCGCCAGGCGCTGCAGCAGGGGCAGCGTGAAGCCCGCCGTCTTGCCGGTGCCCGTCTGGGCGGCGCCGAGCAGGTCCCGCCCGGAAAGCACCACGGGGATGGCCTGCGTCTGGATGGGGGTGGGTTCGGTATAGCCTTGTTCCGCGACGGCGCGGAGCAGCTCGGGCAGAAGCCCGAGACTTTCGAAAGCCTGGCTGATGGTTATCTCCTGAGTGATCGGCCTGGAAGGGCATGCACGCCCCTGACCGGTTCAGGCAGACAAAATTTGCATCGTTGGGAATCCGCGCCTTGTGGGCTGGCGGAGGGGCTTGAAGCGCTAACCGGTTGAAGCGCCTCGGAAACCTTGGACCGACATTCTACGCGAAAACGGGCGTCGGACCCCCTTTTCCCGTTTCCGGTCAGTAGGCCCTTACACCGAAAAGCCAGGGGTGGGCGGCCAGGACGATTCCGTAGGCGGCGAGGCCCGCCAGGACCCGCTTGGCGCCGATCTCGCCCGCCGAAAAGTGGTTGCGCCCTTCCACGATGGCCGAAAAGGGCACGTTCGAGGTGACCGCGGCGAAACGGGCCCATTCCTCGCCGAGGGTGTCGTTCTTGCGGGCGTCGATGAGGGCCGTGCCGGCCAGGGCCAGCACCAGGAATCCGCCGAAGAAGACGAGGGACGCCACGTCGCCCCGCGCCGCGAGGTGGACGGCGGCCCAGAGCGCGATGCCCCACATGACCGGGTGGCGCGTCACGCGCAGGATCCCGCGCGCGGGCTCCTCGGCCTTGAGCGCGGCCGCCTGGCCCACGGCCGAGGGATTGCGTCGTCATCACGCCGGCGGCCACCAGCACGAGCGCGAACGGCATCACCGCAAGGGGCCAGAGCTTCACGCCCGGAACCTGCCACAGGGGCAGGAAGGGCGCGCGCAGGTAGGCCCAGCCCATCCAGCCGATCGTGAGGAACGAGACCAGCGAATAGGCGCCGACGTAGGCCTTCTCGCCGATCGCCTCCACGAGCGAGCCGCGAACGGGCGTGCTCGAGACGAAGTGCGTCGCGAGGAAGACCAGCGTGGCGAGGGCGAGGTGGGCGATGGGGTCCATCGGGGCTCCGTTTCAGCGCGAGGCGGGCGGGCGCTTCGAGTTGTCGACGTCGATGTACTTCCAGAACGTATTGCTCTGCACGGCCGGGCGGCGGTAGCCGACCACCCACGGATACCACATGTCCGTGAGGATGCGGTGCGTGTTCACCTTCCACGGGCGCGTAGGCCACCATGAGCTTGGTCATCTCCTGGTACAGCTTCGTGCGCTCGGGCCCGTCGGGCATCACGCGCGCCTTCTCGTACAGCCGGTCGTAGGCGTCGAGCCTGAAGCGCGCGCGGTTGCCCTTGAAGCCCGGCGTTCGGGCCGTACAGGGTCGATGAGCCACGTGTCGGCGTCCGGCGAGGAGGCGGCGCCGCCCAGCTGCCACATCATCAGCTTGCCGGCGTTGGATTCCTTGAGGAGGTCGGGCCACTTCGCCTTCTTGAAGGTCATCTTCAGGCCCACGTCGTCCATGCTGCGCTTCCACAGCTCGTCGATCTGCTGGTCGCGCGCGCTGGGCGTCGAGGCGTTCTGCAGCACCAGGGGGCTGCCGTCGGGCGTCTCGCGGTAGCCGTCGCCGTCGCGGTCGACGTAGCCGTACATGTCCAGCAGCGCCCGCGCCTTCGGCGACGCTGTATTCGTTGGCGCTGGTGCGGAAGTCCGGGTCGTAGCCCGCGACGCCGGGGCTGTAGGGCGTCTGCGCGGGAATCGCCTGGCCCTTGCGGATGATCGCGATCTCGTCGCGCGTGTTGTAGGCGAGCGAGATCGCGCGGCGCAGCGCCACCTTCTCGGGCGTGTAGCCGCCGACGACCGGGTCCTCCATGTTGAAGTACGCGAACGTGAGGTCGAGCCCGGGCACCTGCGCCATCTGGATGCCGCGCTTGCGCAGGTTCGGCGCGAGCTTGTTGTCGGGCAGGCGACGTTGGCGAATTCCTCGGGGACCTCGAACGACGAGGTCGTGCTCCTCGTTGAGGAAGGCGAGCCAGCGCGGCTGCGTCTCCTCGATGATGTAGACCTCGACCCGGCCCACCATCGGCATGCGCTTGCCCTCGCTGGGCCGCCAGGATGGCCTGGCCTTCCGCGTCGTCCGGCGGCCGGCTCGCCGTCGAAATACTCCTCGCGGAAGTTCGGGTTGGCCTCGAAGACGAGCTTCGAGGAGCGCTTCCAGAACGCGAGGCGGTACGGGCCCGTGCCGACCGGGTGCGAGCCGATGTCGTCGCCGTAGTGCTCGACCACCTCGCGGGCCACCGCGCAGGAGACGCGGCAGTCGGCGAGGTTGTAGATGAAGACGTAGAAGGGCTGCGTGAGCTTGATCTGGCAGGTGTAGCGGTCGAGCGCCTTCAGGCCCTCGATGGGCGCGTCGTAGTCGAACCTGTTGGCCTTGCGCGCGCTTCGCGAGCGCCTCGTCGCTGCCGACGATGATGCCCTCCACCTCGGCCAGCAGCGGCGCGGCGAGCTTCGGGTCCATCAGCCGCTTGATCGAATAGACGTAGTCCTCGGCCACCAGCTCGCGCTTCTTCCCCTTGAAGGCCGGATCGTCGGCGAAGTAGATGCCGGGCTTCACGCGCAGCGTGTAGGTGAGGCCGTCGGCGCTGATCTCGGGCATCGAGGCGAGCGTGTTGGGCTTGAGCTTCAGCGGCCGCGCGAGGTAGTCGTACTTGAGCGGCGGGTCGAACATCGCCGCGTTGAGGATGTTCGAGTAGAGGTCGCTGATCTTCTGCGGGTCGAGGGTGGTCTCGGCGACGGGGAAGGCGTAGCGGAAGACCTTGGCGGGGTCGGCGGCCGAGCACCGGCAGCGGCCGTGGCGAAGGCGCGCCGCGGTGAGCGCCGGCTGCGGCGAGCAGCGAGGCCTATTCGCACCTCAGGACGACATCGGCCGTGCCCCCTGAAGAACTCCCGCAGCGCCTTCGCCGTGTGCGTCTTCGCCCCCGCCGCGAGGAAATCCTCCGGCGGCCGCGGCAGCACCACCCGCCCGCCGCCGTCGCCGCCTTCGGGGCCCAGGTCCACGATCCAGTCGGCCTCGGCGATCACGTCGAGATTGTGCTCGATCAGGACCACCGTATTGCCCGCATCGACCAGGCGGTGCAGCACGCGGATCAGCTTCTCCACGTCGGCCATGTGCAGGCCCACGGTGGGCTCGTCGAGCACGTAGAGCGTGTGCTGCGCGCCTCGGGCGCGGGCCGCGGGCCCCGGGGCGCTCGATGCCGCGCACCTTGGCGAGCTCGGTGACCAGCTTGATGCGCTGCGCCTCGCCGCCCGAAAGCGTGGGGCTCTGCTGGCCGAGCGTGAGGTAGCCCAGGCCCACGTCCTGCAGCAGCCGCAGCGCGTGGTGGATCGACGGGTGCGCGGCGAAGAACTCCACCGCCTCGTCCACGCTCATCGCCAGCACCTCGCCGATCGACTTGCCGCGCAGCGCACCGCCAGCGTCTCCGGGTTGAAGCGCGCGCCGCCGCACACCTCGCAGACCACCTTCACGTCGGGCAGGAAGCTCATCTCGATCGTCTTGCATGCCCTGGCCTTCGCACGCGTCGCAGCGCCCGCCCGCGGTGTTGAAGGAGAAGCGGCTCGCGGTGTAGCCGCGGATGCGCGCCTCCTGGCGTGTCGGCGAAGAGCCTGCGGATCGTGTCGAAGAAGCCCACGTAGGTGGCGGGGCAGGAGCGCGGCGTCTTGCCGATGGGCGTCTGGTCCACCTCCAGCACGCGGCGACCGGCTCCCAGCCCTTGATCGCCTGCAGCCGGCGAGCGCCGGCGCGCGCCTTGCGGTCGCGCGCGCTGGCCACCAGCCGCTGCAGGTTCGCGTGCAGCACGTCGCGGGCGAGCGTGGACTTGCCCGAGCCCGAGACGCCGGTGACCACCGGAGCCGCGCCAGCGGGAAGCGCACGTCGACGTCCTTGCAGGTTGTGCAGCTCCGCGCCGAGCACCTCGATGCGCGGGCGTGTCGCGCGTCGACCGGCGCGCGCGCGGCTGCAGCGGATGCCGCAGCGGATGCGCGAGGAAGCGGCCGGTGAGCGAGTCCGGGATTGCGCATCAGCTCGTCGGCCGTGCCCTCGCGCGACCACGTGCCCGCCGCGCCGCCCGGCGCCGGGGCCGAGGTCGATCACGTGCTGCGGCGCGGCGGATGGTGTCCTCGTCGTGCTCGACCACCACCAGCGTGTTGCCCTTGGCGTCGAGCTGGTCGCAGCGTGTCGAGCAGGATGCGGTTGTCGCGCGGATGCAGGCCGATGGTCGGCTCGTCGAGGATGTAGCACACGCCGCGCAGGTTCGAGCCGAGCTGCGCGGCGAGCCGGATGCGCTGCGCCTCGCCGCCGGAGAGCGTGGGCGCGCGCGCGGTCGAGCGAGAGATAGCCCAGCCCCACCTGCTCGAGGAAGCGAGGCGCGAGCGCGAGCTCGGCGAGCGATGTCGCGCGCGATCTCCGCCTCGCGGCCCGTCGAGCTTCAGCTCCGCGAAGAACGCGTGCGCTGCGCCGACCGGCTGCGCGGTCATGTCGCGCGATCGACTGGTCGCGGAAGCGCACCGCCAGCGCCTCGCGGTTGAGCCGCTGGCCGTCGCAGGCGGGGCAGGGCTCGTCGAGCTCCAGCCACTCGACCAGTCGTTCCAGCACGTGATCTCCTCGCCGGTCTGCTCGCTCGTCGAAGCCCGTCGCGAGCTTCACGCCGGTGCCGAAGCAGGCGCGGGCACCAGCCGTGCTTCGAGTTGAACGAGAACAGCCGCGGATCGAGCTCGGGGAAGCTGCGGCCGCAGCGACGGGCAGGCGCGCTTGGTCGAGAAGACCGCGCTCGTCGCGGCGTCGCCGTCGCAGCCGCCGCGAGCGCAGCGCAGACGTGCACGCACGCCCTTGCCGTGCTCGAGCGCCGCGCGAGCGCCTCGCGCAGCTGCGCTTCGTTGTCCGGCGCGACGTCGCAGGTCGGCCACCGGCAGCTCGATGCGTGTGCTCCTTGAAGCGGTCGAGCCGCGGCCAGCGGCTCGGTCGGCAGGAACTCGCCGTCGACGCGCAGGTGCGCGAAGCCCTTGCCGCGCGCCCACTTCGCGAGGTCGGTGTAGAAGCCCTTGCGGCTGACCACCAGCGGCGCGAGCAGCGCGATGCGCTGGCCGCGATAGTCGCTGCAGGATGCGCGCGGCGATCGCCTCGACGCTCTGCGGCTCGATGGGCACGTCGCAGTCCGGGCAGTACTGCGTGCCGAGCTTCACGAAGAGCAGGCGCAGGAAGTGGTAGATCTCGGTCAGCGTCGCGACCGTGCTCTTGCGGCCGCCGCGGCTGGTGCGCTGCTCGATCGCGACGGTGGGCGGAATGCCGAAGATCGCGTCGACGTCGGGCCGCGACGCCGGCTGCACGAACTGCCGCGCGTAGGCGTTGAGCGATTCGAGGTAGCGGCGCTGGCCCTCGGCGAAGAGGATGTCGAAGGCGAGCGTGCGACTTGCCGCGAGCCGGAGACGCCGGTGATCACCGTGAACTTGTCGCGCGGGATCGTCGACGTCGATGTTCTTCAGGTTGTGCTCGCGCGCGTGGCGGACTGCGATGCTGTCGGGCGGCGCGGGCGCGCGGGCGCGGCGTGAGCGCGACGGCCGCTTCGGCGGCCGCGCAGCAGCGCCGGCGAGCGAGCGCGGTCTCGTAGTCGCGCAGCGCCTGCGCCGGTATGCGAGCCGGCGTGCGCCGTCGACCTCCGCGGGCGTGCCGGCGAAGACGACCTCGCCGCCCGCGTCGCCGCCTTCGGGGCCGAGGTCGATGATCCAGTCCGCGGCGCGGATCACGTCGAGGTTGTGCTCGATCACGACGAGCGAGTGGCCGGCGGCGATGCAGCTGGCGGAAGCGCGCAGCAGCTTCGCGACGTCGTCGAAGTGCAGGCCGGTGGTCGGCTCGTCGAACAGGAACAGCGTGCCGCGCGGCTGCGCGTGCGCGGCCGGCCTGCGCGGCCTCGGCGAGGTGGCCGGCGAGCTTCAGGCGCTGCGCCTCGCCGCCGCGACAGCGTCGGCACCGGCTGGCCGAGGCCAGGTAGTCGAGGCCCACGTCGGCGAGCGGCTGCAGGCGCGCGCGCACCTCCGCGTCGCCGCGCGAAGAACGCGAGCGCCTCGGTCACGGTCAGTCGAGCACGTCGGCGATCGACTGCTGCCGCGCCTCGACGCTTGCACCTCGAGCACCTCGGCGCGGTAGCGCCGGCCGTCGCAGTCGGGGCAGCGCAGGTAGACGTCGGACAGGAACTGCATCTCGACGTGCTCGAAGCCGTTGCCGCTGCAGGTCGGGCAGCGCCCGTTGCCGGCGTTGAAGCTGAAGGTGCCGGCGCGTGTAGCCGCGCTCTTTCGCGTCAGCGGCGTCTGCGCGAAAGCGTCGCGGATCGGCGTCGAACGCGCCGACGTAGCTCGCCGGGTTGGAGCGCGTGGTGCGGCCGATCGGCGACTGGTCGACGAACACCACGTCGTCGATCGTGCTCGTGCGCCGTGCAGCGCGCGGTGCGCGCCCGGGCGTCTCGGTCGGCTTGCCCTTGGCGCTTGCGCAGCGCCGGGTGGAGCACGTCCTGCACCAGCGTGGACTTGCCCGAGCCGCGAGACGCCGGTGACGCAGACCAGGCGGCCGCAGCGGGAATCTCGACGTCGATGTCCTTCAGGTTGTGCTCGGCGGCGCCCGCAGGATCGCGAGGCGCGGCTTCGCCGGCCGCGGCGCAGGCGGCGTGCGCGACGGCGCCGGCGTCGGCGCGCTTGCGGCCGGACAGGTATCCGCCGGTGAGCGAGTCGCGGCCTGCGCGCAGCTCCGCGCGGCGTGCCGAAGAACACGATCTCGCCGCCGCGCTCGCCCGGGCCCGGGCCCATGTCGAGCATGCGGTCGGCCGCGAGCATGATCTGCGGGTCGTGCTCGACGACGACCAGCGAGTTGCCGGCGTCGCGCAGCCGCTGCATCACGCCGATCACGCGGCCCATGTCGCGCGGGTGCAGGCCGATCGACGGCTCGTCGAGCACGAACAGCGTGTTCACCAGCGAGGTGCCGAGCGCGGTGGTGAGGTTGATGCGCTGCACCTCGCCGCCGGAGAGCGTGCGCGACTGGCGGTCGAGCGTGAGGTAGCCGAGGCCGACGTCGCACAGGTAGCGCAGCCGCGCGCGGATCTCGGCGAGCAGCAGGTCGGTGGCCTCGTCCAGCGGCGCCGGCAGCGCGCAGGCGCGTCGAAGAAGTCGCGCGCAGCGCTCGATCGGCAGCAGCATCAGGTCGTGCAGGTGAGCCCGGGCAGCGCGGCAGCGTCGCGCGCTCCACTCGCGTCCGCGGCCGGAAGCGCTGCTCCGGCGCCGCACGCGCGTCGGCGTCCGCGTCGTGCCGAGCGCCACAGCAGCGCTCGGGCTTCAGCCGCGCGCCGCCGCAGCCGCGCACGGCGTGTAGGCGCGGTACTTCGACAGCAGCACGCGGATGTGCATCTTGTAGGCCTTGGTCTCCAGCCAGTCGAAGAAGCGCGCGCACGCCGTACCAGATGCCTGGCCAGGACTTCGCCAGCTCACCCAGTCCGGCTCGCCCTCGATCACCCAGCGCCGGTGCTCCGTCGGTCAGGTCGCGCCACGGCGATGTCGAGCGGGACGCCGCGCTTCTTCGCGTACTTCATCAGGTCGTCCTGGCATTCGTTGAAGCTCGCCGTCTGCCACGGCCTGACCGCGCCGTCGCCCAGCGTCTTCGACTCGTCCGGGATCGACCAGGCCGAAGTCGATGCCGATCACGCGGCCGAAGCCGCGGCAGGTCTCGCAGGCGCCGAGCGGCGAGTTGAACGAGAACGCGGCTGGGCGTCGGGTCGCGGTAGTGGATGTCGCAGTCGGCGCAGTGCAGGTCGGAGGAGAAGCGCCAGCGCGTGCCGGCCGTCGCGCCGGCGTCGTCCGAGCGGCGTACACGTTCACCCGGCCCTGGCCCATCGCGCAGCGCCGCCTCGAGCGCCTCGACGACGCGCGCCGTGCTCGGCGCTGCCGAGCGCGAAGCGGTCCTGCACCACCTCGAGCCGGCCTCTTGCTGCGCGCGTGGATGCGCGTGTAGCCCTGCGCTCGAGCAGCTGCGCGCACCTCCTCCTCGGTGAAGTTCTCCGGCACCGTCGACCGGGAAGGTGATGAGCAGCCGCGGGTCGCCCGCGGCCTGCGCGCCGCGCGAGCAGCTCGGCGACGATGCGACTCGGGCGTGTCGCGCCGCACCGGCTCGGCCGCAGCCGCGGCAGTACAGCTGCGCCGCGCGCGCGAACAGCAGCTTCAGGTGGTCGTTGAGCTCGGTCATCGTGCCGACCGTCGAGCGCGAGGTGCGCACCGGGTTGGTCTGGTCGATGGCGATGGCCGGCGGGATGCCCTCGATGCGGTCGACCTGCGGCTTGTCCATGCGGTCGAGGAACTGCCGCGCGTAGGGCGAGAAGGTCTCGACGTAGCGGCGCTGGCCCTCGGCGTAGAGCGTGTCGAACACCAGCGAGGACTTGCCCGAGCCGGACACGCCGGTGACCACGACCAGCTCGCTGAGCGGATGTCGAGGTCGAGGTTCTTGAGGTTGTTCTGGCGCGCGCCGCGGATGCCGATGGCTTCGTGGGCTTCGGCGTCGGCGGGGCGGGCGGTTCGTGAGGTCGTTCATGGTTGCGGTGTCGGCAGCGGCCACGGGGCCGGGCTTCGGGGAGGGCAGTCGATCATTGTAGGCACGGAAGAAGACCGTTGTGGCGCCGGTAGGCACAGGGTCCAGTCAATGTGGATAACTTCCCGAAAAGGGTCAGCATTGCCTTGCACAAAGTTTGTGCAAGGCATTCGACCCTTGTTCGTTGACGGGGATCAGCCGGGGGAGACCCCGGCCGGCGCATGCTACGGTTATCGCCCCGTCCCGCGAGGATTAGTCGTGGCCGAAGCCGTCTTCCGCATGCGCGACGTCTCCAAGGTCTACCACGTCGGCGACCTGGAGGTGGTCGCGCTGCGCGACGTCTCGCTCGAGCTCTACGCCGGCGAGTTCGTCGTGCTGCTCGGCCCCTCGGGCAGCGGCAAGTCGACGCTCCTCAACCTCCTGGGCGGCCTGGACACGCCCACCAGCGGGCGAGGTGGACTACCTCGACCACATCTCTCCGAGGGCGGCGACGAGAAGCTCACGCCTTCCGCCGCGAGCACGTGGGCTTCGTCTTCCAGTTCTACAACCTGATCCCCAGCCTCACCGCCGCGGAGAACGTCGCGCTCGTCACCGACATCGCCGACAAGCCGCTGGACCCGCGCGAGGCGCTGGCGCTGGTCGGGCCTCGCGGAGCGCGCGGACCACTTCCCCGCGCAGCTCTCCGGCGGCGAGCAGCAGCGCGTGGCCATCGCGCGCGCCGTGGCCAAGCGCCCCGACGTGCTGCTCTGCGACGAGCCCACGGGCGCGCTCGACGTGGAGACCGGGCCGCCTCGTGCTGGAGGTGCTCGAGCGCGTGAACCGCGAGCTCGGCACCATCACCGCCGTCATCACGCACAACGCCTCGATCGCGGCGATGGGCGACCGCGTGATCCGCATGTCGAGCGGGCGCATCATCGACATCAGCGCCAACGCGACGCGCCTGCCCGCCTCGGAGCTCGTCTGGTGAGGATCGGCGCCCTCGACCGCAAGATCCTGCGCGATGCCTGGCACATCCGCGGCCAGATCATCGCCTGCGCGCTGGTGGTGGCGGGCGGCATCAACTCCTTCGTCTCGCTCTCCTCGGTGAACCGCTCGCTCGCGGCCTCGCAGGCGGCCTTCTACGAGGAGTACCGCTTCGCGGACGTCTTCGCCGGCGCGGTGCGCGCGCCCGAGCCCGTGGCGCGCGGCGCTCGCCGCGATCCCCGGCGTGGCCGCGCTCGAGACGCGCGTCGTGGCGCGCGTGAACCTCGACGTGCCGGGGCTCGCCGAGCCGGCGCGCGGGCGCATCGTCTCGATCTCGCGGGATCCGCGCGGGCGGCGCTCAACGCGCTGCACCTGCGCCGCGGCCGCATGCCCGGCGGCGGCGAGCCAGGACGAGGTGCTCGTCGCCGAGGCCTTCGCCATCGCGAACCGGCTGCAGCCCGGCGACGCGATCCGCGCCGTGATCAACGGCCGCTACAAGAGCCTGCGCGATGGTGGGCGTGGCGATCTCGCCGGAGTACATCTACGCGCTGGGCCCGGGGCAGCTCGTGCCCGACAACCGCCGCTACGGCGTGCTGTGGATGGACCGCAAGGGGCTCGCCACCGCCTACGACATGGAGGGCGCCTTCAACGACGTCACGGCGCGGGTGAGCCCCGGCGCGTCGGTACGAGGCCGTGCTGCGGCGAGATGGACCGCGTGCTCGGGCCCTACGGCGGCGTGGGCGCCTACGACCGCGAGGACCAGCTCTCGCACCGCTTCCTCTCCGACGAGATCGCGCAGAACCGCACCATGTCGCGCATCACGCCGACGATCTTCCTGCTGGTGGCGCGCCTTCCTCCTCTACACGATCCTCACGCGGCTGGTGCAGATGCAGCGCTCGCAGGTGGGGCTCCTCAAGGCGTTCGGCTACTCCGGCGCCGAGATCGCGCTGCACTACCTCAAGCTCGCGCTCGTGATCTCGCTCCTCGGCGCGGCGCTCGGCGTGGCGACGGGGATGCCCTTCGCGCAACTACATGCTCGACCTCTACGCCGAGTACTACTTCTTCCCGATGTACGGCAACGACCAGGCCGTGCCGGTGGCCGCGGCCGGCGGTCGTGCTCGCCGTCGTGGCGGCCGCGCTCGGCGCGGTGCCGGCGGCGCTGCGGGCGGCGCGGCTCGCGCCGGCCGAGTCGATGCACCCCGAGCCGCCGCCGCGCTTCCACGCCGGGCTGTTCGAGCGCTGGGGCTGCGGCGCGCGCTCCGGCCCGCGGGGCGCATGCTGGTGCGCAACCTCGCGCGCCGGCCGCTGCGCTTCGTGGCCAACGTCTCCGGCATCGCCATCGCCGTGGCGCTCCTCGTGATGATGACGGCGATGATGGACGGCGTGCGCTACCTCATGGACTGGCAGTTCACGGTCGTGCAGCACGAGGACGTGCAGGTGCTGCTCATGGAGCCGCGCGCCGCGCGAGGCCCTGCGATTCCCTGCGGTCGATGCGCGGCGTGGTGGAGGCGGAGCCCTTCCGGCTGCGCCTCGTCGCGCTTCCACGCGCGGCCACCGCATGAAGCGCGGCGTCGCTCTTCGGCATCGAGGACGGGCCGACGCTTCGCCGGGTGGTGGACGCGCGACGGCAGGGCCCGGACCATCCCGCCCGAGGGAGTGCTGCTCACCGGGATCTTCGCGAAGACGCTCGAGGTGCGCGACGGGCGACACGATCGAGGTCGAGGTGATGGAGGGCAAGCGCCCGCGCGTGCCGATGCTGGTGGTGGGCGTGGTGGACGAGCCGATCGGGTTCGCGGCCTACGTCTCGCGCGCCACGGCCAACCGGCTGCATGGGCGAGGGCGACGTGCTCACCGGCGCCTACCTGCGCGTCGACGCGCAACGAGCGGGAGCGCGTGTTCGCGCAGCTCAAGGCGATGCCGGAGGTGGCCGGCGCGAACCTGCGCGAGGCCGCCTACGCCCAGTTCAAGGAGATGATCGACCGCAGCGTCGGCATCATGATCACGGTGAACCTGGTGTTCGCGTGGATCATCGCCTTCGGCCTCGTCTACAACGGCGCGCGCATCGCGCTGTCGGAGCGGGGCTACGAGCTCGCCACGCTGCGGGTGCTCGGCTTCACGCAGCGCGAGTCGGCCTCGCTGCTGCTGGGCGAGCAGGGCGTCATCACGGGCGTGGGGCTGCCGCTGGGGCTTGCGCTGGGCATCGCGCTCACGCTCTACTTCATCTGGATGCTGTCGACGCGAGATGTGGCGCATGCCCTACGTGGTGACGGGCGCCAACCTCGTCGGGGCGATGGCGGCGGTCGCGGCTCGCGGCGGCGCCTCCGGCGGCGGCGGTGGCCTGGCGCCTGCGGCGCCTGGACCTGGTCGCGGCCCTGAAGGCGCGCGAATGAGGCGGAGAGGCGAGCAAATGAAGCTTCACGAAGAGGACGCCTCGGATACGCGGGATCGCGCGCTCGCGGTGGTCGCGCTGCTCGCCTGGTGGGCGTGGCCCGCAGCCGCGCATCGTCGAGACGGCGCGGGCGGCGCGCGGGCCGGTGCAGGTCACCATCGAGGAGGACGGCGAGACGCGCGCCGTCGACCGCTACGGCGTGGCCGCGCCCGTGGCCGGGCGGCTGCTGCGCGTGATGCTGCGCGAGGGCGACGCGGTGAAGGCCGGCGCAGGCGGTGGCGGAGATCGCGCCGCTGCCGCATCTCCGCCGCCGATCGCGACATGCTGGAGGCGAAGCTCGAGGCGGCGCGGGCGCTCAAGCTCGAGTCCGAGGAGCGGGTCCGGAGCGCGGAGGCGGATGCGTCGCAGGCCGAGCGCGAGCGCGTGCGCGTGGCGGACCTCGTGGCGAAGAAGTTCATGTCGGACCAGGCGCTGGAGCAGGCGGACGTGGCGGTGCAGACGAAGGCCGCGGACCTGAAGGCGGCGCGCGCGCGCGCCGTCGCGGCGGCGGCCGACGTGGAGGCGGCCCGCGCCGCGCTCGCCGCGGTGCGCGCCAAGGCGCCCACGGTGCGCGTCACCTCGCCCGTGAACGGGCGCGTCCTGCGCATCGTCGAGAAGAGCGAGCGCGTGCTGCAGCCCGGCACGGTGCTCGTCACCGTGGGCGACCCGCTCGGCGCTGGAGATCGTCATCGACGTGCTCTCCAATGACGCCGTGCGCGTGCGCAGGGCATGCGCATGCTCATCACGGGCTGGGGCGGGGCCGAGGTCGAGGCCGTCGTGCGCATCGTGGAGCCCGCGGCGTTCAGGAAGATCTCCGCGCTGGGCGTGGAGGAGCAGCGCGTGAACGTGATCGGGGACTTCAAGTCCGTGCCGCAGGGCATGGGCGACGCCTACCGCGTGGATGCGCGCATCGTCGTGGCCGAGAAGGCCGACGCGCTGCGCGTGCCGGTGGGCGCGCTGTTCCGCCGCGACGGGAAGTGGACCGTCTTCCTGGTGGCCGGCGGCCGCCTCGCGGCCCGCGGCGTGGAACTCGGCCTGCGCGGGTCGCGCAACGCGGAGGTCGTGGCGGGGCTCGCGGAGAACGACGAGGTCGTGCTCTACCCGGGCAACGAACTCGCCGAGGGCGCGCGCGTCGTCGCGCGGAAGTAGCCGGCGCAGCGCGGATGTCCTCGCCCGTGAATTCCTTGACGGTGCGCGTGTCGACGATCTGCGCGTTGCCCGCGCGGACGCGCTCGATCAGCTCCTTGTTGCCGACGGCGCCCTGGCCCTCCGTCGTCAGCGCGAGGGCGACGGGAGCCCGCCGGGCCGCCGTCTTCTCGACCGGCTTGCCGGCCGCCTTCCAGTCGTCGAGCCCGCCGTGATACACCTTGGCGTGGCGGCCGCCGTAGTACTCGACCATGCGCGCGCCGTAGTAGGCGAACGAGTCGCCCTTGCGGGTGTAGACGATCACTTCGTTGTTCAGGATGTCCATGCCGGCGCCGCCGAAGATCTTCGCGGCCACCGCGGCCGGCGGCGGATCCTCCCGGTTCATGTCGCGGAAGACGCTGCCGGCGTTGCCGATGTTCACCGCGCCGGGAATGTGGCCGGCCAGGTAGTCGTCCTCGCCGCGCGCGTCCCAGACGATCGCGCCGCCCTTCGCCGCATTCTCCACGTACGCGGTGTCGACGATGAGCCCTTGCGCCCCCGCCCCGCCCGCCGTGAACCAGAAAGTCGCCGCCAAAAGGATTCCCCAGGTCTTTCGCATGTCCATTTTTCCTTGCCGTGATCGCGGCCCGTGGCCGCCGGTTTCGTGGTCTCCGTTCGCGCCCGCCCCGGTGAGGCGGTGTTTCGGAGACGCCCATTCTAGGAGAGGAACCGGCGCGGCGATATCGCGCCGGCCAGGTCGCGCGGCAGGGGCGAGGGCTCGCCTTCCAGCCGCGAGGCGATGAGCTCGGCCCCGATCGGCCCCCAGAGCAGGCCCCGCGAGCCCAGGCCGGTGGCGGCCCAGACGCCCGGAAGCGCGGGTCGCGCCGAAGATGGGCAGCCGGTCGGGCACCGTCGCGCGAAATCCGGCGAGCCCGGCGAGGGAGGCCGGATCGACGCCGTCCGCGAAGCCCGGGAAGCATCGCCGCCGCCCGGGCGAGATTCGCGCGCGTGGTCGGCGGCACGCACGTCCTCGCCGGCGTCGTCGTGCTGGTAGGTGGCGCCGACGACGTGCCCGCCATCGGGCAGCGGCGCGACATAGCCGCTGCCGCTCACCACGACGTCGAGCGCGCGCGCCGGCGGAGGACGGCAGGAAGGTGACCTGCCCGCGCACGCTCGCGAGCCGCAGGCGGGCCTCCGGCAGCAGCCGCTTCGCGTCGAAGGCGTTGGCGACGATCAGCGTGGGGGCCTCGGCGATGACCGAGCCGTCGGCGTCGAGGGCCCGCCAGTCGGCGCCCTCGCGCTCGAGCCGCTCCACGCGCGCGCCCGATGTGGCGTCGCACGCGATCGCCCGCGCGGGCGAGCAGCGCGACGGCGAGGCTGCCGGGCGAAACCCACGCCCCCGAAGGCATCCACCAGCCCGGCCCGCGCACCGGGCGGCCCGCGATCTCGCGCGCCTGCGCGGCGTCGACATAGCGCAGGAAATCGGGCGGGTACCCCTGGGCCCCGACGATGGCGGCCATGCGCGCCGCCTCGTCGTCGCCGTCGGCGAGCTGGAGGACGCCGCAGCGATGCCAGACGAGGTGGTAGCCGTCGTGCTGCAGGGCGCGGAAATGCTGCAGGGTGTAGAGGAAGGCCGGCCGCGAGGCCTGCGCGTTGACGGCGTCGCGGATGTTGGCGATGGGGCGCACGAGGCCCACGGTGGCGCCGGTATGCTTTTCGCGGGCGTCGACGAGATCGGTCTCCCAGCCGCGCGAGGCGAGGCGTTCCGCGCAGAGCGTTCCCGCGAGGCCGGCCCCGACGATGACCGCGTGGCGGCGCGACGCGGGGCCGCTCGACCGCCTCGCCCTCGCGCACGCCCGCGAGCATCTCGCGCTTGGCGCCGAAGCCTTCGCGCTTCTCGACCCGGAAGCCCGCGCCGGCCAGCGCGGCGCGCACGCCGCCGGCCACGGTCCACGTCGCGAGCGTCGCCCCCGGCGCCGCGAGGCGCGCCAGCTCGCGCACCACTTCGGGCGACCACATCTCGGGATTCCGGGCGGGCGAGAAGCCGTCGAGGAAGAGCGCGTCGGCGCTCGCCTCGAGCTGCGGCAGCAGCTCGCGCGCATCGCCGGCCATGAGCGTGAGCTGGACGCGCCCGCCATCGAACTGCAGCCGGTGGAAGCCGGCCAGCGGGGGCGGCCACACCGCGAGGAGCGCCGTGGCGAGCGGCCGCAGCTCCTCGAACGGCGCGAGGGCCGCGGCCAGGTCGGCGGCGGCGAAGGGATGGCGCTCGACGGAGACGAAATGCAGCCGCGCGGGGCCGCGGGCGATCGGCGCGCAGCGCGTCCCAGGCGGCGAGGAAATTCAGGCCGAGGCCGAAGCCCGTCTCGAGGATGGTGAACGTGTCCCGCCCGCGCCAGCGCTCGCGGCAGCGAATTGCCCGCGAGGAAGACATGGCGGGCCTGGGCGAGCCCGCCGTCGGCGGAATGGTAGATGTCCCGGAACTGCGGCGCGTAGGGCACGCCCTCCGGCGTTCGCTCGAGCCGGGCGGGGGTGACGCAGACGGAACGGCCGGTCATGGCGGCATGATACCGCCCCGCGTCCCCGCTGCCCGCGCGGGCTGCGGAACGCTAGTAGAGCGTCGCCGAGAGGCGGCGCCTGTAATCGGACACGAGGTCCGCGTCGCCCGCCGCCATCTCGAACACGGCGAGCATCTTGCGGCGGCCGACGTCGTCGCCGAACGCGCGGTCGCGCTTCACGATCTCCAGCAGCTGCTCGAGGGCGGGGCCGAACGCCCGGTTGGCGATGTGGACCTCGGCGAGGTCCAGGCGCGCGGCGAGGTCGCCCGGGTCGGCTTCGATGCGGCGCGCGAGGTCGGCGGCGGCCGGCAGCGTGGCCGCCCGCTCGGCGGACTCCAGGCGCGCGGCGGTGGTCGCGTAGGCGGAGGCCTGCGGCGCCTTCGGCGACAGCGACGCCCATTGCGCGCGCGCGCCGGCGAGGTCGCGGCGCTCGACGCAGGATCGCGACCATGTCGAGGCGCGCCGCGTCGTTCGACGGGTCGAGCGCGATCGCATTGCGCAGGTGGTCCTCCGCGAGCGATGCCTGCCCGCTCGCCAGCGCGGCGCGCGCCTGGCGCAGCTCGAGCTCGCTCGGGTCGGGCACCAGCTGCGTCGAGGAACGCGCGGATGGCGCCCTCGGGTTGCGCCCCGAGGAACTGCGAGGCCGGCTGGCCGTCCACGAAGGCGACGACGAACGGGATGGAGCGCACGCTTGAACTGCGCGGAAAGCTCCGGGTTCTCGTCGGAATTGACCTTCACGAGGCGCCAGCGCCCGCCCGATTCGCGTTCGAGCTTCTCCAGCAGGGGCCCGAGCGCGCGGCACGGCCCGCACCACGGCGCCCAGAAGTCCACGACGACCGGCAATTCGCGCGAAGCCTGGAGCACATCGCGCTCGAAGGAAGCAAGGGTGGCATCGATCATGCCCATTAGATGGCGACAGGGGGCGCCAAGTTCAAGATAATGGCGCGAAGCCCCGATTTCGCGGGGATCGAGGGGTATGTCGACGCCATGGCACTTCAATTGAACCTTCCCGCCCGGGCTCACCGGGCACGGCGGAGATGGTCGTCGGCGAGCAGCACACCGCGCCGCGCGTGGGCAGCGGGCGCATCCGCGTCCTCGCCACGCCGGTGATGATCAACCTCATCGAGGCGGCGGCGCTCGCGGCGGTGGAGCAGTCGCTCCCGGAGCAGCACCAGAGCCTCGGCACCCGCCTCGACATCTCGCACGTCGCGGCCACGCCCGTGGGCATGCGGGTGCGCGCGACGGCGGAGGTGGTGGGCGTGGAGGGGCGCACGATCCGCTTCCGCGTGCGCGCCGAGGACGAGCACGACCTCATCGGCGAAGGCACGCACGAGCGCGTGGTGGTGAATCTCGAGCGCTTCGACGAGCGCGTGCGCGAGAAGGCGGCGCGGGGCGCCAGGCCGCCGGGCTGAGCGTCACGCCCGCGCGCGCGGGGCGGCGCGCCGGCCTCGAGGAGCTTGAGGGCCTGGTAGAGGATGGGATCGCCCGGCCCGCCGCTGGGGCGGACGATGTCCACCGCCACCGCCGGGCGGACGACCTCGCGCGGCGTGCCGTTGGGGTGGAAGACGCGGGCGGCGGGATAGCGCAGGACGATGCCCGACTCGGGCAGCCGAAGCTCGCGCACGTCCCCGCGCAGGCCGGCCATGCCGGTGCCCACGAGCGTCGCCCCGGCCGCCGCCTCGAGGCCGACGGCGAGCGATTCCCCCTCGCCCGCGGTCCAGCGATCGACGAGCACGAGCGTGCGCGCGGCGTAGGCGAAGGGCCCGCGCGGCGAGACCCGCTCGGCGGCCACGTCGGCGACGCGCTTCGTTCCCCGCGGCGCGCGCAGGATCCACGGCGAATCGGCCGTCACGAATCGCCCGAGCAGCGCGCGCGCGACGGCGGGGGAGCCGCCCGACTGCGTTTCGCGCAGGTCGAGGATGAGCCCGCGGGTGTCCTTCAGGTGCTGCAGCGCGGCGTCGAAGTGCTGCACGATGCCCGCGTCGCCCAGCGTGTTCTTCAGGCGAAGGTAGCCCAGGCCGCGGTCCTCGCCGATGCGGCGCGCGACGAGCGGCGGGGTCTCCGATGCCGGCAGGTCCTGCGCGGTCGATGCCGAGGCGCCGCGCGCGGCCCGCGTGGCTCGCCTCGAGGGCGAGCGTGCCCGACCACGGCCCGGCGACCAGGCGGCGCAGGGCCCAGTCCCGCGCCCGCGGGTCGGACTGCCGGTCGCGGCGCAGCAGCGCGCGCACGGCCTGCTCCACGGGCGTCTTCTGGATCGCGATCACCTTCATCCCCGGCACGGCGCCCGCGACGTCGGCCACGCTCCCGGCGCGCACCGCGGAGATGACGGCTTCCGGGCCGATCCATTCGGCCCACAGGTCGGTGGCCGTCGGCACCGTCCGGGGCGAGCCCGGCAGGTGCGCGTCGAGGGTCACGTGCTCGTCGTTCAGCTCGGCGAGCGCCCCCTCGAGGGCGGCGAGGAGGTCCTCGCGCGTGCGGGCCGCGGCGGCCTTCGGGCGCCAGCGGGACGCGGCCGAGCGCCAGTCCTGCGCCGGCTCCAGGTAGGCGTAGCCCTCGTCGATGGCGCGCCAGAGCGCGTCGAAATCCGCGACGAGGCGGCCCGGCGCGGCGGCCGCCTTCGCGAGGGCGGGGCCGGCGGCGAGGACGGCGAGGGCCTCGCGCAGGAAGCGGCGGCGTGCGTGCATGCCGCCTAGGGGGCGAGGGGCGGGGCGACCCCGGCGGGCAGCGGCGTGCGCGCGACGTTCATCACCATCGCGAGCAGCGAGTAGTAGCCGCACAGGCCGCACAGGTCGATGACGCCGCGCTCGCCGAAGAGCTCGACGGTCCGGCCATAGGTCGTGTCGCTCACGGCGCGGTTCGTCCTGCAGCTCCTGCAGGAAATCGTGGACCACGGCCTCGTCGGCCGCCATGCCGTCGGGGCGGCGCCCTTCGGCCACGGCCCGGATGTGCTCCGCGGGCACGCCGGCGCGCTCGGCGATCGGCCGGTGGACGTGCCACTCGTACTGCTGGCTCCAGCGGCGCGCGACGATGAGGATCGCGAATTCCGAGAGCTTCGGCGGCAGCGCGCTCTTGTACCGGAGGTACTCGCCCGCCTTCTGCAGGGGCGAGAGGAAATCGGGGCTGCGCAGCAACGGGACGAAGGGCCCGAACACCGCGCCCCGCGGGCCGGTCGCGAGCTCCGCGGCGGCCTGCTTCTGGGCGGGCGAGAGGCTTCCCTCGGGAAGCGGGGGAAGGCGGTCCGGTCCCATCGTCACACCAGTTTCGCGCTGATGTCGTATCGGGAGAATCCTAGCCGAATGGCGCCGGGCGTGCCGATGACCGGGGTCAACGGGCCGCGGTCAGGCGTCGGGGGGCGGCGGCGCGGCCGGGATCTCGGCGATGGAGGCGATGCGATCGAGCCGCTCGGCCAGGTCGGCGGCCCGCGCGAAGCCCGCGGTGAGGAGGAAGTAGCGCCGGTCCGGGTAGCCGACGGCGAGCGTGGGGAAGCCCGTCACGCCGGTCTGCTGCGTGGCGGAGAAGTCGTGGCGCACCGCGTCCTTCGCGACCGACGACGCGTGCGCGGCGAGGAAGACGGCGCGATCGAGCCCCTCCTCGGCCGCGAGGTCGGCGAGAACGTCGGGATGGGTCACGTCCCGCCCCTCGGCATAGAACGCGTGCTGCACGCGCTTCAGGTAGGGCAGGGCGCGCGCCGGGTCGGTCGCGCGCACCGCGACGACCGCGCGGCAGGCGGGCTCGGTGTCGTAGACGAAGCCCTCGCGGGCGAGCGCGGCATCGTTGAACGGCAGGCTGCTCTCGCGGGCCACGTGCTCCCAGTGCCCGGCGATCATCTCGCGGAACGCGGGGCTCGCCGCCTCGGTGTTGTAGGGCCGCAGCCCGCCCATCACGACGTCGACGCGCATCGCCGGGCGCTCGCGGAGGAAGCGCCTCGAGCTCCGGGCCGAACCCGTAGCACCACGAGCACATCGGGTCGGCGAAGTAGACGAGGAAGCGGTGGCTCATGCGGCCCGCGACCGGCCCAGCGAGACGGCGGCCACGCGGTTGCGGCCGCGGTTCTTCGCCATGTAGAGCGCCTCGTCGGCGCGCGCGACGAGGGCGTTCAGGCCGTCGGGGCCCTCGTCGATGCGCGCGGCCACGCCCGCGCTCAGGGTGAGCGGGATCTCGATGCCGTCGACCACGAACGATTCCTTCTCCACCGCCTTGCGGATGCGGCCGGCGAGCGCCACCGCGCCGGGGCCCGGCACGTCGGGCAGGAGCAGGCAGAACTCCTCGCCCCCGTAGCGGACGAAGACGTCCTCCCTGCGCAGCTGGTCGCGAACGACGTCGGCAAAGCGCTGCAGCACGCCGTCGCCGGCGAGGTGGCCATGCCGGTCGTTCACGCTCTTGAAGTGGTCCACGTCGAGCAGGACGATCGACAGCGGCGCGTCGAGGCGGCGCGCGCGGGCGAGCTGCTTCTCGGCGAGGTCGACGAACGTGCGCCGGTTGAAGGCGCCGGTGAGGGGGTCGCGCGAGGCGAGCTGCTGCGCGAGGTGATCGGCGCGCTCCTTCTGCATCAGGAGGAACGACACCGACGAGACGAGGATCATCGTGTAGGCCGACATCAGGCTGAAGGCCTGGACCGCGGAGGGCGCGAGGAACCCGCCGATGGCGGTGTCGAACAAAGGGGGGCCGGCCGCGCGCAGGAGGAAGCAGGCGGTGCCGAGCGCGAAGCTCGCGAGGAAAAGCCCGCGCGTCCCGCCGCTCACCCCGTCCACCGGCTTCCACGCCAGCGCGAGCAGCGCGACCTGGCAGGCGGCGAAGAGGAGGTTGGCCGCGATGAGCCGGGCGCCGACGTCGTGCAGCAGGGTGCCGACGGCGAAGGCGGCCACGGCGACCGTGGCGACGTGCACGAAGAAGGGGAGCGCCCGCCCGCGGAAGGCGAGGATCGCGGCGGCGGAGAGCGAGAACGACAGGCCGAGGAGGGCGTTGCCGGCCACGATCGAGGCCCAGTCGGGAATCTCGCCGCGGGCGGCGAACAGGACGAAGGCGGCGGCCTGCGCAAGGAGCGCGGCCGTCCACGGGCCAAGGCCGCCCTGCAGGCGCCGGCCGGTGCCGATCCAGAGCGAGGCGGCGAGGACCAGGTTGGTCGCCACCATCACGACGAAGAGGGAGCGGATGTCGAACATGGGCCCAGATTATGCATGGCGCTCCAAGGGGGCCGTGGCGCGCGTCACATTTCCGGCGCGGGCGCGGTTCCAGCTGTAATCTTGTGATCGCAGGCGGCAACCTTTCCATCCCGTGAAGCCGGAGATCCCATGAAGCTCTACTATTTCCCGGGCGCGTGCTCCATCGCGCCGCACATCGTCGCCCGCGAGGCGGGCATTCCCCTCGACCTCGAGAAGGTCGACCTCGGTTCCAAGCGGACGGCCTCCGGCGAGGACTACGCCGCGGTGAATCCCAAGGGCTACGTCCCCGCGCTTCGCCTGGACGACGGCTCCGTCCTCACCGAGGTGTCGGCCCTCATCCAGTACCTGGCCGACCTCGCCCCGGCCTCCGGCCTGATCCCGGCCGCGGGCACGATGGAGCGCTACCGCGTGCTCGAATGGATCGGCTACATCGCGACCGAGATCCACAAGGGCTTCGGCCCGTTGTGGAACGCGAAGCTCGCGCCGGAAGCCCGTGCCGCGGCGGTCACCGCGCTGGCTCGCCGCCTCGATCTCGTCGAGCAGGCGCTCTCTCGCCAGCCGTTCCTCGCGGGCCAGACCTTCGGCGTGGCCGACGCCTACCTGTTCACGGTGGTGAGCTGGGCCCCCTGGGTCAAGCTGGACATGGCGCCGTGGCCGAAGCTGCGCGATTTCGTCGCCCGCATCGGCGCGCGGCCGAAGGTGCAGGAGGCGCTGGCGGCCGAGGGCCTGTCCGAGTAGACGCCGCGCGCGAGGGGGCGCGCGGGTCCCGGGCCTGTCAGGGCGCGTTCTTCAGCAGGTTCATCGCGATCATCTCGGCGAACTTGTGCGGCGGGATGAAGCCCTTGCCCCACTTCTCGTCGAAGTCGGCGGTGACCTTCGAGGCCGTGATCTCCTCGAGCTTGCGGCCCTCCCGGATCATCTGCTTGATGCGGCCGGAGACGGCGACGAGCATGTCGCGGTAGGCCCGCAGGCCCGCTTTGTCGGCGAGCGGGCCGTGGCCGGGGATGATCCTCGTCTTGTCGGTCGCCAGGGCAAGCGCCTGGTTCACCGCGTCGATCACGCCGTCCACCGTGCCCCCGCTCGAGGTGTCGATGAAGGGGTACAGGCCGTTGAAGTAGACGTCGCCCATGTGGATCACGTCGCTCTTCGCGAAGTGGACGATGGTGTCGCCGTCGGTGTGCGCGCGCGGCACGTGGAAGGCGCGGATCTCGTCGCCGTTCAGGTGGAAGGTGGCGCCGGCGGAGAAGGTGACGACCGGCAGCGCCTCCTTCGGATCGGGCTTCGTGGTCATGCGCATGAACTCGATGAACTGCGCGGAGCTCATGCGCTTCCTCACGTTGTCGTGGGCCACGATGAGCGCGCCCGCCTTCCCGAGGTTCTCGTTGCCGCCCGTGTGGTCGCCGTGCCAGTGCGTGTTCAGGACGAACTTCACGGGCCTGGCGGAGATCGCGTCGATCGCCGCGCGGATCTTCTCGGTGAGGGGGGCGTACTGGTCGTCGACCAGGAACACGGCGTCCTCGCCGGCCGACAGGCCGAGGTTTCCCCCCGACCCCGTGAGCATCCAGACCGTGTCGGCCACCTTCTCGCTGCGGACCTCCACCTTCGAGAAATCCTGCTGGGCGGCCGCGGGGAGCGCGAGCGCTCCGGCGAGGGCGAGCTGGCCGAGGAGCGGGAAGGCGCGGGCCGCGCGGGCGGAAGGCGTTCATTCGACCTTCCCGATTCTGCGGACCACGTCGGCGAGCTTCTTCGCGTCGGCGTCCCAGAACGCGCGGAACTGCGGCTGGTCGAGGTACTGGGGCGGCGTTTCCACCTTCGCGAGCGCGGCGAGGAACGTGGGATCGGCGGCGGCGGCCTTGGCGGCCTCGCGCAGCTTCGCGATGACCGGCTCGGGCGTCCCCGCCGGGACGAAGAGCCCCGTCCACTGCGAGAACTGCGCGTCGTAGCCGAGCTCCTTGAGGGTGGGCACGTCCGGGAGCGCGGGGTGGCGGGATTCGCCCCAGCTCGCGAGGACGCGCAGCTTGCCGCCCTTCACGTGCCCCATGATCGTCGAGGGGCCCGTGGAGAGCGCGTCCACGCTGCCGCCCAGCAGGGCGACGACCGCGGGACCGGCGCCCGTGAACGGGACGTGCAGCATCTTCGCGTTCGCCGCGCCCGTGAGCATCTCCATCGGCACGTGCATCGTGCCGTAGTTGCCCGACGACCCGTACGGGATGGCGCCCGGCGCCTTCTTCGCCGACTCGATCATCTCCTTCGCGCTCTTCCACGGGCTGTCGGCGCGCACGGCGAGCACGGTCGGGTCGGCCGTGAAGCGGGCGATGGGGACCAGCTGCGAGAGCTGGTACATCGGGCTCGCGCCCGAGGATCCTGTCCGCCTCCGGGATGATCGAGATCGAGGAGAGGGCGAGCAGCACCGTGTAGCCGTCGGGCTTGGCGCGGGCGACGTACTGCATGCCCACGCCGCCGCCCGCGCCGGCCTTGTTCTCGACGATGACCGTCTGCTTGAGGTAGCGCCCCATGGCCTCGGCCGCCGGGCGCGCGGTGATGTCGGCCACGCCGCCGGGCGGGAACGGCACGATCATGGTGACGGTGCGCGAGGGATAGTCGGTCTGGGCGAGCGCGGGAAGGGCGAGGACGAGCGCCGCGCTTGCGGCGCCGGCGAGGCGGCGAATCATGGTTCCTCCTGGGGGTTCGGCGGGTTCGGGCGCCATCGTAACGCCAATCGGGCGCGGACGACGACGCTAGAGGGCGCGAACGGTACGCGGCAGCCCGGCGACGGGGGCGAGATCCAGTTCCTCGGCGATCGGCCGGGCCGGGAAGTGGAAGGGCACCGGCCCGTCGGGCTGGGCGTGCAGGAACTGGCGCACGAACGGGTCGTCCGAGGCCAGCATGTCCTGCGTGGGCCCGTGGCCGACGATGCGGCCCTCGCCCATGACATACAGGTAGTCGGCGAGCTTCACCGCCTCCGGCACGTCGTAGGTCACCACCACCGAGGTGCTGCCCAGCGCGTCGTTGAGCGTGCGGATGAGGTTGCAGATCACGTTGAGCGTGATCGGGTCGAGGCCGGCGAAGGGCTCGTCGTAGATGAGCAGGTCGGGGTCCAGCGCGATGGCGCGCGCCAGGGCCACCCGCCGCGCCATGCCCCCGGAGAGCTCGTTGGGATAGAGCCGGTGGGCGCCGCGGAGGCCGACCGCGTGCAGCTTCATCTTCACCAGGTCCGAGATGACGGCCTCGGAGAGCAACGTGTGCTCCCGCATCGGGAAGGCGATGTTCTCGAAGACCGAGAGGTCGCTGAAGAGCCCGCCCTTCTGGAACATCATCCCGATCTGCCGGCGCAGGCGGTAGAGCCCGTCGTGGTCGAGCGCGTGGACCTCGTGGCCGCACACCTTCACGCTTCCGCGCGCGGGCTTCAGCGCGCCGCCGATCAGCTGCAGGAGCGTGGTCTTGCCGCAGCCGCTGGCGCCGAGGATCGCGACCACCTTCCCCTTCGGGATGTCGAGCTCGAGCCCCTCCAGCACCGCCCGCCGGCCATAGGCGAAGTGCAGGTCGCGGATCTCGATCAGGTTGTCGCAGCCGGCGGAGAGCATGCCGGTCATTGTAAGCTAGGGATCCAGACAGGAGATTCCCATGGCGGAGATCCGCAACCTCGCCGTTTTCTGCGATTTCGAGAACGTGGCCCTCGGCGTGAAGGAGGCGAAGTACGACCGGTTCGACATCAGCAAGGTGCTGGAGCGCCTGCTCGTGAAGGGAAGCATCGTGGTGAAGAAGGCCTACTGCGACTGGGAGCGCTACAAGGAGTTCAAGGCGCCCATGCACCAGGCCTCCTTCGAGCTGATCGAGATCCCGCACGTGCGCCAGTCCGGCAAGAACTCGGCCGACATCCGCATGGTCGTGGACGCCCTCGACCTCTGCTACACCAAGAGCCACGTCGACACCTTCGTGATCGTGAGCGGCGACTCCGACTTCTCGCCGCTCGTCTCGAAGCTGCGCGAGAACGCGAAGACGGTGATCGGCATCGGCGTGAAGAAGAGCACGTCCGACCTGCTCATCGCCAACTGCGACGAGTTCATCTACTACGACGACCTCGTGCGCGCCCACCCGGCGAAGCGCCAGTCCGCGCCGAAGGCGGAAGGCAAGGCATCGGAAGGCAAGGCCGCGGCCCCGGCGAGGGAGAAGGAGAAGGACCGGGAAAACGGCGGCGGCCACGGCAAGAAGCAGGAGGCCATCGACCTCGTGCTCGAGACGATCGACGACATGATCGACGAGCGCGGGCCCGAGGAGACGCTGTGGGGCTCGATGGTGAAGCAGGCCATCAAGCGCAGGAAGCCCGGCTTCAGCGAGAGCTACTACGGCTACCGCTCGTTCAACCAGCTCCTCGAGGAGCTCGAGGAGCGCGGCCTGGTCGAGCTGGAGCGCGACGACAAGAGCGGCGGCTACACGATCCGCTCGGTGGCGCCCGACGAGGACTAGCTAGCGCGGCGGCCGCGCCCGCCCGCGGGCCGCGAGCGCGCGGTCGATCGCCGCGTCCACCTTCGCGCCCCACGCCGCGTCGACCTCGTAGGGCCCCGCGGCCTGCGCGACCCAGCGCGACGGCCAGGCGCCCGCCGCAGGCACGTCCTTGCCCTGCGCCGTCGCCGCCGAACCCGCCGCGGCGCGCACGAAGAAGACGTCGTTGCGGTTGGCGAGGTCTCCCGTGGTGCGCACGAAGAGGGACAGGAACGCCGTGCCGCCGCCCGCGAGCCCCATGTAGTCGCCGAGGAAGAGGCCGTTCGCGTTCGGGCGCGGTCGCGAGGTCGAACGGGCCCGGCGAGGCGGGTCTCCGTCCAGGCGAGGCCGCCATCGGTGGAGCGGGCGAGAAAGTAGCCGGTCGGAAGCGTGGCCGGGCTCTGCCGTGTTGTCGCGCAGGTCGAAATAGGTGACGCCCGATGGTGCCGTCCGCCAGCACGGGACCGTCGGGCGTGAAGGCGGCGACGGCGGGATTCGGGTTCACGCGCGACCGGCGCGGACCAGGTGAAGCCGCCATCGGTCGAGCGCGAATAGGCGATGCCGTCGCGGGCGCCGCCGTTGAACCGCGCGTCCTGCCACACGACGTGCAGCGCGCCGCCCGGGGCCGGCCGCCGCCTGCGGGATGATCGCGCCGTCGCGGATGGTCGCGCCGGTTTCGGGATCGCGCGCGCCGACGCCCAGGAAGCCCGCGACGCGAACCGGCGCGGACCAGGTCTGCGCCGCGGTCGGCCGAGCGCATGGCGATCACCGCACGCCGTGCGCGTGCGCTGCCGGACTCGTCGATCTGCAGGGCCACGTTGACGAGCTCGCCGTCGGCGGGCACGACGACCAGGTTGCCGATCGTCTGGCTCGCGGCTCCGGGATCGAAGATGACCCGCGCGGGCTCCCACGTGGCGCCCGCGTCGGCGGTGCGGGCGAACATGGCCGGGCCCGCCCGCCGCGTCGGCCAGCCGATCCCACACCGCATACGCGTAGCGCGCGTCGAACGGGTCCGCGGTGAGGGTGTTCTTGTCGTTGAAGAAGGCGTCGTGTCGGCGATGAGCGGCACGGCGTTGCCCCAGGTGCGGCCGCCGTCCGCGGAGCGCGCGACCAGCATCGCGTTGGCCGATCCCGCCGTCGACGCAGGCGCCCGTGGTCGACAGCGACATCGCCCACGCGGTGCCGTCGGGGCCGAAGGAAACCCAGGGGTCCGTCGCGCGATCGAAGTCGCCGCCGTTGGCCGCCGCACCGCCGCCGCAGCGCGAGAAGGCCATCGGCCTGCGCACTCCAGGTGGTGCCGCCGTCGAAGGAGACGGCGGAGACGAGGCCGCGCGCCGAGCCGTTGGACCAGCGGTCCTGCTGCCACATCGCGAGCAGGTGATCGGGGTTGGCGGGGTTGGCCGCGAGGCTGGGCTCCACCTCGGCGTTCGGGTAGACGCGTGCCGCCCGTGCCGCCGCAACCGGCGGGGAAGGGCGACGGCGCCCGACACGGCAACGGACGCCGGCGTCGAGTCGCTGCACGGGTGTCCCGCGAGCGGGCCCACGAGCCGGGTCAGGTTCAGCGTGACGCCCGGCATCCCGGAATGGCGCATTCGCATCTGGTTGCAGGACACGTACTCCAGGGTCGCGGTCCCGGCGCTCGAGGTGGTGAGGTCGGAGGGCCGGAACGCCGTGCCGAATCGCGGTCCGGCCCCGGTGACCAGCGGGATGGCGATGCTCGTCGCGCCCGGCGGGTAGTCGCTGTTCCCGACGTGCCAGGTGGCGGTGCCGTCGGGGGTATAGGTGAAGTAGGCCACGTAGGCGACGTTGCGCGCGCCCACGGATTCGAAGGTGATGAACTGGCCTTCGCCCGCGCGCGAGGCGTCCCACCATGAGCCGGACATGAGGCCGGAGAAGCTCTGCGCCCGGGCCGGGGCGAGGCAGGCGGCCGCGACGACGGCCAGGGCCGCGGCGGCGAGGGCCTTGCTCGTCGTGTCTGCATCTTTCCTCCTGATCGGTGGGCGGAGATGCGCTCGGTTGCGGCACGCGATCCACGCGCTTGTGTCGCAGTATATTACCGCGCATCCGGAATGCCGGGGCGCCGGGGCGAAAGGGCGTAAGATTTCGCGCTGCAGGCGACAAACAACGATCTGAACGGGAGGCATGCCATGGGGATCGTCGATCGCGTCAAGAACATCCTGCTCACGCCGAAGACCGAATGGCCCGTCATCGCGGGCGAATCCTCGTCCACCGGCGAGCTGATGGGCGGCTACGTCGCGCCGCTGGCGGGCATCAGCGCGCTCTGCCACTTCGTCGGCAGCTCCATCGTGGGCACGAGCCTGCCCTTCCTCGGAACCTACCGCATGCCCATCGTCGCGGGCATCGGCATCGCCGTGTTCTCCTTCGTGATGGCCTTCGTCGGCATCTTCGTCCTGTCGCTCATCATCGACGCGCTCGCGCCCACCTTCGGCGGGACCAAGGATCCCGCGCAGGCCCTGAAGGTCGCCGTCTACTCCTACACGCCGGCGTGGATCGCGGGCGTGCTCGGCATCATCCCGGCCCTGGGCCTGATCGGCGTCGTCGTTTCGCTCTACGCGCTCTATCTCCTCTACCTGGGCCTGCCGCGGCTCATGAAGAACCCCGAGGAGAAGTCGGTCGGCTACACGGCGGTCGTGGTGATCTGCGCGATCGTCATCGGGCTTCCTCATCTCCCTCATGGCGGGCGGGGTCGCGATGCTCACGGGCGGCGGCGCGATGATGGGCGCCATGTCCGGCGGCGGCTCGCCGGCGGTCACCTTCGACAAGGACTCCCCGATGGGCAAGCTCGAGGGGTTCGGCAAGCAGATGGAGGAGGCGGGCAGGAAGATGGAGGCCGCGCAGAAGAGCGGCGACCCGAACAAGCAGATGCAGGCGGCGATGGAGGGGCTGGGCGCCGTGCTGGGCGGCGGCAAGCGCTTCGAGCCCGTGGGCATCGAGGTGCTGAAGCCCCTCGTGCCCGAGAAGTTCGCCGGGCTGCCGCGCACGAGCCAGGGCGCGGAGAAGGGCGGCCCCGCGGGGCTCCAGATGTCGAAGGCGGAGGCCGAGTACGGCGACGGCGCGGGCAAGCGCGTGGAGCTCGAGGTGACGGACACGGGCGGCGCCGGCGGGCTCATGGGCCTCGCGGGCTGGATGAACGTCCAGGGCGAGAAGGAGACGAGCGACCGCATCGAGCGCACGCGCCGCGAGGGCAGCCGCATGGTCCACGAGGAGATCTCGAAGCGCGGCGGCGACAACGAGTTCACCGTGGTGCTGGGCGACCGGTTCGTGGTGAGCGCGCGGGGGCAGGGCGTGCCGATCGACGCGCTCAAGTCGGCGGTCGGCTCGCTCGATCTCGGGAAGCTCGAGTCGATGAAGGAAGTCGGCGCGAAGAAGTAGCGCGGGCCCGCGCGGTCAGGAAAGCTCCAGCACGTAGGCGCGGTCGCAGCGGCGGGTGTCCGGCTTGCCCGGGCGCGGGACGAATCCGGCCTTCTCGTAGAGCGCGATCGCCTCCGCGAGGACGGAGGCCGTCTCCAGCTCCACGCGCGGATAGCCGCGGGCGCGGCCCCAGGCCAGCGCCCGGTCGAGCAGGCGCCGGCCCAGCCCCAGCCCCCTGGCGTCCGCGGCGGACGTACATCTTGCGCAATTCGACGCGGCCGCCGCCGAGGTCCTTCATGCCGCAGCAGCCCGCGATCCGCCCGTCCGGCGCGATCGCCACGTCGAACAAGCCGCCGCCGGCGAGGAAGCCCGCCTCGAGGTCCATGAGGTCGGCATCGGTGCCGGCCGGCTCGGGCGCGAGGCCGTATTCCGCGAGCACGCCGAAGACGAGCTCGCGCGCGGCATCCGTGTCCGCGCCGGCGGCACGGCGGATGGCCGCGCCCTCGAAGCCCGCCGCTGCCCGGGCGGCGGCCGAATCGCTGCCCGTGAGGCGCTGCGCGAAGGCGCGCGCCGCCTCGCTTCCGCGCCCGCCTTCAGGGCCGCGGTGTAGACCGTCGCGAGCTCGTGCTCCCTCGGCAGGGGGGCCACGAGCGCCACGCCGGGCGTGGCCACGATCTCGGTGGTCTGCGTGCAGCCGATGGGGCGGCCGCCGGCCTCGGCGAGGGCGCGCATCGCCGTCATGCCGTTCGGATGCGGGCGAAGGCGCGCGGCGACCTCGCCCGCGATGCCGAGGGCGGCGATCACCTTGGCGAAGTGGATGCCGGCCGTGGCCTTCTGCGGATCGGGGAAGAAGATGGCGTCCGCGGCCAGCAGGGCCTCGCGCAGCGCGGCCGGCGTGGCGACGTCCGGCTTCGCGTCGCCCGCCCGCACGGCCACCGAGGTGCGCACGGTGCCGAGGTCCGAGCAGAAGTCGAGGGCGACGCGATTGCGCGCGGTGAGCTGCGCGATCTGCGCATGCGTGAGGATGAGGAGCTCGCAGGCCTCGCCGGCGAGGAACTTCTCGAGGATGCCGCCCACCGCGCCGAAGGTCCCGGCGAGCGAGATGCCGTCGTGCGCCGCGAGCGCGCTCGCGAGCCCCTGGGCGGCGCCGGCGCTGAGGATGTCGATGTCATCCATGCTGCCGGCTCGTTCCCTGGCCACGGTCAGCGGTCCGCCTTCGCGCCCGAGAGCTTCACGATGCGCGACCACTTCTCGATGTCCTCGCGCAGGTAGCGGCCGAACTCCTCCGTCGTCATCGACATCGCGGTGGCGCCCTGCTTCCCCCACGCCTCGCGCATCTCCGGGCGAGGCGGTGATCTGCGTGATCTCGGCGTTCAGGCGCTCGACGATCGGCTTCGGGTTCCCGGCCGGCGCGAGGAGGCCCAGCCAGATGACGGCCTCGTAGCCGGGCACGCCCGACTCGCCCACCGTGGGCACGTCGGGGAGGACCGAGGAGCGCGCGCGCCCCGTGGAGCCGAGCGCCTTCAGCTTGCCGGCGCGCACGAGCGGCGCCATGGTGGTGATGGCGTCGAACATCATCTGCACCTGGCCGCCCAGGATGTCCGTGCGGGCGCCGGAGCTGCCCTTGTAGGGGACGTGCACGATGTCGACGCCCGCCATCGCCTTGAAGAGCTCGCCGGCCATGTGGTACGGCGTGCCCGGGCCGGAGGAGGCGTAGTTGAGCTTGCCGGGCTGCGACTTCGCGAGGGCCACGAACTCCTTGACGGTGCCCGCGGGCACGGAGGGGTGCACCACCATGAGCAGGTCCGAGTAGTTGACCGGCGCCACGGGCACGAAGTCGCGCAGCAGCACGAACGGCTTGTCCGGGATCAGGGACTCGTTCACGGTGTGCGTGTTGCTCATCATGAGCAGCGTGTAGCCGTCGGGCGCGCTCTTGGCCACGAGGTCGGTGCCGACGATGGACCCGCCGCCGGGCTTGTCCTCGACGACGAAGGACTGGCCGAGCGCGGCCGCGAGCTTCTCGCCGACGGCGCGCGCGTAGATGTCGGCGGGGCCGCCGGCCGCGAACGGCACGACGATCCGCACCGGCTTCGCGGGCCAGGCCTGCGCGAACGCGGCCAGCGGAAGGGCGAGGGCGAGAGAGGCGGCGGCGATTCGGGCTGCGACGCGGGGCATGGTTCCTCCGGGAGTGTCGTTGTTTCGCCACATTTATGCGCAAAAATGCGCGCGCCCCCTTGACGCGCGCGTTTGCTGCATGGCAGCATCGGGCCGTTCGAACCACCGAGAGTTTTTTCGAGAGACATGGACCGCACCTTCATTTCCAAACCGTTCACCGCGCAGCCGCGCGTGGCCTGCCATTGGCTGGTCCGCGTCGAGTCCGGCGCCATGGACGGCACCGTCT
This sequence comes from uncultured Gammaproteobacteria bacterium, assembly GCA_963783635.1. GTDB lineage: Bacteria > Pseudomonadota > Gammaproteobacteria > Burkholderiales > Usitatibacteraceae > FEB-7. The sequence goes on from CAWAOC010000015.1 coordinate 215,494, forward strand.
CCGGGAGAACGATCGGGTAAACGCCGCTTGTTCAGCGAAGAATCCCTCGCGAAGCCCGGAGACCTGAAAAGACTCCGGGCTTCGTGCTTTTGCGAACGCTGGAACGCGCAACGAGGGAGAACGACGATGAATGCGACGTACGCAGTGAAGCGGTGGGGGTGGGCGTGGAAGCCCGCCCGGACCGTGCGCCTGAAGCGTCCCGAGGCGGGCTACGCGCTCTACGAGGCGGAGCGCCGCGCGGGCCTTCCGGGGCGGGTGGCCAATGCCAACGCGCGCTTCGAGCTCGAGGCCCGGGCCGCGATGCGCGACTGGCTGATGGTGTAGGCAGGAACCGGCAACTTCGCGGGCTGTACGCGGCCCGCCTAGCGAGGATTTCGGGTTGCCGCCCGCAGCCGCGAGAGAAGGATCCCTCCTCGCGGAGGAGCGGGTACGACGACGGAGCGGCCGGCCCGGATGGGCCGGCCGCGGTCGGAAACCGCTCGAGGAGCCCCGGTCGGTTAAAATAGAAGGCTTTTCAGCCCCGCACTCCACCGCCCGAAAGACCGCCATGGCGCAATACGTATTCACGATGAACCGCGTGGGCAAGGTCGTCCCGCCCAAGCGGCAGATCCTCAAGGACATTTCGCTCTCCTTCTTCCCGGGCGCGAAGATCGGCCTGCTGGGCCTCAACGGGGCGGGCAAGTCGACCGTGCTCAAGATCATGGCCGGCATCGACAAGGAGATCGAGGGCGAGGCCACGCCCATGCCCGGCATCAAGATCGGCTACCTGCCCCAGGAGCCGCAGCTCGAGCCCGGCCACAGCGTGCGCGAGGCCGTCGAGGAGGGCCTGGGCGAGGTCCTCAGCGCCAAGACCCGGCTGGACGAGGTGTACGCGGCCTACGCGGAGCCGGACGCCGATTTCGACAAGCTCGCCGCCGAGCAGGAAAAGCTCGAGAAGATCCTCGCGACCGCCGACGTCGCCTCCCTCGAGGCGCAGCTCGAGGTCGCCGCCGACGCGCTGCGCCTGCCGCCCTGGGAGGCGAGGATCGAGAACCTCTCCGGCGGCGAGAAGCGCCGCGTGGCGCTGTGCCGCCTGCTGCTGTCGCAAGCCCGACATGCTGCTGCTGGACGAGCCGACGAACCACCTCGACGCCGAGAGCGTGGACTGGCTCGAGGAGTTCCTCCTGCGCTATCCCGGCACGGTGGTGGCCGTCACGCACGACCGCTACTTCCTGGACAACGCCGCCGAGTGGATCCTCGAGCTCGACCGCGGCCGCGGCATCCCGTGGGAAGGCAACTACAGCTCGTGGCTGGAGCAGAAGAGCGACCGCCTGAAGAAGGAGGAATCCTCGGAGAGCGCGCGCCAGAAGGCGCTCAAGAAGGAGCTCGAGTGGGTGCGCCAGAACGCCAAGGGGCAGACCAAGAAGAGCAAGGCGCGCCTCATGCGCTTCGAGGAGCTCAACTCCTACGAGTACCAGAAGCGCAACGAGACGAGCGAGATCTTCATCCCCATCGGCGAGCGGCTCGGCAACGAGTGCATCGAGTTCGAGGGCGTCTCCAAGGCCTACGGCGAGCGCCTGCTCATCGACAACCTCTCGTTCAAGGTGCCGCCGGGCGCCATCGTCGGCATCATCGGCCCCAACGGCGCCGGCAAGTCGACGATCTTCCGCATGATCATGGGCAAGGAGAAGCCCGATTCCGGCGAGGTGAAGATCGGCCACACGGTGAAGCTCGCCTACGTGGACCAGTCCCGCGACGCGCTGCCCAACGACAAGAACGCCTGGGAGGCGATCTCCCACGGGCAGGACATCCTCACCATCGGCAAGTTCGAGATCCAGTCGCGCGCCTACCTCGGCCGCTTCAACTTCAAGGGCCAGGACCAGCAGAAGCTCGTGGGCAACCTCTCGGGCGGCGAGCGCGGGCGCCTGCACCTCGCCAAGACGCTGCTCGACGGCGGCAACGTGCTGCTCCTCGACGAACCCTCCAACGACCTCGACGTGGAGACGCTGCGGGCCCTGGAGGACGCGCTGTCGGAATTCGCCGGCAGCGTCATGGTCATCTCCCACGACCGCTGGTTCCTGGACCGCATCTGCACGCACATCCTCGCCGCCGAGGGCGACTCGCAGTGGTTCTTCTACCAGGGCAACTACCACGAGTACGAGGACAACAAGCGCGAGCGCCTGGGCGAGGAGGCGGCCGCGCCCCATCGCCTGCGCTTCAAGGCCCTCAAGTAGCGCGCGGCCCGCGTCCGCGGGCGTCGGCCGCCCCGGCTAGCGCGCGGCGGCCTGCAGGAACGCCGCGATGCGCGGCGCGAGCTCCGGCACGATGGGGATGGACGGGTCCGTGAGGCCCTTCATCGCCGAGCCGGGCTCGGGCGTGGCGCGCTTGAGCGCGTGCGTCATGTCCGTCACGAGGAAGAGCTCCCCGCGCGCGCCGCGGCCTTGAGGGCCTGGGCTTCGGAGACGGCGACCTGCGCGTCCACCGTTCCCTGCACGATGAGCGCCGGCACCGCGAGGCCCGCCACGGCCTCGGCGGGCGCTTGCCGGAACCACGACACGAGGTAGGGCTGCACGCTCGGCCGGTAGAGGATCATCAGCTCCTTCGGCACCGCCTCGGTGGTCTCGCCCTTCTCCAGCCCGGAGAGGATGCGCTCGCTCTCGGCCCAGAACGGTTCCGGGAGCTTCGGCTTCAGCTGCGTGCGCAGCACGTCCGCGGGCCTTCTCGCGATCCCCGCCATGGAGACGTACGCGTCGGCACCGGCCTTCGCCGCGGCGAGCGCGCCGACCAGGGCGCCCTCGCTGTGGCCGGCGACGGCGACGAGCGAGAACCTCGGATCGGCCTTGAGCTGGGCGAGCCATCCGGCCGCGTCGTCGACGTACTGCTCGAAGCGCAGGTCCTTCTCCGAGGGGCCCGCGGCCCGGCTCGCCCCGATGCCGCGCTTGTCGTAGCGAAGGGTGGCCACGCCTTCGGCGGCGAGCGCGCCCGCGAGGCTCCGGAGCATGTCGCTGCGCAGCCGCGGCTGGTTGCCGTCGCGGTCCGTGGGCCCCGAGCCGGCGACGAGCAGTACCACGGGGCCACGGGCCACCGCCAGCGGCGCGCGCAACGAGCCGTGGATCGTCCCCGTCGGGGTCTTCAACTCCACCGCGACGTCCGTGCCCTGCGCGGGCGCCGTGAGGGCGTTGGTGGCGAGCAGGATGGCCAGGGCGAAGGCGGTCTTCATGGGCACGCGTCGTCGGTTGGTCGGAGACCCGGAGACTGGCCGGCCGAACCTGCACATGCCATGACTGGCGGCGCCGGCCAGATACAGTGCGGGTCCCGAGGCCCACGGCGATGCGATTGCTTCCCCCGTTTTCGCCAATGTCGCGTTCCTGAGAATCCCCTGGTTCGGCGACCGGCCCGTCTTCGAGCAGGCGAACCACAAGGATCGCCTCGAGGCCCGCTACGTGCGGCGATCGCCGGCATCGCCGCGGCCGACCGGATCGTCCTGGACGCGTCGGACGGGATCGCGGTGGTGCTCTTCGGGGAGCCCGCCCGGGCGCTCGACCTCGCGCAGGCCCTTTGCGCGGAGCCGGGCGAGCAGCCGCTCCAGGTCGGCGTCAACAGGGCCCATCGCGGTCACCGCGCGCGATGCCGGGGCGATGGTGTTCGGCGACGGCGTCACGGCCGCGGCGGCGGAGCCGGCTCCGCCATGGCGAGCGCATCCTGGTGACTGCGCCCTTCGCGAGGATGCGGAAGCGACAGGCCCCACCGCGCCGCCGCGCCGGCGCCGGCGGGCGAGTTGAGGACGCCGCGCGCGCCGCACGCGTCGACCCGCCGCCCCGCCGCCTCGTCGAGCGCCGCAACCGGCTCGCGGCCGACGCGCTCGCCGGCATCCTGGGCATCCTCCTGCTCGGCGTGGCCGCGCGGGAGGTGAACCGAGGTCTCCCGCGGCGCCGGCGATCGACGAATTCGACGTGAAGCTGTGCGGCACCGCGGTGATCGACGGCTCCACGCACGGGGTCACGCCGCCGCTGCGCGAGGCGGAGCTGCCGCGCGGCATGCACCGCATCGAGGCCGGAAGGCAAGTTCCCGCCCTTCGACATCAGGGCGGACCTCGAGCCGGGCGAGCGCATGACGATCACGCAGACCTTCGCCAACGAGCGCGCGACCAGAAGCCCGGCGGCCTCTGGCGAACCTGCGCTGGAACTCTCCGTCTGACGATGGCGACGACGATCCCGCGCAATTCGGGCGCTTCCGCGTTCTCGGCGAGCTGGGCCGCGGCGCGATGGGCGTGGTCGACCGCGCGGAGGACCCCGCCCTCAGCCGCATCGTCGCGATCAAGACGATCATGCTGACGGGCACGGACCAGGAGCGGGCGCACATCGAGGCGCGCTTCCTGCAGGGGGCGCGGCGGCCGGCGGCACCGGGCATCCGTCGACCATGACGATGATGACGTGGGCCGCGAGGGCGACGTCTGTTCATGGCGATGGAGCTGTCAACGGACGCCAGCTTCGCGACCTGATCCGCGGCGGCTCGCT
>CAWAOC010000016.1:0-118958 GCA_963783635.1 uncultured Gammaproteobacteria bacterium
CAATACGACGTTCAACGACGTTGAGCAGCAAACAAAAGCCCGCAGAGATGCGGGCTTTTCGTTTCTACGCCTTCGTGGCCTTCGTCCGGATGGCCATCACGTAGCGATCGTTCGAGTAGATCGAGGCGCTTCACGAGCAGGCTCACGATCGCGCGGCCGAACGCCGCCTGCAGCGCGCCGCTCGCCTGCTTGAGCGCCTCCGCCGGAGAAGGCGATCACCTTCGTGGGCACCACGGTCCTGACACTCGCCACGCGCGGCCGGTCCGTGCCCTCGATGAAGGCGATCTCGCCGAAGCCCTCCCCCGTGGGAATGCGCCCGAGGCGCACGCCGCGATGGACGACCTCGAGCTCGCCGGACTCGACGACGTACAGCGTCGTGTCGTCGGAGCCCTCGGCGATCACCTCCTGGCCGCCCTCGAACTCGCGCAGCTCGCCGATGCGGACGGCCTCCCACACCTGCGTCTCGGTAAAGCGCGAGAAGAAGGCGATGTGGCGCAGCTCCTCGAAGCGCGCGCTCTCGGTGACCGTGGCCGACTGCGCGATGAGCTCCGGGAACGCCTGCGCCAGCGCGTCGCGGAAAGCCTGCCAGCTTCCGAAGCGAACCTTGCGGTCGCGATGGATCGCCTTCTCCACGGCGGCGACCAGCGCGGCGGGCAGGCTCTGCCGGCGGCTCCCCAGCGGAACCGGCTTGCCGTGGAGCTTCTCGTTGATGAGCTCGGCCTGCGTGTCTCCCTTGTGGGGGAATGCGCCGGAGAGCAGGTTGTAGGCCATGACGCCGGTGGCGTAGATGTCGTGCTGCACGCTGGGCTCCGCCCCCTCGAAGTGCTCGGGGGGCATGTAGGCGAGCGTCCCCACGCCGATCACCTGCGTGTGCTCCTCTCCCACGAGGTAGGCCGCGCCGAAATCGCTGATCTTCGGCGTGCCGTCCGCCGCGAGCAGCACGTTGGCGGGCTTCACGTCGCGATGCAGCAGGCCCTGCGTGTTGGCGTACTCGAGGGCGTGGCTCACCTTGAACACGATGTCGGCCACGCGCGACGGGGGCAGCAGCGTCTCCGGCGACGTGAACGACGACAGCGTGCCTCCCGAGAGGTATTCCATCACGAGGAAGCTGTGCCCACCCTCCGCGCCGGCCTCGTAGACCTCGAGGATGTACGGGTGCTTGAGGCGGCCCGCGAGCCGCATCTCGTTCAGCCACAGGTGCTCGAGCTGCTGGCGGTCCTCTCCCGACGCCGGCGCCCCGCGCACGACCTTCAGCGCCACGTCGCGCTCGTGGAAGCGGTCCCGGGCGAGGTAGACGTCCGCCATGCCGCCCTTGCCGAGGTAGCGCTCGAACTCGAACCGCTGGCCCAGCGCGCCGCGAAATGCCTCGGGCAGGTCGCTCTTCATTTTCTTCTCTCCCGATGTGACCCGCACTCTAGGCGGAGTCGTGCGTTTCGCGCAAGGAATCCGGCGCGACCGGGCGGGGAAGAAGCGACGTGGGACCTAGGTCCCATTCCATGCGCCGTGCCGCTTGACTCGCGTCAACCGGCGCGACGGGCGCGTAGATAAGCTGATGATCATATTCGCGGCGACGCGCGCTTTCAGTTCCCGCACTCGCCGCAAGCCGACAAACCCCACGCATGGAGCCAACACCATGAAGAACCACCGACGCACTCTCCTCGCCACCCTCCTCGTCTCGGCCGGCCTGATCCTGCCCGGCTCTCGCGCTCGCCCAGGCGGCGCCCGCCCCGACCTACCCGCCCTCCGTGGGCAAGATGGTCGGCGAGGTGAAGAAGCAGATCATGACGATGAAGATGGACGAGTTCAAGGCGGGCATCGAGCAGAAGACGGTCGGCAAGATCATCGACGTGCGCCAGGAGAACGAGTTCGAGGACGGCTACGTGCCCGGCGCGATCAACGTCCCGCGCGGCCTCATCGAGTTCCGCATCTGGGGCGAGCTCGGGTTCCCGAAGGACGTCGACATGAACCAGCGCCTGACGCTCTATTGCGCCACCGGCGGGCGCTGCGCGCTGGCGACCAAGTCGCTGATGGAGCTCGGCTTCAGGAACGTCGTCTCGGTCGACATGAAGTTCGCCGACTGGGTGAAGGCCGGCTACCCGGTCACGAAGCCGAAGAAGTAGGACCTTCGACAGGTGTCTGACGCCACTCGGCGCATCGGGGACGTGTTCGCGAACACGTCCCCGATTCATTTCAGAAGCCGAGCGAGCGCATCCCCTGGTAGAACACGAAGCTCGCCACCCAGGCGAGCACGAGCGGCCACCCGACCGCGAGCGCGGTGAAGCCGAGGCTCTTCGATTCCGAGCGCAGCGTCGCCACGGTGGACAGGCAGGGGGTGTAGATGAGCGTGAAGATCATGAAGCTCGTCGCCGCCACCCAGTCCATGTTGCGCGCGAACTCCGCGGCGAGCGCGTTGCCCTCCAGGCCGTAGATCACCGCGAAGGCGCCGATCACCACCTCCTTCGCCACGAAGCCGAAGATGAGCGCCACGGCGAGCTTCTCGTCGATGCCCAGCGGCCCGAGCACGGGCTGCATCGCCTTGCCGATCCATCCGGCGATCGTGTCCGGGCCGGCAGGCGCCGCGCCCGCCGGAAGATGCGTGAGGAACCAGACCGCGATCACGCCGAAGAAGATGAAGTTCGTCGCCCGCCGCAGGAAGTGCTTCACCTCCATCCAGCCGCGCAGCCAGACGTGGCGCAGCGTCGGCAGGCGATACGGCGGCAGCTCGATCACGAAGGGCTCCTGGCTCGCGAAGCGGCCGCGGAAGAGGAGCGCCGTCACGATCACCGCCGCGAAGCTCGCGAGGTAGAGCCCGAAGAGCACCCAGGGCGCGCGCGACGGCGCGAAGACGGCCGCCGCCAGGAAGACGAAGACCTGCAGCCGCGCCGAGCACAGCGACATCGGGATGGTGAGCATCGAGAGCAGCCGCATCGGCCGGTCGCGCATCACGCGCGTGCCCATGAGCGCCGGCACGTTGCACCCGAAGCCCATGAGGAGCATCACGAACGCGCGGCCGTCCAGCCCGAGCCGGGCCATGAACGCGTCGGTGAGGAAGGCCGCCCGCGACAGGTAGCCGCTGTCCTCCACGGCCGCGAGGAAGAAGAAGAACACGACGATGAGCGGGACGAAGGCGGCGACGGTGCCCAGGCCCGCCCAGACGCCGTCGAGCAGCAGGCCCTGGAGCATGGCGGGAAGCGGCGCCAGGGCCGGTTCGAGCGCGGTCTTGCGCAGGGCATCGAACAGCCACTCGACCGCGTCCTGCAGCGGCGTGCCCAGCCAGAAGACGGCCTGGAAGACGGCGAGCATGGCGAGGAAGAAGAGCGGCAGCCCGATCCACGGATGCAGCACCACGCGGTCGATGCGGTCCGAGGCGTGCTCCGACAGCCGCTCGGGGACGACCACCGCGGCGCGGACCAGCGCCTCGATCTGCTCCTCGCGCTTGTGGTCCTCGGCGAGCGCGGCCCGCACCGAGGCTTCCCGGGCGGGCCCCGCATGGTCGAGCAGGTGCGCGAGCTTCTTCAGCGCCTCCGGCATGCCGGTGCCGTACTTGGCGGCGACCGAGGCCACGGGCAGGCCGAGCCCCGCCGTGAGACGGGCCTCGTCGATCTCGATGCCGAAGCGCCGCGCCTCGTCGGCCATGTTGAGAAGCACGAGCGTGGGCACGTCGAGCCCCTTCACCTGGAGGGCGAGCGCCACCTGCCGGTCCACCTGCGACGAGTTGAGCACGACGAGGATCGCGTCGACGCGCGCCGCCTCGAGGAAATGCCGGACCACCCGCTCGTCGTCGGAAAAGCCGTGCAGGTCGTACAGGCCGGGCAGGTCGACCAGCTCGACCATGTGGCCGCCGACGAGGACGCGGGCGGTGGCGAGGTCGACGGTGATGCCGGGCCAGTTGCCGACGTGGGCGTGGGAGCCGGTGAGGCGGTTGAAGAGCGTCGACTTGCCCGTGTTGGGCATGCCGATCAGGGCGACCCTTTTCACGGGGTGCGCGCCGCCACGGAACGCAGGCTCACGGCGCCGGCCTCGGCCGGCCGGATCGCGACGTCCGTGGTTCCCAGCCGCACGTGCAGGGGCCCGCCGAGCCTTGCGCGCCGCAGCAGGAGCACGGCCCGCCCGGCGCGGAACCCCAGCGCGGCCAGGCGTTGCCGGAGCCCTTCCGGGCCGTCGACGGCGGCAATGACCCCGTGCTCGCCGGGAGCGAGTCGGGAGAGCGGAGTCCGGTTGGGCACGGGGCTAGTTCTTGCGAGTTATTCCTATTTGCATCATACCACCGGCCATGCCGCATTGCACCATCTGCGAATCCGCAAAGGCCCCCCCCGGAAAGGCGACGGGCGGCCCGCGGGCCGCCCGTCTCTTGCATCCGCCACGGTCACCCGTGGCGAGGGAGCGCTACTTGATGAACGCCATCCACGGCAGGCCGATGAGCAGGAAGGCCCCGATGAAGATGACGCCGAACACCGCCCCGAGGATCCAGAAGTCCTTCGCGGGGAGGTAGCCGGAGCCGTAGTACACCGGGCTCGGGCCCGTGGCGTACGGCGTGAGCATGCCCATGATCCCGAGCGTGAGGCACAGGAGCAGCGAGAACTGCGCCATGTCGAGGCCGGGGATCGTCATGCCGACCGCCAGCATCACCGGCAGGAGCGCCGTGACGTGCGCCGTGATGCTCGCGAAGAGGTAGTGCGTGAAGAAGAACACCAGCACGAGCACCACCATGGCGGTGAACGGCGGGTAGCCGACCATGCTGGCGGCCACGCCGTCGGCGAACCATTTCACGAAGCCGACCTTGTTCAGGGCGTCGGCCAGCGCGACCAGCGTGGCGAACCACGCGAGCGTGTTCCACGCCGCCTTGTTCGACGACGATGTCGTCCCAGGTCACGACGCCGGTCACCAGCATGAGCGAGATGATGAGGAGTGCCACCGTCGTCGCGTTCACGTAGGCGCCGCCGAAGATCCAGAGCGCCAGCGCGATGACGACCAGCATCCCGAGCGTGGCCTCGCGTCCGGTGAGCCCGCCCATCTTCGCGAGTTCCTGCCCCGCCCACTTCGGCACTTCCTCGCCCTCCTTCACTTCGGGCGGATAGATCCAGTAGGCGATGAGCGGGATGAGGATGAGGAGAAGGATGCCCACCGGCGCGAACGCGAGGAACCACTGCGTCCAGGTGATGTCGATCTTCGCCGTCTTCTTGACCAGCTCGAGGGCGAGCAGGTTCGGCGCGAGGGCCGTGAGGAACATCGAGCTCGTGACGCAGGTCGCCGCGATCGCGACCCACATGATGTAGGAGCCGATGCGGCGCGACGGACGGGTCGTTGGGCTTCGAGTCGTAGAGCGCCGGGAGGTTGCGGATCACCGGGTAGATCGTGCCGCCGCTCCTGGCCGTGTTGGACGGCGTGAAGGGCGCGAGGAGCGTGTCCGCGATCGTGACGGCGTAGCCGAGCGTGAGCGTGCGCCTGCCCATCGCCTTCACGAGCAGGAGGGCGATGCGCCGGCCGAGGCCCGTCTTCTCGTAGCCCAGCGCGAACATGAACGCGCCGAAGATGAGCCACACGGTGGCGTTGGAGAATCCGGAGAGCGCCCAGTTGAGCGCGGCGTTCACCGACTTGAAGCCGGGCTTCGCGAGTTCCGCCGGGGAAAAGAGCACGTAGGGCGCGAGGAGCGTGACGACCGTGACCCCGATGAGGCCGACGGCGCCGCCCGGAAGCGGCTCGACCATCAGGCCGACGATCACGCCCGCGAAGATCGCGAAGAAGTACCACGCGTGCTGCGGAAGGCCCGGCGGGCGCGGGCAGGATGGCGAGCAGCACGCTCACCGCGATGGGCAGGAGCGCACGCCAGGGAATGTCGTGATGGGGAGCCTTTTCGGCAAGCACCTTGGACGGCGTGCCGGGAGCGACGATGGACATGACGGACTTCCTTTCGCATTCGATCGCAGGGAGGCGATCACTCGAAAGGTATTTTCTGCCGCAACCGCGAGTTTTTTTTGACCCTACGCAACGCCGCGCGCGCGAATGCGCGTGCCGTGAGGCTTTGGTCCAACGCAATCCGCCGGCCGTCGGCGCCATCGCTGCGACCTGCAATGTGAATCGCCCGCCAGGCCGTGAAGCCTCGCGGGCGATCCGCTTGCGCTGCGACCGCGGCTAGGTGCCCGCGCGAACCTTCACACCATGCCTCTGGCCGAAGCAATCAGGTACCGAAGATGCAGGACGTGGTCACCCCGATCAGGCCGGGAAGGATGAAGCTGTGGTTGATCACGTACTTCCCGATGCGCGTGGTGCCCGACCGGTCGAACTGGATCGCCGCGAGGTCGCTGGGGTAGGTCGGCAGGATGTAGTACCCGTAGCATGCGGCCGCGTACGCGACCACGTAGCCCGGCGGCACGCCGATCGCCAGCCCCACGGGCACCATCGCGCTGATGGCGGCCGCCTGCGAGTTCACGAGCTTGGAGACCACCAGCAGCGCGATCGCATAAGTCCACGGCTGCGTCTTCACCATTTCCGAGAGCGCCGCCTTCACCGCCGGCAGGTTGGCCTCGAACACGGTATCGGCCATCCAGGCCACGCCGAACACGGCGACCACGGCGATCATGCCGGCGCGGAACACCTCGTTCTTGCCGATATCCCCGGGGTTCGTCTTCGTGAAGATGATGATGAGGGCGCCGGCCAGGAGCATGAACATCTGGATGGTCAGCACCATCGACAGGGGCTTGCCGCCCACCAGCGGGCGAAGCGAGGTCACCGCCCCGAGGAGGGCCACCACCACGATCGCGCCCAGGAAGATCCACATGGCCGTCCACTGGGAGCCGGAGAGCGTGACGCCCATGAGCGACTTCGATTCGCCGTAGACGTACTTCTTCATCTCCGGGTCGGCGATGCGCGCCTGGAACTCCTCGTCCTTGTCGAGATCCTTGCCGCGGAACCAGCTGAAGATGCCGATCATCAGGACGCCGAGCAGCGTCGAGGGGATCGTGACCGACAGCAGCGTCACGAAGTCGAACCGTTCGCCGCCCGGCGCCTTCGCGAGGAAAGCGACCAGGGACACCACCGCGACGGAGACCGGGCTCGCGATGATGCCCATCTGGCTCGCGATCGACGAGGCCGCCATCGGCCGCTCGGGCCGGATGCCGTTCTTGATCGCCACGTCGTAGATGATCGGCAGCATCGTGTAGACCACGTGCCCGGTGCCGCAGAGGATCGTGAGGGTGCAGGTCGTGAAGGGCGCGATGATCGACACGTACTTCGGGTTGCGGCGCAGCAGCTTCTCGGCCTGCTGCAGCATCACGTCGAGGCCGCCCGAGGCCTGGAGCGTGGCGGACGCCGCCACGACCGCGATGATGGTGAGCATGACGTCGACCGGCGGCTTGCCCGGCGGCAGCTTGAACGCGAACACCATGAGGACCATGCCGATGCCGCCGAGCAGGCCCAGCGCTACGCCGCCCTTGCGGGCGCCGTAGAACAGGCAGACGAGGATGATGACGAGTTGCAGGGTCAGTTCCATGGAGGAATCACTTTCTCCGCCGAAAGGCAGGATGATCAAGGGGTTACGGCAATTATCCGGGCCGCATACCCCCCTCTCTTGACCATCCGCAAGCCGAAACGCGTCGCGCGTCGGCCTTTGGTCCTACGAAAATGCCGCAAAGGCGGTCACAGGCGCCCGGACACGACGTGCGGGATGAGCCACCACCCGAGTGCGGCGATCACGAGGATGCCCGCGATGTTCAGCACGAAGCCCGCCCTCACCATCTGCGGCATGCGGATGAGCCCCGTGCCGAACACGATCGCGTTGGGCGGCGTGCCCACCGGCATCATGTAGGCGCTGCTGGCGGCGATCGCGCACACGACGACCAGCGACTTCGGGTCGAGTCCCAGGGCCGGCGCCATGGCCGCGAGCACCGGCGTCATCGTCGCGACCTGCGCCGTGTTCGAGGTGACCTCGGAGAGGAACACCGTCATCGCCACCACCGCGAGCAGGAGCACGAAGGGCGGCAGCACCGCGAGGCCGCGCGCGGATTGGCCGATGAACGCCGACACGCCGTTCGCCTCCACCGCCGCGGCGAGGCTCAGGCCCCCGCCGAACAGGATCAGCACGCCCCAGGGCATCTTCACCGCGGTCGCCCAGTCCATGGCCCGGATGCCCTTCTCCCGGTCGACGGGAAGCAGGAACAGGGCGAGCGCCGCGACCATCGCGACGCCGGTGTCCGTGAGCCCCTCGAACGGTCGAAGCCCCGCGACCCGCAGGTCGCGCAGCAGGGCGCCGAAGATCCAGAAGAACGCCGCCCCCGCGAACACCGCGAGCGTCACCTTCTCGCCGCGCCCCAGGGGCCCGAGCTTCGCGTACTCGGCGGCGATCATCTCGCGCCCGCCCGCGACCTCGCCGAAGGACACCGGGAACAGCAGGCGCGTGAGGATGAGCCAGGCGAGCGGCAGGAACACCGCCGTGAAGGGCAGCCCGAAGGCCATCCAGTCGAGGAAGGTCACTTCCGTCCCGTAGGTCTGCGTGATGAAGCGCGAGGCGATGCCGTTGGGGGGCGTGCCGATGATGGTCGCGATGCCGCCGATGGATGCGGCGTACGCCACCGCCAGCAGGAGGCTGATGGCGAAGTTGCGCTCCGCCACGAGGTCCTGCGGGATGCCGCCGGATTCCCGCAGCCCCTTGCCCGTCCGCGAGCGCACCACGAGGTCGATCACGCTCACGGCGATGGGCACCATCATCGCCGCGCACGCGGTGTTCGAGATCCACATGCTCAGGAACGCGGTGGCGACCATGAAGCCCGCGACCATCGCGCCCGGGCGCGTGCCGGTGAGCCGAAGGGTGACGAAGGCGATCCTCCGGTCCAGCCCCCAGCGCTCGATGGCGAGCCCGAGGATGAAGCCGCCCATGAAGAGGTAGATCACGTCCGACGCGTAGGGCGCCGCGGCCTTCGCGATCGAGGTGATGCCGAGCAGGGGAAAGATCGCGAGGGGCAGGAGCGCCGTGACCTCGATGTCGACCGCCTCGGTCATCCACCACGTGGCCATCCAGGCCACCATGGCGAGCCGTGGCGCGGCCGGCCACCGTGAACTGCGGCCGCGTCCGGCCCGGTCGCGTAGGCTCCGGGAGCAGCAGGAAGCAGGCCAGCGGCGAGCAGCGGCCCGGCCACGAGGCCGGCGCGGCGCACGAGGACGAGGGCGTTCACGGCAAGGGTCTGCGCATCCGCATTGCGTTACTCCGGCGCCAGGTTCGGTCCCGCCGCCGCCACTGCCTTCCGGGGCGCCCTGCGGCGCCCGTGTTCAGAACATCATCTTCGCCAGCACGAGCCCCGTGAACACCGCGACGGACGTCGCGACGATCCCCGGGATCATGAACGAATGGTTGAGGACGTACTTGCCGATCCTCGTCGTCCCGGAAAGGTCGAAGTTGATGGCCGCGATGAGCGAGCCGTAGGTCGGGATGAAGAAGTAGCCGTTGACCGACGGGAACATCGCGATGAGGAACTGCGGCGGGATGCCGAGCGCCATGCCCAGCGGCATGAGGGCCCGCGTCGTCGCCGCCTGGCTGTAGAGGAGCACGGAAGCGCCGAAGAGGCCGAAGGCGAACGTCCAGGGCGCGGCCTTCGCCATGTCGCCGATGGCCGACACGATCACGTCCTTGTGGGCCGCGATGAAGCTGTCGCCCAGCCAGGCGAGCCCGAAGATCCCGATCACGGCCACGACCCCGGCGCGCAGCGTCGGCGTCTTGGGAACGTCGTCGACGTTCACCTTGGTGACGAGGAGCAAGGTCGCCGCGACCGACATCATCAGGATCTCGATCACGATCGGCATGCCGAGCGCGCTCTTGGCGCCCGGGAGCGTGCGCAATGCGGGGAAGAAGCCGAACAGCACGACGAGCGCCACGCCAGCCAGGAAGACGAAGGCGGAGAGCTTCGCGGTGGACTTGAGCGGCGGGCGGTTGGCGGCATTCACGGGCGCGGGGATCTGCCCGGCCTTGAGGCGCGCCTGGTACTCGGGGTCGTCCTTCAGGTCCTTGCCGATGAACATCGACACGATCGCGGCCGCGACCACGCCGGTGAGCGTGGCCGGCACGCACACCATCATGATCTCGGGCAGGCCCCACTGCGGCGAGGCCCTTCTCCGAGAAGAGCCCGATCATGGCGGCCGTCGCCGCGGCGACGGGGCTTGCGGTGATCGCCTGCTGCGAGGCGATCGTCGCGACGGCCATCGGCCGCTCGGGCCGGATGCCGTTCTGGTGCGCGGTCTCGTAGATCACCGGCAGCAGCGGGTAGACGATGTGGCCGGTGCCGGCGACGAAGGTGAACGTCCACGTGGTGAGCGGCGCCACGATGGTCACGTACTTCGGGATTGGCCCGGATGATCCGTTCCGCGACGCGGACGAGGAAGTCGATGCCGCCGGCCGCCTCCATCACGGAGGCGGCCATGATCACCGCCAGGATGATGAGCATCACGTCGACGGGGGGCGACGTGGGGCTCACCCCGAACGCGACGACCAGGACGAGGAGGCCGACCGCGCCCCACAGGCCCAGGCCCACGCCGCTGTAACGCGAGCCCATCCAGATGGCCGCGAGCACGACGACGAATTGCATGAAGATCGACAGTGTCATGAAGGTTCTCCCGGGGATGCCGTTGCGCGGCCGGCTACTGCTCGAACTTCGGGGCGATCAGGTTCTCGAACGAGAAGACCTCGTCCCACTTCTCCTGCGTGAGGAGCTTCTTCTCCAGCACCACGATGTCGTGCAGGCTCTTGCCCGTCTCGTAGCCCTCGCGCGCGATCTCCGCGCACTGCTTGTAGCCGAGCGAGGGCTTGAGCACCGTGACGATGCCCAGCGAGTTGAGCACCATGTCGCGCGTGCGGTCGGCATTCGCGGTGATGCCGTCGATGCAGTTCACGCGCAGGCTGTTCACCGCGTTCTCCATGGTCGAGATCGAGGTGAAGAGCGCGAAGGTGATGACCGGCTCCATGACGTTCAGCTGCAGCTGCCCGGCGGAGGCGGCGAGCGTCACCGTGAGGTCCAGGCCGATCACGAGGAATCCCGTCTGGTTCACGACCTCGGGGATCACCGGGTTCACCTTCCCGGGCATGATCGAGGAGCCCGGCTGCATCTGCGGCAGCTTGATCTCGTTGAAGCCCGCAGCGCGGGCCCGAGGCGAGGAGCCGGATGTCGTTGCAGATCTTGGTGAGCTTGGACGAGGTGCGCTTGAGGACGCCGGAGAGCAGCACGTAGGCGCCGGTGTCCGACGTCGCCTCCACGAGGTCGCCGGCGAGGATGAACTTCGTGCCGGTGATTTCCGACAGGTACTTCGTCGCGAGCTCGGGGTAGCCCGGCGCCGCCGTCACCGTCGTGCCGATGGCCGTGGCCCCGAGGTTGATCTCGTGCAGGAACTGGCGGACCTCGGCGATCCGCTGGACCTCCTCGCCGATCGTCGTGCCCCAGCCGTGGAATTCCTGGCCGAGCGACATGGGCACCGCGTCCTGGAGGTGCGTGCGGCCCATCTTCAGCACGCGGTCGAACTCCTTCGCCTTGGCGAAGAACGCCTGCTGGAGCTTCGTGAGCGCCTCCATGTAGGTCGCGAGCCGCAGGATGAGCGCCAGGCGGAAGGCGGTGGGGTACATGTCGTTCGTGCTCTGCCCGAAGTTCACGTGGTCGTTCGGGTTCACGAACTGGTACTCGCCCTTCTTGTGGCCCAGCTTCTCGAGCGCGAGGTTCGCGATCACCTCGTTCGCGTTCATGTTGGTCGAGGTGCCCGCCCCGCCCTGGATGAAGTCGGTGACGAACTGGTCCCGGAACTCGCCGGCGATGAGGCGGTCGCATGCGTAGATGATCGCCTCGGCGACCTTCTTGTCGAGCACGCCGAGGTCGCGGTTGGCCATCGCCGCGGCCTTCTTCGCGTAGCCGAACGCCTTCACGAAGTACGGCTCCGTCGACATCGGGATGCCGGTGATGTGGAAGTTCTCCTTCCCGCGAAGGGTCTGGACGCCGTAGTAGGCGTCGTCGGGAAGCTGCTTCTCGCCCAGGAAATCCTTCTCGATGCGTGCCATGGATCGCTCCTTCATATTGCGTTGCCGCCTGCGCGGATTCAGTGTCAATTGTCCGGCGGACGTACCCCGGACCCTTGACCCCACTCAATCGCGAACGACTTGCCCTTACGCCTTTGGTCCCATGCGCGGGCCGCCATGTCCCGCGAACGCCCCCGCAAAAGCGAAGCGGCGGCCACTGCTCGGGGCCGCCGCATCGCTTGAAGCCAGTCCGCGCCGACGGCGCGCGGCCGGCGCTAGTACTTCGCCTTCACCTTCTCGAGCTGTTCCTTGGTCACGCCGGGCACGTTCCCCCGGGCCTCGAACCGGTTGAGGTTCCAGGCGCCGTCGCCCAGCCAGGCCTTGATGGTCTTCAAGTTCGCTCGCGCGCTCGCGTCGTTGTCGCCGAGGTACTTGTACATGTTGCCCGGCTTTCCGCCGCCCGAAGCACCGTCGTCCAGCCGGCGCATCACGGCCCCCGTGGCGGGCCACACGACGTAGTTCATGAAGGTCGTGTAGGTGTCCATGCGCGGGCCTTCCTTCTTGCGCTTGGCGTCCGGCAGGAGCATCCAGTCGCCGAACTCCGGCGCCTCGACGCCGTGGCATTCCGCGCAGCCCTTCTTGATGATCGGCGCGACGTCCTTGCGCCACGTGAGCTCCTGCGCGCCCGCCGAAACGGCGAACCCGGCGAGCAATGCGAATGCGAGTGCCTTCTTCATCATTCTCCTCCTGTTGTTGTCGTGAACCCGGTCAGCCCCGGGTGCCCTGCACCACCATCTTGCGGCGCAGGAAGGCGATCTGCGTCTGCAGCGGCAGGCTCTTCGGGCAGACGTCGTGGCAGGCGAGCAGCGACATGCAGCCGAAGACGCCGTTGTCGTCGCCCACCAGCTCGTAGAAGTCCGCGTCGGTGCGCTTGTCGCGCGGGTCCAGGCGGAAGCGGGCGATCTTGTTGAGCCCCACGGCGCCCACGAAGTCCTCGCGCATCCGGGCCGTCCCGCAGCTCGCCACGCAGCAGCCGCACTCGATGCAGCGGTCGAGCTCGTAGACGGCCTCCGCGAGCGCGGGGTCCATCGCCTCCTCGATGCGCTTGAAGTCCGGGGAGCTCTCCATCGAGTGCACCCAGGTCTCGAGCTTCTCGCTCATGCCGCGCATCCACTTGCCGGAGTTGACCGAGAGGTCGCCGATCAGCTCGAAGACCGGCAGGGGCGCCAGCGAGATGTCCTCGCCGAGGTCCTTCGTGACGGTGCGGCAGGCGAGGCCGGGACGGCCGTTGATCATCATCCCGCAGCTGCCGCAGATGCCCGCGCGGCAGACGAAATCGAACTGCAGGGACGGGTCCTGCTTCTCGCGGATCTCGGACAGCGCGATGAAGAGCGTCATGCCCGGCGCCTCCTCCAGCTCGTAGGTCTGGATGCGGGGCTCGTCGTCCGCCTTCGCCGGGTTGTAGCGAAGGGCGTGGATCCGGATCTTGCGGTGGCTGTTGTTGGTCTCGGCCATGGGAATCGTGTCCTCTAGAAGCGCTCGTCGATGCGTTCGTTGCGGCCGCGCAGGACCGGGGGGAGCAGGTGCTCGTAGGGCATCAGCGCCTTCTGCATCGCGAAGCGATCGCTGGCGTACTGCGCCCGGATGGCCTCCACCGCCTTCTGGCGCTCGGGCGTGTCCGGATGGTCGATGTAGTCCTTCGCGCCGTAGCCGCGCCAGCCGGGCGGCAGCTCCATCCGCGTCACGTCGAGCGCCTCGTAGCCGAGCGTGGGGAGCGTGTCGGAATCGCCCTTCCAGGTGGCGAGCGTGCGCTTGAGCCACTCGGCGTCGTTGCGGCGCGGGAAGTCGGAGCGGAAATGCGCGCCGCGGCTCTCCGTGCGCACCGATGCGCCGTAGGCGATCGTGAGCGCGATCTTGAGCATGCGCTGGACGCGGTAGGCGGTCACCAGCTCCGGGTTCGCCCCCAGCGACGGCGAGCGCAGGCCGATCCTCCGGCTGCGCACGAGCAGCTTCTGCAGCTTGTCCACCGCCTCCTCGAGCTCCTTGCCGGTGCGGAAGATGCCCACGTTGGCGGTCATGAGGTCCTGCATCTCGCCCTTGATCAGCGGAGGCGTCCTCGGTGCCGCCGCCCTTCGTGAACGCCTCGAGCTTCGCCTGCTCGCGTTCCACGAACTCGCGCACGAGTCCCAGCGGCACGGTCGGCGTGTTGGCGAGGCTTGTCGCAATAGTCCGCGACGGTTTCGCCCACGATCATGCCGGCGACCACGGTCTCCGCCACGGAGTTGCCGCCCAGCCGGTTGAAGCCGTGCATGTCCCAGCAGGCCGCCTCGCCCGCCGAGAAGAGCCCTTTCAGCGTCGGGCTCTGGCCGGTCGGGTCGGTGCGCACGCCGCCCATCGTGTAGTGCTGGGCCGGCCGGACCGGAATCATGTCCTTCACCGGGTCGACGCCCATGAAGTAGTGGCAGATGTCCCACACCTCCCGCAGGTTGGTGTGGATGTGCTTCTCGCCCAGCAGCGTGATGTCGAGCCAGATGTGCTCGCCGAAGCGCGACTGGACCCCCTTGCCCTTCTTGATGTGCTCCTCCATCCGGCGCGACACCACGTCGCGCGAGGCGAGTTCCTTCTTCTCCGGCTCGTAGTCCGGCATGAAGCGGTGGCCGTCGACGTCCTTGAGGAGCCCGCCGTCGCCGCGGCAGCCCTCGGTCACGAGGATGCCGGCCGGGAAGATGCCCGTCGGGTGGAACTGGACCGCCTCCATGTTGCCCAGCGCCGAGACCCCGGTCTCGAGCGCGAGCGCGTGGCCGATGCCCTCGCAGATCACGGCGTTGGTCGTCGTGCGGTAGACGCGGCCGGCGCCGCCCGTGCAGACCGCGGTGGCGGTCGCGACGTATGCGGTGATCTCGCCGGTGATGAGGTCGCGCACGACCGCGCCATAGCAGCGGCTGCCGTCGTGGATGAGCGCCAGGGCCTCCTTGCGCTCGTGCACGGGAATGGAGTCGGCGATCGCCTGGTCGGCCACGGTGTTGATCATGGCGTGGCCCGTTCCGTCGGCCGCGTAGCAGGTTCGCCACTTCTTCGTGCCGCCGAAGTCGCGCTGGGCGATCAGCCCGTGCGCCTCGTCGCGTTCCGTGATGGTCACCTTCTGGCCGTTCATGATGACGTCGCGGTCGCCCTTCCTCACGCGGCTCCACGGCACGCCCCACGCCGCCAGCTCGCGGACCGCCTTGGGCGCCGTGTTCACGAACATCCGCACCACCTCCTGGTCGGCGCCCCAGTCGGAGCCGCGCACCGTGTCCTCGAAGTGGATGTCCTCGGTGTCGCCCTGCCCCTTGATCACGTTCCCCAGGGAGGCCTGCATGCCGCCCTGGGCGGCCTTGGAGTGCGAGCGCTTGGCCGGCACGAGCGACAGGATGAGCGCGTCGTGGCCGCGCCGCTTGGCGCCGATGGCGAGGCGCAGCCCCGCGAGGCCGCCGCCGATGACCAGCACGTCGGTATAGACGATCTTCATTTGGCCTTCTCCATCGGGTTCGGGACCACCCACGAGGGCGTGTAGCGCTCGCCCACGCGGTCACGGATGCTCGTAGCCGATCTTCATGTAGGCGCCGAGCGTGGCGAGGCCCAGCACCATGAAGAACACGGTCAGCGCCCACTTGAGGGTCTTCAGGCGCTTGCGGCTGGCGTTGGCGTCCTTGCCCTCGAGCCAGCCCCACTTCACGCAGAGCCGGTACAGGCCGATGCCGCCGTGCAGCTCGACCGCGAAGAGCGCCACGAGGTAGAGGGGCCACCAGCGCGCCGGACCAGACGCGGTCGGCGGACTCGTAGGGGCCGATGTCGCCGGGGTGCATCATCATCTGGTAGAGGTGCACGGCGGCGAGGAAGAAGAGGAGGAACCCGGTGACCGCCTGCACCCACCAGAGCGTCGTGTCCTCGTGCGCCATGAGCTTCCGGTGGCCCATGAAGGTCCGGTACTGCTGGTAGTTGGCCGGGAACTTCCGCATCGCGAGGAAGGCGTGGACGATGACCAGCGCGAAGATCGCCGCCACGATCACCGAGACGATCCCCGGGTAGGCCTTCCCGAAGAAGAAGTAGCCCTCGAAGAGCTTGGTGATCGTCCACATCGCGTCCTTGCCGAGCAGGATCGACGAGACGAAGAACATGTGGCCCCACATGAAGAGGCCCAGCGACGAGGCCGCTGAGGCTCTGCGCCAGGTCCATGCGTGCGGGCCAGCGGCTCTTGCGCGGGCGGTCGGCCAGGCCGACGCCGGCGATGACATCTTGGGTGGAATCCATGCCAATCCTCCTCGCGCCCGCGGACGGGGCGGCGACGGGCCTACTTTGAGCCGGATCGGGAGGGGCAAAGTTGACGCCCGTCAAGGGCGATCAAACCCGTCCGCCCTCCGTCCCGGCCGCCGCAGGATCGCCCCTCGGGCCTGTAACGCCCCTCGTTACACCCTTTCCCGGCCGGACCCGGCGCCGGCCGGGGCGCCGCGGGACTCCGCTAGAATTGCGGATTGCGCCTCCCCTCCCCGGCCTTGATCGACGTCATCATCCCCGTCTACCGCGGGATCGCCGAAACCCGCCGCTGCCTCGAGAGCGTCCTCGGCGCGCGCGTGCGCGTGCCGCACGAGATCGTGGTGATCGACGACGAGAGCCCGGAGCCGGCCCTCTCGGCCTGGCTTCGCGGCCTCGCGGACGAGGGCCGGATCACCCTTCGCGCCCACGCCGCCAATGCCGGCTTCGTGGCCTCCGTGAACGAGGGCATGCGCCTGCATCCCGACCGCGACGTCGTGCTCCTGAACAGCGATACCGAGGTCTCGGGCGACTGGCTGGACCGGATCGCGGCCTGCGCCGCCCGCGACCCGAGGGCGGGCACCGTGACCCCGTTCTCCAACAACGCGACGATCTGCAGCTACCCCGTCTTCGCCCAGTCGAACCCGCTTCCCCCGGGAACCACCGCCGCCCGCCTCGACGCCGCGTTCGCCCGCGCCAACGCGGGGAGGTCGGTCGAGATCCCGACCGCGGTCGGCTTCTGCATGTTCATCGCGCGGCGCTGCCTCGACGAGGTCGGCCCGTTCGACGAGGAGGCCTTCGGGCGCGGCTACGGGGAGGAGGTCGACTTCTGCATGCGGGCCGCCCGCCTGGGGTGGCGCCACCTCCTCGCGGCCGACGCGTTCGTCTTCCACCAGGGCGAGGTCTCCTTCGGCGGCGGGGCCCAGGAGATCCGCAACCGGGCCCAGGCCATCATCGACACCCGTTACCCGGAGTTCCAGCCTCGCGTCCGCGAATTCATCGCGGCGGACCCCCCCCGCGAATGCCGCGAGCGGGCCACCGCCGCCCTGGCCACGCTGCCGGAACGGCTGGCCGCCAGGATGCGCCGCTGGCTGGGCCCCCGGCCCCCCTGACGCCCGGGCCGGGGACCGGCTTTCCCGGGTCCGGGCGGTGTATCATTTCGCGACTGCGGCAGGCACCCCGACGGACAACAAGAGCGAGAGAACGTGGCCCTGAACGCCCGCTGGATCCCCAGGTTCACCCTGAACGACTTCATCCGCGGCGCCATCGGGATCGCGGTGGTGCTCGCCTGCGTCCTCCACGAAGGGCAAATCAAGGAGCTCCGGGTCCTGCAGCAGCTGGAGCTGTGGGCGTACGACACGAGGATCCGCCTCTTCCTGCCCAAGACCCGCGACACGCGCGTGGTCATCCTCGACATCGACGAGAAGAGCCTGAACGCCGAAGGGCGGTTCCCGTGGCCGCGCAACAAGCTCGCGACCATGATCCACCAGCTCTTCGAGCGCTACCAGGTCCGGGTGGTGGGCTTCGACATCGCGTTCCCCGAACGGGACACGAGCTCCGGGCTGCCCATCTTCGAGGAGCTGGCCCGGGGCGAGCTCAAGGACAACGCGGAATACCAGGCATTCCTCAAGCGCACGCGCGCCTCCCTCGACTACGACCGGGTGTTCGCCGACGAGATCGCCAAGTGGCCCGTGGTCCTCGGCGTGGCGATGGGCGGCAAGGAGGACATCGCCGGCGTCCTGCCGCCGCCGATTCTCGACGTGAAGGCGCTCGGCGACGTCCAGTACAAGTACTGGACGTCGACCGGCTACAGCGGAAACGTCGACATCATCCAGCAGGCGGCCACGGCGGCGGGCCACTTCTACCCGGCGCTCGACATCGACGGGATCACGCGGCGCGTGCCCATGCTCATGCGCTACAAGGACGGGTTCTACGAAGCGCTGTCGCTCGGCGTGGCGCGCACCTACCTCGGCAATGCCCCCGTGAGGCTCGTCCTCGACGAGCCGCGCAAGATCCCCGGCGGCCTCGAGGGCTGGATGCGATCCATCCGGATCGGCGAGGTGCAGATCCCCCTCGACGACGCGATGTCCGCGATGGTTCCCTACCGGGCGACGGGCGGCTTCCGCTACGTCTCCGCGACCGACGTGATCCGCGGCACGCTCCCGGCCGACGAACTCAAGGACAAGATCATCATCGTCGGCACTTCGGCCCAGGGACTCGTCGACCTGCGCGCGACCCCCGTGCAGGAGGACCTTGCCGGGGTCGAGGTCCACGCCTCGCTCGTGTCCGGCATCCTCGACGGCAGCATCAAGAACCGCCCGCCGGAAGTGATCGGCCTCATGGTGGTCGTGCTCTGCGTCGTGGGCATCCCGCTCGCCATCGTGCTGCCCCGGCTGTCGGCCGTGTGGTCCACGGCGGTCGTGGGCATCCTCTTCGTGCTCCTCATCGCCGCCAACCTCTTCATGTGGCAGTCGAGGAACTGGGTCGTGCCCATCGCCTCGCCGCTGATGATGCTGGTGCTGCTCTACTTCATGAACATGGTCTACGGCTTCTTCTCGGAAGCGCGCTCGCGCCGCCTCATCACCGGGCTCTTCGGCACCTACGTGCCGAAGGAACTGGTGGCCGAGATGTCGAAGAACCCCGGCGAGTACTCGATGAAGGGCGAGAGCCGGGAGATGACCGTGCTCTTCTCCGACGTGCGCGACTTCACCTCGATCTCGGAGGGCCTCACGCCGGAGGGCCTCAAGGACCTGATGAACACCTACCTCACCGCGATGACCGAGCACGTGCAGGCCAAGCGCGGCACGATCGACAAGTACATCGGGGACGCGATCATGGCCTTCTGGGGGGCGCCGCTCACGGACGCCGACCACGCCACCCACGCCCTGGAGACCGGCATCGCCATGCAGAAGGGGCTGCGCGAGCTGGACGCCCCCTTCGCGAAGCGCGGCTGGCCGCCCCTGCACATCGGCGTCGGCCTCAACTGCGGCACGATGAGCGTCGGCGACATGGGATCGAAGTTCCGGCGCTCGTACACGGTGATGGGCGACGCGGTGAACCTCGCCTCGCGCCTCGAGGGCCTCACGAAGGAATACGGCGTGGGCATCCTGGTCACGGAGAACATCGTCCGCGCGGCGCCGGGCTTCGTGTACCGCGAGATCGACAAGGTGCGCGTGAAGGGCAAGCACGAGGGCGTCGCCATCTTCGAGCCGATGGGCAGGCAGGGCGAGGTCGGCCAGGAGACGCTCCAGGAGATGGACCGCTTCCACAAGGCGGTCGAGGCGTACCGCGCGCAGCGCTGGGACGACGCCGAGAAGCTCCTGAAGAACCTCGCCTACGCGGCGCCGGAGTCCAAGCTCTACAAGCTCTACCTCGAGCGCGTCGCGCATTTCCGGAAGACCCCGCCGCCCGCGAACTGGGACGGCGTGTTCGTCTTCACCACCAAGTAGCCCGCGCCCCGGCCCCCGCGCCGGCAGCCCCGCCATGACCGACAAGCACGCGGTCCGCTATCCCTTCGAAGACACCCTCCCCGCGCCCGGCGAGGCGCTGTGCGTCGCCCCGGGCGTGTGGTGGATCCGCATGCCGCTGCCCTTCGCGCTGGACCACATCAACCTGTGGCTCCTCGAGGACGGCGACGGCTGGACGGTCGTCGACACGGGGCTCGGCGTGGAGGCCACGTGGACGCTCTGGGAGAAGCTCCTGGCGGGCGCGATGGGCGGGCGCCCGGTGAAGCGCATCGTGGTGACCCACTACCACCCCGACCACGTGGGCAGCGCGGCGTGGCTCGAGGCCCGCACCGGGGCGCCGGTGTGGATGACGACCTCCGAATTCCTGTCGGCCCACGCGGCGCGCGACGACACGGCCGGCTTCGACCGCGCCACGGGCATCGCCTTCTTCGGCCTGAACGGGCTCGACGTCTCCTCGATCCCCGAGAAGGTCCGCACCGGCAACTTCTACCGCCGCGGCGTGCCGGAACTGCCGAAGCACTACCGCCGCATCCTGCACGGCGACACGCTCACGATCGGCGGCCACGACTGGCGCGTGATCTGCGTCTTCGGCCACGCGCCCGAGCACGCCGCGCTCTACTGCGCGTCCCTGGGCCTCCTCATCTCGGGCGACCAGGTCCTGCCGCGCATCACCACGAACGTCGGCGTGTGGGGGAACCAGCCGGAGGCCAACCCGCTGCGGCTCTACCTCGACTCGTTCGGCCGCTTCGCCGACATCCCCGGCTCGGTGCGC
The DNA here is from genome assembly GCA_963783635.1 of uncultured Gammaproteobacteria bacterium. Taxonomy (GTDB): domain Bacteria; phylum Pseudomonadota; class Gammaproteobacteria; order Burkholderiales; family Usitatibacteraceae; genus FEB-7. The sequence goes on from CAWAOC010000016.1 coordinate 20,513, forward strand.
GTGCTGCCCTCGCACGACCGCGTCTTCGAAGGCCTGCACGGGCGGATCATCCAGCTGGGCGCGCACCACGCCGAGCGGCTGGAGAAGCTCGCCGAGGCCTGCGAGAACCCCGTCAGCGCGTTCGACGTCCTGCCGGTGCTCTTCCGGCGCAAGCTCGACGAGCACCAGATGGGGTTCGCCATGGGCGAGGCCATCGCGCACCTGCACTACCTGCACGCCGAGGGCAAGCTGCGCCGCATCGAGGAAGGCGGCGTTCGCCGATTCGTGCGCGTCTGACGCCGCTCGCCGAGGATCGTAGGGTGTCCGGGAGGGGCTCGTGCGCCAAGCTTCAGACTGTCTCTGCGGCCTCGTCCGATCGGCTCGCGTCTCGTGCACTGTCGATCTTCTCCACGGCGGTGACAGCCCTCCCGGCACCCTACGATCCCCGGCGAACGGCTCCTGTTGTCGCGAACGGCAGACGCCGGCGAATCGATTGCGGGTCGAAGCGCCCGGATGGCGACGGCCCTCATCGGTCAGACGCTCATGAAGCCTCGACGCACCCCTACGACGCGACATCGAGGCGATGCACCGCGAGAGGGCCGTCACTCCCGCGGAGAAGATCGACAGTGCACGAGACGCGGCCGATCGGACGAGGCCGCAGAGACAGTCTGGAACTTGGAGGATGGGCCCGGTTCGCGGTGCATCGCCTCGATGTCGCCACCCCGCCCACCGAAGCCACCGGAACTGACATCGTCAGGACAGGGACTTCATCGCGCCCTCGAGCCCGGAGAGGGTCACCGGGTACATGCGCCCGTCGAGGATGCGGCGGATGTTCTCCGTCGAGACGGTCCAGTTCCAGTGCTCCTCCGGCACGGGGTTGAGCCAGGCCGCGCGCGGCCAGGCGCGCAGCATCCGCTCCAGCCACACCCGCCCCGCCTCGTCGTTCCAGTGCTCGACGCTGCCGCCGGGCTGCTCGAGCTCGTAGGGGCTCATCGCCGCGTCCCCCACGAAGATCACCTTGTAGTCGTGGCCGTACTTGCGCATCAGGTCGACGGTCGGGATCCGCTCGCGGTTGCGGCGGTGGTTGTCCTTCCACACCGACTCGTAGACGCAGTTGTGGAAGTAGTAGTGCTCGAGGTTCTTGAACTCGGTGCGGGCGGCGCTGAAGAGCTCCTCCACCATCAGGATGTGGTCGTCCATGGAGCCGCCGACGTCGAGGAAGAGGAGCACCTTCACGGCGTTGTGCAGCTCGGGGACGATCTTCAGGTCCAGCCAGCCGGCGTTGCGCGCGGTCGAGCGGATGGTGTCGGGCAGGTCCAGCACCTCCGGCGCGCCCGTGCGCGCGAAGCGGCGCAGCCGCCGCAGCGCCAGCTTGATGTTGCGCACGCCCAGCTCGCGGTCCGTGTCGTAGTCGCGGAACTCGCGCTGGTCCCAGACCTTCACGGCACGGCGGTTGCGCGAGCGGTCCTGCCCGATGCGCACGCCCTCCGGGTTGTAGCCGTAGGCGCCGAAGGGCGAGGTGCCGGCCGTGCCGATCCACTTGGAGCCGCCCTGGTGGCGCCCCTTCTGCTCCTCGAGCCGCTGGCGAAGGGTTTCCATGAGCTTGTCCCACCCGCCGAGCGCCTCGACCAGGCGCTTCTCCTCCTCGGAGAGCGTGCGCTCCGCGAGCTTGCGCAGCCACTCCGCGGGAATGTCCTTCACCAGCTCGTCGGGGACGGCGCCCACGCCCTTGAAGTAGGCCGAGAAGGCGAGGTCGAAGCGGTCGAAGTAGGCCTCGTCCTTCACGAGCGCGGCGCGCGCGAGCACGTAGAAGTCGTCCACGCTCCCCGTCACCACGCCCGCCCGCATCGCCTCGAGGAGCGTGAGGAACTCCTTCACGCTCGCGGGCACGCCCGCCTTGCGGACGGTGAAGAAGAAGTCGATCAGCACGGCGCGGGCTAGGCCGCCTTTTCCAGCATCGCCTTCAGCCGGTCGAGCGCGCCGCCCCAGAAGGTCTTCTGCTTCGGTCGCGCGCCTGCGCGTCGGCGAGCTTGCCGTGCTCGACCTGCACCCGGCTCTTGCCCTCGCCCGCGGGGTAGAAGTTCACGTCGACGCGGGAGCCGCCCGCCGTCCACGCGATGCGCATCGACTTGCCGTCGGTGGCGCGCTTGACCTCGACGGGCGCGTCGCCGAGCCACAGGGCGCGCAGCTTCGGGTCCGTCCAGGCCCCGTAGACGCGATCGAGCGCGGCCTGCAGCGTGCGCGAGGCGCTGGCCGCGAACCCGTCGCTCTTCTGGTGCGCCTCGCGCAGCCCGCGCGCCTGCTCGTAGCCCACGGTGACCATCTGGCTCCACCACGGGGGCACGCCGTACTTGTCCGCGAGCATCGCCGCGATCGCCTTGTGGGGCATCGCGACGGCCCCGGCCTTGTCGAGGATGGCGAGCCACTGGTCCCAGGCCTTGCCCGTCGCCCTGGCGACGGCGTCGGTGCCGACGCCCGCCAGCCGCAGGGCCTCGCCCGCAACGCCCTTCTTCGCGAGCGGTTTCTTCGCGACGGCGCTTCTTCGCGACGGCGCTTCTTCGCGACCGGCTTCTTCACGCCGGCTTCTTCGCGACGGCCTTCTTCACCGCCGGCTTCTTCGCGGCGGGCTTCGGGCGGTCCCGGCTTCGCGGCCGGTCTTCTTCCTCGTGGCCATGGCGCCTCCCGATCGCGGGCCGGGCCCTAGCGGCCGCGGCGTTGCAGGAACAGCAGCTGCTCGAAGAGGTGGACGTCCTGCTCGTTCTTGAGGAGCGCCCCGTAGAGCGGGGGAATGGCCTGCTGGTGGCCCTCGCTCCGCAAGCGCCTCGGGCGGGATGTCCTCCGCGAGGAGGAGCTTCAGCCAGTCGAGGAGCTCCGAGGTCGAGGGCTTCTTGCGCAGCCCGGGCATCTCGCGGATGCCGAAGAAGCTCTCGAGCGCCGCCTGGACGAGCTGCTTGCGGATGCCGGGAAAGTGCACGTCCACGATCGCCTGCATCGTGTCCTTGTCCGGGAAGCGGATGTAGTGGAAGAAGCAGCGGCGCAGGAACGCGTCCGGCAGCTCCTTCTCGTTGTTGGAGGTGATGAGGATCAGCGGCCGGTGGCGGGCCTTCACCGTCTGGCGCGTCTCGTAGACGTGGAACTCCATGCGGTCGAGCTCGCGCAGCAGGTCGTTGGGGAACTCGATGTCGGCCTTGTCGATCTCGTCGACGAGCACGACCGCCGCTCCTCGCACTCGAAGGCCTCCCAGAGCACGCCCTTCACGATGTAGTTGCCGATGTCCTGCACGCGCGCGTCGCCGAGCTGGGAGTCGCGCAGGCGCGAGACCGCGTCGTACTCGTAGAGGCCCTGCTGCGCCTTCGTCGTCGACTTGATGTGCCACTGGTAGAGCGGCATGCCGAGCGCGCGGGCGACCTCCTCGGCGAGCATGGTCTTGCCGGTGCCGGGCTCGCCCTTGATGAGCAGCGGCCGCTGCAGGGTGACCGCCGCGTTGACGGCGATCTTCAGGTCGTCGTCGGCGACGTAGGTGTCGGTGCCTTCGAATCTCATGCCCGGAAGTATAGCGGGCGCTTGACCCCTTTGCCGGCGCCGCGCCGTTAAACTCGGTACACACCCGATGGAGGAGACCCCCGTGTCCCGCACCTGCCGCCCGATCCTCGCCGCCACCCTCGCCGCACTCGCCCTTCCCTCGCCCGCCGCCACGACGGTGACCGTCTATTCCAGCGCGCAGCCGGGCACCCTGTCTCCCGCAGACCTTCCGCTCCGGCGGCGAGGGCGCGACCGTCCCCGGGCTATGCCCTCGTCCGCGAGGACCGGCGGTTCGACCTGAAGGCCGGGCGCAACCTCCTGCGCGTGCCGGACGTGCCGGCGCTCATCGACCCCACCACCGTCTCGTTCGCCTCGCTCACGGACCCGTCCGGCACGCGCGTCGTCGAGCAGAGCTTCGAGTTCGACCTCACCAGCACCCAGAAGCTGCTGTCGCGCTACCTCGACCGCGAGATCACCGTCGAGCAGCAGCGGGGCCAGGGGGTGGGCGCCTTCACCGGCACGCTGGTCGGCACCCAGGGCGGGCTCACGCTGAAGGCCGCCGACGGGAGCGTGCGCATCGTGAACGGCTATTCCGGCGTGACGCTGCCGAGCCTGCCCGGCGGGCTCATCAGCAAGCCGACGCTCGTCTGGGACATCGATGCCGGCAGGGCCGGCACGCACGACGCGCGCATCGCCTACCAGACCGGGGGCATGACCTGGTGGGCCGACTACAACCTCACCTACGCGGAGCCGAAGCCGGGGCAGTGCCGCCTCGACGTGGCCGCGTGGGTGACGCTCGTGAACCAGTCCGGCGCCGCCTACGAGAACGCGCGGCTCAAGCTCGTCGCCGGCGACGTGCAGCGCGCGCAGCCGCGGGCCTACCCGGCCGCCGCACCCGCGGCACTGGGTCGCGTCGCGGAGATGAAGGCGCAGGGCTTCGAGGAGAAGGCCTTCTTCGAGTACCACCTCTACACGCTGGGCCGGCCGACCTCGCTCGCGCAGAACGCCACCAAGCAGATCGAGCTCTTTCCCACGGCCGCCGGCGTCGGCTGCGAGAAGACCCTCGTCTACTACGGCCAGGGCTACAGCTTCCCCGCTCTACGGCTCGCCGATGACGGACCGCAACTTCGGCATCCAGTCCAACCGGAAGGTGGACGTGTACCTGCGGATGAAGAACTCGCAGGCCAACGGGCTGGGCGTGCCGCTGCCGGCCGGGAAGCTGCGCGTGTCGAAGCGCGACGAGGCGGACGGCGAGCCTGGAGTTCATCGGCGAGGACCTGATCGACCACACGGCCCGCGACGAGACGGTGCAGGTGAAGCTGGGCTCCGCCTTCGACGTCGTGGGCGAGCGCAGGCAGCTCGACTACCGGATCGACACCTCCGCCAAGTGGATCGAGGAGGAGATCGAGGTCCGCGTCCGCAACCAGAAGCCCGACGAGGCGGTGACGGTCGTCGTGAAGGAAAACCTCTACCGGTGGTCGACCTGGTCGGTCACGCGCAAGACCCACGACTTCGAGAAGCAGGACGCGCGCACGATCCACTTCCCCGTCCGCATCGCGCCCAAGGGCGAGGCGGTCGTGCGCTACACCGTCCGGTACACCTGGTAGTCCGCGGAAGGAAAAAGGGCGGCCGGCGGCCGCCCTTCGATGCCTCGACGCTGCCGCTTCTCAGCCCTTGGCGATCACCGCGCAGGCGAGCCGGGGACCGGCATTGCCGACCGGCTGGCTCTTGTAGTCGTCCGGGTCGCGGTGGACGATGAGCCCCTTGCCGACGATGTCCGTCGCCCCGGAGCCGATGGTGATGCCGTCCGTCTCGACCGAGAAGGTGGCGACTCCGTAGGCGTCGGCGCGCAGGTTGGGCAGGTCGCCCGCATGCTTGCCGGTCTCGCTCAGGTGGCCATGGCCCTTGCCGAGCGGATTGAAGTGCCCGCCCGCGCTCATGCCGTCGCCGGAGCTGCAGTCGCCCTTCTCGTGCACGTGGAAGCCGTGCTCCGCGTTGGCCTTGAGCCCCGACACGGTCCCGGAGACCAGCACCTTCGAGCCGCGCTGCTCGAAGATGGATCGTCCCGGACGCGGAGTTGCCCTTCGTCGGCGCGAGCTTCGCGGTCGCCGTCGGCCCGGGAGCGCCGCCCATCGAGGCGCAACCCGCGACGAACGCGGCCAGCGGCCAGCAGCGGGAGTGTCGTGTCGCTCGTCGTCATGACTTCTTCGCCGGGGCTTTTTCCGCCGGCTTGGCGGGTGCGGCCGCGGGGGCGCCCGCCTTGGCCGGCGCCGCCGGCCGGCGCCGCCGGAGCGGCGGCCACGATCGGCGTGGGCTTCGGAATCGGCTTGCCCGCCTTCTTCATGTTGCCCTGGAAGTTCTTGACCGCCTTTTCCTCGGCGGCGACCTGGGCCGCCTTGGCCTTCTCGGCCGCCTCGGCGTCGGACTTCTTCTTGGCCTCGGCCTTGGCCGGGTCCATGGGCGGCGCCGGAGGCAGCTTCGCCTGGGCCGCGAACGCGATGCCGAGTCCGGCCGCGAGGGCCAGCGCGATGAGTCTCGTCTTCATGGTCAGTCTCCCGTGGCCGGTTGGGCGGTGCCCGAAACGACCTTCTCGGGACGCTTGCCCGCCTTCACTTCGTCATACCAGATCTGGTGATGCTCGCGGGCCCAGGTCTCGTCGACGTAGCCCGTCTTCATCGCATCGAGCGCGCCGTCCATGCCGACCGTGCCCAGGTAGATGTGGAAGCAGGCCATCGCCATCGCGAGGATCGCGCAGATGCCGTGGATGAGGTTCGCGATCTGCATCGCCTCGCGGCCCTGGTTCCAGTTCGGGAAGTTGAGGATGAGGCCCGTGACGCTGATCACCGAGCAGAGCCCGACCACCAGCAGCCAGAAGAGCGACTTCTCGCCGGCGTTGAACTTGCCCGCGGGAACGTGCTCGCCCGAGAGCATGCCGCCGAACTTGCCGAACCACTCCCCGTCGTAGGACTTGAAGAAGTTGTCGCGGATGTAGAGCGTGATGAAGATCACCAGCGCGAAGATGAAGAGCGGCCCCACGAAGTTGTGCAGGTTCTTCCCGAGCACCGTGAGCGACGAGAACGCCGCGTGCCCCACGATCGGCAGGATGATGTACTTGCCGAAGAGGATCACGATGCCGGTGAGCGCCAGCACGACGAAGGAAAGCCCCATCGTCCAGTGCGCCACCCGCTCCACGCTCGAGAAGCGCTCGATGAGCCGGCCCGTGAGCGGGTCGTGCATCTTGATCGGGCCCTTGGCGAGGTAGAAGAGGACCAGGACCGCGAGCGGGATGAGCAGGATGATGCCGCCATAGAACGTGACCGGGCCGTTGCGCAGCTTGCGCCACTCGTGGCCGCCGCCCTGGATGAGCACGTTGGTCTCGCGGCCGGGCACGGAGGCGTACTGCGCCTGGGTGCTGACGTCGTTCCACGCCGGCGGCTTGTTCCAGTCCGGCGCGGGCGCGGATGCCGCCTGCTGCGGCGCGGCCGCGGCGGCGGGTTGCTGTGCGGGAGCGGCCGGCTGCTGGGCAGCGGCCGCGACGGGAAGCCATGCGGCCAGCGCCAACACGAGCGCGCCGATTCCCCTGGCGATTCTGGTGGTCATTGTCGTCTCTCCCGGTCTATTTCTTCTCGGCCATCGCGCGCCGGTAGTCGTTCTGCATCTCGGCTTCGAGCGGCGAGCGCCTGCTCCCACTTCGCCTTGTCGCCCTTGAACTGGTCGCCCGCGTAGGGCTTCTCGTCTTCCTTGCCGGCGTAGGACTTGCCGGGCTCCTGGGCGACCTCGGTGCATCCGCCGAGCCAGAGTGCGGCCGCCAGCGACGGCGGCCGCGGATGCGAGCCTCTTCATGCTTTTCCTCCCGGTTGATCGGCGAGCTTGCCGCTGCCGCCGTAAGCCATGGACCAGCCCCAGATCTCCTCGCCCTTGCCGCGGGTGACGACACGGAACTTGTAGATCTTCGTGAGCACCTCGGCGTCGCCGGCGAGCAGCGCCTTGGTGGAGCACATCTCCGCGCAGGCGGGGAGCTTGCCCTCGGCCAGGCGGTTGCGGCCGTACTTGCGGTACTCCTCGGCGGTGTTGTTCTGCTCGGGGCCGCCCGCGCAGAACGTGCACTTGTCCATCTTGCCGCGCAGGCCGAAGGCGCCGGCCTGCGGGAACTGCGGCGCGCCGAACGGGCAGGCGTAGAAGCAGTAGCCGCAGCCGATGCACAGGTCCTTGTCGTGCAGGACGATGCCCTCTTCCGTCTTGTAGAAGCAGTCCACCGGGCAGACCGCCATGCACGGCGCGTCGGTGCAGTGCATGCACGCCACCGAGATGGAGCGCTCGCCGGGCTTGCCGTCGTTCACCGTCACCAGCCGGCGGCGGTTCACGCCCCAGGGCACCTCGTGCTCGTTCTTGCACGCCGTCACGCAGCCGTTGCACTCGATGCAGCGCTCGGCGTCACAGATGAATTTCATTCTGGCCATCTTGGTCTCTCCTTATCCGTGGCGGTGCGCTACGCGCGCTCGATCTGGCACAGGGTGGTCTTCGTCTCCTGCATCATCGTCACCGAGTCGTAGCCGTAGGTGGTGGCCGTGTTGACGGCCTCACCGCGCACGATCGGCGCCGCCCCGTCCGGGTACTTGTCGAGCAGGTCCTTGCCCTGCCACCAGCCGGCGAAGTGGAACGGGATGAACGAGACGCCGGGGCCGACCCGCTCCGTCACCAGCGCGCGCACCTTGATCCGCGCGCCCGTGGGCGAGCTCACCCAGACGTAGTCCCAGTACTTGACGCCCCGGGCCTCCGCGTCCTTCGTGTTGATCTCCACGAAGTTCTCCTGCTGCAGCTCGGCGAGCCACGGGTTGGAGCGCGTCTCCTCGCCGCCGCCCTCGTATTCCACCAGGCGCCCGGAGGTGAGCACGATCGGGTACTTCTCGTGCACCTTGTCGGTGATGTTCTTCTGCTGCGCCGTCTTGTAGAGCGTGGGCAGCCGCCAGAACGCCTTCTTGTCGTCGTGCGTCGGGTACTTCGCGACGAGGTCCGGGCGGTTGGAGTAGATCGGCTCGCGGTGCTTCGGGATCGCGTCCGGGAAGTTCCAGACGACGGCCCGCGCCTTGGCGTTGCCGAACGGATGGCAGCCGTGGTTCTTGAGGACCACGCGCTGGATGCCGCCCGAGAGGTCGTTCTTCCAGTTCTTGCCCTCGGCCTCCTTCTGCTCCTCGGGCGTGAGCTCGCTCCACCAGCCCAGCTTCTTCAGCAGCACGTGGTCGAACTCCGGGTAGCCCGTGGTGATGTCGGCGCCCATGGAGTGCGAGCCGTCCTCGGCCAGCAGCGACACGCCGTCGCGCGAGATGCCGAAGTTCGCGCGGAAGTTGCCGCCGCCGTCCATCACGTGCTTGGACGTGTCGTAGAGGTTGGGCGAGCCGGGGTGCTTGAGCTCGGCGTTGCCGTAGCAGGGCCACGGCAGGCCGAAGTAGTCGCCGTTCAGGTCGTAGCCGGTCTCCTTGTCGATGACCGACTTCGTGCAGCGCAGCGTCTTCGGATCGAAGGCGTCCATGTTGCGCATGTGGGCCTTCAGGCGCTCGGGCGACTGGCCCGTGTAGCCGATGGTCCAGACGCCGCGGTTGATCTCGCGCAGGATGTCCTCGACGAGCGGCTCGTCCCAGCCCTTCTTGTCCTTCACCAGCTTGATGTTCTTCACGAACTCCGTCTCGAAGCCGAACTTCTTCGCGAAGGCGTACATGATGGTGTGGTCGGGCTTCGACTCGAAGAGCGGCTCGACGACCTTCTCGCGCCACTGGATCGAGCGGTTCGACGCCGTCGCCGTCCCGGAGGTCTCGAACTGCGTGGCCGCGGGCAGGAGGTAGACGCCTTCCTTGCGGTCCGGCATCACGGCGGAGGCGCTGGGGTACGGGTCGACGATCACCATCAGGTCGACCTTTTCCATGGCGGCCTTCATCTCCAGGCCGCGCGTCTGCGAGTTCGGCGCGTGCCCCCAGTAGATGACCGCGCGCAGGTTGCTGTCCTGGTCGATCATCTCGTTCTTCTCGGTCACGCCGTCGATCCAGCGCGAGAGCGTCATGCCGGGCTTCTCCATCATCGCCTGCGAGGCGAAGCGGCCCTTCATCCACTCGTAGTCGACGCCCCAGACGCGGCACCAGTGCTTCCAGGAGCCCGCGACGATGCCGTAGTAGCCCGGCAGCGAATCCGGGTTCGGGCCGACGTCGGTCGCGCCCTGCACGTTGTCGTGGCCGCGGTAGATGTTGGTGCCGCCGCCGGAGACGCCGACGTTGCCCAGCGCCAGCTGCAGGATGCAGCTCGCGCGCACCATCGCGTTGCCGATGGAGTGCTGCGTCTGCCCCATGCACCAGATGACGGTCGACGGGCCGGTTCTTGGCCATCGTCTCCGCCGCGCGGAAGACCTCGGCCTCGGGCACGCCGCAGGCCTCCGTCACCTTGTCCGGCGTCCAGTTCTTCAGCACCTCCTCGCGCACCTTGTCCATGCCGAAGACGCGGTCGTTGAGGTACTTCTGGTCCTCCCAGCCGTTCTTGAAGATGTGGTAGAGCATGCCGAAGAGCAGCGGGATGTCGCCGCCGGAGCGCAGGCGGATGTACTGGTCCGCCTTGGCCGCCGTGCGCGTGAAGCGCGGGTCGGCCACGATCATCTTGGAGCCCGTCTCCTTGGCGTGCAGGCAGTGCAGCATCGAGACCGGGTGGGCCTCGGCGGCGTTCGACCCGATGAAGAACATGGCCTTCGAGTTCATCAGGTCGTTGTAGGAGTTGGTCATCGCGCCATAGCCCCAGGTGTTCGCCACGCCCGCCACCGTCGTCGAGTGGCAGATGCGCGCCTGGTGGTCCATGTTGTTCGTGCCGAACATCGACACGAACTTGCGGAACATGTAGGCCTGCTCGTTGCTGTGCTTGGACGAGCCCAGCCAGAACACCGCGTCGGGGCCGCTTTCCTTGCGGATGGCGAGCAGCTTGTCGCCGATCTCGTTGATGGCCTCTTCCCAGGTGATCTTGCGGTACTTGCCGTCGACCAGCTTCATCGGCGACTTGAGGCGGTGCGAGTGCTCGGTCATGCCGTGCTCGCGGACCGAGGCGCCCTTGGCGCAGTGCGCGCCGAGGTTGAGCGGGGAGTCGAACACCGGCTCCTGGCGGACCCAGACGCCGTCCTGGACGTGCGCGTCCACCGCGCAGCCCACGGAGCAGTGGGTGCAGACGGTGCGCTTCACCTCGATCTTGCCGCCGGTGGCGGCCGAGGCGGCGTTCGCCTCGCCGATCATGTTGAGCGGGAGCTGGCTCGCGAACGCGGCGGCGCCGGCCGTGATGCCCGTTCCCTTGAGGAACGAGCGGCGGTCGACCGTCTTCGCCCCGAGGGCATTCATGGCGCGGGAAAGCGGGTTGGCGCGCTCGGCCCGGCCTTCGGATTTGCGGTTGAGCAGCATGGTCGGCCTCCTCAGACTTGCGTGGTCTTGTAGTACTTCAGGATGTGCTCGGAGACGTGATAGCCCCGCGGAGCGTCGGCGGCCGCGGCGGCTTCCCCGCCCGCGGCGACCTTCTTGCCCGCGACGACGGCCGCGGCGGCGCCGGCGCCCCCGAGGGTCGCGTTGAGCAGGAACTTCCTGCGGCTGTTCGGCTTGGTCTGGTTGTTCATGTCACGCCTCCTGTCAAAAGCTGCAGATTCAACCCAGGTTGAACGACTCGTTTTCGATGCCGACGAACGCCTCGCCGACGGCTGCGACCTTGCGATAATAATTCGATTCGGGGGCCTCGCGCACCGCGGCGAGGAAACGGCCCACGCCGGGCTTCACGTGCGCCTCGTAGAAGCGCTTCTGCTCCTCGAGGCTCGCGGCGCGCCGCCCGGCCCCGCCCGCCACGAGGACGCGCATGGCGTCCAGGAGGCCGGCGAAGTGGTCTTCCGGCTCCGACACCCCGGACGATCGCGCGAGCCCCAGGGCGGCGAGATCCTCGATGATGCGCACCCGCGGGTGGTCGACTGGCGAGCGCGCCCGTGTACCAGCCGGCGTAGATCGACACCTTCGCCTTGCCCACGCCCACGAAAAGCGTCTCGTATTCCTCCGCGACGGCCTCCTCGTCCATCACGGCGGAGGCCGCGACGAGCGTCCTTCCAGGCGTCGGCGAGCGCGCCGTCGCCCCCCTTCCAGCGGCGCGGCGAGCGCCAGCGTCCGCAGGAGCTTCGCGTCCGGCGCATGGTGGAAGAGCGCGGCCAGCAGCGCGTAGAAATCCGCGCGCCCCGCGTCCTCCGGGGCGACCGGCCGCTCGGCCTCGACGCGCGAAAGGACGGTATTCATGTCTTGGTCCCGCTCGTTCCTCGGCCACGGGCTAGAGCTTCAGCACCGAGACTTCGTTCTTGTTGGACATCATGTCGACCACGCGGCAGTCGGCGCACATCTGCAGGCGCCTGAGGGCCGCGCCGTCGGCGAACATCGAGTGCCCCGACAGCCGGCCGAGCATCGCGTCGACCATCTGCTTCGTGCCGAAGGGCTTGCCGCAGGACACGCAATGGAAGGGCACCGTTTCGTTGAGCACCCGCGCCTCGCGCGCCGCCGGGCCGAGCAGGAGCCGCGGCCGCAGGGTGATGGCGTCCTCCGGGCAGGTCCGCTCGCACAGCCCGCACTGCACGCAGTTGCGCTCGAGGAAGCGCAGCATCGGGACGTCGGCGCCATCCATGATCGCCGACTCGGGGCAGGCCCCGGCGCAGGCGAGGCACAGCGTGCACTTCGCCTTGTCGACCCGGATCTCGCCATAGGGCGCGCCCGGCCGCGAGGGCGATTTCCGTGACCGGCGTCGGCGCATGCTTCGCGAAATGCTCGACGGCGAATTCGACCGCGGTCCGCTTGTCGTTGGACAGGGCGAAGGTCGCCGCGGCGGGCGGGACGGCCGCCGGGGCCAGCGCCTGCAGCGCGTCGGCCGCCGCGCGCGGGTCCGCGGACTCGACGAGCGCGAAATGGCGGCCGGCGTAGCCCAGCGCCGCGAGGATCGACTGCGCGAGGTCCATCTGCGCGCGAAGCGCGATGCCGTATTCCGGCGCCTCGGAGCCGGCCGAAAGCACCGCCACCTGGTTCGCGCCGAGCGCGACGGCGCCGAGCAGCAGGTCGATGCCGACGCTCGCGACGTGCCAGGATTCCATCGGAATCACGCGCGCGGGCAGGCCCTGCCCCGCCAAGGCCGACGCGGCGAGCAGCTCGCGGCCATCGGTTCCGTTGTGGAAGAGCACGCAGGCGTCGCTTCCGCCGGCCTCGCGGTAAGCCGCGAGCAGCGCCTTGAGCTGCGCGCCCCGGTCCGCCACGCGCGGGAACTGGAAGCTCATCGCCCCGGACGGGCACACCGTGGCGCAGGCGCCGCAGCCCATGCACAGGTGCGGGTCCACCTTGACGTGGTCGCCGTCGGTGGCGATGGCCTCGGTGGAACAGACGTCGATGCAGTTGTTGCATCCCTCGATGCCGGAGCGGGAATGCGCGCAGAGGTTCTCGCGATAGGCGAAGAAGCGCGGCTTCTCGAACTCCCCCACCGCCTCCCGCGCCTCGGCCAGGGCCGTCTCGAGCGAGGCATCGCCCGCGATCCGCCAGTAACCCTGCGGCGGCGTGTGGTGCCCGAAGAGCGGCGGGTCGGAGAAATCGATCACGAGGTCGAAGACGGCGCCCGCGGCGCCGGGCAGGCCCCGGTCCCCCGCATCGCGCACGGCGGCGAGATCGGTGATCGTCACGGAGAAATTGCCGAGGTAGCCCTTGAGGGCCGAGACCTTGCCGCCCCAGATCGGGAACGAGGCGTCGCCGAGGTCGGCGTTCGCGAGGGCCGCGGCCTGGGCGGACGGGCGCGAGGTGAGCAGCAGCGTCACGGGAAGCGACGGCGACAGCCGCGCCGCCGCGGCCACCGCGCGCTCGTCCCCGCCGATCACGAGGGCGTTGCCCTTCGAGGAATAGCCGACGCTCGCGACGGGCTCGACGTCGGGCAGCGACGCGAGGGCCTCGAGCGCGCGGATCTTCGGGGTGCAGTCGACGGCAAGCGGCGTCCACCCCCGGCTCTCGGCCTGGGCCACGCGCGTCTGCGATTCGCCGTGCGGAAGGGCTCCCGAGTCGGTCCCGGAACCTGCCGCCACGTCATCGAGCGTCATTTGTCGTCCGTCGACCACCGGCGCAGCAGCGCGCCGATGCTCCTCTCACTGTCAGGCTGCGGGGGAGATTGCCGCCGCTATCGCGACGACGACATCTCCTTCGAAATATGCACCGTAGTGTACAACACCTGTTAGCGACGAAAATTCCCCTTAGGTCCCGGATTCCCTCAACGGCGGTATGGGTATTGGCGACCGCGGTGCGGGGAGTTCCTCCCCCTCCCCCGGGGGGGTATGCGGCGCGACGGGGGTGGCCGCGGCAGCGTCCGCGGCCGGCTCCTCGGCCGCATCTTCGGCAGGAGGCGCCGGGCCACTTTCGGGCGTCTCGGCCAGCGCCTTGCGGCGCTCCTCCTCCTCGCGATCGCGGCCCGCCCGGTCCCCGAGCCGCGACAGCTGCTGGAGCTGGTCCATCCAGGCCGCGGGGATCGGGTCGGGCTTCGAGAAGTCGTCGACGTAGACGTCCATCATGTCCATCACGTTGTAGCGCGGGTCGCTGAACAGGGTTTTCAGCGCCTGCCGGCGCACGTCGCCATCGACGCCGGGGGCCATGAAGGGCGCGAAATCCGATTCGGGCGTGAGGGATTCGGCCGCAGGCAGGGGCGCCGGCTCGGCCGGGGCCGGGAGAACGGCCGCCGGCGGGAGGCGATGGCGCCGGGGCCGGCTCCGGACGGGCGCGCGCCGGATCCTTCGCCTCGGACTTGCGGCGCGACCACCGGGAGAGGAAGTCGTCCTCGCCAGCCATGCTCAGCCCCGCTCGCGCAGCCGGCCCTCGCGCCCCTTGAAGGACTTGGGCCGGATGCGTTCCTTGGGCTCGGGGCGGTAATTCGCTTCCACCCACTCGCCGATCCACGCCGCGAATTCGAGATCGACCGCGACCTTGTCGACGCGCTCGCCGCCGTCCATCCAGCGGGCGGCTTCGTTGTAGGACGCGGTCACCTGGAACGGATAGGGCTCCTCGGCCCCCTCGTCGGTGCGGACCGAGACGAACGCGCACGGCTCGCCGCTCGACATGTTGAGGTAATACCCCTCGGCCTCGTCGGGGAAAAGCGTCACCGTGAATCCCGGGAAGACCTTCTGCAGCACGCCGTCGCGCTCCATGAGCACGCGCGGCTCGCCGCCCACGTCGGGGATGAGGTTCGCGGCCTGCCACTGGTGCGTCGCCCAGGGGCTGGACACGGGCGTTTTCTCGAGGATGACGGCGACGCGTCGCGCGGGCTTTTCGCTCATGCCGCGACTATAGCGGAATCGGCGAGGCCCCATTGCGCGTGGGGATTCTCCTCGGTGGCGCGTGCTATTCTCGACGGCCGCCCAAGGAAGAGCTCCAGCAGACGATGTCCAAGCCCGTCATTCCCGTCGCGACCGTGCGCCAGGGCCTCGCCATCCCGCCGCTCACGCGAGACCCCGCCGCGGGGCCGCTCGTCGACGCCCGCGGACGGGGCCTGCGCGACCTGCGGATCTCGGTGACGGACCGCTGCAACTTCCGGTGCACCTATTGCATGCCGCGCGAGGTCTTCGGCGCCGACTACCCGTTCCTGCCCCACGCGGAGCTCCTCACGTTCGAGGAGATCGTGCGCGTCGCGCGCGTGTTCCGCGGGCACGGCATCTCGAAGATCCGCCTGACCGGCGGCGAGCCGCTGCTGCGCCGGGGCATCGAGGACCTGGTGGCCATGCTCTCGCAGGCGCTGCCGGAGGTGGACCTCACCCTCACGACCAACGGCTCCGCCCTCAAGCAGAAGGCCCGGGCGCTCTTCGACGCGGGGCTCAGGCGCGTGACCGTGTCGCTCGATTCCCTGGAGGACGCGACCTTCCGCGCGATGAACGACGCCGACTTCCCCGTCGCCAAGGTCCTCGAGGCGATCGACGCCGCCGCGGCCGCGGGCCTCGCGCCGGTCAAGATCAACATGGTGGTCCGGCGCGGGACCAACGACCAGCAGGTGGTCGACATGGCGCGGCATTTCCGCGGCACGGGGCACATCGTCCGCTTCATCGAGTTCATGGACGTGGGCGCGACCAACGGCTGGCGCATGGACGACGTGGTGCCGAGCGCGGAGGTGGTGCGCCGCATCGACGCCGCGTTCCCGTGCGAGCCGACGAACCCGAACCACTTCGGCGAGGTCGCCAAGCGCTGGCGCTACAAGGACGGCCGCGGCGAGTTCGGCATCATCTCCAGCGTGACGCAGGCCTTCTGTTCCTCCTGCAACCGCGCGCGGCTCTCCACGGACGGCTCGCTCTACACCTGCCTCTTCGCGGACAAGGGCTACGACCTCAAGTCGATCCTCCGGGGCCACGGCTCCGACGAGGACCTGTCGCGCGCCATCGCCGCCGTGTGGCAGCGCCGCGAGGACCGCTACTCCGAGATCCGCACCGACGAGACGGCCCGCCTGCGCAAGGTCGAGATGTCGTTCATCGGCGGCTAGCGCGCACCATGCCCGCCCGCCCCCTCCTTTC
The DNA here is from genome assembly GCA_963783635.1 of uncultured Gammaproteobacteria bacterium. Classification (GTDB taxonomy): domain Bacteria; phylum Pseudomonadota; class Gammaproteobacteria; order Burkholderiales; family Usitatibacteraceae; genus FEB-7. Next base: position 36,570 of record CAWAOC010000016.1, read on the forward strand.
CCGGGCCGCCCGCCCCGCCACGTACACGGTGGACGCGCACGACGAGACCGGGGAGAGGAAGCCCACGCCGATCGCGGGCGAGCATCCCCTCACGCTCTACGTCGACAAGCGCGAGATCCTCACGCTGATGACGCTGGGCGCCGCCCCCGAGGCGCTCGCCATCGGGTTCCTGCGCAACCAGCGCCTGGTCACGAGCCTGGACGAGATCGTCTCCGTGCAGGTCGACTGGGACGTGGGGGCCGTCGCCGTGAAGACGCGCCACGGCCTCGCGGACCTGGACGCGCGCACGGAAAAGCGCACCGCGACCACGGGCTGCGGCCAGGGCACCGTCTTCGGCGACCTCATGGAGGACATCGAGTCGATCCGCCTGCCGGCCGACGCGCGCCTGGACGAGGACGACCTCTTCGGACTGCTCAACAACGTGCGCATCCACGAATCGATCTACAAGGAAGCGGGCGCCGTGCACGGCTGCGCCCTCGCGAAGGGAGCCGAGATCCTCACCTTCGTCGAGGACGTGGGCCGCCACAACGCCGTCGACGCGATCGCCGGCTGGATGCTGGCTCGAGGGCGTGGACGGCGGCGACAAGGTGTTCTACACGACGGGCCGGCTCACCTCGGAGATGGTGATCAAGGCGGCGCAGATGGGCATCCCGTTCCTCGTGTCGCGCTCCGGGCTCACCAAGATGGGCCACGAGATCGCCGCCAAGGTCGGCATCACGATGATCGGGCGCGCGGTGAATCGCCGCTATCTTCTCTTCACGGGCGGGGAACGGCTCGTCCGGCGCGCCCGTGATTGAGATCACGGGCATCGTCCTGGCCGGCGGGCAGGGAAGCCGCATGGGCGGCGTCGACAAGGGGCTCGCGCCCTTCCGCGGCAAGGCGCTCGTCGCGCACGTGATCGAGCGCCTGGCCCCGCAGGTGGACGAGCTCCTCGTGAACGCCAACCGCAACCCCGAGGCCTATGCCGCCTTCGGCCATCGCGTGATCGCCGACGAGATCCCGGGATTCGCGGGACCGCTCGCCGGATTCGAGCGCGGGCTCGCGCACGCGCGCGGCGCCCTCGTGGCGACGGTGCCCTGCGACTCGCCCTTCGTGCCGCCGGACCTCGTCTCCCGCCTGCGCGCCGCGCTCGAGGCCGCGGGCGCCGACATCGCCGTCGCGAAGACCGGCGACCAGCCCCATCCCGTGTTCTGCCTCATGCGCCGCGGCGTCCACGCCTCGCTCGCCGCCTTCCTCGCCTCCGGGCAGCGCAAGATCGACAAGTGGTACGCGGCGCTGCGCGTGACCGAGGTCGCCTTCGACGACGAGCCCGAGGCCTTCGCCAACATCAACACCCGCGACGAGCTCGCGGGACTCGAGAAACCGACATGACCAAGCTCACCATCGCCGAGGCCTCCTGCGCCGACGACTACGACCCGAACTCGATGCCGGTGGACAAGGCCCGCGCCTTCATCCACCGGTTCCTGGAGCCGCTCACCGCGACGCTGCGCGTGCCGATCCGCAGCGCGCTCGGGCCGCGTGCTCGCCGAAGACGTCATCTCGCCGGTCGACGTCCCCTCGCACCGCAATTCCGCGATGGACGGCTGGGCGATGCGCGGCGCGGACCTGGCGCCCGGCGCGCAGACGACGCTCGCGGAGATCGGCGCGTCCTTCGCCGGCCGGCCGTTCGCGGGCAAGGTGGGCCCCGGGCAGTGCGTGCGGATCATGACCGGCGGCGTGGTGCCCGAGGGCGCCGACACCGTCGTCATGCAGGAGCGCGCGCAGGCCGACGGCAAGTCGGTCACCTTCGCGGCCGGGCAGAAGCCGGGACAGAACGTCCGCGAGGCGGGCGAGGACCTGAAGCGCGGCGCCGTGGCGATTGCCAGGGGCCGCATCGTGCGACCGGCGGAACTGGGGCTCCTCGCCTCGCTCGGCGTGGGCGAGGTGAGCGTCTTCCGGCCGCTGCGCGTGGCGTTCTTCTCGACGGGCGACGAATTGAAGTCCGTCGGCACGCCCCTCGGCGAAGGCGAGATCTACGACTCGAACCGCTACACGATCCACGGCATGCTCACGCGCCTGGGCTGCGAGGTGCTGGACATGGGCGTCGTGCGCGACGACCCGGCGCTGCTGGAGAAGGCCTTCCGCGAGGCCGCGGCCAACGCCGACGTCGTGATCACGAGCGGCGGCGTCTCGGTGGGCGAGGCCGACTTCGTGAAGGGCATGATCGGGCAGCTCGGCGAGGTCGTCTTCTGGAAGATCGCCATGAAGCCCGGCCGGCCGCTCGCCTACGGCAGGATCGGCGGCGCGCACTTCTTCGGCCTGCCGGGCAATCCCGTGTCGGTGATGGTCACCTTCTACCAGTTCGTCCGCGAGGCGCTGCTGCGCCTCATGGGCGCGGATCCCGTGGCCCCCATCCCCACCTTCCCGGCCACGTGCACGATGCGGCTGAAGAAGGCGCCGGGGCGCACCGAGTTCCAGCGCGGCGTCCTCGAGCGCGATGCCGGCGGGCGCCTGGACCGTGCGGCCCACCGGCGAGCAGGGATCCGGCATCCTCAAGTCGATGAGCGAGGCCAACTGCTTCATCATCCTCGGCGACGCGGTGGGCAACGTGGAGCCGGGAACGACGGTGGAGGTCCAGTTCCTCGAGGGCCTGGTGTGAGCCCTGCGCCGGCGTCACCCCGGGGGGCATACCCCCCCGCATCTTGTCGTTGGCCCCCTTAATACTGTAGAAACCGGGTTCGGACCGAAGTCGGCCGCACGGCAGGCGGGGAAGAACGGCCGTGTTCAGGTGAGGCGAGCCGCGGGGAATCCGCGGCCGCCCACCCATAAAAGCAATGACGAGCCCCTGGGAGGGCGCGATGAACACCATTGGCCGTGCATCTGCGTGCGCCGCGGCCCGCTCCGTCGTCGGTGAGAGGACGCGGAGCCTTCGCCGCGCGTTCACCCTGCTCTCGGCGGCGCCCGGGCGCTGCTCCTCGCCCTGACCGCGCCCGTGCGCGGGCCGACTTCGAGACCCAGTGCGGCGCGTGCCACGGCCGCCCATCCCGGGCGCATCAACGCGGCCAACGCCTGCCGTGGTCCATTCACGCAGGTCAACGCGACCTGACGGGCGTAGACCTCCGTCACGAGCGTCTCCCAGGCCGTCGCCGACATCGCGGCGGACGACGCCCGCGACCGGCAAGCGGCGGTGGCGTGACCGACAGCGGCGTGGAACGCCGCCACGACTTCCGTGGCGTACGGCGGCTCGCGACGGTGACCTGCCCAACATCACGGCTGGGCGGAGTCCTGCGCTCGGTTTCCCAGCTCGCCGGCGGTGACGGGGCGTGTCGTTCGCCGGCACCGCCGATGACCTATCAACCATCACCGGCGGCGCCGGGGGCACACTGCACGAACCGCACCATCAACGCGTTCGGCACCGGCACGGCGGTGGGTGGAATCACGCCGAACACGGCCAACCGCGTGATCACGGTCACCGTCAACGCTCCCAACGGCACCGGCGCGGCAACACGCCGCGGCCACGATCGCCTACAGCACCGGCGCCACATCCATCGACCTCGGCGCGTCTGGGCGCTTGAGCGGCACGGGCCCCGCCACGGGAACCCTGGTGAGCCTGGGAACGCTGAGTCCCAACAGGGGCACCCGGACTGCGACCGGGCCGACGACCCTCACCTATGCGTCGAGCGCGACCGTGTACGCGCCGACGCTCACCGTGACTTACTAACGTCGCCGGGCCCTGCGGCACGACAGCCGCGACGCGCACGCTGACGATCAACGTGAACCCGCCCCGCTGGCCCCGGCGGTCGCGAACGTCGGGCCCAACCTCGTTCCCGCGGGCGTCGGCGGCACCCTCATCGACCTCACGGGGTCCATCAGCGGCGTGACCGCCATCCGACCCCGCGGTGGCCTACGCCCTCAACGCCTCGCAGCCGACCGTGGGAGGATCGGGCACGACCTCGGTCGCGGGCAACGTGGTGACCTACACGCCCGGCGCCGGGTTCACCGGCGTCACCACCTTCACGTACACGAAGGACGGTCCCGGCGGCACCTCGAATACCGGCGACGGTCACGCTCAACGTGACGGCCGCGCCCATCGTGGCGCCCGGCCAGCGTCACGACGGCGTTCAACACGGCGATCCCGTGAACCTCGCCACGGCCTTCGCGGGTCGACGCACGACGCCCGTCACGGCGGTGACGCCTTCCGGCGCGGTCCGCGGAACGGCGCGCGCCGACGGGCCCGACCACCATCACCTTCACGCCTACCGCCGGCTTCTTCGGCGCCGGCTCGTTCCTGTACACCGCCACGAACGCGGGCGGCACGTCGGCCGACGCCGGCGCTGGTCTCCGTGACGGTGAACCCGCCGCCGCCCACCGTCGCCGCCAGGTCCGTCACGGTGCCGTACAACAGCGGCAGTCCCGTCGTCTCGACGACCATCGACCTGGCCGCCTCCATCGGGCCCGCGGGCGCGACGGTTCTGAGCGTGACGCCGTCCGGCGCGGTCGGCGGCACGGTGGTCGCGACGGGCCCACGACGGTGGCGTTCACGCCCACGCCGGGCTCATCGGCGCGGCGAGCTTCGTCTACTCCGCGACCAACGCGGGCGGGGCCTCCGTGGGACGGCGACGGTCAGCGTGACCGTCTCTCCGCCGGCGCCGCCCGCCACGCGCTCCTTCGACGTGCTCGTGTCGAACACGACGCCGACGCAGATCGATCTCGCGCAGGCGATCTCGGGCGGGCCGTATGCCTCGGTGGCGATCGATTCCCAGCCGGGGGCCGGCATGGTGACCCTCGTGGGGACGATGGCGACCTATACCCCCGCGCCGGGATACACGGGCAATGCCCTCTTCATCTTCCGGGCCTTCGGTCCGGGCGGCACGTCGGCGCCGGCCACGGTGCGACTGGTCTACACGGCCGCGCCGGTGACCGCCAACCGCAGCCTCGTCGTGCCCTTCAACGGCACGGGATCGATCGACCTGACCAACGCGTTCTCCGGGATCATCACCGGCTTCTCGATCACCCGGCAGCCCGCGAACGGCGTCCTCGTCCTCGACGGCGGGCCGGCGGTGACCTACAAGCCCAACACCGGCTACTTCGGCGCGGACAGCTTCCAGTTCGCGGCGACCGGCCCCGGGGGAACCTCGCTGCCCGGCACCGTGAGCATCACGGTCAACCCGCCGGTGGCGACCGTCACGGGCCTCGAGGTGAACGTGCCCTTCGAAACGGCCACGTTGATCGACCTCACCAGGGCCATCACCGGTGCCGCGAGCGGGTTCACGGTGACCCAGGCGCCAGCGCACGGCACCGTCAACATCAGCGGCACCGTCGCAACCTATACGCCCGCTGCCGGCTACTCCGGCGCCGATGCGTTTTCCGTCGTCGCGATCAACGCCACCGGGACGTCGCAGCCCGGCACGATCAGCATCACCGTGGGCGGGCTGGCGCCCACGGCGGCCACCGCGAGCCTCACGGTTCCCTTGAACGGATCGGGCACGGTCGACCTCGCGCCCTTCATCCGGGGCTCGTCGATCTCGGGCGTCTCGATCGCGGTCCTGCCGGCGCACGGGCTGACCGACGTGAACGGCACCAAGGTGACCTACACGCCGCGCACCAACTTCTTCGGCGCCGACACCTTCACGTACATGGCCTACGGCGATGCCGGGTCCTCGCAGCCCGTCGTGGTGAAGGTCACCGTGGTCGGCCGCCCCGATCCCGCGCAGGACAAGACCGTGACGGCCCTCGTCGACGCGCAGGCGCAGACGGCGCGCCGGTTCACCCGCGCCCAGATCGGCAACTTCCAGCGCCGCCTGGAATCGCTGCACGCGGGCCCGCTGCCGAGCGAGGCCGCGAAGCCCGACGCGCCCGCGTCCCCCGCCCCGGCCGCCGCCGCGCCCGCTCCGGCACCGTCCGCCCGCGCGTCGGCGGCGGCGTCCGACCCGTTCGCCCGCCCGCAAGTCGCGTCGGGATTCATGCCCGTCTCGTTCACGAGCGCCGAGCCCCGCCCGAAGGCGGCACCGGCCAGCTTCCTCGAGCGCGCGATCGCCGGCACGCTGGTGACCGCCGCGAACTCGAAATCGGTCGACCTCGCCAGCGCCACGGGGGGCGCGGCGCCCGCGCCCGCCCTGGGCACGGGCACCAACGTCTGGCTCGGCGGCCTGGCGAATTTCGGCAAGCAGGGCGGCAGCGACGAGAGCCCCGACCTGCGCTTCAGCACCGACGGCCTCAGCGCCGGCGTGGACCGGCGATTCAGCGACCGGCTGGTCCTCGGCATCGGCATGGGCTACGGCCGCGACCGCACGGACATCGGCACCGACGGCTCGACGTCGAAGACGAAGGGCGCGTCGTTCGCGGCCTACGGCAGCTACCAGCCCACGCGCAGCACCTTCGTCGACGCGGTCCTGGGCTTCGGCACCCTCGACATCGACACCAACCGCTTCGTCACGGGCGTCGACGACTTCGCGACCGGAACGCGCAAGGGCAACCAGGCCTTCGCCTCCATCGCCGCCGGCTACGAGTGGCGCCGGGACGGCATCCTCGTCTCGCCCTACGGCCGCATCGACCTGGCGGTCGACAAGCTGAAGGAGTACACCGAGACGGGGGCGGGCGCCAACGCCCTCGCCTTCGAGTCGCAGACGCTGCGCAGCACCCAGGCGGCCGCCGGCATCCGCTTCGAGTCGCGCCACGACACCGACTACGGCTGGTTCGTGCCGCGCCTGCGCGCCGAGTACCGGCACGAGTTCCAGGACGGCACCGCCGCGTCGCTGCGCTACGCCGACCAGTTCGGCGGCACGGTCTATTCGGTGACGCCCGCGGGCACGAGCCGCAACGCCCTGCTCGTCGGCGTCGGCGGCGACTTCATGTGGCGGCGCGGCCTGAAGCTGGGCATCGACTACCAGGGCGAGCGGACCTCGGGCCCGGGCACCAGCCAGGCCATCCGCTTCCTCCTCACGCAGGATCTCGACGGCCGGTTCCCCGACTGGCCGTCGGGCTGGTCGTGGCAGCCGCTTGCCAACGCGGTGAACGTCGAGGCCGGCTACACCTTCGACGACAACGTGAGCCGCGGCCGCATCGAGCCGGAGAAGTTCTCCGACAGCGTCTACAGCCTGGGGCTCAGCACGAGCCGCACCTTCCCCATCGAGACGCACACGCGGGCCGTCGCGACCGCCCTCTTCAACGTCGACAAGTTCCACGACAACACGGGGCTCGGCCGCACCTCGGGCGGGCTGCAGGGCGAGGTGCAGTACCGCTCCTCGGGCGACTTCGACGCCATCTCCTACGCGCTCTTCGCGCGCGGATGGATCGACGGCTACGAGTCCAAGCTGCGCAGCGGCTTCCGGGCCTCCGCGGGGGTGAACGCGCGCCGCTCGATCACGGACCGCATCGACCTGTTCGGCGAGATCGGGACGAACTGGCGCCGCGCCGAGAGCGCCGTCTTCGAGGGACGCGACTACGCCGCGAAGCTGAACGTCGACTATTCCCTGGGGTCGGCCGGAACCGCGTACCTCTCGGGCGAATACCGCCGCGGGGACACCTTCGCCTCGGGCTTCGCCTCCCTCTGGAACCTGAACGTCGCCGAGGTGTTCGTGCGCGACGACGCCTTCGACCGCGGCGACGTGTTCGCCTACCGCTTCGAGGCCCGCACCCTCCTCGGCACGATCGGATACAACAAGCCGCTGGGTCCGAGCGACTCCATCGACTTCTCGTACCGGCGCGTCCAGACCACGCCGCTCAAGCACCCGGAACCCGGGCCCTCGAACTACGGCGTGAACCAGTATTCCATCCTGTACCTGATGCGCTTCTAGGGGAACCGCGCATGAACGTGAGACTTCCCGCCGCCCGCGCCTGCGCCATCGCCGCGGCCTTCGTCCTCTCCTCGTGCGGCGGCGGCGGCGGCAGCCCCGGCGATGTCCGGACGGCGAGCGACCCGCCTCCCGCCACCGCCTGCACGTCGGCGAAGGACACGTCGTGCCTGGAGCCCGACAGCTTCCTGCTCTTCCCGAACCCGCAGAAGCAGGCCGACGGCACGCTGCAGACGAACACGTCCGCCTACGCGGACGCCTACTACGCGGCGATCGATCCCGACGGCCGCAGGACCACGCTCGACAAGTGGAAGGCGACCAACGGCTTCGGCAGCGGCAACGGCGAGGAGATCACCGTCGTCTTCGGCGACCGGCGGGACCTCGGCTACGGCCGGCTCATGACCGCCCGGCGCAATCCCGACGGGACGCTCGCCTTCTACGTGGAGAACTACCTCGTGGTGGCGGCGGCGGGCTACACCTACAACCCGCTCAACCTCGAGGCGGCGGTGCAGCGCGACCGCAAGCACGTCATCGGCGTCAACGCGATCGAGTACAGCCCCGGCCCGGCGCGGCGGCGCGCCCTTCCCGAAGTGGTACAACTTCAACGCCGCGACGGGCGAGCGCAATGTCTTCGTCGACCTCGACAACCGGGGCGACAAGGCGATGCCCGGCCCGTGCATCTCCTGCCACGGCGGCCGCGGCGACGCGCTCACGCCGCCGGACGCGACCGGCAAGCCCCGCTTCAACCTGGTCCGCAATTCGACCTCCCAGGCGCGCGGCGACGTCACCGGGCGGCTGCACCCGTTCGAGGCGGACGCGTTCGACTTCTCGACGCTGCCGGGCGCCACGCGCGCGGAGCAGGAAGCCGCCATCAAGAAGATCAACACGTGGATCCTCTGCACGCTACCCGCTGCCGGGCGCCTCGAGCTTCCCGGAGGACCAGTGCCGCCCCAGGCCACCGCGAGCGAATGGCAGGGCACCGCGGCCGCGCTCATCAAGGCGGCCTACGGCGGCGACGGGCTGCCCAGCCCCACCTTCAGGGACCACTACGTTCCCGCCTCCTGGGTGACCGCCGGGCAATCCACGCTCTACACGAACGTGATCGCGCCGTCCTGCCGCACCTGCCACTCCATGCGCGGCACGGGGGGCAACTCGGCCATCGACTTCGACTCGTTCGCGAAATTCGAGTCCTACGCCGACCGCATCAAGACGCACGTGTTCGAGCGCGGCAACATGCCGCTCGCCAAGATCGTCTACGACGCGTTCTGGGACACGCCCGGCCGGGCGGAGACCCTCGCGCGCTTCCTCACGGACCGGGGCTACACGGTGCCCCGCGACGCCTCCGGGGCGCTCGCGCGGCCCGGCAGCAGTGCCGTGGCCAATCCCGGGCCCGACCGCGTCGTCTCCCCCGGCGCGACGCGGCTCTCCGCCGCGATGAGCCTCTATGCCCGGAGCTACGCCTGGTCGATCGTGTCGGGCCCGCCCGGCGCGTCCCTCGCGGACGCCGCGACCGAGACGCCCACCTTCACGGCCAGCGCGAACGGCACCTACGTGCTGGAGCTCGTGGCGAGCAACTGCTGCTCGAAGAGCGCCCCCGCGAGGCTCACCCTGGTGGTCGACGGCGCGCTCAGCCCGGCGCCGTCGTCGATCCGGTTCGCCGACATCAAGGCCGCCATCCAGTCGAGCACTGCCAGAACTGCCACAGCCCCACCGGCACGCTGCCGAGGCCGCCCGTCTACTACACCAACGAGGACCGCAACGGCGACGGCGTCGCGGGAGACGCGACCGACGACGCGTGGTACTACGCGGAGCTGCGCGGACGGATCAACTTCACCGACCTCGCCGCGAGCCCGCTCCTGCGCAAGCCCGCGGGCAACGCGCACGGCGGCAGCCGGATTCCCGGCTTCGACACGACGCAGCCGCCGGGAAGCCCCGCGCGCGCGAAGTACGACCTGTTCCTGAACTGGATCCTCGCCGGCGCCCCGCAGTGACCGCCGGGGGCGCCCGGCCGGCCGGTCAGTAGTTGCGCCTCGGCCCGGTGTAGTCGCTCTTCGGGAAGACGAACGGCGGCGAGCGCCCGACCAGCGTCTCGATCAGCATGAGTTCCTGGTCGGTGTGGTTGATGAACGGCGCCTCGCGGATGTTCTGGCCGGCCGGCGCGCCCTGCACGATGTAGAGCGGGCGGTCGTGGTGCTGCGCCGCGACCGTTTCCTTGCTCTCGGGATCGGCGTTGGAGGCGATGTCGGCCACCCCGTAGCAGGTGCAGAAGTAGGTCTGCTCGGGATCGGCCTCCATGTACACGCCGGTGCCGCGGATGCCGATGGTGGCGGTCCTCGCCTTGAGCTGCATCGGCCGCTTGGGGGCGAACACCGACAGGAGCTTGCCGGTGAGGAGCCGCAGCCCCGTGAGCACGGACGAATCCGCCTGCGCGGTCTCGAGGATCACGCGGCTCTCCCCGCGCAGGATGAAGGCGCTCTGCCCCACCGCGTAGACCACCTCGCTCGCCTTGCCCGTCTCGATGGTGGAGCGCCCGCCGACCTTCGTCTCCAGCGTGGCCGGCTGCCCGTCCACCATGACGCTGCCCGACAGGCGGTAGATCGACCGCCCCGGCGGCAGCTTGGACGGCGTGGTGCCCAGGAGCTGCGCCAGCGCCTCGGTCGACGCCACGCTCCCGCCGAAGAATCCCGCCGCCAGCGCTTGGACGAGCAGCCTGCGCCGCGGATCGTCTGCCTCCCCCGATCGACTCATGGTCCTTGCCCCCAGGTAATGCTGCGTGCCCGCGGGAGCTTGCCCGCCGGCTTATGGATGAACGGCGACGCGGCACGGAAGCCCGCGCGACCGGTGGATATTACCGTCATTCCCCGAGCGGGAATACGGAGGATTCGGCGGATCGCGGCGCCCGCCCGGTTGACAAATGACCGCGGGTCATTTAACGTGCCGCCGACACTGACCCGGAGTCATTTATGAGCGTCAAGCAGCGTGCCATCGCCGACGAGGACAAGGAGGAGCGTCGCCGGTCCCTCCTCGATGCGGCCGAGGCCCTCTTCCTCGAGCATCCCGACCGCATGGCGAGCGTGGCGGAGGTGGCCGCCGCCGCCGGCGTCGCGAAGGGGACGGTGTACCTCTACTTTCCCAGCAAGGAGGAAATGCTGCTCGCGCTGCACGAGCGGCACGTGGCGCACTTCTTCGACGGGCTCATGGCGCTGCTCGAGGCGACCCGGCACGCCGGTTTCGACGAGGTGTGGGAAGTCGCGCGGGACCAGCTCATCCGCGTCCCCGGCTACCTCCCCCTCACCAGCCGCTGCTTCGGCCTCATGGACCGCGACATCCCGACCGAAGCCGCCATCGCGTTCAAGATCCGCGTGGGCCAGGCGCTCACCGCCGCCGGCGTCGGGCATCGAGCGCCACTTCCCGGCGCTGCGCAAGGGCGAGGGCGTGGCCCTGCTGCAGCACAGCTACGGGCTCATCGTGGGACTCTGGCAACTGCTGCACCCGATCGAGCGCTTCGACACCGCGATGGAGCGCGCCGAGCTCGCCATGTTCCGGCTCGACTACGAGCGCGAGGTCGAGCAGGCGCTGCGCGCGCTCTGGAGCGGGTCCATGGGCGGCAAGGTCGCGCCCGCCGTCCGCGGGAGAGCCCGATGAGCCGCAGCCCTGCCCTTCGCGGCAGCGGCCGCGGCCCTCGTCCTCGCCGCCTGCGGCAACGGCCACCAGGCCGAGGACCCGGTCCGGCCGGTGCTCACGGCGACCGTGACGCCCGGCGCGGCCGCGACGCGCGACGTGTACTCGGGAGAACTGCGCGCCCGCGTCGAGACGGACCTCGCGTTCCGCATCGGCGGCAAGATGGCCGCGCGCCTGGTGGATGCCGGCGCGCGCGTGCGCGGCGGCCAGGCGCTCGCGCGGCTCGATCCCCAGGACGCGAAGCTCGCCGCGGAATCGGCGCGCGCGCAGCTCGCCTCGGCCGAGGCCGACCACGCCTTCGCCAGGGCGGAGCTCGAGCGGGCGGCCGACCTCCTCGCGAAGAAGTTCATCAGCCCCTCCGCCTACGACACGCGGCAGACCGCCTACGCCGCCTCGAAGGCGCGCCTCGAGCAGGCCCGCTCGCAGACGTCGCTCTCCGCGAACCAGGAGGCCTACACGACGCTCGCCGCCGACGGCGACGGCGTCGTGGTCTCCGTGTCCGCCGAGCCGGGCCAGGTGGTGGCGGCCGGCCAGCCCATCCTGCGGCTCGCGCGCGACGGCGAGATGGAAGTGGTCGTGACCGTGCCCGAGGGCCAGCTCGCGCCGCTTCCGCCCCGGCCAGGAAGTCCTCGTCTTCCTGTGGGCCGACCCGGCCAACCGCTTCCCGGGGCGCGTGCGCGAGATCGCGGGCGGCGCCGACGCCGTGACGCGGACGTTCGCCGTGCGCGTGTCCGTGCCGCGGGCGCCGCCGGAGGCGCGCGTGGGCATGAGCGCCACCGTGGCGCTGAAGCCCGCCGCCGACGCGAGCCTCGTGGTCCTGCCGCTCACCGCGCTCGTGCGCAACGGCGAGTCGGCCACGGTCTGGGTCGTGGACCCGAAGACCTCGCGGGTGAAGTCCCGCGCCGTCCAGGTGGGCCAGTTCCGCGAGGACGGCGCGACCATCGTCTCGGGGCTCGCCGCGGGCGAGATCGTCGTGACCGCCGGCGTGCACAAGCTGCGCGCCGACCAGCCGGTGCGCCTCCCGGGCGCGGCGCGCCCCGACGCGCCCGCGCCCCGCTGAGCGCGCCGCGATGGTGCATCGCTTCAACCTCTCGGAATGGGCGCTCGCGCACCAGGCGCTGGTGCTGTATTTCATGATCGTGCTCGCCGTCGTCGGCGTGGGCTCCTACCTCCGGCTCGGGCAGGCCGAGGACCCGGAGTTCACCTTCAAGCTCATGGTCGTGCGGACGAACTGGCCCGGCGCCTCGGCCGACGAGGTCGAGCGCCAGCTCACCGACCGCATCGAGAAGAAGCTGCAGGAGACGCCGCGCCTGGACCACCTGCGCAGCTACTCGAAGCCCGGCGAATCCGTGATCTTCGTCTTCGTGAAGGATTCCTCGCGGCCCGACGAGATCAAGGACACCTGGTACCAGGTCCGCAAGAAGGTGGGCGACATCCGCAGCCTGCTGCCCGCCGGGATCCAGGGCCCCTTCTTCAACGACGAGTTCGGCGACACCTTCGGCAACATCTACGCGCTCACCGGAGACGGGTTCAGCTACGCGCAGCTCAAGGAAAGCGCCGACCGCATCCGCGCGGACCTCCTGCGCGTGAAGGACGTGGCCAAGGTGGAGCTGATCGGCGAGCAGGACGAGAAGATCTTCGTCGAGGTCGCCAACGCGAAGCTCGCCACGCTGGGCGTGGAGCCCGCCGTCGTCTTCGCCGCGCTCGTCGCAGCAGAACGCGGTGGCCTCCTCCGGCAGCTTCGAGACCGCCACGGACCGCCTCTACATCCGGACCACGGGCGCCCTCGACTCCGTCGAGAGCGTGCGCGCGCTCCCGGTGCGCGCCAACGGGCGGATCTTCCGCGCTGGGCGACATCGCCACCGTCACGCGCGGCTTCTCCGACCCGCCGCAGCCCAAGATCCGCTTCATGGGGCGCGACGCGCTGGGCATCGCGGTGTCGATGGCGCTCCCGCGGCGACATCATCGCGCTGGGCGAGGCGCTCGACGCGGAGGTGGCGCGCATCAAGGCCGAGCTGCCCGTGGGCGTGGAGCTCGACCGCGTGAACGACCAGCCCACGGCGGTGAAGCGCTCCGTGAGCGAGTTCACGCGCACGCTGGCGGAGGCCGTGGGCATCGTCCTGCTGGTGAGCTTCCTGTCGCTGGGACTGCGCACGGGGCTCATCGTCGCGCTCTCCATCCCCCTCACGTTCGCGGTCACCTTCCTGTTCATGTACCAGGCGGGCATCGACCTGCACAAGGTGTCGCTGGGCGCGCTCATCATCGCGCTGGGCCTGCTGGTGGACGACGCCATCATCTCCGTCGAGATGATGGTCGTGAAGATGGAGCAGGGCTGGGAGCGGGCGCGGGCCGCGAGCTTCGCGTACACCTCCACCGCCATGCCGATGCTCACCGGCACCGTGGTGACCGCGGCCGGGTTCCTGCCCATCGGCCTCGCGCGCTCCTCCACCGGCGAGTACACGTTCGCGATGTTCGCCGTGACCACGATCGCGCTCCTCGTCTCCTGGGTGGTCTCCGTCCTCTTCGTGCCCTACCTGGGCTACAAGCTGCTGCCCGACTTCCACCGCGCGGGCGCCCACGTGGACGAGGGCGCCGTCTACCGCAAGCCCTTCTACCTGCGCTTCCGCCGCGCTGGTCGAGTGGAGCGTGGCGCACCGCTGGACGGTGATCGGCACCACGCTCGCCGTCTTCGCGCTCGTCCGTGTTCGCCTTCCGCTTCGTCCAGCAGCAGTTCTTCCCGCCCGCCAACCGCCCCGAGCTGATCGTGGACCTGCGGCTCGCGGAAGGCGCCTCCCTCGCCGCGACGCAGGCGCAGGTGGCGAAGCTCGAGCGCATCCTCATGACGGAGCCCGCGCTCAAGGACAACATCGAGAACTTCGTGAGCTACGTGGGCAGCGGCAGCCCGCGCTTCTTCCTGCCGCTCGACCAGCAGCTCGTGAACGCGAACTTCGGCCAGTTCGTGCTGAACACGAAGAGCAACGAGGCGCGGGAGGTCGTGCGCGCGCGGCTGCAGAAGCTCTTCGACGAGGACTTCGCCGGAGCTTCGCGGCCGGGTGACCCGGCTCGAGAACGGCCCGCCGGTGGGCTTCCCCGTCCAGTTCCGCGTGATCGGCGAGGACAAGGCCGCGATCCGCGCGCTCGCGAACGAGGTGGCGGGCGTGATGCGCGCCAACCCCTGGACGCGGGACGTGAACGTCGACTGGGAGGAGGCGAGCCGCGTGATCCGCCTCGCGATCGACCAGGACCGGGCGCGCGTCCTCGGGATCTCGACGCAGGAGCTCGCGCAGTACGTGGGCACCGTCGTCTCCGGGCAGGCCGTCACGTCCTGGCGCGAGAAGGACAAGCAGGTGGACGTCGTGGTGCGCGGCGACGCGGCGGAGCGGCAGATGGTGAGCCTCCTCAAGGACCTCGCCGTCCCCGTCGGGCGCGGCCGCACCGTGCCGCTCGCGCAGATCGCGCGCCTCGACTACGGGTTCGAGCAGGGCATCTTCTGGCGGCGCGACCGCACGCCGGTGATCACGGTGCGCGCCGACATCCGCGACGGCGTGCAGGCCCCGGTGGTGAGCGCGCAGGTGAACGAGAAGCTCGCGGCGATCCGCGCGAGGCTTCCGATCGGCTACCGCATCGACACCGGCGGCGCGGTCGAGGATTCGGGCAAGGGCCAGCGCTCCATCGCCGTGGTGGCCCCCGTGATGGTGCTCGTGATGGTCACGGCGCTGATGCTCCAGCTGCAGAGCTTCCCGCGCCTCGCCATGGTGCTGCTCACCGCCCCCCTCGGCCTCATCGGCGTGACGGCGGCGCTCCTCGTGTCGCGCATGCCCTTCGGGTTCGTGGCGATGCTCGGCACCATCGCGCTGGCCGGCATGATCATGCGCAACTCCGTCATCCTCGTGGACCAGATCGACCACGACATCCGCGACGGAAGCCGAGCCGTGGGAGGCGATCGTCGACGCGACGGTGCGCCGCTTCCGCCCCATCATGCTCACCGCGGCCGCGGCCGTGCTGGCCATGATCCCGCTCACGCGCAGCGCCTTCTACGGGCCGATGGCGGTGGCGATCATGGGCGGGCTCCTGGTGGCCACCGTGCTGACGCTCGTGTTCCTGCCGGCCCTCTACGCGGCGTGGTTCCGGGTGTAAAGAGCATGAGGGGTCAGGTTACTTTGCACGACCGAAGTCTGGGCAAAGTAACCTGACCCCTTTCGTCTGATATCTTGCCGCCCATGGAACGCCGAGACTTCGTGAAGCTCTGCGCCGCCTCCGCGGCCTCGACCACCCTCCCCACCGCGGCCGACGCCGCGACCCTCACCGCCCGCCTCTACCGCCGCGCGCTCCTGGTGGACGAGCGCGGCGAGCCGGTTCGCGCCGGGGCCCTGCGCGTGGGGGTGAACTACGTCTTCGACTACCCGTTCGCGGCCACGCCCTGCTTCCTGCTGCGCCTGGCGAAGCCGGCGGCCGGCGGCATCGACCTCAAGACCGAGGGCGGCAACGCCTATCGGTGGGAGGGCGGCGTCGGGCCGGGCAAGGCGATCGTCGCGTACTCCGCCATCTGCGCCCACAAGCTCACCTATCCCACGCGGCAGGTGAGCTTCATCGGCTACCGGGACGGGCCGAGCCCCGTGGCGGGCCCGGGCAAGGTGATCACCTGCTGCTCCGATCGCAGCGTCTACGACCCGTCCGCGGGGGCGCGCGTGGTGGCCGGGCCCGCGCCGCAGCCGCTCGCGACGATCCTCCTCGAGCACGACGCGGCGAAGGACCAGCTCGTCGCGACGGGCACCTTCGGCGGCGAGATGTTCGAGCAGTTCTTCCAGAAGTTCGGCTTCCGGCTGCAGCTCGAGATGGGCGACCGCGCGAAGGCCTCGGTGGACGGGCGCGCCGTCGTGCGCGAACTTTCTGCCTACAGCGCGCAGTGGGCGCAGTGCTGAAGCGCGCGAAGCTTGATGGCGAACAACGTCTGCGGCCGCGATGCGCCGTAGAGTCGTTCGCATGAAATACCTCTGGTCATCGCCTTGCAGCCGGGCCGGACTCTCCCCCAGGGAGCGGCCGTTTCCGTGCCTCGATCCGGCGTGGGGCGACAGGCCCTGCCCGATGAACTCGGGCTCCTGCAAGTCGGTTCGCACCTGCGATGCCGAGATGTACCGGATGGGCTACCCGTACGGCGCGTGGGTCGTCCGGGAGGACCCGCTGGGCCTTTCCCCGGTCTGCTCCCTCACCTACTTTCGCGACAAGCCCACGCCCGAGGACCTGGGCGCGATCTACGGCAAGCGCGTGCTGCGCGTCGCGGCAGGCCACGCCGAACTGCCCCGCGGACCGCGGCTGACCGCTTCCGCTAGATCGCGAAGTCCTCGCCCCGGCCGTCCACTAGCCGCTCGAGCGCCTCGCGCGTGACGTGCGGCACGAAGAGCCGGATGAACTCCACCGTGTAGCCCCGCAGCCAGGCGTTGCGCCGGAACGCGATGCGCGTGGTCTGCGTCGGGAAGAGGTGCGCGGCATCCAGGACCACGAGCCCCTCCTCCTTCGCCTGGCCGAGCGCCATCGACGAGACGATTCCCACGCCGAGGCCCAGGGCCACGTAGGACTTGATCACGTCCGAGTCGAGCGCCGTGAGGGCGATCTCCGGCTTGAGCCCGCGCTGCGCGAAGCTGCGGTCGATGGCCGTGCGCCCCGTGAAAGCTCGTGTCGTAGGTGACGATCGGGTAACGCGCCACCGCCTCGAGCGTGATCGGTCCCGCGCGAGGCGAGCTCGTGCCCCGCGGGCACGACCACGCAGTGGTGCCACTGGTAGCAGGGGATGGAGACCAGCTCCTCGTAGTCGGCCAGCGCCTCGGTCGCGATCGCGATGTCGGCCTCCCGCTCGATGACGATGCGGGCGAGCTGGTGCGGGTTGCCCTGCAGGAGCTTCAGCTTCACCGTCGGGTAGCGCCGCTTGAAGGCGGTGACGATGGGCGGCAGCGCGTACCTCGCCTGGGTGTGCGTGACCGCCACCGCGAGCGAGCCCGCGCTCCGCGCCCGCGAACTCCTCCCCCACGCGCTTCAGGTTCGCCAGGTCGTCGAGCACCCGCCCCACGATCGCGAGGATCTCCCGCCCCGCGTCGGTGACGGCCGTGAGGCGCCTGCCCTGCCGCACGAAGAGGTCCACCCCCAGTTCCTCCTCGAGGGCGCGGATCTGCTTGGACACGCCCGGCTGGGACGTGTGCAGGGCCGCGGCGGCCTCGGACACGTTGAGCCCGCGCCGCGCCACCTCGGCCGCGTAGCGCAATTGCTGGAGATTCATGGCCGCCTCATATACCTGATAGTTATCAGCATATCACTATCAAGTATTTTTCAGGTATATGCGGCCCCGCTAGGATGCGCCGCATGTACCGCTACGACGCCATCGACAGCACCCTCGTCGCCGAACGGGTCGCCCAGTTCCGCGACCAGACGCGGCGCCACCTCGCCGGCGAGCTCTCCGAGGACGATTTCCGGCCGCTGCGCCTGCAGAACGGCCTGTACATCCAGCGCCACTGCGCCGATGCTGCGCGTGGCGATTCCCTACGGCCTGCTCTCCTCGACCCAGCTGCGCAAGCTCGCCGCGCATCGCGCGCGTCTACGACCGCGGCTACGGCCATTTCACGACGCGCCAGAACCTCCAGTACAACTGGCCGAAGCTCGCGCAGGTGCCCGAGATCCTCGCGGAGCTCGCCGAGGTCGAGATGCACGCCATCCAGACGAGCGGCAACTGCATCCGCAACATCACGACGGACCACTTCGCGGGCGTCGCGCCCGACGAGCACGTCGACCCGCGCGCGCTGGCGGAGATCCTGCGCCAGTGGTCCACGTTCCACCCCGAGTTCGCCTACCTGCCGCGCAAGTTCAAGATCGCCCTCAACGGCGCCGAGGCCGATCGCGCCGCGACGCTGCTGCACGACATCGGCCTCCGCGCCCTGCGGAACGGCGCGGGGCGAGCTGGGCCTGCGCGTGATCGTCGGCGGCGGCATGGGCCGCACCCCGATCGTGGGCCAGGTGGTCCGCGAGTTCCTGCCCTGGCAGCGACATGCTCACCTACCTCGAGGCGGTCCTGCGCGTCTACAACCTGCCACGGCCGCCGCGACAACCTGTACAAGGCGCGCATCAAGATCCTGGTGAAGGCGCTGGGCATCGAGGAGTTCCGCGCGCAGGTCGAGGCGGAGTGGGCGCACCTGCGCGGCTCGGAGTCCACCCTCACGGACGGCGGAACTCGCGCGCGTGTCGGCGCACTTCGCGCCCCCGCCCTACGAGCCGCCCTCCGACGAGGACCAGGCGCCTCGCGCTTGCCAGCTCGCCGCCGAGCCGGGCCTTCGAGCGCTGGGTCCGGCGCAACGTCCATCGCGCACCGCCGGCCCGGCTATGCGCGCGGTGACGCTGTCGCTCAAGAAGACCGGCGTGCCGCCGGGCGACGCGACCGCCGACCAGATGGACGTCGTCGCGGACCTCGCGGAGCGCTACGGCTTCGGGGAGCTGCGCGTCTCCCACGAGCAGAACCTGATCCTCGCCGACGTGCGCGAGCGCGACCTCCTCGCCCTCTGGCGACGGGCCGCGGCGAGGCCGGCCTCGCCACGCCCAACGTCGGGCTGCTCACCAACATCATCTGCTGCCCCGGCGGCGACTTCTGCGCGCTCGCCAACGCGAAGTCCATTCCGGTCGCGGAGGCGATCCAGCGCCGCTTCGACGACCTGGACTGCCTGCACGACATCGGCGAGCTGGACCTGAACATCTCCGGCTGCATGAACTCCTGCGGCCACCACCACATCGGCCACATCGGCATCCTCGGCGTCGACAAGAACGGGAGCGAGTGGTACCAGGTCTCGATCGGCGGCGAGCAGGGCATCGACGCCACGCTCGGCGAGGTCATCGGCCCGTCCTTCGCCGCGGCCGAGATGCCCGGCGTGGTCGAGAGGCCTCGTCGAGACCTACCTCGAGCACCGCACCGGGGACGAGCGGTTCGTCGACACCGTCCACCGCATCGGCATCGGGCCGTTCAAGGCCCGCGTCTACGGCCACATCCAGGAGGCAGCGTATGCCTAGGCACATCATCCGCAACGGCGAAGTGATCGGCGACATCTGGCAGGTGCTGGTGCCGCGCGAGGGCGAATCGGCCGCGACCGTGGCGCTTCCCGAGGGACCGCTCGCCGTGTCGCTCGCCGTCTGGAACGCGCGCCGCGAGGAGCTGCTCGCGCGCGCCTCTCCCGTGGGCGTCCGCCTCGAGGGCGCCGACGACCCCGCGGCGCTCGCGGCCGACCTGCCGCGCCTTGCGCTCGTGGCCGTGCATTTCCCGAAGGTCGCGGACGGACGCGGCTACTCGACCGGCGTCCTGCTGCGCAGGCGCCACGGCTACCGCGGCGAACTGCGCGCCGTCGGCGAAGTGCTGCGCGACCAGCTCTTCTACCTCGCCCGCAGCGGCTTCGATTCGTTCCAGCTGCGCGACGGCGCCGACCCGCACGCGGCGCTGCCCTCGCTGAAGAGTTTCTCGGTCGCCTACCAGGCCTCCGCGGACCATCGTGCGCCACGGTTTCGTCGCACGCCGGAAGCCGCGGCGCCCTCGAGCGAATTCCGCGACCGCGCCGTTCGCGTTCGCGCTCCGGAGGCGTCCCTTGGATAGAAGCAGCCTTCTCGACCTGGCCGACGGCGCGCGGCCGCGCGGCCGGCCTCGAATACGCCGGGCACCTGACGCCCGTCGAAGCCCACCAGCTCCTCGAGGAAGGGGCTGCCGTCATCGTCGACGTGCGC
The DNA here is from genome assembly GCA_963783635.1 of uncultured Gammaproteobacteria bacterium. Classification (GTDB taxonomy): domain Bacteria; phylum Pseudomonadota; class Gammaproteobacteria; order Burkholderiales; family Usitatibacteraceae; genus FEB-7. The sequence goes on from CAWAOC010000016.1 coordinate 56,768, forward strand.
ACGCGCCCCGAGTGGGAATTCGTCGGCCACGTCGAAGGCGCGCCGCTCATCGAGTGGCGGCCCTACGGGGCCACGGCGCCCGATCCCGCCTTCGTCGACAAGCTCGCCGCGCGCTTTTCGCGCGATTCGACGATACTGCTGCTGTGCCGCAGCGGCGTGCGGTCGCATCACGCGGCGATCGCCGCCGCCCGGGCCGGCTTCACGCGCGTCTTCAACATCCTCGAGGGGTTCGAGGGCGACATCGACGCCGACGGCCGGCGCGGCACCCTGGGGGGCTGGCGCCACGCCGGACTGCCCTGGGCCCAGGGCTGAACCGACCGGAGAACGCCATGACCAGCTGGTACGCCGACAACTCCCTTTCCATCGGCCGCACGCCGCTCGTGCGCCTCAACCGCGTCACGGACGGCGCGAACGCCACCGTGCTCGCCAAGATCGAGGGCCGCAATCCGGCCTACTCGGTGAAGTGCCGCATCGGCGCCGCCATGATCTGGGACGCCGAGAAGCGCGGCCTGCTGGGCCCCGGCAAGGAAATCGTCGAGCCCACCAGCGGCAACACCGGCATCGCGCTCGCCTTCGTCGCCGCGGCGCGCGGCATTCCGATCACGCTCACGATGCCCGACACCATGAGCATCGAGCGGCGCAAGCTCCTCGTCGCCTACGGCGCGAAGCTCGTCCTCACCGAGGGCGCCAAGGGCATGGCCGGCGCCGTCGCGAAGGCGGAGGAGATCGCCGCGTCCGACCCGGGCCGCTACGTGCTGCTGCAGCAGTTCAAGAACCCCGCCAACCCGGCGATCCACGAGGCGACGACCGGCCCGGAGATCTGGGAGGACACGGAAGGCCGCATCGACATCCTCGTCTCGGGCGTCGGCACCGGCGGCACCATCACCGGCATCTCGCGCTACCTCAAGAAGACGCGCGGCAAGGCGATCATCTCGGTGGCGGTGGAGCCCGCCGCGAGCCCGCTGATCACGCAGAAGCGCGCAGGCGAGCCCCTGAAGCCGGGACCGCACAAGATCCAGGGCATCGGCGCGGACTTCATCCCCGACGTGCTCGACCTTTCGCTCGTGGACGAAGTCGAGCAGGTCACCAACGAGGAGGCCGTCGAATTCGCGCGGCGCCTCGCGCGCGAGGAAGGCATCCTCTCCGGCATTTCCTGCGGCGCCGCGACGGCGGCGGCCGTTCGCCTGGCCAAGCGGGCCGGGAATGCGGGCAAGACCATCGTCGTGATCCTGCCCGACTCGGGCGAGCGCTACCTGAGCTCCATCCTGTTCGACGGGCTCTTCGACGCCGCCGGCAACGCAGTCTAGGCGGACGGGCGCGAAGTCGCGCCCCTAGCGCGCCTTGCGGAACATCAGCAGGAAGTTGTCGGCCTCGCCGATCGCGAGGTATTTCTCGCGGTCCTTCTCTCCCAGGGCCAGCGTCGGCGGCAGCGTCCACACGCCTTTCTCGTAGTCCTTGGTATCGCGCGGGTTCGCCAGCAGCTCCGACTTCCCGATGAGCTCGAACCCCGCGCGGCGCGCCAGTTCGATCGCGAAGTCCTCGCGCAGGGTGCCATCGGCCGACTTCGGATCCTGCGGCCGGTCCGTGCGCGCCCGGTGGTCTTCCACGCCGAGGATGCCGCCCGGCTTGAGCGCCCGGTGGAAGGCCGCGAGCGCCGCTCGGCGTAGCCGCCGGCGACCCAGTTGTGCAGGTTGCGGAAGGTGAGCACGAAATCCGCCGAATGCCGGCGGCGCGATGTCGTAGTAGCCCTTCGCGAAGGCCGTCACCGTCACCCGCCCGTAGACCGGCTCGTTGCCCGCCAGCTTGTCCTGGAAGGCCTTGTGGGCGCGCTCGTAGCCCGCGCGGCCCTTGACGCTCTCGAGGGGGAACTGGGCGACGTAGAACTTCCCTTGTCGCGGAGGTAGGGCGCGAGGATCTCGGTCCAGTAGCCGCCGCCCGGCGAGATTTCCACCACGGTCGCGTCGGGCCTGAGGCCCAGGAACATCAATTCCTCGTAGGGCTTGCGCACCGCGTCCCGGGCCACGAAGGCGGGCGTCCGGTGGGCGCCGGCAATGGCCTGCCGCAGCGCATCGTCCGCGCCGGCCGCGAGGGAGGCGACGCACAGCAGCAACGCCAGCATGCGCGCGATCTTCGACATGGGGATTCGCTTCGGGAAGGGACGGGGAGGCCATTCTATCTGCTTCGCCCGGCCCCCCGGCGGGCCGGCGGGCGCACCTGATAAAGTAGCAGCCCGTGATCCCGCTTCCTGCGACCCGAGCGACCCCTTCCCGCCGGTCTCGAAGGCGCTGCGCTCGCCCAACGGGCTGCTCTGCGCCGGGGCCGATCTCTCGCCCGCGCGAATCCTCGACGCCTATTCCAGGGGCATCTTCCCCTGGTTCTCCGAGGGCGACCCGATCCTCTGGTGGTCGCCGCACCCGCGCATGGTGCTCTTCCCCGGCGAGCTCAAGGTGTCGCGCTCGCTGCGCAAGGCGGTCGCCAAGGGCCCCTTCGAGACGCGCTACGACACCGCCTTCGCGCAGGTGATGGCCGAGTGCGCGGCGCCGCGCGACGGGCAGGCGGGCACCTGGATCGTGCCGGAGATGGTGCGGGCCTATACGCGCCTGCACGAGCATGGGCTTCGCGCATTCGGTCGAATCGTGGAAGGACGGGAGCCTCGCGGGCGGCCTCTACGGGATCCTCCTCGACCGGGTCTTCTTCGGCGAGTCGATGTTCTCGCGCGAGACGGACGCCTCCAAGGTCGCGCTCGTGAAGCTGGTCGAGCGCGTGAACGTCGCTGGGCGTGCGCGTCATCGACTGCCAGCAGGCCACCCGCCACCTCGCCTCCCTGGGCGCGCGCGAGATCCCGCGGCGCGATTTCGCGCAGCCTGCTGGCCGAGTCGATACAATATCCCCCGACCGGCAGCCGCTGGCCGGCCACCGAGGAAGCATGGCCAAGCTCAACGACCTCCCGATAGCGAACCTGCAGTTCTACGCGACGGCGCCCTACCCGTGCAGCTACCTGCCCGGGCGCCTGGCGCGCTCGCAGGTGGCCACCCCGAGCTACCTCATCGACACCGAGACCTACGGCGCCCTCGTCTCCGCGGGCTTCCGGCGCTCCGGCGCGTTCACCTACCGCCCCTACTGCGACCACTGCCAGGCCTGCGTGCCGGTGCGCGTGGTGGCCGCGGCGTTCACGCCCAGCCGCACGCAGCGCCGCGCCTGGAAGCGCCACGCGGGGCTGGAAGCGCGCTACGGCGAGCTCAAGTTCAACCCGGAGCACTACGCCCTCTACCGCCTCTACCAGGGCGAGCGCCACCGCGGCGGCGGCATGGACCACGACAGCCGCGAGCAGTACGCGCACTTCCTGCTGCAGTCCAACGTGGCCACGCGGCTCGTCGAGTTCCGCGAGGGGGAGAAGCTGCGCATGGTCTCCATCGTGGACGAGCTGGCCGACGGCCTGTCCTCCGTCTACACCTTCTTCGACCCGCTCGTGGAGAAGGCGAGCTTCGGCACCTGGAACATCCTCTGGCAGGTGCACGAGGCGCGGCGCCGCGGCCTGCCCTACGTCTACCTCGGCTACTGGATCGCGCAGAGCCGCAAGATGGCCTACAAGAGCGAGTTCCGCCCCATCGAGGGGCTCACGCGCGGGGAATGGAAGCGCCTGCGATAATGGCGTCCTGCACGTCCCGGGACTCCTGATGCTCTACCGCCTCGCCCGCAGCGCCCTCTTCCAGCTGGACCCCGAAACCGCGCACGAGCTCGCGCTCAAGTCGATGTGCGCCCTCGGGCCCGCCGTGGCCCTCTTCGGCGCCGGCGCCGACCGGGGCGAGGAGCGCACGGTGATGGGCATCCGCTTCCCCAATCCCGTGGGCCTCGCCGCGGGCATGGACAAGAACGCGCAGTACCTCGATCCGCTCGCCGCGCTCGGCTTCGGCCACCTCGAGGTCGGCACCGTCACGCCGCGCCCGCAGCCGGGCAACCCGAAGCCGCGCCTCTTCCGGCTCGTCGAGCACGAGGCGATCATCAACCGCATGGGCTTCAACAACGTCGGCGTCGAGGCGCTCCTGCGCAACGTCGAGAAGTCCGCGTTCCGGGGCGTCCTGGGCATCAACATCGGCAAGAACTTCGACACGCCCATCGAGCGCGCCGCCGACGACTACCTCGCCTGCCTGGACGCGGTGTACGACCGCGCGACCTACGTGGCGGTGAACATCTCCTCGCCCAACACGAAGAACCTGCGCGACCTCCAGTCGAAGGAGAAGCTCGACGAGCTGCTCGCCGCGATCATGGCGCGGCGCGACGCGCTCGCCGCCCGCACGGGATCGGTGAAGCCGCTCGCGGTGAAGATCGCGCCGGACCTCGACGACGAGCAGATCGCGGCCATCGCGGAGCTCGCCCTGAAGCACCGCATCGACGCCCTCATCGCCACCAACACGACCATCGGCCGCACGGGCATCGAGGGCCACCGCCACGCCGGCGAAGCGGGCGGCCTGTCCGGGCGCCCCGTGTTCGCGCTCTCGACGGAAGTCCTGCGCAAGCTCTCGCGGCTCCTGGCCGGCCGGATCCCGCTCATCGGCGTGGGCGGCGTCCTCACCGGCGCCGACGCCAGGGCGAAGATCGACGCGGGCGCGAGCCTGGTGCAGATCTACACGGGCTTCATCTACCGCGGCCCGGACCTCATCGCCGAGGCGCGGCGCGCGCTCAAGGCCTGAGGGCCCGCGCTCCGGGCACCCCCATGCGAATCGGCATCCCGCGCGAGTCGAAGGAAGGCGAGCGAAGGGTCGGGCTCGACCCGGCCGCCGTCGCCGCGCTCGCGCGCGAGGGCCATGCGCTGCGCGTCGCCTCGGGCGCCGGATCCGGCATCGGCGCCACGGACGACGCCTACCGCGCCGCCGGCGCCACGGTCGTCGACGCCGACCGAGGCCTGGCGCGCCGAGCTCGTCGTCAAGGTGAAGGAGATCCAGCCCGGCGAATGGGCCGTCGCTCGAGCGCGGCTCGACGCTCTTCTCCTTCCAGCACCTGGTGGGCGAGCCGGCGCTCGCGCGCGAGCTCGCCGCGCGGGGCATCACCGCCATCGCCTACGAGATGGTTCGCGACGCCGCGGGCGACTTTCCGCTGCTCGCGCCCATGTCGGTGATCGCCGGGCGCCTGGCCATCCAGGTGGGTGCCCAGCTCCTCACGCTGCCGGCGGGCGGCAACGGCACGCTGCTCGCGGGTTGCCCGGGCGCGGAACCGGCGCGCGTGCTCGTCCTCGGCGGCGGCCACGCGGGAACGAACGCGGCGAAGCTCGCCGCCGCGATGGGCGCGAAGGTCACGGTCCTCACCCGCTCCGCCGCGACGCGCGATGCCCTCGGCGCGCGCCTCGGATCTTCCGTGGCCTGCGGCCTCGCCACGGCGGAGTCCATCGAGCGCGAAGCGCTCGCCGCCGACCTCGTCGTGGGCGCGGTGTTCGTCCCCGGCAGCCCGACGCCGAAGCTCCTTCCGCGCTCGCTCGTCGCGCGCATGAGAGCGGGCTCCGTCATCGTGGACATCTCGATCGACGCGGGCGGCGTGGCGGAGACCTCGCGCCCGACCACGCACGCGGACCCGACCTTCGTCGAGGAGGGCGTGGTGCACTACTGCGTGGCCAACATGCCCTCGGCCGTGGCGCGCGCGAGCTCCGCCGCCCTGTCCGCCGCGGCGCTCCCGTACGTGCGGGCGCTGGCCGGCAAGGGCATCGCGCGGGCGATCCGCGAGGACGAGGGCCTGCGCGCGGGCGTCCTCCTCTGGCGCGGGCGCTGCACGCACGAAGGCATCGCCGCGCGAGGCGGGGCTCGCCTTCGCTCCGCTCGCGGACGGGGACCTCGCATGAGCGATGTCGCCGACCGCATCGACGCGCTCCTGCCGCAGACGCAGTGCACGAAGTGCGGCTACGACGGCTGCCGGCCCTACGCCGAGGCGATCGCCGCGGCGAGGCGGACATCGACCAGTGCCCGCCGGGCGGGCGACGCGGGCATCGCGAAGCTCGCCGCCCTCCTCGACCGCGCCGTGAAGCCGCTCAACCCGGCCAACGGGGACCTACCGCCCGCCGCAGGTCGCGTTCATCGACGAGCGGCTCTGCATCGGGTGCGTGAAGTGCATCCACGCCTGCCCCGTGGACGCGATCGTGGGCGCCTCGAAGCTCATGCACACGGTGATCGTCGGACTGGTGCACCGGCTGCGAGCTCTGCCTCCCGCCCTGCCCCGTGGACTGCATCTCGCTCGTCCCGGTGGCGAGCCTTCCCGGACCCGGACCTCTCGCGCAGCCGGCACGCGTTCCGCGCCTTCCGGCTCGGCCGCGACGTCGCCGAGCGCGTCGGCGAAGATGGAGGCCTACGAATGAAGCCCGAAGCACGCGCCGAATTCTTCCGCATCCTTCGCGACGCCAACCCCGAGCCGAAGAGCGAGCTCGAGTACGCCACGCCCTACGAGCTCCTGGTGGCCGTGGTGCTCTCGGCGCAGGCCACCGACAGGAGCGTGAACCTCGCCACGAGGAAGCTCTATCCGGTGGCCGACACGCCGTCGGCCATGGTGGCGCTGGGGGAGGAGGCGCTCAGGGAATACATCAAGACGATCGGCCTCTTCCGCACCAAGGCGAAGAACGTGATCGCGCTCTCGCGCATGCTCCTCGAGGAGCACGGGGGCGAGGTCCCGCGCACGCGCGAGGCGCTGGAGAAGCTGCCCGGCGTCGGGCGCAAGACCGCCAACGTCGTCCTGAACGTCGCCTTCGGCGAGCCCACGATGGCGGTGGACACGCACATCTTCCGCGTCGCGAACCGCACGGGCCTGGCCCCCGGCAAGGATCCGCTGGCCGTGGAGCTGAAGCTCCTCAAGGTCGTGCCGGAGGAATTCCGCCAGCACGCGCACCACTGGCTCATCCTGCACGGCCGCTACACCTGCCTCGCGCGGTCGCCGAAGTGCGGCGAGTGCCCCGTTTACGGGCCCTGCGGGTTCAAGGACAAGGCGAAGCTCGCCGCGCCGCCCGCCCCGAAGCGATCGCGCCTGCCGAAATGAGCCTCTTCAACCCCACGCGCGACCAGGTGCGCGAGTTCTTCTTCGACCTGTGGGCGAAATCCCGCGCGGGCGCGGAACTCACGGCGCTGGAGTCCATGGCGCTCGCCCTCGTGATGGAGCACCCGGAGTACCAGGACGTGCTCGCGAACCCCGAGCGCTATCCGCGACCGGGAGTGGAGGCCCGAGGGCGGCGAGACCAACCCGTTCCTGCACCTGTCCCTGCACCTGGCCATCGAGGAGCAGGTCTCCATCGACCAGCCCCCGGGGATCCGCGAGGCGGTGAGGAAGCTCGCCGCGAAGCACGGTTCCGGAGCACGAGGCGCGGCACGCGGTGATGGATTGCCTCGCCGAGATCGTGTGGCAGGCGCAGCGCAACGGCGCGCCTTTCGACAACGCCGCCTACCTCGACTGCCTCGCCCGCAAGACCTGAAAGGGACAGGCTTTGGGGACGTGTTCGCGAACACGTCCCCGAAATGGAAAAGCCCGGCGCGAGGCCGGGCTTTGCGCGGGACGGGCGAGCCTCAGTACTTGACCGCGAGGCCCGACTGCGTGGAGAACCAGGCCGCGAGGTCGAGCATGTCCTTGTCGGACAGGTTCGCGACCTGGCCGGCCATGATCGGGTTCTTGCGCTTGCCGAGCTTGTAGTGCTTCAGCGCCATGGCGATGTAGTCGGCGTGCTGGCCGGCGATCTTCGGGAAATCCGGGGCCGCGCTGATGCCGGCTTCGCCGTGGCAGGCCTTGCAGACCTCGGCCTTGGCCTTGCCGGCCTCGGGATTGCCCTTGGCCGCGAAGGCCGGGGCGGAGAAGGCGATGACGGCGAGCGCGATGAGCGTGTGCTTGTTCATGGCGCGCCTCATTTCCCGGCGACGGTCGTGCCGCCGGCCGCCTGCGCGTAGTACGCCGCGATGTCCTCCATGTCCTTCTCGGAGAGCTCGGAGGCGATGGAGCGCATCGTGGGGTGGTCGCGCTCGCCCGACTTGTACTGCTTGAGCGCGGACACGATGTAGGCGGCGTGCTGCCCGCCGAGCTTCGGCACGTGGTAGACCTCGGGGAAGGCGGTCTTCCAGCCGGGGATGCCGTGGCATCCGATGCACTGGAAGTTCTTCTGCTTGCCGGCGACGGGGTCGCCGGCCGCGTGGGCCGAGGTGGCGAGGGCCGCGGCAACGGCGGCGATGAGGAGGCGAGTTCGGGACATGGCGTCTCGTTATGGTCTGTACTTCGGGGGAGGCCTCCGGCCCCTTCCCAGGGCCCGGCGCCGATTCGGCGCGGATTATAGCCCACCGCCTGCCCCTGCGCCACGGCGCAAGGCGGGAATCAGCCGAAGACGGCCTCGAGGGGGCGCGGCGCCCCCAGGTGGAAGCCCTGGCCCCAGGGGACGCCGATGGCCTCGAGCTTCTTCACGATTTCCTCGTTCTCCACGCACTCGGCCACGGTCGCGAGCCCCATGCTGGTGGCGATCTTCTGGATGGCCTCCACCAGCGCGTAGTCGAGGTAGCTCCTCGCGACGCCCTTCACGAACAGGCCGTCGATCTTCAGCCCGTCCACCGGGAAGTGCTTGAGGTAGTTGAAGGACGAGAGCCCGCTGCCGAAATCGTCCAGCCAGAAGCGCACGCCCATGGCCCGAAGCCCCTCGATCGCGGCGCGCGCGCGCTCGACGTTGGCGATGGCCGCGGTCTCCGTGATCTCGAAGCAGATGCAGGCGGGCGGCACGCCGAACTGCGCGAAGCGCTCGCGGACGAAATCGGCGAAGTCGGGGCTGGACAGCGTGTGCCCCGAGAGGTTGATCGAGAACTCCGCGGGACGCTCCACGCCGCGGTCGCGCGCCAGCCGGCGGAAGTCGGCGAACGCGCGGTCGACCACCCAGCGGTCGATGGTCCGCATGAGGTCGTAGCGCTCCGCCACGGGGATGAAGGACATGGGCAGGATCAGCTCCCCGCCCGTCTCGCTCATGCGCAGGAGCGCCTCGACCCGGAGGAGCGCGCCCGGCTGGGGCGCCGCGCCGAGGGCGACCATGGGCTGGTAGAGCAGCGTGAAGGCCCCGCCCGAGATGGCGTCGTTGATGCGCTTGAGCCACCCGCGGCTCGTCTGGCGCATGTACTGCGAGGCTTCCGCCTCGTGGAAGGCGACGACGCGGTTGCGGCCCTGCTCCTTGGCCGCGAAGCAGGCGCTGTCGGCCTCGTTGAAGATGGCGGAAATGCCGGGCGTCAGGCGCGTGATGGCCACCACGCCCGCGCTCACGCCCACCTGGAAGGCGTGCTCGCTCCACTCGAACTGCCACGACTGCACGGCGTCGCGCATGCGCAGCGCCGTCTGCAGCGCGTAGTCGGCGCTGCAGTTCTCGATGAGCACGGCGAACTCGTCGCCGCCGATGCGCGCGATGAGCTCCTCGTCGCGCAGGCATCCCTTGAGCACCGGCACGATGCGCCGCAGGAGCTCGTCGCCCGCGAGGTGGCCGAAGGCGTCGTTGATGCGGTGCAGGAAATCGATGTCCAGGTAGACGAGCGCGTGCGTCCCGCCGAGGCTGCGCGCGGAGGCGAGCGCGGACTCGAGGCGCTCCTCGAGGGTCTTGCGGTTCGCCAGGCCCGTGAGCGCGTCGTGCGTGGTGAGGAAGAACACCTGCTGGCGCGACGTGTCCAGGCGCTCCTGCAGGCGCTGCTCCTTCGACTGGAAGTCCCGGGCGAGCGAGAGCACCTCCCGCTTCAGGGCCTCCAGCGGGGGATTGAGTTCGGGGAGGTCCGCCCCCTCGGGCCCGCCGGCGGGGTGGCTCGAGGGCCTCGCGGACGACCTGCACTTCCGCGTCGAGGGCGCGCGCGGTCCGCCGCGCCAGCACGAACACCGACGCCACGGCGGCGCCGAGCGCCAGCATCCACGTCCAGGCCTGCGCCTGCTGGCCCGTGCCGAGCGCCGCGCGGCCGAGGGCGAAGGCGCCGCAGAAGACCGCGATGGGGATGGCCCCCAGCGCCACCAGCCGGGACGCGAGCTGCTTGAGCTCGTCCTTGGGAGGGGTGACGGGCGGCATCGCGGCTACGCCTCTCCCGCCGCCAGCTTCCACAGGCAGCGTCCCTTGCTTTCCTTGTCGATGCGCTCGCACATCGCGGCGTGCGCGGCCCGCTCCTCGTCGCTCGCGCGCACCACGGCGAGGCTCGCCGGCCGCGTCGGCGGGCCGCCGGCCACGCTCGCCTCCGGCCGCGACATCAGGGAGATGTCGAGCGTCTCCTGGCCGCGCGTCATGGCGAGCCAGACGTCGGCCAGCAGCTGCGCGTCGAGCAGCGCCCCGTGCAGCGACCGCCGCGAGTTGTCCACCTGGTAGCGCTCGCACAGGGCGTCGAGGGAATTGCGCTTGCCCGGATGGATCTCGCGCGCCATCGCGAGCGTGTCGGTCACCGGGCAGATCGTCGCGATGCCGGGCCGGCCCATCAGCGCGAATTCCGCGTCGAGGAACCCGACGTCGAACGGGGCGTTGTGGATGAGGAGCTCCGCCCCTTCGACGAACTCGACCAGCTCGTCGGCGATATCCGGGAAGCGCGGCTTGTCCGCGAGGAAGTCCGTGGTGAGGCCGTGCACCTGGATCGCCCCGGCGTCGATCTCGCGCTCCGGGTTCAGGTAGCGGTGGAAGTTGCGCCCCGTCGGCCGGCGGTCGAAGAGCTCCACGCACGCGATCTCGATCACGCGGTGGCCCTCGGAAGGGTCCAGCCCCGTCGTCTCGGTATCGAGCACGATGCGCCTCACCGGTCGTTTCCTATGCGTTCGTCACTGCCGTCATCGGCGTTCATCGGCGTGGCATCGGCGTTCATCGGGTCCCGCCCTATTGCGGCACCGCGATTGGCGAGCTCGTCCGCGCGCTCGTTCCCGTCATGGCCCGCGTGGCCCTTCACCCATCGCCAGTCGACATGGTGCTGCGCCGCCAGCTCGTCGAGCTTCTTCCACAGGTCCACGTTCTTCACGGGCGCCCTCGAGGCCGTCTTCCACCCCTTCGCCTTCCAGCCGTGGATCCACTCCGTGATCCCCTTCTGCACGTACTGCGAGTCGGTGTGCAGGATCACCCTGCTGGGGCGCTTGAGCGCGGCGAGCGCCTCGATCACGGCCGTGAGCTCCATGCGGTTGTTGGTGGTCCGCGGCCTCCCCGCCGAAGAGCTCGCGCTCCTTGCCGTCGAAGCGGAGCAGCGCCCCCCAGCCCCCGGGGCCGGGATTGCCCTTGCAGGCGCCGTCGGTGTAGATCTCGACCGCCTTGGCCGCGGCATCGCGATGGGGGACGCTCACTTGATGATGCGCAGGGACCCTGCCCTCGACGTCGCGGAGGCGCCCTCGCGCTTGGTGGCGAGCGCCACGCGCTTCTCGCGCGTGCGCCTCGTGCCACGCCGGCGTGAGCAGGCGCACGCCGCGCACGCGCTTGATGGCCTGCAGCATGTAGACCGCCCCGCCCACGGCCCACCAGCGGTCGCCGGCGGGCTCCATGAACGCCAGGCGCTTGAGCCACTTCTCGTTCTTCACCGGCGGGACGTAGCAGACGAGCCGGCCGGCGGAAACCTCGAAGCCCAGGAGCGCCAGCCAGTCCTTCACGCGCAGGAGCGAGACGAACTTCCCGTTCCACGGCGTCTCGTGGCGCGTCGGGCCGATCGCGCTGCGCAGCCCCCACAGGCTCCACGGGTTGAAGCCGAGGATGATGAGGCGGCCCTCGGGCATCATCACGCGGTCGATCTCGCGCAGGATCGCGTGCGGCTCCTCCGCGAACTCGAGCACGTGCGGCAGGAGGGCCAGGTCGATCGACTGGGTCGCGATCGGCAGCTCGTGGCCCCTGGCGCGCAGGGTCACGTCGCCGCCCACGTCGATCTTCATGCGGTGCGTGATCCGGTTCTCGCGCAGCAGGTCGAACTGCGGCAGCCCCAGCTGCAGCGCGTGGAAGCCGAAGAGGTCGGGCGTGACGTCGTCCAGGTAGGCGCGCTCCTTCTCGAGGAGGTAGGCCCCGAGCGGCGCGGCGAACCAGTCGGCAAGCGTGTTGGTCGGCATGGGGCAATTCTAATAGACTCGGGTCCATGATGCAGATCCATGCCGTCCCGGCGTTCGAGGACAACTACCTCTGGGTCGTCGAGGACGGCCGCCACGCCGCGGTCGTGGACCCGGGCGACGAGCATCCCGTGCAGGCCTTCCTCGAGGCGAGGGGACTCCAGCTCACGGCCATCCTCGCGACCCACCACCACGGCGACCACGTGGGCGGCCTCGAATGGCTGGCGAACCGGTGGAAGTGCGAGGTCTTCGGCCCGGCCGGCGAGAAGATCGACGGGCTGACGACCCGGCTGCGCGAAGGCGACCGGCTGGCGGTGCCGGGGCTGGACCTGGCCCTCGAGGTGCTCGACGTCCCGGGACACACCGCGGGGCATATCGCCTATGTCGGGCCCGATGTCGTCTTCTGCGGCGACACGCTCTTCGCCTGCGGGTGCGGGCGGCTCTTCGAGGGAACGCCCGCGCAGATGCTCCAGTCCCTCGGGAAGCTCGCCCGGCTTCCGGGTGCGACGCGCGTCTACTGCGCCCACGAGTACACGATGTCCAACATCCGCTTCGCGCTCGCCGTCGAGCCGGGCAACGCGAAGCTCGCCGCCCGCCAGGCGCGCGACGCCGCGCTGCGCGCGAAGAACATTCCCACCGTCCCCTCGACGATCGCCGACGAGCTCGACACCAACCCCTTCCTGCGCTGGGCCTCGCCCGAGGTGATCGCCTCGGCCTCGGCCCGCGCCGGCAGGCCGCTCGCCACGCCGGTCGAGGTCTTCACGGCCGTGCGCGAATGGAAGAACACCTTCCGATGATCCTCACTGACGGCTCGTCCCTCGACCATGCCCGACTTCATCCTGCGCCCCGCCGAGCCCGGCGACTGCGCCGAGATCGACCGCCTCATCCACGAGCTGGCCGTGTACGAGAAGCTCGCCGACCAGAAGGTGGGCACGGCCGACGACCTGCGCGCCGCGCTCTTCGGGCCGCGCCCCGCCGCCGAGGCCCTCCTCGCCGAGCGCGGCGGCCGCGCCGTGGGCTTCGCCCTCTACTTCACGACCTTCTCCACGTTCCTCGCGAAACCGGGCCTCTACCTCGAGGACGTCTTCGTCGAGCCCGAGCACCGCGGCGCGGGCATCGGCAAGGCGATCCTGCGCCACCTCGCGAAGCTCGCCATCGAGCGCGATTGCGGCCGCTTCGAATGGCGCGTCCTCGACTGGAACGAGCCCTCCATCCGCTTCTACGAGTCCCTCGGCGGCAAGGTCCTGCCCGAGTGGCAGCTCGTGCGCATGACCGCTGCCGAGTTCACCGCGTTCGCGAGGCGGTTGGAGGCGCGTACGCTGCGGTGGGGTTCTGGTGGGATGGGGTCGTTTTTTGTTTTTGGCCGAATGAGCTTGCGGTGGACTGCTATGCGGGGAGCGGGTCGACATAGGCAAGGGCGGTGACGTTAGAACCACCGGTGTCGGCCAAAAACAAAAAAGCGACCCCATCCCACCAGAACCGATCACCTCTTCGTTCACGTTCACCGGAATGGAAACGCCACCGGTCTCGTTCGAAGGTCAAGGAGTAAGGTGACCGGAGCGCATGGATCGGCCACCACGGGCTCGATGCCGATCTCTGGCGGCAGGCGCTCGCAGCTGGATCGTCACCGCATCGGGTCTGCACGGCGGCGAAAGTATGGGCGGTCTCGGGTGCCGGTCGGATAGGTTCGCTTTTTTGTTTTTGGCCAACACCGGTGGCGCAGACATCGTCAACGAAACCTATGTCGATCCGTTCTTCATAGCGACCCTCATCGCAAGCTCATTTGGCCAAAAACAAAAAACGAACCTATCCGACCGGCACCCCTCCAACCCCCGGCTAAAATCTCCGAATCCCGCGCTGCCATTGACGCCGGGGCCCATGGCGCGTACCATCAAAAAGTTCATAAGAAACAAGGCTTAAGCAGATGACGTGGATGCGGATTCTGAGGTGGATCCCGCTGGTGGCCGCCTTGTGCGCCGCCGGCGCCTTCGCCGCCCCGTCCACGCAGGCGCCCGCCTCTCCCGCCGCGATCCCCGACGCCTTCGACGATCCGGACGTGCCGATGCCGGACCCGGATCTCTGGCAGCGCATCCGCAAGGGCTTCCTGCTGGAGCCGCTCGATTCGCCGCTCGTCGCCGAGCACGAGAACTGGTACTCGAACCGGCCGGACTACATCAAGCGCTTCGTCGACCGCGGCAGCCGCTACCTGCACCACATCGTCGAGGAGGTGGAGAAGCGCAACATGCCCACCGAGATCGCGCTGCTGCCGGTGGTGGAGAGCGCGTTCAACCCGCTCGCCTATTCGCGCTCGAAGGCCTCGGGCCTGTGGCAGTTCATCCCCTCGACGGGCAAGAACTACGGCCTCTCCCAGGACTGGTACAAGGACAACCGCCGCGACATCGTGGCGGCCACCCACGCCGCGCTCAACTACCTGCAGCGCCTCTACGACATGTTCGGCAGCTGGGAGCTGGCGCTCGCCGCCTACAACTGCGGCGAAGGGTGCGTGGGCCGCGCCATCGCGGCGAACCAGCGCAAGGGCCTGCCCACGGACTACCTGAGCCTGAAGCTCCCGCCCGAGACGATGAACTACGTGCCGAAGCTCGTGGCCGTGAAGAACATCATCCTCGCGCCGGCGCTCTACAACATCGACCTCGAGTCGATTCCCGACCAGCCCTACTTCACCACGGTCGCCGCCCCCGAGAAGATCGACGTGAAGCTCGCCGCGAAGCTGGCCGGCATGCCGGAGGAGGAGTTCGTCGCCCTCAACCCCTCGAACAACAAGCCGGTGGCGATGGCGCACTCGGGCACCCTCGTCCTGCCGCTCGACAAGGCGGAGGCGTTCCGCGAGAACCTCGAGGAGCTGGGACCAGCCGCTCGTCACCTGGACCACCATCCAGGGCAAGAAGGGCGAGTCGGTGGACGCCATCGCGAAGCGCTACGGCCTCTCGGGCGCCACGCTCAAGCAGGTGAACAGCCTGCAGGTGAACAAGAAGAACCGCCTCACGGCCTCGCAGCCCATCCTGGTGCCGGGTCGCGGGAAGCCGGCCGTGCAGGTCGCGGCGGCCAAGGTCGAAGGAAGCGCCGGCCCCGGCGGCGGCGCCCGCGGCGAAGCCCCAGCCGGCCGCGCCGGCCCGGAAGGCCGCCACGAGCGTCTACACGGTGAAGGCCGGCGACACGCTCTACGGCATCGCCCGCCAGTTCGGCAGGGCCGTTCCCGACCTGCTGCACCTGAACAACCTCGCGCCGAGCGCCGTCATCCAGCCCGGCTTGCGCCTGCGCGTCTACTAGAAACGAAATGGGGTCAGGTTACTTTGCACAAATAATGTGCAAAGTAACCTGACCCCATTTCCTGCCCCGGCCTCAGCCGAGGTTCTCCGCGGCGAACTCCCAGTTGAGGAGCTTGTCGATCACCGCGTTGACGTAGTCCGCGCGGCGGTTCTGGTGGTCGAGGTAGTAGGCGTGCTCCCACACGTCGATCGTGAGGAGGGGCTTCAGGCCCTGCGTCATCGGCACCTCGGCGTTGCCGGTCTTCACGACCTTGAGCTTGCCCGCGGCGTCGGCGACGAGCCAGCCCCAGCCGGAGCCGAACTGCGACACGGTGGTGGCGGAGAGCTGCTTCTTGAATTCCTCGAAGCTGCCGAAGGACTCGTTGATCTTGTCGGCGATCTTGCCCGTGGGCACGCCGCCGCCGTTCGGCTTCAGGCTCTTCCAGTAGAAGTCGTGGTTCCAGATCTGCGCGGAGTTGTTGAAGAGCGGCGCCTTGTCGGCCTTGCCGGCGGTGGCGAGTCACGATCTCCTCGAGCGACTTGCCCTCGAAATCCGTGCCCTTCACCAGGTTGTTCAGGTTGTCCACGTAGGTCTTGTGGTGCTTGCCGTGGTGGAAGCCGACGGTGTTGGCCGAGATGATCGGGGGCGAGCGCGTCGGCCGCGTAGGGAAGCGCCATGAGCGTGAACATGGATGGTCTCCGGTGGGAAAGGATGTTCGGGGAAAGGGAAATTATAAGGCGAACGGGGCCCCTAAAGCCCCTGCACGTCAATCGGATTAGATTTCCTGATCCGATGACGGGGAGGGGTCAGGGGTTGCCGCCGATCTCGGCGAAGAACGCCTCGCTGGAAGGCTCGCGGCCGAGGAACTTCCTCACCATGTCGGCGGGCTCCACCTGCCCGCCCTGCGCGAGGATCGTGTCGCGGTAGCGGCGGCCCACCTTCGGGTCGAGCATGTCCTTCGAGAACTGCGAGAGCATGTCCCGCGCCAGCACCTCCGACCACATGTAGCCGTAGTAGCCCGCCGCGTAGTTCGACGCGATGTGGCTGAACGAGGCGGGGAACCGGGTGCCCTCCACGTAGCCCGAGGGGCGTGGCCGACTCCATGCGCTTCCAGACCTCCAGGGAGGGCTGCGGGTTCGTGGCGAGCGCCATGTCGAAGGCGGCGTAGAGCCACTGGCGCGCGTAGAGGATGCCCTTGCCGAAGCGGCGCGCGGCCTGCAGGCGCTCGATGTCGTCGTGCGTGAGGCGCGGGCACGACGGGCAGACCTGCGCGAAGAGGGCGAGCGGCTGCTCCTGCCGCACCCACTCCTCGTACATCTGCGAGGGCGCCTCGACGAAGTCCGTCGGCGTGCTGGTCCCCGCGTGCGAGACGTAGTCGGTGCGCGACAGGACGCCGTGCAGGACGTGGCCGAACTCGTGCAGCAGGGTCTCCATCTCCTCGTGGTCGAGGCCCGTGCGGTTGAAGTTGGTCACCAGCGCCGAGATCGGCGTGCGCTTCGCGCGCAGGCTCACGCCGCGGATCGGGAAGGCCGCGGCGTGGCCGTACTTGCCCTCGCGCGGGAAGAGGTCGAGGTAGAAGCCGGAGAGGAAGGCGCCCGTCTTCGCGTCCGTCACGTCGAAATAGCGCACCTCGGGGTGCCACACGGGCACCTTGCGCTCCGTGAACTTCACGCCGTAGAGCCGCTGCGAGACGAGGAGCGTGAACTCGATCGCCTTGTCGGTCGGGAAGTACTTGCGCAGCTCCTCCTGGTCGATGGCGTAGCGCGACTGGCGCACGCGCTCCTGCCAGTAGAAGAGGTCCCAGCGGCCGAAGCCCGTCTCGGCGGCGGCCTTGCCCTCCGCCTTCGCCTTCGCGGCGCGCAGCTCGTCCAGCTCGCGCTTCTCCCCCTGCGCGACCGCGGTCTTCACGTCCGCGAGGAAGGCCTCCACCGTCTCCGGCTTCTTCACCATCTTGCGGCGCAGCGAGTAGGCCGCGAAGCTCGGCAGGTCGTAGAGGGCGGCCAGCTCCTTGCGCAGGAGGAAGATCTCGTCCAGGCGCGCGAGGTTCGCCTCGCCGCCCTCGCTCAGCTTCGCGACGTAGTAGCGCTTGCGCGCGGCCTCGCTCTTCGCGCCGGCCATGAACGGGACGTAGGCGGGGTAGTCCAGGCCGAGGACGTAGTTGCCCTCGGCGTTCGTCTTCTGCGCCTTCACGTAGGCCTCCGGCATGCCCTCCATCTCGGCCGGGGTCATGACGACCTTGGTGGGATCGTCGCGCACGCTCTTGTCGTAGTCCTGGCGCAGCACCTCGAGGCGATCGAAGATCTCCTTCGCGCGGCGGCGCCGGTCGGGCGGGAGGGAGACGCCCGTGTCCTCGAAGCCCTCGACGAGGTCCTTGCGCAGCTTCGCCTGGTGCGGGTTGGCGGCCCGCGTGGCCTTGAGGCGCGCGAAGAGCTTCTCGCTCTGGAAGATCTCGGTGGAGAGCGTCGTGTACTTCGTGAGGCAGGGGTCGGCCGCGTCGCGCACGGCCTTGTCGGGATGGACGCTGCCCATGAGGTAGATCGGGTTCACGACGTCCTCGATCCCGATCTGCAGGCGGTTCCACTCGTCGAAGAAGCCGGCGCCGCCCTTCCTCGCCTCCATCCTCGCGAGGGCGTCCTTCGCGCTGGCGATTCCCTCGTCGCACAGGCTCGTGACGGTGGCGGCATCGTAGGTCCCGACGAGCGGGCGGGCCGGCGCCTTCGACGGCGCGGCCGCGGCCGCGGTGGCGAGGATCGAGGTGAAAAGAACGGCGGCGAGTGTCTTCATCGTCAATCCTCGATGTACCCGGTACATGTACCGGGTACATGCATTCAAAGCGGTCAGGCGACGGCGCGGGAGGCGTCCCAGCCCTTGGGGATGGAGGCGAGGAGCTTCCTCGTGTACTCCTGCTTCGGGTTCAGGTAGATCTCGTCGGCATTCGAGATCTCCACGATCTCGCCCTGGTTCATCACCATGATCTCGTCGGAGATGTACTTCACCACCGCGAGGTCGTGGGAGATGAAGATGTAGGACAGGTGGTACTCGTCCTGCAGGTCCTGCAGCAGGTTCAGCACCTGCGCCTGCACGGAGACGTCGAGCGCCGAGACCGACTCGTCGCAGATGAGGACGTCGGGCTTCATCGTGAGGCAGCGCGCGATGGCGATGCGCTGGCGCTGGCCGCCGGAGAACTCGTGCGGGTACTTGTAGAACGACGCCTCCGGCAGCCCCACGCGGGCGAGCAGGTGGAAGGCCATCTCGACCCGCTCCTTCTGGTCCCGGCCGATGCCGTGGATCTTCATCGGCTCGGTGAGGATGTTGCCGATGGTGAAGCGCGGGTTGAGGGAGGCGTAGGGGTTCTGGAAGATGATCTGGATGCGCCGCCGGTAGGCCATCATCTCGCGGTCGGAGAGCGACAGCAGGTTCCTGCCCTCGAAGAGCACCTCGCCGCTCGTGGCGTCGTGCAGGCGCATGAGTGTCAGGCCCACCGTCGTCTTGCCGGAGCCGGACTCGCCCACGAGGCCCAGCGTCTTGCCCTTGGCGAGGCGGAAGTTCACGTCCTTCACGGCGGGCACGGCGCGCTTGCCGAAGAGCCCCTCCTTGAGGAAGAACGTCTTGTTGAGGCTCTTCACCTCGAGGATCACCGCGTCCTCCGGCGTCACGCCGCGCGGGCGCTCGGCGTAGTTGGCCGAGCCCCCGTTGGTCATGAAGTCCTCGATCACGGGCAGCCGCATCGGGCGCCGGTCGAGCCGCGGACGGCACGCGAGCAGCGCCTTGGTGTAGGGGTGCCGCGGGTTCTGGAAGATGTCGCGGACCGACCCCTGCTCCTGCACCTGGCCGTTCTGCATCACCACCACGTGGTCCGCGATCTCGCCCACCACGCCCAGGTCGTGCGTGATGAAGAGCACCGACATGTGGTGGCGCTCCTGGAGCTTCGCGAGGAGGTCGAGGATCTGCTTCTGGATCGTGACGTCGAGCGCCGTCGTGGGCTCGTCGGCGATGAGGAGCTTGGGCTCGCAGGCGATCGCCATGGCGATCATCACGCGCTGCTGCTGGCCGCCGGAGAGCTCGTGCGGAAAGCTCCGCACGCGCAGCTGCGGGTCGGGGATGCCGACTTCGGACAGCAGCTCGACCGCCCGCGCGGCCGCCGCCCTGGCGGTCATCCCCATGTGCAGGCGCAGCACCTCGCCGATCTGCTCGCCCACCGGGAACACCGGGTTCAGCGACGTCATCGGCTCCTGGAAGATCACCGAGATGTCCTTGCCGCGGATGTCCTGCAGGCGCTCGGGCGAAGCCTTCAGGAGGTCCTCGCCGCCGTAGAGCACGCGGCTCGCGGCGGGAATGATCGCGTTGTCGGGCAGGAGCCCCAGGATCGACATCGCGGAGACCGACTTGCCGCTGCCGGACTCGCCCACGAGGGCGACGATGCGGTGCGTCGGCACCTCGAAGGAGATGCCCTTCACCGCGTCGAAGGTCGTGTGCTTGTCGATCTGGAAGGAGACCCGCAGGTCCTGGACCTGCAGGAGGTTCTGTTCGTTTGCCATGCTCGTCGTCCCCGGGGTCACTTGAGCTTCGGATCCAGCGCGTCGCGCAGGCTGTCGGTGAGCATCGAGAAGGCGGTCACGAGGACGGCCATGCTCGCGCCCGCGGCGAAGAGCTGCCACCACTTGCCGATGACCAGCTCGTTCTGCGCCTCGGCGAGCATCGTGCCCCAGGACACCATGTCCACCGGCACGCCCAGGCCCAGGAAGGAGAGGATCACCTCCGCCTTGATGAAGCTCACCACGTGCTGCGAGAGCTGCACCAGGATCACGTGGCTCGCGTTCGGCAGGATGTGCACGAACATGCGCGAGAAGTGCGAGGCGCCGATGGCCTGCGCGGCCTTCACGTACTCGCGCCCGCAGTGCTTGATGTACTCGGCCCGCACCAGCCGGTAGATGCCCGTCCAGCCCGTCAGCGCGAGGATGACGATGATCGTGTCGAGGCCGCGCTTGAACACGGCGGCGAACGCGAGGATCAGGAGGATGTAGGGGATCGAGGTGAAGATGTTGTAGAACCACTCGAGGAAGTCGTTCACCTTGCCGCCCCAGTAGCCGGCGAGGGCGCCCAGGACGGTGCCGATGATGGTGGCGAGGATGGCCGCGGTGAGGCCCACGAAGATCGAGACTTCCGAGCCCTTCACCGCCTTCGCGAGCACGTCGCGGCCCCACTTGTCGCCGCCGAAGGGCAGCGACTCGGCGCGCTTGGTCTCCGTGACGGCGATCTTGGCGGCGCGCTCCTCCCACTCCTTGTAGCGGGGGGCCAGCGGGTCGATGTCGGAGAGGTCCACGGGCTTCGCCTTGGTGGCGTGGTCCTTGTTCGTGACCTCGCGGGCCTCCAGGTTCTCGGCCCCGGCCAGGAACGAGGGGTTGGCGTAGGACACGCCCTTCTCCTTGCTCCAGTCGCTTGGCGATGAGCCCGGTGAAGGAGGCCAGCATCATCGACGAGGTAGGTGATCACGACGGCGAGGCGAGACCATCCCGACGCGGTCGTTCTGGAGGCGGCGCCAGGCCAGCACCCAGAGGCCCGGGGACTCCTGCATGACGGGCGGCACGTTGTTCGGCAGCACGGCGCTCATGGCGGCGCCCCTATTTGAACGACACGCGCGGGTCGACGAGCTTGTAGAGCACGTCCACCAGCAGGTTCACGATCATGGTGAGCATGGCGAGGTAGACCGTCACCGCCTTGATCACCGGGAAGTCGCTGCGGTTCACCGCGGTCACGATCTCGCGGCCCAGCCCGGGCACGGAGAAGAAGACCTCGAGCAGGAACGAGCCCACGAAGAGGCCCGGCAGGTAGATGCCGACGTTCGTGAGGATCGGGATCATCGCGTTCCGGAGCACGTGCTTGAGCATCACCTTCTTCTCGGGCAGGCCCTTGGCGCGCGCGGTGCGCACGTAGTCCTGGTTGATCTCCTCCAGGAAGAACGAGCGGTACAGCCGCAGCTGCGGGGCGAGGCCGACGAAGATCGCCAGCATGATCGGCAGCGGCGCGTAGTTGGTGAGGTTGCGCCAGTAGCTCTCGCTCCAGCCCTGCACCGGGAACCAGCCGAGGATGAACCCGAAGAGCCACTGCCCGAAGATGATGTAGACGAGGAAGCTGATCGACATGGCGGTGGTGCAGATCACCATGATCGCGCGGTCGGTGAGGCTGCCGCGCACGTAGGCGACCATGATCGCGAAGAGGACCGCGAGGCTCGTCTCGATGAGGAGCACCGGCACCATGATCGTGAGCGTCGGGCCCACGCGCGTGAGGAGGATGCGCGAGACCTCCTCGTTGGTGGCCCAGCTGCGCCCGAAGTCGAACGTGAACACCTGCTGCACGAACACCCACAGCTGGTACCAGTAGGGCTGGTCCACGCCGAGCTGCTTGCGGATGTTGGCGATCTGCTCGGGGTTGGAGATCTTGCCCGCCAGCACCTGCGCGGGGTCGCCCCCCACCCAGTTGAACAGGAAGAAGATGAGGAGGATCACGCCGGCGAGCGTCGGGATCATCTGCCACATTCGTCGGATTACGTAGGCGGTCACGCTGCTTCTCCTTCAGGAGAAATGGGGTCAGGTTACTTTGCTGAAAAAATGTGCAAAGTAACCTGACCCCATTTCATCTCGCTGCCGCCTTCTGGGCGGCCGAGTCGAGGTCGAGGTACTTGAAGTTGGTGTAGAGGATGGGGTGCTTCTTGTACCCCTTCACCCACGGGTACTGGAGGTGGTTGAAGATGCGGTGCACGCCCAGGCGCCACGGCGCCCAGGCGAGGAGCAGCCGGATCATCTCGTGGTAGACGGCGTTGCGCGCGGGGCTGTCGGGCAGCGCCTGCGAGCGCAGGTACAGGCGGTCGTAATCGGCGAGCTTGAAGGAGGCCTCGTTGGACTGCCCCGTGTTGGGGCCGTAGAGGAGCTGCAGGAAGTTCTGGGCGTCGGGATAGTCCGCGATCCACGCCGAGCCGGCGACCTCGAACTTGCCCACCTTCTTGTCCTTGAGGAGGTCCACGAACTGCACGGCGCTCGCCTGCATGCGGATGCCCACGTCCGCCATGCACTTCACCCAGAGCTCCCCGAGCTCGCGGCCGTCCTGGCCGCCGGCCAGGTACTTGTAGTCGACGACGAGGGGCTTGCCGTCGGGCTGCTCGCGCCAGCCGTCGCCGTCGCGGTCGACGTAGCCCGCGAGGTCGAGCAGCGCCTTGGCGCGCGCCGGGTCGTAGTCCTGCGCGTTGGACCGGAACGCGGGGTCGTAGCCCACGATCCCGGGCGGGACGGGGCTCTGCGCGGCGATGGCCTGGCCCTTGCGCAGGACGTAGATCTCGCTGTCGCGGTCGTGGGCGAGCACCATGGCGCGGCGAAGCGCGACGCGCTCCGGCGTGTAGCCGCCGACGGGGTTGGGGCGCCCCTCCACCCGGTCGTTCATGTTGAAGACGTCGTAGGTGAACTCGGGCTGCTCCTCGCGGAACACCTTCACCCCCTGCTTCGCGAGGTTCGGCGCCAGCTTCCCGTTGGGCAGCACCAGGTGGATGAACGAGGCCGGCGTCTCGTCGAGGATGTCGTGCTCCCGGTTGAGGAAGGCGAGGAAGCGCGGCTGCTGGTCGTCGATGGGATAGATCTCGACGCGGTCGATGAGGGGCAGGCGCTTGCCGTGCAGCGCCTCGATCGCCGCGCGGTCCCAGGGGTCGTCGGGGTTGGCCCAGCGCGTATCGAGCTCGTAGCCGCGGTGGTTCGGGTTCTTCTCCAGGACGATCTTGGAGCGCCGCACCCACTCCTTGAGCATGTAGGGCCCGGTGCCCACCGGGTGCGCGTGCGTGTCGGAGTCGTAGAACTCGATGGCCTCGCGGGCCACCGGCACCACGTTGGGCATGGCCATCACGTAGAGGAAGTTGTAATCGGGCGCCACGAGCTTGAAGGAGATCGTGTACCGGTCGCGGACTTCCAGCCCGGCGACCTTCGCGTCGTAGTCGAACCGGCCCGACTTCCTCGCCTGCTCCGCGAGCCTCGTCCAGGCCCTCGATCTTGTGCTCGAAGAGCCACTCGTAGGGGCTGCGGTTCTTCGGGTCCCGGAAGCGCTTGATGGCGTACTCGACGTCCTTCGCCACGAGCTCGCGCTTGGCCCCCTTGAAGACGGGGTCGTCGACGAAGAGGACGCCCGGCTTCAGGCGGAAGGTGTAGCGCGTGCCGCCCTCCTCCGGCTCCGGCACGGTCTCCGCCACCAGCGGCACGAGGCGCACCGGCCGGGCCAGGTAGTCGTAGGTGAGGAGCGGCTCGAAGAGGTTCTCGCACACCCCCACCGAATAGCGGTCGTCGATGCGCTGGGGGTCGAACCCCGCCTCCGCGGTCCGGAAGGCCATCCGGAGGACCTTGCGCTCCACCGCGGCCGAGGCCGGGCCCGCGGCGGCGAGCGCGCAGGCGAGGCAGGCGGCGATGAGGGCGAGGGGTCGCTTCAAGCAGGCGCTCCGGAATCGGGCAAATCGCGAATTATACGGTGTCGGGCCGGTGCCAGATACCCACGGTGTCAGTCAAACCTGACTCGCCACCGTCATTTCAGGTACTTCGCCCGCACGTCGAGGTCGATGTCGACGTAGCGGTAGGCGTCGTGGATGAAGTTGTGCTTGCGCCACCCCAGCACCCAGGGCTGGATCATCTGGTCGCGCTTGCGGTGGACGAAGGACTTCCAGGGGGCGTAGACCGCGACGAGGCGGACCATCTCCCCGTAGATGCGGGTGCGCTCCGGCCCGGGCGGCAGGGCCGCGGCCTGCTCGTAGAGCCGGTCGTAGGCGGCCAGCTGGAAGCAGCCGTCGTTGGAGGAGCCGCAGTTGGGCCCGTAGAGGAGCTGCAGGCCGTTCTCCGCGTCCGGGTAGTCGTAGTTCCACGCCAGGTGCCAGTTCGAGAGCTTGCCGAGCTTGGACTTCTTGCGCAGGTCGGGCCACTTCTCGACCATCACCTCGACCCGGATGCCGACCGCCTCGATGTTCTTCTTCCAGAGCTGGGTGAAGACGCGCTCGAGCTGCGACGGGCCCGTCGCGTAGGTGAAGACGAGGGGGCTGCCGTCGGGCTGCTCGCGCCAGCCGTCGCCGTTCGCGTCGACGTAGCCGAACATGTCCAGCAGCGCCTTGGCCCGCGGCGGGTCGTAGGACGGCCCGAGGGTGAAATCCGGGTCGTGGCCGAGGACGCCCGGCGGCAGCGGCGAGCGCGCCTCGATGGCGGCGCCGTTGCGCACGAGGAAGATCTCCTCGTCCATGTTGTAGGCGAGGCTCATGGCCCGGCGCAGCGCCACCCGCTCCGGCGTGTAGCCGCCCCAGACCGGGTCCTTCATGTTCCAGTACATGTAGCTCACGTCGATGTCGATGCCGGGGATGTACTTCACCCCCTTCTTCGCGAGCCAGGGCGCGACGCGCTCGTTGGGCAGCGCCATGCTCTTGAACTCGTAGGGCAGGTTCACCCAGTCGAGCTCGCCGTTGAGGAAGGCGAGCCAGCGCGGCTGCGACTCCTCGATCACGGCGATCTCCACGCGGTCGAGCTGCGGGATGCGCTTGCCCTTGAGCTCCCGGTACAGGCGCTGCGACACCGGGTCGTCGGCGGGCGGCTCGGCCTCGTAGTACTCCTCGCGGTAGCCGGGGTTTCTCTCGAGGACGATCTTCGAGGAGCGCTTCCATTCCTTCAGGACGAAGGGCCCCGTGCCGACCGGGTGGGCGCCGATGTCGGCGCCGTAGTGCTCGACCACCTCCCTCGCCTGCGCGCCCAGCGTGCCCATGGCGAGGATGTAGAGGAAGTTGTAGTCGGCCTTCGCGAGCCGGATGCGAAGCGTGTAGGCGTCGACCGTCTCGATGCCGCGGATGCGCTGGTCATAGTCGAGCTTGCCCGCCTTCTTCGCCGCGCGGCCGCCTCGTCGATGCCGTCGATGCGGCCCTCGACGAGCCACGCGTTCGGCGAGCGGATGGCCGGGTCGATGAGGCGCTTGATGGCGAACTCGTAGTCCTTCGCGTGCAGCTCCCGGCGCTTGCCCTTGAAGGCCGGGTCGTCGGCGAAGTAGATGCCCTTCTTCAGCCGCACGGTGTAGACGCGCCCGCCTTCGGTGATCTCCGGCATGGACTCCGCCGTCTGGGGCTTCAGCTTGTAGGGCCGCGCGAGCATGTCGTAGGTGAGCGGGGCCTCGAGGATCTCGTCGATCACCGTGTTCGAGTAGGTGTCGGAGGCGAACGCGGGGTCGAAGTTCGTCTCCGCGATGAGGAACGGCACGCGCAGGACCTTTTGCGGGGCGGCGCCGGCCGCGAGCGCGGCGGCGAACGCCGCTGCGGCCGCCGCAAGGCGCAGGAGCCGGCGCGAAGCGGGCCCACCGGCTACCTGCCCGCCGAGGCGAGCCGCGGCAGGTCGATGTCGATGTACTTCCAGAACCCGCGCATCACGGGATGGCGCTTGAAGCCGGTGACCCAGGGCTGCGAGAGGTCCGTGTAGATGCGGTGCACGCCCAGGCGCCACGGCGAGTAGACGAGGAACAGGCGGTTCATCTCGCGGTAGATGGCGTTGCGCTCCGGGCCGTTGGGCAGGCGCTTGGCCTGCTCGTAGAGGCGGTCGAACTCCGGCAGCACGAAGCGCGAGTGGTTGGCCTGGCCGGAGTTCGGCCCGTAGAGCATCACGAAGAACGCGTCGGCGTCGGGCATGGCCGCACTCCACCCCAGGCCCCACATCTGGAGGCGTCCGGCCTTCGATTCCTTGAGGAGGTCGGGCCACTTGGCCTTCTTGAACGTCATGTTGATGCCGATGGCGTCCATGTTCTTCTTCCAGTTCTCGTCGAGCGGCTTCTGGTCGCCGCCCGGCGCCGAGGCGTACTCGATGCTGAAGGGCTTGCACTCCTGCGAGCCGTTGCCGCGCGGCAGGTCCCGCCAGCCGTCGCCGTTGCAGTCCACGTAGCCGTACATGTCGAGCAGCGCCTTCGACTTGGCCGGGTTGTACTCGGTGGCGGTGGAGCGGAAATCGGGGTCGTAGCCCATGGCGCCCGGGCCGATGGGGCTCTGCGCGGGAATCGCCTGGTTCTTGCGGGGGATGCGGATCTCGGTCGCCACGTCCTGCCCCAGCACGATGGCGCGGCGCAGCGCGACCTTCTCCGGCTCGTAGCCGCCCACGATCGGGTCCTTCATCGCGAAGTACGAGTAGGTGAGCTCCATGCCCGGCGTGCGCTCCATCTGGATGCCGCGGCGGCGCAGGTTGGCGGCCAGCTCGTTGTTGGGGGTGGCGACGTTGGCGAACTCGTTGGGCACGCGCTCGACGAAGTCGTGCTCGCCGTTGAGGAACGCGAGCCAGCGCGGCTGCGGCTCCTCGACGATGTAGACCTCCACGCGGCCCATCATCGGCAGGCGCTTGCCGCGCGAGCTTCGCGGCGATGGCCTGCGCGCCCGGGTCGTCCGCGGCCGGCTCCTCGTTGTAGACCTCCTCGCGATAGCCGGGATTGGCCTCGAAGACCATCTTCGAGGAGCGCTTCCACGACACCAGCCGGTAGGGCCCGGTGCCCACGGGGTGCTCGGCAATGCGCTCGCCGTAGTACTCGTCCACCTCGCGCGCCACGGCGCAGGTGAGGTTGCAGTAGGCGAGGTAGTAGAGGAAGTTGTAGTTGGGCTGCTTGAGGCGCACCTGCCAGGTGTAGCGGTCGAGCGCGCGCAGGCCTTCGGCGGGCGCGTCGTAGTCCATGCGGTTCGCCTTCCGCGCGCGCGCGAGCACCTCGTCCATGCCCACGATCTGGCCTTCGAACTGGTAGAGGTTGGGCGACTTCTTCTTCGGGTCGAACAGGCGCTTCATCGAGTACACGAAGTCCTCGGCCACGAGCTCGCGCTTGCCGCCCTTGAACGCGGCGTCGTCGGCGAAGTAGATGCCCGGCTTCACCTTCATCGTGTAGAGCGTGCCGCCCTCGGTGATCTCCGGCATCGCCTCGAGCGTGCTGGGCACGAGCTTGATGGGCCGGGCCAGGTAGTCGTAGGTGAGCGGCGTGTCGAAGATGTTGGCGATGAGGTTGGACGAGTACAGGTCGGAGATTTCGGCCGGGTCGAAGCCGGTCTCGGCCACGTTGAACGCGTAGCGGAAGACCTTGGCCGGATCGGCTGCGACGGCCTGCGCGGCGGCGAAGGCGGCCACGGCGAGGGGGGCGAGACGGCTCGCGAGCGTCATGTGAGGCGGACCTCCGGGACGATAAGTCGGGGACGGGGGCGGGAATGGGATAGACTTCGACCCCGTTCGCGGTCGAAAATTGCCGCAATTCTACTGGGAAAGGACGCCGAAAATGGGGTTCCTGCAGGGTAAGCGAATCCTGGTCACCGGGATGCTCTCCAACCGCTCGATCGCCTATGGCATCGCGAAGGCGGTCGTCCGCGAAGGGGCCGAGGTGGCCTTCACCTACCAGGGCGAGGGCATCCGGGACCGCGTGGCCAAGCTGGCCGCCGAGTTCGGCGACGCCCCCATCTACCCCTGCGACGTGGCCGACGACGCCCAGATCGACGCCCTTTTCGCCTCCCTGGGCAAGCACTGGGATGGCCTGGACGGCCTGGTGCACGCCATCGCCTTCGCCCCGCGCGAGGCCCTGAAGGGCGAGTTCTACGAAAGCGTCACCCGGGAATCCTTCCGGATGGCCCACGACATCTCCAGCTACAGCCTGGCGGCGCTGGCCAAGGCCGCCGCCCCGCTCATGGAGGGCCGCGCCGGGTCCGTGGTCACCCTCTCCTACCTGGGGCGGTGCGCTCCATCCCCCGCTACAACGTCATGGGGGTCGCCAAGGCGAGCCTGGAGGCCTGCGTGCGCTACCTGGCGGCGGGCCTGGGTCCCAAGGGGATCCGCGTCAACGCCATCTCCGCGGGGCCCATCAAGACGCTCGCCGCGGCCGGCATCGGGGATTTCGGCAAGATCTTCCGCTTCGTCGAGAAGAACGCGCCGCTGCGGCGCAACGTGACCGCCGACGAGGTGGGCAACGTGGCCGCCTTCCTGCTCTCGGACCTCGCCAGCGGGATCACCGGCGAGGTGACCTACGTGGACGCGGGCTTCAGCACCACCACCGCCGGCCTCGCCGGCGACGAATAGCGGTGTCAGGTTACACGGTGTCAGACACCGTGTCTGACACCGCGATCAGGGCGCGGCCTTCTTCTCGAAGACGTCCTTCTTCAGCTCCACGCCGATGCGCCCGCGCAGGCTCTTGAGGGTGGCGTCGAGCTCGGTCATCGCCACCGTCTGGCGGAGCTGCCCGGCGAGCGCCTGGCGCTTGGCCTCGTCGATCGATTCGACCTCGATCACCTTGGTGACGCGGACCAGCGCGTAGCCCCCGGGCGTGGCCACGCCGACGACGGCCGGCAGCTTCTTCGCGTCCACCCGGAAGACCTTGTCCATCACCTGCGGCGGCAGCCCGCCCGGCTTCTGGCGGCTGACCGCGAGCGGCGCGGGCCACTTGAGCCCGGCGCGCTTGCCCTCGGTCTCGAGCCTTGAGCTTCGCCTCGCCGTCGGCGGTCGGCGAGCTTGAGCGCCTCGTCGCGCTTGTAGCGCTGCTCGATGACCGCGCGCACCGCCTCGAAGGGGCGCTGCTCGGCCGGCTTGTGCTCGATCACGCGGGCGGAAACGATCACGCTCGGGGCGACCTCGATGGCGGCCGTGTTGCGCTTCGACTTGATCGCGTTGTCCGAGAAGATCTCCGCGATGAGCTTCGGGTTGGCGAGGAGCGGCGGCGCGCCGCCCGTCCTGGCGAACCAGCCGGACTGCTGGATGGGGAGCTTGTAGAGGTCGGCGGCGGGCTTGAGGCTCGTCGACTGCTCGTAGACCAGGTTGGTGAGGCCCTCGGCCACCTCGGCGAAGCGCCGCGAGGCCGCGCCCTTCTTGAGATCCGCCTCGATCTCGGGCGTGGCCTCCGCGAGGCTCTTGCCCTTCTCGGGCTTCACGTCCGTCACGCGGATCACGTGGTAGCCGAAGTCGCTCTTCACGGGGCCCACGATCTCGTCCTTCTTCGCGGCGAAGACCGCGTCCTCGAAGGGCTTCACCATCGCGCCGCGCGCGAAGAACCCGAGGTCGCCGCCCTGCGCGGCGGAACCCGGGTCCTGGGACTCCTTCTTCGCCACGTCCGCGAACCCCGCGGGCTTCTTCCTGAGCTCGGCCGCGAGCGTGGTGGCCTTCGCCTCGACC
This sequence comes from uncultured Gammaproteobacteria bacterium, assembly GCA_963783635.1. GTDB lineage: Bacteria > Pseudomonadota > Gammaproteobacteria > Burkholderiales > Usitatibacteraceae > FEB-7. The sequence goes on from CAWAOC010000016.1 coordinate 86,212, forward strand.
GCCTTGCGCTCGTCCTCGGTGGCGCCCGCCTTCACCGTGAGCAGGATGTGGCTCGCCCGGCGCTCCTCGCGCTGCACGAAGCGCTGACTTGTTGGACTCGTAGAACTTCTTCACGTCCTCCGGATCGACGGGCGTGTGCGCGGCCAGCGCGTCCAGCGAGAGCTCGACGTACTCCACGCGGACCTGCTCGGGCACCAGGAACTCCTTGGCGCGCGCCTCGTAGTACGCCTTGAGGTCGGCCTCCGTCGGCTTCACCGCCGCGAGGAAGGCCTCGGGGCCCACGTTCACCAGGCTCACCTCGCGGCTCTGCTCCGACAGGCGGATGAACCCGTCGAGGGTCGAGCGCGGGATGAAGGTCGTCTGGACGATGGCGTCGCGGTAGCGGCGCGAGGCGCATGTCCTCGCGCAGGCGCTCGTCGAGGCCGACCACGGTGAGGCCCTGCGAGCGGGCGATGGCCTCGTAGCGGGCCTTGGAGAACTTGCCGTCCTCCTGGAAGGCGGGCTCGGCGGCGATGCGGTCGGCGAGCTGGGCGTCGTCGATGCGCAGCGCCCGACTTCTCGGCGCCGAGGCGAGATCAGGCGCTCGTTGATGACGCGTTCGAGGACGGAGCGGCGCACCTCCGGGTTCTCCATGATCGAGGAGTCGAAGTTGCGGCCGAACTGGGCCTGCAGCGTCTCCTGCTGCTGGCGCAGCGCCTGGTCGAATTCCCCCTGGCTCACGCGCAGCCTGCCCACCGTGGCGACCGTATCGCCGCCCAGGGGCGTGCGGAAGTAGTAGTCGATGCCGAAGAGCCCGAAGGGGATGATCAGGAAGATCGCGAAGATCCACTTGACGATCCTGTACTGGGCGAAAGTTCGAATCTTGTCGAGCATGGCGATCGAGTGCCTCAAGGCCCGGCGAGCCGGGCGTTCAAACGAAAAGGGCGAACCCGCACGGGTTCGCCCTGGTGGACTGGCGGAGTGGACGGGACTCGAACCCGCGACCCCCGGCGTGACAGGCCGGTATTCTAACCAACTGAACTACCACTCCTTGGATCTCTGGCCCCCGCTGCCGCCGGCTTCGGACCGTGGCCGCGACCGGCGACTGCTGGTGGGTGCTGAGGGTCTCGAACCCCCGACTTTCGCCTTGTAAGGGCGACGCTCTACCAACTGAGCTAAGCACCCGGGAAGCCCGTTAGTTTAGCGCATCGCGAAGCGCTTTTCCAGCGCGGAACTTGGGCACCTTGGCGGCCTTGATCTTGATGGGGGCGCCGGTGCGGGGGTTGCGCCCCGAACGGGAGGCGCGCTTGCCCACGTGGAAGGTGCCGAAGCCCACCAGGCTCACGGACTGGCCCTTGCGAAGCGAGGTCCGGATGGCGGCGAGCGCGCCTTCGAGGGCGCGGCCGGCGGCGGCCTTGGAGATGTCGGCGCTCTTGGCGATCGCCTCGATGAGATCCGATTTGTTCACGTCTTGCTCCCTTGCAATGGTTCGAATGGGGGTCAGTGCTTCACGACGACGCCGTCGGCGGCCGGGGCCGGCGCGGCGGCCGGCGGCGGGGTGGCGGGGGCGGCGTCGGCGACCGGCACGGGCTTGGTCTCCAGGGCCCGGTCGAGCACCTCGTCGATCCAGCGCACGGGCACGATCTCGAGCTGGCCCTTCACCTCCTCGGGCAGCTCCTCGGCGAGATCCTTCACGTTCTCGAGCGGGATCAGCACCGTCTTGACGCCGCCGCGATGCGCGGCCAGCAGCTTTTCCTTGAGGCCGCCGATGGGCAGCACCTCGCCCCGCAGCGTGATCTCGCCCGTCATGGCGACGTCGCAGCGCACCGGGATGCCGGTGAGCACGGAGACGAGGGCCGTGGTGATCGCGATGCCCGCGCTGGGGCCGTCCTTGGGTGTCGCGCCCTCGGGCAGGTGGATGTGCAGGTCGAGGTTCTGGTAGAAGTCCTCGGGGATGCCCAGGCGCTTGGCGCGCGCGCGAACCACCGAGATGGCCGCCTTGATGGACTCCTGCATCACCTCGCCCAGCTTGCCGGTGGTGACGGTGTTGCCCTTGCCGGGCACCTTGGCCGCTTCCACCGTGAGGAGCTCGCCGCCGACTTCCGTCCACGCCAGTCCCGTCACCTGGCCGACCTGGTTCTCCTTCTCGGCGATGCCGTAGGTGTACTTGTGCACGCCCAGGTACTTGTCGAGGTTCTTCGCGTTGACCGTGACCGTGGCGCCGCCGTCCTTCTTCTTGATGAGGATGGACTTCACCACCTTGCGGCAGATCTTGGCGAGCTCGCGGTCGAAGCCGCGCACGCCCGCCTCCCGCGTGTAGTAGCGCGCGATGTCGCGCAACGCCGAGTCGGTCACCGCGAGCTCGCCCGCCTTCAGGCCGTTGGCCTTCAGCTGCTTGGGCAGCAGGTATTCCTTGGCGATGTGCACCTTCTCGTTCTCGGTGTAGCCCGAGAGGCGGATCACCTCCATCCGGTCCAGCAGCGGCGCCGGGATGTTGAGCGTGTTGGCCGTGGCGACGAACATCACGTCCGACAGGTCGTACTCGACCTCGACGTAGTGGTCGACGAAGGTGTGGTTCTGCTCGGGGTCGAGCACCTCCAGCAGCGCCGACGACGGATCGCCGCGGAAGTCCATGCCCATCTTGTCCACCTCGTCGAGGAGGAAGAGGGGGTTTCGCACGCCGATCTTGGTCATGTTCTGCAGGATCTTGCCGGGCATCGAGCCGATGTAGGTGCGGCGGTGGCCGCGGATCTCGGCTTCGTCCCGCACGCCGCCGAGCGACATGCGCGAGAACTTGCGGTTGGTCGCGCGCGCGATCGACTGGCCCAGCGAGGTCTTGCCCACGCCGGGGGGGCCCACGAGGCACAGGATCGGGGCCTTCAGCTTGTCCACGCGCTGCTGCACCGCGAGGTACTCGACGATGCGCTCCTTCACCTTGCCGAGGCCGTAGTGGTCGGCGTCGAGGATCTTCTCGGAATTCTTGAGGTCCGTGGAGACCTTGGTCTTCTTCTTCCACGGCAGGCCGATCAGGGTGTCGATGTAGTTGCGCACCACCGTCGCCTCGGCGGACATGGGCGACATGAGCTTCAGCTTCTTGAGCTCGGACTCCGCCTTCACGCGCGCCTCCTTGGGCATGTGCGCGCTCTTGATCTTCTTCTCCAGCTCGTCGAGGTCGGCGCCCTCCTCGGAGTCGCCGAGCTCCTTCTGGATCGCCTTCACCTGCTCGTTCAGGTAGTACTCGCGCTGGCTCTTCTCCATCTGGCGCTTCACGCGCCCGCGGATGCGCTTCTCGACCTGCATGATGTCGATCTCGGTCTCGAGCAGCTGCAGGAGCTGCTCGAGGCGGCGCGCCACCTCGAACATCTCGAGGATCTGCTGCTTCTGCTCGAGCTTGAGCGGCAGGTGCGCGGCGATGGTGTCCGACAGGCGCCCGGCGCCGTCGATCCCCGACAGCGACGTGAGCACCTCGGGCGGGATCTTCTTGTTGAGCTTCACGTACTGGTCGAACTGCGTGAGCAGCGTGCGGCGCATCGCCTCGACCTCGGTGGAGTCGGCCTCGTCCAGGACGATGGGCTCGATCTCGGCCTCGAAGTTGGCCTTCTCGGTGAGCACGCGCACGATGCCCGCGCGCTGCACGCCCTCCACCAGCACCTTCACGGTGCCGTCGGGGAGCTTGAGCATCTGCAGGATCGTGGACACCGTGCCGACGGCGTAGAGGTCCTCGGGGGCGGGCTCGTCCTTGGCGGCGGATTTCTGCGCGACGAGGACGACGTTCTTGCCCTCCTCCATGGCGGCTTCCAGCGCCTTGATGGACTTGGGACGGCCCACGAAGAGCGGGATCACCATGTGCGGGAATACCACCACGTCTCGCAGGGGCAAGAGCGGGAGCACGCGGGATTCGGTAGAGGGGGCGGTCATGTCGATATCCTGGGATGGTTCAGGAAGGATAAGTGGGGACGGGCGGAGGGGCGATCAAGGCCCGGCCGGAGCGTTGGCAATGGCGGGGAATCGGGGGACGGGCGGGGTTGCTACGACTGCCCGCCCGCGACCTTCGGCTGGTCGGCGTAGATGAGCAGCGGCTTGGTGTCGCCGGCGATGCAGCCTTCGTCGACCACCACCTTCTGGACGTTGGAGAGCGACGGCAGGTCGAACATGATGTCGAGCAGCGCGTGCTCGATGATGGAACGCAGCCCGCGCGCGCCGGTGCGCCGCTCGAGCGCGCGCTTGGCGATCGCCGTGAGGGCGTTGTCCCGGTACTCGAGCTCCACGCCTTCCATGGCGAGGAGCTTCTGGTACTGCTTCACGAGCGCGTTCTTGGGCTCGGTGAGGATCTTCACGAGCGCCCCCGCATCCAGCTCCTCGAGCACCGCCACCACCGGCAGGCGCCCGACGAACTCGGGAATGAGGCCGAACTTGATGAGGTCCTCGGGCTCCACGTCGTGCAGGAGCTGGTTCATCTCCTTGCGGTCGGTCTGGGAGCGCACCTGCGCGCCGAAGCCCATGCCGGAGGTGTCCGTGCGGTGCTGGATGACCTTCTCCAGGCCGCTGAAGGCGCCGCCGCAGATGAAGAGGATGTTCGTGGTGTCGACCTGCACGAACTCCTGGTTGGGGTGCTTGCGCCCGCCCTGCGGGGGGACGGAGGCGACCGTGCCCTCGATCAGCTTCAGGAGCGCCTGCTGCACGCCCTCCCCGCTCACGTCGCGCGTGATGGAGGGGTTGTCGCTCTTGCGCGAGATCTTGTCGATCTCGTCGATGTAGACGATGCCGCGCTGCGCCTTCTCGACGTCGTAGTCGCACTTCTGCAGGAGCTTCTGGATGATGTTCTCGACGTCCTCGCCGACGTAGCCGGCTTCCGTGAGCGTGGTCGCGTCGGCGATCACGAACGGGACGTTCAGGAGCCGCGCGAGCGTCTGGGCGAGCAGCGTCTTGCCCGGAGCCCGTCGGCCCGATGAGCAGGATGTTGGACTTGGCGAGCTCCACCTCGTCCTGCTTGCCGCCGGTCTTCAGGCGCTTGTAGTGGTTGTAGACCGCGACCGAGAGGATCTTCTTCGCCTGCACCTGGCCGATGACGTACTGGTCCAGGATGTCGCAGATCTCGTGCGGGCTGGGCAGGTCGCTCCTGGCGGCCTTGGCGGTCGTCTCGGGAGCGGCTTCCTCGCGGATGATGTCGTTGCAGAGGTCGATGCACTCGTCGCAGATGAACACCGACGGGCCCGCGATGAGCTTCCGCACCTCGTGCTGGCTCTTGCCGCAGAAGGAGCAGTAGAGGAGCTTCTCGCCGCCGACCTTTTCCGTCATCTGGGTACCCGCCCCGGCCTCAGGCCGCGACTTGCGCGCGGTTGGTGAGGACCTTGTCGATCAGCCCGTACTTTACCGCTTCTTCCGCGCCCATGAAATTGTCGCGGTCGGTGTCCCGCTCGATGACCTCCATCGTCTGGCCGGTGTGCAGGGCCATCATCTCGTTCAGGCGCCGCTTGAGGTACAGGACCTCCTTGGCGTGGATCTCGATGTCGGAAGCCTGGCCGGAGAACCCGCCCGAGGGCTGGTGGATCATCACGCGCGAGTTCGGCAGGACGAAGCGCTTGCCCTTCGCGCCCGCGGCGAGGAGGAAGGCGCCCATGCTGGCCGCGAGCCCCGTGCAGAGGGTCGACACGTCCGGCTTGATGAACTGCATCGTGTCGTAGATGGCGAGCCCCGCCGAGACGCTGCCGCCCGGCGAGTTGATGTAGAGGTTGATGTCCTTGTCGGGGTTCTCGCTCTCGAGGAACAGGAGCTGCGCGACGATCAGGTTCGCCATCTGAGTCGTTGATCGGCCCGACGAGGAAGATCACGCGCTCCTTGAGCAGGCGCGAATAGATGTCGTAGGCGCGCTCGCCGCGCCCCGACTGCTCGATCACCATCGGGATGAGGCCGAGTCCCACCGGCCCCTGGTATTCGTCTCGCATCACGTCTCCTCGTTTCACGCCTTCTTGGTGCCCATGAGCTCGTCGAACGCCGTGACCTGGTCCTCGACCTTCATGCGGGCGAGAGACCATTCTACGACGTTGTCCTCCATCACGAGCGCCTCGACCTCGGCCATCCGCTCGGGCTGGCCGTAGAACCACCGCACCATCTCGGCGGGGTGCTCGAAGCTGTCGGCGTGCTCCTCGATCACCTTGCGCACCTGGTCGGCGCGGGCGGCGAGCTCGTTCCTGCGGACGATGTCCGAGAGCAGCAGGCCGAGCGTCACGCGGTGGCGCGCGCGGTCGGCGAAGATGTCCGGCGGGAAGCTGGATGTTGTCGGAGGTCATGCCGCGCTGCTTCAGGTCCTCCATGGCGGCCTGGAGCATGCGGTTCGATCTCCATCTCGAGGAGCGTGCGCGGCACCTCGAAGGTGGCGGCGGCGGCGAGTGCCGGCCATGACCTGGTCCTTGATCTTCGCCTGGATGCGCTTCTTCGTCTCGCGCTCGACGTTCTGGCGGATCTCGGCGCGCATGCGCGCGACGTCGCCGTCCTCGACGCCCAGGGACTTCGCGAACTCGGCGTCCACGGTCGGCAGCTTCGGCTCGTTCACCTGGTTCACCTTGACGGTGAATTCGCGCGGTCTTGCCCTTCAGGTGCTCGACGTAGTCCTCGGGGAAGACGATCGGGAAGGTCTTCTCCGCGCCCTCGGCCAGCCCGATCAGGGCCGCCTCGAAGTCGGGGAGCATGCGGCCCTCGCCCAGCGCCACGGCGAAGTTCTTGCCCGTGCCGCCCTCGAAGGCGACGCCGTCGACCTTGCCCTCGAAATCGATGTTCACGAGGTCGCCCTTGGCCGCGCCGCGCTTGACGGGCTCGAACTTGGCGCGCTGCTTGCGCAGCGTCTCGATGGTCGCGTCGACCTCGGCGTCCGTGACTTCCGTCACCGGGCGCGTCACCTTGTGCCCGGAGAGGTCGCCCATGGTGATCTCGGGATAGACCTCGAAGACCGCCTGGAACTCGAACGCCGTCGCGTCGGCCGCGGCCTGCACGGGCTCGAAGCGCGGCATGCCGGCCACGCGGTAGTTCTGGGCGCGGATGGCCTCGTTGAAGAGGCGCTCGACGCGTCTCCGAGAGCGCCTCCTGGCGCACCTGGAACCCGTAGTGGCGCTCCACCATCTTGATGGGCACCTTGCCGGGCCGGAAGCCCTGCATCTTCACGGTGCGCGCGAGCTTCCTGATCCGCTCGGCGATCTCGGCTTCGAGCTGCGCCGACGGGGACCGCGACTTTCAGCTGCCGCTCGAGCGGGCTGGGCTTCGTTTCGACTGCCTGCTGCATGTGGATAGTCCTGTGAGGGTTTCCTGGATCACCGTCGCGAGGGACGGCCGTCATCTTCGAGTAACGAGCCGATCAAGTGGGCGGAATCGGCCGATCGAACTTGGTGCGAAAGAAGGGACTCGAACCCCCATGCCTTTCGGCGCCGGAACCTAAATCCGGTGCGTCTACCAATTCCGCCACTTTCGCGGTGAAGGCGAATTATACCCGAAGCGGGCGCGCCTCCGACGGGGCGCATCTCCGTGCCGCCGGCCCGATATAATCCCGAAAATTCAAGCGTTTCCCGCCCCCCTTGCCGGTCGAGCATTACGAGAATTTCCCCGTTGCGTCCTGGCTCCTTCCGCCCGCCCTGCGGCCCCCGGTCGAGGCCATCTACGCTTTCGCCCGCAACGCCGACGATTTCGCCGACGAGGGGGACCGCCCCGACGCCGAGCGCATCGCCCTCCTGGACGGCTATGCCCGCTTCCTCGACCGCATCGAGAAGCGCGAGCGCCCGGACCACCCCGTGTTCTCGCGCCTGCACGACGCCATCGTGGCCCACGACCTGCCGCTTCGCCCTCTTCCACGACCTCCTCGACGCCTTCCGCCAGGACGTGGTCAAGAAGCGCTACGCCACCTTCGACGAGCTCATGGACTACTGCCGGCGCTCGGCGGACCCCGTCGGCCGCCTCCTGCTGGCCCTCTTCCGCAAGGACGACCCCGCCAACCTGCGCGACTCCGACGCCATCTGCTCGAGCCTGCAGCTCATCAACCACTGGCAGGACATCGCCGTGGACTGGGGCAAGGGGCGCGTCTACCTGCCGCAGGAGGACCTGGCGCACTTCGGCATCGGGGAGGCCTGGATCGCCGAAGGCCGCGTCGACGGCCCGTGGCAGGACATGGTCCGCTTCCAGTGCCAGCGGGCGCGCGCCATGATGCGGTCGGGCTCGCCCCTGGGCACGCGCCTGCCGGGCCGCATCGGCCTCGAGATCCGCGCCATTTCCGCGGGCGGCCTGCGCATCCTCGACAGGATCGACGCGGTGCACGGCGACGTGTTCCGCCATCGCCCCGTCTTGAAGGGGGGCGACTGGGCGCGCATCCTCTGGAAGGCGGCCTTCCGGCGCCCCTCGCCGGCCCGGTCCGCGACCCCATGACCCCCGACGAATACTGCCAGCAGAAGGCCGCCGCCAGCGGCTCGAGCTTCTACTACAGCTTCCTCTTCCTGCCGGCGGAGAAGCGGCGGGCGATCACGGCCTTCTACGCCTTCTGCCGCGAGGTGGACGACGTCGCCGACGAGGCGAGCGACGTGGGGGTGGCGCGCACCAAGCTCGCGTGGTGGCGCACCGAGGTGGCGAACCTCATGGCGGGAAACCCGGCGCACCCGGTGACGCGCGCGCTCGCGCCCTTCGTGGCGCCCATGGGCATCGACGGCGCGCGCATGAACGAGATCATCGACGGCATGGAGATGGACCTCACGCACCATCGCTACGCCGACTACGCCTCGCTGCGCGTCTACTGCCACCGCGTGGCCGGCGTCGTGGGCCAGATCTCCGCGTCGATCTTCGGCTACCGCCACGCGCAGACGATCGAGTACGCGGAACTGCTGGGGCACGCCTTCCAGCTCACGAACATCATCCGCGACGTGGGCGAGGACGCGCGGCGCGGCCGCGTCTACATCCCCGCCGACGAGATGGCGCGGCACGGGCTCTCGGCCGGGGACATCCTCGCCTGCAAGGGCGGGGAAGCCTTCCGGGCCCTGATGGGCGAGCAGGCGGACCGCGCGGAAGCGCTCTACGCGCAGGCCTTCGCGAAGCTCCATCCCGAGGACCGCCGCAACCAGCGCGCCGGCCTCATCATGGCCGCGATCTACCGCACGCTCCTCGCGGAGATCCGCCGCGACGGCTTCCCGGTGCTGGAGGGGCGCGTCTCCCTCACCCCGATCCGCAAGCTCTGGATCGCGTGGAAGACGTGGATCCGGGCATGAGCCGGCCGGCCGGCGCGCGGCGCGTGGCCGTCGTCGGCGCGGGGTACGCGGGGATCGCGGCGGCGGTGGGACTGGTGCAGGGCGGGGCCGCGGTCACCCTGTTCGACGCCAACCGCACGGCCGGCGGGCGCGCGCGCCGCGTCGAGTACCGCGGCGCCGTGCTCGACAACGGGCAGCACATCCTGCTGGGCGCCTACCGCAGCACGCTCGCCCTCATGCGCGCCGTGGGCGTGCCGGTGAACGCCGTGCGGCGCGAGTCGCTGGCCATCCACTACCCGGGCCTCCTCGAGTTCGCCGCCCCCAGGCTTCCGGCTCCGCTGCATCTCGCCGCGGCGCTGGCCTTCGCGCACGGGCTCGGCTTCATGGAGCGCTCGGCCGCCTTCGCCTTCGCCTTCGCCATCCGGCGCGCCGAGGAAGCGGCCCGCGAGGGCGAGACGGTGGCGGAACTCCTGCAGCGCCACGCGCAGCCGGAGATCCTTCGCCGGCTCGTCTGGGAGCCCCTGTGCGTGGCCGCGCTCAACACGCCCGCGGACCGGGCGGACGCGCGCGTGTTCGCCCGCGTGCTGCGCGACGCCCTCATGCGCGGCCGCGAGGATTCGGAGCTCGTGCTGCCGGCCTTCGACCTCTCGTCGCTGCTGCCCGATCCCGCCATCTCGTGGCTGGGCGAGCGCGGCGCGGAGATCGTGCTCGGCGGCCGCATCGTCTCGCTCACGCGCGAGACCGCGCAGTGGCGCCTCGCGCTGCACCGAAGGCGCCCGCGTCTTCGACGCCGTCGTCTGCGCGACCGCGCCCCACGAGGCGGCCACCCTCCTGGGGACGGTTCCGTCGCTGGCCCCGCTGGCCGCGCGCATCTCCGCCATCGCGCACGAGCCCATCACCACCGTCTACCTGCAGTACGACTCGCGCGTGCGCCTGCCCTTCCCGATGACCGGCCTCGACGGCGGGCACGCGCAGTGGCTCTTCGACCGCGAGGCCCTCGGCGGCCCGCGCGGGCTCGTGGCCGCGGTCATTTCCGCCTCGCGCGCGCAGGCGGCGCTGGACCACGACGTGCTCGCCACCGCGGTGCACCGCGAGGTCGAGCGCCTCGGCGGCACGCTCGATCCGCCGCGCTGGACCAAGGTGATCACGGAGAAGCGCGCCACCTTCGCCTGCGTGCCCGGCGCCTACCGGCCGCCGGCGGACACCGGCGCGCCCGGCCTCGTCCTCGCGGGCGACTACACCGAAGGCCCCTACCCCGCCACGCTGGAAGCCGCCGTGCAGAGCGGCGAGCGCGCCGCCCAACTGCTCACGGTTAATCACTGATCGGTGTCAGGTTACTACATCTGAATCTGACACGCACGGAGAAAACATGACCGAAACCCGAACCCTTTCCGCCGACTGGACGGCGAGCCCGGACCTGCTGCGCGATCGCGTGGTGCTCGTCACCGGCGCCGGCCGCGGCCTGGGGCGCGCCGTGGCGCTCGCCTGCGCGGCCCACGGCGCCACGGTGGCGCTGCTGGGGCGCAAGCCCGAGGCGCTCACCGAGACCTACGACGCCATCGTCGCGGCCGGGGGCAAGGAACCCGCGGCGATCCCCCTGGACCTCGCCGCCGCCGGCGACCGCGAATTCGAGACGCTGGCCGGGATGCTGCGCCGCGACCTCGGGCGCCTCGACGCCATCGTGCATTGCGCCGTGCACTTCACGCCGCTCGTGCCGCTGCGCGACCAGCCCCTCGAGCAGTGGATGACGCACCTGCGCGTGAACCTCGCGGCCCCCTTCGCCCTCACGCGCGCCTGCCTGCCGATGCTCGCGGCCGCCCCCGACGGCGCCGTCGTCTTCACGGCCGAGACCCACGCCTTCCAGCCCGCCGCCTACTGGGGCGCCTTCGCCGTGTCCAAGTCCGGCCTGGGGACGCTCGCCGCCATCTGGGCCGACGAATGCGAGCAGGCGGGCAAGCCCCGCTTCCACGTGGTGGTGCCGGGCCCCATCGCGACGCCGCAGCGCGCGCAGAGCCATCCGGGCGAGGGCCGCGCGAGCCTCGCCGCGCCCGCAACGGTCGCCAGGGCCTACCTGCGCCTGCTCGGGACCGGAAGGGAAATCGCTGGGGAGCGCGCCGCTCTCGATAGTGACGCAATCCACAGGTATCCTTCCCGGGAATCGGATAAACTAGGAGTCGCCCGAACTTCGTTCGGTAAGTCCTTTGTTTTTAAAGCAATAAACTGCCCACAGGAGGGCGGCGCGCCGCCATCCCAGATCGCCAGATGCTCGATCAGGCCAACCGCACGTTCATCTGCAGCGTCGTGTTCATCGACCTCGTCGGCTATTCCAAGAAGCCGGTGGGCGAGCAGATTCGCCTGAAGACCAGCCTCACGAACAACCTCTCGGAGGCGATCAAGGACATCCCGGTCAACGACCGCATCATCCTCGACACGGGCGACGGCGCGGCGCTTTCGTTCCTCGGCGACCCCGAGGACGCGCTCTTCACCACGCTGTCGCTTCGCGAAGCGATGATGCGCGAGAACATGACGGCCACCCAGGTCGAGCAGTCCGGCGACGACTCGGTGCGCATGGGCATCAACCTCGGGCCCGTGAAGCTGGTGAAGGACATCAACGGGCACCCCAACATCATCGGCGACGGCATCAACGTCGCGCAGCGCATCATGAGCTTCGCGCGGCCCGGCCAGATCGTGGTGTCGCGCTCGTACTACGACGTCGTGTCGCAACCTCGCGAGCGAGTACGCCAAGCTCTTCACGTACGAGGGCTCCCGCACCGACAAGCACGTGCGCGAGCACGAGATCTACGTGGTCGGCCACAACGAGGGCGCGCTCAAGAAGGCCAAGGACAGCATGAAGGACCGGGCCGCCTCCACGACCACCAACGTGAAGCGCGTCCAGCGTCTCGGCCACGCACCCGCCCGGGTCGGCCACCGTCACGCTGACCATCCCCAATTTCGTCTCCGACAAGAAGAAGCTCACGCTCGTGGCGGGCGGCGCTCGCCGGCGTGGTCGCCGTGCTGGGCTTCCTCGTGGCCACGAAGAAGGGCGAGCCCCCCGCGCCGGCCCCCGTGATCGCGACGGCGCCCGCCCCTGCCACCGCCCCCGTGACGCCGCCCGAGGCCCCGAAGGCCGCGCCCGCGACCGGCGCCCCCGCCGCCGGCAAGGCCGAGCCCGCGAAACCGGACGCCGCGAAGGCGGAGCCCGCCAAGGCCGATCCCTCGAAACCCGCCGGCCAGCCCGTCTACGCGAAATCGGAGACCGGCAAGGCCGACGCGTCCAAGGCCGCGCCCGGCGCCGCCCCGGCCACGCCCGCCGCACCCGCCCTGCCGCCCGCCACGGTCGTCTTCGCGATCCAGCCGTGGGGCGAGGTGTACGTGAACGGCAAGGCGAGCGGCGTGAGCCCGCCCGTGAAGTCGCTCAAGCTCGCGCCGGGCAAGTACCGGATCGAGATCCGCAACACCACTTTCGCGGCCCACGTCGAGAACGTCGACGTGAAGGCGCGCGACGAACTCACCATCCGCCACCGCTTCCAGTGATGCGCTCCTCCTCCGCCCTCCGCCTCGCGGGCGCGATCGCCGTCGCCGCTATCGCCGCCGCCTGCGCCACGACGCCTCCCGAGGCCCCGAAGCCCGTGGCGCCGCAGATCACCGAGGACACGCTGCGCGCGCGCGCCAAGGAGCAGCTCGCGACCGGCCTCAAGCTCTACGAGACCGGCGACTACGAAGGCGCGCTGAAGAACCTGCAGGCCTCCCTCGACCACGGCCTGCTCTCGAAGAGCGACCAGGCCATCGCGCGCAAGAACCTCGCCTTCATCCACTGCGCGAACGGCCGCGAAGGCCCGTGCGCCGACGAGTTCCGCAAGGCCTTCGAGATCGACCCCAATTTCGCGCTCACCCCCGCCGAGGACGGCCACCCGATCTGGGGCCCGGTGTACCGGACGGTGCGCGCCACCCTCATCGCGGAGCGCGAGGCGGCGCAGGGCAAGTCCAAGGACTCGCTCCCGAAGGCGGAGCAGATGCTCGTCGACGGCCTGGTGAAGTACGAGGCCGGCGAGTTCGCCGATGCGCTGAAGCTCCTCGAGGCGGCGCACAAGGAAGGGCTCAAGGAGAAGAAGGACCAGGTGCGCGCGCTCAAGCACGCCGCGTTCTGCCTGTGCCTGCTGAACCGCTACCCGGCCTGCCGCGCCGAGTTCATCAGGATCTACGACGTCGATCCCGACTTCGACCTCACCCCCGCCGAGGCGGGGCACCCGTCGTGGACGAAGACCTTCGCGGGCGCCAAGGCGCAGGCGAAGAGGCGGAGGCGCAGGCCGACAAGGCGAAGAAGAAGACCCCATGACGCCGATCCTCGGTCGCTACAAGATCGTCTCCGAGATCGGGCAGGGCGCAATGGGCACGGTCTACAAGGCCGTCGACCCCATCATCGACCGCACGGTCGCGATCAAGACGATCAACCTGAACCTCTCGAAGCAGGAGCTCGAGGAGTACGAGCAGCGCTTCCAGCAGGAGATCAAGGCGGCCGGGCGCCTGAACCACCCCAACATCGTCACCATCTACGACGTCGGCAAGACCGAGCAGGTGGCCTACATGGCGATGGAGTTCCTGGAGGGGCAGGAGCTCAAGGACATCATCGCCTCGGGCACGGTCATGGCCGACCGAGGCGGTCGTGGACATCATCGCGCAGGTGGCCGACGGGCTGTGGTTCGCCCACCAGCAGGACATCGTGCACCGCGACGTGAAGCCCTCGAACATCATGGTGCTCAAGGGCGGGATCGCGAAGATCACCGACTTCGGCATCGCGCGGCTGCCCAACTCGGCGGTGAAGACGATGACGGGCCTGATCCTCGGCAGCCCGCGCTACATGTCGCCCGAGCAGGTGATCGGGAAGTCGCTCGACACGCGCACCGACATCTTCTCGCTGGGGGTGGTGCTCTACGAGGCGCTCACGGGCGTGGCCCCCTTCGACGGCGACAACGTGAACGCCATCATGTACGCGACGGTGAACACCGCGCCCTCGCCGCCCTCCTCGCACAACCGCCACGTGCCGGCGATGCTGGACCTCATCGTCGCCAAGGCGATGGCCAAGGCCGTGGACGACCGCTACCAGACGGTGAAGGAGTTCGCGGACGACCTGCGCGAGGTGCGCCGGCAGCTGGACGCCTCCAAGCCCTCGGTGGCGCTCAAGGCGCGCTCCGCCCCGCCGCCGACGCGCGCGCCTTCGGAGACGTTCCTCACGGACTCCACGACCGTCCCGCTGTCGACCGATGGCCGGTTCGACAAGGCCGCGGTGCGCGAGGACGAATCGACCAAGCCGCTGGAAATCGCGAAGACCTTCGACTCCTTCGACGCGACGCTGCGGCTCGCCTCGATGACGAACCAGACCGAGGAGTTCGAGGACTACATCACGGCCACGCAGAAGATGCGCGCCTACCGGGGCAAGATCGAGGCGGGCAGCCCGCTCGCCCCCGCCGTCCCGCCGCCGGCCGAGGAAGCCGCGGTCGGGGAAGCGACCGAGCCCGAGCAGCCCAAGTTCAGGGCCATCCCGCGCTTCGTGGCGCCCCCGCCCGAATCCCTCAAGGCCGGGCCCGCCTTCCCCGAGAACACGCACTCCAACCTGCCGGCCCTCATCGCGATCGTGGTCCTCTCGATCGCCGCCGTCGGCCTCCTCGTCGCCCTCCTCGTCAAATAAGTTAAAAGGGGTCAGGTTACTTTGCACAAAATTTAGGCAACGGGATCTGACCCCGTTGCCTAAATTTTGTGCAAAGTAACCTGACCCCTTTTAACTTTGGTAGTCGACGGCCTCGGAGAGGCGGTCGACGGCGATGACCTCGATGCCGTCGATCTTGTGGCGGGGCTTGTTGGCCGAGGGGATGATGGCGTGGGTGAAGCCGAGCTTGGCGGCCTCCTTGAGGCGCTCCTGGCCGCGCTGGACGGGGCGCACCTCGCCGGCGAGACCCACCTCGCCGAAGACCACGGTCTTGCCCGGCAGCGCCCGGTTGCGAAGGCTCGAGACGATGGCGAGCGTGACCGCGAGGTCCGCGCCCGGCTCCACGATCCGCACGCCCCCCACCGCGTTCACGAAGACGTCCTGGTCGAAGAGCGCGATCCCGGCATGGCGGTGCAGCACGGCCAGCAGCATGGCGAGCCGGTTCTGCTCCAGCCCCACCGTGAGCCGCCGCGGCTGCGCGCCGTGGGCCTCGTCGACGAGCGCCTGCAGCTCCACCAGCAGCGGCCGCGTCCCCTCCTGCGTGACCATGACGCAGGAGCCCGCCACGTCCGCGCGGTGCTGCGACAGGAACAGCGCCGAGGGATTCGTCACCTCCCGCAGCCCCTTCTCCGTCATCGCGAAGACGCCCATCTCGTTCACCGCGCCGAAGCGGTTCTTGAACGCGCGGATGAGCCGGAAGGTGGTGTGCGTGTCGCCCTCGAAGTAGAGGACCGTGTCCACCATGTGCTCGAGCACGCGCGGGCCGGCCAGCGCCCCTTCCTTGGTGACGTGCCCGACGAAGACGATCGCGGTGCCCGACTGCTTGGCCACGCGCGTCAACTGCGCCGCGCACTCGCGCACCTGCGCCACCGAGCCCGGCGCGGAAGTCAGCGCCGACGAGTAGAGCGTCTGGATCGAATCGATCACCGCCACGCCCGGCTTCAGCTTCGCGATCGTGGCCTGGATCTTCTCCAGCTCGATCTCGGGCAGCAGCCGGATCTTCGAGGCGTTCACCTCCAGCCGCCGCGCCCGCAGCGCCACCTGCTGCGCGGATTCCTCGCCCGTCACGTAGAGCACCGTCACCTGCTCCGAGAGCCGCGCCGCCGCCTGCAGCAACAGCGTCGACTTCCCGATCCCCGGGTCGCCGCCGATGAGCACCACGCCGCCCTCGACGATCCCGCCGCCCAGCACGCGGTCGAACTCCCCGATGAGCGTGGGCAGCCGCGGGAAATCCTTCGCCTCCACCTCGCCCAGCGACACCACCTCGCCCGTGCCGCTCAGGCTCGCGAAACGGTTGGCGCCCGCGACCTTCCCCGCCTCCACGGCCGTCTCCACGAGCGTGTTCCACGCGTCGCAGTGCGGGCACTGGCCCTGCCACTTGGGCGACTGGCCGCCGCATTCGGTGCACGAGTAGACGCTCTTCGCCTTCGCCATCAGTCCGCCGCCTTCGCCGAGAGTTTCGCGATCACTTCCGCCGTCGTGCGCGCCTCGGGGACCGCCATGCCCGCGAACGCGGCGAAGGCCATCGCGAAGGCCGCGATCAGCCCGAAGGGCTTCCAGGTCTTGCTGAAGAGCGCGCCGGCCCAGCTGCCCGCATCCACCGTCTTCACGCCGCGCACGAGCGGGGAGCCGAGGAGAAGCTCGAACACCACCTCGCCCAGGATCGCCGGCGCCTGCCAGATGACGAACGCCGCCGCGCCGAAGAGGGCCGCCAGGACCAGGGCCAGCAATGCCAGGGCCACGACGAGCGCGAACCCGCCATCGTCGCCCCCGACCTCGCCGATCGCGTCGCCCGCGACGCTGCCCAGGTCCCCCGCGATCGACGAGGACTGCGACGACGCCTGCGACACCCCGTCGGCCACCCAGCTCGCCGATGCCCCGCCGCCGTCGAAGGCGCCGCCGCCGGCCTTGAGCACGTCTCCCGCGACCGATCCCCCGCCGCCCCCGCCCGGAAAGGGAAGATTGACGACCGCATCGAGGACGTCCCCGCCATCGACGAGCGACTGGCGGTCCTTCCGCGACTCCTCGCGCAGATACCGCCCGTAGGTGGAAAGGCGAAGCCAGAGCCACACGCCCGCGAAGAAGGTCGCGTAGGCGCATGCGAGGGCGGGCAGCCACCGCAGCCACAGCGTGTCGACCCCGGCGCGCATGAGGGTGGCCGTGACCAGCGCGCCCACCGCCACGCTGCTCGCGATGATCAGCGTCATGTGGAAGCGGGTCGAGTAGCGCTTCGCGACCCAGTCCCGGACCGCCTCGCGCGTGAGCGCGGGCGGCGGCCTCTTGCTCGCCTTCACGCCACCTCCACCACCGGCACGCGCGGCGCCAGCGCGCACATGAGCTCGTAGCCCACGGTGCCCGCCGAATGCGCCACCTCGTCGATGGGAAGGCCCTCGCCCCAGAGCACGACCTCCGACCCGATGCGCGCGCCCGGCACCGGCGTGAGATCGACCGTGATCATGTCCATGGAGACGCGCCCGGCCGTGACCACGCGCACGCCGTCGACGAGCACCGGGGTGCCGTTGGGCGCGTGGCGCGGGTAGCCGTCCGCGTACCCGCAGGCGACGACGCCGATGCGCATCGCGTGCGGCGCGAAGAAGGTGGCGCCGTAGCCCACGGGATCGCCGGGGCCGAGGTCCTGGACGGCGATGAGCTTCGAGCGCAGCGTCATCGCGGGCTTCAGGCCGAAGCTCTCGGCGCTGCGGTCGGCGAAGGGCGTGGCCCCGTAGAGCGCGATGCCCTCCCGCACGGTGTCGGCGTGCGTGCGCGGGTGCGCGAGGATGGCGGCGGAGTTGGCGAGGCTCTTCGGCAGGTCGATGCCGTGCGTGGCCGTCTCGAAGCGGTTCATCGCCTCGTGCACGCCCTCGGGCCCGTCGGCGGTGGCGAAATGGGTCATGAGGGTGATCGACTTCGCGATCCCCTTCTTCTGCAGGCGCTCGAGCGCGTCCTTCGCCCCGGCCGGCGCGAAGCCCAGCCGGTTCATGCCCGTGTTGATCTTGAGGTAGACGTCGATGGGCGCGGGCGGGCGGGCCAGCTCGAGGAGGCGAAGCTGCTCCTCGCAGTGCACGACGGTGGCGAGCCGGTTCGCCGCCAGCTCGACCAGCTCGCTCGCCTCGAAGAAGCCCTCGAGGAGGACGATCTCGCGCGCGAAGCCCGATTCCCGCAGCCGCACCGCGCCGTCGATCTCGAGGGTGGCGAAGCCGTCGGCTCCCGGGAGCGCCCTGGCCACGCGCGCGAGCCCGTGCCCGTAGGCGTTCGCCTTCACCACCGCCAGCACGCGCGAGTTGGGCGCATGCCGCCTCGCCACCGCGTAGTTGTTCCCGAACGCGGCGAGCGAAATGTCGGCTCGGATGGGGCGGGACATGGGGCCGTCGGTTCCCGGGCGGCGCGGGATCAGTAGCCGGTGGGGCCGGCGTAGTTCTCGAAGCGCGTGTGGCGGCCGAGGAAGGTGAGCTTCACGGTGCCGATGGGGCCGTTTCGCTGCTTGCCGACGATGATCTCCGCGATGCCCTTGTCGGGCGAGTCCTCGTTGTAGACCTCGTCGCGGTAGATGAAGATGATCAAGTCTGCATCCTGCTCGATAGCCCCCGACTCTCGCGAAGGTCCGACATCACCGGCCGCTTGTTGGGGCGCTGCTCCAGGCCGCGGTTCAACTGCGAGAGCGCGATGACGGGGACGGCAAGTTCCTTCGACATCGCCTTGAGCGAGCGCGAGATCTCGCTGATCTCCGTGGCGCGGTTCTCGTTACCGGAATCGGCCGCGCTCATGAGCTGCATGTAGTCGATGACGATGAGGCCCAGCCCGCCGTACTCGCGCCAGAGGCGGCGGGCGCGCGAGCGAAGCTCCAGCGGATTCAACGCCGCCGTTTCGTCGATGAGGATCGGGGCTTCGTTGAGTTTCCCGAGCGCGGTACCGAGACGATCCCAATCGCCGGAATCGAGACGACCGGTACGAAGGCGCTGCGCATCCACCCGCCCCACCGAGCCCAGCATGCGAAGGCCCAGCTGCGCGCCGCCCATTTCCATGGAGAACACGAGGACGGGAAGCTTGAGCTCGAGCCCGACGTGCTCCGCGATGTTGAGGGCCAGGCTGGTCTTGCCCATCGAGGGTCTTCCGGCGACGATCACCAGTTCCCCCGGATGCAGGCCGGATGTCATCTCGTCGAGATCCACGAAACCCGTCGCCACCCCGGTGACGGAAGCCGGGTTCTTGTAGAGCTCGTCGATGCGCTCCATCACCTCGCCGAGGAGGCTCGACATCTTGCGCAGGCCCTGCTGCGTGCGCCCGCCGGATTCGCCGATCTCCAGGATGCGGGTCTCGGCCTCGTCCAGGAGCTGCTTCGCCTCCCGCCCCTGGGGCGTGTAGGCGCTCTCGGCGATGGCGGTGCCCACCTCCGCGAGCTTGCGCATGATGGCCCGCTCGCGGACGATCTCCGCGTACCGGCGGATGTTGGCCGCCGAGGGGGTGGCGTTGGAGAGGCTCTGCAGGTAGGCCAGGCCCCCGATGCTATCCAGCTCCCCGTTCTGCTTGAGGGATTCCGCGACGGTCAGGACGTCGGCCGGCTTGTTGTCCTCGATCAGGCGAACGATCGTGCGCCAGAGGATGCGGTGGTCGGCCCGGTAGAAATCGCCCTCCGTGAGGGTGTCGCCGATGCGGTCCCAGGACTGGTTGGAGAGCAGCAGCCCGCCCAGCACGCTTTGCTCCGCCTCCACCGAGTGCGGGCGGGAGCTTGAGGGACTCGATCTGCGAGTCGCCGCCTGCGCGGCCGGAGCTCGAAAAGCGGTCCTGGGAGGGAACGGAAGCCATGGGGGATTGTGTCACCTTAAATCACTGCGTTCCAACGGATAACTCTGTGGACAAACTGTGGGCAAAAGGTTCAAGGCAGGTTCACGTGCCAGGTTCACGTCGTTCGCTCAGGCACCGGTGCCTGGCACGGCCATTGAAAATGAACGGGCCGCCCGAAGGCGGCCCGCGTCGTCCGGGGCCGAGGCCCCGAAGGAATTACTGCTCGCCCAGCACCTGGACGCTGAAGTTGGCCAGCACGTCCGCGTGCAGCTGCGCCGTGATGGGGAACTCGCCCACGTGCTTGAGGTGCCCGTGGGGCATGCGGATCTCGGCCTTGGCGACCTGGATCCCCTGGGCGACGAGCGCCTCGGAGATGTCCGCATTGTTGACCGAGCCGAAGAGCCGCCCGTCCACGCCCGCCTTGCGGGTCACCTGGACCGTGAGGCCCTCGAGCTTGGCGGCACGCTCCTGGGCGGCCGTCAGCAGGTCGGCAGCCTTCTTCTCCAGCTCGCCCCGGCGACCCTCGAATTCCTTGAGGTTCGCTTCGGTGGCGCGCTTGGCCTTGCCGTGCGGGATGAGGAAGTTGCGGGCGTACCCGTCCTTCACCTTGACCACGTCGCCGAGGGCGCCGAGGTTGACCACCTTTTCCATCAGGATGACTTGCATGGCGGTCTCCTCAGTGCTTGTCGGTGTAGTGGATCAGCGCGAGGAAACGCGCGCGCTTGATCGCCACGCCGAGCTGGCGCTGGTAACGGGCCTTCGTCCCGGTGATGCGCGCCGGGATGATCTTGCCGTTCTCGTTGATGAAGTCCTTCAGGATCGCGATGTCCTTGTAGTCGACTTCCTTGATCTTCTCTGCGGTGAAGCGGCAGAACTTGCGGCGGCGGAAGAGTCCACCACCGCGCTGCGGGCGCTTGCCGTCCTTCTTTCCGTCTTTTCCGCGTCCGCGGGGGCCGGGTCTGGGCATGGGATAACCTCGTCTAGATCGATCTGAATTCGTTGATGATGAGCACCGGAATGTCGCTGGAATGGCTGCGCTTGGTGAGGAAACCCTTCACGGCGACCTTCTGGCCCTTGGCGAGCGCCCCAACTGGGGGGCGATTTCACCGAAGGCCGAAGCGTCGATCGTCAGTTCCGCCGTCCTCGTCGCACCGCTTTCGTCCTGTTCGGACAGGTGCTTGAGCCTCAGCGCGATGCTTTCGATCCCGGCTGGCGTCCGCCTTAGCGTGCCCACATCCAGGATTTCAGCGTCGAGAAGGAACTGGTTTCGCTTCACCCCGCTGCACCGATTCAGGCCTGGAGCCTGTTCCTCGGCCTTCGGGGCCTGTCAGCTGCCGGAGCGCAGCTGCCTTGGGAGCCTCTTCCTTGCGCTCTTCCTTCTTGTCGCCGTCGGTCACGTTGCGGCTCTTCTCTTCCTTCATCATCGGAGAGGGGCCCGTGGCGGCTTCGCGCATCGAAACGGTCAGATGGCGCAGGACGGCGTCGTTGAACTTGAAGGCGTGCTCGAGCTCGGCGAGGGTCTCGTTGCCGACTTCGATATTCATCAGCACGTAGTGCGCCTTGAATATCTTCTGGATGGGATACGCCAGCTGGCGCCGGCCCCAATCCTCGATGCGGTGCACCTTGCCGTTACCCGTGGCGATGGTCGCCCGGTAACGCTCGATCATGGCGGGCACCTGCTCGCTCTGATCGGGATGCACGATGAAAACGATCTCGTAATGGCGCATGAAATCTCCTTATGGGTTAAGCCCCCCGGCATGCGCATGCGGTGGGGCAAGGGGTCGAATTGTCCTCCCCAGAGGCCTCGAAAGCCGCTATAGGGAGCCCGCCATTATAGGCGAAAACCCCAAATAAAACAAAGCCTAGCTTGCGGCCAGGTTACGTGACAGGACGTCAGGTTCACGTGCCAGGTTCACGTGCCAGGTCACGTGACCCCATTCACTGCAGTTCACGTGCCCCAGAATCACTCGATTCCCCGTCGCGGGGACGCTCGTAGAGGTGCTGGTAGGGGAGCCGGGGGGGCGGCTCGGGGGGATCTTCGGGGAGGGAGCGCCACCAGAGGGCCAGCCCGGCCCCCAGGACGGCCCAGGCGGCGATTTCCCATTGCTCCAGGAACGGCCAGGCGAACACGCTCGCCAGCACCCACAGCCGGAAGGCCAGCGAGACCTGCCCTTTCTTCACCTTCACCTGGCCACCTTGAAGTAGTCGCAATACCATTCCACGAACCGGCGCACGCCCTCCTCCACCGGCGTCGCGGGCTTGAAGCCCACCGCCGCGGAAAGGAGCGAGGTATCCGCCTCGGTCGCCTCCACATCCCCCGCCTGCATCGGCATCAGGTTGAGCTTGCGCCTCGCGCCCCAGCACCTTCTCGATCGCATGGATGTAGGTCATCAGCTCCACCCGCCGGTTGTTGCCGATGTTGAAGATCCGCCAAGGCGCCCGGCTGGTGGCCGGCGAAGGCGCATTGCTATCCCAGGAAGGATCCGAAGCCGCCGGATTGTCGATCACGCGCACCACCCCCTCGACGATATCGTCGATGTAGGTGAAGTCGCGCACCATCTTGCCCTCGTTGAACACGTTGATCGGCTCGCCCGCCAGGATCCCCTTCGTGAAGAGGAAGAGCGCCATGTCGGGCCGCCCCCACGGGCCGTAGACGGTGAAGAACCGGAGCCCCGTCGCCCGCACCCCGAAGAGGTGCGCGTACGAATGCGCCATCAGCTCGTTGGCCCGCTTGGTGGCCGCGTAGAGGGAGACCGGGTGGTCCACCGAATCCATCTCGCTGAACGGCAGCCTGGTGTTGCCCCCGTAGACCGAGCTGGAGGAGGCGAACACGAGGTGCCCGCCGTGATGGCGCACGCCCTCGAGGATGTTGAGGAACCCCGTGACGTTCGCGTCGATGTAGGCGTGCGGGTTCACCAGCGAATACCGCACCCCCGCCTGCGCCGCGAGGTTCACCACGCAGTCGAACCGCTCGCCCGCGAAGATGTCCTGCATCGCCGCGCGGTCCGCGATGTCCTCGCGACGGAAGGCAAACGCCGGCTCCCGCTCGAGCTGGGCCAGCCGCGCCTCCTTGAGGCGAAACGTCGTAGTAGTCGTTGAGGTTGTCGATCCCCGTGACCTGGTCGCCACGCGCCAGCAGCCGTCGGGAAAGATGGAAACCGATGAACCCGGCCGCGCCGGTGACAAGAATTTTCATCTGGATAATGGGGTCAGGTTATTTGCACAAATTTTGCTGCAAGGTAACCTGACCCCAAACTCGGAGGGAAATCGGGAAATCAACGAACCGTATTGTAGCTTGCACGTTAGTCACCCCGAGCCGCATCTGGCTGCGTGCCCTCGCCCGCCCAGAATCGACATCCCCGGCCTTCCCCAGCACCTGATCCTGCGGGGAACAACCGCGCGCCCTGCTTCCATTCCGACCAGGACCGCCATGTCTTCCTCAGATACCTGCGGAGGCCTGGACGAAACCGGCTGCGTCATCCACGCCTACGTCCTCATGACCAATCACGTGCATCTCCTGGTCACGGGGCCGCGAAACCGGGCGCCATTTCCCGGCTGATGCAGTCCGTGGGCCGCCGATACGCCAGGTACGTCAATTCAAGCAAGACCGAACGGGCACCCTTTTCGAGGGCCGCTTCAAGTCGAGCGTGGTCGATTCCGAGCGCTACTTCCTGACGGTCATGCGCTACATCGAGCTCAACCCGGTGCGCGGCAGGGATGGTGCCGCACCCCGGCGACTACCGCGTGGTCGAGCTTTCGCCGAGAACGCGGCGGCGAGCCTTCCGGCCTGGTGGTGGCCGCATTCGCCCAATACGAAGCGCTCGGGCACGAACCGCAATCGCGCCGCCGGGCATATCTCAGCGCTGTTCGAACTGGCCATCGAAGACGAGACCGCTTCAGGAGATCCGCGTTCACGCCGCCAAGAACCGTGTCCTGGGCAGCAAGGACTTCCAGGAGCGACTCGCGACCCGCCTCGGCCGCCCAGTCGGCATCATTCGCCCCGGTCGAAGAAACGGGGTCAGGTTACTTTGCACAAAATTTGTGCAAGTACCTGACCCCGTTTCAGCCCGCCGCCTCCGTCGGTCGAGGAAGAGGGAGATCCAGCCGAAGGCGAGCAGGATCATGAAGTAGACGGCATTCGCGGGAATCTGCAGGTTGAAGTCGACCCAGGAGTGGATCAGCAATGACGTCACCCCCATGATGCAGGCGAAGGACATCCCCCGCATGAGAGGGTCCCGCCGGATCCACTGCGCGCGCAGCGCCACCGCCAGGAGTCAGCACCACCACCAGCCCCAGCAGCCCCAGCCCCACCACCCCCGTCTCCGCCGCGATCTGCGCGTAGTCGTTGTGCGCGTAGTCGTAGAAGTTCACCACCTTCTCCGGCCGGTACTGCGGAAACGCCACGTAGAACGTCCCCGGCCCCGAGCCGAACACGGGGTAGTCGCGGATCAGGTCCACCGCGTAAGCACGCCGGATCCTCCCGCTCCTGCACGTCCTGCATCGTGGTGGCCTCCAGCCGCGCCGCCAGCTTCTCCACCCCGAACCAGCTCCCCACGATCGTGAGATCCAGGATCACCAGGCTCGCGAGCAGGATCACGGTGTTGCGCGTGGCGAACCGCGAAAGCGCGATCCCGATCACCCCCGCGATCAGCAGCGACGAGAAGAACGCCGTATTCCCCATCCGCGAATGCGTCGTCGTGAGCGCGATCACCAGGATGCAAAGCGACAGCCGCAGCAGCATCTTCGGCGAAAGGATCCACTCGATCAGGTGCCGGAAGAAAGCCTTCCACGTCCCCGCCACCCGCTCCGAAAGCCCCGCGATGAGGAGCCCGATCCCGATCGCGAGCGTCATCTCCAGCAGCCCCGCGAAGTGGTTCCGGTTGGCGTAGAACCCGCTCGCCGAGGAGCCATGCATGATCAGCGTGCCGAAGTGCTCGTCCGAAACGTTCGGAAAGGTGCATCAGCACCGCGTACACCGCATGCAGCACCGCCGCGTACACGAGCACCCGCGCCGCCGTCAGCACGCGCTGCCGGTTGTTCACCACCGCGAGGAAGAGAAAGAAGATCGTGACGTAAGCCAGCGTCTTCACCAGCGCCACCTTGGACGCGTGCGGCTCGATGGAGAGCGTGATCGACCGGTGCTTGATCCCCAGGATCTCCGTCAGCGCCCAGATCCGCGCCGACTCCGGCGACAGGTAGGCCACCCAATCCGCCGGCATGGGCACGATCGACATGGCCAGGTGCACGATCCACACCCCCAGCACCGCGAACACCGGCCACGCCTTGCGCAGCGGGTCCTCGATCGTCACCTTGTCCAGCGCCCACAGCACCAGCCACCAGGCCAGCAGCGCGAAGGCCGCCACCTCCATCACCGCCCACGCCCACCCCCGGTTGCTCCCCAGCGGCACGGGCACCCACACCAGGAGCACGAGCAGCGCCCAGTAGAGGACCTTTTCCGGCTCGAGGCTGCGTCTGCGGTGGGGCATTCAGGAGGTGTAGAACTGGCCGGTTACTTGGTACAGAAAATTGCAAGTAACCTCAATCTGCGTGGATCAGCGAACTGTACCGGGTACATGTACCGGGTACAAAATCGGCATAGCGGCTGAGGTGATTACCAGCCTTAAACACATCAATACTATGATGCGATTAACGTTGATTTCGCGGTCCTGAGGGGATTACACTCCATATTCACATCACAGAATTGATTCGTTTATGGCCTCCACCACCCCGTGGATCTGGAACTCCCCAACCTGGCCGGACCTCGCCTACGACCGGCAAGCCCTGGCCGGAATGCTCGACCACGCCCGCATCGAGCAGGGCATGCTCCTCGGCAAGGCCAACGCCGTCGGCGCCGAAGACCTGGCCCTGGCGCAGCGCGAATCGTGGGCCGGCGAAGCCGTCGCCACCGCCGCGATCGAGGGCGAGGTACTCGACCTCGCCGCCGTGCGTTCGTCGGTCGCGCGGCGGCTGGGAATCGCCCCCACGTTCGCCTCCTCCATCCCGCGCAATGTCGAAGGGCTGCTGGACGTGATGGACGACGCCGCGGGCAACTGGTCGAACGACCTCACGCACGACCGGCTATGCCGTTGGCAGGCCGCACTATTCCCGGACGGCCATTCGCTGCTTCGCTCCGTGGAAACGGGCCGCTATCGCACCCACGCGGAACCCATGCAGATCGTCTCCGGCCCCGTCGGAAAGGAGACCGTGCATTTCGAGGCACCGCCTTCCACCGCCGTGCCCGCCGAAATGGAGAGGTTCCTCGCCTGGTTCAATGCCACACGTGCGTCCGGCTCGGTCGACGGCATCGTCCGCGCAGGCCTCGCGCACCTGCGGTTCGAGACCATCCACCCCTTCGAGGATGGCAATGGCCGTGTCGGTCGGGCGATCATCGACATGGCACTCGCGCAGAACGTGCGCATTCCCAACCGGCTGCACGGCATGTCGGCCGCGCTTCACAACAGGCAGGCCGAGTACTACGAAGCCCTCAACCGGGCCCAGCGCGGAACGGGCGACGTGACCGGATGGCTCGCGTGGTTCATCGAGGCGTTCATCGCCGCGTGCCAGGCGTCTGGCAGGCATCCTCGACGAAAGCATCGCCCGCGCGCGATTCTGGAACCAGCATCGCGACACCCCCCTCAACGAGCGCCAGCGCAAGGCGCTGAATGCGATGCTGGAAGCGGGGCCCCGGCAAGTTCGAGGGCGGCATGACGGTGCGCAAGTACCGCAGCCTCACCGGAGCCTCCCCGGCCACCGCAAGCCGCGACCTCGCCGACCTCGCGTCAGCCGGGCTCCTGGTCAGGTCGGGCGGCGGGCGCTCGACCCGGTACGACGTCTCGATCCCCGGCTGGGCCTGAGGAAACGGGGTCAGGTTACTTTGCACAAATCTTATGCAAAGTAACCTGACCCCGTTTCACAAAAAAGAAAATGGGGACGGTTCCGAAGAACCGTCCCCATCCCTACATCCTGCTTATCGGCTGCTGGCCGTTCCGCCACCACCCGAGCCAGCCGGTGCGCACGGGCCCGGGGTGATCGTTCCCGTACTGCCGGCGGCGGCCGGCGTCCCGGCGTGCCCGTGCCCGTGCTCGGGACGAGCAATGCAAAGGGGACCGAACCGAAGCGTCTGCAGGCTGGTGCTGAGCTCCGGCGCCTGGCCTGCACCTGCTGGACGATCGTGGCAATGACACCCATCCTGACCGTGCCGTCCGCCCGCGATGAACGCGCCTTCCCCGCCGTCACGGTGTAGGTCTGGCTGCCAACGGTGAAGGGATGGTGCCGTCGTTCACCGTCACCACCACGTTGCCGCCTTCGGTCGCGATGTTCACGTCCGTGCCGCGGATGCCGATGGTGTAGTTGCCCGCCTTGTAGGTGACCTTGTTCGGCGAGGTTGCGCCCGATGAGGCCGGTGATGGCCCGCATGCCGCCGCTGAGCAGGTTGAGCACGATGTTGCCCGTCTTCGCCTGCGCGTTGTAGTCGGACGCCTGGATCAGCATGCGCGAATTGGCGCTGAGGGCCGCGATCTGCCCGTCCTCGAACCTGAGCACCGCCGAGGAGGCCGCCCCGGTGATCACCGTGTCGCCGGCGCGCAGGGTATCGCCCTGGCGCACGAGGCGAGGCGCCGCCGCACCCGTCTGTGCCGTCACGTTGCCGGAGACGCTGTACGCCGTGGCGTTCGCAAAGGCCAACGTCGTGGCCAGCGTCGCCATCAACCCGAACATCCAAACCATGAATCGTTTCATGTTGCCTCCCAAATCACGTGCAAGTAATCAGATTAGAAGATGTATGATCCGATTGGTGTCAGACGTCCGCACAAATCTGCACCCATTTCGTTTCGCGAAGCCGCTTGTCGCCGGGCACATGCTTGCAGGCTACAGACAATCTACCCCGACGCTCTGAAATCTGCAACATTTCCAATGGGTTACGGCGCATGCCCGCACTCACCGCCGCCATCACCGCGCCCTGCGTCTCCGGCCGGATCTCGTCCCACATCGCGAGCCCCAGCTCGGCCACCAGCCTTTGAGTTTCCGGCTCCGAAGGCCCAAGGCGTTGAGTTACGACAAGAATGCGCTCGAAAGGCGCCTGCGTCATCCCCAGCCGGTAGCGCGCCTCCGCCACGTTGGCCCAGGTATAGGGCGAAGACGGCCGCAATTCCATGGCCCGCGCGAAGTGCTCCAGCGCAAGCTCCGAGAACTCCGCCCTCCCCGCCCGCTGCAGATGTAAGCACGCCCAGCAACTCGGGCACGGCAGGATCCGAAGGCGAAAGCTGCTCCGCCCGTTCCAGATCCGCCCGCACCCACATCCACGTATCTATCCCGGGCGAGACGCCACGTAGCCGTCCAGGTGTTGATCTCGGTCGTCGCCGAGTAGGCCAGCGCATCCGCCGTCCCCCACCGAACGGCCCACACGGAGAGGAAAACCAGCGAAGCGATCGCGGGAACCGCCATCAACACCCGCGAGGGCTTGTCCATGCTCAGTCGGCGTGCTGCCCGTAGGTCTTGCCGTAGCCCTTGTAGCCGTACTTCTTGTAGCCCTTGTAGCTGCGGTAGCCGCTGTATTCGCCGTAGTACCGCTCGGCCTTCTCGAGGTCCAGCTGGTTCAGCACCACGCCCAGCACCGGCGCCCCCACGCGGGCCAGGCGCTTGAGCCCGTTCTGCGCCACCTGGTACGGCGTGGAATCGGCCTTCACCACGTAGATCACCGCCGAGGCGTAGCGTGGAAAGCACCAGCGAATCGGAGACGAGCTGCAGCGGCGCCGAATCGAAGATCACGATGTCGAACGCTTCCTTGAGCTTCGTCACCACATCCTCGAACTTCTTCGAGGACAGCAGCTCCAGCGGGTTCGGCGGCACCGTGCCCGCGGGCAGGATATGGATTCCCGCCTTCTCGTGGTGGATCAGGCACTGGCTGATCTGCGCCTGCCCCGCCACGAGGTCCGCCAGCCCCGGCGCCTTGGGATCCCGCCCGATCAGCTTCGCGATCTTGGGCCGGCGCATGTCCGCGTCGATGAGGAGGACCTTCTTCACCTGCCCCAGCGCGCAGGCGAGGTTGTAGGAGACCGTGGTCTTGCCTTCCTCCGGCACGGAGGACGTGATCACGACGACCTTGTGCGGATCGTCCAGCGCGGACATGAGCACGCTCGTGCGAATGGTGCGCACCGCCTCCGAGAACGCCGACTGCGAATCGTTGAAGAAGGCCAGCTCGGAGATGAACCCCTTCTTCTTGGTCGCCCCGCCGATGCCCTTGATGAACTGCAGCACGCCCAACGCCGGCACGCCCAGACGCTGCTCCACGCCCGTGGTCGAATTGAGCGTGTTGTTCAGCCGATCCAGCAGCAGCGCCAGCATCGCCGCCAACACCAGCGCCACCGCCGCCGAGATGCCCACGATCTGCTCCTTGTTCGGCGCGTAAGCCTCGCTGGGCACCGTCGCCGGATCGACCACGCGCGCGATCGTCGATTGCAGGTCGCCCGCCGTGCTCGTCTCCTTCAGGCGATTCACGAACATGTCGTAGAGGTTGCGGTTCTGCTGCACCTCGCGCTCCAGGAGGCCCAGCTGGAATTCCTTGCGGTTCAGCCCCTGGATATCCGCCTTGCTCTGCCCCAGCGCGCGCTCCACCGCCGCTTCGTTGCCGCGGGCCACTTCGTACTCGCGCGAAAAGCCCGCCACCACGCGTCTCGACCTGCCGCCGGGTGTTCTCCCGCGCGGCATCGAGTTCCGCCCGCGCCTTGATCATGTGCGGGGTGCTCGGGCCCATAGCGCTTGGACGCTTCGCCAAGACGCCTCTCGGCGTCGCCCTCGTTTTCCTTCGCCTTCTGCACCAGCGGATGGCGAAGCACGGCCGGGATGGTGTCATACGTGTTCTTGGTCTTGCCCGCGCTGATCTGCTGCACGAGGTTGTAGGCCGCCTCGGCCTCCGCCCGCTTGGCGCTCGCCTCCACCAGGCTCTTCGTCAGTTCTTCCAGTTGCCGCGAGGCGCCCGACAGCGCAAGCCCCTTCGCGTCGACGATGCGCTCGCGATCGCGGTATTCCTGGAGGTTCTTCTCCGCGGTATCGACCTTGCTGCGCAGCTCGCCCATGCGCTCGCGCAGCCATTCGGTGGCCTTCTGCGTCATGGCGACGCGCGCCTCGAGGTCGCTCTCGATGAAGAGCTCCGCCATGGCATTGGGCACCTTCGCGGCCAGCTCCTTGTCGTACGCGGTGAAGCTGATCTGCGCCAGGTGGCTGTTCCGCACGAGCTGGACCTGCAGGTCGCTCTTGAACTTGCCGCGTCACCGCTCTTGAGGATGGCGTCTTCCGACGAGCCGGCCTTGTCGTCATCGCCGAAAGCTGGGAAGGTACTTCGCGAAAAACCCCGGCTCGCGCCTGGCGGGGATCGAAATCCGGGTGCTTCGTGAGCTTGAGCTTCTGGATCACCTTGCGAGCGAGTTCGTCGCTCTTGAGGATCTCCACCTGCGTCTGGAAATACTCGCGCTGGATGAAGCCCTGGCTGTAGACCTCCTCGATCGAGACGACCTTGTTCTTGCCCTGCTCGATGAGAATGGTCGCGGTACCGCGATAAGTGGGCCTGATACTGAATGCCACGAGCGTGGCGAGGATGGCCACGATAAGCGTCAGCCCCAGGATGCTCCAGCGACGCTTCGCGATGGCCCGCCAGTACTCGACGATGTCGAGCGTTTCCGCCTGCGGGGCAATGTCCGGCGCCGCATTGGGCTGGAGGCGTTCCTGGAGCGTAAGGTCGTTCATCAGAAGAAGCTTTCCTCGACGGTGAGGACGTCACCGGGATAGACCGGCGCGTTCAGGTCCACCTTGCGCGGGGTCTGGGTCGGGTCGTCGTCCCGGATGATGTTGAGCTTGTCGCGCGCGGCCCGCTCCTTGAACCCCCCGGCGATCGAGATGGCCTTGCGCACGGTAAGCCCCGGGATGAACGGGTACCCGCCGGGCTTTTCCACATGGCCGTTCACGAAGAAGTTGCGGTATTCCTCCAGCATCACCGTGACCTGCGGATCGAGGAGATACCTGCCCTTCAGGCCCTTGGTGATCAACTCCTCCAGCGCCCCCACCGTCATGCCCTTCACGCGCAGTTCGCCGAGGATCGGGAAGGAGATCGTGCCTGCATCCGACAGGCGCACCTTTTCGCGCTTGAGGTCTTCCTCACCGACCACGCGGATGGTGATGAGATCCCCCGACCCCAGCTTGTAGGAAGACAGCTCGGCAGGGGCCTGTGCCGCGGCGCCACCGGCAACGAGGAAAAGAAGAACAGCAATGAAATACCGGACCATGGGCGCCATCGGGTCGTGCGACTTTGGGGTTGACGGGCCCCTCGGCGGGGACCTCGCAAAAACTACGGGCTTCGGGGCATTTTACCGCCACCGAAGCCCGGGGGTGCGGACGGCGCGGAAACCGCCGCCCTAGGCCGGCCTTACATGCTCAGGACGGCGGAGATCAGCCAGAGGTTCTTGTCGTAATCGTAGATGTTGAGGTCGGAATCGCGCTTCGTGTACTGGTACTCCGCACCCAGCGTGAGCCAGCGGCGCATCTTGTAGGTGGCCTTCAGGCCGTAGATCTGGGTCTCGTCCGTGCGCGGGAAGCCCTGGTACTTGTCCTTCTGGAAGCGCGCGTTGGCGTCCGTGGCGATGACCGAACTCCAGCCATGGGTCCAGACGATGCCCGATCGCATCGGACAGGATGTAATCGCCCAGGCCCGTCGATTCGATCGGCTGGCGCGAGCTGTAGAAATCGACCTTGGAGTAGGTCCTCGGCATCCAGGTGATCAAGCCCTTCCCAGGCGAACTCCGAGTAGGAGGGCCGCGCCGAGTCGTAGTCCTTCTTCAGCTGGCCGAGCTTCACCGTGCCGGTGGTCGCCGCCATGGCCTCCCAGGTGGCGCCCACGAAGTAACGGGTCTCGTTGCCGGAGAGCGTCGAGCTGGACAGCTTGTATTCGATGTCCGTCGCGCGGGCTTCGGCGAGCAGCGACGTCTTGGGCGCCACGCGCCAGTAGAAGGCGCCGCCGTAGTCCGTCGTATCGCGATCGCTGCCATCCGTGGAGGGGCTGTTGTTGAGGTAGCGCTTGAAAGCCTTGCTCGCGAAGAGTTCCGCGCGACCTTGCGCCCCGGGTGCCCCGTAGGCATACGTGATGCCCGGCGTGCTCTCGGAATACTTGTCCGGGCCGCTCTGGTCGGGACGGTCCGTGGTGCCTCGCCCGTCGTGACCCCTCATGTAATCCCATTTCGCGCGCAGGAAGTTGCGCGGGTCGAAGGCCACGTCGTAGGACATGCGGGCCGAGGAATCCGTGTAGTTGTCCGCGCGGCTGTCGTTGTAGATGCCGCGGGAGACGAGCAGAGCCCATCTGGAACACGGACTTCGCGTCGCGCGCGTCGAGGTTCACGCCCGCCGCCATAGATCTGATACGGGGTGCTGAGCTCGTTCGCGGGCTGCAGGAAAAGGTTCGAATCGTTGCCATAGGCGATGCTGGCAAACGGCGTCGCGAAGACGGGCGAGCTGCCGAGCTGCACGGCCGCCGGACCCCGAGCGGGGGACTGGGTCGTCGGGAACTGGTAGGCCGGCCGGACCGGTGCGGTTTGCGCCATTGCCGCGCCACCCGCAACCAGAAGCGTCACAGCGAGGGCCAGCGGCTTCTTGTTCGTCTTCATCGTTCGTGCCTCCTTGCAAAGGGCAATCCCGGCAGAAGCCGGGATCTATCTTGAAATCGTCAACGCGTGCTCGCCGTCCCGCCGCCACCAGAGCCGCTGGGGCCGCCCGGGCCGCCCGTCAGACCGCTACCCGTTCCCGGGCCACTGCCGATCGGACCTGCAGGCGGAAGCGTGACGCCGGCGGTATTCGCCGCCGTATTGATGACGCCTTGGGAAACTCCCGCTGCGAGCGCCGCGGCCTGGACTGCGCCGGGATTGGCCCCCGCGGAGAGAAGCGCCGTAAGCGCCGCATTCGGGTTGATACCCGCAAGCAACATCGCCGTAGTGAGGCTTCCCGCCTCAACACCTGCCGCGAGTGCCGCCTTGGCGATGTCGGCAGCGCTCTTGCCAGTGCGACCTGGGCCTGAACGGCCTGCTGCA
>CAWAOC010000017.1:0-55053 GCA_963783635.1 uncultured Gammaproteobacteria bacterium
CGGCGCCGATGATGCTCTACCTGCACGGCGCGCGCTGGAACCTCACCGGCAGCGTCACGCGCATCGAGCGCTGGCGCAAGCTCGGCTTCAACGTGCTCGCCATCGACTATCGCGGCTTCGGCAAGAGCACGGATGCCTCGCCCTCCGAGCAGCTCTCCTACGAGGATGCGGTGGCCGCCTGGGATTACCTCGCGCAGGCGGGCCCTTCGCGCGATCGCTACATCGTCGGGCATTCGCTGGGCGGCGCCATCGCCGCGGAGCTGGCGCTGCGCCGGCCCGATGCCTCGGGGGTCGTGCTCGAGGCGACGTTCACCAACATCCGCGACATGGTCAGCACACCGCGTGGCGGTGCTGCCGGTCGGGCTCATCCTCACGCAGGAATTCGACACGATCGCCAAGGTGCCGCAGATCCGGCAGCCGCTCATCATCACGCACGGCACGAACGACTCGGTGGTGCCGTTCGAGATGGGCGAGCGCCTCTTCGCCGCCGCCACGGGCCCCAAGCGGTTCATCCGGGTGGAGGGCGGCAGCCACCACAACCTGTCCGCGGTCGCGCAGGACCAGTACCGCCTGGCGCTGAAGGAAGTCTTCCGCCTGGCGCCGCGCACCCTCGAGGTTCCGCCCCGCGCTGACCGGAGGCGGTGCTATATTCGCCGCCATGCAGAGCCTCGACCTCGACGTCCTCGAAAACGCCCTGGCGTGGCGGCGCGCGGGACGCCGCGCGTGGCTCGTCACCGTCACGCAGACCTTCGGCGCGAGCCCGCGCCCGCCCGGGTCGCTTCTCGCCGTTCGCGACGACGGCATCCTCGTGGGTTCCGTCTCCGGCGGCTGCATCGAGGACGACCTCGTCGCGCGGCGGGAGGAATTCACCGGGCGCGCGCCGCGCTTCGTTTCCTACGGCGTCACCAGCGAGGAGGCGCGGCGCTTCGGGCTGCCCTGCGGCGGCAAGCTCGAGGTCATCGTCGAGGCGGAGGTGCCGCTGGCGGATCTCGAGGCCCTGATGACGCACATCGGGAGCGGCCGGGTGATCGGCCGCCGCGTCGACATCGCCACGGGCGCGTGGAGCTTCGCCCCCGCGCAGGCCGACGGACGAGTGCGAGCGAACCGGCGCGCCCTTCACGAGCATCCACGGGCCGCGCTGGCGCATGCTCATCATCGGCGCCTCCGAGATCGCCCATTACCTCGCCGAGATGGCCACGACCGTCGACTACCGCGTGTTCGTGTGCGACCCGCGCGAGGAATACCGGCTCGCGTGGCGCGTGCCGGGGACGACCTTCGTCGAGGGGATGCCCGACGACGCGGTCGCCGCCATCAAGCCCGACGGCCACACCGTCGTCCTCACCGTGTCGCACGACCCCAAGCTCGACGACATGGCGCTGCTGGAGGCGCTCAAGTCGGAGGCCTTCTACGTGGGCGCGGTGGGCTCGAAGCAGACCAGCGCCGAGCGGCGCAAGCGCCTCGGCGGGTTCGACCTGTCGCCGCGCGAAATCGCGAGGCTGCGCGGCCCGGTGGGCCTCTCGATCGGATCGCGCACGCCGCCGGAGATCGCGGTGGCGATCCTCGCCGACCTCATCGCCACCCGCAACGGCGTGATGCTCGAGAGGGCCGCCGAGGCGGGGTCGCGCCGCACGGCGTGATCCGCGGCCTGCTCCTCGCGGGCGGGGCCGGCACGCGCTTCGGCGGCGCGAAACTCCTCGCCGCCGCGCCCCGCGATCCCTTGCCCATCGGCGTTCGCGCCGCCCGCTCGCTGCTGTCGGGGCTCGGCAATGCGCTCGCGGTGGTTCGCGCCGGGGACGCGGCGCTGGCCCGCGCATTGCGCGATGCCGGCTGCGAGGTGCTGGAGTCGGCCGACTCGGCGCGCGGGCTCGGGGCGAGCCTCTCGGCGGGCGTGAAGGCGAGCCGCGAGGCCGAGGGCTGGCTCGTGGCGCTGGCCGACATGCCGCTCATCCTCCCGGCGACCCATCGCGCGGTGGCCGGCGCCCTGTCGCGCGGCACGAAGCTCGCCGCCGCCGGCAATGCCGCCGGCAGGCGCGGACATCCGGTGGGTTTCGCGGCGGAATTTCTCGCGGAGCTCGCGGCCCTCGACGGCGACGAAGGCGCCCGATCGGTGATCGAGCGCCATCGCGCGTGGTTCGAGGTGGTGCGCGTCGACGATCCCGGCATCTTCGTCGACGTGGACACGCCCGGCGACCTGGCCGGGGAGGCCTTCAGGGAGCGCTGAGCCCTACTTCAGGGACTCCACGCCGGCCTTGGCCACGACGCCGTCCTGGTCGGAGCTGCCGCCGGACACGCCGATGCCGCCGATGATCTTGC
This sequence comes from uncultured Gammaproteobacteria bacterium, assembly GCA_963783635.1. Classification (GTDB taxonomy): domain Bacteria; phylum Pseudomonadota; class Gammaproteobacteria; order Burkholderiales; family Usitatibacteraceae; genus FEB-7. The sequence continues at coordinate 2,314 of CAWAOC010000017.1, forward strand.
CGTCGATCATGAGCGGAATGCCGCCTTCGACGATGTTCGCGTTGCGCAGGCCCATCACGCGCGTTCCCGCGCCGCCGCCCGCCACGAGGTCCTGGAACACCTTGGTCGTGCGGCGAAACATCGCCGCCGAGACGGCCTTGTCCTGCGACACCTGGATGCTCGCCGGTCTGGGTGTTCTCCTGGCGGACGAAATGGACGAGCTGCCCGGCGTTGTCCACGATGGCGATGGCCATCGGCACGCCGATCTTCTTCGCCTCGGCTTCGGCCGCTGCCGTGGCCTTCCTCGCCTGGTCGATGTTCACGTTGGCGCCGTAGACGGGGACCTGCGCCGCGGCGGGCAGGGCGGCCAGGGCGAGCACGGATGCGGCGGCGAGCGAAACCAGGCTTTTCTGGAATTTCATGGGTCTTCTCCTCGGGTGGATGGCGTGGATGACGGCAATGGCGAACAACGCGCTTCCCGCTTCTATTCCCCGGGATCCGGAATATCGGGATCGGACGGCGGGTAGCCGGCGCAGCGTAACCACCGCCCGCGCCCGGAAGCAATGACCTGAGTCGGAATCGGAGCGCCGCGCGGCGCCCGGCCCTTCAGCCCGCCCGGCGGGGCGGGTATTTCTCGCCGGCCTCCAGGCGCACCTTGAGGATGTTCTGCTTCGGCGGCAGGGGGCAGGTGGTGAACTCGCTGAAGGCGCAGGGCGGGTTGTAGACGCGGTTCAGGTCCAGCACGAAGGGCTTGCCGGGCTCGGGCTTCGTGCTCACATAGAGGAAGCGCCCCGGGCGGTACGTCGTGTCGCCCGCGGTCGCGTCGCGCAACACGAAGAAGAGCCCGTCGTCGTCGCCGACGGCGTCCAGGCGGTGCGTGGGCCCCCGAGCGAGAATTCGACGTAGCCCGGCGAGGGCTCGTCGGAGGCCTCGTCCAGGACGTTGATGATCGTCACCGTTCGCCCGGGCGGGTAGGGCACGTAGGTCGCGTTCACGCGGTAGGCCGTGTCCGGCGCGTACCACACGCGGGACTGGAAGCCCTTGCGCACCTCGCTCTCGTTGTCGGCGAGGCGCAGGATGTAGCGCCCCTCGCGCTCGATCACGTGCATCGCCAGGCGCCCCATCGTGACCCAGTCGCGCTTCTCGACGCTCGTCCCCATGACGCGCTCGGTGAAGGGGACGCCGTCCTTCGCCATGGTGACGCCGGGGGCGAGCTTCAGCGCCGCCTTGCCGTCCGCGATGGTGATCGTGCCGATGCGCTCGGGGCCGAGCCCCCTGGCGAAGACCATGTCGTTGGCGGCGCCGGTGCCGAAGGTGTTCGCGCCGGGCTTCATCACGAAGCGCCCGGCGAGCGTGAGCCAGCCGTTGTCGGCGCGCAGGCCCTTCTCCGCGCGCTCGCGCCACGCGTCGAGCGACGTCTTCCAGTCGGCGTCGGCGAGCGCCGCCTCGAAGTCGCGATCGTCGGTCGGGGTGCCGGCGCAGGCGGCGGCGACGAGCAGCAGGGCGAGGGCGGGAAGTCTCATGGTCCGTATCCGGGCAAGGGGTGGCGCGAAGGCGCCCATTCTAGTCGAGTGCCGCGAGGACCCGGGCCGGCTCGAGCTTCTCGAGGCAGTTCGTGTGGCCGAGCGGGCACTCGCGCCTGAAGCAGGGGCTGCAGTCGAGCCGCAGCGAGATCACGCGCGCCTTGCGCCGACAGCGGCGGCGTGTACGCGGGGCTGGACGAGCCGAACACGGCGGCCATCGGGCGGTCGAGGGCCGCGGCCACGTGCATGAGGCCGGAATCGTTGGTCACCACGCGGGCGGCGAGCGACAGGAGGTCGATCGCCTCGTCGAGGGTGGTCCGGCCGGCGAGGTCCGCCACCGGGACCCCCGCAAGGGCCGCGACCTCGGCCGTGATGGCGGCGTCCTTCGCCGATCCGAAGAGCCAGGTGCGGAAGCCCCGCTCCGCATGGGCCCGGGCGATCTCGGCGAAGTGGCGCGCGGGCCAGCGCTTGGCGGGCCCGTACTCGGCCCCGGGCGCGAGGGCGAGCACGGGCGATGCCGCGTCGAGGGCGAATTTCGCCAGCGGCGGCGTCGCGCCGCGAAGGATCGACCGCCAGCCGGGGCTCGGGAAGCGGGCGCTCGAGGGCCTCGCCCGCGGGCTGCGCCAGCGCCGCGAAGCGCTCCACGATGAGGGGCAGCGCCCGTTCGTCCAGCGGCGCAGGTCGTTCAGGAGGCCGTAGCGCATCTCGCCCCGCCAGCCGGTGCGCACCGGGATGCCCGCGAACCAGGGCACGAGCGCCGACTTGAGGCTGTTGGGCAGCAGGATGGCGCGGTCGTAGCGCGGGAGTTCCCGCGCGAATCGCCGCCGATCGCCGAGCTTGAGCTCCCCATGGCCGAACGGGAAGGCGATCGTGCGGCGCACTTCCGGCATGCGGCCGTAGACAGCGGAGGCCCAGGCGGGCGCGAGGACGTCGATGGCGCCCTGCGGGTCGCGGGCCTTGAGGCGGGCGAGGAGGGGGTGCGACAGGACGGCGTCGCCGATCCAGGATGGCGCGACGACGAGGGTGTCCACGGATATGGGCGTCAGGTTGGTGGCCTGGCGGGACCGGACCGCCCGCGAGCGTGTAGAGCGTGCCGCAGTAGGGGCAGCGCGCCTCGCCCGTCGCCTCGACCGGCAGGTACACGCGCGGATGCGTGTTCCAGAGCATTTGCGACGAGAGCGGGCAGTGCAGCGGCAGGTCAGCCGCCGTGACCTCGACGGTCTTCCTGCTGCTCGGCAAGTTCCTCGGCCATGGATCAGTCGACCTTGGTGAGCCAGTGGTGGTACTTCTTGTTGCGGCCGTTCACGATGTCGAAGAACGCGGACTGGATCTTCTCCGTGACCGGGCCGCGCGAGCCGATGCCGATCGGGCGCCGGTCGAGCTCGCGGATGGGCGTGACCTCGGCCGCGGTGCCGGTGAAGAAGGCCTCGTCGGCGATGTAGATGTCGTCGCGGGTGAGGCGCGTCTTCTCGACCGGGATGCCGAGGTCGGCGCAGATCTGCTGCACGCTCCTCCAGGTGATGCCGTCGAGCGCCGTGGTGAGCTGCGGGGTGTAGACCCGGCCTTCCTTCACGATGAAGATGTTCTCGCCGCAGCCTTCCGCGACGAAGCCGTCGGTGTCGAGGAGCAGGCCCTCGTCGTAGCCGTCGGCCGTCGCCTCGAGGTTCGCGAGGATCGAGTTGGCGTAGGTGGTGGCGACCTTGGCGCGCGCCATGGTCACGTTCACGTGGTGGCGGGCGAAGGACGAGGTCTTCACGCGGATGCCGCGCTTCAGGCCCTCCTCGCCGAGGTAGGCGCCCCAGGGCCAGGCGGCGATCGAGACATGGACGCTCGCCCCCACGGGCGAGACGCCCATCTTTTCCGAGCCGTAGAAGGCGAGCGGGCGGATGTAGCCGCTTTCCAGCTTGTTGGCGCGCACGACCTCGCGCTGCGCCTCCATGAGCTGCTCCTTGGTGTACGGCATCGCCATCATGTAGATCTTGGCGGAGTTGAAGAGCCGGTCGGTGTGCTCCTTCAGGCGGAAGATGGCGGTGCCGATCTCCGACTTGTAGGCGCGCACCCCCTCGAAGACCGCCAGCCCGTAGTGCAGGGAGTGGGTAAGGACATGGGTCGTGGCTTCCCTCCAGGGCACGAGCTTGCCGTCGTACCAGATGAAGCCGTCGCGGTCGGACATCGACATGGGATTTCCTGTCTGTTTCGTTTGCAGTAAGAGGGAATTCTATCAAACCGGGCTTGTGTGCCATAATCAAAATCACCCCGCCCCTACGACAACGCCGATCCGTGAGCATGCCGTTCGACCCCTCGACGGGCCCTTCGAAGGCCACGGCCATCTCCCCCGAACTGGTCGCCGGGCGCGAATCGTTCCTGTCCCGCCCTGCCCTGAGCGCCGAGGAGAAGCTCTCCGGCGACATGCTCGTCCTCACGACGGGCCTCATGGTGCTCGCCTCCGTCCTGTGGCTTTCGGTCTACTGGAGCATGGGGCAGCAGTTCTCGGTGACGATCTCGCTCGCCTTCCAGGCGCTCTCGGCGGGCACGATCACGTTCTACCTGCGCACGCGCAAGCTCCAGCTCTTCGCGATGATCCAGCTGGGGCTCATCCTCTTCACGCCCTTCGCGATGCAGTGGTCCATCGGCAACTTCGTCACCGCCTCGGGCGTGAGCCTGTGGGGCCTCATCGCGCCGGTGGGGGCGGTCACCGTGCTGGGGACCCGGCAGTCGCTGCCGTGGTTCTTCGCGTGGCTCTTCATGACGGTGCTGGCCGGCGTCTTCGACTTCCTCCTGTCGGACACGGCGGTGCGCATCGACATGCAGACGGTCGCGGTCTTCTTCGTGCTCAACTTCGCCGCCATCTCGCTCATGATCTACGCGCTGCTGTGGTATTTCGCGAGCGAGAAGCAGAAGCTGCGCGCCCAGGTGGACCTGCAGCACGAGGAGCTCCGGTTCGAGAAGGAGAAGAGCGAGCGCCTCCTCCTGAACGTCCTGCCCCCCGCGATCGCCGAGCGCCTGAAGCGCGGCGAATCGAACATCGCCCAGGGCCACGCCGACGTGACGGTGATGTTCGCCGACATCGTGGGGTTCACCAAGATGACGGAGGAGCTCTCCCCCGTCGAGACGGTGAAGATCCTGAACGACGTCTTCTCCATGTTCGACGAGATCGCCGACAAGTTCGGCGTGGAGAAGATCAAGACCATCGGGGACGCCTACATGGCCGCGGGCGGCGTCGACTCCGGGTCGCAGGTGCACTACGCCGACGCGGTGGCCAACATGGCGCTCGAGATGCTCGACCACGTGCACGAGTACCGGCAGCGCAGCGGGGAGAACATCGAGCTTCGCATCGGCATCGGCACGGGCCCCGTGGTCGCCGGCGTGATCGGCAAGAAGAAGTTCATCTTCGACATGTGGGGCGACACGGTGAACGTGGCCTCCCGGATGGCGGGGGATGCCTACACCGGAAGCGTCCAGGTCGACCTCACGACCTACCGGCGCCTGCACACCCGCTTCCGCTTCGACGCGCCCCACGACGTCGAGATCAAGGGCAAGGGCCGCATGCAGGTCTACCACCTGCTCGGCCGGCAGTAAGTCAGCGGTGTCTGACACCCTGCGGTGTCAGACACTACCTGGTGTCAGACACCGCCGAAGACGGCGTTCCAGAGCGCCTTCACCGCCTCGCGCTCCGCCGCGAGCTCTCCCTCCGCAAGCAGCACGTGCTCCTCGTCGTTGAGGGAAGCGGCGTGGGTGCGCGCCCGTAGCGCGAGGTAGGCGTCCGCCGCGGCCACGGCCACGGGCACGGGCACGATCCCCAGGTCGCCCGCGCGCTTGAGCAGGGTGTGGTTGCCCTTGTTGTCGAGGAGCCCCGGGTGCCGGCCCGACTCGGCGAGCACCAGGGCCTGGACCGCGAACTCGAGGTCCACCACGCCGCCGGCCACGTGCTTCAGGTCGCGCGTGTCGGCCTTCACCTCCGCGCGCATCTTCTCCCGCATGGCGACGATCTCCTCGCGCAGCTTCGCCGCGTCGCGCGGGGCGGCCAGCACCTCGCGGCGCAGCGCCTCGAATCGCTGGCCCAGGCTGGCGTCGCCGGCGCAGTAGCGCGCGCGCGTGAGCGCCTGGTGCTCCCAGGTCCACGCGCGCTTCAGCTGGTAGTCCCGGAACGACGGGAAGGAGCTCACCATCAGCCCCGAGGCGCCGTCGGGACGCAGCCGCAGGTCGGTCTCGTAGAGGATGCCCGCCGAGGTGTGGCTCGTGAGCCAGGTGTTCACGCGCTGGGCGACGCGCGCGAGCTTTTCCGCCTCGTCGCGCCGGGATTCGTCGTAGAGGAACACGATGTCGAGGTCGGAGCCGTAGCCCAGTTCCAGGCCGCCGAGCTTGCCGTAGCCGATGATCGCGAAGCCGGGCGGCGGGGCGAGGCCGTCGCCGCCGAACACGGCGCGCCCGGCGAAGGCGAGCACGACGTCGAGCAGGAGGTCGGCCAGGGCCGAGAGCTCGTCGGAGAGCGCCATCACGGGCAGCTCGCCCTCGAGGTCGGCGATCGCGAGCCGCAGCACGTGGCGCTGCTTGAAGTGGCGCAGCTGGTCCATCAGCCGCTCGGTATCGTCGCCGTGGGCCGCGCATTCGCGGACGAGCAGGCGCCGCTCCTCCGCCCAGTCGGTGGCGGTGAAGCTCGCCGCCGTGCGCGTGAGCTCGTCGAGCAGGATGGGGTGGCGCGCGAGCAGGCGCGCCGCCCAGCGGCTGCGGGCCGCCAGGCGCGCGGCGCGGGCGAGCACCTGGGGATACTCGTCGAGGAGCGCGAAATAGGACTCGCGCCGGTCGATGGCCTCGATGAGGTCGAGGAGCCGCGTGGCCGTGTCCGCGCTCGTGTCCTCACGGACGGCCGCTTCCATCGCGGCGGGCAGCAGCCGGTCCACGCGGGTCCGGCTCGCCCCGGAGAGGCTGCGGTAGCGCCGCGAGCGCACGAACGCCGCGAGCCGCGCGGCCACGGGGGCGGGGTCCGCGAGGCCGGTGGCGCGCAGGTCTTCCTCGAGGCCGGTTTCGTCGGGAGACGCCTGCGGGTCCGTGAGGCGCGCGAGCAGCGCGCTGGCGCCCCCCGGCGTGCGCCGCTCGAAGAGGGCGTTGAACGCCTCCTGCACCCCGGCGCGGTGGCGGTCCAGCTCGACGACGAGGGCCTCCCAGTCGCCGAAGCCCATCGCCTCGGCGATCGCGGCGCGGTGGCCGGGCTCGACGGGCAGGGCCTGCGTCTGCTGGTCCTCGTAGTACTGCAGGCGGTGCTCGAGGCGGCGCAGGAAGTCGTAGGCGAGGCCCAGGGCGGCGACACGCTCCGGCGGAAGGAGGCCGCGCTCGCCCACGGCCGCGAGCGCCTGGCGCGTCGAGACGAGCTGCAGGCCCGCGTCGCGCCCGCCGCGCACGAGCTGGAAGAGCTGCACCGCGAACTCGCACTCGCGGATGCCGCCGGCGCCCACCTTGATGTCGTCGACGCGCCCGCGGCGGTTCGCCTCGGCCTGGATGCGGCCGTGCAGGTCGCGCAGGGACTCGAGCAGGCCGTAGTCGAGGTAGCGCCGGTAGACGAAGGGCCGGCGGATCGCCTCGACCTCCTCGCGCGGGGCCGTTGAGGACGCGGCCCTTGAGCCAGGCGTAGCGTTCCCAGGGGCGGGCCTGGCCGATGAAGTAGTTCTCGAGCGAGGCGAAGGAGCTCACCAGCGGCCCCGAATCGCCGAAGGGGCGCAGGCGCATGTCGACGCGGAACACGTAGCCGTCGGCGTTCACGTCCGCGACGAGGCCGATGGCGCGCTTGCCCGCGCGCGAGAAGAACTCGTGGTGCGAGATCGGCCGTTCCCCGCCGGTCTCGCCTTCGGCCGCGTGCAGGAACACGAGGTCCACGTCGGAGGAGACGTTGAGCTCCCCGCCGCCGAGCTTGCCCATGCCCACCACGAGGAGCCTCTCGCCGCGGGCCGGCTCGCCGTGCAGGGCGGCCTGCTCCGCGTGCGCGGCGCGCACCGCCGAGCCGATGGCGACCTCGGCGAGCGCGGTGACGGTGGACACCACCTCGTCGAGGCTCGCGAGCCCGGCGAGGTCGCGGTGGATGAGGGTGAGCATGACGCGGGCGCGCAGCTCGCGAAGCGCCTTGCCGAGCGCCGCGGGGTCCGCCTCGGGGACGGCCGCCACGGCGGCGTCGAGCTCCGCGCGCGAGAGTGCCGCGGCGCCGCTGAGCGCCAGGGCCTGCGCGAGGGACGGGCGCGCGTCCGCGATCCGCCTCGCGAAGGGCGAAAGTCGCAGGGTCCGCTCGAAGGCGGCCGGAAACGAATCGGGGGAGTTGCGGTCAATCATCGCGAAGGGGCCGTCGGCCCCAGCCGCTACAATAGCGCGAAACCCGGCCCGCGCTCACGCCGCCGCCGCGCGGGACCCCCACTTCTCGAGGACAGCATCAAGGCCATTTCACGCTCGATCGCGCGCATCGCGGCAGCCCTTGCCGGCGCGGCGCTCTTCGTCTTCCTGGCCGCGGTGCTGGCGCTTCGGTACGTCGTCTTCCCCCAGATCGACGACTACCGCGACGACATCTCGGCCTCGCTCTCGACCGCCTCGGGGATGGCGGTGAGCATCGGGGACGTGGACGCCGGCTGGTACGGGCTGCGCCCCACGCTCATCCTGACCGGCGTGCGCGTGGCCGACAGGCGCGGCAAGGCGGTCCTCGGCCTGGAGCGCGTGGAGGCCACGCTTTCCTGGTGGACGCTCTTCGCCGGCGACCTGCGCTTCCACGACGTGGACCTCTTCAGCCCGCAGCTGAGCCTTCGCCGCGGCGCCGACGGCCTGATCTACCTGGCCGACAAGGCGCTCAATGCCCGGGCGGCCGGCGAGGACGGGGCGCTCGCCGCCTGGCTCCTCGACCAGCCGCGCCTCGCCGTCCACGATGCCACGCTCGCGTGGCAGGACGAGCTCGCCGGCGCGCCCGAGCTGCGGCTGCGCAAGGTGGAGATCGCCATTCGCAAGGAGGGCCGGCGCCACCTCGCCGCCCTGAACGCGACGCCGCCCGCGGCGATTTCCGGGCGGCTCGACGTGCGCGCCGACCTGCTGTTCTCGCGAAAGGGCGAGCAATGGGAGGCCTCGGGGACGCTCTACGCCGAGGCGGCGCGCGCCGACCTCGCGCGGCTGCGGGCGCACCTGCCGGTTCCCGAGACGCTCCGCGCGGCCGTGGGGAGCTTCCGGGCCTGGGTGGACTTCGAGCCGGGGCGGGTGCGCGAGGTGACGGCCGACCTGAACCTGCGCGGCGTGCGGGCGCAGCTGGCCGCCGACGTGCTGCCCCTGGACCTCGACTCGCTCTCCGGGCGCGCCTTCTACCGCCTGCAGGAAGGCGGCTACGCCGCCGGCACGCGCGGGCTCGCATTCCGCACCCGCGAGGGGCTTGCCGCGCAGGCGGCGGACTTCTCGCTGTCCGTCGGCCAGGAGGCGGGCCAGCCGCGCCGGGGCGAGATCCGCGCGAACGGGGTCGAGCTGAAGATCGCGGCGGCCCTGCTCGACTACCTGCCCGTGCCCGCCGAGGCCAAGGCGCACGCCAACCGCTTCGCGCCGCGCGGGCGCCTCCTCGACACGTCGCTCGTGTGGACGGGCGAGACGCTCGCGAAGGCGAGCGCCTTCCGCCTCAAGTCGCGGTTCGAGGACCTCGGGGTGAACGCGGCCGAGGGGTGGCCGGGCGTCGTCGGGGCTCACCGGCTCGCTGGAAGGCGACGAGCGCGGCGGCAAGCTCCGGCTCGCCTCGCTAGGGGTGGCCTTCGAGGCGGCCCTCTTCCGCGCCCCGCTCGCCGTCGACAAGCTGGATGCCCGCGCCACGTGGACGCGCGGCCCGAAGGGCATCGAGGTGCACGTCGAGGACGCGCGCCTCGCCAACGCCGACGCGGAAGTGACGGTGGCCGGCACCTACCGGACGCTGCCGGAGTCCCCGGAGAAGAGCCCGGGCTGGGTCGATCTCTCGGGTCACGTCGTGCGGGCCCGCGCGACGGCCGTGGCGAACTACCTGCCCAACGCGATCGCGGGGACGCGCGACTGGCTCGGGCAGGCGCGTGCTCGCGGGGGACGTGAGCAAGGGGCGCTTCGAGCTGAAGGGGGACCTGTGGCATTTCCCGTTTCGCGACGCGAGCCAGGGCCGCTTCTTCGTCGAGGCGTCGATCGACGGCGGGAGCCTGCAGTACCACCCCGCCTGGCCGACGGTGGACCGCGTGAAGGGCGACATCCGGTTCGAGAACGCGCGCATGGAAATTCGCGCCCGGGAGGCCACCATCTACGCGAGCCGGGCGCGGAGCGCCAGCGCGGTCATCGCGGACCTGGGCGCCAAGCCGCCGGTCCTGGAAGTCGAGGGCGACCTCGAGACGACGGGCGTGGACAGCACGCGGTTCCTGCGCGAGACGCCGCTCGTGAACGGCCCCGGCGCCTTCACGCGGGTCGTCTCGGTCGAGGGGCCCGCGCGGCTGAAGCTCAAGCTCGACTGGCCGCTCTGGGGCAGCACCCCGTTCCGGGTCGCGGGCGAGTACGCCTTCGCGGGCGCGACCGCGAGCGTCGGGCGCAGCCTTCTTCTCACGGGCATCCGCGGGCCGCTCGCCTTCACCGAGAAGAGCGTGCGCGCGCCCGAGCTCGTCGGCACGATGTTCGGGCAGCCCGCGACGTTGCGGCTGTCGACGCAGCCGGACGGGTCGGTGCTCACGCAGCTCGACGGGCGCATGGGCGCCCCGGCCCTCGGCGCGTTCATCCCCGACGGGTTCGCCAGGCGGATGGCGGGGGCCGCCGACTGGAAGGCGCGCGTCGTCAGCGGCGCCGAGGCAACGGAGCTGCGCATCGAGTCGGACCTCAAGGGGCTCGCGATCGGGCTGCCCGAGCCCTTCGCGAAGCGGGCGGACGAGTCGCGCGCGCTGGCGGTGACGATCCGCAAGCTCGGCGCGGACGACGAGGAGACGGTCGCCGCGCTCGAAGGCGGCGTCCACGCGCGCATCGGCCGAACGGACGCCGATGGCGCCACGCGCTGGAACGCGGCGCTCAAGTTCGGCGCCCCGGTCTCGGCGGAACCGGTCCGCGAGGGCCTCTGGCTCTACGGCGACCTCGCGCGCTTCGACCTGGACGCCTGGCAGGAGGCGCTCGCGGCGCCGGCCGGAGCGCCCCCGCGCAGGCGCCCGCCGCCCTCGAGCTGCGCGGCCTCGACCTGCGCTTCGCCACCCTGCGCTACACGGGGCGCGACGTGCGCAGCCTCGCGGCCAGCCTGGTGCGCGAAGGCGGCGAGTGGCGCGGGACGCTCGCGAGCCCGCTCGTGGCGGGCGACGTCGCCTTCGACTTCCGGGGCAAGGGCCGGATCCAGGCGCGCCTTTCGCGCTTCTCGATCGGGGCGGCCACCACGGGCGCGGCGGGCCCGGAGCCCGCCCCGGCCGCCGAGCAGGGCGACCTGCCGGCCCTCGACATCGTGGCCGAGCGCTTCGAGTTCCGCGGCCGCTGGCTGGGCCGGCTGGAGCTCCTCGCCAGGCCCGACGGCGCGGACTGGCGCATCGACCGCCTGGACATCGCGAACAAGCACGCGCGCTTCTCCTCCAGCGGCGCGTCGCGGCGGACGGCCACCGGGCCCCTCACGCAGCTCGACCTGAAGCTCGAGACCACGAACCTGCACGCGCTCCTCGAGCAGTTCGGCTACGGCGACTTCGTGAGCCGCGGCGAGGCGAAGCTCGAGGGCCAGCTCGTGTGGCCGGGGTTCGCGTACGAGTTCACGCCGGGCGCGCTGTCCGGGCGCTTCAAGATGCAGGCCTCGAAGGGCCAGTTCGCGAAGATGGACCCGGGGGCCGGCAAGCTCCTGGGCCTCATCTCGCTGCAGTCGATCCCGCGGCGGGTGACCTTCGATTTCCGCGACATCTTCAGCGAGGGCTTCGCCTTCGACCGCATCTCGGGCGAGGCGAAGCTCGCGCGCGGCATCCTCCTCACGCAACGACTTCGAGATCGCCGGCCCGTCGGCCCTCGTGAGCATGGCGGGCGAGGTGTCGCTGCCGATGGAGACGCAGAACCTCACGATGCGGGTCGTGCCCGAGGTCGGCGAGAGCGTGGCGATCGCCGCGACCGTGCTCGGCACGCCGGTGCTGGGCCTCTCGACGCTCCTGGTCTCGAAGCTCCTGCAGAACCCCTTCGGCAAGGTGGTGGCCTACGAGTACCTCGTGACGGGGTCGTGGGATAATCCCTCCGTCACGCGGATCGGCGAGGCGCCGCCCCCCAAGGAGGCGCCCAAGGCCCAGCCGGCACCCGCCCGCCCCCAATGATCATCACCAAGAACTCGACGACGCCCGAAGCGCTGCGCGAAACCCTGCTCACGACGCAGAGCATGTTCCGCGTGGCCGCCATCCAGATGGCCTCGGGGCCCCACGTGCAGGCGAACCTGCAGGAGGCCTCGCGCCTCATCGAGCTCGCCGCCGCCACGGGCGCGCGCATCATCGCGCTGCCGGAGTACTTCTGCATCATGGGCATGAAGGACACGGACAAGGTGGCCATCCGCGAAAAGGACGGCGCAGGGCCCCATCCAGGATTTCCTGGCCGCGGAGGCGAAGCGCCACAAGGTGTGGATCGTGGGCGGCTCCGTGCCCCTCGAGGCGACGAACGCCGACAAGGTCCGCAACGCCTGCCTCGTCTACGACGGCGAGGGCAAGCGCGTGGCCCGCTACGACAAGATCCACCTCTTCGGCTTCGACATGGGGCAGGAGAAGTACACCGAGGAGCGCACCATCGAGCCCGGCGCGGCCGTGGTCACGGTCGAATCGCCCTACGGCAGGCTGGGCATCTCGGTCTGCTACGACCTGCGCTTCCCGGAGCTCTACCGCGCCATGGGCGAGGTGGACTTCATCTTCGTCCCCTCGGCCTTCACCGAGACGACGGGCAAGGCGCACTGGGACGTGCTCGTGCGCGCCCGCGCCATCGAGAACCAGTGCTACGTGGTGGCGCCGGCGCAGGGCGGCTACCACGTGAACGGGCGCGAGACCCACGGCCACACGATGATCGTGGACCCGTGGGGGGTCGTCCTCGACCGCCTGCCGCGCGGCTCGGGGGTTGTGGTTGCCGGCGTGAACCCCACCTACCAGGCCAAGATCCGCAGAAGCCTTCCCGCCCTCAGGCACCGAACCATCAAGAGCTGACGAATGACCAAAATCGAACCCACCGCGCCTTGACCTGGCGACCGCCGCGCTTCTCGCGCCCAACGGCGTCGACGAGGACGCGCTCGAGCGCGTCTTCGCCCTCGTGCGCGCGCACCGCGCGGACGATGCCGACCTCTACTTCCAGCTCTCGCGCTCCGAAAGCTGGATGCTGGAGGAGGGCCAGGTGAAGAGCGGCAGCTTCTCCATCGACCAGGGCGTGGGCGTGCGCGTCGTCTCCGGGGAGAAGACGGCCTTCGCCTACGCCGACGACATCTCGCCCGAGTCCCTCGAGGCGGCGGCCAGGGTCACGCGCGCCATCGCCGCGCAGGGCGGCGACGCCGCGGCGTCCGCGCCGAGCCGTGCGCGCCGCCACGGCGCTCTACGCCCCCGTCGACCCGGTCTCCGCCCTCGACGACGCGGAGAAGGTCCGCCTGCTCGAGCGGCTGGAGAAGCGCGCCCGCGCCGCCGACCCGCGCGTGAAGCAGGTCATCGGCCGGCTTTCGGGCGAGTACGAGGTGGTGTTCGTCGCGCGCGCCGACGGCGTGCGGGCCGCGGACGTGCGCCCGCTCGTGAACCTCTCGATCACCGTGATCGTGGAGCAGGACGGCCGGCGCGAGCAGGGCTACTGCGGCGGCGGCGGGCGCTTCGGCTACGGCTACTTCACCGACGAGCGCCTCGACCACGTCGCCGAGACCGCCGTGAAGCAGGCGCCTGGTGAACCTGGAGGCGCGTCCCGCCCCGGCGGGCCCGATGACGGTGGTGCTCGGGCCGGGGTGGCCCGGCATCCTGCTGCACGAGGCCATCGGCCACGGCCTCGAGGGCGACTTCAACCGCAAGGGCACCTCCGCCTTCTCCGGCCGCATCGGCGAGCAGGTCGGCGCGAAGGGCGTCACCGTCGTCGACGACGGCACGCTCGCCGATCGCCGCGGCTCCCTTTCCATCGACGACGAGGGCGAGGCCACGGGCCGCAACGTCCTCATCGAGGACGGCGTCCTGCGCGGCTACCTGCAGGACCGCCTGAACGCGAGGCTCATGGGCGTGCCCGTCACCGGCAACGGCCGGCGCGAGAGCTACGCGCACATGCCGATGCCGCGCATGACCAACACCTACATGCTGGGCGGCGACAAGGACCCGGCGGAGATCCTCGCCTCCGTCGAGCGCGGCCTCTACGCGGTCAATTTCGGCGGGGGCGAGGTCGACATCACCAGCGGCAAGTTCGTGTTCTCCGCGGCCGAGGCCTGGTGGGTCGAGGGCGGCAAGCTCCAGTACCCGGTGAAGGGCGCGACGCTCATCGGCAACGGCCCGGACGCGCTCACGCGCATCGCGATGATCGGCAACGACATGGCGCTCGACCCCGGCATCGGCACCTGCGGCAAGGAGGGGCAGAGCGTCCCCGTGGGGGTGGGCCAGCCCACGATCCGCATCGAGGGGCTCACCGTCGGCGGGACGGGCCAATGACGGAGGACATCCATCCCGGTGCCCCGTGCCCCCTGTGCGAGTCGCCGCTGGCCGAAAAGGTGCTGCGTGACGTCGTGGGGGACGAGGCGCCGATGCGCCTGACGCTGCGCAACCTGCCGGTGCTCGCGTGCGACGCGCCGCACCGCTATTTCCCGGGGCAGCGGCTTCCCGGTCTGGCTCCTCAATGCGCTGGTCGAGGAGGAACTGGCGAAGATTCCGGCCGGAGCCGAGAAGGGGCTCGTCTTCCGCAAGTACGCGTGCTGCGACTGCGGGGCGGAGATTCCCTCGTCCGGGGGCGAGCCGATGACGTTTTCCTCGGTGCTCGCCTGGAAGGAGACGGCCCCCTTCGTGGTCGACGTCACCGTTCCCGTGGTGACCTGCCCGTCCTGCGGGCGGGAGCAGGCGCGGTCCCGGGCGGAACTCGCGAAACTCCTGCCCGCCGCGCTTGTCCATGCCTTCAAGACGGCCGGGTATGAAGGGTCCGCGCTAGGGCGCGGGCACCGGCTTCGTCGCGCCCACCCTCACGAAACGGAGTCCCCATGCAACGCCGCCAGTTCGTCGCCGCGCTCGCCGGCCTCTTCGCCCTGCACCGGGGCGCCCAGGCCGCGCCCGCCGACGCCGTGAAGATCGAGAAGATCGTCCTCAAGCCCGAGGAATGGAAGAAGCGGCTGACGCCGGCGCAGTACGAGGTGCTGCGCGAGGAGGGCACGGAGCGCGCCGGCTCGAGCCCGCTGGACAGCGAGAAGCGCAAGGGCACCTTCGCCTGCGCCGGCTGCGACCTGCCGCTCTTCACCTCCGAGATGAAGTTCGACAGCGGCACCGGCTGGCCCAGCTTCTTCACCTACATCCCGGGGCGGCTGGGCACGCGGACGGACTTCAAGCTGATCTATCCGCGCACCGAGTACCACTGCATCCGCTGCGGCGGGCACCAGGGCCACGTCTTCGACGACGGCCCCCAGCCCACCGGCAAGCGCTACTGCAACAACGGCGTCGCCCTCAAGTTCCTTCCCGCCTGACCAACGTGCCTGGCACGTGATTACCTGGCACGTGAACCTGGCACGTGAACCTGGCACGGTTCACGTAACCTGGCACCGAATCATTCCTCGGGGCCGAGCTTGCCGGTGACGGTGGCGGCGGCCTTGGCGGTCCACATCCAGCAGTAGTCCTCGCCGGCGCTGGCGGTGAACTTGCCGCCGCCCTTCGCGCGGCCGTTGACCTTCACGGGATAGGTCACCTTGTCGCCCTGGTGGTAGTGGATGTTGAAGTCGACCGGGCCGTCGGAGGTCCATTCGAAGCGGCGGCTGCGCCCCGCCTCCAGGCGCAGGCACTCCTCCGCGATGCCGCCGGGCTTGAGCGTGTGCGAGAAGGCGCGGGCCTTGCCGCCGTCGTCCGGGGAGGCGGCCAGCACGACGGGCGCGAGCGAGGATGCGAAGAGCCAGGATCGAAAGTCGCATGGGGCAGGTTCCGGTCAGTTGCGGTAACGTCGATGACTACCGCATCGGTGTCTGACCGACACCTGCGCCAGTTGTGCTAGGATTCCCGGCCATGAACCGCTTCGCCGCCTATTTTTTCTACGCCTGGTTTCCCACGCCCTCGGCGGTCGGGAGAAGCTAGCGCAAGCCGGACGAAAGCGCCAAGGATTCCCAGAAAACCGCCAGCCCGAAACTGGCGGTTTTTTGTTGCCCCGCATCCCGGAACACGACCATGACCCACTACAGAACCGACGACGTACGCATCGAGCAGGGAGACGAGCTCCTCGCCCCCATGCAGGTGATGCGCGAGCTTCCCGCCACCGACGACACCGAGCGCGTCACCTTCGAGGCCCGGCAGGGCATCCACGACATCCTGCGCGGCGCCGACGACCGCCTGCTCGTGGTGGTGGGCCCGTGCTCCATCCACGACCTCAAGGCCGCCCGCGAGTACGCCACGCGCCTGAAGGCGGAGCGCGAGCGCCTGGCCGCCGAGCTCCTGATCGTGATGCGCGTGTACTTCGAGAAGCCGCGCACCACGGTGGGCTGGAAGGGCCTCATCAACGACCCGCACCTGAACGACACCTTCGACATGAACGAGGGGCTGCGGCTCGCGAGGAGCCTCCTCCTCGACATCAACGGCATGGGCGTGCCCTGCGGCACGGAGTTCCTGGACCTCATCTCGCCGCAGTACATCGCGGACCTCATCTCGTGGGGCGCCATCGGCGCGCGCACGACGGAATCCCAGTCGCACCGCCAGCTCGCCTCGGGCCTTTCCTGCCCGGTGGGATTCAAGAACGGCACCGACGGCAGCATCCGCATCGCCGTGGACGCGATCAAGGCCGCCAACGCGCGCCACCACTTCATCTCGGTCACGAAGAGCGGCCACGTGGCGGTGTTCAAGACCGCCGGCAACGAGGACTGCCACGTGATCCTGCGCGGCGGCAAGGCCACCAACTACGACGCGGCGAGCGTGGACGCGGCCTGCAAGGACCTCGCCGCCGCCGGGCTCGCCCAGCACGTGATGATCGACTTCTCGCACGCCAATTCCTCCAAGCAGTACCAGAAGCAGGTCGACGTGGCCGACAACGTGGCCGGCCAGATCGGCCGCGGCGACGCGCGCATCGTCGGCGTGATGGTCGAGAGCCACCTCAACCCGGGCCGCCAGGACCTCGTGCGCGGCAAGCCGCTCGAGTACGGGGTGTCCATCACCGACGCCTGCATCGGCTGGGACGACACGGTGAAGGTGCTCGACACGCTCGCCGGGGCCGTGCGGCAGCGGCGCGTGATTCCCGAGGAGCCGGAGGAATGAGCAGGGCCGATCGCCGAAGGGGACAGGTTGCTCTCGAGAACGATCAGGGCGTGGCATGGCAACCTGTCCCCGGCACGACGGTCATCGGCAGGACCGATGACCTGCGCATCTCCGACGTCCGCGCGCTCATCGCGCCGCAGCTCCTGGCCGAGCAGCTGCCCGTGGACGCGGCGGCGCTCGCGACGGTCGGCGCCGCCCGCCAGACGATCCACCGCGTGCTGCACGGCGCCGACGACCGCCTGGTGGCGGTGGTGGGGCCGTGCTCGATCCACGACTACGACGCGGCGGTCGAGTACGCGGCGCGCCTCGCGGCCGAGTCGCGCCGGCTCGAGGGCGAGCTCCTGGTGGTGATGCGCGTCTACTTCGAGAAGCCGCGCACCACCGTGGGCTGGAAGGGCTTCATCAACGACCCGCACCTCGACGGCAGCTTCGCGATGAACGAGGGCCTGCGGCTCGCGCGCAAGCTCCTGCTGGACATCAACCGGCTGGGGCTTCCCTGCGGCACGGAGTTCCTGGACCTCCTGTCGCCGCAGTACATCTCGGACCTCATCGCCTGGGGCGCCATCGGGGCGCGCACGACGGAGTCGCAGTCGCACCGCCAGCTCGCCTCGGGCCTTTCCTGCCCGGTGGGCTTCAAGAACGGCACCGACGGCTAGCGTGAGGGTCGCGGTGGACGCGCTGCGCGCCGCCGCCGCGCCGCACGCCTTCATGGGCATGACCAAGACCGGGCAGGCCGCGATCTTCGAGACCATCGGCAACGAGGACTGCCACGTGATCCTGCGCGGCGGCAAGGCGCCCAACTACGACGCGGCGAGCATCGAGGCGGCGTCGAGGGAACTGGCCGCGGCGGGCCTCGCGCCGCACCTGATGGTCGACTTCTCGCACGCCAACTCGTCCAAGCAGTACCAGCGCCAGATGGACGTCGGCGCGCGACATCGCCGCCCAGCTCGCCGCCGGCGAGGACCGCATCATGGGCGTGATGGTCGAGAGCAACCTGAACCCCGGGCGGCAGGACCTCGTCGCCGGCCAGCCGCTGGCCCACGGCGTCTCGATCACCGACGCCTGCATCGGCTGGGACGACACCGTGCGCCTGCTCGACACGCTTGCGGAGGGAGTGCGCAGGCGGCGGCTCGCGGGCGGAGTAAACCTTGGGAACGCCGATTAACGCCGATGCCCGCCGATGCCGCCGATGAATGCGGATTGGGCATCGTGCAGATCGACACGGTCGATCCATCCGACTATCCATGCATCCGCTTATCGGCGGCCATCGGCGGGGCATCGGCGTTAATCGGCGTTTCCAAAGACTTTTGCAGCATCACTCCCCATGTCCAAGACCGACGAATTCCGCATCCTCGGCCGCCGCCCCGGCAACGAGGAATCCATCCGCTTCGAGTACAGGGGCGTCGTGTTCGACCAGGACGCCTTCCACGTCGTGGCGGGGCTCAACGCGGTGGACACGCGCGAATACGTCGAGCAGACGTTCGCCGCCCTCAAGGACGCCGGCCAGCGTGCGCGCGCATGGGCGCCTACAAGCCGCGCACGAGCCCCTACTCGTTCCAGGGCTACGGCCGGCAGTGCCTGCCCTACGTCTTCGAGCTGGCCGGCAAGTACGACATCCGCGTGATCTCGATGGAAGTCACCCACGACGAGCACCTGGACGAGATCCGCGCAGGCGCTGCACATGACGGGGGATCCCACCGGCGTGATGCTGCAGATCGGCACGCGCAACACGCAGAACTTCGAGCTCCTGAAGACCGTCGGCAGCCAGCGCGACTTCCCCATCCTCCTCAAGCGCGGCTTCGGCATCACGCTGCACGAGTCGCTGCTCGCGGCCGAGTACGTGGCGAGCGAGGGCAACCGCGACATCGTCTTCTGCCTGCGCGGCATGAAGACGAACTTCGGCGACCCGCACAGGAACCTCGTCGACTTCGGCCACGTGCCGGCCGGTCAAGCGCCTCACGCGCATGCCGGTGTGCGTGGATCCCTCGCATTCGGTGGGCACGCGCGACGCGTCCCCCGAGGGCATCCCCGACGTCTTCCACGTCGCCGCGCAGGGCGTGGTCGCGGGCGCGAACATGGTGCTGGCCGACATGCACCCGGAGCCGCGCCGGGCGCTCGTGGACGCCGGCGCAGGCGATCACGCTCGACGAGCTGCCGTGGTTCCTCGAGGACATGGCCATCGCGCGCGAGGCCTACCTCGTGCGCCGCGAGGTGGCCGCGCAATACCGCGACGCGTGAGGCTTCCCCGCTCGCGCGCTGGCCGCGCTGGTGCTCGCCGCCGCGGCTTTCTCGCGCGCGCGCGGAGATCGCCCTCACCGACGACCTCGGCCGGCGCGTGGTCCTCGCGGCATCCCGCGCAAGCGCATCGCGACCCTCGCCCCGTCCATCACCGAAGCCGCGTTCGCCGTGGGCAGCGGCTCGCGCGTCGTGGGCGTGAGCGCGTGGAGCGACTATCCGCCCGGCCGCCGCGGGCCTGCCGGTGGTCTCCACCGCGTTCGCCATCGACATGGAGGCCATCGCGCGCCTCGCGCCCGATCTCGTCATCGCCTGGAAGGACAGCTTCCGCCCGGCCGACATCGGGCGGCTGGAGGCGCTGGGCGCGCGCGTGTTCGTGGTGCAGTCGCGCACGCTCGCCGAGATTCCGCGGCTCCTGGCCGTCACCGCGGCGCTTTCCGGGGGCGACGCGGGGCCCGCGACGCGGGCCTACGAATCGCGGCTCGCGGCAGTTCGCGCGCGTTACGCGGGCAAGCCCCGCCTGCGCGTCTTCCTCGAGATCTCGCACCGGCCGCTCATGACCGTCGCCGGCAGGCACTTCATGGGCGAGGCGCTGGACGCCTGCGGCGCGACCAACGTCTTCGCCGACCTGGCCGACGTGGCGCCGCAGGTGTCCTGGGAGGAAGTCTTCGCGCGCAATCCCGACGCCATCGTCGGCACCGGGCCCGAGGACGGCGAGGCCGCCTTCCGCAGCGCCTGGGCCGAGCGGACGGGGCTCGACGCGGTGCGCCGCGGCAAGCTCGCCTACGTGTCCTCGCGCGCGCTGGGCCGCCCGTCGCCGCGCGTCGTGGAGGGGATCGAGGCGCTCTGCGCGGCGGTCGACCGGCTGCGCTGACGCGATCCGGGCGTCGGCCGGCGCCCCGCTGTCCCGCCCTGTTATCATTTCCGCCGATCTTCGCAATGCCACTGCCACCCCGTGAAAACCACCTTCCTGGACTTCGAACAGCCGATCGCGGAACTCGAGCAGAAGATCGAGGAGCTGCGCTTCGTGCAGGACGACAGCGCCGTCGACATCTCGCAGGAGATCGAGCGGCTGTCGAAGAAGAGCCGCGAGCTCACGAAGGACATCTACGGCAAGCTCACGGCGTGGCAGATCTCGAAGGTCGCGCGGCATCCCCAGCGGCCGTACACGCTCGACTACATCGCGGCGATGTGCACGGACTTCGAGGAGATCCACGGCGACCGCTCGTTCTCGGACGACGCGGCCATCGTGGGCGGCCTCGCGCGCTTCAACGGCCAGAGCGTGATGGTGCTCGGCCACCAGAAGGGCCGCGACACCAACGAGAAGATCCTGCGCAACTTCGGCATGCCGCGCCCCGAGGGCTACCGCAAGGCGCTGCGGCTCATGAAGCTCGCGGAGAAGTTCGCGCTGCCGCTGCTCACCTTCGTCGACACGCCCGGCGCCTATCCCGGCATCGGCGCGGAGGAGCGCGGGCAGTCGGAGGCCATCGGCCGCAACCTCTACGAGATGGCGGGCCTGCGCGTGCCGATCGTCGTGTCGGTCATCGGCGAGGGCGGCTCCGGCGGCGCGCTCGCCATCGCGGTGGGCGACAACACGCTGATGATGCAGTACTCGACCTACTCGGTGATCTCGCCCGAGGGCTGCGCGGCCATCCTGTGGAAGAGCCCGGAGAACGCGGCCGAGGCCGCGGAGTGCCTGGGCATCACGGCGCCGCGCCTGAAGTCGCTGGGCCTCATCGACAAGATCGTGAACGAGCCGCTGGGCGGCGCGCACCGCGATCCCGCCGAGGCCGCGAAGTCGCTCAAGAAGGCCATCGCGGACCACCTGCGCCAGCTGCAGGACCTGCCGATGACCCAGCTCCTCGAGCGTCGCCAGGACCGGCTGGTGAACTACGGCAAGTTCAAGGAGCTCGCGGAGTAGCGCGCCCGCGCGCTCGCCCGCCGATGGCCGCGCCCGCGCCTTCCCCGGAAGGGCTCCTCGCCCGCGTCGAGCGGCGGCTCGCCGCGCACGTGCGGCCGCGGGCAGTCGATCTGCGCCGCCTATTCGGGCGGCCTCGATTCCACCGTCCTCCTCGACCTCCTCGCGGCGCTGCGCGAACGGATCGGCTTCTCGCTCGCCGCGCTGCACGTCCACCACGGGCTTTCGCGCAACGCGGATCGCTGGGCCGAGGCGTGCGCGGCCTTCGCGGCGATCGCGCGGCATTCCGCTCGTCGTCGAGCGCGTGGCAGTCGACCGCGATCATCCGGCCGGGCTCGAGGCGGCGGCGCGCGCGGCGCGGCATGCGGCGTTCGCGCCGGGCGGGCGCGGACTTCGTGGCGCTGGCGCACCACCGCGACGACCAGGCCGAGACCGTCCTCCTGCAGGCGCTGCGCGGCACCGGCGTGAAGGGGCTCGCGGCGATGGCGGAGGCGCGGGAGGTCGGCGCGGGCGTGCTGGCTGCGGCCGCTGCTCGACGAGCCGCGCCAGGCGCTGCTGGACCATGCGCGCGAGGCGCGGGCTCGACTGGGTGGAGGACGAGTCCAACGAGCTCACCGCCTTCGACCGCAACTTCCTGCGCCACGAGGTCCTGCCGGTGATCGAGCGGCGCTTTCCGCAGTATCGCGAGTCCCTCGCGCGGCTGGCGCGGCATGCGGCCACGGCGGACCGGCTCCTCGAGGCGGTGGCGCGCGAGGATGCGGCGCAGTATCGCGGACGGGGAGGGGCTTGTCCGCCGCGGGGCTGGAGGCGCTCGATCCCGCGCGCCGGGCCAACGTGCTGCGGCATTTCCTCGCGACGCAGGGCCTCGCCATGCCCGGGGAGTCGCGCCTGGCCGACATGGCGCGGCAGCTCGTGTCCGCCCGGGAGGACGCGCGCATCCTGCTGCTGCACGGCGGCCGCGCCCTCGTGCGCCACCAGGGGCGGATCGTGGTCCAGGAGGCGCCGGCGGGCGTCGGCCGGCTGGGACGTGGCCGTGGGCGGGCGAGCGCGTCGTCTCCCTGGGCGAGGGGCGGGGCGAGGTGCGCTTCGCGGAGTCGGCCGGGGAGGGCATCGCGCTGGACCGCGTGGGCGGCGGGCGCTGGCACTTCGCGCCCCGGACGGGCGGGGAGCGCATCCGGCTCCACGGCCGGCGGCCCGACCCGCACCCTCAAGAACCTCCTCCAGGAGCATGCCGTCCCGGTCTGGCGGCGGCCCCGCCTGCCGCTCCTCTTCGAAGGCGACACCCTCGTCTGGGTGCCCGGCATCGGCGTGGCCGCCGACTACCGCGCCCGTCCCGCCGCCCCCGGCCTCACCCCCGCCTGGCTCCCCGATTGTGGGGACGTGTTCGTGACACGTCCCCGAAATCGGGACCGGTACACGAACACGTCCCCGAAATGGGGGCGGGATCTAGCCCGGGGGGGGAGGCTGTGCTAGAATGAAAAGCTAAACTTTTCATTCAGTTAGCGGAGATTTTCATGGCGGTTCAGCGCACCCTGTCCATCATCAAGCCCGATGCCGTGGCCAAGAACATCATCGGCAAGATCTACTCCCGTTTCGAGACCAACGGCCTCAAGGTCATCGCGGCGAGGATGGCCCACCTCTCCCGGCAGGAAGCCGAGGGCTTCTACGCCGTGCACAAGGCGCGCCCGTTCTTCAAGGACCTCGTGGAATTCATGATCTCCGGCCCGGTGATGATCCAGGTGCTGGAGGGCGAGGAAGCCATCCAGAAGAACCGCGACCTCATGGGCGCCACGGACCCGAAGAAGGCCGAGAAGGGCACCATCCGCGCCGACTTCGCCGACTCCATCGACGCCAATGCCGTGCACGGCTCCGACGCGCCGGAAACCGCGGCCGTCGAGATCGCGTACTTCTTCCCCGCCAGCCAGGTCTACTCGCGCTGAGCGCGCCGGCGACCGCCCCCGGTGATTCGTCCATGCGGACCAACCTCCTCGACTTCACGCTGCCCGCCCTGACCGACTGGTTCGCGTCGCTGGGCGAGAAGCCGTTTCGCGCGAAGCAGGTCTTCCGCTGGGTGCACCAGCGCGGCGAGTCCGACTTCGACGCGATGACGGACCTCGCCAAGGGCCTTCGCGAGAAGCTGAAGGAAGTGGCCGAGGTCCGCCCGCCCGCCATCCTCTCCGAGCACCGCTCGGCGGACGGCACGGTGAAGTGGCTCTTCGACGTGGGCATCGGCAACGGCATCGAGACGGTGTTCATCCCCGAGGACGACCGCGGCACGCTCTGCGTCTCCTCCCAGGTGGGCTGCGCGCTCGACTGCGGGTTCTGCTCGACGGGCCGCTCCGGGTTCAACCGCGACCTCTCGGTCGTCCGAGATCATCGGGCAGCTGTGGGTCGCGAACAGGCGGCTGAGGGAGATGGCGAAGGAGGGGCAGCCGTACCGGCTGCGAGCCCAGCGCCCTCGCACGAGGCGAGCGCCCGATGCCGGGGACGAGGCGAGAAGGAAGAGGCCGTCCCGATCAGCAACGTCGTGATGATGGGCATGGGCGAGCCCCTCAACAACTTCGAGAACGTCGTGGCCGCGATGCAGGTGATGCTCGACGACCACGCCTACGGCCTTTCGCGCCGGCGCGTGACGCTCTCCACCTCCGGCGTGGTGCACCAGCTCCGCAAGCTCGCCGCGCGCTGCCCGGTGGCGCTGGCCGTGAGCCTGCACGCGCCCGACCGACGAGCTGCGCTCGAAGATCATGCCGATCAACCGCAGCTACGGCATCGCCGACCTGCTGGCCGCCTGCAAGGAATACCTCGAGGCCGCCCCGCGCGACTTCATCACCTTCGAGTACATCCTGCTCGACGGCGTGAACGACGCGCCCGCGCACGCGCAAGGCGCTGGCGAAGCTGCTGCGCGACGTGCCGTGCAAGATCAACCTGATCCCGTTCAACCCCTTCCCGGAATCGGGCTTCACGCGCTCGAAGCAGGAGGCCGTCGTGCGCTTCCGGGACATCCTCGTCGAGGCGGGTTACGTCGCCACGATCCGGAAGACCCGGGGCGACGACATCGACGCGGCCTGCGGCCAGCTCGCGGGCCAGGTCGTCAACCGCATGAAGAAGCGCACGGTCCGAATCCACCGGGAGGCCGCGTGAAACCACTCTTGCCGATCCTCGTCGCCGCGTTGCTGGCGGGCTGCGTCGCGCAGACCACCGTCGAGACGCGCTCGGTGCAGGACGCCCAGGCGACCGACGCGCGCCGCCGCGCCGAGATCCACACCTCGCTCGCCTCGCAGTACTACCAGCGCGGCAACTTCGTCGTGGCGCTGGACGAGACGCGCCTCGCGCTCAAGGACGACTCGACCTACTACCCGGCCTTCAACGTCCGCGCCCTGGTGTTCATGGAGCTGCGCGAGGACGCGCAGGCGCGCACCGCCTTCGAGCAGGCGCTGGCGCTCGCGCCGAACGACCCGGACATCCTGAACAACTACGGCTGGTTCCTGTGCCTGCGCGGCGAAGGCGCCCGCGGCATGGATTACTTCAGCGCGCGTGCAGGCCGACACCGATGTACACCACGCCGGAGAAGGCGCTGCTCAACGCGGGCCTGTGCGCGCGCATCGCCGGCCGCAACGTCGAGGCCGAGGACTACCTGCGCCGCGCCGTCGTGTTCAAGCCCGACCTCGCCGGCGCGCTCTACAGCCTCGCCGAGATCCTCTACGAGAAGGGCAGCCTACAAGGAATGCGGAGAACTACCTCGTGCGCTACATGCGCCTGGGCGAGCCGACCCTCTCGGCGCTCGTGCTCGGCGTGAAGATCGCGCGCGCGCAGGGCGACAAGCGGCCGAGGACAGCATGTCCCAGCAGCTTCGCCGCCGCTTCCCCGACGCGCCGCAGACGCGCGAGATCCTGATCCAGAGCGCCGCCGCCAAGTGATGGATTCCACGTCCGACAACCCGGGCGCGGGACGCTGCGCCGCGCTCGCCGGGCGCGATCCTCGCGGCCGAGCGCGAGCGCCAGGGCCTTTCGCGCGCGGACATCGCGCAGCGCCTGCACATGAGCGCCTCGCAGGTCGAGGCGCTGGAGGCCTCGGACTACGGGCGCCTGCCGCGCGGGACGTTCCTGCGCGGCTTCGCGCGCAACTACGCCCGCTCCCTCGGGCTCGATCCCGAGCCGATCGTGGGCCTCCTCGTCGAGGACGCGCCGCGCGACCGATCGCCCGCCATCGTGGTGCCCAGCCAGAACATCCGCTTCGATCCCCTCGGGCAGCGGCTCTCCAGCCCCTACGTGAAGGCGGCCGGCATCGCCGCGGCCGTGATCGTGCTGGGCTTCGCCGTCATGTACTGGTGGCTCTTCGTCCGCCCGCAGGGCGTGTCGACGGCCACGCCGGTGAAGAAGCCGGCCATCGAGGCGTCCAAGGTCGCGCAGTCGCCGCCGGCGGAGCCGCCCAGGGCCGAGTGCGCCGCCCGCAGGCGAGGAGTCGCCCGCGATCCAGGGGTCCTCCTCGCCCGTGCCGCCGATGACCGGGGCCTCGCCCCGGCCCTGGCCGCGCCCGCATCCGCCCCCGTCGTCACGCCGCCCCGGCGCCCGCGCAGGCCGCGGCGCCACCGAGCCGCTCCCGCGCCCGTCGAGCAGCCGCGCGTCCCGGCCCCGGCGAAAGCATCATCCGCCTGAGCGTTCCGCGCCGCCGCCTGGGTCGAGATCGCCGACGCGCGCGGCAAGCCCATGCTGTCCCGCACCCACGCGGG
Source organism: uncultured Gammaproteobacteria bacterium (assembly GCA_963783635.1). Classification (GTDB taxonomy): domain Bacteria; phylum Pseudomonadota; class Gammaproteobacteria; order Burkholderiales; family Usitatibacteraceae; genus FEB-7. Next base: position 28,072 of record CAWAOC010000017.1, read on the forward strand.
CGGCTCCACCGCCGAGGTCATCGGCAAGCCCCCGTTCACCCTGGTGATCGGCAACGCGCCGGAAGTGCGGCTCACGTACAACGGCCGCGAAGTCGACCTCGCGCCGCACACGCGCGTGGCCGTCGCCCGCTTCACCCTGCCGTAGGCCAGGGACCGCATGAGCCCCGTCCCGCGCCGTCCCTCGCGCCAGGTCCGCATCGCCGGCACGCTGGTCGGCGGCGGCGCGCCCATCCTCGTGCAGTCGATGACCAACACCGACACCGAGGACGCCGTCGCGACCGCGGACCAGGTGGCGGCCCTCGCCCGCGCCGGCAGCGAAGCCGTCCGCATCACGGTGAACACGCTGGAGGCCGCCCGGCAGGTGCCCGCCATCCGCGAGCGGCTGCTGGCGATGGGCGTGAGCGTGCCCCTCATCGGCGACTTCCACTTCAACGGCCACAAGCTCCTCGCGCAGGTGCCGGAGTGCGCGGTCGCCCTCGACAAGTACCGCATCAATCCCGGCAACGTGGGCCACGGCTCGAAGCGCGACGACCAGTTCGCCACCATGATCGAGAAGGCCATCGAGCACGCGAAGCCCGTGCGCATCGGCGTGAACTGGGGCTCGCTGGACCCGGAGCTCCTCGCGCGCCTGATGGACGCGAACGCGAAGCTCGCCGTGCCCGTGGAAGCCGACGAGGTGATGCGCGAGGCCCTCATCGTCTCCGCGCTCGAGAGCGCGGCCAGGGCCGAGGAGATCGGCCTGCCGGGCGACCGCATCATCCTGTCGTGCAAGGTTTCCGCCGTGCAGGACCTGATCCGCGTCTACCGGGCGCTGGCGGCGCGCTGCGACTACCCGCTCCACCTGGGCCTCACCGAGGCCGGCATGGGCTCGAAGGGCATCGTCGCCTCGACCGCCGCCATGGGCGTGCTCCTGCAGGAAGGCATCGGCGACACGATCCGCGTCTCCCTCACGCCCGAGCCCGGCGGGGACCGCACGCGCGAGGTCATCGTCGCGCAGGAGATCCTGCAGACGATGGGGCTTCGCTCCTTCACCCCGCAGGTCTCGGCCTGCCCGGGCTGCGGGCGCACCACGAGCACCTTCTTCCAGGAGCTCGCCGACAAGATCCAGACCTACCTGCGCAGCCAGATGCCCGTGTGGAGGGCGCGGTATCCGGGCGTCGAGGACATGCACGTGGCCGTCATGGGCTGCGTGGTGAACGGCCCGGGCGAGTCGAAGCTCGCCGACATCGGCATCTCGCTGCCCGGCTCCGGGCGAAAAGCCCGTGGCCCCGGTGTTCGTGGACGGGGAGAAGACCGTGACGCTCAAGGGCGAGCGCATCGCGGAGGAGTTCCAGGCGATCGTCGAGGACTACGTCCGCACGCGCTATGCCGCCGGCGCCCCGGCGCGCGGCACGCAGCGCAAGAAGACCATCGGGATTGCGTCCGGACCGGCTCGTTCCTCGACCACGCAGCCGGCGCAATCATGAGCACCAAGATCCAGGCGATCCGCGGGCATGGAGGACATCCTCCCCGACGCTTCCCCCCTGTGGGAGGCGCTCGAGGACGCGTGCCGCGAGGTCTTCCGCCAGTACGGCTACCGCAACATCCGCACGCCCATCGTCGAGCCCACGGCGCTCTTCGTGCGCGGCATCGGCGAGGTGACCGACATCGTCGAGAAGGAGATGTACACCTTCGACGACCGCAACGGCGACAGCCTCACGCTGCGCCCCGAGGCCACCGCCGGCATCGTGCGCGCCGCCATCGAGCACAACTTCCTCTACAACGGGCCGATGCGCGTGTGGACCGCCGGCCCGATGTTCCGCTACGAGCGGCCCCAGAAGGGGCGCCAGCGCCAGTTCCACCAGTACGACGTGGAGGCCCTGGGCTTCGAGGGGCCGGACGTCGACGCCGAGCAGATCGTGATGCTCGCGCGCCTGTGGAAGACGCTGGGCATCGGCCCCATCGCGCTGCACGTGAACTCCATCGGCGACGCGGCCGACCGCCTCGAGCACAGGAAGCGCCTCATCGCGCACTTCGAGGCGCACGCCGACCTCCTCGACGAGGACGCCAAGCGGCGCCTGCACACCAATCCGCTGCGCATCCTGGATTCCAAGAACCCGGCGATGCAGCCGATGGTGGAGGCCGCCCCGCGGCTCCTCGACCACCTGGGAGCGGAGGCGGCGCGGCACTTCGAGGCCGTGCAGCGCATGCTCGACGACGCCGGCGTGGAGTTCCTCGTGAACCCGCGGCTCGTGCGCGGCATGGACTACTACAACCGCACCGTGTTCGAGTGGGTCACCGACCGCATCGGGGCCCAGTCCACCATCGCCGGGGGCGGGCGCTACGACGGCCTCTTCGCGATGCTGGGCGGCAAGGCCACACCCGCCTGCGGCTTCGGCCTCGGCATGGAGCGCATCATCCTCACGATGCAGGCCTTCGGGCGCAAGCGCCGCGCAGGAGCCCGACGCCTTCGTCGTGCACGCGGGCGAGGCGGCCTCCCGCGAGGCCTGGCAGCTGGCCGAACGCCTGCGCGACGCGGGGCTCTCGTGCGTGCTCGGCGCGGGCGGCAGCTTCAAGTCGCAGATGAAGAAGGCCGACGCGAGCGGGGCCCGCTTCGCTATAATCCTCGGCGACGACGAGATCGCCGCCGGCAAGGTCACGCTGAAAGCCCTTCGCGGCCAGGGCGAGCAGGTCCTCCTCACCCCCGAAGAGGCGTTCGCGCGCCTCGGCCGCCCCTCCTGACATCCCCTCTGCAATCCCATTCCGGAACGATACCCATGGCTGGATCCTACGATTTCGAAGAGCAGGAACGAATTGCCGCCATCCAGCACTGGTGGGAGGACAACGCCAAGTTCGTCTACGCCGCCATCGCCGCCCTGATCCTCTCGGTGGCCGGCTGGCGCGGCTGGCAGTACTGGTCGGCCGTGCAGGCCTCGGACGCCGCCGCCATGGCGAGCGAGCTGCCCAAGGTCCGCGGCGGACGCCAAGAAGACCAGCGACCTCGCCGGGGCGCTGATCGACAAGTACCCGCGCTCCTTCTACGCCTCCGAAGCCGCGCTCATCGCCGCGCAGGCGAGCTTCGAGGCGGGCGACCTCGCCGGCGCGCAGTCGCGCCTGGAGTGGGTGATGGCCAACGGCAAGGAGGAGCACAAGCGGCATCGCGCGCATCCGGCTCGCCTCCGTGCTGCTGGACCTCAAGAAGTACCCCGAGGCGCTGGCCCTCCTCGACGGCAACAAGGACGAGGCCTGGGCCGCGATGGTCGCGGACCTGAAGGGCGACATCTTCTTCGCGCAGGGCCGCATCGACGAGGCGCGCGCCGCCTTCAAGCTCGCCGTCGAGAAGAGCGACCCGCGCAGCCCCATGCGCAGCTTCACCGAGCTGAAGCTCGGCGCCCTCGGGGGCGCGCAATGAAAACCGCCGGTCGCGCGCGTCGCCGTCGCCTGCGCCCTGGCGCTGGCCGGCTGCAGCTACTTCGGCTGGTTCGTGGACGAGGCGAAGAAGCCGATGCCGCTCGCCGAGATCCGCGCGACGGTGACGCCCAAGGTGGCCTGGAGCGTCTCCGTGGGCAAGGCGGGCGACTACAAGTTCTCGCCCAAGGTCGACGGCAACCGCGTCTTCGCCGCGGCCGACGGACGGCACGATCACGGTCCTCGACGTCGCCGACGGCCGCGTCGTCACGCGCGTCGACGCGAAGCGCAAGCTCTCCTCCGGCGCCGCGGGCGAGGGCGACCTCGTCATCGTGGGCACGGTGAAGGGCGAGGTCGTGGCCCTCGACCTGGCCGGCAAGGAGAAGTGGGTCGCCAACGTGGGCGGCGAGGTGCTCGCCCCCGTGGTGCTGACCGGCAAGCAGGCCGTCGTGCGCACGAGCGACGGGCGCATCTACGCGCTGAACCTCGCCGACGGCAAGCGCCAGTGGGTCTACCAGCGCCCGACGCCGGCGCTGCTGCTGCGCGCCGAGACGGCGCGTGGTGGCCACGCCCACCAGCGTCGTGGCGGGCTATCCCGGCGGCAAGCTCATCGCGCTCGACCTCGACAACGGCCGCCTCACCTGGGAGGTGACGGTGAGCCTGCCGCGCGGCTCCACGGAGCTCGAGCGCGTGGCCGACGTCGCGGGCCTTCCGGTCATCGACGGAGGGCCGCATCTGCGCCGTGGCCTTCCAGGGCAAGGCCGCGTGCTTCGACATCCAGGGCGGCAACACCGTCTGGACGCGCGACATCTCGAGCGCCACGGGCATCGCGATCGACGAGCACGAACGTCTACCTCTCCGACGACCAGGACAACGTGCACGCGCTGGACCGCGCGAGCGGCTCCTCGCGCTGGAAGCAGGACAAGCTCCTGCGCCGCAAGCTCACCGCGCCGGTCGTCGTCGACGGCAAGGTCGTGGTGGGCGACTCGCTGGGCTACCTGCACGTGCTCTCGAAGGACGACGGCGCCCTCATCGGCCGGATCGCCGTCGACGGCGGCGCGGTGAACGCGATGGTGCCGGCCAACGGACGGCCTTCTCGTGCAGACGGCCGGGGGAACGCTCTCGTTCGTCCGCTTCTGAGGCGCGAGCCCCGGAGCCGGACGCCGCGAGCCCGCCAAGATGAAGCCCACCGTCGTCCTCGTCGGCCGCCCCAACGTCGGGAAGAGCACGCTCTTCAACCGCCTCACGCGCTCGCGCGACGCGCTCGTGCACGACCAGCCCGGCCTCACGCGCGACCGGCACTACGGCCGCGGGCGCATGGGCGACAAGCCCTACATCGTGGTCGACACCGGCGGCTTCGAGCCGGTGGCCAAGGACGGCATCCTCTCCGAGATGGCGCGGCAGGCGCGCGAGGCCATCGCGGAAGCCGACATCGTCATCTTCGTGGTCGACGGCCGCGCGGGGCTCGCCCCGCAGGACAAGCGCATCGCCAAGATGCTGCGCGAACGCGGCGCGCCCGTGATGCTCGCGGTCAACAAGACCGAGGGGATGGTCGAGGCGATCGTCGTCGCCGAGTTCCACGAGCTGGCGCTCGGCGAGCCGCACGCGATCTCCGCCGCGCACGGGGAGGGCGTGCGCCAGCTGATCGAGGACGCGCTGGCGCCGTTCCCCGTCGAGAAGGAGGACGCGGAGGAGGAGCCGGACCACCCGCGCGTGGCGATCGTCGGCCGGCCGAACGTCGGCAAGTCCACGCTCGTGAACCGGATCCTCGGCGAGGAGCGCATGATCGCCTTCGACCAGCCGGGCACGACGCGCGACGCGATCGAGGTGGACGCGACCTGGCGGGGCAAGCCCTACACGATCGTCGACACGGCCGGCATCCGCCGCAAGGGCAAGGTGTGGGAGTCCGTCGAGAAGTTCTCGGTGGTGAAGACGCTGCAGGCGATCGAGCGCGCCAACGTCGCGGTGCTGGTGGTGGACGCCTCCACGGACATCTCGGAGCAGGACGCGCACATCGGCGGCTACATCCTCGAGGCGGGCCGCGCGCTCGTCGTGGCGGTCAACAAGGTGGACGCGATCGACGCCGAGAAGCGCAACGACTCGCAGATCGACCTCGAGAGGAAGCTCGCCTTCCTCGACTTCGCGGAGTTCGTGCCCATCTCGGCCCTCAAGGGGACGGGGCTGAAGGCGCTCTTCAAGGGGGTCGACGGGGCCTTCGCCGCGGCGATGGCCAAGCTCTCCACCCCGAAGCTCACCCGCGCGCTGCAGGCCGCCATCGAGAAGCAGGCCCCGCCGCTCGCCGGCCGGATGCGGCCCAAGCTGCGCTATGCCCACCAGGGCGGCTCCAACCCCCCGGTGGTGATCATCCACGGCACCAGCGTCGCCGCCATCAAGGACGGCTACCGCCGCTACCTCGAGAACACCTTCGTCAAGGTCTTCAAGCTGAAGGGCACCCCCCTGCGCGTCGAGCTGCGCCAGGGCGCCAACCCCTACGAGGGCAAGAAGCGCCCCCATCCTCACCCCGCGCCAGGAAGCCACCAATCGCCGCAACAAGCGGCGCATGAAGCGCATCTACACCTGACCTGCCGTGACGCAGGTTCGCGTGCCAGGTTCGCGTGCCAGGTTCGCGGACAGGTACGCGTCCAGGTACACGTGCCTGGCACCATGGTGGGAACTCGGGGCAGAGGGGGGTGTCCGATTCCGGGTGGCCAAAAACACGGCTTTCCAGTAGAGTCGTCCGGTTAGCGGAAGACCGCGGCAGGCACCTTGGCGAGTGACAAAGCCGGCCCGGGAAGAAACCCGTAACTAAAAGGGGTAATGACATGAGCAACAAGGGCCAGCTTCTTCAGGATCCTTTCCTGAACATCCTCCGCAAGGAACACGTGCCGGTCTCGATCTACCTCGTGAACGGCATCAAGCTGCAGGGCCAGATCGAGTCGTTCGACCAGTACGTCGTCCTCCTCAAGAACACCGTGACCCAGATGGTCTACAAGCACGCCATTTCCACGGTGGTGCCGGCCAGGCCGGTGTCGGTCCCGTCTGAACATTCCCCGGAAGCCTGACCCCCCCGTCCCCGCGCGGCACGCGCGCCGTCCTCGTCTGCCTGGAGATCGGCAAGCGGGGCGAGCCCGATCGCGCCGAGGAAGCGACGAGCCTCATCGAGAGCGCGGGTGCGGACGTCTGCGAGGTCGTCACCGGCCGCCGCGACCGTCCCGACGCCGCGACCTACGCCGGCTCCGGCAAGGTCGAGGAGCTCCAGGACATCTGCCGCCTGCACGACGCCCGCTCCGTCGTCTTCGACCATGCGCTCACCGCCGCCCAGATCCGCAACCTCGAGAAGGCCCTGTCCGAGGGCGGCAAGGGCGTGCGGGTCTTCGACCGCACCGACCTCATCCTCGAGATCTTCGCCCAGCGCGCCCGCAGCCACGAGGGCAAGCTCCAGGTCGAGCTCGCCCAGCTCGAGCACCTCTCCACGCGCCTGGTGCGCGGCTGGACCCACCTCGAGCGCCAGCGCGGGGGCCTCGGCAAGACGGGCGGCCCGGGCGAGAAGCAGATCGAGCTGGACCGCCGCCTCATCGGCGAGAAGGTGAAGAAGCTCAAGGAGCGCCTGAAGAAGGTGACCCGCACCCGGGCCACCCAGCGCGCGGCACGCACCCGCTCCGGCATGCTCCGCGTGTCGATCGTGGGCTACACCAACGCGGGCAAGTCGACGCTCTTCAACCGCCTCACGCGCGGCGACTCCTACGTGGCCGACAAGCTCTTCGCGACCCTGGACCCCACCACGCGCCGCCTGCACCTGGGCGAGGGCGTGCAACGCCGCGCTCTCCGATACCGTGGGCTTCGTGAAGGACCTTCCGCACGGCCTCGTCGCCGCCTTCCGCGCCACGCTCGAGGAGACGATCCAGGCCGACCTCCTGCTGCATGTCGTCGACGCGGCCAACCCCCGCCACGAGGAGCAGGTCGAGGCGGTGAACGTCGTCCTGGCCGAGATCGGGGCCGCGGACATCCCGCAGATCCTCGTCTGGAACAAGATCGACCGGATCGAGGGCGCGCAGGCCGAAGTCGTGCGCGATCCTTGTGGTAAGATATTGAAAATCAAGGCGAGTGCCGTTTCCGGCGCCGGTATCGAGGCCATCCGCGCAGCCCTGGCGGAAGTGGCCAAAGCGAACGATCCGCGCGCACTGGCTCCGGCCGCCTAGCCGACCCACCCGCACCCGGGATTGAAACGGCCCTCGCGGCCCGCATCTCCTCCTCCTCGTCCCCTCTTCCTCCTCCCGACACCCGAATGCCGCCCAACGATCCCCAGTGGGGAAAACGCCCCAACGAAGGTCCGCCGGACCTCGACGAGATCCTGAAGAAGCTCAACCAGAAGCTCGCCGGGCTCTTCGGCCGCCGGTCCTCCGGCCCGTCGGGGCCCGACGCCGCCTTCCGAAGGCCCCAGCGCCGCGTTCTTCGGCGGCTCGCTCGCCTTCATCGTGCTGCTCATCGTGGGCGTGTGGCTCGCGAGCGGCTTCTACATCGTCGACGAGGGCCGCCGCGGCGTCGTGCTGCGCCTGGGCAAGTACATCGAGACGACGGGCCCCGGCCCGCGCTGGCACATCCCGTTCCCGATCGAGTCGGTCGGAGGTCGTCAACGTCTCGGGCGTGCGCACCGTCGAGGTGGGCTACCGCGGCAACGCCCAAGAACAAGCAGCCGGCCGAGGCGCTCATGCTCACCGACGACGAGAACATCGTCGACGTGCAGTTCGCCATCCAGTACACGCTGAAGGGCCCCGAGGACTACCTCTTCAACAACCGCAATCCCGACGACAACGTGCTGCAGGCCGCCGAGACCTCCATCCGCGAGATCGTGGGCAAGAGCAAGATGGACTTCGTGCTGAGCCAGGGCCGCAGCGAGGTCGCCTCGCGCGTGAAGGTCCTGATGCAGCACATCCTCGACCGCTACAAGTCGGGCATCAACATCACCACGGTGAACCTGCAGAACGTGCAGGCGCCCGAGCAGGTGATCGCGGCCTTCGAGGACGTGGTGCGCGCCGGCCAGGACCGCGAGCGCTTCAAGAACGAGGGCCAGGCCTACGCCAACAGCGTCGTGCCCAACGCCCGCGGCGTGGCCGCGCGCCTCACCGAGGAGGCGGCCGGCTACAAGCAGACGGCCATCGCCACCGCGCAGGGCGACGCGTCCCGCTTCCGCCAGATCCTCGCCGAATACGAGAAGGCCCCGCAGGTCACGCGCGAGCGCCTCTACCTGGAATCCATGCAGCAGATCCTCTCCAACACCACCAAGATCATCGTCGACCAGAAGGGCGGCAACAACCTGCTCTACCTGCCGCTCGACAAGCTCATGCAGATGACCTCCGCAGCAGGGCCCGCACGGTTTCCGCCCAGGGCTCCGACGTGCCGCTGCCGCGCATGGCGACCCCCGCCGCCGAGCCGCCGGCCGCCGCGCCGCGCCGCCGCCGCCGACACGCGCTCGCGCGACGCGCTGCGCTCCCGTGAACGATAAGGTGCGCTAGATGAAACGCTCCGCCGCCGCCGTCCTCGTCATCGCCGTCGTCGCACTCCTCGTGCTGTCGATGAGCGTCTACACCATCGACCAGCGCAAGGCCGCCATCAAGTTCCAGCTGGGCGAGGTCGTGTCCATGCAGACGCGAGCCGGGCCTGTACTTCATGGTCCCGGTCCTGCAGAACGTGCGCCTGTACGACACGCGCATCCAGACCTACGACACCAAGGACGCCGAGCGCTTCCTCACCAGCGAGAACAAGAACGTGCTGGTGGACTCCTTCGTGAAGTGGCGCGTGATCGACGTGCGCCAGTACTACGTGTCGGTGCGCGGGGACCCGACGGCCGCCGAGGCGCGCATCTCGCAGACGGTGAACGACGCGCTGCGCGCCGAATTCGCCAAGCGCACGGTGCACGACGTGGTCTCCGGCGAGCGGGACAAGATCATGGAGACCGTGGCCGACAAGGTCGACAAGGACGTGAAGAACATCGGCGTCGAGGTCGTGGACGTGCGCCTGAAGCGCGTGGACCTCGTGCCCGAGATCTCCTCCGACGTCTACCGCCGCATGGAATCCGAGCGGAAGCGCGTGGCCAACGAGCTGCGCTCCACCGGCTCCGCCGAGGGCGAGAAGATCAAGGCCGACGCCGACCGCCAGAAGCAGGTGATCGTGGCCGAGGCCTACCGCGACGCCCAGCGCATCAAGGGCGAGGGCGACGCGCAGGCCGCGCGCATCTACGCGGAAGCCTACGGCCGCAACGCCGAGTTCTACAGCTTCTACCGCAGCCTCGAGGCCTATCGCGCGGCGCTGCGCAACAAGGGCGACGTCATGGTGCTCGAGCCCTCCTCGGACTTCTTCAAGTACCTGAAGAACCCGGGCCGCGGGAAGTAGGGCGCCCGGGCGGTGACCGAAGTACTGTTCGCGGGTTTCGCGCTCATGCTGGTGATCGAGGGGATCCTGCCATTCGTCGCGCCCAAGCTCTGGCGCGAGACCTTCCGCACCCTGATCGAGATGAAGGACGGGCAGATCCGCTTCGCGGGGCTGGTGTCCATGACGGTCGGCGTCGCCTTGCTGCTCTTCTTCGCATGAGACGCTGGCTCCTTCCCGAGCACATCGAGGACATCCTGCCGTCGGAGGCGCGGACGGTGGAGCGGCTTCGCCGCGCGATCCTCGACCTCTTCGCCGCGCACGGCTACGAGCTGGTGCAGCCGCCGCTCCTGGAGTACACGGAGTCGCTGCTCTCCGGCACCGGCCGCGACCTCGACCTCGCCACCTTCCGCCTGGCCGACCGCCTTTCCGGGCGGCAGCTGGGCGTGCGCGCCGACCACACGCCGCAGGTGGCGCGCATCGACGCGCACCTCCTCAATCGCGAGGGCGTCACGCGGCTCGCCTACTGCGGAAGCGTGCTGCACACGCTGCCCTCGGGCATGACCACGACGCGCGAGCCCATCCAGATCGGCGCCGAGCTCTACGGCCACGCGGGGCTGGAGGCGGATCTCGAGGTGCTGCGGCTCATGTCGCGCGCGCTCGGCGTGGCCGGCCTCGGGAAGCTGCACCTCGACATCGGGCACCCGAACATCTACCGGGCGCTCGACCGCGGGGGCCAACCTCGTGGCGGAGGAGGCCGAAGCGCTCTTCCACGCCGTGCAGCAGAAGGACGCGCCGGCGGTGCTGGGCATGCACGACCTGCTCGGCGAGCAGCGCGCGGAGGCGATCGCGCGCCTCACGCGCCTGAACGGCGGCGCTTCGGTGCTGGAGGAAGCCCGCAAGGCGCTGCCGAAGAACCCCGACATCTCGCAGGCGCTGGACGAGCTCGCGCGCCTGGCGCGCGAGGCGGCCGCGCCCGGGCTCGAGGTGAGCTTCGACCTCGCGGAGCTGGGCGGCTTCAACTACGAAAGCGGCGTCGTGTTCGCGGCGTTCTCGGCGGCTTCGCCGGATGCGCTCGCGCGCGGCGGCCGCTACGACGAGGTGGGGCGTTCCTTCGGGCGCGCCCGCCCCGCCACCGGCTTCACCATGGACCTTCGCCGCATCGCCGCGATCGTGGGCCCCACGGCCCGTCCCGCCGCCATCCTCGCGCCCTGCGTCGAGGACAAGGCGCTCGACGAGGAAGTGGCCCGCCTGCGCGCGGCCGGCGAGATCGTCATCGCGGACCTGCCCGGCCACGCCGCCTCGCGCGCGGAACTGGGCTGCGACCGCACGCTGAAATCCGAGGGAGGCCGCTGGACGGTCGTCCCGTTGAAAGGCAACTGAAATGGCAAAGAACGTCGTTGTGATCGGCACGCAGTGGGGCGACGAGGGCAAGGGCAAGATCGTCGACTGGCTCACGGATCACGTCGAGGCCGTCGTGCGCTTCCAGGGCGGCCACAACGCCGGGCACACGCTGGTGATCGACGGCAAGAAGACGATCGTGCGCCTCATCCCCTCGGGGATCATGCACCCGGGCAAGAAGTGCTTCATCGGCAACGGCGTGGTCGTCTCGCCCGAGGCGATCATGAAGGAGATCGAGGAGCTGGAGGCCGCCGGGCATCGACGTGCGCGGGCGCCTGCGCATCTCGGAAGCCTGCCCGCTGATCCTGCCGTACCACGTGGCGCTCGACGCGGCGCGCGAGCGCGCGAAGGGCGAGGCCAAGATCGGCACCACCGGGCGCGGCATCGGGCCGGCCTACGAGGACAAGGTGGCCCGGCGCGCGATCCGCGTGCAGGACCTGTATGCGAGGGAGCGCTTCGCCGCCAAGCTGGGCGAGGTGCTGGATTACCACAACTTCGTCCTGAAGAACTACTTCAAGGTCGACACGGTGGACTTCCAGAAGACGCTGGACGACACGCTGGCCCTCGGCGAGAAGCTGCAGCCCATGGTCGCCGACGTCTCCGGCGAGATCAACGCGATCATCAAGCGAAGGCAAGTCGATCCTCTTCGAGGGCGCGCAGGCGGCGCTGCTCGACGTGGACCACGGCACCTACCCGTTCGTCACCTCGTCCAACTGCCTCGCGGGGCAGGCCTGCGCGGGCGCGGGCGTGGGGCCGCAGCAGCTCCACTACATCCTCGGCGTGGCCAAGGCCTACGCCACGCGCGTGGGCGGCGGGCCGTTCCCGACCGAACTCGACGACGAGGTGGGCGAGCACCTGCGCGTGCGCGGCAACGAATACGGCTCCGTCACCGGGCGGCCGCGGCGCTGCGGCTGGTTCGACGCGGCGGCGCTCAAGCGGGCGGTGCAGCTGAACGGCCTGTCGGGCCTGTGCATCACGAAGCTCGACGTGCTCGACGGCCTGGACGTCGTGCGCCTCGCGGTGGGCTACAAGGTGCGCGGCGAGGTGCGCGACATCCTGCCCGTCGGCGCCGAGGCCCTGGCCATCTGCGAGCCGGTGTACGAGGATTTCCCGGGGTGGAAGGAAAGCACGGTCGGCATCAAGACGCTGGACGGGCTGCCCGCCAACGCGCGCAACTACCTCAAGCGCCTGGAGTCCCTGGCCGGGGCGCCGGTCGTGCTCATCTCCACCGGCCCGGACCGCGAAGAGACCATCGTCCTTCACCACCCGTTCGCCTGAACAGTATTTCGGGGCCAGGTTCGTGTGCCAGGTTCGCGTGCCAGATTCGCGTGCCTGGTTCACGGAACACGGCACCCAAAAGAAAAGGGGTCGGGATGAACCCGACCCCATAATGCTGGTGCCCGGAAGAGGACTCGAACCTCCACGGTGTTACCCGCCAGTACCTGAAACTGGTGCGTCTACCAATTCCGCCATCCGGGCATGGCCTGATACAACTTCAGCCAAGCCCGCAATTTTAGAAGGAAGACACTTTTTTGTCTAGCAAAACCAAGACCCTGCGGCACGCGGACCCCCACAAGGACCGCGAAGCCGCCAAATACGAGAACCCCCTGCCCAGCCGCGAGATGATCCTCGAGGTGCTGCACCGGGAGGGCGTTCCCCTCGCCGAGGACCGCATCGCCTCGCTCCTCGGCATCGAATCCCACGAACGCGACGCGTTCTCCCGGCGCATCGGCGCCATGGAGCGCGAAGGCCAGGTGATGCGCAACCGCCGCGGCGCCATCCTCGTCGCGGACAAGGCCGGCCTGGTCAAGGGCCGCGTCCAGGGCCACCCGGACGGCTTCGGGTTCCTGAAGCCCGAGGACGGCTCCGACGACCTCTTCCTCGGCCCCAAGCAGATGCACAAGGCGCTGCACGGCGACATCGTGCTCGCCCGCGTCACCGGCCTCGACCGCCGCGGCCGCCGCGAAGGCTCCATCGTCGAGGTGCTCGAGCGCGCCAACGCCAAGGTCGTCGGCCGGCTCTTCATCGAGCAGGGCGTGATGTTCATCATGGCCGAGGACAAGCGCATCTCGCAGGACTTCCTCGTGCCGCCCGACGGCGCCGGCGGCGCCAAGCACGGCCAGGTGGTGGAGGCGGAGATCATCCAGCAGCCCACGCCCAACGCCGAGCCCCTCGCGCGCGTGACCACGATCCTGGGCAACTACGCCGACCCGGGGATGGAAATCGAGATCGCGCTGCGCAAGCACGACCTGCCGCACGAGTTCTCCGCCGAATCCGAGAAGCAGGCGGCGAAGTACGGCGCCAAGGTGCTGGCCAAGGACCTCAAGGGCCGCAAGGACCTGCGCGACCTCCCGTTCGTCACGATCGACGGGGAGACCGCGAAGGATTTCGACGATGCGGTGTGCTGCAAGCCGCTCGCCGAAGGGCAAGGGCTTCCAGCCTCTGGGTCGCCATCGCCGACGTGAGCCACTACGTCCGCCCCGGCGACGCGCTCGACCGCGATTCGCAGGACCGCGGCAACTCCGTCTACTTCCCGCGCCGCGTGATCCCGATGCTGCCCGAGGCGCTCTCGAACGAGCTCTGCTCGCTCAAGCCCGAGGTCGACCGCCTCACGATGGTGTGCGAGATGGAGATCACCACCAGCGGCGTGGTGCGGACCTACTCGTTCTACCCGGCGGTCATCCACTCGAACGCGCGCCTCACCTATACGCGCGTGGCCGCCGTGCTCGAGGGCAAGCAGGCCGAGCCGCCCATCGACAGGACGCTCGTGCCGTATCTCGAGAACCTCTACGCGGTCTTCAAGCTGCTGCTGGGCGCGCGCGCCAAGCGGGGCGCCATCGACTTCGACTCCGTCGAGACGCAGATGATCTTCGACGACAAGGGCAAGATCGAGCGCATCGTGCGCGTGCAGCGCAACGACGCCCACCGCCTCATCGAGGAATGCATGCTGGCGGCCAACGTGTGCGCCTCCGACTACCTCATCGCCAACAGCCAGCCGACGCTCTACCGCATCCACGAAGGCCCCACGCCCGAGAAGCTGGAGGCGCTTCGCTCCATGCTCAAGGACTTCGGCCTCACGCTGGGCGGCGGCGACGAGCCGCACGCCAAGGATTACGCGGCGCTCCTCTCGCGCATCAAGGACAAGCCGTACGCGAGCCTGCTGCAGACGGTGATGCTGCGCTCGCTGCGCCAGGCGGTGTACAGCCCGGAGAACGTCGGCCACTTCGGCCTCGCCTACGAGGGCTACGCGCACTTCACCTCGCCCATCCGCCGGTATCCGGATCTCGTGGTGCACCGCGCCATCAAGGCGGTGCTGGGCGGGACGACGCTACGACGCGGGCAACTGGGCCGCGCTGGGCGTGCACTGCTCGGAGACCGAGCGGCGCGCGGACGACGCGACGCGGGACGTCGAGAACTGGCTCAAGTGCTACTTCATGCAGGACCACGTCGGCGACGAGTTCGAGGGCACCGTGAGCGGGGTGACGGGCTTCGGGCTCTTCGTCACGCTCGACGAACTCTTCATCGACGGGCTGGTCCATATCTCCGACCTGGGCGCCGACTACTACCAGTTCGACCAGCAGCGCCACCTGCTGCGCGGCGAGCGCACCGGCATCCGCTACCAGCTCGGCGCGCGCGTGAAGGTGCGCGTGGTGCGGGTGGACATCGAGACGACCAAGATCGACTTCGTGCTGGTCGATGCGGGCCGGCAGGCGGCCCCGGCCGAGGGCGAGATGCCCCACGCCGTGCCGGTGCCGCGTCGCCAGGAAGCCGCGCGACCAGGACAAGAAGCACACCAAGCTCGACACCCGCCTCTCCGACGGCAAGAAGAAGCGCAAATAGAGACTGGTTTCGGGGACGCGAACCTGGGGACGTGTTCGCGAACACGTCCCCAAAAGAGGGAAGACGATGAAGACGCTGGCGGGATTCCATGCGGTGAAGGCGCGCCTGAAGCAGAAGGCGGATTCGGTTCGCGAGATCTTCGTGGACGCGGGCCGCTCCGACGGCCGCATGAAGGAGCTGAAGTCGCTCGCCGAGAAGCTCGACGTGCGGCGTCATGACGGTCGACACCAAGCGCCTCGACGGCATGGCCGGCGGCGCCCGCCACCAGGGCGTGGTCGCGATGGCCGACGAGATGAGCATGCCGCAGTTCATCGAGGACGTGCTGGAGACCCTCGACGAGCCGCCGCTCCTCCTGCTGCTGGACGGCGTGCAGGATCCCCACAACCTCGGCGCCTGCCTGCGGGTGGCCGACGGGGCGGGGGCGCACGCGGTCATCGCCCCCAAGGACCGCAGCTGCGGCCTCACCACCGCCGCCATCAAGGTCGCCTCGGGCGCGGCCGAGACCGTCCCCTACATCGTCGTCACCAACCTCGCCCGCACCATGCGCGACCTCAAGGAACGCGGGATCTGGATGGTGGGCACCGCCGACGATGCGCCGCAATCCCTCTGGCAGGCCAAGCTCGACGGGGCCCTCGGCCTCGTCCTGGGCGCGGAGGGGGAGGGCCTGCAGGCGCCTGACCCGCGACACCTGCGACCACCTCGTCTCCATCCCGATGATGGGGTCGGTCGAAAGCCTGAACGTTTCCGTGGCGAGCGGTGTCTGCCTCTACGAAGCCCGAAGGCGCAGGAAGTAGCAATGTAGCGTGCCAGGCTCAGGTGCCTGGCACGTGAACCTGGTACCTGGACGTGACCTGGATACCTGGCACGTGAACCTGGCACGTGAACCTGGCACGTGAACCTGGCACCAAATTCAAAGGAGTAGGACGATGCGTTTGTTCCGCCTGATCGCCGTTTGCCTCGCGTTCCTCGCCGGCCCCGCCCTGGCCCAGGCGGCCGCTGCCCAACGGGGTCACGAAAGTCACCTCCGTCGAGGGCATCACGGAATACCGCCTCGAGAACGGCCTCAAGGTCCTGCTCTTCCCGGATCTGTCCAAGCCCACCATCACCGTCAACGTCACCTACCTCGTGGGCGTCCAGGCACGAGAACTACGGCGAGACGGGCATGGCGCACCTCCTCGAGCACCTGGTGTTCAAGGGCACGCCGAAGAACCCGGACCTCGACAAGCAGTTCAACGTCCGCGGCGCGCGCTCCAACGGCTCCACGTGGCTCGACCGCACCAACTACTTCGAGCTCTTCCAGGCGAGCGACGACAACCTCAAGTGGGCCATCGAGATGGAGGCCGACCGGATGGTGAACTCCTTCATCCGCAAGTCCGACCTCGACACCGAGTTCTCCGTCGTGCGCAACGAATACGAGATGGGCGAGAACTCCCCCTTCCAGGTCATGCTCAAGCGCATGCAGAGCGTGGCCTACGACTGGCACTCCTACGGCCGCTCCACCATCGGCAACCGCAGCGACATCGAGAACGTGAAGGAGGAGAACCTCCAGGCGTTCTACCGGATGTACTACCAGCCCGACAACGCGGTGCTCCTCGTGGCCGGCAAGTTCGACGAGGCGAAGGCGCTCGCCCTCATCGCCGGCGCGTTCGGCAAGATCCCGAAGCCCACCCGCAAGCTCCCCGAGTTCTGGACGGTGGAGCCCACGCAGGACGGCGAGCGCGAGTTCAAGGTCCGCCGCAAGGGCGACGTGCAGATCGTGATGGCCGCCTACAAGGTGCCCTCGGGCCTGCACCCGGACAGCGACGGCATCTCGTTCGCCAACTTCGTCCTCGGCGACACGCCCACGGGGCGACTGCACAAGGCGCTGGTGGAAACCGGCAAGGCGTCGCAGGTGTTCGGCTTCCCGCTGACCGGGCTTCAACCCGGGGCTCCACATCTTCGGCGCGGTGGTGAAGAAGGGCGACGCGATCGAGCCCGTGCGCGACGAGCTGGTCCGCATCGTCGAGGGCTTCGGCGCCGCGCCCGCCACGGCCGAGGAGATCGCGCGCGCGCGCAAGTCCTACGAGAACGAGTTCGAGAAGACGCTCGCCAACCACGAGTCCATCGGCGTGCAGATGTCCGAGTACATCGCGCTGGGCGACTGGCGGCTCTTCTTCCTCTCGCGCGACGACCTCCCGAAGGTGACGTCGGAATCGGTCGCGAAGGCGGCCACGGCCTACTACCGCCGCGACAACCGCACCGTCGGCCTCTACCTCCCCGAGGACAACCCGCAGCGCGCCGAGATCCCGGCCGCGCCCACGGTGGCGGAGGTGATGAAGGACTTCAAGGGCAAGGCGGACGTCGAACGTCGCCGAGGCGTTCGAGCCCACGCAGGCCAACATCGACGCGCGCACGAAGCGGATGCAGTTCGGCGGGCTCAAGGTGGCGCTGCTGCCGAAGAAGAACCGCGGCGAGACGGTCAACGTGTCGCTCACGCTGCACATGGGGGATGAGAAGAGCCTCTTCGGGCAGAAGGTGGCCGCGCAGATCGCGGGGCAGATGCTTTCGCGCGGGACGACGCGGTACACGCGCACGCAGCTCTCCGACGAGCTGGAGCGCCTGAAGGTCTCCGGGCGCGTCGGGGGCGGCGGCGGCAGCTTCCAGACCACGCGCCCGAATCTCGAGGAGGCGCTCAGGCTCGCCGCGCACATCCTGAAGGAGCCGTCGTTCCCGGAGAGCGAGTTCGAGCAGCTTCGCAACCAGACGCATCACCTCGATCCAGTCGCAGCTCGCGGAGCCGAACGCGCGCGCGTCGGAGGCGCTCTCGAAGCACTTCAACGCGTATCCGCGCGGCGACTGGCGCTACAGCCCGACGCTGGAGGAGTCGCTCGCGGACATCAAGGCGGCGAAGCTGGAGGACGCGAAGCGCTTCCACCAGGAGTTCTACGGCGCCAGCACGGCGGAGATCGCGATCGTGGGCGACTTCGACGAGGCGAAGGTGGCGGCGCTGCTGAAGGAGCTCTTCGAGAACTGGAAGTCGCGAGAAGCCCGTCGAGCGCGTGCCCGTGAAGAATGGCGACATCAAGCCGGCGGACCTGAAGGTCGACACCCCCGACAAGGAAAACGCGATCTTCCTCGCGCGCGAGAACCTCGACCTGCGCGACGACGATCCCGACTACGCCGCGCTCTACATCGCCGACTACATCATCGGCGGCGGGGCGGATCTCGCTTCGCGCCTGTCGGACCGGCTGCGGCAGAAGGATGGGCTCTCGTACTCGGCGGGCTCGAGCCTCAGCGTGCCCTCGCTCGACCGCTCGGCCACGTGGACCTTCTACGCCATCGCCGCGCCGCAGAACGTCGCCAAGGTGGAGGCCGGCGTTCCGCGAGGTCGTGGCGAACGTGGTGAAGGACGGCATCACCGAGGCGGAGCTGGCCAGCGCCAAGTCCGGCGCCATCCAGAAGCGCGTGCAGACGCGCGCGCAGGACGGCGGTGGCGGCGGCTGGACCTACTACATGCACACGGGGCACTCTCAAGGCCCGCGCCCAGGACGGCACGGTCGCCGGCGGCTGGGCCTACAACCTCTACCTCGGCCGCACCTTCGCCTTCAGCAAGGCCCTCGAGGACCGCATCCAGGCCCTGACCGTGGCCGACGTGAACGCCGCCATCCGCAAGCACCTCGATCCCGCCAGGCTCACCACCGTGAAGGCCGGCGACTTCACCAAGAAGTAGGTGGTGCCAGGCTCACGTGCCAGGTTCGCGTGCCAGGTTCGCGTGCCAGGTTCACGTGCCAGGTTCGCGTGCCAGGTTCACGTGCCAGGTTCGCGTGCCAGGTTCACGTGCCAGGTTCACGTGCCTGGCACGACTTCGGGCGGGTCGAATCGCTCCATGAAGGCGTCACCGCCCAGCGGACGATTCCGTGTGAACTGCTTGCGAAGCCTGGCGAGTTCATCGTCGGCGACTCCCTTGTCCACGAACGCCGCCCACCATCGGGTGCAGTCTGCGGTGGTCCGACCGAGATTCAGGAACTCGCCGTGAAAAGTGAGTTCCTCCCGTCGTTCACCGCCCGTGTTGTGGAGGTAGCTTGACCACGGATATCGGCCGGGATGGTCCACCATGCGGGCGCGAACGGGGTTCAGTTCGATATAGCGCATGGCCGCCAGCAAGTAGCTTTCCGATTCGATCAGGCTCGCCCAGTAGCGGCCGCCGAACAGGGGGCCCGTGCGACCGTGTGACTTATTGAAATAGCGAACGTACCGGGTGCCGATCGAATGCATCATCGCAGGCATCGCACCAGGCTCGCTCGGGCTCACGAGCATGTGGACGTGGTTCGTCATCATCACGAATGCGCTGACGGAGCAGCCCCCCTTGTCCAGGGCGTCTCGCAGATACTTGAGAAAGACGTGCCGGTCCTTGTCGGTGCGAAAGCACGCCATGCCATCAACGCCGCGTACACAGACATGACGTGGGTATCCGGGAACATCGATGCGGTGAGGGCGGGGCATGCATCCTTAACGCGCTCCCCCGCTACTTGGTTCACGTGCCAGGTTCACGTGCCAGGTTCACGTGCCAGGTTCACGTGCCAGGTTCGCGTGCCAGGCACCGGTGCCTGGCCCCCCTACCGGACGAGAAGCCCCACCAGCCCCTGGCACCCGTCCTCGACCATGTCGAGCACCTGGTCGAAATCCTCGATCTTCCCGTTGAAGGGATCGGGGATGTCCTGGCCGTGGTAGTCGTCCCCATAGTCCAGGAAAAGCTCGATCTTCTGCTTGCACCGCGTGGGCGCGATCTGGCGCAGGATGGAGAGGTGTTCGCGCGACATGCCGAGGATCAGGTCGAAGTGATCGAAATCGTCGCCCCGGATCCTCCTCGAGACGATTCCCGTGAGGTCATAGCCGCGCATCTTGGCGCGCGACACCGTGAGCGGGAAGGGCGGCTTGCCGACGTGGTAATCGTGCGTCCCGGCCGAATCCACCTGGAACCGGTCCGCCGCCCCCTTCGCCGCCAGCATCTTCTTGAGCACTCCCTCGGCCGTGGGGGACCTGCAAATGTTGGCGGTACAGACGAACAATATCGATTGCATACCAAATTGTAAGGTTTTGGGGACGGGTTCTTGGGGACGGGTATAGATTTTCAGGCACGTGAGCCTGGCACCTGTGTGCCTGGCACGCGAACCTGGCACGTGAACCTGGCACGCGAACCTGGCACACGAACCTGGCACGCGAACCTGGCACGTGAGCCTGGCACGCGAACCTGGCACGTGAACCTGGCACGCGAGCCTGGCACGCGAACCTGGCACGCGAACCTAGAAAAGCTCGTAGGCGAGCTTGATGTATTCCTGGACGACGAAGTTGGCGCTCTTGCGGCTGGTCCACCACCGCTCCGGCACCCACCACCGGGGCCGGGAGGCCACGAGGACGAACTCGATCCCGCTCCCCGAGAAAGCGCGCCCCCAGATCAGCGATAGCCGGCGCATGTGCGGTGGATCGCTCACCACCATCACCCGCTTCCATCCGCGCGCCTTCGCCAGCCCCAACCCGTACGCTGCCTCCTCGCTCGAGTTTGAACTCGCGGAATCCAGCAGCACCGCCCCCTCCGGCACGCCCGCGCGCACCAGCACCGCCGCTCGCCAGTAGAGGTAGACCGGCAGCACCTCGCCGGCCAGGTCCTCCGCGCCGGTCAGCACGAAAACGCCCGCCATCTCCTGGCGATGAAGGTCCGCCGCGCGCAGGACCCGGTCACCCGAATCGCCCCCCAGCACGAACGCCGCATCGGACTTCACGGGCGCCTGCGCGGGGGCTTCGAGAAAGTTGGCCGCGTTGATGAAGGCGAATCCGAAGCCCGCGACAAGGGTCAGGCTCGCGAGGCCCAGGACAGCCCGCCTGCGGACTGGATTGCGCATGGAGTTCAATTTGAGGCAGGTTGTCGGGACGTGTTCACGAACACGTCCCCATCAGGTTTCCCTGGACGCCGAACTCGACCCTTCAAACCCGCGCGCATAAAGCCGCCTCCACGCCGCCTTGATCGCGTAGTGGTACGCGAAGAAGAGGAAGAAGAAAGCCCAGAACAGCACCGGCTCCGGCACCCCCATCTGCCACCCGACCACGCCCACCGCGCCGAAAGCCGCCGCCGCGAGCACCAGCACCGCCAGCGCCCCGCTCACGGAAAACCCCTGCGCGAGCAGGAAGTGATGGATGTGCTCCCGGTCCGGATGGAAAGGGCTCTGCCCCCGCGATCGCCGCCGCGCCATCAGCGACACCGTATCCGCCAGCGGCAGCAGCACCACCCACAGCGCGGCGATCGGCGGCATCGTCCGCCCCGCCCCCTGCGAAAGGTCGATCGCGAACCACGCCAGCGCGAACCCCAGCAGCGTGCTGCCCGCGTCTCCCAGGAACACCCGCGCCCGCGGCTGCCACGGCAGGCGAAGATTCAGGATGAGGAACCCCGCCAGCCCCGCGCAGAGAATCCACGCCAGCCCCGCGAGCACCGGCAGGCCCGAGAGCGTGGCCGCGACGCCATACCACGCCAGCGACACGAGCGAGGTGGACCCCGCGAGCCCATCCATGCCGTCGATCATGTTGACCGCGTTGATGACGCCCACCACCGCGAACACCGTCATCGGGACCGCGAACACCGACAGGCCGATCGGCCGCCAGCCCAGCAGGTCGCCGACCGAGCGCAGTTCCACGTCCGCTCCGTAGACCATCACCAGCACGGCGAGGATCTGCGCGCCGAAGCGCGGGACGTGATGCAGCTCCTTCCAGTCGTCCCAGATCGACACCACCACGACGATGGCCGCGCCGGCGAGGAATGCCGGGGGCACCGCCGGGCGCTTGAACACGAAGACCGCATAGAGCAGCGTCAGGACGAGCGCGATGCCGCCCACCACGGGCACGGGCGCGTCATGGTCCTTGCGGCCGCCGGGATGGTCCACCAGCCCCAGGGCCGGCGCAAAGATCGCCAGCACCACCGTCGCCACGACCGCGAAGGCGGCTAGCGATGCCGCGTCGAGGGCGATGCCGGGCACGTTCATCGCGCCCCCTCGCCGTGCAGGCACCCGGGCAATTCCAACCGTCCCGCCGTCAGCGCCACCCCGAAATCCTCGTTGAAGTGATTGATTGGCTTCACTTTTACCAGAGTTCCGCCCCTATCCGCAATGCGATCGGACTCGTCCGTGCCAGGTTCGCGTGCCAGGTTCACGTGCCAGGTTCGCGTGCCAGGTTCACGTGCCAGGTTCGCGTGCCAGGTTCGCGTGCCAGGTTCGCGTGCCAGGCTCACGTGCCAGGCACGGGTGCCGGGTTCATGAGCCTGGCTCGCTGGCGGGGTGGAAGAAGACGCCGGCGAGGAACGAGAAGTACACCGCGTTGGCCGGGATGTGGAAGTTGAAGTCGACCATGCCGTGCACGATCATCGCCAGCATCCCGAGCCCCGCCGCCATCTGCAGGTGGCCCAGGCTGCGCTCCCGCCAGACGCGCGCGAGCTCCAGCCACCGCATCGCATAGGCGGCCGCGAGCAGCACGACGATGGCCACGCCCGCGACCCCCAGCTCGAGGAACAGCTCCGCGTAATCGTTGTGCGCATGGTCCACGAAACCCGGCAGCCCCTCGACCTGGTATCGCCTGAACACGTCGGCGAACGTGCCCAGGCCGCTCCCGAAGGGGAGGAAATCCAGCCCCGCCCGCACGCTCGCCGCGGCGATCTGCGCCCGCCCCTGGAAGCCGAGCGACAGGTTGTCCGGCGCGAAGCGCTCCAGCACCGGCGTGAGCCCGATGTACGCGGCGAACGCGATGGCACCCGCGCCGATCATCGTGAACGCGAATTTCGACCCGAAGGATCTCGCGCGGCCCACGAGCGCCAGGCTCGCAGCCGAGAACGCGAGCAATCCCGCCCCAATCCCACCGCGCGAAAGCGAAAACAGCAGCGCCACCAGCAGGAACAGCACCGGCAGCGAGAACGCGATCTGCGTCGCCACCCACCGGTCCCTGATCCTCGGATGGGGCCGCAGTTCGTCACCGTGCTGGTCCTTCGACGTCCGCGTCTGCAGGAACCACAGCACCAGCGCCGACGGCAGCGCCATCGCCATGAGCGCCGCGAAGTGGTTCCGGTTCACGTAGGTCCCGGTTGACGCGCCGCCGCCATGGACATTGCCCAGATACAGCGGCGACCCGGCAGCCGCCCCCAGCTGAATGATGCCCAGCAGCGCCTCGCACACCGCCACCGCCACGAACAGGACGACGAGCTTCTTGACCCGCGAGCGCGCCTGCGCGAGCGTAAGCGTGATCAGGAAAGCCGCCAGGCACGGCAGCACCACCAGCCACGAGTACTCGGTCGCCCGCGGATAAATGCTGAGCGGCCGCATGGCATCGACGGCAGCCGGGCCGGCCAACTCGAGCGCAGCGGCATACGGCGCACGGCCGGGCAGCTGCGCCCACAGCCCCGCCGGCAAGGGCACGAGCTGCAGCAAGGGCACGACGACGAGCAGCCCGATGCCCAGCCGAAGCGTCATCGGCAGCGACCGCAGGCCTGCCCAGGCCTCACCCTGCCAAGCCAGCACCGCAAGGCCGACTACCGCAGTGATCTCGAGGACGAGAAGGGGAAAGGGACGATTGCCCCCGAGCATCAGCGGCGCGAAGACCAGCAGGAATCCGGCCAGCAGAAAAAGCAAGGGGCCTTGCGGCCCCGTTCCTGCACCCTGCGCGGATTCGTCCCAGTGCGGCGTCAATTCGGGCTCACGGCACCGTCGGAGCGGTCACGGACGATCGCGAAAATGCCGGCGAATCCCGCCGCCGCGCCCGCGGCCTGGCCGAGATCTCCCGAGAGCGCAAGGCCGGATATGTTCGTCGGCGGCGTCGGCGGTCGTCGGCGCGCCAGCGACGGCGACCTGCGTCGCGGGATCCGGCACGACCAGCCGCGCGAGGAGTTGCCGCTCCTCGCACGGAGGCCCCATCCGGATCTCGATCCGCATATTGGGGTTCAGCCTCACGATGCAGCCGTCCGGGTACTGGATGGTCGCGTGCGACCTGGCCATCGTCATCACGCGGGTGCCCACGGGCAGTTCCGCTCCCTGCGCCGCCGCGACGAGGCCGGAGGCGGTGCTTACGAGCACGTCGCCGTCCATCAACAGCAGGCGTGCCGCCAGCATCGGGGCACCGGGGGGCGCGTTGTTCGCCTGGGGAGGCGTGCGTGCCCCCGGCTGCTGGGCGAACGGGCCCGTGACGACGGCCAGGGACAGCGCCACCGCCATTGTCATCGCCTTCACCACCGGGTCGAACTTCATCTCGCACTCCTCGAAACCTTCGCCCGCCCCGAGGGCAGACAGGAAAATTCTATTACAAATCCGGCACTACCGCCGCCGCAGGACCAGGTCGTCGAACCACGCCGTGCCCTCGACGAAGGCCACTTCGCCATCCCCCGCCACGGGTTCGAGCTGCAGGACATGGCCGCCGCAGGCGCCATCCACCGGCACGTCCATCGCGAACCGCCGCCAGTCGCTGGAACCCAGGAACCGTTCGGACTTCGCGATGACTGCGCCGACCTTCGCACCCTCCACGCACCGCACCGTCCAGTGGATGCCCCGGGCCGCCTTGATCCCCTCCGGACGCGCGAGGCCCGTGAGTTCGTAATCCCCCGGCGGCAGCAGCAGGTACTGGCGCGCGGGCACGCCCGACTGCCGCTTCCCGTTGTACGCGACGCGAAGCACCCGCTGCCCCTCGGCCCCCGGCATCCGGACGACCTCCGCGGTATGGCCCGCCTGCTTCTCCGGCGCCTGCTGCATGAGCCAATCGAATCCCGAGTTCTCGGGAAGCGCCTCGAAGCCGCCGTTGAACACCAAACCCAGCCGCGCGCGCCGTTCCTTCGGCAGCAGGTTGAGCCAGAGGTGGTAGGCCTCCTCCCACCGGCCCGCGGTCCGCAGCCGGTCCATCACGCAAGTGGCGGCCGCGGGCGCCGCATGGGTGGATGCCGACGACTGCATCACCAGCGGGACGAGGATCGCGGGATCGGCGCCGCGCGCGCACGCATCGGCCATGAACGGCGCCAGCCACGCGGGGTTCTGCGAGGCGATCTTCGCGAATTCCTCCTGGAAGCGATCGCGGGCGAGCAGCCCCGCCATCGCGGGAAATGCGCGGGCGCGCGTATCCGGATAATTGGCCACCAGGCGGGCGAGGAGTTCGAGGCCCGCGGGGTCGCCCTGCCGCAGGAAATGGGCGGCGGAGAGGGCGAGGGCGTCGCGGCCGAGGGGTGCCAGCCCGAGGGCGGTGCGGTAGGCCTTCGACGCGCCTGCGGGGTCGCCCGCGCTGTCGCGTTCCATCGCGACCGCCAACAGCGCGCCGATCTCGGCGGGGTTGTCGTCGATCATGCGGCGCAGGGCCGCGTTCCCGCCATCCTGCCGATCGCCGGAGGGCGCGGTTGCCACGCCCGACCACGGAGCGAGCCGCGGCCGCCCCGAGTCCTCGTACAACCCCACGTTCACCTGGATGACGCGCCAGAGGAGCAGCAGCGATACGGTGGCCACCGCCAGGCGAGAAAGCGTCGAGGCCGAAGTCACGAGGCCGCCTACTCGTGCGGGAAGAGCGACAGGCGCGCGATCCGCGGCCTTCCGCTTCGCATCACGACATCGATCTCGACATTCACGCCGCGCTCGATGCGATTCGCAGGGTCCCGATACTCCGCCGCCACGATCGCCTGCCCCTTCGCCCGCAGCTTTCCGTCAGCCGGATTCCAGTCGACCTTCTGGATTCGCAGCCTGCGGGTCGCAGTCGCGCGGAAGAAGTCGTCGAAGTCGCCCCGGATGCGGTGCGCTTCCATCACGCCGAGGCTCTCCGCATCGAACAGGCCGACGAAGCGTTCGAGATCCCCGCTTTCGTAGTAGGCGACGATCCGCGTGACGAGCACTTCGAGATCGGGCAGGCGCGAGGCGAAGTCGGAACCCGTCGGTGCCATCGCCACCCGCTGCTCGACCGTGCCGCTGGCCGCGACCGGTTCCGGCCGGGAGCGAGTCGCGGGCTCCGGTGCCGGGGGAGGGGGTGTCGCATTGAGGCTGCGGCCACGGCGACAGGACGCACGGCGACGGGAATTCGATCGAGTTCCTGCTCCCTCGCCGCGCCGGTTCCCGCGTCGTAAGCGAGGCCCGTGTCAGTGCCGGCTCGTCGTCCGTCGACGGTGCGTCATGCGAGGCATGCGCTTCGCCCAGGCCGAGGAAGCCCGGACGGCGGGCGGGGGAGCCCACGTCCCGCATCCATTGCATCGAAAGCTCGAAAGGCGTCGCCCCCTGGAGGGTGGCGAACTCCGAGGGAACGTCGCTCGCCCACCACGTGAAGGCGAAGAAGAGCGCCGCCAGCGAAACGGACGCAATCGCCAGGGTGGTGCGCAGCCGCTTTCGGGAGGACCGGTGCTTCCTGCGGGCCGGAATTTCCACTTGCGCCCTTCCGGTCTCCTGCGGCTCGAACGATTCCGTGGGGCCCGCCGCGCGCGGGGATTTCCTGAGTTCCGCGTCGTACTCCCGCCGGGCCGCGTCGTTGGAGAGGACGGCCCATGCCGCGTTGACCCGCGTGGCGAAGTCCTCGGGCCAGCGCTCGCTGCCGTCCGCCGCCCGGTCCGGATGGATGAGGGCCATCAGGCCCTGGTAGTGATCGCGGATGTCCTTCGGAAGCGAATCGGGGGCGACGCAAAGCACCTGGTAGTGCGTGGCCCCGTCCCAGAAGCAGACCTGCCGGATGAAGAAGGCGGCGGCCGCGCGCAGGCGTTCGCGCTCTTCCGCGGACTGCTTTCGCATCACCCCTTCGGGAAACTTCCCCTGCGCGAACCGGAACACGTGCACGCCGCCGGGAAAGGGCTCCCGGCCATGCGTCAGCCGCGGGCGATGGCGCACCGGCTCGGCGTGGAAGGCGAGCAGTTTCGCGGCGGTGGTACCGGCATCTCGCATCTGGTTCCCTCACCCCCAGCCCCTCTTCCCGAGGGAAAGGGAGTGAGTGTGACCAGCCGCCGCGGTCTTCCGCGCAGCGAGAGCGGCG
>CAWAOC010000018.1:0-35294 GCA_963783635.1 uncultured Gammaproteobacteria bacterium
CCGGCCCCGGGAAGTAGGCCCATTCCTGCGCGTGCGGGTAGGGCGTGTCCCAGCCGGTCACGCGCTCGATCGGCGCCTCGAGGTGGAAGAAGCAGTGTTCCTGCACCAGCGCCGCAAGCTCGGCGCCGAACCCGCTGGTGCGGGTGGCCTCGTGGACGATCACGCAGCGCCCGGTCTTGGCGACGGAGCCCACGATCGTGTCGAGGTCCAGCGGCCAGAGGCTGCGCAGGTCGACGATCTCGGCGTCGATCCCGGTCTCGCGCGCGGCGGCCTCGGACACCCACACCATCGTGCCGTAGGTGAGCACCGTGAGCGCCGTGCCGGGACGGAACACCGCGGCCGACTCCAGCGGCACCGTGTAGTGGCCCTCGGGGACTTCCGCGCGCGGGTTCCCGGTCCACGGCACCACCGGCCTGTCGTGGTGCCCGTCGAAGGGGCCGTTGTAGATGCGCTTGGGCTCGAGGAAGATCACCGGGTCGTCGCACTCGATCGAGGCGACGAGGAGGCCCTTGGCGTCGTAGGGGTTCGAGGGCATCACGGTGCGCAGGCCGCACACGTGGGTGAACAGCGCCTCCGGGCTCTGGCTGTGGGTCTGCCCGCCGTAGATGCCGCCGCCGCAGGGCATGCGGATCGTGAGGGGCGCGGTGAAGTCGCCGGCGGAGCGGTAGCGCAGGCGCGCCGCCCCGGACACGATCTGGTCGTAGGCGGGATACACGTAGTCCGCGAACTGGATCTCCGCGACGGGGCGCAGGCCGTAGGCGCCCATGCCGATGGCCGCCCCGACGATGCCGCTTTCGGCGATCGGCGCGTCGAACACGCGCGAGGCGCCGTACTTCGCCTGCAGCCCGTCCGTGCAGCGGAACACGCCGCCGAAGTAGCCCACGTCCTCGCCGAACACGACGACGTTGTCGTCGCGCTCCAGCATCACGTCCATCGCGGAGCGGATGGCCTGCACCATCGTCATCGTGGCCATGGTCAGTCTCCCAGCTCGCTGCGCTGCCGGCGCAGGTGCGCCGGCATGTCCTTGTACACGTCCTCGAACATCGTGGAGGCGTCGTGGACGTGGCCCGAGGCGAGCGTGCCGTAGCCCTCCGCCTCCTTCTGGGCCGCCGCCACCTCGCCCTCCAGCGCCTTGAGCGTCCCCGCATGCTCCTCGTCCGACCACGCGCCGATCGCGACCAGGTGCCTGCGCAAGCGCTCGACCGGGTCGCCCAGGGGGAAGCGCGCCCAGTCGTCGGACGGCCGGTACTTCGACGGGTCGTCGGCGGTGGAGTGCGCGCCGGCGCGGTAGGTGATCCACTCGATGAGCGTCGGCCCGAGCCCGCGGCGCGCCCGCTCGGCGGCCCAACGCGACACCGCCAGCACGGCGAGGAAGTCGTTGCCGTCGACGCGCAGCGACGCGATGCCGCTGCCGACGCCGCGCGAGGCGAAGGTGGCCGCCTCGCCGCCGGCGATGCCCTGGAACGAGGAGATCGCCCACTGGTTGTTGACCACGTTCAGGATCACCGGCGCCCGGTACACCGCGGCGAAGGTGAGCGCGTTGTGGAAGTCCGATTCCGCGGTCGATCCGTCGCCGATCCAGGCCGAGACGATGCGCGTGTCGCCCTTGATCGCCGAGGCCATGGCCCAGCCCACGGCCTGGATGTACTGCGTGGCGAGGTTGCCGGCGATGGAGAAGAAGCCGTGCCCGCGCGCCGAGTACATCACCGGGAGCTGGCGTCCCTTGAGCGGGTCGTGGTCGTTCGAGAAGAGCTGGCACATCATGCTCACGAGGGGGTAGCCGCGGGCGACGAGGATCCCCTGCTGGCGATAGGTGGGGAAGCACATGTCGTCCGGCTCGAGGGCGAGCGCCTGGCCGATGCCGATCGCCTCCTCGCCCAGGCTCTGCATGTAGAAGGAGACCTTCTTCTGCCGCTGCGCCATGAGCATGCGCGCGTCGAAGACGCGGGTCTTGAGCATCGCGCGCATCCCCTCGCGCAGGAGCTCCGGGTCGGCCTTCGGGTCCCACGGGCCCTGCGCGCGGCCGTCGTCGTCCAGGACGCGCACGAGCGAATCGACGATGTCGCCCGTCTCCGAGGGCAGCGTTTCCACCGGCGGGCGCCGGACCGCGCCGGCCGGCGACACGTGCAGGTAGGAGAAATCCGTCTCGTGCCCCGGGCGACCGTTCGGCTCGGGCACGTGCAAGCGAAGCGGGGGGTACTGGCTCATCGGCGCTCCTGCGGCTGGCTGTTGTCCACCTCGACCTCGACCTTCTCGAAACCCAGCTGCCGGAGCAGCTTGGCCACCAGTTCGCGCGCGCGGGACTCGGCCTCCTTGTGGATGCCGCTCTGGTGCGCCGCAATCAGCATCTGGCTCAAGGCCTCGCGACGGGCCTCTCCCTCCAGCGTGCGCTCCGGCTTCACGAGGAGCCCCGTCCGCCGGTCGTAGACGTAGGTGTACTTCTCGACGAGGTAGTTGTCGGTGACCTCCGCGCGCGGAAGGCGGATCGAGACGCTCTTGCCGGCGACGCGCAAGTCCTCCTCCTTCATCCTGCGCAGGTCGACGCCCGCCTTGACCACGCCCTGGGCCACCAGGAGGATCTGGTCGGTCCCGAGCCAGGTCACCTTCTCCTTGGTCATGACGTGCGACATCACGTACTTCACGGTCACCAGCTCCGAGAGCTCCTGCACCTCGCGCAGCAGCACGGGCGAATCGGCCCGCCGCGGCGAACCGACCCAGAGGCCGGCGCCGAAGAAGACCGCGAGCGCGACTATCCATACGGGCAGCCAGCGAAGACCGCGGATCATGGCGAGCCTGCCGACGCCGGAGGGGCCCAGTCGAGGATCACCTTTCCGCTCGCGCCCGAGAGCATCGCGGCGAAGCCGGCTTCGTATTCCTCGACGGGGAAGTGGTGCGTGATGACGGGCGAGAGGTCCAGCCCGCTCTGCAGCATCGCCACCATCTTGTACCAGGTCTCGAACATCTCGCGGCCGTAGATGCCGCGGATCTCGAGGCCCTTGAAGATCACCTGGTTCCAGTCGATCGCCATGCCCGGCGGCGGGATGCCCAGGAGCGCCACCTTGCCGCCGTGGTTCATGTGCTCGAGCATCTGGGTGAAGGCCTGCGGCGCGCCGGACATCTCCATCCCGACGTCGAAGCCCTCCGTCATGCGCAGGCTCTCCATCACGTCGCGCAGCTTCTCCCGCCCGACGTTCACGGCGCGCGTGGCGCCCATCTTCGCGGCGAGCCCGAGCCGGTAGTCGTTCACGTCGGTGATCACCACGTGGCGCGCGCCGACGTGGCGGGCGATCGCGGCGGCCATGATGCCGATGGGGCCGGCGCCGGTGATCAGCACGTCCTCGCCCACGAGGTTGAACGCGAGCGCCGTGTGGGTGGCATTGCCGAAGGGGTCGAAGATCGCGGCGAGGTCGTCGGAGATGTCGTCGGGAATCCTGAAGGCGTTGAAGGCCGGGATCACCAGGTACTCGGCGAACGCGCCCTCGCGGTTGACGCCCACGCCCACGGTGTTGCGGCAGAGGTGCCGGCGGCCCGCGCGGCAGTTGCGGCAGAAACCGCAGGTGACGTGCCCCTCGCCGGAGACGCGGTCGCCGACCGAGAAGCCGCGCACCTCCTGGCCCATCGCGACGATCTCGCCCACGTACTCGTGGCCCACGTGCATGGGCACGGGGATCGTCTTCTGCGCCCAGGCGTCCCAGTTCCAGATGTGGACGTCGGTGCCGCAGATGGCGGTCTTGCGGATGCGGATGAGGACGTCGTTGTGCCCGACCTCGGGCTTCTTCACGCGCGTGAGCGTGAGTCCGGGGGCGCGCTCCAGTTTTGCCAGTGCCTTCATCGATTCACCCGTTCAAATGTACCCGGACCATGTACCGGGCACGTGCATACGGTTCATGGGATGGCGCCCAGCGCGCGGCCGACCTTCCCGAAGGCCGCCGCGGCCCGGCCGATCTGGTCGGGAGTGTGCGCGGCGCTCATCTGCGTGCGGATGCGCGCCTTGCCCTTCGGGACCACGGGGTAGGAGAAGCCGATCACGTACACGCCCTCCGCCAGCAGCGCGTCGGCCATGCGCGTGGCGAGCGCCGCGTCCCCCAGCATCACCGGGATGATCGGGTGGCCGCCGGGCACGAGGTCGAAGCCGAGCGCGGCCATCTCGCGGCGGAAATGCTCGCCGTTGACCCGCACGCGGCTGCGCAGCCCGGCGCCCTCGGGGCTCGCGAGGAGCTTCAGCACCTCGAGCGAGGTCGCCGCGATGGCCGGGGCGAGGGAGTTGGAGAAGAGGTAGGGGCGCGAGCGCTGGCGCAGCAGCTCCACGATCTCGCGGCGGCCCGCGGTGTAGCCGCCGGAAGCGCCGCCCATGGCCTTGCCCAGCGTGCCCGTGAGGATGTCGATCCGCCCCTGGACGCCGCAGAGCTCCGGCGTCCCGCGCCCGGCCTCGCCCACGAAGCCCACGGCGTGGGAATCGTCCACCATCGTGAGCGCGTCGTGGCGCGCGGCGAGGTCGCAGATCGCGGACAGGTTCGCGACGATGCCGTCCATCGAGAAGACGCCGTCGGTCGCGACCAGCTTGAAGCGCGCGCCGGCGGCGTCGGCTTCGCTGAGCTTCGCCTCGAGGTCGGCCATGTCGTTGTTGCGGTACCGGTAGCGCTTCGCCTTGCACAGGCGGATGCCGTCGACGATGCTCGCGTGGTTCAGCTCGTCGCTGATCACCGCGTCCTCCTCGCCCAGCAGGGTCTCGAAGAGGCCGCCGTTCGCGTCGAAGCAGCTCGAGTACAGGATGCAGTCGTCCACGCCGAGGAAGGCGGCGAGGGCGCCCTCCAGCTCCTTGTGGATGGTCTGCGTGCCGCAGATGAACCGCACCGAGGCCATGCCGTAGCCGTAGCGGTCGAGCGCCGCCTTGCCGGCGGCCACCAGCCGCGGATCGTCGGCGAGGCCGAGGTAGTTGTTCGCGCAGAAGTTGAGGACTTCCGAACCGTCGGCGAGGCGGATGGCGGGCGACTGCGGGCTCGCGATGACGCGCTCGGCCTTGTGGAAGCCGTCGGCGCGGATCTGGGCGAGCGTGTTCCTGACGTGGGACAGATAGCGGTCGCTCATGGCGGGCCTGTCCTTCCCCGGGGGTGGTGGGTTGCGGCTATCTTAGGACTTCGTTGCGGCGCAGCAAGTTGCGTTTGCGCAAGGATTTCGCCAAATCGATCCCGCCGGGCCCGGGGAATGCCGGGTCCGGCGGTCAGGGCGAAATGTACGCGAATCCGCGGGCCTGGTAGGCCATGAGCGAGGTGAAGGTGTTGCCGACCACCTTCACGGCGGGGATCACGTTCTGCACCTTCGTGCCCTGCCCGCGGATCGCCACCTCGCACAGCTCGATGCCCTCCATGCCCTTCGAGTCGCGCATCTCGTCGAGCTTCGTCGCGATCACCGCCGCGACCTCGCGGTCCTCGGGGCGGATCTTCGCCGCGTCCGTCTGGATCAGCCGGGTGGCCGGTCCGCGGAAGGTGAGGACGAAGCGGGGCTGCACGCCCTGCGCCAGGAGCGACTCGCGCGTTTCGTCGATGACCATCAGCCGGTTGAGCAGCGTCTTGCCGTCCCCCTCGCGGATGTCGAAGACCGCCTTGAGCTCCTTGACGCCCGCGAGGACGTCCCGGTCGTCGGCGCATTGCGCCGGAACGCCAAAGGCGCCCAGGGCCGCAAGGGCCAGGACGGCGGAAATCCATCTCGTCTGCTTCATCAACGTCTCCCATCGCGTGATCGCCGGCACGGCGAATCGAGGCTACCCCGAGCGCCGGCCGCGCGGCAATGCGGGCGGGCCGGGGCGGCGGGTCGCAAAGCCGCTATCATTCGTGGCACTACGTTGAAAAAAGAGACGCCATGACAGCGCCCAGGGTTCTCACCACCTTTCCCGGCCGCATTCTCATCGTGGGCTTCGGCTGCATCGGCCGCGGCGTGCTGCCGCTGCTGCTGCGGCACACGGGCCTGAGCACCGACCGGGTCCGGATCGTCACCGACAAGCCGACCCACCGCCACGTGGCCGAGGAGTACGGCATCGGCATCCGCGTGGAGAAGGTCACGCCGGAGAACTACGGCCGCATCCTCGCGGAGGAACTGCGGGCCGGGGACTTCCTCCTCAACCTCTCGATCGGCGTCTCGAGCGTCGAACTCATCGCGTGGTGCCGCGAGGCGGGCGTCCTCTACCTCGACGCGTGCATCGAGCCCTGGGAGGGCGGCTACTACGACACGACGAAGACGGCCTCGCAGCGCTCGAACTACGGGCTGCGCGAGGAGGCGCTGGCGCTTCGCCGGCCCGGGCCCGCGCCCACGGCCGTCCTCACGCACGGCGTGAATCCCGGGCTCGTCTCGCACTTCGTGAAGCAGGCGCTGCTGGATGTCGCGACCGCGACCGGGGGACTGGCGGGCGGCGAGCCGCACGACCGCGCCGGCTGGGCCGGCCTCGCGCACCGCCTGGGCGTCAGGGTGATCCACGTCGCCGAGCGGGACACGCAGGTGTCGGCCACGGCCAAGCGCCCCGGCGAGTTCGTCAACACCTGGTCCGTGGAAGGGTTCGCGGGCGAGGGCTGCCAGCCGGCGGAGCTGGGCTGGGGCTCGCACGAGCGCCACTTCCCCGTCGACGGCCACCGTCACGGCTACGGCTGCGACGCCGCGATCTACCTCGACCGGCCGGGGGCGGGCACGCGCGTGCGCAGCTGGACGCCGCTCGAAGGCGCGTACCACGGCTTCCTCATCACCCACGGCGAGGCGGTCTCCATCGCCGACTACCTCACGGTGCGCGAGGGCGAGCGAGTCACCTACCGCCCGACCGTGCACTACGCCTACCACCCGTGCGACGACGCCGTGCTGTCGATCCACGAGCTGGCGGGGAAGGGCTGGCGGCTGCAGCAGTGGCGGCGCGAGCTGGGCGCCGAGGACATCGAGACGGGCATGGACGAGCTGGGCGTGCTGCTCGCGGGCCACGCGCGCAACGCCTACTGGTACGGCTCGCGCCTCACGATCGGCCAGGCGCGCTCGCTGTGCCCGCAGAACAATGCGACGAGCCTGCAGACCGCCGCCGGCGTGCTGGGCGGCGTCATCTGGGCGATGCGGCACCCGGACCGGGGCATCGTCGATCCCGAGGAAATGGATTTCCGCGAGGTGCTGGAGGTGGCGCTGCCCTACCTGGGCGAGATGGTCGGCAAGTTCAGCGACTGGTCGCCGCTCGAGGGGCGGGGCGTCCTCTTTCCCGAGGACGTCGATCCCACCGACCCCTGGCAGTTCAAGAACGTGCGAGTTTGAGGAACCCCGTCTGGGAACCCGGATCATGGACCTGGCGGGCTAGGGGCTTCGTACGCCGGCTACTTTCGCTTGGGCCGCCATCATCTGCATGGGCTGCCTTGCCGGGCTTCACTTCGCTGACCTCGCGGATCTCCACCTTCCCCGCGAGCTCCGTGCGGGAGATCGCGCTGGCCACGGACCGTTCGATCACTTGCACGACCTCGCCCGCGAGGACGTCCTTCGGGATGTTCTGCGCGAGGTCGAGGGTGCCGGACTGCGGATCGAACAGCTTCTGGTGGTCCAGGATCTGCTCGCGCTCCAGGACCGCGAGCGTCGCCGGGTCGAGGATCACGATCGAGACGTAGGAGTAGGGCGCCACGAAGAAGTTCGCCCGCGTCTCCTCGCCCTCCGGCGTGCGAACCGTGGCGCCGATGCCTTTCGGGCGGAACGCGAGGCCGCAGGAGAACGGGATCGCTCTGGCAGTTGGGCTGCATGAAGAGGCCGAAGCCTTCCAGCCGGGTGGGCATCCCGTCGAGGTCGAGCACCCGGTAGGCGGGCAGCGCGACGACGATGCGGTGCCAGTCGCTCCGTTGGGGCATGTTCCCGCAGCTCCGCGCGCACGCGCTGAAGCAGGAATTCCTCGCGATCCACCGCGGCCATGCCGCTCCGGCGTGGCGCCCGGTTGCGGCGAGGACCACGAACCTGCGCGCCGGGGTCGCGGCGCGCGACCACCTTTTCCAGGCCCGGCCAGGGCGATCCGGTTGAAGGTCCCGCCCGGTGCCTCGAGCACGCTGCGCCGGTACTGGTCCGCGCGGTTGCTGACGCCGGCGCCGCTCGCTCGGGCCGCGTCTCGTAGACGACGCTGAACCGGTCGGGGAAGGCCGCGACAAGCGCGTAAGTCCGGGGATTCGCGGGGGGCCGGGCAGGCTCATCCGCGCGCTGCGTCGATACCGGCCAGGCCGGCAAGCACGAGGAGCGCAGACGAGTATCGCGCATGGGCTGGGAGCGGACCTACGCGATCCCCAGCACCTGCTTCACCGCCTTCACGAGCCCGCTCATCATGAAGGGCTTGGAGACATAGCCGTCCGCCCCCGCCGTGAGCCCCGCGGCCACGTCCTCCGCCGCCGACTTCCCCGTCATCATGATCACGGGGAGCTTCGCGAGCTTGGGATGCGACCGGATGCGCTTGCAGCACCTGCAGGCCGTTGGTGTCCGGCAGCACGATGTCCATGAGGACGAGGTCGACGGACGGCCGGCGGTTCATCTGCTGGTTGATCTCGCTCTTGTTCGACGCCCAGTGCATCTCGAAGCCGGCCGTCATGAAGATGTCGATCACGAGCTGCGCGAGATCCGGGTCGTCCTCCACCACGAGGAGCGCGTACTTCTCGCCGTTGCGCGGCGGGATGCGCACGGGCGAGCGGCGGGCGATGCTGACCATGAACCCCGACTGGACCAGCTGCGGAAGGCCCTCCTGCGCTTCCGCACGCGCGCGCTCCACCTGCTCGGGGGGCGGAGGAGGTGGCGGGACGGGGGGCTCGTTCGTGAAGTCGAGTTCGTCGCCGCCGGAAGGGCGCGATGGGGCGCTCATGGGCTGCCTTGCGCTCGGGGGCTCCGTGGGACCGAGGAAGGAACTGCTTCCTCAAGGGCACATTCTACCGCCCGGAGGGGACTCGCCCGCCGTCTTCGACGACCGGGCCCGCGCGTCGCGGGATTTGCGCTACGCTGGCGACCCCGCAACACCATGCCGCTTGCCCTTCGGAGAACGCAATGAACATTTCCATGTACCAGGCTTCCGTCCCCGTCTTCATCCGCATGCTCGACAACCTGGCCGCCATCCTCGAGAAGGCCGCCGCCCATGCCGAGGCGAGGAAGATCGACCCGGCGGTCCTGGTCTCGAGCCGCCTCTATCCCGACATGTTCCCGCTCTCGAAGCAGGTGCAGATCGCCGCCGACGCAGCCAAGGGCGGCGCGGCCCGTCTCGCGCAGCAGGAGCCGCCGGCGTTCGAGGACAACGAGGCCACCTTCGCGGACCTCGTCGCGCGCACGCGCAAGACCGTGGACTACCTCCGGACGCTCAAGCCGGAGCAGATCGACGGCTCGGAGGACCGGACCGTGACCTGGAAGACGCGCACCGCCACCAAGTCGATGCAGGGGATGCCCTACCTGCTGAACCACGTGATGCCGAACCTGTACTTCCACATCACCACGGCCTACGCGATCCTCCGGCACAACGGCGTGGAGATCGGCAAGGGCGACTTCCTCGGGAGGTCGTGATGAGCCGGCAACACACCTCGGCCAGGCCGGATCGCGGGCGAATGAAGACGCCGCTCTACGAGACGTCCGTCCCCGTGTTCGTCCGCATGCTCGGCCAGCTGGCGAGGATCCTGGACAAGGCCGCAGCCGATGCCGAGGCGAGGAAGATCGACCCGGCCGTGCTGCTCGCAAGCCGCCTCGCGCCCGACATGTATCCGCTGTTGAAACAGGTGCAGATAGCCACGGACGCGGCGGTCGACGGGGCGGCGCGTCTCGCGGGGGTGGAGCCGCCCGCATTCGACGGCAGCGAGCAATCCTTTCCCGAACTCGGCGCCCGCATTCGAAAAGCGGTCGCTTTCCTCGAGACGCTGGGCCCCGGGCAATTCGAGGGCGCAGGGGAGCGCGTGGTGAGCTGGAAGGCGCGGGAGGCCACGATCTCGGTGAAGGGGACGCCTTACCTCCTCAACCACGCCCTGCCGAAGTTCTACTTCCACGTGACGATGGCCTACGCGATCCTCCGGCACGAGGGTGTGGCGCTGCGGAAGGGCGATTTCATGGGGAAGGCGTAGCGACCCTCCTTCGGCCGCCGTTCGCCAGGGGGCGGCGACGGGAGCCCGCCAGCCGGCGGGTCTCTATATGTCATTGATAATAAATGTGTAAATAGCTCGCGTGCCTGGCGATGTGGCGCTATTGCATTTTTAAATGCGAGCGATTATCATTTGGCTTTCCACATCAACTCGCGCTTCTGAACGACCATGAACAAATTCGCTGCCGTGCTGCTCCTCGCCCTGCCGCTCGCCGCCTTCGCGGCGGACGGCGAGTTCAGGCTGGTCATCGAGAATCACCGGTTCGCGCCCGAGCGGGTCGAAGTCCCCGTGGGCAGGAAGGTGAAGCTCGTCGTCGAGAACCGCGACGCGACGCCGGAGGAATTCGAAAGCCACGTCCTCAACCGGGAGAAGGTCATTCCCGGAAAATCCTCGGCCACCATCTACATCGGCCCGCTGAAGGCCGGCGAGTACCCGTTCGTGGGCGAATTCAACGAGAAGACGGCCAAGGGCGTGATCGTCGCGAAGTAGTGGAAGTAGGGGCCCCGCAATGCTCGGCACAGCGCTCATCGTCTTTCGCGAGGTTCTCGAGGCCGCCCTCATCGTCGGCATCGTCGCCGCGGCGACGCGCGGCATCGCAGCGCGCGACGCTGGCTCGCTCGCCGGGGGCATCGTCGCGGGCCTGGCGGGCTCCTGCGCTCGTGGCGTTCTGAGCGGAGGCGATCGCCGCGCTGGCCAGCGGCATGGGGCAGGAGATCTTCAACGCCGCCATCCTCGGCGTGGCGGTCGCTGATGCTCGCGTGGCACAACATCTGGATGGCGAAGCACGGCGCCGAGCTCGCCGCCAACGCGCGCGGCGTAGGCGCCGACGTGAGGAGCGGCCGGCGAGCGTGTCGGTGCTCTCGCCGTGGTCGGCGCTCGCGGTGCTGCGCGAAGGCTCCGAGACGGTGCTCTTCCTCTATGGCGTCGCCGCTCGCCGGCGGCGGCGCGTCTGGCGGATGCTCATCGGCGCGGTTGGTCGGCATGCTCGCCGGCGTCGCCGTCGGCGGCCTGCTGTACGCGGGCCTCCTGCGCATCCCGCTGCAGTGGTTCTTCACCGCGACCGGCCCTGGTGCTGCTTCCTCGCCGCCGGCATGGCGTCGCAGGCCGCGCGCTTCCTGATCCAGGCCGACATGCTGCCCGGCCTCGCCGCCCGGCTGTGGGACACGTCGGCTGATGGCCGGCCGACTCCGCGCCGGCGCCTTCTGCGCGGACTCGTGGGCTACGACGCGCGGCCCGCCGGCATGCAGATGATGTTCTTCGCCGTCGTGTTCGTCGCGATCGTGGCCGGCATGGCCTGGACGCGCCGCCGCACTCGACCACTCCCTAGGACGCCCTCCCATGGATCATGTTCGCCGGCTGCGTCGCAGCCGTCGCCCGACGCTTGCCGGCAATCCGCGTCCTCGCCGCCGCCCTCCTGCTACCCGGGCTCGCCCAGCCGATCCCAACGATTACCTCTACGTGCCCACGGTCGAGTTACGGCGAGCGCGAGATCGATTTCAAGTACCGGCACGGACAGGCTGAAGGACGACGCGGGCCGCGAATCCGCGGCGAGCCTGGGCTTCGGGCTAGGGCGCGACGCCGACTGGTGGTTCACCGAGGCCTACGTCATGTTCACACAAGGAGGTCGGCGACACGACGCGCTACGACGCCTTCGAGTGGGAGAACAAGTTCCAGCTCACACGAGACCGGCCGCTATCCGGTCGACGTGGGCCTCATCACGGAGATCGAGGTGCCGAAGGAGCACGCGACGGAGGGCTACGAGCTGCGCGTCGGGACCGCTGTTCCAGGGGGACACGGGCCTGCGTGCAGTGGAACGCCAACGTGCTCTTCACGCGCGTCGTCGCACGCGGAGTACAACCCCGACGAGCCGCACGTGACCGAGTTCGGCTACCAGTTCCAGGTGAAGTACCGGGCTGAGCCCCGCCCTTCGAGTACGGCGTGCAGGCCTTCGGCGACATGGGCCAGTGGAACCACTGGGTGCCCTCCGCCGAGCAGAGCCACCGCGCGGGCCCGGCGGTGTTCGGCAAGCTGAAGGTCGGCGACCGCGAGACGATCCGCTACAACGCCGCGTGGCTCGCGGGCCTCAACAAGGGCGCGCCGCAGAACCGCTTCCGGCTGCAGGTGGAGTACGAGTTCTGAGGGGATCCGCGACTCCGGGCGCGGTGGTCTTCGCTTCGATGAAGCGATCGCGCCCCGTCGTCGCGAGCCGAGAGGGCTAGCCAGCCTTGCCCCACGAATCGCGCAGCGTCACGGTCCGGATGAACGCTGCCTTTGCTTCGGCAACGAAATACCCGTGCCGCTCGAACTGGAACCGCTCCAGCGCCTTCGCGTCCTTCAGTGAAGGCTCCAGGTACGCCCGGATCACCTTGAGCGAATCCGGGTTGAGGTCGTCGAGGTAGTTGCCCGTCGCCTTGCCGGGATTGGGCACCTTGAAGAGGCGGTCGTAGAGGCGCACTTCCGCCTCATAGGCCTCGGCCGCCGACACCCAGTGGATCACGCCCTTCGTCTTGTGGTGGTCCGCGCCCGGCGTCCCCGACTTCGAGTCGGGGATGTACTCGCACATCACCTCGATCACCTTCCCGTGCGCGTCCTTCGTGCAGCCCGTGCACTTCACGACGAAGCCGTACTTGAGCCGCACGGTGTTGCCGGGGAAGAGGCGGAAGTAGCCCTTGGGCGGCTCCTCGTTGAAGTCCTCCCGCTCGATCCAGAGCTCGCGCGAGAACGGGATCAGCCGCTTGCCCCACTCCGGCTTCTGCGGATGGTTGGGCGCGAAGCACTCCTCGGACTTGCCTTCGGGGTAGTTCGTGATCAGGAGCTTGAGCGGGTCCAGCACGGCGATGCGGCGCGGGGCCACTTCGTTCAGGTGCTCGCGCATGCAGTCCTCGAGCACCGAGGGATCGATCCAGTTGTCGGCCTTGGAGACGCCGATGCGCTCGGCGAACATCCGGAACCCCTCCGGCGTGAAGCCGCGGCGGCGGGCGCCCACCAGCGTGGGCATGCGCGGGTCGTCCCATCCCTCCACGTACTTCTCCTGGACGAGCCTGAGCAGGAACCGCTTGCTCATCACGGTGTGGGTGAGGTTCAGCCGCGAGAACTCGATCTGCTGCGGCAGCGGGCGCTGCAGCATGCCGTGCGTGGCGAGCCGCTCCAGCACCCAGTCGTAGAACGGCCGCTGGTCCTCGAACTCCAGCGTGCAGATGGAGTGCGTGATGTTCTCGAGCGCGTCCTCCACCGGGTGCGCGTAGGTGTACATCGGGTAGATGCACCACTTGTCGCCCGTGCGGTGGTGCGTGGCGCGCTTGATGCGGTAGATCGCGGGGTCGCGCATGTTGATGTTGGGCGAGGCCATGTCGATCTTCGCGCGCAGCACGTGGGCGCCGTCGGCGTGCTTGCCATCCCGCATCTCGCGGAAGAGCGCCAGGTTCTCGGCCGGCGTGCGGCCGCGGAAGGGCGAATCCCTGCCGGGCTCCTGGAAGCTGCCGCGGTTGCGCTGCATCTCCTCGGCCGGCTGCGAATCCACGTAGGCGTCGCCGTGCCCGATGAGGCACTCGGCGAACTCGTACATGAGGTCGAAGTAGTCGCTCGCGAAGTAGAGGTACTCGTCCTTCGCCCCGAAGTCGAAGCCCAGCCACTTCACCGCGCCGATGATGGAGTCGACGTACTCCTGCTCCTCCTTCTCCGGGTTGGTGTCGTCGAAGCGCATGTGGCAGATGCCGCCGTACTCCTTCGCGAGCCCGAAGTTGAGGCAGATGGATTTCGCGTGCCCGATGTGGAGGTAGCCGTTGGGCTCCGGGGGGAAGCGCGTGCGGATCTTCGCGGGGTCGAGCGGGGCGTTGGCGTGCGCTTCCAGCTTGCCGGGCTTGCCGCCCCACCGGCGCTGGGCGTACTTGCCGCTCTCGAGGTCGGCCTCGACGCGCTGCTTGATGAAATTGGTGATGTGGGCGCCTTCCGGCGTCTTCGAATCGTTGGGCATGGGGGGCTCGATGCGGTTGCTGCGCTGCGGAAAAGCGCTATTTTGGCTGATTCCGGGGTTTTGGGGACGGTTCCGGAGAACCGTCCCCAAAACGGGTCTCCGATCGCCTACCATCGGGATCGTGAAACCGCTCTCCGGCCTGGACGCGGCGTTCCTGTACCTGGAGACGCCCGAGACCCCGATGCACGTGGGGTCGCTGCACCTCTACCAGGTGCCGGCCCGGCAACGCGCCACCTTCTACGACCGGGCGGTGAAGCACGTCGCCGGGCGCCTGCACCTGGCGCCCGTGTTCACCCGCCGCATCGCCACCCTCCCGCTCGCGGTCGCGAGCCCCATGTGGGTCGAGGACCGGGAGGTGGACCTCGCCTGGCACATCCGCAGGATCCGGCTCCCGAAGCCCGGCACGATGGCCACGCTGGAGGCCGCGGTCGCGAAGCTGCACTCGGAGCTGCTCGACCGCAACCGCCCGCTGTGGATGTT
This sequence comes from uncultured Gammaproteobacteria bacterium, assembly GCA_963783635.1. Classification (GTDB taxonomy): domain Bacteria; phylum Pseudomonadota; class Gammaproteobacteria; order Burkholderiales; family Usitatibacteraceae; genus FEB-7. Next base: position 14,551 of record CAWAOC010000018.1, read on the forward strand.
CTACGTGATCGAGGGCCTCGCCTCCGGGCGACCTCGCCTGGTACTCGAAGATCCACCACGCGACGCTGGACGGCGCGGCGGGCGTGCAGCTCGCGCAGGCGATCCTCGATCCCTCGCCCGTGCCGCGCAAGGTGCCGAAGCCCGGGAAGCGCGCGCTCGAGAAGTCGCCGGGGATGGGGGAGCTGCTGGGCGCGGCGCTGCGGAAGAGCGCCGGCGAATACACGAAGCTCATCCGCCAGATCCCGGAGCTCGCCCGCGTGGTGAAGGCCGGCTTCTCCTCCGGTGGCGGCGGCGCGGCGAGGAAGGACAAGGGCGCCGGGCTCGGCCTGCCCATCGGCCCCGCGACCTCGCTCAACGTGCCGATCACCGCGCAGCGATCGTTCGCCACGGCCTCGATCCCGCTCGCGGAGGTCAAGGCGATCGCGAAGCGCCACGACGCCAAGGTGAACGACGTGGTGCTCGCCATCGTGAGCGGGGCGCTTCGCCGCTACCTCGTGGGCCATGGCTCCGTGCCGAGGAGCCCGCTGGTGGCCGCCATGCCGGTGTCGCTGCGGGCCGCGGACGACATGGACTACTCGACGCGCGCGACGATGGTGCTGGCCAACCTCGCCACGCACCTCGCCGATCCCCTGCAGCGCCTGCGGGCCATCCGGTCCTCCGCGGGCAACGCCAAGGCGATCACGGCGGGTGCCAAGTCGGTCATCCCGACGGACTTTCCTTCCATCGGCGCGCCGTGGGTGCTGGCCGCGGCCGCCCGCGCCTACGGCTACACGCAGGGGGTGAAGTCGTATCCGCCGCTCGCGAACCTCGTCGTCTCCAACGTGCCCGGCCCGCAGGCGCCGCTCTACCTCGCCGGGGCGCGCATGCTCACCTACTGGCCCGCCTCCATCGTCGAGCACGGGCTGGGCCTCAACATCACGGTGCAGAGCTACTGCGGCTCGCTCGATTTCGGGCTGGTCGCCGCGAAGGAAGGCGGTGCCGGACATCCGCAGCCTCGTCCGCGCGTTGTACGATTCGCACGAGGAACTGAAGAAGACGGCCGGATGACGCAGTCGACCACCAACGTCGAGCACTGGTACGAATACGGGATGATGCGGGCGCCCGGGCTGCTGCGCCTGGCGCTCGAATGGCGCGCCCCGTGGGAATACGGCGTCTCGCTCGTGCTGCGCCCGCTCCTCAACAAGGCGCCGAAGGGCGATGGACACCCGGTCCTGCTCTTCCCCGGGCTCATGGCCTCGGATGCGACCACGAACCCGCTGCGCAGCTTCCTCGAGGAGCTGGGCTACGTGCCCTACGGCTGGGACCTCGGCGCGAACAAGGGGCCGCGCGAGGGCGTGCTGGAGGCCTGCCGGGCGCGCCTCGCGGCGATCCACGGGCGCCACAGGCGCAAGGTTTCCCTCATCGGCTGGAGCCTGGGCGGGCTCTACGCGCGCGAGTTCGCGAAGGAGTCGCCGCGCAAGGTGCGGCAGGTGATCACGCTCGGCACGCCGTTCACCGGGCACCCGAAGGCCACCAACGCGTGGCGCCTCTACGAGTACGTCACCGGCCACAAGATCGGCGCGCCGGAAATCCACGAGCGGCTGCGCATCCCGCCCGCGGTGCCCACCACCTCCATCTACAGCCGCACGGACGGCATCGTGGCCTGGCAGTGCAGCATCGAGAAGCCCGGCCCGCGGCACGAGAACATCGAGGTCCAGGCGAGCCATTTCGGCCTGGGCTTCAGCCCCTACGCGTGGTACGCGATCGCCGACCGCCTCGCGCAGCCCGAGGGCAGGTGGAAGCCCTTCGAGCGCAACGGGGCGCGGGAGTGGTTCTACCGCGACCCGAAGCGCCCGGGCTGGTACTAGGCCCGCGCGATGCCGACGGTCACCGCGAACGGCATCCGCCTCGCCTACGAGACGAGCGGCCCGGCCGGCGCGCCGCCGATCCTGCTCGTGATGGGCCTCGGCATGCCGCTCGTCTTCTGGCCCGATGCGTTCGTCGACGGGTCTCGTGAAGGCCGGCTTCCGCGTGGTGCGCTTCGACAACCGCGATTGCGGGCTCTCGGAGCGCATCCAGGAGAAGACGCACGTGCCGGTGCCGGTGGCCATGGCGCGGTCGCTGATGGGCCGCGACGTGGGCGCGCCGTACACGCTGGCGGACATGGCGGGGGACGTCACCGGGCTGCTCGATGTCCTGTCCATCGAGCGCGCGCACGTCGTCGGCGCCTCGCTGGGCGGGATGGTCGCGCAGGTGCTGGCGGCGCGGTTCCCGAAACGCGTCGCGACCCTCACCTCGATCATGTCCGCGAGCGGCAACCCGTTCGTGGCGATGGCGCGTCCCCGGGCGCTCGGCGCGATCCTGCACCGCCCGGACGATCCGGACGATCCCGCCAGCGTCACCGACCACCTCGTGCACGTCATGGAGGTGATCGGGAGCCACGGCTTCCCCGTCGACCCGAAGGCGCTTCGCGAGCTCTGCCAGCGCGTGGCCAATCGCGGCTACGACACCCACGGCACCGCGCGCCAGATGCTCGCCATGCTGGCCTCGGGCGACCGGCGCGCCGAGCTGGAGAAGATCGCCGTGCCCACGCTCGTCATCCACGGCACCGAGGACCCGCTGATCCCGAAAGCCGCGGGGCGCGAGGTGGCGCGCCACATTCCGGGCGCGAAGCTCCTCGAGTTCGAGGGCATGGGCCACGACCTGCCGGCCGCGCTCGTGCCGAAGATCGTGGCGGCCATCGCGGAGCACTGCGCGGCGCGATAGCGTCGCCATCGGGCGACAGGGGCGAAAGAGACGGAACCTGCGGCGCGACGGGCACTCTCAAGTCATTGATGCCATCGTCGTCGAGGAATTCCGCAATGCACGCACTCCCCATCCGAAGTCCCGGATTCGCCGTGATGCAGCAGGTCGTCTTTCACGCGTTCGTGTCCGTCCTCGCCATCGCGATCGCCTTCTCGCTGCCCGCGGCCGCCACGTTCGTGCTGTACGAGTGGTGGCCGCGCGTGAGCGCCAGCTCGAAGCTGCTCCTGGTCACGGAGCTCTCGCTCGCGGCGGCGCTCGTGATCCTGTTCAACGCGCTGCACCTCGCGTGGGAAGGCCTGCGCGTGAAGCGCCTGCACGACGTGGCCGCGCTCGTGCACGTGCGGCGCGACGGCGGGCCGGCGTACCGGAAGGCGGTGCGCAAGGCGACACCCGCCGCGCGCGACGCGCTCATCCTTTCCGTCACGGGCTTCCACACCTTCGCGGACGAGGACGCGCCGTTCGGCGACCTCGTGAACCACTGCTTCGAGACGCGCGTTCTCCTCCTCAACCCCTTCAGCGAGGGGGCGCGCAGCCGCATCCGGTCGCTGCCGGACCCGGTGGAGGCGGACGCGCTGTACCGGAAGGAGATCGGCGCGAGCATCGCGCACCTCAAGGCATTGCACGAGTCGGGGCGGCGCGTGAGCCTGAAGCTCTACGACCGCGCGCCCTTCTGGAGCATCGTCGTGGCGGGCGACCAGGCCTGGGTGCGCTACTGCCACGACGGCTACCCGCTTCGCACGCAGCCCGACTACGTGTTCGCGCTGCGGCCCGACGAGCCGACGCAGGGGCTGTTCCCGCCCTTCTGCATGTACGCGCTCAACCAGTGGAACGACCCCGCGCACGCGGAGTACGACTTCGCCACCGGCGAGCTCGTGCGCCGCACGGCGGAGGGCGAGGAGACGGGCCGCGAGGCCTTTCCGCTCCTGGCGCCGGCCTAGGGGTTCTTCGCGAGGGCCGTGCGCAGGTCCCTGACCGTGGCGAACGGCCCCGGGAGCTTCGTGGCCCCGAAGCGCATCGTCGTATGCGACTGCGGCTTGTCGCTCTTCGGCGGGCCGATGACATAGGCGGTCCAGCCGGCGAGGCTCGTGGCGTCGTCGAGCACGCGGCCCTTCTGCGTGCCGCCCGCCGTGCCGGAGAAGGTCCAGCGCGCGCGCTCGGCGGGCTTGTCGCCCCCGGGCGCGTCCACCTCGAGCTGGAACGAGACGGTGTTGGCGTCGACCCGCTCCACGCTGCCCTTGAGGGACCACGGCGTCTTGAACTGCGCGTTGGCGCTCGGCGTCGACGCGTAGATCGGCAGCTTGCTGTCGCGGACGTTCACGGCCTGCTTGCCCTTGATCGCGGCCGGTCCGCCGGGCGCAGCCGCATCGAGCAGGAGTGTCAGGACCTTCAGGTTGAGGATCGCGGCATCGAGCGCGTCCACCTCGTAGCGGGGCTCGGGCGTGAACCCCTTGGCGGCGATGGCCTGCCCGCCCACCAGCATGATCGAGCCCTTCGTGCGGCCCTTGGGGCCGGGCGTGTCGAGGTCCACGATCACGTCGGCCGGGTCGGCGAAGGTGCGGAACTTCCAGGTGCCGGCTTCGCCCTTGGGCGGGACCTTCACGGTGAGCGTGTAGTCGGCCAGCTCCGACCACGGCGAGGGCGCGGTCGTCGCCTGGGTGCCGCCGATGGGCGGGTGGTTCGACGGCATCGCCGGCTTGGGCGTCGCGGGAGCCTGCGCCATCGCCGCGAGCGGCAGGCACAGGAGGAAGGCGGCAAGAAGGGTCGGGGCTCTCATGGTGCGTGCATTCTGCCCGAGGCGGGCCGCGGCCGTTTGACGACCGGCAATGACCCCAGCGCCCGGTCGTGGTTTCGAAGCGACGGCGCGACCCCCGATGCACCATCGTGGGGATCGGGCGCGCGGGAAGATCGCCGCCGTTGGCCCCGGTTTCGCGGCCGTTCCCGGCAGGAGGGGACGTCGGCCGCGATGGCACGCTCCCTGCATCTCTTCGAGGGCGGGCCCGCCATGGGTCCGCTTCATTCTCATACGAGAGGACATCGTCATGAAGAAGACACTCGCAACGATCGCCATCGCCGGCCTCCTGGCCGGTTGCGCCGTCTCCCGGCAGCAGGAAACGGTGGGCCAGTATGTCGACGACGCCACGATCACGACGCAGGTGAAGGCCAAGTTCGCGGATGACACGAGCGTGGCGGCCACGTCGATTCGCGTGGAGACCCTGAAGGGACAGGTGCAGCTCTCGGGCTTCGCGAAGTCGGTCGACGAGAGGCTCCGCGCCGAGACCCTCGCGTGGTCGGTGAAGGGCGTTTCGTCCGTGCGGAACGACATCGTCGTGCGCACGCCTTCGTGATGGCAGCAGGGGGCCGGGGCCCCTCGACCGAAACGAGCGGCTCCGGCCCCCACCTCCTGCCCGTCGTCACGATTTCCCCCCGGACCGGCGCCGCATCCGCGGCGCCGGTCCCATTTCGGCCGGCGTATAGTGGCGCCACGACCGCGGGCCACGCGGCAGAAGAACAGCCACTCACCGGGGGGAGGCGCAATGGAAGCACTGAAGACGTCGTCCGACGTCCTTTTCATCCTGCTGGGCGCCATCATGGTGCTCGCCATGCACGCGGGCTTCGCGTTCCTCGAGCTGGGCACCGTCCGGCGCAAGAACCAGGTCAACGCGCTCATGAAGATCCTCGTGGACTTCTCCATCTCCACGATCGCGTACTTCTTCATCGGCTACTCCGTGGCCTACGGCGTGAACTTCTTCGCCGGGGCCGAGAGCCTCGCCGCGAAGAGCGGCTACGAGCTCGTGAAGTTCTTCTTCCTCCTCACCTTCGCGGCGGCGATCCCCGCGATCGTCTCGGGCGGCATCGCGGAGCGGTTCCGCTTCAACCCGCAGCTGGTCGCCACCTTCGCGCTCGTGGGCTTCCTCTACCCGTTCTTCGAGGGCATCGCGTGGAACCAGGCCTTCGGCTTCCAGGGCTGGGCGAAGGGCGCGTTCGGCGCGGAGTTCCACGATTTCGCGGGCTCCGTGGTCGTGCACGCGATGGGCGGGTGGGTGGCGCTCGCCGCGGTGCTGCTGCTGGGCGCGCGGCACGGCCGCTACACGAAGGACGGGCGCGTGGTCGCCTTCCCGCCGTCGAGCATCCCCTTCCTCGCGCTCGGCGCGTGGGTGCTCTCGGTGGGCTGGTTCGGGTTCAACGTGATGAGCGCGCAGACCATCGACAAGATCACGGGGCTCGTCGCGGTCAATTCGCTGATGGCGATGGCGGGCGGGACGATCGCGGGCCTGGTGGTGGGCCGCAACGACCCGGGCTTCGTGCACAACGGGCCGCTCGCGGGGCTGGTCGCCGTTTGCGCGGGCTCCGACGTCATGCACCCGCTGGGCGCGCTTGCGACCGGCCTCGTGGCCGGCGGGCTCTTCGTCGTGATGTTCAACGCCACGCAGAACCGCCTGAGGATCGACGACGTGCTGGGCGTGTGGCCGCTGCACGGCCTGTGCGGCGCCTGGGGCGGCATCGCGTGCGGCATCTTCGGCGCCAAGGCGCTGGGCGGGCTGGGCGGCGTGGCCTTCATGAGCCAGCTCTCGGGCACGCTCCTCGGCATCGCGATCGCGCTCGGCGGCGGCTTCGCCATCTACGGCACGCTCAGGGCGACGGTCGGCATCCGCCTCGACGCCGAGCAGGAGTTCGACGGCGCGGACATCTCGATCCACAGGATCTCCTCCACGCCGGAGCACGGGGAGCGCGAGGACTGAACCCGGTACATGTACCCGGTACATGTACCGGGTACATGTGGCGGACTCAGGACTCGAATTCGTCGCGCAGCATCTGGTCGGTGTTGCGCAGCCGGCCGGCGATGTCGAGCGCGAGGGAGGCGTAGATGCGCGCCACGACGTCGGGCGCCTCCTGCGCGAGGCGGTCGAGCCCCGGGCGGGAGAGCATGAGCACGTGGCAGTCGACGTCGCACACGGCGCTCGCCGTGCGGGGCCGCCCGTCGATGAAGGCCACGTCCCCGAAGGTGTTGCCGGGAAGGAAGGTCACCACGCGCGTTCCCTGCCTGCCGCCGCGCGTGAGGTAGATCGACAGGCGGCCGGAGAGCAGGAAGTAGAGCTCGTTGCCGGCGTCGCCCTCGCGGAAGACGGCGGTGCCCGCGGGCAGGTCGCGGATCTCGGTCACGCGAGGAGCTTGCGCGTGTCCGCCTCGTCGAGCCCGAGGAGCTTGCCGATGGCCGCGGGATCGATGCAGGCCTCGTCCGCGTGCAGGCCGGCCGCCTCGAGGATCCGGCCTTCCACCCATTCGACGGCGCGGTCGCGGTCCGGGAAAGGCGGGCGGAAGGCTTCCGACGACGGTCGAGAACCCGGCGGGGCGCCCGGAAAGGAGCAGGATGCGGCTTTCCGAGCTCCAGGCGTGCGTGGGTGCGCGCGAGCACCGCGCCGGCCGTGGAGTCCAGCGCCTGCACGCGCCGCAGGTCGAGCACGACGTAGCGGACGGTGCGGGGCAGCCGCTCGACGGCGGCCGCGATGCGATCGGCGGTGCCGAAGAAGAGGGGGCCCTCGAGCTCGACGACGGCCACCGACTTCATCGCCTGCGGCGAGCCGCGGCATGACGGAAGGCGGATAGAGCCGGCGCGAGCGGATGCCGGCGCCCACGGCCACGGTGCGCACCACGTGGTGGTTCATGGTGCGGATGAAGATGACGGCGGAAGCGATGAGGCCCACGGCCAGCGCGGCGACGACGTCCAGCAGCGACGATCGAAAGCGCCACGAGGAGGTAGACGGTGAAGCTCTCGCGCGAGATGGCGTCGAGGCGCGGCGCTGCCGGGCGACCTGGCGCACCAGGGCCACGCCCCAGGGATCCGCAAGCCGCGACGGCGATGTACACCATCAGCGCGGCGAGCACCGCGAGCGGCACGCTCTTCACGAACAGCGCGCAGCCGATCGCGATGGCGGCCACGCCCGCGCCGGTCAGCGGCCCCACCATCCGGCCGCTGCCGCCGGCCGAACGCGCCGACTGCACCGACACCACGGAGTAGGCGATGGCCACGCCCCCCGCCGCGCCCGCGATCGCGTTGCCGATGCCCTGCGCGAGGAGGTCGCGGTCGGGTTGCGAGCGCATGTGGTAGCGAGTCTCGACCACCATCGTGCCGACCATCGAGTCGATCGAGGCCACGCAGGCGAGCGCCACGGCGAAGGAGAACATCAGCCTCGGCCCGACGGGATCGCGCATCATGATCGGCACCGCCTCCCAGTAGAGGAAGGGCGATTGCACGTCCGGCACCAGGCCCGGCGACACGTAGGCGCCCATGTGCGTGCCCGGGAGGAGCGCGCTGACCAGGACGTAGAAGGCCACGCCCGCGGCCATGCCGAGGAAGATGGCGGGCAGGCGCGCGCTCGTTCGGGCGGCGAGGAGGATGGCGGCAAGCGCCACCGCGCCGACCAGGGGCGCTCCCCAGTGCCACGCCTGCGGCGTCGGCCAGGCGATGCGCGGCAGCTCCGCCACGCCGAGGAACAGCGGCGTGAAGGCGAGGAGGAGCGAAAGGGCGATGCCGTGCGTGAACCCCGAGACCACCGGGAAAGGGCACGAAGCGGATGAGGCGCCCCAGCCGCATGGCGGCGGCCAGCATCTGGATGAGGCCCGCGGTCACGACCGTGAGGCTCGTGAGCGCGATCACGCCGTGCGGCGGCAGATCGGGGACGGCGCGGCTCACCGTGGCGACGAAGCTCGCCAGCACGATGCACGCGGCCGCGCGCGGCGAGCTGAGCGCCACGGGCGTGGAGGAGAGGATCGAGGCGACGGTGCCGCCGGCGATGGTGGCGATGAAGCTCGCCACGATCCCGTAGGGCAGCCATTCGGGACCGAGCGGCGCGAAGATGAGGACGCCGCCGCCCACCGACACGGCGAACGATGTGGCCGCGGCATTGACCGCGCCGGCGACGTCGTGCCAGCCGGAACGCGGGGACGACTCGCCAGCGGGGGACTGCGACTGAGCGGATGCTGCGGACATTGCGCGCCTGGCTGCGGGGCCCGTCATGGCGGGCCGGTGATTTTTTCTGCAAGGCGCCTGGCCGGACTGCCATGCCGCCGATTCAGCGCCGGATCATTGGCCGAATCCGCCCCGGCGTCAATTGCCGGCGATCAAGGAACGGGCGGCGCGAGCTCCCGCATGCAGACTTCCAGCAGGATCTCCCGCAGCGGAAGGTTCTCGCAGCCGCGGGCGAGGTGGGGGCTGCGCGCATCGATCTCGGCCTCGAGGGGCTCCCACTCGCGGGCCACGGCCTCCCACGCGGGCGTGTCGGTGTTGGCTTGCCGCCGGCCGATGAGGACCAGCGCGTCCATCGCGCTCGCGGCGCCCATCCGCAGGTGCACGCTCCTCTCGTTTCCCTGCATCTGCTCGAGGAAGTCGGCGCCCTGTTCGCGCACCCAGGCGCGGGCTTCGGGGTCGCTCGCCGTGTCGTACCAGGCGCGGGCGAGGTTCTTCACGATCATGGCGCGCGCGGGGAACGAGTGCTGGCTTCCGATGTGGTATGGCGTGCCCGCATAGACTTCGAGGGCGTCGCGCAGCACCGCGATGCCCTCGTCGCGACGCCCGTTCCGGATGAGGAGGACGCCGAGGTTGTTGGCGAGCCGGTGGCGGCCGCTGCGCCTGCTTCAGCCGGTCGGCATGGGCCTCGAAGAGCCGCTCGTGGTGCGGGAGCGCCAGCTCGGGCCTGCCCAGCCGCGCGGCGGACTCGCCGACGCACTCGACGGCCGGGATCACCTTCCCGTCGCCTTCGCGGTCCGCGTACCTGAACGCCAGCTCGCACGCGGCGAAGACCTCGCTCCAGCGGTTCACGCCCACGCCTTCGAGGCCTGCGTCATCGCTTCCGTGTAGCTGCGCGGGCGCGGCCGGCGCGGCGGGGCCGCGGCTGCAGGCGGCGACGAGGGCCGCGATGGCCAGGGACGCGAGGATTCGCTGCCGCATGGAGGTCATTCGGGGACGTGTTCGCGAACACGTCCCCGGGCCGGGGTCAGGGGAGGAACGGCGAGGTTTCCCAGTGGAAACCGAGGGACCAGAAGCGGTCCGCCTTCTCGCCGCCGGCGCGGGTGACGTAGGTGAGGTCGACGTCGAACTTCTCGAACGCCGCGTAGCGCCCGCCCGCGCGGATGAAGGGGTCGCGCGTGTTCTCGCCGAAGCCCTCGGCGAGCAGCGTGAGCCTGCCGGTCACCGGCTTCTCGATCGCGATGCCCCAGATCGTGAGGTTGCGCGCCTCGGCCCGGTTGCGCGTGGTGCCGATGTTCAGGTGCAGCAGCGCCCGCGTGTCCTTGTCCTCGCCGAGGCCGAAGCTCACCGGGACGATGAAGTACGGATCGCCCCAGTCGTTCCTCTCCTCGCGCCTGAGGGCCCGCGCGAGGCCCGCCACGAGCCCGATGCCCCAGGCGCCGTCGTCGACGCTCCGGAAGGCGTGCTTGGCCTGGAAGTAGGTCGCGCTGGTGAAGCTCGCGCCCGCCTCCCTCGTGCGGATGGCGCCGAGCTGGAATTCGGTGTCGAAGTACGAGCACGCCGGCGCGACATTGAGGTCGGTGACGTGGCCCCGCGTGCGGTCCACCCACGCCTCGAGCTGGCAGGCCTTGTCGTCGAGCGTGGAGGCGTCCTCGGTGGACAGCGGCCGGCCCGCGAGGGCGAGGCCGGGCAGCAGCAGGGCGGCGAGAAGGGCGGCTCTCGCCATCAGTTCGGCGCCATCGACCTCGACATCGATTCCGTGAGCGGATTCGTGGCGCTTCGCGAGCGGATGTTGGCGATCCAGTCCGCCGGAACGGCGAAGTTGAGGTTCTGTCCCGAGCGGTGCTGGAAGGTCATGATGCCCACGAGCCGCCCGTAGGCGTCGAAGAGCGGGCCGCCGGAGGAGCCGGGCGAGATGGGGGCGGTGGTCTGGATGACGCGGCCCTGCGGGAGGTCGCGCATGCCGGAGACGATGCCGTCGCTGATGGTGAGCTCGAGGCCCTGGGGCGAGCCGATGGCGAAGACCTTCTGGCCCGTCTTGAGCGAGTCGGCGGTGCCGATCGTCACGGCGGGCGCCGTGAGGCCCGTCACCGACAGGCGGCACAGGTCGTACTCCTCGTCCGCGACCTCGACGCTCGCCGAGAACTGCTCCGAGCCGACCTTCACCGTGAGGGAGCCGCCCGCCGTCGCGACGTGGCAGTTGGTGATGACGGTGCCGATGCCGGTGACGACGCCGCTGCCGAGCCCGACGGCGCGCCCGGAGACGTCGTGGACCGTGATGCGGGCGGTGCTGCGCGACAGTTCCGCGAAGAGCTCCTCGGCGGTGCGCGCGACGGGCGCGGGGGCGGGCGCCGGCGCCGGCTTCGGCGCGGCCTCGGGCCGGAGTTCGCGCTGCGCGACGATCCTCGCCTCGGGCTTCGGCGGGGTGCGCGCCATCCAGAAAGCGAGGAAGGCGAGCACGAGCGCGCCCCCCGTGAGGACGAACTTGTTCTTCCAGACCGGCGGCGCGTCCTCCTCGTCGGGCTCGAGGACGAGATCGGGGCTCCGGGCCGTCTCCCTGGCCGCCGCCTTCTCGGCCATCGTGATGAGCTTCGCGTCGTAGGCCGCGCGCTCGTTGGGCATGCAAAGGACGTGGTAGGCCTCGTGGACGAGGTTGATCTCGTTCGGGTCCGCCCCCGGGCTGCGCTCGAGGGCCGCGACCTTCGCCTTGTAGGCGAGGCCGATGTCGATGGCGCCGGCATCCTTCTCGACGCCGAGGATGTCGTAGAGGGTGCGCTTGCGGGCGGGCGGGGTGGCCATGGCCCCAATGATCGGGCCATTTGGGCGGGCGGGGCAATGGGGTGCGGTAAAGTAGTTCCCCCTGCCTCGCCCGACCCGAGGACCCATGTCCCGCGCCACGATCACGCTCGAGCGCCACCTCGCCGCCTGGGCGTACCAGAACGCCTGGGCCAACCATCGGCTCCTCAAGGCCTGCGCGGCGCTCTCGCAGGCCGACTTCACGGCTCCCCGCACGAGCTTCTTCCCGTCGATCAAGGCGACGCTCAACCACATCGTGACGGTCGACTGGATGTACGCGGACGCGATGGAGCGCGCGATGGCCGGGCGCGAGCCGCATCCGGACATCGGAAGCTTCTATTCGCCCCCGGAGCCCTTCGACCGCGTGGCCGAGCTCGCGCCGGCGCAGGACGCCGTGGACCGGCGCTTCATCGCGCTGTGCGAGTCGCTGGGAAGCGACGACCTCGTCCGGCCCGTCGCGATCCTGCGGCGCAAGGGCCGGGTGGAGGAGGCGATGCACCGCCTGCTCGCGCACGTCTTCGAGCACCAGATCCACCATCGCGGGCAGGCGCACGCCATGCTCGCCGGCACGCCCGTGGCCCCGCCGCAGCTCGACGAGTTCTTCTGCGCGAACGAGGCGGACCTGCGCGCGGCCGATCTGGCCGAACTGGGTTTCTCCGAGGAGCGGATCTGGCGGTAGCCGGGGCAGGCGGGAGTCGCCTGACCCGGCGCGGGACGGGTTGCGCCCGACTCAGACCAGCGACAGCGCCGCGAGCTCGAGCGCGACGTCGATGCACTTCTCGGTGTGCGCCTTGCAGTAGTCGGCCAGCGCGCCTTCGCCCTGCTTGGCCGCGTCGGCCACGGGCTTGCTGATCTTCTCCACCTTCTTGGCATCCTTCTTGACCCAGTGGAGAAGGATCTTCTCGGCGTGGCCGATGGACATGGCCTGGGCCGGCATCGAGATCGCCGCGAGTGAGAACGCGGCCGCTGTCAGGAGTACGGTGAGGGGCTTGGCAATGGCTTTCATGGAGGTATCTTTCCCTGGTTGACGTCGCTGCTGCTGGCCGGCCGGCCTGCGCCGGTTCATTTCTTCTTGCTGGCCTCGTCGGGCTTTCCCTTGTCCTTCGCGGCCTTTCCCTTGTCGCCGGAATCGCCGCCGTCCTTGTCATCGTCGCCCTTGGCGTCATCGTCCTTGAGGGCATCGTCGCCGGACGGGTCTTCCTTGGTCGGGGCGGTGGCCCGCGTGCCGTCCTGCCTTTGCGTCGCCGCGATCCGCTGGGCAATGTCGAGGAACTCGCGATAGATCGAGAGCGTGCTGGCGGCATCGGCGTTGAGGTTCATCGAGAGCTCGCAGGCGCGATACAGCAACTCCCGCGTGATGAGCACCGCCGGGTTGCGTCCGCCGAGGGCGGTCGATTCCTGGTGCTTCTCCCCGCCGAAGGACTTCATTCCCGAGGCAAGCGGCATCGAAAGGGTCATGCCGCCGCCCACGGCGAGCGACGAATCGGGTTCCGGGCCGCGGCAATAGCGCTCCGTGGAGCTGTCGCTCTTGATCATCACCATCTGGCGCGAGGCGCTCGTGGTGACGATGTCGACGCCGTCCCGGTCGAAGAGCATGTCCTTCGACCCGGTCTCGTGGCTGGAAAGGGCGCACCCGCCTGCGGCGAGGAGGCAGCAGGCGATGGCGGCTCCGGTTGCGAACGTCGCCCGACCGCGGCGAGGCGCCGCGTTGTCGGCTGGGAATCGGGTCCTGGTCATTTTTCTTTTTTTCTTGCAGGGCCTGTGCGCGCCCCGGCGGCGCGCCTTTCGCCGGCGCGCAGCCAAGGATCAAGCTAGCACGGTCAATCCGGCCGAATCTTGATCCCGCGCAGAATACGCGCGGGACTTCGCCGCCCCATGGCGGGAGACGCGGCTACTCGCCGAAGGCGTAGCAGTCCATGCCGAGCGAGCCCATGTCGATGCCCAGGGCCATGCGCCGCGCCGGAAAGCCGCCGGCGCCGAGCGCCACGAAGAACGGCACGAGGTGGTCCTCGGTGGGATGCGCGCGTTCGGCCTGGGGGGCGAGCCTGCGGTAATCGGCCAGCTCGTCGACGGCGCCCGCCTCGACCTTCGAGGCCATCCATTCGTTGAAGGTCGCGGCCCAGGGGAACGGTGAGTCGGTCCGGCCGTTCCAGTCGAGATCGCCCAGGTTGTGCACGATGCCGCCCGAGGCGATCACGAGCACGCCCTCGCTTCGCAGGGGCGCGAGCGCCCGGCCGATCTCGATGTGGTGGCGCGCGCCCGAATCCGGCTGCACCGAAAGCTGCGTGACGGGGATGTCCGCGTCGGGGTACATCCAGCGCAGCGGCACCCAGCCGCCATGGTCGATGCCGCGGTCCGGGTCGACCGCCGGCGCCTGGCCCGCGGCCCCGAGGAGTTCCGCCACGCGGCTCGCGAGCGCGGGCGCGCCGGGCGGGCGGTAGCGCACGCGATAGAGTTCCTCGGGGAAGCCGCTGAAATCGTGGATCGTGTCGAGGCGCGCCGCGCCGGACACCACGGGGAACGGCGTTTCCCAGTGCGCCGACACCAGGAGGATCGACTCGGGCCGCCCGAGGACCACGGCGAGCTCCGCCCAGCAGTGCGTGAAGACGTTGTTGGCGAGCGCGAGCGTCGGCGCGCCGTGGGAGAGGAAGAGGGCGGGAAAGGTCATGGCGTCTCGGGAGAATGCGCGGCGGCGTGCCCCCGGCGCTCGTCGACAGCGGCCAGGCACCCGATCGCGATGACGAAGAATACCCCGGTCAGGAGGAACGCGAGGCGGTGGTTGCCGCCGGTGCCCCAGGTGACGGCGCCGTAGGTGACGGGCCCGAGGATCGAGGCGAGCCGCGTGGCCACGCCCCACAGCCCGAAGAACTCGGCGCTGCGCTCCGGCGGGGAGAAGTAGGCCACGAGGGCGCGCCCGGCGGACTGCGACGAGCCCATGGCGAGCCCGGCGAGGTTGGCCGCGACCCAGAACACGGCCTGCGTCGTCCCGAAGTAGGACACCAGGACCATCGCGATCCAGCCGTAGAGCGTGTAGCGCAGCGCGCGCACCTTGCCGATGCGGTCCTGCACGTAGCCGAAGGCGAAGGCGCCGATGGCGGCCGTCACGTTCACCGCCAGGATGAGGAGGATCGTGTCCTTCATCGCGAACCCCATCACCTGCTCCGCGTAGATCGCGGCCAGCGCGATCACCGTGGCCACCCCCGCCTGGTAGAACGTGCCGCAGGCGAACACGGCGAGGAGGTCGCGGTAGGCGCCGGCCTCGCGGGCGGTGCGCGCCAGGCGCGCGAACGCGTGCGACTGGCGCTCGACGGGCGGCACGGGCACCGCGCGCTCCCGGAGCACCAGGAAGATCGGCAGCGAGGCGAGCGCGAAGATGCCCGCGGTGATGAGCATCGTCCCGGGGACGGACTGCGCGGTGGTCGCGCCGCGCGAGGGCGCGCCCGTCACCCACGCGAGGCACAGGGCGAGCGACAGCAGGCCCCCGACGTAGCCCAGGCTCCAGCCCCATCCGGACACCCTGCCCACGGCCGCCGGGCGCGCGAGCTCCGGGAGGAACGCCGCGGTGAGGTTCTCGCCGAGCGAATAGGCGACGTTGGACACGACGATGAACGCGACGGCCCACGCGACGTCGCCCGGCCCGGCCCCCGCGAGGAGCGCCGTCCCCGCCACGCAGCCGACCGTGCTCGCCGCGAGCGCGCGCTTCTTCGCGGCGTGCGCGTCGGCCCAGGCGCCGACCACCGGACCCGCGACCATCACGATCGCGTAGGAAAGGCCCAGCGCGACGGTCCACGCGAACGTGGCCCACGGCGCGTTGCCCGCCACGGTCGCGACGAAGTAGGCGTTGAACACCGCCGTGAGGACGACCGTCGTGTAGCCCGAGTTGGCGAAGTCGTACATCGCCCAGGCGAGGACTTCGCGCCGGCGGACGGTGGGGTTGAGGGATGACTCGACGGAGGCGATGCGAGACCCCTGGGCGTGGAATTTGGGGCGGGCAGGCGCAGGCGCTACACTGCTGCCTGCCCCGGGCCCCGGGCGCTGCCGGCGCGACGCGGAGAATGCCGGCCGGGGAAGCTTACGAGAGGGAGGCTCGAACCACAAGATGAAGATGCTCCTCGCGGGTCTCGCCGCGCTCGGGCTGGCGGGCGCGCTCGCCGCGCCGGCGGCGCGCGCCGAGCCGGCCCTGTACGAAACCGGCCCGGCCCAGGATTCCTCCTTCGTCCGCTTCGTCAACGCGACCGGCGTGAAAGTCACGGTCGTCTCGGCGAGCGGGGCCGCGAGCGTGCCGCTCGGCACGCAGGCCGCGTCCCGCGTCTCGCGCTACTACCCCGTGGCGGCGGGCCGCAGCCTCGAGGCGACGGTGCAGGTCGCGGGCGCGAAGCTTCCGGCGCGGGTCGTCGCGAAGCCGGGCGAATACGTCACCGTCGCCGTGGTCGCCGGCGCCTCGGGCGGCTTCGAGGCGCGCCTCCTGCGCGAGGCCCCCACCGACTACAGCGCGGCGCGCGCCTCCATCTCGCTGTCGAACGCGGACGCGCGCTGCGCGAAGGCGTCGATGTCGGGCGGCCCGAAGGACGCGCGGATCGTCGAGCAGGTCGCGCCCTTCGGCATCGGGCGCCGGCAGGTGAACCCGGTGAAGCTCTCGGTGCAGCTGCATTGCGACGGCCAGCCCGCGGCGCGCGTCGACCTGTCGCAGCTCGAGGCGGGGGAGCGCTACAGCGTGTTCCTGATGGCCGGGGACGGCGGCCGGCAGGCGTTCTTCGTCCGCGACGCGACGTCGTAGCGCCGGACGCGCCGACGCGGCCACGAGAGAGCGCGGGAGACCGGCCCCATGGTGTTCGCGTCCCTCGAGTTCCTCGCGCTCTTCCTGCCGGCCTTCCTCGCCCTCTATTTCGCGACCCCGGCCCGCTGGCGCAACGCGACGCTGCTCGCCGGCAGCTGGATCTTCTACGCGTGGTGGAGCCCGAAGTTCCTGCTGCTCATCATCGCGCTCACGCTCGTGGCCTGGGCCGCGGCCATCGCGATCGACCGCGCTTCCTCCGAGCGCGGCCGCACGCGGCTCATGGCGCTCGCCATCGCCGTCAACGTCGGCTCGCTCGTCTGGTACAAGTACGCGAACGTCGTGGTGCGCTCGCTCAACGAGCTCTTCTCCGGCGGGCCGTCCCCGCTCATCGCGTGGGAGCCGGTGGTCCTGCCGATCGCGCTGTCCTTCACCGTCCTGCACGCGATCTCCTACGTCGTCGACGTGCGGCGCGGCACGGTCCGGGCGCAATACGGGATCGTCGCGTTCGCCGCCTACATGGCGATGTTCCCGCACCTGATCGCCGGCCCGATCGTGCGCTACCGCGTCATCCAGAACGAGATCCTCGGCCGCGCGTTCCGGCTGGACGAGTTCTCGGCGGGCGCGCGCCGGTTCATGGTCGGCTTCTCGATGAAGGTGCTGATCGCCGACCCGCTGGCCCCGCTCGTGGCGCTCGTGTTCGCGCAGTCCGCCCCCTCGTTCGCCGACGCCTGGATCGGCTGCGGCGCCTACGCCCTGCAGCTCTTCTTCGACTTCGCGGGCTACAGCGCCATGGCCATCGGCCTGGGGCTCATGCTCGGGTTCCGGTTCGAGGAGAACTTCAACCATCCCTACCTCGCCGTCTCGATCCAGGACTTCTGGCGCCGCTGGCACATGACGCTCTCGTCGTGGCTGCGGGACTACCTCTACATCCCGCTGGGCGGAAACCGCCATGGCGAGGCGCGCACCTACGCGAACCTCGTCCTGACGATGGCGATCGGGGGCATGTGGCACGGCGGCGACAGCTGGAACTTCCTGGTCTGGGGACTCATCCACGGCGGGGCCCTGGCCTGCGCGCGGGCGTTCGGCGCCACGGGAATCGCGATGCCGGCCTTCGCGTCGCGGGCCCTCACGCTGGCGGTCGTGCTGCTCGCCTGGACGGTGTTCCGCGCGGAGGGGTTCGAGGCGGCGCTGCGCATGTGGCGCGGGCAGTTCGGGGCGCACGGCCTCGCGATGAGCGACGCGGTCGCGCTCGCCCTGCGTCCGGTCACCTGGGCCGCGTTCGCGGTGGGCGTGGCGTGCGTGGTCGCGCCCGCGACGCGCCTCGTCCGGGGCGGCGGCCCGTTCCGCTCCGCGCCGTGGCGCGCGGCGTGGCCGGTGGCGGCCTTCGCCTATGCGGTCGTCGTCCTCACCGGCCAGAAATCCATCCCCTTCCTCTACTTCCAGTTCTGATGCGCGACAACCGCCTCCCCGATCCGCCCTCGCGCGCCGCCCTCGTGCCGGCCGCGGCCTTCGCGTTGGCGATGGCCCTGGGCCTGGCCGCCGGCGGGGTCTCGCTGTGGCGCGCGCCGCCGGAAGCCTGGAAGGGCATCGGCGCGCCGCAAAGCCTGGCGAGCGGCGAATCCGGCGCGCGCGTCTCGCGCCTGCTGAACGACCATTTCGCGCTGCGCGACGCCTTCAACCGCGTCGAGCGGGGCATTTCCTGGGCGCTGCTGGGCGATCTCGGGCCGCGCGTTCGCGGCGGATGCCCGGGCTGGCTCTTCCTCAAGGACGAGCTCGAGGTCCCCCCCGATCCGGCGGGCGCTTCCGCGCTGCGCGTGGACCTCGCCGCGCGCATGGCGGAGCGCCTCGCCGCGCGCGGCGTGCGGCTGCTGCTCGTGGTGGTGCCCGACAAGAGCCGCATCGAGCGCGAGCATCTCTGCGGCCTGCGCCGCGCGGCCCGCTTCGAGGGGCGCGTCGGGCACTGGGTCGCGGCGCTGGAGGCGCGCGGCGTGAGCGCGCTCGACCTGGCGCCCGTCCTCGAGCGGCTGCCGGGGGAGCGCTACTACCGGACGGACTCGCACTGGAACGAGGAAGGCGCCCGCGAGTCCGCGCGGGCGATCGCCGGGACGCTGCGCGCGCGCGGCCTCGCGCAGGCCGTGCCCGCGCCGGGCCCGCTCGCCTCCGAGCGGGTTGCGCGGCGGGGAGACCTCGTTCGCGTCGCCGGGCTCGACGGGCTTCCGGACGGCATCGGCCCCGGCGTCGAGATCGTGGAGCACTTCACGGTGCCCGCGCCGGAGGCGGCCAGCGACGACCTCTTCGGCGAGGCGGGGGCGCCGAAGGTCGCGGTCGTGGGCTCGTCCTACTCGCGCAGCGCCAATTTCGTGCCGTTCCTCGCGCGGGAACTCGGCGAGCAGGTGGCGAACGCGGCGCGCGAGGGCGCCGATTTCGACGGGGCGGCGCGCGCCTTCCTCGAGGGCGCGACGCTGCGCGACACGCCCCCGCGGGTCGTGGTCTGGGAAGTGCCGGAGCGCGCGATCGAGATGCCGGTCAAGCCCGCGGAGCGCCAGTGGCTCGAGGCGCTCGCCGGCGCGCCGGCGCGGAAGGCGGCGTCGCCATGAGCCGCGCCCGCGTCGCCGCCGTCCTGGCGCTCGGGCTGGCGGCCGCCTGCGCGCCCTTCGAGCGCGGGCCGGAGCGCTACCCGTCGCTCGCGCAGGCCTATGCGGCCCGCTTCCCCGTCGGCGTCGCGGTGGAGCCGCGCCACCTCGAGGGGATGGAGGGCCGGTTCGTCGCGTGGCACTTCACGAGCCTCGTCGCGGAAAACGCGATGAAGCCGCCGGCGCTGCAGCCGCGCGAAGGACAGTTCGACTTCACCGGCGCGGACCGCATCGTCGACTTCGCCGTGCGGCACGGCATGAAGGTGCGCGGGCACACGCTGCTCTGGCACGAGCAGACGCCGGACTGGATCTGGCGCGGCCCGGACGGCGGGCCCGCCTCGCGGGAACTCGTCCGGGAGCGCCTGCGCAACCACATCGCCACCGTGGTCGGGCGGTACCGCGGGCGCGTCCAGGCCTGGGACGTGGTGAACGAGGTGATCGACCCGGCGCGCGAGGACTGCCTGCGCGCCGACCGGTGGCGGGAGACGCTGGGCCCGGACTACGTCGAGTGGGCGTTCCGCTTCGCGCACGAGGCCGACCCCTCCGCGCGCCTCTTCATCAACGACTTCTACACGACGCAGCCGGCGAGGCGCCGGTGCCTCGCGCGGGTGGTCGAGGGCCTCATCGCCCGCGGCGTGCCCGTGCACGGCATCGGGCACCAGATGCACATCGACATCGCGAACCCGGCGCCGGCGGAGGTCGACGAGGCCTTCGCGCAGTTCGCGCGCCTCGGCCTGGAGAACCAGGTGACCGAGATGGACATGAGCTTCCACGACGCCATGCGCAAGCGCTATCCGGGCAGCGACGCCGAGCTCCTCGCGCGCCAGGCGCGGAGCTACCAGTCGCTCTTCGCGGTGTTCCGCGCGCGGCCCGACGTGACCTCCGTCACCTTCTGGGGGCTCTCGGACGGCCACTCCTGGCTCGACGCCGGCGCCCTGTCCGGCC
Source organism: uncultured Gammaproteobacteria bacterium (assembly GCA_963783635.1). Lineage (GTDB taxonomy): Bacteria > Pseudomonadota > Gammaproteobacteria > Burkholderiales > Usitatibacteraceae > FEB-7. The sequence goes on from CAWAOC010000018.1 coordinate 34,451, forward strand.
GCGGCGACCGGCCGCTCCTCTTCGACGCCCGGCTCGAGCCGAAGCCCGCCTTCTGGAGCGTGATCCAGGCCGCCGGCGGGGGAGGTGCGGGGCCCGCCGGGGTCGTGTCACAATCCCCACCGATTTCCCGCTAGCGAAGCCGCCATGGACCTGCTGCTTGCCGGCCTTACCGTGCTCGTGATCGGCGACAGCCACCTGGCCACGCCGGGGTACCTGATCACGACGCTGCACGACTCGCTCGCGCGGCGCGGCGCGGCCGTCTATTCCTACGGCGCCTGCGGCGTGGCCGCCGGCGACTGGCTGGTCGCGAAGCCGTCGCCCTGCGGAGGCGCGGTGCGCGAGGACAAGGGCCCGGTGAAGAAACTCGCGGGCCCGGCGGCGAAGACGATCCCCTACCCGGAGCTCTACCGCAAGCATCGGCCGCAGCTGGTGGTGGTGGTGATGGGCGACACCATGGCGGCCTACGACCAGCCGTCGCTGTCGCGCACGTGGATCTGGCACCAGGTGTCCCCGCTGACCAAGGCCATCAAGGCGAGCGCGGCGAGCTGCGTCTGGGTCGGCCCGCCCTGGGGCTCCGAGGGCGGCAAGTTCGGCAAGACGTTCGGCCGTGCCGCGGAGATGTCCGGCTACCTCGCCGAGATCGTCGCGCCCTGCACCTACGTCGATTCCCTCAAGATGTCCCGCAAGGGCGAATGGGCGACCATCGACGGCCAGCACTTCACCTCGGGGGGCTACCGCGCCTGGGGAGAGGCGATCGCCGCGGCCGTCGCGTCGCCGGAGATCCTCGGGACGATCCGGCGCTGAGGGGCCGCGGTGCGCAGCGCGGCCTGCGCTTCCTCGAGCG
>CAWAOC010000019.1:0-142949 GCA_963783635.1 uncultured Gammaproteobacteria bacterium
CGCGCTGCGGGACATCGCGAAGGGCGAGGAACTCACGCTGGATTACGAGGACAGCCACCACGAGGGGCGGCTGCGCTGCCGGTGCGGGGCGCCGCGTTGCCGCGGCTGGATCTGACCCCCGCCCGATGAGCCTCGCGACCCGCCTCTCGCTGCCCCTCCTGGCGGCCGCCTTCCTGTCGGCTTTCCCGGCACGCGCCCAGCAGCCCGCCGAGACGCCGCCCGCCGAGCCCGCGCCGCCACGCCGCGCGGAGTCGTCCAAGGGCGAGACGCCCGCGAAGATGGAGGGCCTCGAGGTCACCGAGAAGCGCACCACGACCACCGAGCGGCGCGATTCCACGGCGTCGAAGATCGTGATCGGCCGCGAGGAGATCGAGCAGTACGGGGACACGAACCTGGGCGACGTCATGCGCCGCCTGCCCGGGGTCACGCAGGGCGGCCGGCCCGGGCGCGGCGGCCCCATCCGCATGCGCGGCATGGGCGGCGGCTTCACGCAGATCCTCGTGAACGGCGAGCGCATCCCGCCCGGATTCTCCATCGAGGAGATCACGCCCGACCAGGTCGAGCGCATCGAGATCCTGCGCGCGCCCACGGCCGAGACGGGGACACGGGCCATCGCGGGCACGATCAACATCATCCTTCGCGAGGCGCTGCGCGAGCGGCGCAACGACGTGCGCGCCGGCGTGCAGGAGGAGAACGGCCGCACCTCGGAGAACCTGTCGTACTCGCGCAACGACGTGCTCTCCGCGACCGGCAGCTACAACCTCACCCTGGCGCTGAACCGCCGCGACCTGGGCAACGACGGCGTCACCGAGACCACGTTCGTGGACGTGCCCACCCAGGCGGTCACGCTGGCCCAGCGCAACGTCACCTCCTCGGCGACGCTCTACGAGAGCCTCTTCCTGACCTCGCGCTTCCAGTGGCGGCTGGGGCCGGGCGAGCAGTTCAACTTCCAGCCCTTCGTGGTGGCGAACAACAGTGCCACGGACAGCCGCGGGCACACTCACGCAGGGCGTGGGCGCGGCGCCCGCGCCCTACGACACGAGCCTCTCGCACTTCGAGAGCAAGTTCCGCAACGCGCGCTTCACCACGCTGCTCGGCCGGCGCCTCGACGCGCAGACCACCTGGGAGCTGCGCGGCGGGGCGGGCCTCTTCACGGTGGACGCGTCCTCGCTCCAGGACCAGTTCGACGCCGCGGGCAACCGGACGCTGCGGCAGACCACGTCGAACGAGGTCCGCGACCTCTCGGGGAACGTCGCGGGGAAGGTCGCGCGCCGCTGGGCGGAGACGCACACCTTCACGACCGGGGGCGAGTGGGAGCAGGGCAAGCGCCAGGAGTCGCCGGTGACGCTCCTCAACGGCGAGCCGCAGCTCGAGGAGTTCGGCACCGACCTCGACGTGAAGGTGCGGCGCGCGGCACTCTTCCTCCAGGACGAGTGGGACCCGAACCCGAACTGGTCCACCTCGCTCGGCGTCCGCTGGGAGGCGATCGACACGAGGAGCGCGACCGAGGCCAACCCGGTCGAGAACCGCAGCAGCGTGGTCAACCCGCTGGCGCACGTGGTGTGGCGCTTCGACGCGCCCCGGCGCGACCAGGTCCGCGCGAGCATCACGCAGAGCTACCGCCCGCCGACGACGCAGAACCTGGTGGCGCGCCCGCGCCTCAACACGCTCTACCCGGTGCCCGGGCCCAACACGGCGACCAGCCCGGACTTCGCGGGGAACGCGGCGCTCAAGCCCGAGATCGCCAACGGACTGGAGATCGCCTACGAGCGCTACCTCAGCACGAACGGGGTGCTTTCGGCGAACGTCTTCACGCGCCGGCTGCGCGACGTGATCCGCGCGGTGACCTCGCTCGAGGAGGTCTCGTGGGCCGCGAGCCCGCGCTGGGTGACCCGCCCGCAGAACCTGGGCCGCGCCACCACGAGCGGCGTCGAACTGGAGGCCAAGTTCCACCTGGGGGAGATCGTGGCGGGCGCGCCGCCCGTGAACGTCCGCGCCAACTTCTCCGCGTTCCGCTCGAAGGTGGATGAAGTCCCCGGTCCCGACAACCGCCTCGCGGGCCAGCCGGACATGACGGGCAACCTCGGGGCGGACTACAAGTTCCGCGGAACGCCGCTCTCCGTGGGCGGCTCGGTCAACTGGACGCCCGCGTACGACTACCGGATCGCCGAGGACCAGCTCGAGCGGATCCGCCGCAAGGTGGTGTCGGATGCCTACGTGGCGTGGAACTTCGATCCCGTGACGAAGCTGCGCCTGTCGGTGACGGCGACGGATCCGCGCGACTTCCAGACCAGCAACACCTTCTTCGTCGGCAACGAGCAGCAGTCGGTCGTGGACACGCGCAAGGGCTACCTCGTGACGTCGCTGCGGCTGGAGATGCGGCTGTAGCCGAAAAGGGGTCGGCCTGCGGCGTGCGACGGGGAAATTGATGTAGATTCGCGGGATCCGAGAACTCGACGCACGCCATGAACGCCACCCCTGAACGCCCGCCCCTTCCCGACCACCTCTCCGTGGACCCGCGCAGCCCCCACCACGTGGCCGCTGTGCTCGAGCACGACATCGGCATCCGCCTGAACGGCAACGAGCGCCGGGACGTGGAGGAGTACTGCATCAGCGAGGGCTGGGTGAAGGTGGCGGCCGGCAAGACGGTGGACCGCAAGGGCAATCCACTGCTCATCAAGCTCAGGGGCAAGGTCGAGGCGTTCTACAAGTAGGTGCCGCCTCAGCCGCCAATGACGGGCATGTAGGCCTGGATGAATTCCGGCGGCATCCTTCGCACCCGCCCGCTGCTGACTTCGATGCAGACCAGTTCCCAGCGCCCGCGCAGGATGGTCGCCTGGTCGCTGTCGCGAACCAGCTGGAACCGGCGCTCCAGGGTCAGCTTTCCGTCGCCGGCGAAGAGCCACGTGGCCAGCGTGAGGCGATCGTCCAGTTGGGTCGGCAGCAGGTAGTCGTATTCGCCGCGCCGTATCGCCATCGCGCGGTCCATGCGCTGGTAGTCCGCCAGCCCCAGGCCCAGCTTCGCGGAGTGCGCCCACGCGATGTCCTCGCACCAGCGGACGTAGGTCCCGTTGTTGGTGTGATGGAGGCCGTCGATGTCGCCTGCCATCGGCACGAGCGGCAGCGTGAACGGATTCGGGTGATCCCAGGGCATGGACGGGCGTCCGGTTCGGCAAACGTAGACGTGGTGCAGTATAGATCCAGCGTGGCAGCGAGCCGGGCTCGCTCCGGTCGCCTGGAAGAATGCGCTTGCCTTGACCCGCGGCAAGTCGCGCCGCGCACCCGGGGGTAGCGTGAAATCTCGGTCCGCCGCAGGGCGAAGCATCCGGCCGTTGCGGCGGCTGGCATCCCCAGGGAGGCGTGAGATGAAACGCAACTTCAAGTCGCTGTTGCTCGTGTTGCTCGCGGGATTCGCGGTCCAGGCAAGCCTGGCCGACAGTCACGGAAAGCTGGTCGGCTTCTGGCGGCTCGCCGCCTACGAGATGGAAATCCAGGCATCCGGCGCGAGGGAAACGCCCTTCGGCAAGAGCCCGACGGGATTCATCCTCTTCGCGTCCGACGGGCGGATGATGGTCGTGCTGACCGGCGAGGGGCGCAAGGCGGCCGTCAACGACCAGGAACGCGCGGAGCTCATGAAGACGCTCGTCGCCTACACCGGAACCTATCGCGTCGAGGGCGACAAGTGGATAACCAAGGTCGACGTGGCCGGGAACCCGGCGTGGGTGGGCACGGAACAGGCGCGCACCTACAAGCTCGAGGGCGACCGGCTCACGGAGATGACGGCGGTCATGAACCGGCCGGACAAGGGGCAGGTGCGGTTCGTCCTGACGTGGGAACGCGCGAAGTAGGGCCCGCCTGAACCGGTCCTCGAAGACCTACCAGGCGAGCGGATCGACCCGGTAGAAGCGGCTCAGCTCGCCGTACAGGGCCGGATGCTCGGCCGCCATGCGCCCGGGCTGCTCGAAGAAGACTTCCGAGCAGACCGCGAAGAACTCCGCCGGGTCCGTGGCCGCGTAGGGGTCGAGGAGGCTCGCCTCCTGGTTGCGCAGCCGCTCCTGCAGGGCGCCGTACTCCTGTCCCAGCACGCGCGACCAGCGCGGGTAGCGCTGGAAGTCGGCGAGATCGGGCGCGCCGTTGGCATGGCCCTTTTCCTGGTCGAGCTGGTGGGCGAACTCGTGGATCGTCACGTTGCGGCCGTCGTCCGCGACCGCCGCACCTTCGAGCACGTCCGGCCACGACAGGATCACCTGCCCGTGCGCCCAGGATTCCCCGGTGAGGACCCGGTACTCGTCCTGCAGGAGGCCGATGCCGTTGGTGCGCGGGCGCTCCACGACGAAGGGGCCGGGATAGACGAGGACCTGGTTCAGGCGCGGGTAGCAGTGGTCCGGGCGGTTGAGGAGCAGCAGGCACGCCTGGGCGGCGATCGTGACGCGCATCTCGTCGGTGACGACGAGGCCGTCGCAGCCGGCGAAGGTCTTCTCCGCCAGGAACACCTGGATGTGCTTCTGGAGCTGGCGCTGCAGGTCGGGGGGCAGGCGGCGAACGTACGGCACCCGCTTGCGCAGGATCGCGCGCCAGGCTGGCGGGGAACGGCCGGCTGCGGATGCGCCTTCGCCGCAGCGCAACGAGCCGGGGCTCGAACAGGATCCAGGCCGCGACGAGGAACGCGACGCCTGCGACAAGGCCGAAGAGCATGGGGTTGCGTTCCGTGGAAGGCGATACGGCATGAGTTGGGGATCGGCGGCACGCCTTTCAAGGCCCTCGCGCTTGCGAGCCTGCGCCCGCCGGGACGAAAATGACCCCATGAGCTCCTGGTCCTGCCCCCACGATGCCGACGGCGTGTGCCAGCTCGTCCGCGGCGCGCGCTGCGAGCCGGGCATGCGCGGCTGCATCCTGCACGGCCGCTACCGCTTCCTCCAGGACGAGCTCGTGGGCGAGCGCAAGCCCGTGAAGGCGGAGCCCGCGGCGCCCGCGAAGCCGAAGAAGGGCGCGTAGCCGGCAGGCGGCCCCGATCTAGAGCGCGCCCGCCTTCCGGAGCAGCTTCGCGACCGCCTCCGCGATGATCGCGTAGCCCTCCGCGTTGGGATGCACGAGGTCGCTCTTGGTCCTGCCGGACCCGAGCACGTCGGCCAGCACGTCGTTCTCCACGGGGATCGCGAACTCCCTGCCGATCTCCTCGTAGAACTTCACCTTGGAGGTCCCGAAGCCGGGCTTGGGCGTGGCGATGAGCATCACCGCCACACCTTGCGCCTGCGCGAGCCGGATCATCTCGCGCACGTTCTTCGCGGCGGCCTCCTCGCCGGTCTTCCTCAGGAAGTCGTTGCCGCCGTGGCACAGGATGAGGAGCTGCGGCTTCACGTCCTCGAGGACGCCGGGCAGGCGCTGCAGGCCCTCTTCCGAGGTCTCGCCGGGAACGCCGGCTCCCACCACCTTGCGCGAGATGAGGCGCGCGAGCGCCGCGGGGTAGGCCTGCTGCGGGGTGGTACCCGTGCCGAAGGTGAGGCTGTCGCCGAAGGCGAGGACGACGGCGCCGCTCTCGAGCTTCGGGAGCTTCGGCACCGACGGGCCGCAGGCCGCGAGAAGGAGGGCGGCGAGGGCTGCCAGGCAGGCACGACGAAACCTCACGCAGCCGCCTTCCTCACCACGGGCTCGATCGCGAGCGAGGACTCCGCATCCGCGAACCACACGTGGCCTTCCTGGATCGTGCACTGGAACTTCATGATGCGCGCCGCCCGCGCGGCCATGGCGCGCGTGGCCTCCACGGGCAGGTCGACGACGGACAGGTTGGAGATCCGTTCCATGGCGGCCGCGTTCTTCTTCCACCACAGGTCCGCGCCGGTGCCGTAGATGTAGACCACCACGCGGGAGGCGCGGCCGGCGGCCTTGCGGATCTCGCGCTCGTCCGGCAGCCCCACGTCGATCCAGAGGTCGATGGCGCCGGTGAGGTCGGTGAGGACCAGGTCCGCCTCGCCTTCGCTGGAGAGTCCGCGCCCGAAGGCGAGGCGCTCGTCCGCGTTCAGCGCGAAGGCGAGGAGCCGCACCATCATGCGTTCGTCGGTCTCCGACGGGTGCCGCGCGAGGGTGAGGGCGTGGGTCTCGAAGTGGCCGCGGTCCAGGTCGGAAACCGTGAGCTCGGCCTTGAAGATGGTCGCCTTGAGGGCCAACGGGGCGCGCCTACTTCTTCGCGGCCAGTCCCTTCTTCAGGAGCTCCGCGACGGTCTCGTTCAGCCCGGTGCCGGTGGCCTCGGCTCGCGCCAGGACCTCCTTCACGAGGTCGCCGTGCAGCTTGCACGCGAAGGGCACGAGTCCCGCCGCGGCGTCGAGCTTGCGCTGCTCCTTCCGGTCGGGAACGTGTGCCGCGCCCTTGCCGTAACGGTCGGAGACACCGCCGCGCCGGGCCTCGCCCTCGATCTTGAGGCCCTGGTTCCTGTGCAGGTCGGTGAGTTTCATGGCTTTTGCGCTCGAATGATGGAATCTCCCATTTTACGCGGGTCCCGGGCGCCGGCAGTAGAATTACGGGTTACGCCTCAGGAAAGAGCACCATGACCGCCCGCCCCAGCATTCCCGCCATCGCGGCCGCCCCCCTGGCCGCCCGCATCGAAAAGCAGTGGGATTCGGACATCGTCGCGCAACTGGTCGACTACATCCGCATTCCGGCCAAGAGCCCGCACTTCGACCACGACTGGGCGAAGAACGGCCACATCGAGGCCGCCATCCGCCAGGCGGAGAAATGGGTCCTGGCCCAGGGCGTGGCAGGACTGAAGCTCGAGATCGTGCGGATCGGGGACCGCACGCCGGTGCTTTTCTTCGACATTCCCGCCACCGGCGGGCTTGCGAACGAGCGCACGGTGCTCTTCTACGGCCACCTCGACAAGCAGCCGGAGATGACGGGCTGGCGCGAGGGGCTGGGGCCCTGGAAGCCCGTCTACGAGGACGGCAAGCTCTACGGCCGCGGCGGCGCGGACGACGGCTACGCGGTCTTCGCCGCACTCTCCGCCGTGATGGCGCTGGACGCGGAAGGGGTCGCCAGGCCGCGCTGCGTCGGCCTCATCGAGACCTGCGAGGAAAGCGGCAGCTACGACCTGCCCGCCTACCTCGACGCCCTGGCCCCGCGGATGGGGGACGTGCAGCTCGTCGTGGCGCTCGATTCGGGCGCCGGCAACTACGAGCAGCTCTGGGTGACGACCTCGCTTCGCGGCCTCGTCAACGGCACGCTCGAGGTGAAGATCCTCGAGGAAGGCGTGCACTCGGGCGACGCCGGCGGCGTCGTGCCGTCGTCCTTCCGCATCGCGCGGCGCATCCTCGACCGCATCGACGACTCGCGCACCGGGGTGGTGAAACCCGAGGCGTTCAACTGCGACATTCCCGCCGACCGCGTCGACCAGGCGCGCCAGGCCGCCGCGATCCTGGGCGAGTCGATGTGGAAGCGCTTCCCGTGGGCCGCCTGTTGCGACGACCACGGCACCGCGGCGCTCTTCGCCGAGCCGGTGACCAAGGACCCGGTGGGGCTCGTCCTCAACCGGACGTGGCGCGCCGCCCTCGCCGTGACCGGCGCCGACGGCCTGCCGCCGACGGACTCGGCCGGCAACGTGCAGCGCCCGTACACGAACCTCAAGCTTTCGCTGCGCCTGCCGCCGCTCGTCGACGGCCCGACGGCCGCGAGGACGCTGAAGGAGGTGCTCGAGGCCGATCCGCCCTACAACGCCCGCGTCGTCTTCGATTTCGATTCCGCCGCCACCGGCTGGAACGCGCCCGCGGTGGCGCCGTGGCTTTCCGCCGCGCTCGACGCCGCCTCGCAGGCCAACTTCGGCAAGCCCGCCGCCTACCTGGGCGAGGGCGGCACCATTCCCTTCATGGGCATGCTGGGCGTGAAGTTCCCGGCGGCGCAGATGCTCGTCACCGGCGTCCTGGGCCCGAAGTCGAACGCCCACGGCCCCAACGAGTTCCTGCACGTGCCCTTCGCGAAAAAGATCACGGTCGCCACCGCCATGGTGATCGCGGCGGTGCGTTGATGCGCCGTGGCGCGATCATCGCCGCGTTCGGCCTGGCCATCCTCGTCGGCCTGGGCGGCTGGCGCATGTGGAAGACGGACAAGTCGCCGCAGGCGGCGGCCAAGGGCGGCGGGGCCGCCACCCCGGTGACGGTGGCGACGGTGGAGCGGCGCGACGTGCCCGTGAAGCTGCGCGCCAACGGCACCGTGACCGCGCTGCAGTCCGTGGACATCCGCGCCCAGATCACGAGCACCGTGCGCGAGGTGCACATCCGCGAGGGCCAGACGGTCGCCAAGGGCGACCTCCTCGTCTCCCTCGACGACCGCGCCGAGGCGGCGAACCTGAAGAAGGCCGAGGCACAGGTCGACAAGGACCGCGCCGACCTCGCCAACGGCCAGCGCACGCTCGAGCGCCAGCGCCAGCTCTTCGCGCAGAAGTTCATCTCGCAGTCCGCGCTGGACGCCGCGGAGAACCAGGTGGAGACCCTCAAGGGCCAGCTCGCGGTGGACCTCGCGGCGGTCGAATCCGCCAGGGTCGCCCTGGGCAACACGCGCATCCACGCGAGCTTCGCCGGGCGCACGGGCGCCATCGGCGTGCGGCCCGGCAGCCTCGTGCAGCCCAACGGGACCGTGCTCGTCACCGTGACCCAGATCGACCCGATCCAGGTCGCCTTCACCCTTCCCGAGAAGGAATTCCCCGGCCTGCAGCGCGCGCTCGCCGCCGGCCCCGTCGCCGTGGAAGCCTCGCTGGACGGCGAGACCCTCACCGGGCGCGTGAACTTCCTCGACAACGCCGTCGACACCGCCACCGGCACCATCCGCGTGAAGGCCGAGTTCGCCAACCGCGCGAGCCGCCTCTGGCCGGGCATGTTCGTGAACGTCTCCGTCTCGCCGCGCATGCTCTCGCAGGCGTCGGTCGTGCCGGTGCAGTCGGTGCAGACCGGCCCCGAGAACCGCTTCGTCTTCGTGGTGGGCGAGGACCGCAAGGTGGCCACGAAGCCGGTCGTCGTCTCCTACCTCGAGGGCGGGATCGCCGTGGTGACCGGGGTCGAGCCCGGCGCGCGCGTCGTGGTGGAGGGCGCGCAGAACCTGCGGGCCGGCAGCCTCGTCTCCCTGGGCGAGCCCCGGTCCGCTCCGGGCGAGGGCAAGGGCGAAGGCAAGGGCAAGGCCGAAGGCAAGGGCAAGACGGGCGGGGCGGCGCCGTCGTGAACTTCTCCGAACCGTTCATCCGCCGTCCGGTCATGACGGTGCTGCTCTCGGCCTCCTTCGTGGTGGCCGGGCTCATCGCCTACGGCGACATCCCCATCGCGGCGCTCCCGCAGTTCGACACGCCGACCATCTCGGTGACCGCGAACCTGCCCGGGGCGAGCCCCGAGAACATGGCCTCCTCGGTGGCCACGCCGCTCGAGAAGCAGTTCGCCACGATCTCGAGCGTGAACGTGATCACCTCCTCGTCGACGCTGGGCTTCACCCAGATCACGCTCGAGTTCGACCAGGACCGGGACATCGACAAGGCCGCGGTGGACGTCCAGGCCGCGCTCCTGCGGGCGTCGCGCTCGCTCCCCGTCGAGATGACGAACCCGCCCTCGTACCGGAAGGTGAACCCGGCGGACTCGCCCGTCCTCTTCGTGACGCTCACCTCGCCCTCCATGCCGCTGTCGGAGCTCAACAGCTTCGCGGAGAACCTCATCTCCCCCACGCTCTCGACGCTGCCGGGCGTGGCGCAGGTGAACATCAACGGGCAGAAGCGCTTCGCGGTCCGGGTGCGGGCGCGCCCCGACGCGCTCGCCGCGCGCGGGCTCACGCTCGACGACATCGCGGCATCGCTTCGTTCCGCCAACGCGAACACGCCGGTGGGCACGCTCGACGGCCCGCGGCAGACGCTCACCATCCTGGCCAACCGCCAGATGACGAAGGCGGCGGAGTTCGCGCGCCTCATCGTGGCGACGCTCCCCGGCGGCCAGACCGTGCGGCTGGAGGACGTGGCCGACGTCGAGGACAGCGTGGAGTCGATCAAGACCGCGAGCTGGGCCAACGGGGAGCGCGCCATCACGCTCTCCATCCAGCGCCAGCCGGACGCCAACACGGTGGCCACCGTCGACGAGATCAAGGCGGCCATCCCGGGGCTGGTGGCGCAGATGCCCGGGTCGGTGAAGCTCTCCATCCGCAACGACCGCTCGAAATCGATCCGCGAGGCCATCCACGACGTGAAGGTGACGCTCGGCATCACCGTCGGCCTCGTGGTGCTCGTGATCTTCCTCTTCCTGCGCCACCCGACGGCGACCATCATCCCGGCGCTGTCGCTGCCCATCTCGCTCCTCGGGACCATCGCGCTCATGAAGTGGATGGGCTACACGCTCGACAACGTCTCGCTCCTGGGCATCACGCTCGCGGTGGGGCTGGTGGTGGACGACGCCATCGTGATGCTCGAGAACATCGTGCGCCACGTCGAGGCGGGCGAGAGCCCGATGTGGGCGGCGCTCACGGGCTCGAAGGAGATGGGGTTCACCATCGTCTCCATCTCGCTGTCGCTCGTGGCGGTCTTCATCCCGATCTTCTTCATGCCCGGGGTCATCGGCGGCCTCTTCCACGAGTTCGCGGTCGTGGTGTCGCTCGCGATCCTCGTCTCCGCCGGGGTGTCCCTCACGCTCATCCCGCTGCTCGGCTCGCGCTTCCTCCACCGCAGCCGCGAGAACGACCCGACGCTGCGCTGGACGGCCTGGTTCGACGCGATCTTCCGCTGGACGCTCGCGCGCTATACCGCGAGCCTCGACTGGTGCCTGCGCCACCGCACAGGCGTGCTCGGGGTGGCCCTGGGCTCGCTCGTCGCCTCGGTGGCGCTCTTCATCGCGATCCCCAAGGGCTTCTTCCCCACCGAGGACCTCGGGCAGATCATCGTCGTCGCCGAGGCCGTGGAGGACATCTCCTTCCCCGCCATGACCGACCTCCTGCAGAAGGTCGGCAAGGCGATCGGCGACAACCCCGCCGTGGAGACGGTGATCGTCAACGCCTCCGACTCCAACACGGGCCGCATCTTCATCAACCTGAAGCCCCTGGGCGAGCGCCCGCGCATGGAGGCGGTGCTGGAGACGCTGCGGCGCGACGTGCGGAAGATCCCGGGCGTGAGCGCCTATTTCACGCCGCTGCAGAACCTGCGGCTGGGCGGGCGCATCAGCAAGGCGCGCTACCAGTACGTCCTCAAGAGCGTGGACGACCGCGGCCTGCAGGACGGCGCCGCGCGCATCATGGCGCTCATGCGCGCCGACCCGGTCTACCGGGACGTGACGAGCGACTCGCAGATGCGCGGCCTCCAGGCGCAGCTCACCATCGACCGCGACAAGGCCAACGCGCTCGGCGTCCAGATCCAGGACATCCGCAGCGCCCTCTACTCCGCCTTCGGGGAGCGGCAGGTGTCCACGATCTACACCGCGACCGACTCCTACCAGGTGATCCTGCAGGCGGGCGACCCGGACCGGCGCGACGAGAGCGCGTTCTCCAAGATCTACCTGCGCGCCAAGGGCGGCGCGCTCGTGCCGCTCGCCTCGATCGCGAGCGTGGAGCGGCGCGTGGGCCCGGTCTCCATCAACCACCAGGGGCAGCTGCGAGGCGATCACGATCGCCTTCAACCTCGGGCCCGGCGCGTCGCTCGGCGAGGCGTCGAAGAAGCTCGAGCGCTACAAGGCGGAGGCGAACCTGCCGGCATCGGTCATCACCGGGTGGGGCGGCGACGCGGCGGCCTTCCAGGCCTCCCAGGCGAGCCAGGTGTGGCTCATCGTGACGGCGCTGCTCGTGATCTACGTGCTGCTGGGCGTCCTCTACGAGAGCTACATCCACCCGATCACGATCCTGGCGGGGCTGCCGTCGGCGGCGGTGGGCGCGCTCATCACGCTGTGGGCGTTCAACCTGGACCTGTCCATCATCGCGATGATCGGCGTGCTGATGCTCATCGGCATCGTGAAGAAGAACGCGATCATGATGATCGACTTCGCCCTCGACGCGCAGAGGAGCCGCGGCCTCGCGCCCGCGGCCGCGATCCGGGAGGCGTGCATCCTGCGCTTCCGGCCGATCATGATGACGACCTCGGCCGCGCTCATGGGGTCGCTGCCCATCGCGCTCGGCCTGGGCGCCGGCGCGGAGCTGCGCCAGCCCCTCGGCCTCGCGGTGGTGGGCGGCCTGCTCCTGTCCCAGGCGGTGACGCTCTACATCACGCCGGTGATCTACCTGGCGCTGGACCGCTACTCCGGGCGCGGCCCGGTGACCGCCGCCTTCGACCAGCGCTCGGGCGCCCCCGCCGACTAGGGGCGTTGACGCCGATCAGTGGCTGGATAATGGGGTCAGGTTACTTTGCACCTTACCGGTGCAAAGTAACCTGACCCCATTGATCAAGAGGATGCCATGTCGTCGACCCGCCCCGTGATCGCCCGCAAGAAGACGCCCCGACGTCCCGCCGCGAAACCCCCGGCACGAAAGGCGCGCGCGAGGATCGCGAAGGACCCGGTTCGCCGCGCCGACGCGGGCGACACGGCGCCGGTCCTCGAGCGCGATGCCATCGAGGCCTACACGACCGACCAGGCGGGAGCGGCGGCCGACGAGGTGACGGCCGGCGCCATCCGCGACCTGCTGGAAGGCGTGAACCCGGGCGACGCGACGCGGATCCTGCGTTCCGTGCTCGAGCAGCAGCAGGGGCTCGACAACCTCGCGCGCCGGCACGCCGACCGCGAGCTCGCGGACAACTGGCAGGACGGCGGCTATCCCTACAAGAACCTGCTCTCGCGCAAGAGCTACGAGCGGCAGAAGTACCGCCAGCAGGTGGAGCTCCTCAAGCTGCAGGCGTGGGTGAAGGAGACGGGGCAGCGCGTCGTCGTGATCTTCGAGGGGCGCGACGCCGCCGGCAAGGGCGGCACGATCAAGCGCTTCATGGAGCACCTGAACCCCCGCGGCGCGCGCGTGGTGGCCCTCGAGAAGCCGACGATCGAGGAGCGCGGGCAGTGGTACTTCCAGCGCTACGTGGAGCACCTGCCCACCGCGGGCGAGATCGTGCTCTTCGACCGCAGCTGGTACAACCGCGCGGGCGTGGAGCGCGTGATGGGCTTCTGCACCGAGGGCGAGTACCAGGAGTTCATGCGCCAGGCCCCGGAGTTCGAGCGCATGCTGGTGCGCCAGGGCATCCACCTCTTCAAGTTCTGGTTCTCGGTGAGCCGGCGCGAGCAGCGCCGCCGGTTCAAGGAGCGCGAGGTCCACCCGCTCAAGCAGTGGAAGCTCTCGCCGATCGACAAGGCCTCGCTCGACAAGTGGGACGAGTACACGGGGGCCAAGGAGGCGATGTTCTTCCACACGGACACGACCGACGCCCCGTGGATCGTGATCAAGAGCGACTGCAAGAAGCGCGCGCGCATCTCCGCCATGCGCTACCTCCTGCACAAGCTGCACTACACGAACAAGAACCCCGAGCTCATCGGCGCGCTCGACCCGCTCATCGTCGGCCGCGCGCAGGTGGTGTTCGAGCGCGGGGAGCACGTCATTACTTCACCTGCTTCCTGACGCAGGTCGCCTTCACGCGCACGCGGTTGGGCGTCGAGACGAGGGTGATCGGGATGGCCGTCGACTTGCCCGCCTTCGCCGTGACGGTGCGCTTCTGGGGCGTGTCCAGGCCGGAGGCGACCTCGGCCGTGCAGGTGGCGTCGGCCTTCTCCTCGCTCACGAAGGTGACGACCAGCGGGACGCCGCTCGAGGTCAGCACCTTGATGGCGAGGCCGTTCATCTCGGGCTCCACCTCGACGGGGTAGGAGGCGGCGATCGCCGCCAGCCGAGACGGCGGCAAGGAGGGCGGGCAGGGCGGTTTTCATGGCTTCCTCTAGAATCCGGGTTCCAGATCCGGCAAAACAAAGCATCCTCCATGAAATCGCTCTCCTGCAAGACCATCCTCTCCGGCAAGGCCCCCGCGGGCGAACCCGTCACCCTGCGCGGCTGGGTGCGCACCCGGCGCGACTCCAAGGCGGGCCTGTCCTTCGTCCACCTCTCCGACGGCTCGTGCTTCCACCCGGTGCAGATCGTGGCCACGAACGCGCTGGCCAACTATGCCACCGAGGTCGTGCACCTCACGGCCGGCTGCGCGATCGAGGCGGTGGGCACCATCGTTGCCTCGCCCGCGAAGGGCCAGCCCTTCGAGATGCAGGCGACCGACATCCGCGTCGTGGGCCGCGTGGACGACCCCGACACCTACCCCATCCAGCCCAAGCCGCACACGATGGAGTTCCTGCGCGAGGTCGCGCACCTGCGCCCGCGCACCAACGTGATCGGCGCCTGCACGCGCGTGCGCCACACGCTCGCCATGGCGATCCACCGCTTCTTCCACGAGCAGGGCTTCGTGTGGGTGAACACCCCCATCATCACGGCGAGCGACGCCGAGGGCGCGGGCGAGCTCTTCCGCGTCTCCACGCTGGACCTCGCGAACCTGCCCCGCACGCCCGACGGGAAGGTCGACTTCGCCCAGGACTTCTTCGGCCGCGAGGCGTTCCTCACCGTGTCGGGGCAGTTGAACGTCGAGAGCTACTGCATGGCGCTCTCCAAGGTCTACACCTTCGGCCCCACGTTCCGCGCCGAGAACTCCAACACCAGCCGGCACCTCGCGGAATTCTGGATGATCGAGCCGGAGATCGCGTTCGCGGACCTCGCCGACGACGCGTCGCTCGCCGAGGCGCTCCTGAAGTACATCTTCAAGGCCGTCCTCGAGGAGCGGGCCGACGACATGGCCTTCTTCGAGGAGCGCATCGAGAAGGGCGTCATCGCCAAGCTCGAGTCGATGGTCGGCGCCGACTTCGAGCGCATGGACTACACCGAGGCCATCAAGGCGCTCGAGGGCACGAAGGAGAAGTTCGAGTTCCCGGTGAAGTGGGGCATGGACCTCCAGAGCGAGCACGAGCGCTTCCTCGCCGAGAAGCACGTCGGCAAGCCCGTGATCCTCATGAACTACCCCAAGGAGATCAAGGCGTTCTACATGCGCCTGAACGAGGACGGCCGCACGGTGGCGGCGATGGACGTGCTGGCGCCGGGCATCGGCGAGATCATCGGCGGCAGCCAGCGCGAGGAGCGGCTCGACGTGCTGGATGCGCGCATCACGGCCACGGGCCTCGACCCGGCGGCCTACGGCTGGTACCGCGACCTGCGCCGCTACGGCACCGTCCCGCACGCGGGCTTCGGCCTGGGCTTCGAGCGCACCGTCGCCTACGTGACGGGCCTGGCCAACGTGCGCGACGTCATTCCGTTCCCGCGCACGCCGGGCAACGCGAGGTACTGACATGTTCGTCGGCGACGAGGCCGGGCAGTAGCGCGCGGCGATGACCTCCCGGGCCGGCAGGACGGAAGTCGCGGAGGCGCTGCGGGCGGTCGACGAGCGGGACAACTCCGCGCTCGACCGGGCCTTCGCGGCGTACTACCCGGAGCTCAAGAAGATCGCCCACGCGCGGCTGCGCGGCAGCGGCCTGCAGGGCGCGCTCGAGACCACCGCCCTCGTCCACGACAGCTACGTCAAGCTCGCGGGCGGCCCCGACATCGCCATCGCCGACCGGCTGCAGTTCTTCGCCTACTCCTCGCGCGTGCTGCGCAGCATCGTGGTCGACCTCGTGCGCGAGCAGCGCGCGCTTCGCCGCGGGGGCGACAAGGAGATCGTGACGCTCGATACCGCGTCGGTGGCAGGCATCGCCGCCACGGTCGACGTGGAGGCCGTGAACGATGCGCTGGACGACCTCGCGCGGCTCGACCCGGCGCTCGCGCGGCTGGTGGAGATGCGTTTCTTCGGCGGCATGACCGAGGACGAGATCGCCGGGGCGCTCGCGGTCTCCAGGCGCACCGTGACGCGCGAATGGCAGAAGGCGCGCGCGCTGCTGCTCACGCTCATCGCGGACGAGCCCGCCTGAAGCTCACGCCCGAGCGCTGGCGGGAAGTCGAGCCGCTGCTGTCGGCGGCCCTCGACATGGCGCCGGCCGAGCGCGACGCCTGGCTCGCGGGCCTCGACGCCACGCATCCCGGCGCGGCGCCGCTGTTGCGCAGGCTCATCGAGTCCCACGAGCGCGGCGAGCGCTCCGGCGAGCTGGAGACGGTGCCGCGGTTCGCCCCGCTGCCCGGCTGGTCGAGCACCCACGTCGCGGGCCTTCGGATGGGCCCGTTCGAGCTCGTGCGCCCCCTCGGGCGCGGGGGCATGGGCGAGGTGTGGCTGGCCCGCCAGGTGGACGGGCGCGTGCAGCGCGAGGTGGCGCTCAAGCTGCCGGGGATGCTCCAGCATGGCGACGTGTGGCGCGAGCGCTTCGGCCGGGAGCGCGACATCCTCGCGCGCCTCGAGCATCCCCACATCGCCCGCTTCTACGACGCGGGTGTCGCCGACTCGGGCCAGCCGTGGCTCGCGATGGAGTGCGTCTTCGGCAAGACGCTCCTCGAGCACGCGGCGGCGCGAGCGCTCCCGATCCCGCAGCGCCTGGCGCTCCTGCGCCAGGTGCTCGCCGCCGTCGCCCATGCGCACCGCCACCTCGTCGTGCACCGGGACCTCAAGCCCGGCAACGTACTCGTCGACGAGGCGGGTGTCGTGAAGCTGCTCGACTTCGGCATCGCCAAGTTCGTGGAGCAGGGCGCCGGCGCGGACACCACCGGCGAGCTCACGCGCCTGGGCGGCCGCATGATGACGCTTCGCTACGCGGCGCCCGAGCAGGTCGCGGGCGAGGGCATCACCACGGCCACGGACATCTACGCGCTCGGCGTCATGCTGCACGAGCTGGTGACCGGCGTGTCGCCCTACCGCGCGGTGCGCGAGGGAAAGCCGCTCACCGAGGCGATGCTGCTCGAGGGCCCTTCGACGCTCCCCTCGCGGCAGTCGCTCACCGCGGACCTCCATGCCATCGTGCTGAAGGCGATGCGCCGCGACCCGGGCCAGCGCTACGCCTCGGTGGAGCTCCTCGACGCCGACATCGCCGCCTTCCTGCAGCAGCGCCCGGTGAAGGCGCGCGCCGGCACCTGGCGGTACCTGGGCGGGCGCTTCGCCGTGCGCCACAAGCTCCCGCTGGCCCTCGCCGCGACCGTCCTCGTGTCGCTCGTGGCGGGGCTGGTCGTCGCCGAGCGGGAGCGGCGGGTCGCGGTGGCGGAGAAGGCGCGCGCCGAGCGTCACTTCGCCAACGTCCGCAAGCTCGCGAACACCTTCATCTTCGAGGTCCACGCGAAGATCGAGAACCTCCCGGGATCCCTCGCCGCCCGCGAGATGCTGATCGCGACCTCGCTCGAGTATCTCGACGCGCTGGCCCGCGAGCCGGGGCGCGATCCCGCGCTGATGCTGGAGCTCGCTTCGGCCTACCGGAGCATCGCCAACATCCAGGGCGAGCCGCGGGAGGCCAATCGCGGCAGCCTCGCCGCCTCGATCGGCAACTTCGAGAAGTCGGCGGCACTGCTGCTGGAACTGGAGCGGCTCAGGCCCGGCGAGATCGCCACCCTGCGCGAAAACTGGCGGACGAGCTTCGCGCTCGCGGCCGCCTATTACCAGGTGACCGACCCGCGGTGGCGCAGCGAATTCCGGCGGGCGGTCGGGTTCGCGGAGCGGATCTCGGCCACGCCGGGCGCCAGCATCGACGACCAGCTGCTGTCGGCCTTCACCCGCGGCCGCGAGGCGCACATCATCGCCCTGTCGACGGGGAGGACGCCGGAGCTGCTGGCGACGATCCTGGAGGCCATCGCGCAGTTCGAAAGGCTGGCGAGCCAGGCGCCGCCCGGGGCGGCCCTGCGCGACCGGCTGGTGATCCTGTACAGGAACGCAGGCGTCATGCTCGCGGGGCCCGGGCAGGGCGAGCCCCGGCTGGCGGAGTCCATTCCGTATTTCGAGAGATCGCTGGCGCTTTCCCGGGAACTGCAGGCGCAGGCACCAGGTGACGCGCAGCGCGAGGGCCTGGAGCGGACCAGCACGATGGTCCTCGCGCGCCACCTCGCCGCGCAGGGAGACCTTGCGCGGGCGAACGCCCTGATGGGCGAGGCGGTGGCGCTCGTCGAGAAGCGGGTCGAGCGGGACCCCGACGACGTCACCATGGCCGTGAGCCGCCTCGAGCTCCTCGTCGGCGCCGCCGATGTCGCGAACCGGCTGCGGGACCACCCGCGGGCCATCCGGATGTGCCGTGAGGTCCTTTCCAGCGCCGCCAGATTGCCGGCCGAGGCCTCGCGATTGCGGGATGTGCGGATCCAGGTCACGGAGGCGAAGGTGATCCTCGGCTATGCCCTGGTCGCGACCGCGGAGTCCGGCGCGCTCGACCGGGAGCAGCGTGTCGCGCTCCTCCTCGAGGCCCGGTCGAAATTCGGGGACGTCGCGCAATTCCTGGACGCCGTCGCCGCGCAGCCCAGCCTGGGCGCCGTGCCCGAGTACAAGCTGCGCGAATTCGCGGCCGCCCGGGAGCGCTGCGAGAAGGCGTTGCGGAGGCTGGCGGCGGCGTAGGTCCACGCGGTTGGCGTGATTTCCGGCGGGATTGCGTTTGGCGGATTGGGAACCCCTTCCGGAGACCGCCATGACCCGCACTCCCCATCGCCCCACGCGCTTCGCCGCGCGCATCGCCATCGCCTTCGCCGACACCGGCCCGGTGCTTCCGCCCGTCTACAGCACGGTCTCGTATGCATGGGCCTTCTGCCTCCTGCCGACGCCGTGAGAATCCACCACCTCGTGATGGGCCTCGTCTCCGCGTCATGCCTTCCGGGGAGGCCGCCGATGCCTTCGCGCCCGCCGGCGCCAAGGCCCTCTTGACGGTCGACTACCTCTACGCCTCCAGCGGCCGCAAGAGCAGCCAGGGCATGTACGACCCCTACGAGTGGCGCGTGAAGCGCAACCTCACCCTGGAGGCGCAGCTCGCGGCGCAACCGCCCACCGCGATGCCGACCGTGCAGGCGATCGACGGCGCGCAGATGGCGCAGCTCCACGGCAAGCAGGCGAAGGCGCAGTCGGTGGCCACGCAGATGGCGCCGATGCAGATGGACATCCAGAAGATCATGGCCCGGTGCGGCGAGAACGAGGCGTGCATCTCGCGCGAGGTCCAGAAGATGGGCGCCGCGATGGCGCAGGACCCGAAGCAGATGGCCGCCATGAACGCCGCGAAGAAGGACGCACAGTCCCTCGCGAGCCCGGGCGCGATGCGCTACCAGGCGTGGCGCCCGACCGCGCAGAAGGGCACCTACATGATCGAGGAGCTGGTGAAGGTGTCGGTGACGGATCCGATCTGCACGAGCAAGCCCGGCATCGCTGCACGCGCGAGGAAACGCGCAAGGGCTCGGGGGAAGTGCCCGTGCCGGCCGGCGCGCGATCGAAAGGCAACGCGGGCGCCGCCGCGGGGATCTCGGCCGTCGAGCTCGACGCGGAGAAGGGCGCGCTCACGATCGGCCTGCCGGTGCCGCTCGCGATGCTGGCCTACACGGAGACGATCACGAGCGACGAGCCCGACGGCACCTACGACACGCCCATTCCCAGGGGCTCGCGCAAGCGGGAGGCCTTCTACCGGGTGAGCGCCTCGGGCAGCGGCAACATGCACGACAAGCCGTTCACCGTGGCGCTGAAGGGCGGCTGGCGCGACCAGGCGGGCGAGCAGACCGTGAAACTGCCGGGCGAGTTCGGCAACGGCGGGACGCTCACGGTGCGGTGGCGGTTCAAGGTGCTGTGACAATCGACCACGCGACGGCTGCTAGAATCTGAAATATCCCTTCGCGGGAATTTCCCTATGGCGCTGGGCCGCACGAGCCCGGCCTTCGAGTCGGCGCTCGGCTGGTACTTCGTGATCGTGTGGGGGTCGGGCTTCCTCGCGACCAAGGCGGGGCTGCAGTACGCCGCGCCCTTCACCTTCCTCGCGCTGCGCTTCGCCTTCGGCCTGGCGATCCTCGTCCCGCTCGCCGCACTCCTGAAGCCCGCGTGGCCCGCGAGCGGCGCGCAGTGGGCGCACGTCGTGGTGGCGGGGCTCCTCATGCATGCCGTGAGCCTCGGTGGCAGCCACTACTCGCAGTACCTCGGCATGTCGGCGGGCGTCACGGCGCTCCTCCTCGGCACCCAGCCCCTCGTGACGGCCGTGATCTCCTCGCGCTTCCTGGGCGAGCGCCTCGTCGCGCGCCAGTGGGTGGGTGTTGCGGCCGGGCTCGCCGGCGTGGCGCTCGTGGTGTGGCACAAGGTGGACGTCCGCGCGGTCACCACCGCGAGCCTCGTGGCGGTGACGGTATCGCTCGCGGCGATCACCGCCGCCACCCTCTACCAGCGGGCGTTCTGCCCGCACGCGGACCTGCGCTCGGCGGCCGTGGTGCAGTTCGCCTCGAACTTCGTGGTGCTGGTCCCGCTCGCCTGGGCCGTGGAGGGCTTCGCCGTGCGCTGGGCCTGGGAGCTCCTCGCGGCCATCGCCTTCCTCGTGATCTTCGCCTCGATCTTCGCGGTGAGCGCGCTGCACTTCCTCATGCGGCGCGGGCACGCGACGCGGGTGACGAGCCTCCTCTACCTCACGCCCCTGGTGGCGGTGGCGCTCGAGTGGGGGATGTACGGCGTCGTGCCGACGGCCCTCACGGCCGCGGGCATCGCGGTCACCTGCGCGGGCGTGGCGCTCGTCACGCGCCGCTAGAACCGGAACGTTGCGCTGGCGCAAGACCGGGCGCGCGGGCGAGGGGAAAATGGGTTCGCGGAGTCGCGCGCGATGAACCTGGACCACCTTCGACTGCAGCTGGACGATCTCGAGCACCGGGCCGAGGACACCCGCGACCCGATGGACTGGCGCCGCATCATCGTCGAATGCACGGCGCTGGAGCGCTCGATCGTGACGGTCGAGGAGGAACTCGAGCGCAACATCGCGATGCTGGAAGCCATCCGCAAGCGCCTGCGCCGGTTGCGCGCCCGGGCCTGATTCCTCCGCGACACCCGTTGCCGCGCGCCCCGCGACCGATTCTGGGGCAGAATTCCGCCTCGCCCTTGCCCGGAGGCCGCCATGCAGCTCATCGGCATGCTCGATTCGCCCTACGTCCGCCGCGTCGCCATTTCCCTGAAGCTGATGGGCCTGCCCTTCGAGCACCGGTCCCTCTCGGTCTTCCGCAACTTCGACCAGTTCCGGGGCATCAACCCGGTGGTGAAGGCGCCCACGCTCGTGTGCGACGACGGCACGGTCCTCATGGACTCCACGCTCATCCTCGACTACCTCGAGGGCCTGGTGCCGCCCGAGCGGCGCCTCATGCCGCTCGCGGGCGACGCGAGGCGCGAGGCGCTGCGGCTCGTGGGACTCGCGCTCGCCGCCTGCGACAAGTCCGTCTCGCTCATCTACGAGCGCGAGCAGCGCCCGCCGGAGAAGCGCCACGAGCCGTGGTACGAGCGCTCGCTCGGGCAGACGCTCGCGGCCTTCGCGGCGCTGGAGGACGCGGCGGGGCGGGCGAACCCCTGGCTGCAGGGCGAGGGGCCGAACGCGGCCGACGTCGCGACGGCCGTGGCCTGGCGGTTCTCGCAGTTCTACCATCCGGAGCTCGTGCCGGCCTGGAAGCACCCGGCGCTGGCCCGGTACTCCACGCAGGCCGAGGCGCTGCCGGCCTTCGAATCCACGCCCCTCGACTGACCCCCTTGAACCGGGCGGCCGGCGCCACGATCTAATGCCGGTTGCCCCACGCAGAAAGCCCCTCATGAAGAAGCCCCTCCTCGTCGCCGCCGCCCTCCTGGCGGCCGCCACCGCGCTCTCGCCCTGGGCGCAGCGCAACGGCGTGCCCGAGCCGCGCACGCGTGACGCCGCGCGGGCCCCTGCCGCCCCAGGAACAATCCGTCGTGAGCCTGTTCGAATCGGCCGCGCCGTCGGTCGCCTACATCACCACCGAGCGGCTGGCCCGCACGGGGCTCTTCACGGCGGAGGTGGCGCAGGGCGCGGGCAGCGGGTTCGTGTGGGACGCGGCCGGCCACGTGGTGACCAACTTCCACGTGCTCCGGGGCGCGCGCAACGTCTGGGTGCAGCTGGACGCGGGCAAGCCCATCGCGGCCACGCTCGTCGGCGCGGCTTCCGACTACGACCTCGCCGTGGTGAAGCTCGCGGAGGTGCCGAAGAACATGAAGCCCATCCCGCTGGGCTCGTCGCGGGAAGTGCGCATCGGGCAGACGGTGTACGCCATCGGGAACCCCTTCGGGCTGTCGCGCACGCTCACCTCGGGCATCGTGAGCGCGCTGGACCGCAACCTCCCGACCTCCGAGTTCCGCGAGATCGCCGGCGCCATCCAGACCGACGCGGCCGTGAACCCGGGCAATTCCGGCGGGCCGCTCATCGACAGCGCCGGGCGGCTCATCGGCGTGAACACCGCGATCCGGTCGACCTCCGGGGCGTCCGCGGGCGTGGGCCTCGCGATCCCCGTGGACCTCGTGAACCGGATCGTTCCCCAGCTCATCGCGCGCGGCAAGGCGTCGCTCCCCGGCATCGGCATCCGCGCGGTGGACCCGACGCTCGCGGCGCGCGCGGGCTTCACGGGCGTGGTCATCGCCGAGGTGGTGAAGGGCATGCCGCGGCGACAAGGCCGGGCTCGTCGCGGTGGACCGGCGCACGGGCGAGGTGGGCGACATCATCGTCGCCGTGAACGGCCGGCCCGTGGAGCACATGGGCACGTTTGCCGCGGAGCTGGACCGCGCCGGCATCGACAACGTCGCCGAACTCACCGTGGTCCGGGAAGGCAAGGAGCGCAAGGTCAAGGTCAAGGTGATCGACGTCCAGCGCTGAACGGAAGGTGTCAGGTTAACTTCGGCATCAGAACTGTGCAAAGTAATCTGACCCCTTTATCCGTAAAATGGCGGATTCGCCACACGAAACTCCCGCATGGCCTCCCGCTACGACGAAAGAAGCATCCGCGTCCTGAAGGGCCTCGAGCCCGTCAAGGAACGCCCGGGGATGTACACCCGGACCGACACGCCGCTCCACATCATCCAGGAAGTCGTCGACAACGCCGCCGACGAGGCGCTCGCCGGCGCGGCGAAGACGATCACCGTGACGCTGCACGCCGACCGCTCCGTGAGCGTGGAGGACGACGGCCGCGGCATTCCCGTGGGCCCGCACCCCGAGGAGAAGGTGCCCACGGTCGAGGTGGTGTTCACGCGCCTGCACGCCGGCGGCAAGTTCGACAAGAAGACGGGCGGAGCCGCCTACGCCTTCTCGGGCGGCCTGCACGGCGTGGGCGTTTCGGTCACCAACGCGCTCTCGAAGCGGCTGGAAGTGCGCGTGAAGCGCGACGGGGCGGCCTGGGCGCTCGCCTTCGAGGACGGCTTCCTCGTCGACAAGCTGAAGAAGACGGGCACGGCCCCCGCGAAGCAGACCGGCACCTGGGTGCGCGCCTGGCCGGACGCGAAGTACTTCGACAGCGACCGGATCAAGCGCAGCGAGCTCGAGCACCTGCTGCGCGCCAAGGCGGTGCTGCTGCCCGGGCCTCGCCATGCGCCTGGCCGACGAGGCCACGGGCGAGACGGTCGAGTGGAAGTACGAGGGCGGCATGGCCGCCTACCTGCAGGAAAGCCTCGCGGGCGAGGAGGGTGTGGTGAGCCCCGTGATCGTGGGCGAGTCCTACTGCGGCGAGGGCGATCCCCAGTTCGCGCAGGGCGAGGGCGCGGCCTGGGCGCTCGCGTGGTGCGAGGGCGGCGGGGGCGGCGAGTCCTACGTGAACCTCATCCCCACCGTCGAGGGCGGCACCCACGAGTCGGGCCTCAAGTCCGGCGTGTTCGATTCCATCCGCGAGTTCTGCCTGCACCACGAGCTCCTCACGCGCGGCGTCACGCTGCAGACCGAGGACGTGTGGAAGAACCTGCGCTTCGTCCTTTCCGCGCGGATGCTCGACCCGCAGTTCCAGGGGCAGACGAAGGCGAAGCTCAACTCGCGCGACGCCGTGAAGCTGGTGGCCTCGCGCCTGAAGGACCCGCTGGACGCCTGGCTCAACCAGCACGTCGAGGTCGGCAAGAAGATCGCCGAGCTCGCGATCCGGGCGGCGGTGGCGCGCCAGAAGGCCGGCAAGGCCACCGAGAAGCGCCGCGGCTCGGGGGTCGCGGTGCTGCCCGGCAAGCTCACCGACTGCGAGAGCGAGGAGATCGCGCGCAACGAGCTCTTCCTCGTCGAGGGCGATTCGGCCGGCGGCTCCGCCCGGCAGGGGCGCGACCGCCACTTCCAGGCGATCCTTCCGCTGCGCGGCAAGATCCTCAACACCTTCGAGGTCGACCCCACGCAGATCTACGCCAACAACGAGGTGCACGACATCGCCGTCGCCCTCGGCATCGAGCCGCACGGCCTCGCAGGAGGCGGGCAAGGCGCTCGCGGGCCTGCGCTACGGCAAGGTCATCATCATGGCCGACGCGGACGTCGACGGCTCGCACATCCAGACGCTGCTGCTGGCGCTCTTCTTCCGGCATTTCCCGGGGCTGCTGGCGAGCGGGCACGTGTTCGTCGCGCAGCCGCCGCTCTACTGCGTGAAGGTCGACGCCCAGGGCAAGAGCCGCCCCGAGCGCCGCCTCTACGCGCTGGACGAGGCGGAGCGCGACGCGATCCTCGCTCAAGCTCGCGGACGAGAAGGTGCGCGAAAGCGCCGTCCACGTCGGCCGCTTCAAGGGCCTGGGCGAGATGAACCCCGAGGAGCTGCGCGAGACGACGATGAGCCCGGACACGCGCCGGCTGCTTCCGCTCACCGTGTCGCCGGAAGTGCTGTCCGACACGCACCGGATGTTCACGCTCCTCATGGGCAAGGGCGAGGCCGCCTCGCGCCGCAGCTGGATGGAAGAGCGCGGCAACCTCGTCGAGGCCGACATCTAGAACGAAAGTAATCGGATTAGGAAAACGTAATCTGATCAGGAAGAGCCATGCTCGACACCAAGACGCCCGACCTGTTCGACTACCGCTCCGCCGCCGACGCCGCCGAAGCCGCCGGGCCCGCCCCGCGTCGGGAGAGGGCGACGTCCCGCTCGCGCAGTTCGCCGAGAGCGCCTACCTCGCCTACGCGATGAGCGTGGTGAAGGGCCGCGCGCTGCCGGCCATCGAGGACGGCCAGAAGCCCGTGCAGCGCCGCATCCTCTACGCGATGCGCGAGCTCGGCAACCGCCACGACGCGCCGTTCAAGAAGTCCGCGCGCATCGTGGGCGACGTGATCGGCAAGTTCCACCCGCACGGCGATTCCGCGGTCTACGAGGCGGCGGTGCGCATGGCGCAGGACTTCACGCTGCGCTACCCGCTCATCCAGGGGCAGGGCAACTTCGGCTCGCGCGACGGCGACGGCGCGGCGGCCATGCGCTACACCGAGGTGCGGCTCACGGCCTTCGCGGAGGAGATCCTGCTCGCGGAGCTGGAGCGCGGCACCGTCGACTTCATCCCGACCTACGACGGCTCGCTCCAGGAGCCGCGGCTGCTGCCCGCGCGGCTGCCCATCGCGCATCCTCAACGGCGCCTCGGGCATCGCCGTGGGCATGGCCACCGAGATCCCGCCGCACAACATGGGCGAGGTGGTCGAGGCGTGCGTGGTCGCGTTGAAGAGCGCCAAGGCGACCGACGCCGAGATCCTCGCCTCCATCCCCGGGCCCGACTTCCCGGGCGGCGGGCAGATCATCTCGCCGCCGGAGGAGATCGCGAAGGCCTACGAGACGGGCCGCGGCTCCGTGCGCGTGCGCGCCGCGCTGGACGGTCGAGAAGCTCGCGCGCGGCCAGTACCGCGTCGCGGTGACCGAGATGCCGCCGGGCACGAACGCGGCCCGGGTGCTCGCGGAGATCGAGGAGCTCACCAACCCGAAGCCGCGCGCCGGCAAGAAGACGGTGTCGGCCGAGGCGCTGGCGCTCAAGTCCGCCGTGCTCGGCGTGCTGGAGACGCGCGCGCGACGATTCCGACCGCGAGCATCCCGTGCGCCTCGCTCTTCGAGCCGCGCAGCTCGCGCGTCGCTGCCCGAGGAGCTCATGAACCTGCTGCTCGCGCACACCTCGCTGGAATCGAACGCGCCCATGAACCTGGTGGCGATCGACCGGGAGGGGCGGCCGCGGCAGGCCGGGCTCGCGCACTGGATCCGCGAGTGGGCCGCCTTCCGGCTGGAGGCGCTCGAGCGGCGCCTGCGGCACCGGCAGGCCGAGGTGGTGGACCGCCTGCACATCCTGGACGGCCGCATGATCGCCTTCCTCAACATCGACAAGGTGATCAAGGTCATCCGCGACGCCGACGAGCCGAAGCCCGCGCTCATGGAGAAGTTCGCGCTCTCCGAGCGCCAGGCCGAGGACATCCTCGAGATCCGCCTGCGCCAGCTCGCGAAGCTCGAGGGCATCAGGATCGAGCGCGAGATCAAGGAGCTCAAGGCGGAGCAGGGCGAGCTGGAGAAGCTGCTGGCGAGCGAGGGCGCGCGCCGCAAGCTCGCCGTGAAGGAAGTGACGGCCGACGGCGAGCGCTTCGGCGACAGGCGCCGCACGACGATCGAGGCGGCGGAGCGCGCCGCGGCCGCGCCGGTGGAATCGCTCACCGACGAGCCCATCACCGTGATCTGCTCGCGCAACGGGTTCCTGCGCACGCGCACGGGGCACGGCATCGACGCCTCCACGCTTTCGTGGAAGGAAGGCGACGGGCCGCTCGCGGTCATCGAGACGCGCAGCGTCCATCCGATCGTGCTCGTCGGCGCCAACGGCCGCACCTACAGCGTGCGCGCGCTGGACCTGCCCGGCGGCAAGGGCGAC
Organism: uncultured Gammaproteobacteria bacterium; assembly: GCA_963783635.1. Classification (GTDB taxonomy): domain Bacteria; phylum Pseudomonadota; class Gammaproteobacteria; order Burkholderiales; family Usitatibacteraceae; genus FEB-7. Next base: position 26,665 of record CAWAOC010000019.1, read on the forward strand.
GGCGTCCCCGCGACCTCGCTCGTCGATCTCGCCGGCACGCGCATCGTCGGCGTGGTGGCGGGCGACCCGGAGACGCGGCTGCTGCTCGCCTCCAGCGGCGGCACGGGGCTGCGCTGCCAGCTGAAGGACCTCGTCACGCGGCAGCGCGCGGGCAAGGCCTTCATGAACGTGGGCGAGGGCGAGAAGTGCCTGGCGCCGGAGACGATCCGCGAGGGCGCCGCCGAGATCGCGACGCTGTCGGCGCGAGGGGCGCCTCCTCGTCTTCCCGCTGGCGGAAGTGAACGAGCTCTCCGGCGGCGGCAAGGGCGTGATCCTCATGCGCCTGCACGAAGGCGAGGCGCTCCTCGGCGCGCGCGCGGTCTCCGGCGCGTTCAAGGTGAAGGGCAAGGGCCGCGGCGACAAGGTCTCGATCGTGAGCGTCTCGCCGGCGGAGCTGGAGAACTATCGCGGCAACCGGGCGCGCACCGGCCGCGTGCTGCAGGGATCGCTCAAGTCCGTGGCGGGATTCGCGGACTAGGTATCGACCACGCCGCACCCAGGGAGGCTCGCATGGCCACCACCGTCTTCGACAAGCCCGGCAGGAAAGTCCGCCTCGACGGCATCTCCGCGGATCCCCCGAAGGGCATGACCCGCGAGAAGGCCGAGAAGCGCTTCGCCACGCTCGGGGAGCGAGCTCTTCGAGCTCCAGGAGGCCCTCTACGCGGCCAAGGTGAACAGCGTCCTCGTGGTGCTGCAGGGGCGCGACACGCGCCGGCAAGGACGGCACCATCAAGCACGTGGTGGGTTGCCTCGATCCGCGCGGCGTGGCCGTCACCGCCTTCGGCGTGCCCACGCTCGGAGGAGCGCCAGCACGACTTCCTCTGGCGCGTGCATCGCCACGCGCCGCGGCTGGGCGAGTTCGCGATCTTCAACCGCTCGCACTACGAGGACGTGCTGGTCGTGCGCGTGCACGACCTCGCGCCGAAGACGATCTGGAAGGAGCGCTTCGGCCACATCCGCGACTTCGAGGAGCTGCTGGCCGAGCACGGCACGATCGTCCTCAAGTACTTCCTGCACATCACCAAGGAGGAGCAGGAGCAGCGTCTGCTCGAGCGCGAGGAGTCGCCGCAGACGGCGTGGAAGCTCAATCCCAACGACTGGAAGGAGCGCGACTACTGGGACGAGTACACGCGAGCCTACGAGGACGCGATCTCCAGGACGGCGGCGAAGCACGCGCCCGTGGACGGTCGTGCCGGCGAACGCGAAGTGGTACCGCAACCTGGTGATCGCCGAATCGATCGTGGACGCCCTCAAGGGCCGCCGCAAGGGCTGGGAGAAGACGCTCGTGGCGATGGGCAAGGCGGGCCGCGCGGAACTCGACGCGTACCGGGCGCAGGTGGCTGCCGCGAAGGGCGCGAGGAAGGCGCGGAAGTAGCGGGAAGAACGGCGGGGCCGCCTTCTGCCGGGCCTACCGCGTCCCCGAGGGCGATCCGCCCATCGGGTGCGACGCCTTCCACTGCATCGCCGCCAGCACGCGCCGCTCCACCGAGGGATGGGTGTAGAAGATCGACTCCTGCAGCGGGCGGGGCCGCGGGTCGCGGTACTCCGCGGTCTTCACGAGCGCCGTGGCGAGCGCGTCGGGCAGGTTCACGGTTTCCAGCGAATACCGGTCGGCCTCGGTCTCCGAGAGGCGGCTATGGGCGTTGATCACCGGCGTGGCGAGGAACAGGAACAGCGACACCATGAACAGCACGACCGGGAGGCCGCGCGGGTCGGCCAGCGCGGCGCCGCTGCCGAAGGCGCGCGCGAAGACGGGGAACAGGCGGTCGGCGAGCAGGAAGGCGACCATGACGAGCGCCGAAATCATGGCGATCCCCCGCCATACGTGGTTCATCACGTAGTGGCCGATCTCGTGGCCCGTCACGGCCTTCACCTCGTCGAGCGAGGCGCCCTTGAAGGCGACGTCGGAGATCGCGATGCGCGCCGTCCCGCCCAGGCCCGGCGACGTTGGCGGTGAAGTTGTTCGACTGCCGCGAGCCGTCGTAGACGAACAGGCGGTCGGACGGGACGCCGGCCCCTTTTGCCATCGCCTCCAGGGCGGTCCTCACTTCGCCCGGGGGCACCGGCTTGAAGTCGTTGAACAAGGGCTCGATGAAGATCGGGGCGGCCAGCATCAGCACGGACGCCGTCGCGACCGTGAGCCCGCCCGACCATAGCCACCACCGGGCTCCCGTCCTCCGGATGAGCGCGTAGACCCCGACGAAGAAGAGCGCGCCGATGACCGAGGAGATCACGGTGGAGAGCGCGGCCTGCCCGAGGAAGTCCCCGAGCGGCTGGCTGGTGCGTCCGTAGTCCCGCTCGCGCCACCAGTCGGTATAGACCGCCCACGGCAGCGTCACCAATGAGGACGCCAGGAAATAGACGATGCCCGCCACGAAAGCCCGGGCGTTGGCGCCGCGCCGCGCGAGCCGGGCGTCGACCTTGTCCAGGAGCCCCGAGCGGACGATCGCCCAGGCGACGAGGCCGCCGACCACCAGGTTCCAGAGCAGGAGCCAGTGCTTTCCCGCCGTATAGGCCGCCGCCTTCGCGAGCGTCTGGGCGCCGAGCGCATCGATGAGGGCTGCGGCTGCGGCTTGCGGGTCGAATGCCATGAAACACCTTCGCCAATCTTCGGGGGCGCCAGTCTATCGCATGGGCGCGGGGGACACCGCACGCTGCCGGCAGGTCCCCGCGGAGTAGTACCCTTGGAGCACGGACGGAAAATCGGTCATTCGATGGCGCCTGCGCTGAAGAGCCCGGGCAAATTCTTGGGAAATCACTCATGGCGAACATAGCTTTTCTCGGAACCGGATTGCTCGGCGGCGCATTCGCCGAGGCTGCCGCAAGGCGTGGTGATGCCGTCACGGCCTGGAATCGCTCACCGGACAAGGCGCTCGCCCTCGCCCGGTTCGGCGTCAAGCCCGCCTCGACCCCGGCCGAAGCGGTTCGCGGCGCATCCCGGGTTCACCTGGTGCTGCGCGATGACGCCGTCGTCGAGGAAGTCCTGTCGGCCGCGCGCCCGGGCCTCTCCGCTGACGCCGTGCTGATCGACCACACCACGACGCTGCCGAAATCCACCGCCGAGCGGGCCCAACGCCTGCGCTCCGAGGGGTTGAACTACCTGCACTGCCCGGTCTTCATGGGGCCGGCGGCCGCGCGGGATGCGAAAGGCTCGATGATGGTCGCCGGGCCCCGGGAGCTCTTCGAACGGGTCCAGGGCGACCTGGCCAGGATGACGGGACGCCTGGAGTTCATGGGCGAACGCCCCGACCTGGCGGCCCTGAACAAGCTCTTCGGCAACGCGATGATCGTCGGCATCATCGCCATGACGGCGGACGTCCTCGCCATGGCCCGGGCGAGCGGCGTCGATTCCGCGGATGCCATCAAGCTGCTGGGGCAGCTCGACCTGAACGAGATGGTGGCGAGACGCGGGGGGAACATGGTGAAGGGCAACTTCGCCGCGAGCTGGGAACTGGCCATGGCGCGCAAGGATGTCGGGCTGATGCTCGAGACCATCGGGGACGGGCCCATGGCGGCGCTGCCTGCCATCGCGGCCCGGATGGATCGGCTCATCGCGGCCGGGCACGGCGCCAGGGATGCCAACGCGATGGCGATCGACGCCGTGCGTCCGGCTTGACGACTGGCGGTCACGCAATCCCTCCGGACGGGATGGGTTCGGCCGCGCAGCGAATCGGGGGCGAAAAAACGGCAGCCCGAAGGCTGCCGTTTCCATGTGCTGCGAGGGGCAGGCTTACAGCGGCTTGATCGCCGTGGCCTGCTTGCCCTTCGGGCCCATCTTGACTTCGAACTCGACCTTCTGGTTTTCCTTCAGCGTCTTGAAGCCCGCCGCCTGGATTTCCGAGAAGTGCGCGAAGAGATCCTCGCCACCACCTTCAGGGGTGATGAAGCCGAAGCCCTTGGAGTCGTTGAACCACTTGACCGTTCCGATTGCCATGTTTGATTCCTTAACAAATTGTAAAAATGCGGGGATGCCCGCGTACCGCAGGCGACACAGATTGACCAGACGGGAACTGAAAAGTGGCGCCGGAGACCGGCGGTACTTGAGTTACTGCTGAACAGACTGAATCACCGCTGCGCGAGCATTATACGCCAAAAGCGACTGATGCGTCAGGGTTTTTTCCCGGCGGCCTCTTTCGCGTCCTCGGCGTCCTGGTAGGCCTTCATCTGCTTGAGGAAGGGCGACCAGTCGATCGGCCCCTCGACGAAGCGCTTCTCGAGGTTGGCCAGCACGTTGCCCCAGGCCGTGTCGAAGTACGTCGAAGGACTGGTCCCACTGCCCGCCGTCGCCCCAGCCGCCGTGCGTGAGGCGGACCTCGGTCCGGTTCTCCCCCGCGGGCTGAAGCGCAGGGTCACGCGGTGCGCTGGCTGCGGACCTCGGCCAGGTGCGGCGGCGAGTTCCAGGTGAAGGAGAGCATCCGGTTCTCCTGCACCGCCAGCACCTCCATGCCGTCCGCGCCCTTGAGCCCCGGGCTTCGCGTAGGGGTTGAAGTAGACCTCGAACGGGCCGCCGGGCCGGGCCTCGATGCGGGCGTCGGGGGCGAAGAAGCACTTGATGCCCTCGGTCGTGGTCCAGGCCTTCCAGACCGCCTCCACGGGCGCCTTCACCGTGACGACCTTCACGACGGCGCGTTCCTGCGCCGCGGCGGCGAATGGCAGCGTGGCGACGAGCAGCGCGGCGAATGCCTTCTTCATGGTGTCTCGTTCCTGTACCGGGTACATGGTTCGGGTACGATCCGGTTCGTGGACCCGTCCCCATTGTTACAGCGGCCAGTTTTCGGACTTCGTCCTGGCGGGGAGCACGAACTCGAGCGCCCCGAACATCGCGTACATCAGGCGCGTGCCGAAGGGCGGGCGGCCGGTCTCGACGATGGCCTTGAGGTTCTTCAGGATGAAGTCGCCGCCCTTCATCATCTCCTTCTCGGTGCCGGTGCCCGCCGGGATGTTCTCGACCGTGAGCGTCACCTCGACGCCGCCCTCGACCTTCTTCAGGTCGTAGATCACGGTGCAGAAGGGGTCGTCGTGCTGCGTGAAGCGGTGCGTGTGCGCGAAGCGCGTGGGTGCGGCGTGCTCGACCACCTCGCCGATCACGATCGCATGCTTGCCGCTCACCGGTGCGCATCTGCATCTTGCGGCCGCGCACCAGGCCCGGGGCATCCAGCGTCAGCATGGAATTGAAGACGGCGCCCTGCGGCTCGCCCGTCTTGGTGAGCTCGCGGAATACCGCCTCCATCGTGCCGTTGATGACGATCCGGAATACCGCCTTGTTCGCTTCAGCCACGTGCGCCTCCCTTCGCTCTGGCCAACGGAACCGGGGCGTTCTCGAGCCGGTACTTCATGCGCGCGAGCCGCCCCGCCCAGTAGTCGCTGAACTCCGTGGTCCAGCGGTCGTAGATCATGTGGATCGGCACCGGGTTGAACCACAGCCGCCGCTCGCGCCCCGCCTTCTCCGAGACGACGAGGTTGGCGTGCTCGAGCACCGCCAGGTGCTTCATCACCGCGATGCGGCCGATGTCGAAGAATTCGCACACGCGGCTCACATTGCAGCCCGGCTCCTTCTTGAGGATGTCCAGGATGCGCCGCCGCGGCTCGCTCGCGAGCGCGGAGAAGACGGCGTCCATTTCGTCGGGCTTCATAGGTAACCGAAAGGTGACATATACCGCGTGCGCCTGTCAAGGCCGCCCGGCTGGTCAGGTCCTGCCTGGAGTGGGGACGCCTGCCCGCCGCCGAGGGCCTTGTAGAGCAGGGCCGCGGTGGAGAGCTGCAGCCGGCGGGCCTGCACCGTGAGCTGGCTCACGATGTAGGAGTCGCGCTGCGCGTCGAGCACCTCGATGTAGTTGCTCACGCCCGCCTTGTAGCGCGCCTCGGCGATGCGCAGGCGCTGGTTCTGGGCGCGCTCGGCCGCTTCCTGCGCCTGGATCTGCTCGGCGAGCGTTGTCGCGCGCCGACGAGCAGGTCGGCGACCTCGCGGAAGGCCTGCTGGATGGTGCGCTCGTAGTCGGCGATCGCGATGACCTTGCGGGCCTCGGCAAGCTCGAGGGTCGACTGGTTGCGCCCCGCGTCGAAGAGCGGCATCACGAGGCTCGGCACGAAGCTCCAGGCGCCGCTGCCCGCATCGAAGAGGCCCGCGACCGAGCGGCTCGCGGTGCCGGCCGTGCAGGCTGATGCCGATGCGCGGCAGGAAGGCCGCGCGGGCGGCGCCGATGTTGGCGTTGGCCGCGACGAGCCTCTGCTCGGCCGCGCGCACGTCGGGCCGGCGCAGCAGCGCCTCCGAGGGCACGGACACGGCGAGGTCCGGCACCACGTCGCGCTCGGTGAGCTGCCGCCGGGGCGGCAGGTTCGCGGGCGTGGCGCCCACGAGGAGTGTGAGGGCATTGGCCGCCGCCGCGCGGCTGCGCTCGAGGCTGGCGGCATCGGCCCGCGCGGCCTCGTAGGCGCCAACGGCGGCGAGGTAATCGAGATCGTTCGCGAGCCCGGCGTCGCGCCGCCTCGACACCAGGTCGCGGTTTTCCTTCCGGCTCTCCACCGCGGCGCGCGAGAGCGCGATGCGCTCCTCCATCTCCTGCAGGAGGAAGTAGGCGTTGGCGACGTCGGCGATGAGCGTCAGCCGGAACGACTCCCGCGCCTCGTCGGTGGCGAGGTAGGCGGCGAGCGCGGCCTCGTCGAGGCTCTTCACGCGGCCCCAGAAGTCGAGCTCGAAGGACGTCACGGCGAAGGCGACGTCGTAGCGCCGGGCGGTGCTTTCGGCGCCCGTGGCCGACAGGTCGGCCGGGCGTGCGCGACGGCCGTGCGCGGTGGCCGCCGCGTTGATCGTGGGCAGGCGGTCCGCGCGGACGATGCCGTACAGGGCGCGCGCTTCCTCGACGCGCGCGACGGCGATGCGCAGGTCGCGGTTGTTCTCGAGCGCGGCCGCGACGAGCGCCTGCAGCCGCGCGTCGGCGAAGAACTGCTGCCACGCGAGCGCGGACACGTCGCGTCCGGCGGCGGGCGTCGGGCCTTGCGGCCACTCGGCTGGCGACGGGAGCGGCGGGGCGCTCGCAGCGGCGGAACGAACGAGCAGCCGGCGATCGCGGCGACGCAGGATGCGGCGAGAACCCGGGGCAGGGTGGTCACGATGGCCTTACGCATGGGGCTGGTCCTCCGGATGCGCGGCGTGGCGCGGATGGCCGGGGAAGTAGCGCCGCACGACGACGAAGAACACCGGCACCAGGAACACGGCGAGCACGGTGGCGGAGATCATGCCGCCGACCACGCCGGTGCCGATGGCGTGGCGGCTTTCCGCGCCGGCGCCGGTGGAGATGGCCAGCGGCATCACGCCGACGATGAAGGCGATCGAGGTCATCAGGATCGGGCCGGAAGCGCAGGCGGCAGGCTTCCAGCGTGGCCTCGACGAGGCCCATGCCCTGGTCCTGCAGCTCGCGCGCGAACTGGATGATCAGGATGGCGTTCTTGCTCGACAGGCCGATGATGGCGATGAGGCCCACCTTGAAGTACACGTCGTTGGGCAGGCCGCGCAGCGTCACCGCGAGCACCGCGCCGAAGACGCCGAGCGGCACCACCAGCATCACCGCGAACGGGATCGACCAGCTCTCGTAGAGCGCCGCGAGGCACAGGAACACGACGACAGCGAGACGCCGAACAGGAGCGGCGCCTGCGCTGCCGGACAGGCGTTCCTCGTAGGAGGTGCGCCGACCACTCGAAGCCGAAGCCCGGCGGCAGCTTCGCGGCGACCTCCTCCATGGCCGCCAGCGCGTCGCCGGTGCTGCGCCCGGGCGCCGGGCCGCCGGCGATCTTCATCGACGGCAGGCCGTTGTAGCGGTCGAGCTTGGGCAAGCCGACGATCCAGCGCGGCGTGGCGAGCTCGGACAGCGGCACCATCGCCGCCCTGCGCGTTGCGCACCGGCACGCGCAGGATGTCCTCGACGGCGCGCGCGCGTGTCGGCGCTCGGCCTGCATCTGCACGCGCAGCACGCGGCCCTGGCGCACGAAGTCGTTGATGTAGGCCACGCCGAGGAACGATTGCAGCGTGTCGTTGAGGTCGGCGATCGACACGCCCAGCGACTCGGCCTTGACGCGGTCGATGTCGAGCAGCAGCTGCGGCGTCGGCTTCCTGCCCTTCGGGACGCACGCCGGCCAGCGCGCGGATCCTGCGCGGCGAGGCCCAGCGCCATGTTGCGCGCCTCCAGCAGCTTGTCGCGGCCCTGGCCGGCGCGGTCCTGCAGGCGGAAGTCGAAGCCGCCGACCGCCGCCAGCTCGGGAATCGGCGGCGGGTTGATGGCGAAGATGATCGCCTGCTTGATGCGGAAGAAGGTCATGTTGGCCTTGCGCACCGAGCGAGATCGGACTTGCTCTCCTCGTCCGGGCCGCTCGTCCCAGTCCTTGAGGCGCACGAAGGCGATGGCCGCGTTCTGGCCGCGGCCGAAGAACGAGAAGCCGGCCACGCCGATCACGTGCTCGACTTCCGGCTGCTTGAGGTAGTACTGCTCCACCTGCTGACAGCACTTCCAGCGTGCGCTCGCTGCGTCGCCCCCGGCGGCAGCTGGATCAGGTTGATGAAGTAGCCCTGGTCCTCCTCGGGCAGGAAGCTGCCCGGCAGCCGCGCGAACAGCCAGCCCGTGGCGCCGCACGATCACGCGCGTAGATCGACCAGGTAGCGGCCGGCCCGCGCTGACCATGCGCGCGCACGCCGGCGGTGTAGCCGCTGCGTGGTGCGCGCGAAGAAGCGGTTGAACCAGCCGAAGAAGCCCGTCGGTGGGCATCAGCTCCTTGCCCGGCTCGTGCTTGAGCAGCGTGGCGCACAGCGCCGGCGTCAGCGTCAGCGCCATCGAGCGCCGAGAAGAGGATGGTGAGCACCAGCGTCACGGAGAACTGGCGGTAGATGGCGCCGGTCGAGCCGCCGAAGAAGGCCATCGGGATGAACACCGCCGCACAGCACCAGCGTGATGGCGATGATCGCGCCGGCGATCTGGTCCATCGCCTTGCGCGTGGCGTCGCGCGGCGAGCAGGCCCTCGGTGCTCATGATGCGCTCGACGTTCTCGACCACCACGATGGCGTCGTCCACCACGATGCCGATGGCCAGCACCATGGCGAACAGCGTCAGCACGTTGATCGAGTAGCCGAAGACGTACAGGCCCAGCGCGCCGCCGATCAGCGCGACCGGCACGACGATGGTGGGGATGAGCGTGGCGCGGAGGTTCTCGAGGAACAGGTACATCACCAGGAACGACCAGGATCATGGCCTCGATCAGCGTCTCACCACCTCGTGGATGGAGATGTCGACGAACTGCGAGGTGTCGTAGGGCACCACCCAGGCGACGCCCTTGGGGAAGTAGCTGCGCCAGCTCGGTCATCTTCGCCTTGACCGCCTTGGCGGTCTCCAGCGCGTTGGCGCCCGGCGGCAGGCGCACGGCGATGCCCGCGGCCGGCTGGCCGTCGATGCGCGCGGCGATGTTGTAGTCCTGCGCGCCCAGCTCGACCCGCGCCACGTCCTTCACGCGCAGCGTGGAGCCGTCGGGATTGGTGCGCACGATGATGTTGCCGAATTCCTCCGGCGTGGACAGGCGGCTGCGGGTGACGATGACCGCGTTCAGCTGCTGGCCCGGCGCGGCCGGCAGCTGGCCCAGCTCGCCGGTGGCGAGCTGCGCGTTCTGCGCGCGCACCGCGCGCGTCACGTCGGCCGGCGTGAGGCCGGTAGCCCTGCAGCTTCTCCGGCTTGAGCCACAGGCGCATCGAGTACTCGGTGCCGAACAGCAGCGCCTCGCCCACGCCCGGCACGCGGCGGATGGGGTCGAGGACGTTGGCGGCGGCATAGCTGCCGAGGTCCACGTTGTTGAGGCTCTTGTCCGGCGAGATCAGCGAGACGAACATCACGTAGTTGCGCGCCGTCTTGGCCACCGTGACGCCGACGCGCCGCACGTCGTCCGGCAGGCGCGCCTCGACGCGCTTGATGCGGTTCTGCGTCTCCACCGAGGCGTAGTCGAGGTTGGTGCCCGGCTGGAAGGTGAGCGTGACGGTGCCGATGCCGATCTCGGAGGCCGACTCCATGTAGAGCAGGTTCTCGATGCCGTTCATCTCCTGCTCGACCAGCGCGACCGCCGATTCCTCGACCACCTGCGCCGAGGCGCCGGGATAGTTGACGGTGATGGTGAGCGCCGGCGGCGCGACGGCCGGATACTGGGAGACGGGCAGCTTGCGCAGCGCCAGCGCGCCGCCCAGCACGATGATGATCGCGATCACCCAGGCGAAGATGGGGCGGTCGATGAAGAATTTGGCGAACACGGTCAGCCTTCCTTCTTCTTCGCGTCGCCGGCCGGCTGCCGGCGGCGCGGCGGGCGCGGCGGCCGGTGCGGCCTGCGGGTTCCACGGCACCGGCTTCACCACGCGTGCCGGGCGGCGCCTTCTGCATGCCGTTCACGATCACCTGGTCGCCTGCCTTGAGGCCGTCGGTCGACGATGAAGTCGCTGCCCGCCATGCCGCCGGTCTTCACCGGCCGCGTCTCCACCTTGCCTTCCGCGCCGATCACCATCACGTACTGGCCCTGCGGGCCCGTCTGCACCGCGCGCTGCGGCACGCGGATGCGCGTCGACGGCGACCGCCTCGGGGAAGCGGACGCGCACGAACATGCCCGGCAGGATGTCGCGCGCGGGGTTGGGAAATTCCGCGCGCAGCGACACCGCGCCGGTGCCCGCGTCCACGGCGAGATCGGAGAACAGGATGCGCCCGGGCGAGCGCGTAGACGCGTGCCGTCCTCGAGCACCAGCTCCACCTTGGCCGATGTCGGCCGCTTCAGCTTGCCGGCCTTCGACGGCCTGCTGCAGGCGCAGCAGGTCGCGCGCCGGGCTGGGTGAAGTTGGCGTAGATCGGGTCGATCTGCTCGATGAGGGCGAGCGGCGTGGCCTCGCCGCGGCCGACGAGCGCGCCTTCGGTCACGAGGGCGCGGCCGATGCGCCCGGAGATCGGCGGCGGGCACGCGGCGTGTTGTCGAGGTCGAGTCTGCGCGCGCGTGAGCGCGGCCTGCGCCTGCTTGAGGCGCGCGAGCGCGGCGTCGTACTCCTGCTGGCTCACGCCGCGGATCTCGAGGAGCGGCTTGTAGCGCTCGACGACGAGCCGCGCCGCGTCCACGTCGGCCTTCGTCGCCTCGACGGTCGCGGCGTAGTTGCGCGCGTCGATCTGGAAGAGGGTCGCGCCTTCCTTCACGTCGCTGCCCTCGGCGAAGAGGCGCTTCTCCACGATGCCTTCGACGCGCGCGCGCACCTGGCGCCGAGCGATAGGCCTCGAGGCGCCCCGGCAGGTCCTGGGTCTTCAGGGCGTTGCCCGTCGCGACGGTGATCACGTCGACTTCCGGCGGCGGGCATGCCTCCGCCGGGGCCGGCGGCGGGCTTGCCGCCGCCCGGGCCGCAGGCGGACAGCACGGCGAGCGCGACGAAGGGGCGGGACGAGGCGGAGGCGGGCGGTGAGGGCCATGGGGAATTCCTCTAGCGGGGTCGGGGCGAACGCCCGCAGGAAACAATCGATGATCCGCTCGACGCGCGCCTGCTCCGCGTCGGCGGGAAGCAGGGGCGCGCCGAACAGGCGGCGCGTGCGGTCGCAGCAGTCGAGCATGGATAGCAGGGATCTCGGCGGCGTACTGCGGGTCGTCGCGGCGAAGCGCTCCATCGTCCATGGCGCGGCCGAGGAATTCGGCGAGCCGCCGGATCGTCTGGCCGGCGCCCTTGTCGAAGAACGCGCGGGCGAGGTCGGGGAAGCGCGGCGCTTCGGCGCCGATGGTGCGGAAGAGGGCGAGCCCCTCGTCGCCGATCAGCCGCTGCCGGAACGTCGTGCCGAAGCGAATCAGCCGCGCGCGGATGTCGTGCGCCGTCGCCGTCGAGGGACACCAGGATGCTGTTCGCGGCGATGTTCGCGACCTCGCTGAACAGGTCGTCCTTGCTGGCGAAGTGGTTGTAGACCGTCTGCCGGGCGACACCCGCGCGGGCGGCGATACTGTCGATGCTCGCGCGGTAGCCCTCTTCCATGAAGGCGTCCGCGGCGGCGCGGATCAGGCGCTGGCGGCAGTCGAGGGGCGTTGGTTCGGGAGCGGTGGATCATGAACCTTCCAGGAGACAAGGCGGATTAGACTGGACTGTCCAGTCTACGCTCTGGGAGCGCTCGATGGGAAGCCTACGTCTGGTGCCGCATAATCTCGCCTGAGGGCGCGAGATGCCCGGATGAGGAAGGCCTGTGAGGGCGGGCCGCAGGAACGCTGGGACATCTTCTGCCGCGTCGTCGACAACTACGGCGACGTCGGCGTGGCGTGGCGCCTGGCCCGGTGCCTCGCGCGCGAGCATGGCAAGCGCGTGCGCCTCTATCCTCGACGACCTCACGGTCCTCGCCCGCCTGCGGCCGGACGCGGATCCCGCGCGCGACGCGCAGCGCATCGATTCGGTCGAGATCCGCGCTCTGGGACGAACGCCTCGACAAGGGCGGTCCCCTTCCCGAGGGCGAGATCGCGGACGTGGTGGTGGAGACCTTCGGGTGCGACACGCCCGAGCCCTACGTGCTCGCCATGGCCGCGAGGAGGCCGCATCCGCGGTGGATCAATCTCGAATACCTCAGCGCCGAGGAGTGGGTCGAGGGCAGCCACGCGCTCCCCTCGCCGCATCCGCGGCTCGCCCCCCTCACGCGGCATTTCTTCTTCCCGGGCTTCACGGCGCGCACCGGGGGGCTGCTTCGCGAGCGCGACCTGATCGACCGGCGCGACGCCTTCCAGGCCGACCGCGCGACCCAGGCCGCGTTCTGGCGATCGCTCGTGGGCGCGGTACCGCCCGACGGCGCCCTGAAGGTGAGCCTCTTCGGCTACTCGGGCGCCCCGTACGAGGCCCTGCTCGAGGCGATGAAGCACCACGGCGGCCCGGTCTGGGTCGTCGCCCCCGAGGGCGTGGCCTCGACGGCGGTCACGGGCTGGTTCCACGGCAGGGCGCACGGGGAACGCGGCGCGGTGGAGGCGTTCGCCGTGCCCTTCCTCGACCAGGACCGCTACGACGAGCTGCTCTGGGCCTGCGACCTCAATTTCGTGCGCGGCGAGGATTCGTTCGTGCGCGCGCAGTGGGCCGCGCGGCCGTTCGTCTGGCACATCTACCCGACCGACGACGGCGCGCACTGGGTGAAGCTCGGGGCGTTCCTCGCCCGCTACACGGCCGGGATGGACCGGGCGCACGCGGCCCGCCTCACCGCCCTCTGGGAGGGGTGGAACCGGGGCGAGCCCCTGGCCCGGGCGTGGCCGGCCTTCGAGGCCGCCCTGCCGGCGCTGGCCCCCCATGCCGAGGACTGGGCCGCGCGCCTGGCCGCCCGGGCGGACCTTGCCACGCAGCTGGCGGATTTCGCCGATAACGTGCTAATATAACTGGCTTTTTCGGCATCCCACCCCGGGGTGGGCGGAAAGAATTCACGGACGGAATTATGAAAACGGCTCAGGAACTGCGCAGCGGCAATGTGTTCATGGTGGGCAAGGACCCCATGGTCGTGCTCCGCGCGGAGTACAACAAGGGTGGCCGCAGCTCCGCCACCATGAAGATGAAACTGAAGAACCTCCTCACCGGCAACAACACGGAGACCGTGTACAAGGCCGACGAGAAGTTCGAGCTCCTCATGCTCGAGAAGCGGGACGTGACCTACTCCTACTTCGCCGACCCCATGTACGTGTTCATGGACGGCGAGTACAACCAGTACGAGATCGAGAAGGAAGTCCTCGGCGACGCGCTCAGCTACCTCGAGGAAGGCATGCCCTGCCAGGCGACCTTCTACGAAGGGCGCGCCATGTCCGTGGAAATCCCGACGACGGTCGTGCGCGAGATCATCTACACCGAGCCCGCCGTCCGCGGCGACACCTCGGGCAAGGTGCTCAAGCCCGCCAAGCTCGCCAACGGCCACGAAGTGCAGGTGCCGGCGTTCTGCGCGACGGGCGACAAGATCGAGATCGACACCCGCACCAACGAGTACAAGCGCCGCGCCAACTGACGCCGCGCTGTCCCGGTTCCCGGAAAGGGGCGCTTCGGCGCCCCTTCTGTTTTTCCGCTGGCGCGGAGGTAGAGCACGGGACGCCGATGAACGCCGATGACCCGCCGATGCCGCCGATAGACTCGAAGTGGTGTGCTGCGATTGACCTCGCGCGGATCGTTCGATAGCAGCGCGCACTTCAATGATCATCGGCGGCCATCGGCGGGTCATCCGCGTTCATCGGCGTTTCCACGGTTTACCCATCCTTCGGCACAGCCGATAGCGGTTAAGCTTCGCGGATCGACACCGAGGAGCGAGCCCATGGCCCTGAAGCGCCCGAAGTGGAAGAGCGGCACCGTCGTCGTGCTCGAGCACGTCTCGAAGGTCCTGAAGGGAAACGCGCTGGGCGACCCGCACGTGCGGAAGCTCGCCGCGTGGCTTCCGCCGCAGTACGACGAGGCCGCCACGCGCGGCCGCGGCCGGCGCTTCCCGGTCCTCGTGGACATGGTGGGCTTCATGGGCTCCGGCCTCTCCCACGTCGCGTGGAAGAACTTCAGCGAGAACGTGCCCGGAGCGCGCCGCGCGCCTCAAGCACGAGGGGAAGATGGCGCCCGCGATCATCGTGTTCCCGGACTGCTTCACGGCGCTGGGCGGCAACCAGTACGTGAACTCGTCGGCCATCGGCAACTACGCCGACTACCTCACGAAGGAGATCGTGCCGTTCGTCGACCGCGAGTTCCGCACGCTCGCCTCGCGCGAGCATCGCGGCTGCTTCGGCAAGTCCTCGGGCGGCTACGGCGCCATCATCCACGGCATGAAGTACGCCTCCACCTGGGGCGCGATCGCCGACCACTCGGGGGATGCCTACTTCGACTTCGTCTACCACCACGACTGGCCCAACACGCTCAACGAACTGGCCAAGTACCGCCCGAGGAAGCTGGCCCCCGGCGCCTACGACGCGAGCAAGCTCGAGAAGGGCTGCGACCGCGGGCTCGACGACGGCCGCGTGCAGCGGTTCCTCGCCGCGGTCTGGGCGAAGCCGAAGCTCTCGACGGCCGAGGGCCACGCGATCATGAACCTCTGCATGGCGGCGAGCTACGACCCGGACCCGAAGGCGCCCAACGGCTTCCGCCTGCCGTTCAACCTCGAGACGGGCGAGCGCCTGGAGGACCGGTGGAAGCGCTGGCAGGCCAACGACCCGGTGAACCTGGTCGCGAAGCACCGCAGGAGCCTCGCGACGCTGCGCGGCATCTACATCGACTGCGGCTCGCGCGACCAGTACCACATCCAGTACGGCTCGCGCATCCTCTCGAAGCGGCTGGCGCTCGCGGGCATCCGGCACACCTACGAGGAGTTCGACGACAACCACTCCGACGTCGACTACCGGATGGACGTGTCGCTGCCTTTCCTCACCCGCGCCCTGCGCTAGGGCGTCAGCGCCTGCGTCGCGGCTTGCGGCGCCAGACCGACGGGGGCTTGCCGAAGACGCGCTTGAACGCGCGCGAGAAGGAATTCACCGCCTCGTAGCCCGCGCTCTCCGCGATCGTCTCGATGGAGTGCGCGGTCGTGGCGAGCTCGTGGGCGGCGAGCTGCAGGCGCACGCGCGTGAGGAAGCCGAAGATGGGCTCGCCCACGACGAGCGAGAAGCGCTCCGCCAGCGCCGAGCGCGAAAGCCCCACCTGCCGCGCCAGCCGCTCCACCGTCCAGTGCTCGCCGGGACGGCCGTGCACGAGCGCCAGCGCCGCGCCCACGTAGCGGTCGTTCAGCCCCGCGAGCCAGCCCGAACCGCCCGGCGGCAGGTCCTCGACGTGGCGGCGCAGCGCCTCGATCAGCACCAGCTCCGCCACGCGCGAGAGCGCGGCCGTTCCTCCCGGCCGCGGCGCGTCGGAGCCCGAGAGGGAAAGCCCGAGGGAATCGGAGAGCCAGGCGAGCGGCGCCGTGCCGCGCAGGCCCGCCTTCAGGACCGGCGGCAGGGCCGCGAAGAGGGGGTCGGCGAGGTGCCGGTCGACGGAGATGGCGAGCGTGACCCAGCGCGTGCGCCGGCCCGACCCGCCGAGCGTGACGGGCGCGAGCTCCCCGGCGACGGGCGGCCGCAGGAGCGTGGCGAAGGGCGTGGCCTGCGCGGAAAGGTCCGAGCCGACGAGGTGGCTGTCGCCGCGCGCCACGAACGCGACGTCGCCGGCGCGCAGCGCGATCGGCTCGGCATCGCCGGCCTTGAGCGCGCAGTCGCCCTCGAGGACGACGTGGGCGAAGGCCCGCGAGCTCGCCGCCGGCACCGAGACGCACCAGGCGCCTCCGGCGGTGGCATCGGCGAGGACGGAGCCCGACAGGCTCGCGAGTCGCAGGACTTCGGAAAGGGCGTCCATGGATGGTAATCAGATTAGACACAAAGTCACATCTGATTGTACGAGATCAATGGAAGTGCGCGGCGGGGGAGTCGGCTTCCTCGGGAAGCTCGGCGTGGACGATCTCCGCCTCGGGATTGGCGAAGAGCGGGGCCCCGCAGTCGTCGCAGTACTCGGGCTCGAAGGTGCCCGTGAGCTTCTTCACTTCCGTCACGCCGCACTGCGACAGTTCCGCGAGCAGGTCCTCGATGGGGCCGGGGCGCGCGCTCTCGTCCTCGCGCCCGTAGAGCGGCCAGACGACGCCGTGCGCCACGTGGCTGTCGCCGTCCACGGTGAAGCCCACGCGGTACTCGTCCACGCGCTCCTCGCCGAAGCCCGCGACCACCGCGCGCAGCTGCGACGGGTTCCACCTGCAGGGTGGCCTCCAGGAACGACACGCCCGCGCGGATGGCGTAGGGGCGCACGCGCCGGTCGGCCTCCCGGCAGTTCACGTAGTAGGCGTCCGGCAGCAGGCATTCGAAGACGCAGCCGGGCAGCATCTTGGCGATGGTCGGGCGGGCCTGGGCGATCCACTGCTCGAGGCTCGTGGTGCGCCCGGCGTGGCCGCTCGCGTCCTCCTGCCAGCGGAAGAGCGGCTTGCCGCGGGGCGTCGGCCACCGAGGCGATCACGAAGCGCGAGTCGGAGAGCAGCTGCGCCGTCTCCGGCATGCGGGCGAAGTCGATGCGCGGGATCTCCCCGGTGACGGCCGCGTCCCCGAGGCGGGCCGCCAGGCGGCGCAGCTCCGAGTAGTGGCGCGGCATCTGGTCGATCGAGTAGAGGTACGGCACCAGCGTCACGCGGGTCTCGGCCGCCAGCACGTGCGCCTGCAGCTGCACCTTGAGCGCCTGCGCGTCGTCGCGGGCGATCGGGCCGGAGGGGATCGCGTACTTGGACCACGCGACCACGGGCGCGGCGATGAGCAGCGACTCCCAGGCGAGGTCGCCCTGCATGACGGTCACGGATTCCGAGATGCCCTCGACGCGCTCGATGAGCACGTCGTAGGCGCCGGAGTTGGTCTGCCAGAGGTGGTCGAGCGCCCCGTCCAGCGGCGCGTCGTTGCCGTGCTCGAGGAGCTTCTCCATCAGGGCGGCGATCTCGCCTTCCCAGAAGCGGTCCTCGGTGAGGCTGCCGGAGGTATGCAGTCCGTTGGCCAGGGCGATGAGTCGTTCGGCGTCCCGGGTGAGGCGGGGCGCGGTCTTGCTTCGGGTGCGGGCCATGGCGGGGGAGCCGGGCGCGGAAACGCCGGCTGGGATGACGATTCGTCGGAGGCGTATTTTATCATTGCGGAATCGAACGACCGGAAAACACCCGATGCCCGAATCCCTGAACGTCCTGGGCGGCGAATTGCGCGCCTGCTGCTTCGACCCGCTGACCGGCTATTACCGCGACGGCTCCTGCCGCGACGCGGAGGACGACGCGGGCACGCACGTGGTGTGCGCGCGCGTGACGCGCGGAGTTCCTCGCCTTCAGCCTCGCCCGCGGCAACGACCTCGTCACGCCGCAGCCCGCGGCGCGCTTCCGGGGCCTGAAGCCGGGCGACCGCTGGTGCCTATGCGCCCTGCGCTGGCTGGAAGCGCTGGAGGCGGGGGTCGCCCCGCCGGTGGTCCTGGAGGCTACCCACGAGCGCGCGCTGGACCTCGTGCCGCTGGAGGTGCTGAAGCGGCATGCGTTCGATGCGAGCCCAAGCCGAGAATCCCCTTAAGGGCGTCCTCCACGAAGGCCAGCATTTCCTTGCGGCGCAGCGCGTGCGCCCTGCGGTCGAGCGCCGATTCGAACGATTCCGGATACTTCGTCATTGCCCTCTCCTTTGCGGTCGGCGCCGTCACTCGGCGCCCTTGGAGACACTGTAATTGCCCTCGTCTTGATATACAATCCATGATCCTGGCACAGGATTGATGAAATAAAGGCACAAATCCGATGGGCATCCCCACCGACATGGCGGCCTTCGTGCGCGCGGTGGAGCGCGGCGGGTTCTCCTCCGCGGCCCGCGAGCTCGGGCTCACGCCCTCGGCGATCTCGAAGCTCGTCACGCGCATGGAGGACCGGCTCGGCGTGCGGCTCCTCAACCGCACCACGCGCCGGCTGGCGCTCACGCCGGAGGGCGAGGCCTTCTTCCACCGCGCGCAGCGCATCCTCGCGGACATCGAGGAGGCCGAGAACGAGGTCGCCCGGTTCCGCGAGCGGCCCAGCGGGCGGCTGCGCATCAGCGTGGGCACGGCCTTCGGCGGCTACCAGTTCGTGCCGGCGCTGCCGGAGTTCCTCGCGCGCTATCCCGAGATCGAGGTCGAGCTCACCATGACCGATCGCATCGTCGACCTCATGGAGGAGGGCGCCGACGTGGGCATCCGCACGGGGGAGCTCCTCGACTCCTCCCTCGTGGCGCGGCGCATCTGCGACATGGAGCGCGTGATCTGCGCCTCCCCCGCCTACCTCAGGAAGCACGGCACGCCGAGGAAGCCCGCCGACCTCGCGAGCCACAACTGCCTCGTGCTCGCCGCCTCGCCGCAGTTCCACCAGTGGCCCTTCGACACCCCCGACGGGGTGCGCAACGTCGAGGTGTACGGGCAACGTCACCGCCAGCAACGCCGAGACGCTGGTGCAGCTCGCGATCATGGGCCTGGGGCTCATCCGGCTCGCGGACGTGATCGTCGGCGACGCCATCGCGAAGGGGCTGCTCAAGCCCGTGCTCGCGGACGTGCACCACGTCGAGCCGCTTGCCGCTCCACGCGGTCTTCCCGCACGGCCGCCACCGCTCGCCCCGGGTGGCCGCCCTCGTCGACTTCCTGGTCGAGAAGTTCGCGGATTCGCCGTGGCGCGTCCGCAAGGGGCGCCGTTGACGATCCTCGCGCCCGCCGTCGCCTTCGTCGACCTCGAGACCACCGGCACCTCGTCCACGGGCGACCGGGTGACCGAGGTGGCCATCGTCCGCGTGGTCGATGGCGAACTGGTCGAGGAGTGGTCCTCGCTCGTCGATCCCGAGCGCTCGATCCCCCCCGACATCCAGATCCTCACCGGCATCACCAACGAGATGGTGAAGGGCGCGCCCACCTTCGCCGACATCCGGCACGAGGTGCGCGAGCGCCTCGAGGGCCACCTCTTCGTCGCGCACAACGCGCGCTTCGACTACGGCTTCCTCAAGAACGAGTTCGCGCGCCTGGAGATGCCCTTCACCGCGGAAGTGCTCTGCACGGTGCGCCTGTCGCGAAGGCTCTACCCGGAGGCCGTCGGCCACAGCCTCGATGCCCTCATCGGGCGCCACGGCGCTCGTCGATCCCGCTCGACGCCGTCGATCCCGCGGCGCGAACGGGCCGGCACTCCGCGCTGGGGGACGCGCGCGCCCTGTGGCGGTTCGCGCGCGTGATCGAGCGCGAGAAGTCCGCCGAGGAGATCGACGCCGCGGTGAAGCGCCTGCTCAAGATCCCGAGCCTGCCGCCGCAGCTGGCGCCCGACGCGCTGGAGGGCGTGCCCGAGTGCCCGGGCGTCTACCGGTTCTTCGGCGTGAACGACCTGCCGCTCTACATCGGCAAGAGCGTGAACCTGCGCGACCGCGTGCGCTCGCACTTCTCGTCCGACTACCGCAATTCCAACGACAGCCGCCTTTCCGCCGAGATCCGCCGCCTCGACTGGATCGAGACCGCGGGGGAGCTGGGCGCGCTGCTGCTCGAGTCGCGGCTCGTGAAGGAGGTGGCGCCGCTGCACAACGCGATGCTGCGCCGGCGGCGGACCAACTGCGTGCTGCGGCTGCCGTCGCTTCGCGACGCGCCGGAGTTCCTGAAGCTGGACGAGATCGACTGGGACGCGCGCGGCCCCGGCGCCGAGCCGCTCTACGGGCCGTTCGCCTCGCCGCGCGCCGCCCGCGACCTCCTGGAGGCCATCGCGGCGGAGGAGGGCCTGTGCTGGCGCCTGCTCGGGTGGGAGAAGCGCGGCGGCCCCTGCTTCGCCCGCCAGGTGAGGAAGTGCCGCGGCGCGTGCGTGGGCGAGGAGTCGCCCGAGGCGCACAACCTGCGCCTCGCCACCGCGCTCGAGGCGAAGCGCATTCCCGACTGGCCCTTCCCGGGGCCGGTGGCCATCGTCGAGCGCGACGCGACCCGCGGCATCGAGGAGGCGCACGTCATCCACCAGTGGCGCCACTCGGCACCGCGCGCGACGAGGACGAGCTTGTCAGCGCTCGCGGCGACGCGGCGGCTGCCGGAGTTCGATCCCGACGTGCTCAAGGTCCTGCGGCGCTGGCTCGAGGAGAACCCCGGCCGGGCGAGGCTCCTCGCCGCGCCCCGCTAGGCGTCAGCCAGGACGTCCGGCGTGTCGTTGCGCGGGTTGCCCACCAGCTTCGAGATGGCGCGGATCCCCACCGGCCCCGCGTAGGGCGTGAGGAGAGCCTGCGCCTGCGCGGGCGGCGCCGTGAGCCACGCCTCGACGCGGTCCGCGGGCAGGATCACGGGCATGCGGTCGTGGATGGCCGCGACCGCTCGTTGGCGTCCGTCGTGAGGATCGTGAAGGTCTCGACGGCGGGCGCGTCCGGCTGCGACTTGTCGTGCCAGCTTTCCCAGAGGCCCGCGAAGGCGAAGAGCGGCTGGTCGGCCGCGGTGATCGCGTAGGGCTGCTTGTGCCCGGGCTCGCCCTTCCACTCGAAGAAGCCGCTGGCGGGCACCACGCAGCGCCGGCTCCTGAAGGCGCTGCGGAAGGAGGGCTTCTCGGCGACGGTCTCGCAGCGCGCGTTGATCATGCGGTTGCCGATGGACGGGTCCTGGGCCCAGAAGGGCACCAGCCCCCAGCGAAGCATCGCCACCTCGCGGCGCGCCGGCCTCGTCCACGCGCACGACGGGCGCCTCCTGGGTGGGCGCGATGTTGAAGCGCTTGCGGATGCGGTCGTGCACCGGCACGTTGAACGTGTAGGCGATCACGTTGCCGTCGGCGTCGAGGAAGTAGCGGCTGCACATGGCGGAAAGTATTGCACAGGGTTGCCCCGCCGCCGGGCGCGCCGGTAACCTGTGCGCACGCCCATGCCCACGACCCTCGCCTGCCCGAGCTGCCGCGCGCCGATGGACAAGCGGCGCTTCGGCCGCCAGATCCACGGCGAAGTGATCCTCGACGTCTGCTGGGACTGCCACGCCATCTGGTTCGACCAGTACGAGAGCGCGCAGCTCTCGCCGGCCTCGGTCATCGAGCTCTTCCGCCTCATCCACGAGCACCGCGGCCAGCCCGCGCGGCAGCTGGCCGATGCCATGGCGTGCCCGCTGTGCAGGACGAAGCTCGCGCTCACGCAGGACCTCCAGCGCACCAACCGCCTGACCTACTATCGCTGCACCGCGGGGCACGGCCGGCTCACGACCTTCTTCCAGTTCCTGCGCGAGAAGCAGTTCGTCCGCTCGCTGTCGCAGCCCGAGATCGACCGGCTCAAGGCGACGGTGGCCCAGGTGCGGTGCTCGGGGTGCGGCGCGGTGGTGGACCTCGCGCGCGACGCCGCATGCGGCTACTGCCGCTCGCCCGTCTCGGTGCTCGACGCCGAGGCCGTCGGGAAGACGCTCGCCGCGCTCGACGCAGGCCGACCGCAAGCGGACGGCGCCCAATGCGGAGGAGCTCGCCGCCGCGTTCGAGTCGCTCGTCGCGACCCACAAGGATCCCCGCGCCCGCAGCCCGTGGACGCGCCCCATCACGCCGATGCAATCCTCGCCGGCGCTGCTCGACCTGGTGGTCGAGGGCATCGGCCGCCTGTTCACTCGATGAAGGGAATCATCATGAAGACGGCCGCATCGCGCTCGCTCGCGTTGCCGCTCGTTCGCCGCCTGCCAGACGGTGGTGCCGGTGAACCGCGAGCCGCCGCCGCTGCCGTTCACGGGGACGAAATGGACGCTCGTCACGGAGCGCAAGGTCCCCGGCGAGCAGCCGTGGCTCGAGTTCGGCGACGGCGCCGTCACGGGCTTCTCCAGCTGCAACCGCATCATGGGCCGCTACCTGCAGGACACGGTGGGCGCGGGCGCGATCGTCTTTTCCTCGATCGCGTCCACCAAGCGCATGTGCGACGACCCGCTGATGGCCATCGAGGACCGCATCCTGAACGTGCTGCGCACCTCGACCAACGTGCGGGTGACGGGCAACACGCTGCGCATCGACGGCTCCGCGGGCGCGCTCAACTTCACGGGCCCGCCGCCCCCGCCGGAACCGGGGAAAGAGGCGCCGCCAGCGCCGCCGCCCGCGCGCTAGCGAAATGAAAACGGGCCGCTCGCGCGGCCCGTTCGGTGTTCCGGCCCGGCGCGCGCTTCAGCCGCGCACGAGCTTTCCGTTCTCGACCCGCACCTTGTCGCCCACGCGCCAGCTCGGCTCGGTGTCGAAGCGCACGGACTTGCTCGACCCGTCCTCGAGGCGGACGCGAACGTCCCAGGCGGAGATGCTGCCGCGGTTCTTCTCCACCTCGTTGCCGACGAGCGCCCCGCCCAGCGCGCCCGCGACGGTGGCGACATCCTTGCCGCGGCCGCCGCCGACCTGGTGGCCGAGCACGCCGCCGACGATGCCGCCCAGCACGGCGCCGGCGCCGCTGGACTCGCCCTTCTTCTCGATGGGCGTGATGGCGGTGATGGTGCCGCAGTCGCGGCAGACCTTCGGGGCCGGAGGCGGCACGGGTGCGGCGACCTCGGGCGGCGGGGCGACGGGCGCGTAGGCCGGTGCGCTGGACGCGTAGGTGGGCGTGGAGGGCGCCGGCTTCGCGACGGAGGGCGGCGTGGCGACATGGGGCTTCGCGGGCGCGGGCTTCGGCGGCGCGGGCTGGGCCTGCACGGGCGCCGGCGCGGGTTGCGGCGCGGGAGGCTCGACGGCGGGGCCGGGGCGGGAGCGGGCGCTGCCGCCACGGGCGCGGGCGCAGGTTCCGGCGCAGCGGCTGGTGCGGGTGCGGGCGGCCGGCGCGGGCGCTGGCGCGGGCGGCACGACGGCATCGGGCACGACGCCGGCCTGCTGCGCGGGCGTGGCCATGCTCACCGGCGTGGCGGGCGCCTTCGCGGCCTGCCCGGGCAGCAGGCCCCAGGTAGGAGGCGGCGCCGGCGCCCCCGAAGACGACGACGGCGATGGCGCCGACGACGAGGCCGGGGTGGATGCCCGGCTTGGACGTGGCGCCGTTGCTTGCGGGAGTGCTCATCGATCTCTCCTGTGGGATTGCCGGAATTTAGATGTCCACGTGCGTGCCGAGTTCCACCACGCGGTTGATGGGAATGTTGAAGAAGTCCGTGGCGCGCGTCGCGTTGCGGTTCATCCACGCGAACAGGTGGTCGCGCCAGGTGGCCATGCCGGGCCGCTCGCCGGCGCAGACGATGTTCTCGCGCGACAGGAAGTACGACGTCTCCATCGGCTCGAACGCGAGCCCGAACTGCTTCCTGCAGGCCTCGAGGATGTCCGGGACATCGGGCTGCTCCTTGAACCCGTACCACGCCTCGATCTCCAGAAGCCCTCGCCGAGGCGCTTGCAGCTGGATGCGGTCCTCGACGCGGCACGACGGGCACGTCGTGCGTGACGACGGTCAGGAACACCACGCGCTCGTGCAGCACCTTGTTGTGCTTGAGGTTGTGCAGGAGCGCCGAGGGCACGGTGGCCGACTGGCCCGTCATGAAGATCGCGGTGCCGGGCACGCGCTGCGGCGGGCTGAGCGCCAGGCTCTCGAGGAAGGGCTCGAGCGGGATGCCCTGGTCGGCGAGGCGGCGCGCGAGGAGCGTCCGGCCGCGCTTCCAGGTGACGAGGAGCGTGTAGCAGGCCGCGCCGATGAGGAGCGGGAACCAGCCGCCGGAGAGGAATTTCGCCGCGTTGGAGGCGAAGAAGAAGAGGTCGACCACCAGCATCGAGCCGATGATGCCCCACGTCGCGAGCGGGGACCATTTCCACAGGCGCCGCGCCACGACCATCGCGAGCAGGCATTCGATCACCATCGTCGCGGCGACGGCGATGCCGTACGCGTTGGCGAGGTTGCCCGAGGTCTTGAAGCCGAGCACGAGCAGCACGACCGCCACGAAGAGCGTCCAGTTCACGAACGGGACGTAGATCTGCCCGATCGCCCGCGAGGAGGTGTGCAGGATCTCCAGGCGCGGGATGTAGCCCAGCTGGATCGCCTGGCGGGTCATGGAGAACGCCCCGGAGATGACGGCCTGCGAGGCGATGACCGTCGCGGCCGTGGCGAGGACCACCATCGGGAGCACGCCCCATTCCGGCAGCATCAGGTAGAAGGGGTTCTTCGCGCCGGCGGGGTTCGCGAGCACGAACGCGCCCTGCCCGAAGTAGTTGAGGAGCAGCGCCGGCATCACGAGGCCGAACCACGCGATGCGGATGGGGCGCTTGCCGAAATGCCCCATGTCCGCGTAGAGGGCCTCGCCGCCGGTGAGCGCCAGGAACACGGCGCCGAGGACGAGGAACCCCAGCAGCGGGTTGGCGACGAGGAACGAGACTGCGTGCGCGGGGTTGGCCGCGGCGAGGATCGCCGGGTTCTCGCTGATGCGCCAGATCCCGACGGCGCCGATGGAGAGGAACCACAGGGCGGTGATCGGCCCGAACAGGGCGCCGACGCTCGCGGTGCCGTGCCGCTGGATCAGGAAGAGCGCCGTGAGGATCGCGATCGTGGCCGGAACCACCCAGTGCGAGAACACGGGGGTGGCGACCTCCAGGCCCTCGACCGCCGAAAGGACCGAAATGGCGGGCGTGATCATGCTGTCGCCGTAGAACATGGCCGCGCCGAAGATGCCCAGCATGATCACGAACCAGCGCATGCGCGGCTCGCCGTCCAGGCCGCGAAGGGCGAGCGCGAGGAGGGCGAGGATGCCGCCTTCGCCGTTGTTGTCCGCGCGCATCATCACCGAGAGGTACTTGAAGGCGATGACCCAGGCCATCGACCAGGTGATGAGCGAGAGCAGCGCCCAGCACGTTCTCCGGGGTCAGCGCGATGCCGTGCTCGGGGCTGAAGCACTCCTTGAGCGCGTACAGCGGGCTGGTGCCGATGTCGCCGAAGACGACGCCGAGGGCGCCGAGGACCAGCGTTGCCGCGGGGGCGTGTGACGGGGATGTCGCGGGTGCCGGTGCTGCGGGGGAACTCATGCATTGCTCCCGCGCCGGACGGGTTCCGGCGCAAGTGGGCGCGGGACTATACGCCCGCATGCTGCACTGCACAAGCCGGGGCCCGCGAGGCCTTCGGAGGGGTCAGGCGACGTAGAGGACGATGGCCGCGTAGTGCACGGCGCTGCCGGCCAGCACGAAGAGGTGCCAGATGCCGTGGAAGTGCCTGAACCGGTCGTCGTAGAAGTAGAAGACGACGCCCGCCGTGTAGATGACGCCGCCGGCCATGAGCCAGGCGAAGCCGCGCCACGACAGCGCGTCGATGAGCGGCACCGCGGCGACGATCGCGACCCAGCCCATGGTGAGGTACAGCACGAGGGAGAGGATGCGCGCGCCCTTCGCGAGCCACAGCTCCTGGATCACGCCCAGCAGCGCGAGTCCCCACACGACGCCGAAGAGCGACCAGCCCCAGGGCCCGTTGAGGGTGACCAGCGTGAACGGCGTGTAGGTGCCCGCGATGAGGAAATAGATGGCCGCGTGGTCGAACTTGCGGAACACGTCCTTCGCGCGGCCGCGCGTGGAGTGGTAGAGCGTCGAGGAGAGGTACAGGAAGAAGAGCGTGGCGCCGTAGACCGAGAAGCTCACGATCTTCCACGGGTCGCCCTTGAGCGCGCCGAGGACGACGAGCACGACCGCGCCGGCGAGCGCGAGGACCGCCCCCGAGAGGTGGGTCAGTCCGTTGAACCGTTCGCCGTGGATACATGGGGGGTGGCCCCCCTGTGCGGGACGCCCGGCGCTCAGGCGGGAGGCGTGTCGGCCTCGGGGGCCGCGGCGGGTTCGGCGCCTTCGCCGTTCTTCGCCATGCTTCTGCTGCATCTTCTTCTGCAGCTTTTCTTCCTTCTTGCGCTTCTGCTCCAGTTCGCGCTTGCGCTTCTCGAATGCGTAGTTGGGTTTGGCCAAGATCGGGCTCTCCTTCCGGGGATTCGGGTGCGCCATTCTCGCACGGACGGCGCGCAAATGCTTGTCTTGGCGCAAACAATTCCCGGCGCGGGGCCGGCGGCGCCCTAGTCCCCGGCGGCCAGGATCGCGGCGAATCCCTCCCGGTAGGTGGGGTAGCGGAAGCGGAAGCCCTCGCCGCGCAGGCGGGCGCTGGAAAGCCGCTTGTTGCCGCCGCGCTGGGGCGCTTCGCCGCGTGTCCTCGCCCAGGGGGGGCGGCCGCGTGCCGAGCCGGGCGGCGATCCAGTCGAGGATCTCGCCCATCGGGGTCGGGGCCTCGTCGGTGCCCAGGTAGAGCGGGGCGAGCGCCGGCCGCGCCACGAGGTGGACCAGGGCGCGCGCGCAATCGTCGCGATGGATGCGGTTCGTCATGGCGGCGCGCGCCTTCGCGGAGACCGGCGCGCCGGATCGCACCATGCGGACGAGGCGGTCGCGCCCCGGCCCGTAGATGCCGGAGAAGCGGATCGTCGCGGTCTCGAGCGGCGCGCCCGCGAGCAGCGCCTCGCCTTCGAGGATCGTGCGGCCGGAGAAGCCGCGCGGCTCGGCGGGCGACGATTCGTCGACGACGCTGCCGTCGTCCTGCCCGTACACGCCGGTGGAGGACACGAAGAGGAAGCGCCTGGCGCCCGCCTGCCGCGGCGGCCGCGAGGACGCGCGCGAGCCCTTCGACGTAGGCGTCGCGGTAGGCCTCGGGCGTGAACGCGTCGGCGGACACGCAATACACGACGCACTCGGCCTCGCGCAGCGCCGCCGGGTAGGTCTCCGGGCGCAGGACGTCCATGGCATGGGACCGCGCCGCGGCGCCCGGCGTGCGCCGGCCGATGTCCACCGTGTGGCCCGCCTCGGCGAGGCAGGCGGCCGCGACCGTGCCGACGTAGCCCGCGCCGGCGATGAAGACGCGAGGCATCAGGAAACGACGAGCGCCACCGCGAACCCGTCGTAGCCCTTGACGCCCACGGTCTGGATGGCGGTGGCGGAGACGCGCGGCTCGAGCGGCCATCATGGCGTTGAGCCGCCGCACGCCCTGCACGGCCGCGTCGTCGCTCGCCGCGTCGGCGACCGCGCCGCTGCCGCACCACGTTGTCCACGACGATCACCGTGCCGCGCCGCGAGAGCTTGAGCGCCCAGGCGAAGTACTCGGGGTTGGACGGCTTGTCCGCGTCGATGAACACGAGGTCGAAGGGCCCCGCGCCTTCGTGCTCGAGCTCGGGCAGCGTGTCGATCGCGCGGCCGAGGCGGACCTGCGCGATGTTCGCGAAGCCGGCGCGGGCGAGGTTGGCGCGCGCCACCTTCGCGTGCTGCGGATCCACCTCGAGGGTGATGAGGCGTCCCCCGCCCGGCGGCAGCGCGCGCGCGAGCCAGATGGCGCTGTAGCCGCCCAGCGTCCCGATCTCGAGGATGTTCCGCGCGCCCTGCACGCGCGCGAGGAGGTTCAGGAACTTGCCCTGCGGAGGCGAGACGCTGATGGCGGGGAGCCCGGCCGCCTCGCTGTCCTGCAACGCCGCCTCCAGGGCGGCATCGGGCTTGACCAGCGTCTCGGTGAGGTAATCGTCGACGGCGTTCCAGGTTTCCTGGCTCATGCCACCAAGACTATCACCGCGACACCCCCGGCGCAGCGACCGCCTGCGCGCGCTGGCCTTCGATCTCGGAAGGCGCGCTCACCGTCATGCCGAGGTCGCGCAGCAGCCCGTCCTGGATGCCGTAGATCCAGCCGTGCACCGAAACGTCCTGCCCCCGTTCCCACGCGTCGCGCAGGATGGAGGTCTCGCACACGTTCACGACCTGCTCGATCACGTTCAGCTCGCAGAGGCGGTCGGCCTGCGCGGCGGCCTCCGCGAGCGCCGAGATCACGTCGGCGTGCTTGTTGCGCACGTCCTGCACGTGGCGCAGCCAGTTCTCCACGAGCCCGAGCCGGTCGCGGCCGAGGGCGGCGCGCACGCCGCTGCAGCCGTAGTGGCCGCAGACGATCACGTGGCGCACCTTGAGGAACTCGACCGCGAACTGGATCACCGAGAGGCAGTTGAGGTCCGTGTGCACGACCACGTTGGCGACGTTGCGGTGCACGAAGAGCTCGCCCGGCAGGAGGCCGACGATCTCGTTGGCGGGCACGCGGCTGTCCGCGCAGCCGATCCAGAGGTAGCCGGGCGACTGCTGCTGCGAGAGCTTCTGGAAGAACGCGGGATCGTGCCTGCGGATGCGCTCGGACCAGGACCGGTTGTTTTCGAAGAGGCGGGAGAGGGATCGCATGGCGCAGATTATGGCCGGGAGTCGGGCATCGCGGGCAGGATCTGTATCGCCCCCGACCCGGGTCCCAGCCGGGCGGCGGGTCGGCAGGCGCCGGCTCCGGGGCACCGCGGGGCCGCAGGTAGAGCGGGCTCTCGCCCGCGGGCGGCCGCGGCCCGGCCGTCACCACGAAGACCGCCTGCCCGTGCCGGAACGGCATCAGGTGGATCGAGCGGGAGAAGTCGCCGTTCGCGCGCAGCAGGGTCTCGACGTGCACGATCCTCTCCTTCTCGCGGAACACGAGGAGCGCCTCGTCGGCGCGGATGGAGGTCATCGTGATCATCCGGTCGCAGTCCTCCTTCGCGAGCCGGAGCTTGCGGCACGCCTCGCGCGGCGTCGTCGGGGCGGCGAACACGAAGAGCTCGTCCCACGAGAAGCGCGTGAGCGGGCGCAGGTCGATCTCGGCGGAGGTCCGTTCGCGAAGGGCCTTCGACAGGGCCCGCCCGACCTCGCCCGTGCGCCACCAGCGCGAAACCTCGCCGCAACCGGCGAGGAGCGCGGAGAGCGCGGCGGCCAGGAGCAAGCCGGCGTGCGTTCATCGTCATGCCGGAACGGCGCGGCGGTGGTCGTCGACCCAGTACGCCCACAGCACCAGGAGCCACTGCGCCTGCCCGACCCAGGCGATGGCCTCGACGCTGGGCGGCGGCGGGCCGAGGAGGTTGCCGGCGTGGATCGCGAGCAGGAAGGCGACGAGGCCCGCGAACGCCCAGCGCCCGACGGCGTCGGCCGGCGCCGTGCGGCGCGCGTACACCCACGCGCCGGCGGCGAAGAGCGGCACCTCGATCGCGAACGACAGCGCCGGCGAGTTCCACGCGCCCAGGCCCACGACCGTCGCCGACACCCGGGGCCAGCGGGAGATCGGGCGCGTGGACGATGGCGTCGAGCGCCCAGTGGCTCGCGACGAGGCCCGCGAGGACGATCGCGCCGCGGCGGTCCTTCGCGCAGGGCGAAGTAGGTTCCGCCCACGAGGACGCGCCCAGCCCAGCACCGCGGCCAGGCTGTGCGAAACCGGGTAGTGCTCGAAGACGAGCGGCGTGACCGCGGTCGCGCCCGGCGCGATGCGCACGCGCTCGACGCCGGCCAGCAGCAGCGAGGGCCAGAGGAGGTCGATGAACTGCGCGGCGGCGAAGAGCCAGCCGAGCGACACGCGCGGGGCGAGCGCCTTCGCCCCGAAGCCCGCGCCGAAGTGTCCGATGAACATCGCGGCCCGCCCTACTTCTTGCGCTCGAGCAGCGCCTTCAGGTCGGCGAAGGGCGAGTGGGTCGCGCCCTTGGCCGCGGGCTCCGCGGCGCCCCCGGTCGCTTCCAGCTGCCGCTGGTGCTCGTTGTCGTGGCAGTACACGCACAGGAGCTCCCAGTTGCTCCCGTCGGGCGGATTGTTGTCGTGGTTGTGGTCGCGATGGTGGACGGTGAGTTCGCGCAGGTTCGCGCGCGTGAAGCTGCGGGCGCAGCGGCCGCACACCCACGGGTAGATCCGCAGCGCCTGGTCGCGGTAGGTGAGGCTGCGCTCGTCCGCCGCACGGCGCGCGTCGGCGACGATGCGGTCGAGCTTCGCGGAATCGGCCACGGCGCGCGCCCTACTGGAGGCGCCTCACGCGCGGCGAGCGGTTCGTGCCCTCGATCTCGAGGTAGAACGCGCCGAGGGCGCCGCGGCCGGATGCGGACCTTCGGGTTCTCGACCGTGCGCGTCGTGCCCGAGCTGTCGTCGGCCACCTGCCACACCTGGCCGTTGGCGAGCCGGAAGTTGGCCTTCGGGCCCCAGCCGTCGAACGAGCCGGGGATGGTGCTCTCGATCGCGTCGACCACCGCCTCCGGCTTCCTGTACTCGAGGCCGAACTGCTCGGGCGTCTGGGCCGCGCGCGCGGCGGGCTGCTCCCGCGGGCGCCGCCTGCGAGGGCGCCGGCGCGGCCTTGCCGGTCGTCGCCGGCACGGCCAGCGCGTCGTAGCAGGCCAGGCGCGCGGCGGATTCCTTGATGGCGCGGCATCGCAGGATGCCGGCGTCGTCGGCCAGCGCGGAGGTGGAAACGAGAAGCAGGAGAGCGAGCGTCCTCATGGGACCCATCCGTAGCGTTGTCGGAACGGCATTCTGTCGGCGCCCGGCCGCGGGGTCAAACGGATGCGCTAGCCGGTGCGCCACCACGCTTCGCCGCCGTCGATGTGGATCAGGATCTCGTCGGCCACGTAGGACTTGTCGCTCGTCTGCAGGCGAAGCCCCGGCTCGTGCAGTTCCTCGTGCACGAGCTCCCAGTCGTCCCACTGGGCGTCGTCGTCGGCGGTGTTTTCCCGCAACAGGCGCAATTCGTCCTCGAAGAGGCCGCGCACGGCCGCGAAGTCCGCGGAGGGATGGAACGCGCCGCTGTACCAGGGCAGGTCCGCCGCGCCGGGCTTGACGTCGATGGTGCCGAGCAGGACGTCGCCGCGCACGAGTTCCAGCGCTTGGGGCATTTTCTGTTTCGACACGGGGTCTTCCTCTTGCGGCGCATCGGGGGCACCGGACTCCCGATAGTACTGCCCTTGTCCCCGCCGCGGCGTGGGAGAATGGGCGACCGGCCCCACCGTCAGGGGCCCGTCGCCAGACTCATGAATCTCTACATCGTCACCGGTCACACCAAGGGCCTCGGCCACGCGCTCGTCGAGCAGCTCGGCAGGCAGCTCGAGATCGAGCTCATCGCGCTGGGCCGCGCCGCGGACGGGCCGATCCCCGGCGGCGCGCAGCTCCACGTCGACCTCGCCGATCCGCGCGCGCTGTCGGAAGTCTTCGACCGCGTCGAGGAGCGGCTTCGCGGCAAGCGCTTCGCCAAGGCCGTCCTCATCAACAACGCGGGCGTGATCTCGCCGGTGGGCATGGTCGACCGCGTGGACGCGGCCGAGCTCGAGCGCAGCCCTCGCGGTCAACTTCACGGCGCCCATCCTCCTCATGCGCCGCTTCCTGATCGCCACGGCCACCTCGGCGAAGGTCCGCCGCGTGATCAACATCTCCTCCGGCGCGGGCCGCCGCCCGATCTTCGGGTGGGGCGCCTACTGCGCGGCCAAGGCGGGCATCGACATGGTGTCGCGCGTCGCGGCGCTGGAAGCGCAGACGGCGCAGACGGGCGTGGAGGTCGTGAGCCTCGCGCCCGGCGTGATCGACACGCCCATGCAGGGGATCGTGCGCAGCGCGAGCCCCGAGGAATTCGTCGACGTCGAGCGCTTCCGGCAGATGAAGGCCGCGGGCGAGCTTCGCGATCCCGCCGACGTGGCCGCCGACATCCTTCGCCTCGAGAGCTCCGGGAAGCTCTTCGCCGAGCCGATCGCCGACCTGCGCACGCTCGGCGCGTGATCACCGATCCGTTCTTCTTCGCCGTGGCCATCCCGGCGGTGCTGATCATGGGGGTTTCCAAGGGCGGCTTCGGCAGCGGCCTCGGCATCATGGCGACGCCGCTCGTGGCGCTCGCCGTGCCCACGCCGCAGGCCGCGGCCATCATGCTGCCCATCCTCCTCGTGATGGACGCGACCGGGCTCCTCGCCTACCGCGGCACCTTCCACCGCGCCAACCTCGGGCTGCTGCTTGCCGGCGGCGTCACGGGCATCGCGCTCGGCGCGCTCACCTTCCGCTACTTCAGCGAGGCGATGATCCGCGTGGTGCTGGGCGCGATGGCGCTCGCGTTCGTGGCGCACCGGATGCGCGCGGGCGGGACGGGCGCGCCGGCGGTGACGCCATCGCGGGCGAAGGGATTCTTCTGGTCCACGCTCTCGGGCCTCGCGAGCACGATCGCGCACGCGGGCGGCCCGCCGCTCAGCGTCTACCTCCTGCCGCAGAAGCTGGACAAGGCGGTCCTCGTGGGCACCACCGTGATCTTCTTCGCGGTCATCAACGCGGTGAAGCTCGTGCCGTACGTCTGGCTCGGGCTCTTCGATCGCGAGGAACCTCCCACCTCGCTCGTCGCTCGCGCCGCTCGCGCCCGTGGGCATCTGGCTCGGCGTGTGGCTCATGCGCCGGCTCTCGCAGGAGGTCTTCTACCGGGTGGCCTACGCGATGCTCGCGCTGGTGGGCATGAAGCTGCTCTGGGACGGCGTGCGCGGCCTCGCCGCCTGAGTGGGGCATCGCCGTTCCGGAGCCATGCGCGCGCCACGCGGGCCCGCGATCCACGCGAGCGGCAGGACGCCGGTGGCCGTCCAGATCGCGATGGGCAGGTCTGGAGCGGCGCGCGGCGGGGGCAGGAGGTCCGGTCGCGCAGGCTCCGGCGGAAAGTGGCGCGGCGGCACCGGCACGATCTGCGCGTCGGCGGGGTCTGCGGGCAGCGCGCCCAGGTATTCGCGCGGGTTGGCCACGGGCCAGGTGCCGAGCGCTGCGCGAGGAGGGCATCTGCGGCACGCGCACGCCGACGAGCGCGGTCACGTCCTCGGCGAGCATCTTCGCGAGCGTTCCCTCGGCGGGCTCGCGCGCCCGCCTGCGCGAGCTGCAGCAGGAGAAGACCGCTTCCTCGAAAGCCGCCGCGGGCATGAGCCGCGTGCGGTCCTCCGTGAGGTACTCGTAGGCCGTGCGCGCGGGGGCGAGGCGCCCGTCCTTGAACGATCATCGCCGGCATCGCGAGCCAGCCGCGAGGCGCTGTCGGAGGGTCCGCGCGCGCGGCAGCGCCCAGCCCAGGGCGCGCAGCGTGTCGACGCTGATGGAGGCGCAGTTCATCGTCGAGTGCCGGTAGTTGATCTGGCGGCGCCAGAACTGCAGGTAGATCCGGTTGAGCGCGCCCTGCACCAGGTCGATCGCCCGCGGCTCGCGCAGGATCGCGAGCATCACGTAGGAGGGCCGGTACCAGGCCTGCCCGCTGTTCAGGTCGCCGAGGTAGTTGTCGAGCGGCACGGGCGCGGCGAGGATGCCCTTCTCGCTTTCGACGTCGAGCGAGTAGAAGTTCGCGACCAGCAGGTCCGAGAGGCGGCCGTCGGCGGGAAGGCGTCCCGTGGCGAGCGCGAAGTGCCCGCCCCAGGCCTCGTCGTCGTCTCCCTGCGCCCCGTCAGGATGACGCCCAGCACCGGGCGGCCGGCCCAGTCGCGGCTGCCGCGGATCGCGTTCCCACACCGGAGTGGGTGGCGAACGGCGAGTCCGCGCCGCCTCGGGGCGCGCTGCGCATGAGGCCGCGGATCGCGAGTCCGGCGGCGTGCGGGTCGCGGGAAGCGGCACGGCCGGCGCCCTGTCGTCCAGCCGCCAGTCCTCCGGCCAGAGCGTGCGCGCGACGAATTCGCCGCCGGGGCGTGATCTCGCCGCGCAGGGTCAGCGTGCGCGCGGGCGAGGTAGTCGAAGGTGGAGGCATCCGCGTAGGAGCGGTTGAGCGCGATCTGGGGCGCGAGGGCGAGCGGGACGGTGGCGCTGCCCGCCCGGAGTGGATCGGCCGTCGGCCGCGACGCTCACGCCGGTCTTTCGCTGCGGGGCGGCGATCCACACCAGCGGCGGCCGGGCGAGCGGCCCCGGGTTGGCGGCCCAGGCGCGGACGTCGTCGAACGGATCCGCGCCCCGGGAATAATCCGCGAACGGCGGTGTTGACGGAATGGCGATCGTTTCGCCCGCGAACAGGAACTCGCGGCCGGGTGGAGAGACTCGCCGGCCGTCGCGCCCGTGGCCAGCCGGAACCCGGCGGGCTCGTACAGGCCCAGCGGGCGCGTCGGGCGGCGGAAGGCGGGACTCGGGCATGCGGACTGCCATCATGCACTGCCGCCGAGCGCACGACCGCGCTTGCGTCCGCGGCCAAGACCCAATGACCATGAGAGGAGCACGATCCATGAAACGTACCGCTCGCCGCAATCGCCACCATGCTGTTCGCCGGTTCCGCCCTGGCATTCCACTGCCCGAAGGACATGAAGAACATCGACGAGGCGCTCGCCAAGAACCCGAAGCTCTCCGAGGCGCAGATGAAGGACGTGAAGAAGTACCGCGCCGAGGGCGAGACCCTGCACAAGGCCGGCAAGCACCAGGAGTCCGTGGACACCCTGGCCAAGGCCATGAAGATCCTCGACGTCAAGTGATCCGGGGCCGGGCGCGAGCCCGCGCCCCGTTCGAACGCCGCGGCATCCCCGCGGCGTTTTTCATGGGCCGCGCGCCTACGCCGCGATGCCGGGCCGGCCCGCGCGGACGGTGAACGTGGCGGCCGTGGAGACGCCGGCGTCCGTGCGCGCCACCGAGTCGAGCACGCGCAGGCGGGCTTCGAGGCGCTCGCGGTCGACATCCAGCATCACGTAGCCGCGCAGCGATCCGTCGGCGTACAGGATGTGCGGGTTCGCGTCGCGGATCGAGGCCACGAGCTTCGGGCTGGGCCCCAGCGACGAGATGGAGGTCCCGCAGAATTCCGCGGCGAGCACGGGCGAGTCCGGCCTCCTCGGGGCGCGCGTGCAGGTTCGCGACGTAGTTGGCGTGCACGTCGCCGCCCAGCACGACCGGATTGGCGGCGCCGCTCCTCGCGAGCGATTGCAGGAGCCGCGCGCGCGCCCAGGGATAGCCGTCCCAGCCGTCCGTCCAGTGCTGCACGCCCTTGTCGGCCGGGCGGCCGGCGGGCGCCATGAGGGTCTGCTGCGCGAGCAGGTTCCAGCGCGACTTCGAGCCGGCGAAGCGCGCCGTCCAGCCATCGCTCCTGCGCCTCGCCCAGCATCGTGCGGCCGTCGCGCGCGCGATCGGTGCAGCCCGGCCCCACGACGTTGCTGCCGCCGCGCGACGGCCTCGGGCACGCCTGGTGCTCGCGGTACTGGCGGTCGTCCAGCACGAAGAGGTTGGCGAGGGAGCCCCACGCGTGCGCGCCGTAGAGCCGGTATTCCCCGTCCGGCGCGCAGCGCGCTGGGGCGCACGGGAAGATGCTCGAAGAAGGCGCGGTAGCCCGCGGCGCGGCGCGCGAGGAAGTCCGGGTCGAGGTCCTGGCCGCGATCGCGGGCGTAGTCGTTGGCGACCTCGTGGTCGTCCCAGGTCACGAGCCACGGCGCGCAGGCGTGCGCGGCCTGCAGGTCGGCGTCGGTCTTGTACTGGGCGTAGCGGTCGCGGTACCCGGCGAGCGTCTTCGGCTCCGCGTTGTGGTGCTCGCGGACCCTGTTGCCCGCGCCGGCTCGATTCGTAGATGTAGTCGCCCACGAAGGCCACCAGGTCCGGCGCG
Organism: uncultured Gammaproteobacteria bacterium; assembly: GCA_963783635.1. Lineage (GTDB taxonomy): Bacteria > Pseudomonadota > Gammaproteobacteria > Burkholderiales > Usitatibacteraceae > FEB-7. The sequence goes on from CAWAOC010000019.1 coordinate 62,467, forward strand.
TCGTCCGCGAGGTGGCGGTGCGCCACGAAGTAGCCCTGCTCGTAGTGCTGGCAGGACGCGAGGGCGAGCCTGAGCCGCTCGTCGCCCGCGCCCGGCTGCGGCGCGGTGCGCGCGCGCCCCGGTGCGCTCGCCTCGCCGCCGGCGAGGAACCGGTAGAAGTACCAGCGCGCCGGATCGAGCCCTTCGGCCTCGACGTGGACGGCGTGGGCGCGGGACGCCTCCGCGGTCGCCGTGCCGCGCCGCGCGATGCGCGAGAACTTCTCGTCGTGGGCGATTTCCCAGCGCACCTCGATGCTCTCGGGGCCGAGCCCGCCGCCGTCGAGCGGCGCCGGCGCGAGGCGCGTCCACAGGACGAATCCGCTCGCCGTCGGCGACCCGGAGGCCACGCCGAGGGAAAAGGGATAGGCGGCGAATTTCGCGCGCGCCTGCGCGCGAGCAAGGCCGGGGGTCAGGAATCCCGCCGCGGCCAGCGCGACGGCACGACGCAGGAAGGCGCGGCGGTCAGGCAACGGCCGGCGCCGGACGCTTGCGGAAGATGGCAAGCCAGGCGGCGACCGCGACGAACATCAGGAACCAGACGAGCGCCCATTCGGCGATCGAGAGCCCGAAGAGGCTCCACTCGACCTTGGCGCAATCGCCGGTGCCCGCGAAGATCTTGGGCAGCGCCTGCGCCAGCGGGAAATTGCCGAGGAGGAAGTCGAGGTCGCCGGCCATGCAGTTGCCCGGCTCCGGCGCGGGGAATCGCTGCAGCAGCGACTGGCGCACCGAAACGCTGCCGCCCGGCGACGGCGAAGGCGGCGATCAGGAACGAATAGACGCGCACGCCGATGCCCACGGGGCCGTGGATGGCGGCGATGAGGGCGACGAGGCCGATCGACACGAACGCGTAGCGCTGCAGGATGCACATCGGGCAGGGCTCCAGCCCGACCGCGTGCTGCAGGGCGAGCCCGAAACCGATGAGCGAGGCGCACGCCGCGAAGACGACGGCGAAGACGGCACGGGAAGACAGGCGGTTCAACATGGCGACCATGGGCTATGGGACGCGCAATTTTCCCACAGGTTCCTCGTCGCCGGGCTCCGCGAGCGTGACACTTTGGGGCCATGCCGGACGCCCGGGTCGCGAGAGCGCGATCGGCCGCCGGCGCCCCGTCGTTGGGCGGGGCGCCTGAAACGGCTTATAAAACAGATGGTTGAATTGGCTGTCCGTCGGCGCGGCTAGTCCGTCGTGGCGACGGCCAGGACGGCCAGGCCGATGCCCACCGGGGCGGCGAAGCGCTCGAAGGCGGGTGCGGCGCGACCGGGATGACCCGCACGGGGACGCTCGCCTTCTCGAGCAGCCGCGAGCTCAGCGAGTTCGCGAGCAGGCGCCCGAGGGGGCCGCGCCGCGTCGTGCCAAGGACGATCTCGTTCACGCCCAGCAGCCGCGCGGTGTCGGCGACGACCTGCGCGGTCGGGCCGACGCCGGCGTGCGTGCGCGCAGGCCACGCCCGCCGAATCCACCAGCCGGCGGGCGGGTTCCAGCGCCGCGCGCGCCCGCTCCTCGCGCCAGCCGTCGCGCGTTGCGCCGCGGGAGGTAGCGGGAGGCGTGGCGCGTGAAGCGCGGCTGCACGTTCAGCAGGTGGATCCGGTCGATGCCGCCGTGGGCCGCCGCGAGGACGGTCTTGACGACCTGCAGGCCGGTCGGGCTTCCATCGACGGGAATCAGGACGGTCTTCATGGCGATTCTCCTGTGAGGCTGCGGTGGGCGGGGTCAGGCGGCTTGCGCGGCCTCGGCGGGCCGGCGGCGCTGGGCGACGAAGCCGGCGCCGAAGACGAGGGCGAAGACGAGCGCGTAGGCGCCGAGGCGCGCCGTCTCGTGGCTGGCGAAGTACTCGGCGAACAGCGGCTCGCTCACGATCATCTTCGCGGCGGTCCAGGCGAGGACGGCCACCCCGACGTGCACGATCCACGGGTAGCGCGCGACCCACTTCAGGACGAGCGTCGATCCCCACACGACGATCGGGATGCTGATGACGAGGCCGATGACGACGAGGGCGAACGAGCCGTGCGCGGCGCCGGCGACCGCGAGCACGTTGTCCAGTCCCATGGCCGCGTCCGCGATGACGATGGTCTGCATGGCGCCCCAGAAGGTGGCGGCCGCCTTGACCTCGTGCGAGTCGCCGTGGGCGGGCTTGAGCAGCTTGTAGGCGATCCAGACGAGGATCGCGCCGCCCGCGGCCATGAGGCCCGGGATGCCGAGCAGCCACACGACGGCGAGCGTCATGACGATCCGCACGGCGATGGCGCCGAAGGTGCCCCAGAAGATCGCCTTGCGCTGCAGCTGCCTGCGGGAGCCCGCGCGCGGCGAGCGCGATGACGATGGCGTTGTCGCCCGCGAGGGCGAGGTCGATCACGACGATGGCGGCGAGCGCCGAGAGGAATTCCGCCGAGAAGAGCTCCATCCCTCGTCTCCCTTTTTCGAGATGGGGGGATTATCGGAAGCCCGCGCGGAAGGCGGATGGAGATTCGCAATCCGGCCATCGCCTTTTTCGATGCATTGCGATTCGCGATGCGCCGGGGACTTGCGGGATCGCGTGCGGGCCGATATAAAGGCGCCACGGTCCGCCAAGCGGACCGGCCCTCCAAAGGGGAGTAGCTTTTACGGCGATGTCGTCAATACGGGCCGCGAGGCCCCGGCACCGCCGGCAAGCGGCAAGCGCCGGGCGCCCGTTTGTTAGCGAGACCTTTGCCAGATCGCGGCAAAGGTCTTCTTTTTGCGGCCTTTGTCCCGACCGGGGCAAAGGCCGCGCCGTTTCCGGATTCCGGAATGCGGCGCGGGTGGCTAACGAACTTTCGTCAGGAGAGATCCATGACCCGTGCCCGCTTGCGCCGCTACTTCCGACACGGCTTCTTCCCCCAGCTCATCGCCTTCGAGGCGTGCGTGCGCCACGGCAGCGTCACGCGCGCGGCCGAGGAGCTGTCGCTCGCCCAGCCCACCGTCTCGTGCCTCGTGCGCAAGCTCTCGGAGACGGTGGGCGCGCCCGTGCTCGAGTCGCGCGCGCGCCGCATCGAGCCCACGGCGGCCGGCCAGGAGCTCCTCGCGCTGTGCGAGGAGCTCTTCGATGCCTTCGACCGCTTCGACGAGCGGCGCGCCGCCGTCGCGGCCGCCGCCGACGGCGCGCCGCCCCGGCCGCCGGGAGTCCTCGCGCGCGCGACCGCGCGGTTCACGACCACGCAGTCCGGCGTGCGCGTCACGCTCGACCTGCCGGACCTGCCGCCGGAGGTATCATCGCCGCGATGACACCCATCCGGAGCCCGCAATGCCGCTCGCCCTCCCCGCGAAGAAGGTCCTGACCCTCGAGGCCGCCAAGCTCATGGCGGCCGCCGCCGAGGCCACCGCCGCGAAGAACGGCTGGCGGGTCGTCATCGCCGTCGTCGACGACGGGGGCCACGCGCTGCTCGTGCAGCGCATCGACGGCACCCAGTCCTCGAGCGTCCCCACGGCCATGGGCAAGGCGAGGTCCGCGGTCGCCTACAAGCGGCCCACCCGGATCCTCGAGGAGATGATCAACAAGGGCCGCTATTCCTTCCTGTCGGCGGGCGGCGATCCGGTGGCGCTGCAGGGGGGGCTTCCCATCGAGATCGACGGCCAGCTCCTCGGGGGGATCGGGGTTTCGGGGGTCAAGGCGAGCGACGACGAGATCGTCGCCCAGGCCGGGCTCGACGCCCTTCGGCAGGCCCTGGGCTGAACGCAACGGTTGGCCCGGCGAGGTTCCCCCGGCAGAATAGCGGGATGGATCCCCACGCCCTCGGCCTTCGCGCCCTCCATGCCGCCTTCCGGGAAGGCCGGCTCACCGTCCCGACCTACGTCCAGGCCCTGAACGACCGCATCGCGGCCCTCGAGCCGCGCATCCAGGCCTTCGAGTGGTTCGAGCCCGCCCGCGCCATGGCGGAGGCGGAGGAGCGCTCCGGGGGAATCCTGAAGGACCTGCCCCTCTACGGCGTGCCGGTGGGGGTGAAGGACATCATCGCCACGCGCGGCATCCCCACGCGGATGGGCTCCCGCGTCTTCGCGAACCACGTGCCGGGGCGCTCGGCCGGGCTCGTGCGCCGGCTCGAGGCGCTCGGCGGCCTGGTGATGGCCAAGACCGTCACCACCGAGTTCGCGTTCCGCCATCCCGGCAAGACCCGCAATCCGTGGAACACGGCCCACACGCCCGGGCGGCTCGTCGAGCGGCTCGGCCGCGGCCGTGGCGGCGGGATTCGTGCCGGTGGCCATCGGCACCCAGACGCTCGGCTCGGTGATCCGGCCGGCGGCCTTCTGCGGGGTGGTGGGCTACAAGCCGAGCTTCGGCGCCATTTCCCGCGACGGGGTCTTCCCGTTCAGCAGGACGCTGGACCACGTGGGCGTCTTCGCGCGCTCGCGTGGAGGACGCGGCCTGGTTCGGCGCCTGCCTCATGGGCCTCGACCTGCGCGACGAGGCCACGGGCATCCGTGCCGGCATGCGCTCCCTCTCGGTGCCGCTCGCCTCCCTGGGGCACGCGCCGCGCCTGGCGGTGGTGAAGACGCCCAAGTGGTCGGTCGCCACCGAGGCCCAGCGCGCCAATTTCACCGAGGCCGTCGCCCAGCTCAAGGACGCGGGGGCGCTGGTGCGCGAGGTGCCCCTGCCGAAGGCGTTCGACGAGGCGTGGACGGTCGTCCAGGCGATCATGGACTTCGACGCGTCGCGCGGGTTCGCCCTCGCTCGAGTCGCGCCACCGGCTGCAGCTGTCGCAGCCGCTCACCGAGCTGCTGGACCGCGGCAAGCGCATCGCGCCGGAGCAGCACGCGAAGAACCTCGCGCGCCGCGACGAGTACCGCCGCTGGCTCGACGGGCTCTACGACGGTTGCGACGCGATCGTCACGATCCCGGCGTCGGGCGAGGCGCCGCAGGGCCTCGCCAACACCGGGCGACGCGACCTTCTGCTCCCTGTGGTCGATGGCGGGGCTTCCCGCGATCACGATGCCGTCGGGGCGCGGGCCGCGCGGCCTGCCGCTGGGCCTGCAGGTCGTCGGGCGCTACCGCGAGGACGAGCGCACGCTGCAGGTCGCGGCCTGGTGCGAGGCGGCGCTGGGCGTGAGGATGGGGCTCGCCGGCGGCTGACGGCGCCACGCGGCGACCGTGCTCACGACGAGCAGGTCCAGCGTGGCGTAGAACGCGCCGGCCGCCAGCGGCGGATTGTCGGTGACGAGCCCGAGCCAGGGCACCTCGCGGCGCCAGGTCCAGTTGCCGAGCCAGGTTCCCCACAGTTCCATCGCGAGCGAGAGCGACGAGCATCGTCGCGTAGAGCTTGCGCGAGGGCGAGAGCGCCATGCACGCGACGAAGAGCGCGTAGAGGAGCGGGCCGAGGGTGTCGCGGCCGGCCCACGCGAACCCGGCGACGAGGGGCAGGGCGAGCCGCCGCGATCCACCATTCGGCGCCGTCCTCGAGCCGGTCGGCGAGCCGCGTGCCCAGGGTGAAGAGCAGCACGTGCCCCGGCGGGCACGAAGAGCGGGATGTTGCCGAGGCGGTAGTCGTACAGGCCCCACACCAGCGAGAGGAACACCTCGCCGGCGGTGGCGAAGACGAGGCAGGCGAGGAGGGCGGGGCGTTGCGCGGGAGCGGAGACGAGCCACAGGCGGGCCAGCACGGCCCACGCGAGGACGTTCACGGCGAGCTGGCCGTGGGCGCCGCCGTGCCGGTCGACGAGAAGGCCGATCGCGATGGTCGCGACGATGAGCCGGTTCATGGCGCGCATTCTAGCTGCCGGGGCCGCGCGGCGCCCGGTGCAGGTCCACGATTCGCGCGCGGTGCGCATCCTCCTCATCGCCGCGGGATTCGTCTGCGCGTCGGGCCTGGGCATCGCGGGGCTCGTCCTGCCGGTGCTGCCGACGACGCCCTTCATGCTCCTCGCGGCGGCGTGCTTCGCGCGCTCCTCGCCGCGCTTCCACCGCTGGCTCCTGCACCACAGGACCTTCGGCCCCATCGTGGCGCGAATGGGAGCGGCCACCGCGCGATTCCGTGGAAGACGAAGCTGTGGGCGATCGCGCTCATGTCGACCACGCTCGCCGTCTCGATCACCTTCTTCGTGAAGCCGCCGTGGCTCAAGGCGGCGCTGGCGCTCTTCGGCGTCGTGCTGGCCGTCTGGCTCTACCGCGTTCCCTCGCGCGACCGCCCGCGGCGCTGAGCGGCTCAGGCGAGGCGGTGGAAGGGCGCGTCGCCGGGGCCCAGGCGGGCGGGCGCGATCCACGGCGCGTCGCGCAGGTCGCGTGCGACGAGGTGCTCCACGCCCAGGAGCACGGCGAACACGGCCATGCGCACCGGGATGCCGTTGTCCGTCTGGCGGAAGATCGCGAGGCGCGGGTCGTCGTCGAGGTCCGTCGAGAGGTCGTTCGCGCCGGGCGAGCCGTCGCGCGGCAACGGGTGCATCACGATCGTGTCGGGCCGGCACAGCGTCGCTGACGGTGCGCCGGTCGATGCGGAAGTCGGGCGGATAGGCCTCGAGCGCCTCGCCGGACATGCGCTCCTTCTGGATGCGCGTGGCGTAGAGCACGTCGGCATCCCGCAGGCCCTCGGCGACGCTCGCGGTCTGCTTCACGGCGTGCCCGCCGGCGCGGGCCGCCTCGACGAGCTCGGGCGGCATCTCGAGCGAGCGCGGCGCCACCAGCCGGAAGTCGAGCCTGCGGTAGAGGGAGAGCAGGCGGATGAGCGAGTGCACCGTGCGGCCATGGCGCAGGTCGCCCACCATCGCCACGCGCGCGCCATCGACCTCCTTGCCCAGGCGCGCGAACTCGCGGCGGATCGTGTAGAGGTCGAGGAGCGCCTGCGTGGGGTGCTCGCCGGTGCCGTCGCCGCCGTTGATCACCGGCAGGTGCGTGTGGCGCGCGAACTCGCGCCACCGAGCCCTGCTCGGGATGGCGCACGACGATCGCGTCGACGTAGCCGCTCACGACGCGGCTCGTGTCGGCGATCGACTCGCCCTTCACCATCGACGAGAACGTGAAGCCGGTCGTGTCGCAGACGGAGCCGCCCAGGCGGCAGAAGGCGGCGCCGAAGCTCACGCGCGTGCGGGTGCTGGGCTCGAAGAAGAGGTTGCGCGAGCACCGCGCCCTCGAGGACGCGGGTCACCTTGCGGCGGCGCGCGATGGGCTCCATCGCCTCGGCCACCCGCAGCAGCGCCTCGACCGCCTCGCGGTCGAACTGGGCCACCGACAGCAGGTGGGGCTTGCCGCGCTTCGTGAAGCTCGCGCGCAGTTCGCCCGGGGCGCCCGGGGCTTCCGCGGGCACGCCGGGCAGGTCGGCAAGCAGCTTCGCGACCACGCCGGGCATGCGGCGGTGTTCGCGGGACGTGGCGGGCAGGAGCCACGAATCGAGGGCGCGCCGGGCGACCCCCAGGCGGTCGGCGAAGGCGTCGCGCGTGAGGCCCAGGTGCTTCATGGCGGTCCGCAGGGCGCGCTTGCTGGTCTTGCACGGCATTCTCCTGATATACGCAATGTGCTCATGATATTTCCAATATTCGCAAATGAACATATGCGCTATGCGTATACGAGGGGCGCGGCGGCGCGACGGCGGCCGCAGGGGCCGCCGCAGGGATCGGCAGGGTCAGCGGGGAACGCGCCGGCGTTCGACGAACTCGGGTCGGGCGTCGAAAGTCGATGTCTCGATGCGGGGTGCGCGGGGGGAGGACGAGGCGGCCGCGACCGGCGCCTCGAAGACGTAGCCCTGCGCCATGTGGACCCCGAAGGCGCGCAGGATCTCGAGCGTGTGCTCGTCCTCCACCGCTTCCGCGACCACCTGCTTGCCGAAGCCGCGGGCGATGTCGAGCATCGCGCGCACGAAGACCTGGTTGTCGCGCTCGAGCGCGAGGTTGCGCACGAACAGGCCGTCGATCTTGATGATGTCCACGGGCAGCTGCTTGATGTAGGCGAAGGTGGAGAAGCCGGCGCCGAAGTCGTCCAGGCAGACCCGGCAGCCGGTGTCGTGCACGTCGAGGATGAAGCGCTGGGCGTCGCGCATGTCGCGGATGGCCGCCGTCTCCGTGATCTCGACGAGGAGCCGGGCCGGGTCGACGCCGCGCGCCGCGAGCTGGGCGCGGATGAAGTCGGGCATCCCGGGGTCGTCGATCGAGCGGCCGGAGACGTTCACGGCCACCGGCTCGAGGGCGGGGTCGGCCGCGAGCACGTCGATCACGTGCGCGATCACCCAGCGGTCGAGGTCGATGATCAGGTTGGACTTCTCGGCGAAGGCGATGAAGGAGCCCGGCAGGAGGAGCTTGCCGTCCGGGTCGTCGCGCATGCGAAGGAGCGCCTCGTGGTGCTGGCGCCGCCGCGTCGTGGTGTCGAAGATGCCCTGGAGGTGGATCTCGAGGCCGTCGTTGCGCAACGCGTGGCGGATGCGGTCGTTCCAGGTGACGAGGGAGCGCTGGCGCAGCGTGGCGACGTGGTCGGGGCGGTAGATGCGCCAGGTGTTCTTCCCGGCGTCCTTGGCCTGGTACATGGCCGCGTCCGCCTGGGCGATGAGCTCCTGGGGCGTGGCCGCGTGGTCCGGGTAGGTCGCGATGCCCAGGCTCGAGGTGAGCGAGAGCCGCACGTCGCCCTGGTTGAACGTCAGCGCGCCCAGCGTCCGCATGAGCCGGTCGGCGAGCGAGCTGCAGGTTCTGGTCGGAGATGTCCGAGACGAGGAGCGCGAACTCGTCGCCGCCGATGCGGGCGAGGAACTCGTTCCTGCGCAGGTGCGAGCGGATCTCTCCCGGCCACCTGCAGCAGCACCGCATCCCCCATGCGGTGCCCGAAGAGGTCGTTCACGCTCTTGAACTCGTCCAGGTCGAAGAAGAGGAGGGCCAGGCGCTGCTTCTCGCGCGTGGCGTGGTCCATGCGCTCGCCGAGCTCGCGCTCGAAGCGCCGCCGGTTGTAGAGCCCCGTGAGCGGGTCGCGCTCGGCGAGGAAGGCGAGCTGCGACTCGCTCTCGCGGGCGAGCGTGATGTCCTCGTGGATGAGCACCGCGCCCAGGTTGCCGCCGGCGTCGCTCTGCACGGGGCAGACGCGCACGCGCAGGGTTCGGCCGGAGACGAGGTTCACCTCGCGGGCGGGCGACACGTGCCGGCTCGCGACCAGGTCCGGCAGTTCCGTGGTGAAGGCGCCGAGGTCGGACACCGCGTCCTCGGCCAGCTGCAGCGCCTCGAAGAGGTTGCGGCCGAGCAGCGCCTCGTCGGTGGGGATCGACCAGATGTCGGCGAAGGCGGGATTGGAGTAGATGATGCGGCTCGACGGGTCGACGAAGACCACGCCGAAGCTCATCGCCGACAGCAGCGACAGCAGTCGCGATTGCTCCGCGCGCAGGCTTTCCGAGGTCTTCGCCTGCAGGTCGTTGGCGGCCTCGAGCCGGGCGAGCGTGCCGCGCAGGCTGAGTTCCGTGTCCTTGAGCGCCTGGATGGAGTTCAGGCTCGCGCGCAGGCCGAGGAACTCCCCGTCGCTCCCGAAGATGGGCTGCCAGGAGTTGGTCACCCACTCGACCGAGCCGTCCTTCTTGACGACGCGGAATTCGAAGTCGGATCCGGTCGACCTTGCGGAGAGGGCCGCGATGCTTCGTTCGTAGGCGGCCTTGCGATCGTCGGGGTGGATGCGGGAGAACGGGAACTCGCGGTCGGCCAGGCACTCGTCGATCGTGTAGCCCGTGAGCCGCTCGACGGACTTGTTGATCCACAGCAGCCGCCCGCTGGGCCCGAACCAGCACTCGACGTCGTAGGTGTAGTCCGCGATGTTGTGGAAGCGCTGCTGGCTCGCCTCCAGCTCGGCGATGCGCGCCTGCACCTCGCCCGCCATGTGGTTGAAGGCGCGTCCAAGGTGGCCGACGTCGTCGGTGTCCACCTGGGCGATGCGGATCGAGTAGTCGCCGGCCGCGATCCGCTCGGAGGCGCGGCGCAGCCGCGCCAGCCGCCGCGCGAGCGGATTCACCACCACGAGGAAGAGCAGGACCGACATGAAGAAGGCGCTCGTCGCCTTGAAGACGTCGCCCTCGGTCTGCCGGTCGACGGCCTCCCGCCAGTGCGCGATCGAAATCCCCGCGTGGAGGTGCCCGACCTCGCGCGCGCCGAGCGTCAGCGGCACGACGGTGTCGAACCGCTCCGTGGGGAGCGCCGATTCCAGGGTGGAATCCAGTTCGGGCAGCCGCTCCCCGGCCTTCCAGCCCACGGAGGCGATCACGCGGCCCGCGGTGTCGTTCGCGACGAGGTAGCTCAGGCCGCGCGCGGCGCCCACTTCCGTCATCACGGCGGCGAGCCGCTGCGCGTCACCGGCCGCCACGGCGGGAGCGATGGCGGCGTTCAGCAGCGGCCGCACCTGCGCGAGCGAGGACTGGAACCCGGCCTCGCTTCGCGCGATGACCATCTGGCGGCTATCCCACACCATGAGGGCGAGTCCGAGCGCCTCGACGAGGAGGACCACGGCGACCAGCTTCGCGCGGAGCGAGAGCGAAGCGGCGGCGCGGATCGGATCGGTCATCGGCGTCTGTCTCAAAGTGGCACGCCCGGGCCGGGGGCCCGGCCCGGGCGTGTGCCAAAGTGCGCGCTTGTGGGACTGTTCACTGCTTGTGGCGCCACTATCGGCCGGCCGCGCCGCGGCGCTTGTGACGTGGTTCACAGCGCCGGTTTCACCTGAAATATTGGGCTATAGTCGCGCCACCCATGGAACGCATCGGCATCGACCTCGGCGGCAGCAAGATCGAGATCGCGGTCCTCGACGCCGCGGGCGCCGAGGCGCTGCGAAGGCGCGTCGCGACGCCGGCGGGCGACTACGCGGCGACGCTCGATGCCATCGCCGGGCTCGTCGAGGACGCCGAACGCGAGCGCGGCGCGCGCTGCACCGTCGGCGTCGCGATGCCGGGGGCGCTGTCGCTCGCCACGGGGCTCGTGAAGAACGCCAACTCCACCTGCCTCATCGGCCGGGCGCTCAAGGCCGACCTCGAGGCGCGCCTCGCCCGGGAGGTTCGCCTCGCGAACGATGCCAACTGCTTCGCGCTGTCGGAAGCGGTGGACGGCGCGGGGCGCGGCGAGGCGGTCGTCTTCGGCGTGATCCTCGGCACGGGCGTGGGCGGCGGGATCGTCGTGGACGGAAAGGTCCTCGCGGGCGCCAACGCGATCGCGGGGGAGTGGGGCCACAACCCGCTCCCGATGCCGGGACGGGAAGATTTCCCCCTGCCGCGCTGTTATTGCGGGCATGAAGGCTGCATCGAGACCTACCTGTCGGGGCCGGGACTGGCCGCGGACCACGAGCGCGCCACCGGCGAGCGGCTCGACGCCGCGCAGGTCGCCGGGCGCGCGGCGCGCGGCGATGCCGCCTGCGAGGCGACGCTCAAGCGCTACGAGGCGCGGCTGGCGCGATCGCTCGCGGGCGTGGTCAACCTCCTCGACCCGGACGTCATCGTCCTGGGCGGCGGGCTCTCGAAACTCGCGCGCCTCTACGCGAACGTGCCGGACCTCTGGGGCGCGCACGTCTTTTCCGACACGATCCGGACGCGCCTTCTGCCCCCGGCCCACGGCGACTCGGGCGGGGTCCGCGGGGCCGCGTGGCTGTGGGGCAGGCCTTGAGCGTCACCCAGGGCGTCGGCGAGGCTGCACCTTGCGCTCCTCGCGGGGTGGGCGGTCCTCTTCGTCCTCACGGCGTGGTCGCCGAAGGACCGCCTGACCTGGGCGCTCGAGGCGGCGCCGGCGGTGGCCGCCGTGGTGGCCATCGCCGTCGTCCATTCGCGCTGGCGCTTCACGCCCCTCGTCCTGGTGCTCGTCTTCCTGCATTGCGCCGTGCTGATGGTCGGCGCGAAGTACACCTACGCGGAAGTGCCGTGGTTCAGCTGGCTGCGCGACGAATTCGGGCTGGCGCGGAACTACTACGACCGCGTCGGCCATTTCGCGCAGGGATTCGTGCCGGCGATGGTCGCGCGCGAGATCCTGCTTCGAAACGCGGTGCTCCCGCGCGGGCGCTGGCTCTTCTTCCTCGTGACCTGCGTGTGCCTCGCCATCAGCGCGACCTACGAGCTGGTCGAGTGGTGGGTGGCGCTCGCCTCCGGCGACGCGGCGCAAGCCTTCCTCGGCACCCAGGGCGACGTCTGGGACACGCAATGGGACATGTTCGTCGCCCTGTGCGGGGCCATCCTCGCGCAGGCGAGCCTGGCCCGCCTGCACGACCGCCAGCTGGGCCTGGGGAATCCCTAGGCGCCGGCGCGGTCGAACCGCCTTCCACCCCATTTCCCGTCCGGAGAGAACCATGCGAATCCTGAAGATCCTCGCGCTTGCCGCGGTGCTGGCCGCCTCGGCGGCGCCCCGCGCAGGGCGCCACCGAGAAGGCCACCTTCGCCGGCGGCTGCTTCTGGTGCATGGAGCCGCCCTACGACGCGCTGCCCGGCGTGATCTCCACCACCTCCGGCTACATCGGGGGGCGGACGGCCAATCCGACCTACGAGCAGGTTTCCTCGGGGACCACGGGGCACGCGGAGGCGGTGCAGGTCGTCTACGACCCGGCGAAGGTCACCTACGAGAAGCTGCTCGAGGTGTTCTGGGTGAACATCGATCCCACGGTGCGCGACCGCCAGTTCTGCGACGCCGGCACGCAGTACCGGACCGGGATCTTCTACCATACGGAAGCGCAGCGGAAGGCGGCCGAGGCCTCCCGGGCGGCGCTCGAGAAGTCGCGTCCCTTCAAGGCGCCGATCGTGACGCCCATCGAGATGGCCGGGACCTTCTACCCCGCCGAGGACTACCACCAGGACTACTACGTGAAGAACCCCGTGCGCTACAAGTTCTACCGCAACGGCTGCGGGCGCGACGCGCGCCTGCGCGAGCTGTGGGGCGACAAGGCCGGCAAGTGAGCGCCGGCCCTGCGCTGCCGCGATCGTCCTTTTCGCGCTGCTCGCCGCCCCCGCGCTGGCCGCGCCCGGAGGAGTTCGTGGTCGAGTCCGCGCACACCTATCCCTCCTTCGGCGTGAGCCACCTGGGAATCTCGACGCAGCGCGGCCGCTTCGACCGGTCGAGCGGGCGCATCGTCATGGACCGCGAGGCGGGCACGGGCACGATCGACATCGTCATCGACGCCTCGACGGTGAGCACCGGCAACAAGGCGCTGGACGCGATGCTCCGGGACGAGGACTTCTTCAACGTCGCGCGCTTTCCCGCGATGACGTTCCGCGCGAGCTCGATCGTTTTCGAGGCGGCGTTCCCAAGCGGGCGACGGGCGACTTCACGCTGCTGGGCGTACGCGGCCCGTGGAGGTGAGCGTCGCCCGGTTCGGGTGCACGAGGCTGCCCTTCCTCGTGCGCCTGACCTGCGGCGCCGACGTGGTCGCGAGCCTCAAGCGCTCGGATTTCGGCATGACGTCGTACTCGGCCTTCGTCGGCGACGAGGTGAGGATCGAGATCCAGATCGAGGCGGTCAAGCAGGAGCCCGAGGCGCAGCCGCCGCCGGCGGGCGCGTGACGGGTCTGCGCCGGGGAGGAAGACGGATGGAAATGAAGCGACTGAACGCGACGGGCCTTCGGGCCGCGGGCTACGACGAGACGCAGCCGCAGGCTGGTCGTGGAGACCACGGCGGGCACCTTCGAGTACGCCAACGTCTCGCCGGAAATGTACCGGCGGCTCATGACCTCGCCCTCGCCGGCGAGCTACTACCGGGAGTCGATCGAGGAGGAACTGACCGGGCGTCGCATCAGCCTCGCCAGCGACGCCCCGGCGAAGCCGAAGCCCGACCTCTGGTAGGAGCGCGCGGCACCGGCATGGCCGGTGCGGCCGCGACGGGCTCAGGGAAGGCCGCGCAGGTCCTCGCGCAGGAGCGGAAATGAGCGGCCGGCGCGTCCATCGACCACGTAATCCCCCCGGGGATGCCCGGGGCATCCCGGCGGATCGTCGCAACGCACGATGTGCGCGAAGGGGCGCGAGGCGTCGGGGTTCCTCGACTTGTCGGTGCAGTAGCAGGCCTCGCTCCAGGACCAGCGGCCGTTGCGTCGCCGAGCCGCATGATGTGCTCGCAGGCGAGGCCGCTGCGGCCGGCGCCCGTGGCGCCGGCCAGTGCGCGCGGGTTGCATCGCGACGGCGCGGGGCGGTGCCGCGTCGCGGCGCGCGGCGGCGGCATCTCGTGGACGCTGTCGCAGACGGGCATCTGTTGCAGGCGCCCTCGCCGTTGCAGAGCCACTCCCAGTGGCAGGCCGCGAGCGCGGGCGAGCAGGCCCCGCAGGCGGCGGCGACGCAGAGCGCGAAGGGCGATGGACCTCATGCGGAAAAGTGTGCCGCGCCGCGGGCGCGGATCGCAATGCGGGGCCCCTTGCCGCCTGTTACGGATTGTCACTCGCGCGGCCCAAGAAACGAGCGATGAGCAACCTGCCCCCTGTCTACGCGGCTGAAGGCTGCATTCGCCTCGCGGATCGGCAGGTTGACCAGCGCGGCCGCGGCGGCGAGCGCGATGTCCGCGTACCACATCCAGTCGTAGCTTCCGGCGCGCTCGATCGCGAGCCCGCCCAGCCAGGCGCCGAAGAAGCCGCCGATCTGGTGCGACAGCAGCGTCAGGCCGAACAGCGTGGCGAGGTAGCGCGTGCCGAACAGCTTGCCCGACCAGGCCCGCGGTCGGCGGCACCGTGGCGAGCCAGCGTGAGGCCCGAGCACCGCGGCGAAGGCATAGAAGGTCACCGCGGTCTTCGGCGCCGCAGGTAGACGGCCACCGCCACCGCGCGCGATGCCGTACATCCAGAAGAGGATCCACTTCATGCGGTAGCGTCTGCGCCAGCCAGCCGGCGCCGAGGCTGCCGGCGATGTTGGCGAGGCCGATGATCGCGAGCGACGCCGCCGACACCGAGGCGGGCAGGCCGCACAGCGCCACCTCGCCCGGCAGGTGCGTCACGAGGAAGGCGATGTGGAAGCCGCAGGTGAAGAAGCCCGCGTGCAGGCACAGGTAGCTGCGGTCGCGGAACGCCTCGGCGATCTGGCCCGACAGGCTGATGCCCGGCGCGTGCGCGCCGTGCGGCGCTTCGCCGTGCTTGTCGCGCGAACGCGGCAGCGCCATCGGAATGGTCGCGAGGGCCGCGGCGGCCAGCGCCAGCAGCGCGGCGACCCAGCCGAAGGCCGCGATCAGCGCCTGCGACAGCGGCGCGAACACGAACTGGCCGAAGGAGCCGCCGGCGTTGATGAATCCCGAGGCGAAGGCGCGGCGCTCCGGCGGCAGGCGCTGGCCGCGGCGCCGATGAGGATCGAAAAGCTGCCGGCGCCGGCGCCGGCCGCGGTGACGACGCCGAGGAAGAAGACCAGGCCGAGGCTCGAATGCATGAACGGCGTGAGCCGCGAGCCCGAGCGCGAGCAGCACCGCGCCCGGCCATCATCACGCGCACGGGGCCCGCGCGATCGGCGATCGCGCCGAAGACCGGCTGCGCCGCGCCCCAGACGAACTGGCCCACGGCGAGCGTGAAGCTGATCGTGACGATGCCCAGCCCGGTGGACGTGTTGAGCGGCGAGACGAACAGGCCCAGCGACTGGCGGATGCCCATCGTGACGGCGAGGATCGCCGCCCCCGCGATCGCGAGGGGCCAGTAGGAACGAACGGTCGGCATTCGCGGAAGACTACCATCCGCGCGCCGGCCCGCGCGTTGCTCAGCCCGCCCGGTCCGCGGGCTTTTCCAGCGCGGCTTGCGCGGGCTTCTCTCCGGCCGGCCGGTCCGTGCTGCGTGCGGGCGCCGGCTTCTCGGGCGCGCCGGGCGTGCGGGCTTCTCGGCACCGGCTGCGCAGGCCGGGGACGGTTTGCTCACGGGGTGCACCGGTTGCGCCGGCACGGGCTTCTCCACGGCTGGCGCCGGTGGCGGACGGGCTTCGGCCACCGGCTGCGCGGCGCTGGCACGGGCTTCGCGACGGGCTGCGTCGGAACCGGCTTTGCGCGCATCGCGGGTTCCGTCGGTTTCGGCCGCGCAACGGAGGGTCGTCGGTTTCGCCGTCGGTGCCGCCGCGGGATAGGCGGGCGCCGGGGTCGGGGCCGCTACCGGCTTGCTCGTGGACAGGGAAGGCGCCGGGGCGAGCGGAGACGACGGACGCGGGGTCGCGACGGGCTCGCCGCGGGACGGGGCGCGGGGAGCGGCGTCGACGGGCTTCGCGCGGGCGCGCCAGTCGCCTTGCGAGGGCAGGACCGCGACGCCGGAGACGATCGGCTGGGCCGCCACGACCTCGCCGGACACGGGCGCGCGCACCGACTGCACCGGGCGGTGGGTCCCGAACTGCTCGCGCGGGACCACCGTGGCGCCGCGGTCGCGATTGTCGCGCGCGGTCATCCTGCCGGTCGTCCCGGCGACCGCGGTCATGCCGCGGGGGCATCACGACGTGGTTCACGTTGTTCACGTAGGTCACGTTGGCGCGGTACCACGGCTGGTAGCGGTCGTAGGGCGACAGCGGGTACCAGCCGACGACGCTGACGGGCCCCGTCGAGATGGAGACGTTCCATCCCGGCTGGCCGATCCAGCCGACGAGGGCGGGTGCCCACACGGGCCGCGCCGTGTAGCGGCCGGGATACCAGCCCCAGCGGTTGCCGACGTTCACCCAGCGGCCGTAGTGGAAGGGCGCGTAGCCCCACGGCGCGTCGTCGACCCACGTCCAGCCCCAGGGCCGCACCCAGGTCCAGCGGCCATACCGGTAGGGGGCCCAGCCCGCTTCGACGCGGGTGGGGAACCACACGGCGCCGTATTCCGCCTCGTTGCGCCACACGCCGTAGTCGTCGAGGTCTTCCCAGCCGGTCATCTGCGGCGAGCACGTAGCGCGCCGCCTCGCGCTGCCTCGAAGCGCTGGTCGCGGGCGAGCGCCCATTGGTCGAGCTCGGTGGTGAACGCGACCTCGAACTCGACTCTCGGCCGCTCGCCGCCCGTCACGCGGACGCTGCGGCCGGTGTCGATGCCGATGGTGCCGCCGGCCGTCTCGAGCCGCGCGTGCCCCTCGAAGACCGTGAGGCGCGATTCGCCGCGGCCGAAGCCGGCGTCGATGCGATAGCGGCCGTTGCCGCGCAGCTGGAAGCGGCCTCCGGCGTGGTGACCGTGAACGTCTCGCCGGGGTCGAACTCGCGGATGCGCGCCGTGAGCGCGCCGCGCGCGACATGGCCGCGAAACGCGAAGTCGTCGAGCTGGTGGATGTCGAGCTGGGTCGCCTCGCCCAGCCGCAGGGCGACGGCGCCGAAGCGGATCTCGGCGCGCGCGCCCGGCTCCGTCCAGACCGAGTTCTCGCTCGTGAGGGGCGTGTTGATCCGCGCGGCCTGCCAGCCGAGCTCGGGATCGGCGAACACCGACGCCTCGCCCTCGACGAGCGACAGGCGCCCGACCCGGCCGGGAGGATCGCCCAGCGCGGATAGCGGGACGAGGAGCGCGGACAGCAGCAAGGCGGCAAGTCGGTTCATGGCGTACCGTGGTTTCGATTTCGCCGGCAAGGGGCCGGTTCCGTGAGCTACTAACGCGCGGCCCCCCCGGTCGGAGGACAATGGGACCCGGCGTTTCCCGCCGCGGCGCCCGTCAGGCATCGGGGCCGGATTTTTCAACACCCTGAATTCATGCCATTATTGCCGCAGACAATCGCGCCCGCGAAGCCGGAACGGGCGGACAGGGGCCCCGTCCGGGGCAGCCTGGCCGCCAGCTGACTTCCGCCACCGAAGAAGAACTCGCCCCGGGACCATCGGATGGACAAGACCACCGTCTTCACCAAGACCGCGAAAGGCATCACGCAGGTCAACCAGCGTTCTGCCTCCCTGTCGAAGGACTTGATGAAGATCCTCAAGCTCGTCGACGGCAAGTCCACGTTCGCGCAGATCATGGAGAAGGCCGAGCTCGACAAGCCGGTCCTCGAGAAGGCGATGAACACCCTCATCAAGGACGGCTTCGCGCGCATCTTCGAGACGCGCAAGGAGCCCGATCCCTTCGGCGAGGACGACTTCGACTTCACGGCGCCGGGCAAGCTCCCGGGACAGACGCAGCGCGTCGTGGCCGCCGCGGCCCTCGACATCAGCGAGCTCGCTCGCCAGCAGGAGAAGGCGGAGGCCGACCGGAAGGCGCGCGAGAACGCGCAGGTCGCCGCGCGCGACAAGGCCAGGCAGCAGGCCGAGGCGCGCGCCGCCGCCGATGCCGATGCCAAGGCCAAGGCCGAGGCCGAGATGCGCGCCATGGAACAGGCGCGCCGCGCGAAGGAAGCCGCCGATCGCGCCCGGGCCGAGCTCGACGCGAAGGCGCGCGAGGAAGAGCTGCGCCGCAAGGCCGCGGCGGAGCACCAGGCGAAGATCGCCGCCGAGGCCAAGGCGAAGGAGGAGGAGGAGGCCCGGCGCCTCACGGAGCTGAAGGCCCGCGCCCAGGCCGAGGCCAACGCGAAGGCGCGTGCGGAGCTCGAGGCCAGGGTGCGCGAGGAGGAGGCGAAGAAGCGCGCCGTCGCCGAGCAGGTGGCCCGCGCCGCCGCCGAGGAGAAGGCGAAGGAGGAGATCGAATCGCAGCGCCTCGCCGAGGCGCGCGCCAAGGCCGAGGCGGAAGCCCGGGCGCTGGGCGAGGCGCGCGCTCGCGCGCGGAGGCCGAGGCCGCAGGCCCTCGCGAAGGCGCGTGCGGAGGCCGAGGCGGCCGCCCGCCACCAGGCCCAGCAGGCGGTCGGCGCCGAGCAGGAGCTCAAGGCGCGGCTGAAGGAGGAGATCGAGGCGCGCATCCGCGGCGAGATGGAAACGCTGCTGCGCGACGAGATCGAGGACAAGGCCCGCGCCGAGATGCAGGCGCAGATCATGGCGGAGGCGCGCCTCGCCGCGAAGGCGGAGCTCGAGGAGCGCCTGCAGCGAGGAGCGCCAGGCGCTGCAGAAGGCCGAGATGGAAATGCGCGTCCAGGCCGAGAAGGCCGCCCGGGAACGCGCCGACCAGGAAGCGAAGCTGCGGGCGGAGGCCGAGGCGAGGTACGCCGCGGAGGCCGTCGCGCGCGAGAAGGCCGAGGAGGAAGCGCGCCGCCTGCGCCGGCTCGAAGCCCGCGCCCGCGAGGAGGCCGAGGTGGCCGCCCGGGAGAAGGCGGAGACCGCCGCGGCTTCCGCGCGCGAACGGGCCGAGGCCGCCGCGCGGCTCGACGCCGAGCGCAAGGCGAAGATCGAGGCCGAGGCCCGCGCCATGGTCGAGGCGGAGGAGCGCGAGCGCCGCGAGAAGGAGCTCGGCGGCAAGATCGAGACCGAGCGCAAGGCGCGCGAGGAAGCCGAGAAGCGCGCCCGGATCGAGGCCCGGGCCCGCGAGACGGTCGAGGAGACCACGCGCGAGAAGGTGAAGGCCGAGATCGAGGGCGACATGACCCGCCGCGCCGAGCTCGAGGGCAAGGCGCAGGCCAAGGCCTACATGCAGGCCAAGCAGCAGGCGGAGCTCGACGAGGACGCCCGCCAGCGCGCCGACCAGGAGAAGCGGGCGCGCGAGATCGCCGACGTGCTGCGCACCAAGGTCGAGTCCGACGCGGAGGAGGCCGCCGCCGCGCCCGTCAAGCGCCGTCCCCGCAAGCGGACCAACTGGGTGCGCAACATCGGGGTCACGGCTGGCCGCGCTCGTGGTCATCGGCGTGGGGCTGCTGCACGTGGTGCCGCTGCGCGGTTACGCCGACAAGCTGGAGAAGGGCATCGGCGGCTGGCTGCACGAGGACCGCGTGTCGATCTCCAGCCTCAAGTTCTCGCTGATCCCCTCGCCGCACCTGAAGATCGAGGGGCTCACCATCGGCAAGCTCCTCGACGCGAAGGCCACGCACGGCCGCGTCTTCGTCGACATCCCGGCGCTGCTGGGCGACCGCATCGTCATCAACTCCCTCGAGCTCGAGAACGTCTCGATCACGGGCGACGCGCCGCGGCGCATCCTTTCCTGGGGCAAGGTCGAGGGCAAGAGCGCGGCGGCGCAGATCGACGCCATCCGCCTGCGCGGCGTGAAGCTCGACGTGAAGCCCGAGCTGCAAGCCCTTCGAGGCGACGCTCGTCCTTCGGCCGCGACGGCGCCTTCAAGCAGGCGCGAGCCTCTCCGGCGAGGGCAAGTGGAGCGCGGACGATCCGGCCCCGCGAGGGCCGAGTTCGACGTGGGCTTCAGGCGCGCAACTGGGAGCTGCCCCTGGGCGCGCCCATGCCCGTGAGCGACGTGACCGCGAAGGGCGTGCTCACCGCCAACGACATCACGTTCTCGGAATTCGAGGCCGACGTGCTCGAGGGCAAGGTGAACGGCACGCTGCATGGTGAGCTGGGGCCCGACCGTGAAGCTCGCCTCGGACCTTTCGCTCGCCCGCGTGCGCGCCGACCAGCTGGTGCGCGCCTTCACGCAAGGACATCTCCGTCACCGGCAAGCTCGAGGGCAACTTCAGCGTCTCGTCGCGGAATCGGCCACGCTCGCGGCGCTCCTCGCCGCGCCGCGCGGTGCAGGGCAAGTTCCGCGCTCGCCGACGGCTCCGTCTCCAACGCCGACCTCGTGGCCGCGATGCAGTCGGCGGACGCGGCCGGGCGGGCGGGCGTGACCAAGTTCGCCGAGCTCACCGGCGAGTTCGGCGCGGCCGACGGGCGCGTGTCCTATCGCAACCTCAACCTGCAGGGCGGCGTGCTGCGCGGCGGCGGCGACGATCGACATCGCCGCCAACGGCGCGCTCTCGGGCAGGCTCTCGGTGGAGATCCGCTCCAACATCGCGCAGGACCGCGGCGCGATTCGGGGTCTCGGGCACGGTGGCGAAGCCGATCCTGCGCCGCGGCGGCTGAAGCGCCGACTTGACCGGCGCGACGCCGGGCGGCGGGCGCCGCGCGGCCTCGCGGTCCTCGCGGCTGCTGCCGCTCTTCCGGCTGCTCGCGCCCTACCGGCGGCGCATCGGCGCTCGCCTTCGTCGCGCTGCTCGTCTCCGCCGCCATGGTCCTCGTGATCGGCGAGGGCCTGAAGCGCGTGATCGACGAGGGGTTCGCCCGCGGCCGCGCCGACCTGCTCGACGCCTGGCTCGCGGCGCTCGCCGGGCTGATCGTCGTGCTGGGGGCGGTGACGTGGATGCGCGTCTACAACGTCTACTGGGTCGGCGCGCGCTTCACCGCCGACCTGCGCGCCAGGGTCTACGGCCACATCCTGGGGCTGTCGCCTTCCTTCTTCGAGGGCGACGCGCACCGGCGAGGTGGTCTCGCGCCTCACCAGCGACGTGACGCTCGTCGAGGCGGTCATGGGCGGCACGCTCCTCTATGCGCTGCGCATGGCGTTCACGCTCGTCGGGATGCGCGGTGATGCTCGTCCTCACCAGCGTGAAGCTCTCCGTCCTCGCGCTCGCCTGCCTGCCCGTCGTGGTGCTGCCCCTCGGGGCTGCTCGGCCGGCGCGTGCGCGGCTCTCTCGCGGCTGGTGCAGGATCGCGTGGCGGAAGTGTCCGCCCACGTCGACGAGACGCTGCACGAGATCCGCACCGTGCAGGCCTACGCGCACGAGGCGCACGAGGACGCGCGCCTTCGCGGCCTGGCCGACGCGGTGTTCGCCGACGAGCGCCAGCGCGTCCGCGGCGCTGGCGCTCCTCATCGCCGCGGTGATCGTGCTCGCCTTCGGCGCGGTCGGCCTGCTGCTGTGGGTGGGGGCGCACGATGTCCTCGCCGGGCGCCTGTCCGTCGGCAGCCTCACGGCGTTCATCTTCTACGCCGTGATCGTGGCGAACGCGACGTTCGTCCTGGCGGAGGCGTACGGCGAGCTGCAGCGCGCGGCCGGCGCCTCGGAGCGTCTCACGGAACTCCTCGCCACGCTGTCCGCCATCCGCGCGAGCGGCACGCCGGCGGCGCTGCCGGAGCGCTGCCGAGGGCCGCGTGCGGCTCGATGGACGTCACGTTCCGCTACCCGTCGCGGCCGGAAAGTGCCGCGCTCGAGGGCGTCGCCTCGCCGTGGCGCCGGGCGAGGCGTGGCGCTCGTCGGGCCGTCGGGCGCGGGCAAGACGACCGTGTTCCAGCTGCTGCTGCGCTTCTACGATCCGCAGCAGGGCGCGGTGCTGCTCGATGGCGTGGACGCGCGCGACGCCGAGCCGAAGGCCTGGCGGCGGCACTTCGCGCTGGTGCCGCAGGAGCCGGTGATCTTCGCCGCGAGCGTGGCGGACAACGTGCGCTACGGGAGGCCCGAGGCGACGGAGGAAGCAGGTGCGCGAGGCCTGCCGGCTCGCCTACTGCCTCGAGTTCGCCGAAGCGCTTGCCGCAGGGACTCGCCACGCCGCTGGGCGAGCGCGGCGTGAAGCTCTCCGGCGGGCAGCGCCAGCGCATCGCCATCGCGCGCGCGATCCTCGCCGACCGCGCCGTGCTGCTGCTCGACGAGGCCACCAGCGCGCTCGACGCGGAAAGCGAGCGCAGCGTGCAGCTGGCGCTCGCCGGCCTCATGCGCGGGCGCGACGACGCTCATCATCGCCCACCGCCTCGCCACGGTAAAATCCGCGGATCGCATCGTCGTCATGGACCACGGTCGCATCGTGGCCACGGGCACGCACGAGTCGCTCGGTCCGCGAGGACGGCCTCTACGCGCGCCTCGCGGCCCTGCAGTTCGCCGCGGCAACCGACGACGCCTCCCAATGAAGCCGCACCGCCGCATTCCTGCTCTTCCTCCTCCTGCCCCTGGCGTCCGCCGCGGCCGAGCCGCCCCGGCCGCGCCGCCCGCGGTCGCCGCCCCTCGCCATTGCCGGCCACGCCGCCCGCGGTCGCAGTCCCGGCCGAGCCGCCGCGGCCGCTGGCGCCGGTTCGCGAGGTGCGCGAAACGCTGCACGGCGTGGAGGTGGTCGATCCCTATCGCTGGATGGAGGACGTGCAGTCGCCGGAAGCGCAGGCCTTCTTCCGCGCGCAGGACGAGAGCGCGCGCAGCGGAGCTCGCGAGGATTCCCGGCCGGGCGGCGCTGGCCGAGCGCATCCGCGAGCTCTCGGCGGCGCAGGTCGCGGTGCGCAGCCTCGCGCTCGCCAGCGGAAAGGTGTTCTACCTGAAGCTCGCGCCCGGCGGGCAGGACACGCCCGTGCTGTGCGTGCGCGACGGCTTCGCGGGCGCCGAGCGCGTGCTCCTCGATCCGGCCCGGTACGCGACGCCGGCCGGGCGCGCGGCGATCAGCTGGTACCACCCGTCGCCCGACGGCCGGCTGGTGGCCTACGGCGTCTCGCTGGCCGGCACCGAGGAGGCGACGCTGCGGGTGCTGGAGGTCGACGGGCGCGCGCGACACGGGGGTGGCCATCGACCGCACGCGCTTCAACGCGGAGCTCGTCGTGGCACCACGACAGCCGCGCCTTCTATTACTCGCGCATCCCGGAGGGCGGGCCCGCGGACCGGGCGCACCGCTACGCGGGCATCCGCGTCTACCGCCACGTGGTCGGGCGCCCCGCGGCCCAGGACGAGATCGTGTTCGCCTCGGGCGTCGGCGGCGCGCGCGACGTGCCGGAGTTCGTCTATCCGTCGCTCGTCGTTCCCGAGGACTCCACCCATGCCTACGCGATCGCGCGGCACGGCGTGCGCCGCGAGATCTCCGTCCACGTGACGACGGTGCGGGACCTCGTGAGGGGCCTGCCGAAGTGGACGAAGATCGTCGACTTCGACGACGGCGTCACCGCCATCCAGGCGTGGAAGGACGACCTGTACCTCCTCACGCACAAGGACGCCCCCCGCAACAAGGTGCTGGTGGCGAAGGTGGGGAAGGACGGGATCTCGCGGCCGCGCACGCTCCTGCCCGAGGGCGACGTCGTGATCCTCGGCATGTCGCTCGCGGCCGATGCGCTCTACCTGCGCATGGGCGAGGGCGGACTCGAGCGGCTCGAGCGCCTGAATTTCGGCGTTCGGCGCCTCGCGCGAGCCGGAGTTCGTGAAGACCACCTTCGACGTGGCCTTCACGCAGATCGTCACGCACCCGCGGCGGCCCGGGCGCGGTGGTGCACATGCAGGGATTCCTCGAGCCGCCCGTCGTGCTGACCGTGGACGCGAAGACCGGCAACCTGCGCAACACCGGGCTGCAGCCCGCGCCCCGCGGCGGACCTCGCGGAGATGGACGAGGTGCGCCTCTACGCGACGAGCCACGACGGCACCAAGGTGCCGGTGACGCTGCTCTACCGCAAGTCGACGATGCTCACCGCCGACAACCCGACGCTCCTGGTGGGCTACGGCGCCTACGGCATCTCGCAGGTGCCCGTCTACGACCCCACGCGCCTGGCGTGGCTCGAGCGCGGCGGCATCATCGCCTTCGCGCACATCCGCGGCGGCGGCGAATACGGCGAGGCGTGGCACCGCGCGGGACAGAAGGCGACGAAGGAGAACACGATCCTCGACTTCATCGCCTGCGCCGAATTCCTCGTGAAGTACGGCTTCACGAGCCCGCAAGCGGCTCGCGGTCCAGGGCACCAGCGCGGGCGGCATTCCCTCGGCCGGGGCCATGGTGCGCCGTCCGGACCTCTTCGCCGCGGTCGTGCCGCGCGTGGCCGTGCTCGACATGCTGCGCTTCGAGTTCGCGGCCAACGGGCCGGCCAACATCCCGGAGTTCGGCTCCGTGGCCACGCGCGAGGGGTTCGAGGCGCTGCGCAAGATGTCCGCCTACCACCAGGTGAAGGACGGCACGGCCTACCCCGCGGTCCTGCTCACCACCGGCATGAACGACCCGCGCGTCGATCCCTGGCAGGCGGGCAAGATGGCCGCGCGCCTCCAGGCGGCCTCCTCCAGCGGCAAGCCCGTGCTCATGCGCGTCGAATGGCAGGGCGGCCACGGGCCGGGATCCACGCGCACGCAGCGCGAGGAGGAACTGGCCGACATCTATGCGTTCCTGATGTGGCAGTTCGGCGAGGACGGATTCGTGCCTGCGGCGGAGAGCGCCGCGGCGATCGCGCCCGCGGCGCGCTCCCGCGCCAGCACCCGCAGCCGGCGCCTGCGCCCGCGCCTGTCCCGGCCGCCGCGCCGTGATGTAATGGTCTTCCCACCCCCGAACGGAGAGAACGATGGAACTGGTCCTGTGGCGCCACGCCGATGCGGAGGAGGGCGTGCCGGACATGAAGCGCCAGCTCACGGACAAGGGCCGCAAGCAGGCCGCCCGCGTGGCCCGGTGGCTGCGTCCGCGGCTGGAGGGGGAGTGGGTGATCCTCGCGAGCCCCGCCACGCGCGCGAGGCAGACGGCGGATGCGCTCGGCCTCGACTACGACGTGCGCCTCACGCTGGGCACGGGCGCGACGGAGGACGCGCTGCTGCGCGAGGCCGGCTGGCCCGGCGGCGCGAGGAACGTCATCATCGTCGGCCACCAGCCCACCCTCGGGCGCGTCGCGGCGCGGCTCCTCACGGGGCACGTGGGCGACCTCGCCATCAAGAAGGGGGCGGTCTGGTGGTTCTCCGGCCGGCACGACAGGCGCGCCGGCCTGAGCGAGACCGTCCTGCGGGCGGTGATCGCCCCCGATCTCGCCGACTAGCGCCGGCGGGGGTTGACCTTCCCATGGTGGGAAGGTGGAGAGTGGCGGCATGAACCTTCCCGAGGAGACCCGCCATGATCGAAATCGCCGTCCCTGACATGACCTGCGGCCACTGCGCCTCGGCCATCGCGAAGACCGTCCGGGAAACCGACGCCGCCGCGCGCTGCGAGGTCGACCTCGCCGCGAAGAAGGTGCGCATCGCGAGCGCCGAGCCGCCGCAGGCGTTCGTCGAGGCGATCGCCGAAGCCGGCTACACGCCGGCCCTCGACCGCGCGGGGGAATCGCCGTGAACGCGGCCGCCGCCATTTCCCTGCGCCCCTCCGCACCGGGCGGCAAGGTCGACCTGCTCGACCTCAAGGTCGAGGGGATGACGTGCTCGTCCTGCGTGGCGCGCGTCGAGCGCGCGCTCCTCAAGGTGCCGGGCGTCGAGTCGGCGAGCGTGAATTTCGCCACCGAGACGGCGACGGTCGGCGCGCGCAGCCGACGTGGCGCAGGCGGCGATCGCGGCGATCCGGGGGGCCGGCTACGAGGCCTCCGTGAAGGAGGCGGCGCCGCGCGAGGGGCCGGCGCCCGCCCTCCGGCGCGACACGCTGGAGCTCGCGGCGGCGGTCCTCCTCACCGCGCCGCTCGTCGTGCCCATGGTGGCCGGCCTCTTCGGCGTCGCACTGGATGCTGCCGGCGTGGCTGCAGCTGCTCCTCGCCACCCCCGTGCAGTTCGTGATCGGCGCCCGGTTCTATCGCTCCGCGTGGAAGGCGCTCGCCGCGCGCGCGGGCAACATGGATCTCCTCGTGGCGATCGGCACCAGCGCGGCCTACGGCCTGAGCGTGTACCTGGCGCTCGCCCGGGAGGGCGCGCACCTCTATTTCGAGGCTTCGGCGGTCGTGATCACGCTGGTGCGCACGGGCAAGTGGCTCGAGGAGCGCGCCAAGCGCCAGACGACGGAGGCCATCCGGGCCCTGTCGGCGCTGCGCCCCGAGACGGCGCGGCGCGTGGAGGCGGGCGTCGAGCGCGTCGTGCCGATCGCGCGGGTGCGCGGTGGGCGACCTCGTGGTGGTGCTGCCGGGCGAGCGCGTGCCCGTCGACGCGGAGGTGACCGAGGGGACGAGCCACGTGGACGAGTCGCTCGTCACCGGCGAGGGACTGCCGGTGAGCAAGGCGCCGGGCGGCCGGATCACCGGCGGGTCGGTGAACATCGACGGCCGCCTCGTCGCGCGGACGGTCGCCGTGGGCGCGGAAGGAACGCTCGCGAGGATCATCCGCGCCGTCGAGTCGGCGCAGGCCGCCAAGGCGCCCATCCAGCGCATCGTCGACCGCGTGAGCGAGGTGTTCGTGCCGGCGGTGGTGGCGGTCGCGCTCGTCACGCTGGCCGCCTGGGGCTTCGGAACGGGCAACTGGGAGGCGGGCATCCTCAACGCGGTGGCGGTCCTCGTCATCGCCTGCCCGTGCGCCCTGGGGCTCGCCACGCCCACGGCGGTCATGGTCGGAACCGGCGTGGCCGCGCGCCACGGCATCCTCATCAAGGACGCGCTGGCCCTCGAGATCGCCCACCGGACGCGCGTCGTGGTCTTCGACAAGACGGGCACGCTGACCGAGGGCAGGCCTTCGCTCGTGGAGGTGGTGCCGCTCGACATCGCGCGCGACGAGGCGATGCGCCTCGCCGCCGCGGTGCAGCGGGGCTCGACGCACCCGCTCGCCAGGGCGGTGCTCGAGGCGGCGCAGCGCGAGTCCGTCCCGGTTGCGCCCGCGAAGGACCTGCGCGCCGTCGCGGGCCGGGGCGTCGAGGCCAGCATCGAGGACCGCACGATCGCGATCGCCAGCCGGCGCTGGGCCGGGGAACTCGGCGTCGCCGGCCTCGACCGGCTGGATGGCGGAAGCCGCGCGGCTGCAGGCGCGCGGGCTCACCGTGTCCTGGCTCGTGGAATCGGCGCCCGAGGCGCGCGCGCTGGCGCTCCTCGCCTTCGGGGATGCGCTGAAGCCGCAGTCGGCCGGCGCCGTCGCGCGGCTGCGCGCGCTCGGCATCGCGTCGGTCCTCGTCACGGGGGACAACCGCGGCGCCGGCGAGGCCGCGGGCCGCGCGCTCGGCATCGACGACGTCCGCTCCGAGGTGCTGCCCGAGGACAAGGCCGCGGTCGTCGCGGCGCTTCGCGCCTCCCGCGGCACCGTCGCGATGGTGGGCGACGGCATCAACGACGCGCCGGCCCTCGCCGCGGCCGACATCGGCATCGCGATGGGCACCGGCACCGACGTGGCGATGCAGACCGCGGGCATCACGCTCATGCGCGGCGACCCGTCCCTGGTGGCCGACGCGCTGGACATCTCGCGCCGCACCCATGCGAAGATCCGGCAGAACCTCTTCTGGGCGTTCGTGTACAACGTGGTGGGCGTGCCGCTCGCCGCCCTGGGCCTGCTCTCGCCGGTGATCGCCGGCGCGGCGATGGCCCTGAGCAGCGTGAGCGTGGTCTCGAACGCGCTGCTGCTCGCGCGGTGGAAGCCGGCGGGCGCGGCGCGCGACTGAAGGACGGGGGATGTCCATGGCGCAGGCGAAATACTTCGAGCTTTCCGACGCGCGTCGCGAGGGCTTCTTCAACATCAGCGAGGCGGCCGAGGCCTCCGGCGTGTCGGCCAAGATGATCCGGCACTACGAGGAGATCGGGCTCGTCCCCAAGGCGGGCAGGACGGTCGCCGGCTACCGCATCTACCGCGAGGCCGACGTGCACATGCTGCGCTTCGTCCGCCGCGCCCGCGACCTGGGCTTCACCATGAAGGAGATCGCCGGCCTCCTCGGGCTGTGGCGGGACAAGCGCCGGGCCAGCGCCGACGTGAAGCGCGTGGCCGCGAAGCACATGGCCGACCTGGACGAGCGCATCGCCGAGCTGCAGGGCATGCGCCGCACGCTCGAGCACCTCGTCCATTGCTGCCACGGCGACGAGCCGGCCGGACTGCCCCATCCTCGACGACCTCGCCGGGGCCGGGCGGGCTTAGAATACGGGTCGAGACCCCCATCCAGGAGACGAATCGATGAAGCGCGCATGGATCCTCGCCGCGGCCCTCTTGCCGGCGCTCGCCCCGGCCGCCGCTGCGGCGGCGGACGCCCCGGCCAACAAGGCCGAGGCGAAGGCCAACGGCCCCCGCCGCCCCGCTGACGGCCGGCGAAGTGAAGAAGGTCGACCGCGAGGCGAGGAAGCTCACGATCAAGCACGGCCCGATCGAGAACCTCAAGATGCCGCCGATGACGATGGTCTTCCGCGTGAAGGACGCGGCCATGCTCGACGGCCTCGAGGCCGGCACGCACATCCGCTTCCGCGCCGAGGAGGCCGAGGGCGGCTACCTCGTGACCCGGCTCCAGAAGGCGAAATCATGACCGTCGCGTTCAGCGTCCAGGACATGACCTGCGGGCACTGCGCGGCCACCATCACCGACGCGGTCAAGGCGGTCGACCCCGCGAGCCGCTGCGAGTTCGACCTCGCGGCCCGGCGCGTCACGGTGGACACCGCGTTTTCCGCGGACCGGATCGCGGCCGCCATCGCGAAGGCCGGCTTCACGCCGGTCCCCGCCACGCCGGCCTGACCGGCCCCGAGACGAGCCGCGGGCGTCCGCGCCCGGCACAGCGATGGCACTCCACGACCTCACCGCGTGGCGACACGAGCATGCGTTCGACGCGGGCAACCGCGCGGGCGAGTCGCGCACGTGGATCGTCGTGGCCATCACGGCCGTCACGATGGTGGCCGAGATCGCGGGCGGCTGGATCACCGGCTCCATGGCGCTGCTCGCCGACGGCTGGCACATGGGCACGCACGTCGCGGCGCTGGCCATGGCCGGCATCGCCTATTCGCTCGCGCGGCGCTGGTCGCGCGACCATCGCTTCGCCTTCGGGACCTGGAAGATCGAGGTGCTCGGGGCCTTCTCCAGCGCGCTGGTGCTCGCCCTCGTCGCGCTCGCCATGGCGGTGGAATCGACGATCCGCCTGGTGCAGCCGGCAACCGATCGCCTTCGGCGCCGCCCTCGTCGTTGCCGTGGTCGGCCTCGTGGTGAACATCGTGTCGGCCTTCGTGCTCTCGGGCCACGACCATGGCCACGGCCACGGGCATGACGACCACGACCATGATCACGACCATGACCATGACCATGACGACCACGACCATGATCACGATCATCGCCACGACCAGGCGCACGGCCACGGCCATCACGACCTGAACCTGCGCGCGGCCTACGTGCACGTCCTGGCCGATGCGTTCACCTCGGTGCTCGCGATCGCCGCCCTCGGCGCCGGCATGCTGGCCGGCTGGGCGTGGCTGGATCCGGTGATGGGCATCGTCGGCGCCGGCGTCATCGCGTGGTGGTCGAAGGGGCTCCTCGCGCAGTCGGCGCGCGTGCTGCTCGACCGCGAGATGGATTCGCCGGTGGCCCCGCAGGTGCGCCAGGCGATCGAGAGCGACGGCGACGCCGAGATCGCCGACCTGCACGTCTGGCGGGTCGGCCGCGCGCGCTATGCCTGCATCGTGGCCGTGGTGGCGAGCAAGCCCCTCACGCCCGACGGCTACCGCGAGCGCCTGGCCGGCATCGCCTCGCTCGCGCACGTGTCCGTGGAGGTCAACCGCTGCCCCCACGTGAAGTGTCCCTAGCGCCCATGGCTTCGCCCTCCGGCAAGACCGTCCGCGAATTCCGCCACATCCTCCTCTGGCCGCTGCAGCTGCGCAGGCTGCGCCGCGAGACGGGCTTCGCCAACCACTGGGACGTGCTGCGCGCGAACCCCGGCCCCTGGCGGGAGGTGAAGGACAACCTGCTGGTGGAGGACGAGTCCTGCCAGACGGGCTACCAGGACTTCGTCTACTTCCTGCCCTACGTGCAGCGCTTCCTCTACGGCTTCGGCGAGGCGGACGCGCAGACGCCCTCGAGCCTGCACATGTTCCGGCGCGACGACATCGCGACCGCCCGCGTCCGGCTGCGCGCGGACGACGCGCCCATCGACCTCGCGGTGGCGCGCACGCGGCTCGTGTTCTTCTACGACCAGGACGTCACCCTCCTCGCCCTCGAGGTCGTGGCGCACGACCTGCCCCTCGAGGACGCGATCGAGCTGCTGGACCGCTTCGGGCGGCCCTATCCCCCGTACTGGGAAGAGCCGGGGCAGGGCGCGCATTGCACCTTCCAGGTGGAATTCCTCGACACGGCGGGGAGCCTCCTGTCGGCCTCGGACTACGGCGACCGCGACAAGTACGTGGGCCTGGTGCGCGACATCAAGCAGACGCCGCTGTCGCTGCACTGGGAATACCTGCTGCATCCGATGGTGCCCGCGTATCTCGGCGGCGGGGTCCTGCAGTACTACCAGATCGAGAACAAGCGCATCCCGATCATGACCTACCTCGCGCTGGACGAGCCGCGCGACCTCACGCGCGGGGACCTCGCGCGCATCGGCTACGCGGCGAAATGGGGGCCGTCGGACACGCTGCCCTTCGCGCCGAGCTTCCTCGCGGACTTCGAGGAGAAGCACTGCTACGACCGCTACTGGGACGCGGACAACCCCGCGAACGGGATGAACACGCGCTTCATCTTCTGCGGCGTGGCCTTCGCGATGGTCACCAAGCACGGCGACGAGCGCGCCGACCGGGTGCACACCTTCCGCCAGCAGTTCTTCCAGATCGGCC
This sequence comes from uncultured Gammaproteobacteria bacterium, assembly GCA_963783635.1. Lineage (GTDB taxonomy): Bacteria > Pseudomonadota > Gammaproteobacteria > Burkholderiales > Usitatibacteraceae > FEB-7. Next base: position 93,486 of record CAWAOC010000019.1, read on the forward strand.
TCATCGCCAACTTCCACAAGGCGGCGCTGCTGAACCTCTCCAACCGGTTCTCGATCGCCGTGGAGCGCCTGCGCGTGGGCGACTACGCGAGCGTGCGCATCTTCAAGGACAGCGTGCGCGAGGCGCTGGAGCTCTTCCTGCGCTTCAACCACCGCTACTGGTTCCACGAGATCTCCAACCAGGTGCTCGCCGCCGACATCTTCTCGCGCTGGGCGCACCAGCTCGGCAGCGACGCGCTCTTCCGGGAGGTGCGCGAGGAGGGCGCACGACATCAACCGCTACCTCGACGCGGACCGCACCCGCAAGGCGGGCGACAACGCCATGCGCCTCACGGTCGTGTCCGCCCTCGGGATGCTCGGCACCGTCGTGACCGGCTTCCTCGGGATGAACCTGTTCAACCACACCGAACTCGCGCCCTGGGACAAGTTCTGGATCTTCGTCGCGGTGTTCGTGCCCACGGTTCTCGGGGGCCTGTACATGGTGGTGATGTCCAAGCGCATCGCGACGTTCTTCGAGGCGCTGTCCTCGGAGCGGCTCACGTGGCGGCAGAAGTTCTCGGCGTTCCGCCAGATCTGGCGCCCGCCGCCGCGCGCGCCGAAGGTGCGCAAGCGCGTGGCCGGCGGCGACGAGCCGACGCGGCGCAGCACGGGGCCGGTGGGACCGAGGGCCTCGACCCCGGCCGCCGACTGAGGGCCGCGGCTTGCCGGCGGACGGCGAAGCGCGCGAAGTCCTTTCGTTCTGGTTCGGCGAGCCGGGGTCCCCCGGCCGCGGCAAGCCGCGCGAGGCGTGGTTCCGCAAGGACGCGGCGTTCGACGCGCGAGATCCGGCGAGCGGTTCCTCGCCCTGCATGCGAGCGCGGCGCTGGGCGAGCGCGACCGGCTGGCGCGAGGACCCCGACACGCTGCTCGCGCTGGTGATCGTGCTGGACCAGTTCTCGCGCAACCTCTACCGCGACGACCCGCGCGCCTTCTCGCAGGACGCGATGGCGCTCGAGTGCGCCGGACTCATGATCGCGCGCGGCTGGGACGCGCCGCGGCTTCCGGTGGAGCGGCAGTTCGCCTACCTGCCCTTCGAGCATTCGGAAAGCCTCGCGATGCAGGACCGATCGGTCGCGCTCTTCGCGTCGCTCGAGGCCTTTCCCGAGACGAAGGGCCTGACCGCGTGGGCCGAGAAGCACCGCGTCATCGTCCGGCGCTTCGGGCGCTTCCCGCACCGCAACGCGGCGCTGGGGCGCGAGTCGACGCCGGAGGAGATCGCGTTCCTGGCGGAGCCCGGCTCGCGCTTCTAGCCGCCGGGGCACGTCCCCGCGGTGTAGCGCCGAAGGAAATGGTGTCAGGTTACTTTGCATAGACCGGTGCAAGTAACCTGACCCCATTTCCTGCAGGCTTACTCGGCGTCGGGCTGCTTCGAGGGCTGCGACTGGTCGAAGGCGGGCAGCTTCATGCAGGCGTCCACGACGGCGCGCACGAGCGGGTAGGGCTCGGTCGGCACCTCGTAGCGCCAGGCGTTGAAGACCTGCGGCACGAGGCAGACGTCGGCGATCGTCGGGGCCTTGCCCAGGCAGAACGGGCCCGGCCCGGGGCGGGCGGCGAGCATCTTCTCGATGGCGGCGAGCCCCTCGGAAACCCAGTGCGCGTACCAGCGGTTGCGCGCGGCCTCGTCGGCCTGGAACTCGCGGCCGAGGTACTTGAGCACCCGCAGGTTGTTGAGCGGATGGATGTCGCAGGCGACCGCGAGCGCCACGGCGCGCACCCAGGCCCGCTCGGCGGGCGTGCCCGGCAGGAGCGGGGGCCGGGGGTGCGTCTCCTCGAGGTACTCGATGATGGCGAGCGACTGGGCGAGGACGAGCTTGCCGTCCTCGAGCACCGGCACCAGCCCCTGGGGGTTGGTCGCGAGGAAGCCCGGCGCGCGCTGCTCGCCCTTGGCCAGGTGGACGTACCGGCGCCCCGGCTCGAGGCCCTTCAGGGCCAGCGCGATGCGCACGCGGAAGGCGGCGGAAGACCGCCAGTAGTCGTGGAGAATCATCGGATGGGGGGCGGGCAAGGGCACTAAAGTGGCGATGGCCGCATCTTATACTTGGGCAGAAGCCCGCACACGACCGCACCGATGTCCCGCCTGCTGACCCGCGACCACCTCATCCGCCGCCTCGCCGACGTCCCGCCCCTCGAGGAGCTGATGACGGCGGACGACCTCGAGAAGCAGCGCGCGGCGGCGTCGGCGGAAGGGCTCACGCCGGCCGCGGTGCTGCTCCTCGTGGTGAACCACCCGGGCGAGCCGACGGTCGTCTTCACGCAGCGCACGGCGCACCTCGCGGACCACGCGGGGCAGATCAGCTTCCCCGGCGGCCGCGTCGAGGAGGGCGACGAGGGGCCCGCGCGGCACGGCGCTTCGCGAGGCGCGCGAGGAAGTGGGCATCGACCCGGCCGGCATCGAGATCCTGGGGGAACTGCCCGACTACCACACCTCCACCGGCTATCGCGTCCGCCCGGTCGTGGGGTGGGCCGAGCCGCCCGTCGCGTGGTCGCCGGATCCGCACGAGGTGGCCGACGTCTTCGAGGTGCCCCTCGCGTTCCTGCTCGAGACCGCCAACCACCGCTACGAGAGCGCGTTCTACAAGGGGCGCCTGCGCCACTACTGGGCCATGCCCTGGCAGGGCCGCTTCATCTGGGGCGCCACGGCCGGGATGCTGGTCACCTTCCAGCGCATCGTCGCGCGCTGAAAAAAAAGGGCCCCGCAAGGGGGCCCCCAACTCCACGCATCCGGCGGTCGAGCGCAACACCACCGAATTCCTTTGCCCCTCGCGGGGCGAATCCGTCTCACGCCCCCGACTCTAGGGGGCGGCGTCGCCTTCCGTCCAATTGATATTACGGGATACGGTTATCGATGCCGTCGATGACCATCGCCCGCGCGGGCCGCGGCGAGGAGCTGCTCGCGCACCCAGCGGTGGGCGGCGTCGTGGGCGGTGCGCTGGTGCCAGAGGAGGCTCAGGGTGTAGTCGGGCGACGGGCATCGGCACCGGCTGCACCGCGAGGCCGAACCGCGCCGCCTGCTGCCGCGCGATGCGCTCCGGCACGATCGACACGAGGTCGCTTTCGGCCAGCAGGGCGAAGGTCGTCGCGAATCCCGCCACGCTCACCGGGATGCGGCGGCGCAGCCCCCGCTCGGCGAAGGCGCGGTCGACCAGGCCGGCGGCTCCGACGTGCGCCGTGACGGCCACGTGGGGATACTCGACGAGCCGTGCGGGGGTGAGGCGGCCCTTCGCCAGGGGGTGCCCCGCGCGCATGACGCACACGAACGACTCCTCGACCAGCGGCATGTGGAACAGGTCGCGGCTTTCCGGCGGGTTCACGATCGTGGCGATGTCGATCTCGCCCGCGACGAGGCGCGCGACCGAGTCGTCCACGGGCCGGGGGACCACCTCCAGCGTGATGCCCGGGGCGTCCTGCGCGAGCGTCGCGTAGAGCGCTCGGCAGCAGCGTGAGGCCGACGTAGTCGGTGATGCCCAGGCGCACGGTGAGCTTCGCCTTGGCCGGGTCGAAGCGCTGCGGCAGCGCGAGGGCGAGCGACACCGACGCGAGGGCCGTCTTGATGGGGCCCTGCAGGCGCCTGGCGAAGGGCGTGGGCTGCATGCGGTTGCCCACGCGGACGAGCAGCGGATCGTCGAAGACGCCCCGCAGCCGCTCGAGGGCGGCGCTGACCGCCGACTGGCTGAGGTTCAGGCGGCGGGCGGCGCCCGTGACGCTGCCCTCGTCGAGGAGCGCCTCCAGGGTCACCAGCAGGTTGAGGTCGTAGCGGCGCAGGTCCATCCCCGGATGGTAGCGCCCGGCGGGGGGTTGACAGGAAACGAACGGTCGTTCTATTATCCGCCCCAGTCCATCGGGAGACGCCATGTCGCCGCAAGCGCTGAAGGCCAGCAAGGGGGAAGAGACCCGCGCCCAGATCCTCGACGCCGCCGTGCAGCAGGCGAGCGAGGCCGGGTTCGAGTCGCTCACCATCGGCACGCTCGCCGAGCGCACGGGCCTGTCCAAGAGCGGGCTCTTCGCGCATTTCGGCTCGCGCACCGACCTGCAGATCGCCGCCCTCGACGAGATCGGCCCGCCGCTTCACCGAGGCCGTCTTCCTGCCCGCGCTCAAGGCGCCGCGGGGCCTGCAGGCGGCTGCGCGCCCTGTTCGAGCAACTGGATCGTGCTGGCCGGAACGCGCGCAAGCTGCGCGGCAGCTGCCCGATGCAGGCCGCCTCCGCGGAGTACGACGACCAGCCCGGCGCGATGCGCGAGGCCGTGGTCGAGCGCCAGCGCCACCTCGCGGGCGAGCTCGCCAAGGCCGTGCGGATGGCCGTCGACAGCGGCGAGCTGCGCGCCGACACCGACGCGCGCCAGTTCGTCTTCGAGATGTTCGGCCTCGTGCTCGCCTACTACCACACGCAGCGCCTGCTCGGCGACTCGGCGGGCCTCGGCCCGCGCGCTCGCCGGCTTCGAGCGCCTGGTGGAGGCCCACCTCGCTGCCCGCCGCGAAGACTCCTTCCCGCCCCGCGGCCGCGCGCCGCTGATTCCCCCTGACGGAGGTTCCATGCCCGCCGCCCTGCTGCCCATAAATAGCACGATCGTTCGTTCCATGAAGATGCTGGCGACGCGCGCCCGCCTGCAAGCGGGCGCCGTCATCGCGCCCGAGCGCGCGGTGGCCGACGCCGTGCGGCTGTTCCTCACGCCGCCGCGCCGGCTCGTGCGCAGCCGCGACCGCGCCTTCCTCGCCGGGGGCGACGGCTTCGTGGTCCCTGCGGGCGACACGCGCCTCGCGGCCTGGCGGTTCGGTCCGCGCGAGCGCCCGGCCGTGATCCTGAGCCACGGCTGGGGCGGCCGCGGCGCGCAATGGCACGCCTTCGCGCCGGCGCTCGTCGAGGCGGGCTTCCAGGCCATCGTGTTCGACCATGCCGGCCACGGGCTGTCCGAGGGGCGCGAGTCCTCGCTCGTCGAGTTCGCGCGCGGACTCGGCGCGGTCGCCGACGCGGTGGCCGCGCGCGGCGTTCGCGTCGCGGGCGTGGTCGGCCATTCGCTGGGTGCCGCCGCCATCGCGCCGTTCCTGCGCGCCTCGCGGGCGGGACCTGCGCAGCGTGCTGGTGGCGCCCCCGGCCTCGCTCGTGGGCTACTCGGAGTGGTTCGCGGCGAAGCTGGGGCTCGGCGAGACCCTCAGGCGGCGCCTGCAGGCGAGCGTCGAGCGCCGCTACGGGGTGCGCTGGGAGGACCTGGAGCTGCCGGCCTCGGTGGCGTCGCTGCGCACGCCGGCCCTCGTGATCCACGACGAGGGCGACGCCGACGTGCGCATTTCCGCGGGGCTCGCCATCGCCCGCGCCTGGCCGGACGCGCGCTTCCTGCGCACCCGCGGCCTGGGCCACACCGCGATCCTGCGCGACGCCGGCGTCGTGCGCGACGCGATCGATTTCCTCACGGGGGAGGTCGTCTTCCCGCCGCCGCCCGCGCGCGACGAATGGTCCGCGTTCCCCGGCCCCGCACCGCTCTTCTGACGAAACGGAAAAAGGAGAACCGCCATGAGAAACGACGAATACCGGGACGTGACCAACACCCTCGCCGTCGCCCTGACCTTCTGGGCCGGCGCTGGTGGCCGCGGCGTACGAGCTCGGCGTGTTCCATCCGGCTGCCGGGCGAAGTGGTCGTGGCGCTCGCCGTCTTCGCGGCCGCCTTCGCGGCCGGCGTGGTGACGATGGACGCGCGGTTGCGCGCCTGGCTCGACCGGCGCGGCGCCGCAGTCGGCGTGGCTGGCGCTTGCCGGGCTCTCCGTCCTGCTGGTCGCGGCCGGCGCGGGCCTCGCGGCAGGCGCCGACGTGGAATCGGCGGCGGCCCCGTGGGCGCCCATCCTGCTCTTCGGCGCGCCGCTCACGCTGGCGCTCGCGATCGCCGCCGCGCGCGCCCTGTGGCGCGAGGCGGCCGGCGCCCTCAGGCCACCGGCGTCGACAGCACCTGCCTTGCGCCGGGCCGCGTCCTGAGCGCCGCGTACCACCGCTGCATCTCGGGCCGCGGTTCGCGCGCGAGCGGCAGGTTGAGCCAGCGGTGCGCGGCGCACCCGAGCACGATGTCGGCGGGAGAGAACGCGTCGCCGGCGACGAACTCGCGTCCCGCGAGGTGCGCCTCCAGGACGGCCGCGGCCTTCTCGGAGGCCGCGCGCGAGGCCTCGACGAGCGCGGCGTCGCGCTTCTCCGGCGCCACGCGCACGAGCTGCCAGAAGGCGTCGCGCATCGCGGGCGTGAAGGTGGTCGCCTGCCAGTCCATCCAGCGGTCGACATCGGCGCGGCGCCGCAGGTCGTCGGGCCAGAGGACGCCCGGCGAGTGCTTCGCGGCGAGGTAGCGCACGATCGCGTTGGATTCCCAGAGCACGAAGCCGTCGTCCTCGATCACGGGGACGAGGCTGTTGGGGTTCATGCGCCTGTATTCCGGCGTGGCCACGACGCCGAAGGCGCCGCCCGCCTCGAGGCGCTCGTAGGCGAGGCCGAGCTCGTCGGCCGCCCACACCACCTTCTGGACGTTCACGGACGTGATCCGTCCCCAGATCCTCAGCATCGCGCGCCGCTCCTTCGCGACGGCGCGCTCAGGCCACCAGCGGGGCCGCGAGCCCGGCGGCGGAGCGTCCCGGCTCGCCCTTGGACGCGATGATGTCGCGCACCATCTCGAGGGCGCTCTTCTCGCACGGCGGGAGTTCCACCGCGCACTGGGCGACGGGCGCCAGGCGCTCGCCGAACTTGATCACGTGCGCGCACCAGGTGAGGCCGCCGCCGAAGGCCGGGGTGAGGAGGTGGGCGCCGGGCTTCACGCGCCCTTCCTCGATCGCGTCCACCAGCGCCACCGGGACCGTGGCCGCGGACATGTTGCCGTAGCGCTCCACGGTGAGGAACACCTTGTCGGGCGGGGCGCCGATGCGCTTGCCCACGGACTCGATGATGCGCAGGTTCGCCTGGTGCGGCACGACGAGGTCGATGTCGCCGATGGCGAGCCCGGCGCGCTCGAGGGCCGCGCCCGTCGCCTCGGTCATGCCGTGCACGGCGCGCTTGAAGATCTCCTGCCCGTCGAAGTCCCAGAGCGTGTCGCCGAGGGTCACGCCGCGGTTCACGTAGGCCGAGCCCATGCCGCGCACGCGCAGGATGTGGCGGGCGTCGGCGTAGCAGCCGAGCTTCTCGGCGAGGAGCCCGGTCTTCTCCTCGGTGGCCTGCAGCACGACGGCGGCCGCGCCGTCGCCGAAGAGCACCGCCACGTTGCGGTTGGACCAGTCCATGAAGGGCGAGATCACCTCCACGCCGATCACCACCGCGTTCTTCACCACGCCGGTGCGGATCATCGCGTTGGCGCGTGGAAAGGCTGTAGAGGAAGCTCGTGCAGGCCGTGTTCACGTCCATGGCGGCCGCCTTGGGCGCGCCGAGGAGCGCCTGCACCCCGGAGGCGCTGTTGGGCACCTGCTCGTCGTAGGAGCAGCTGCCGAGGACGATGAGCTCGACGTCCTTCGGGTCCAGCCCCGCGCAGGCGAGCGCGCGCGCCGCGGCCACGTGGGCGAGGGTGGTGAGGGGGACGTGCGTGATGCGGCGCTCGCGGATGCCGGTGCGGCTCGTGATCCACTCGTCGGTGGTTTCCATGAACGTCGCGAGGTCGGCGTTGGAGAGCACGGCCGGGGGCATGCACTTGCCCCAGCCGGTGAGGGCGGCGTAGGTCATTTATCGTGGTTCCGGGAGCGGTGTGGGAGAGAGTGTGCCCGAGTCGGGCGGCGGGCGCACGGCGCCGGCGGACTCAGAGCTTGTGGGAACCGATGAGGAGCCGGTCGTAGACGGCGTACTGCTCGTCCACCGCGTCGCCGCCGTCGCGCGGCGTGCGCTTCACGGTGATCCAGACCTCCGGGGAGAGGGTTTCGCACACGTCGGCGGTGTGGCGCACCTCCTCCTCGGCCACGCGCCGCGCGACCTCCCAGGAGGGGGCGCCCCAGCCCTTCACGAGGAACCAGGCGAGGGCGTCGGTATGGGCCTCCAGGTCCTCGTCCGTCACCTCGACCACCTCCGCGATGGAGCAGCGCGCCCGGCCCTGCAGGGCGAGGAAGGACGACTCGCAGTAGCAGCGCGGGTCGCACTTCGGGGCGTTGGCGAAATCGCAGACGGCGTAGCCCCCGCTCACCACCCAGTCGCCCTCGCGGGCGGCGCCGTGGGTGCGGAAGAGGTGGTCGTCGGAATCGTCGAGGCGGACCGCGCGGAGGAACTTCGGCATGGAGCGTGCTTCGAAGGGGCGCTTGAGCCCTTATCATAGCAGCCGGACCCGCAGGTCCGTCGCCCAGAGGAGACAAATGTCCATCGCAAAGACCGCCATCGTCACCGGTGCCAACCGGGGGATCGGCCTCGAGATCGCCCGCCAGCTCGTGCAGGAGGGCGTGCGCGTCGTCATGGGATCGCGCGACCCGGTGAAGGGGGAGCGCGCCTGCGCGAGCCTCAAGGCCGGCGACCTGGCCGTGAGCCACGCGCTGGACGTGAACGACACGCGCAACGTGCAGCGCTTCGTGGAGTTCGTCGAGAGGAACTACGGCGCGCCCGCGATCCTCGTGAACAACGCCGGCGCCTTCCCGGAATCGAACGACGCGCTCGTCACGGACACGAAGACGTCGCTCTGGCGGGAGACCTTCGAGACCAACCTCTTCGGCGCGGTGCGCCTGTGCCGCGAGGTCGTCCCCCTCATGCAGCGCGTGGCCTACGGCCGCATCGTGAACATCTCCTCGGGGCTGGGACAGCTCTCCCAGATGGGCGCGGGCAGCCCCGCCTACCGCGTCTCGAAGGCGGCCCTGAACGCGCTCACCGCCACGCTCGCGGCCGAGGTGAAGGGCAACGGCATCCTCGTGAACTCCATGAGCCCCGGCTGGGTGCGCACGGACATGGGCGGCAAGGACGCGCCGCGCGGCGTCGAGGAGGGCGCGGAGACGGCGGTGTGGCTGGCGCTCCTGCCCTCGAGCGGGCCCACCGGCAAGTTCTTCCGCGACCGCAAGCCCATCCCCTGGTGAGCGGGTTCCTGCGCCGCGCGCTCCTTCTCGCGGCCCTCGCGGCGCTGCGCCGCGTGCTCGTCCGTCACCCGCGTGGCCTACAGCAACGCGCCCTTCGCGGCGACGTGGGTGGTCGACGACTGGTTCGACCTGCACGACGGCCAGCGCGACTGGGTGAAGGCGCGCCTCGGCCGGTTCATGGCGTGGCACCGCGAGAGCGAGCTGCCGGCCTACGAGCGGCTCCTCCAGGACACGGCCGCGCGCGCCGCCACGCGCCTCACGGAGGAGGACATGCGCCGCGTCTACGCGCGAGATGCGCGTCCTCTACCAGCGCGCGCATGCGCCAGGCCATCCCCGACATGGCGGACTTCCTGCTGCAGGTGCACCCGGAACAGGTCGAGTACCTCGAGCGCAAGTTCGCGGAGGACAACGAGAAGGCCATCAAGGAGAGCGTCCGGGGCACGCCCGCAGGAGCGGCGCGAGGCGCGCGCGAAGCGCTACGTCGAGCGCATCGACGACTGGACGGGGCGGCTCTCGGCCGCGCAGCGCGACCTGGTCGTCGCGCGCGTCGCGGCGATGGAGGACCTCGCCGACGAGTGGATGGCCGACCGGCGCTTCCGGCAGTCCGAGACCCTTGCGCCTCGTCCGGGCGCGGCCGTCGCGCGAGGCATGGTCGCCGGGCTCACGCGCATCCTCATCGAGACCGACGCCTGGCGGCGGCCGGAATACGTCGCGAAGCTCAGGGCGCGCGACGAGCAGGTGATCGCGATGCTCGCGGCCCTGGACGCGACGCTCACCGCCGAGCAGCGCGCGAAGCTGCAGCCGCAGGCTCGGCGGCTATGCCGCCGACGTGGCCTACCTGATGGTCGCGAACTAGGGGCCGGCGGCATCGGCGTCATCAGCGCCCTGCGATCGCCAGCATCACTCCCCGATCGTCTTGAACTTCTCCATCGCCGCGACGAGGCGCGAGCGGATGCCGGGCTCGAACGCGGAGTGCCCCGCGTCGGCCACCACGTGGTATTCGGCCTCGGGCCACGCGCGATGCAGGTCGTCCGCGGTGACGGGCGGGCACACCGCGTCGTATCTCCCCTGCACGATCACCGCCGGGATGGCGCGGAGGCGCCCGACGTTCGCGAGCAGGAAGTCGTCCGGCAGGAAGAGGCGGTTGACGAAGTAGTGCGCCTCGATGCGCGCGAGGCCGAGGGCCACGCGGTCGGAGGCGAAGTCGGCCACGAGCGACGGGTTGGGCGCGAGCGTGGAGCAGGAGCCCTCGTAGACGCTCCAGCGCCGCGCGGCCGGCAGGTGCACCGCCGGGTCGGGGTCGACGAGGCGGCGGTGGTAGGCCGAGAGGAGGTCGCCGCGCTCGGCCTCGGGGATGAACCCGGCGAACTCGCGCCACGGCTCCGGGAAGACGTTGCGGATCCCGTACAGGAACCAGTCGATCTCCGAGGGCCGGCCGAGGAAGATGCCGCGCAGCACGAGGGCGAGGCAGCGCGCCGGGTGCTGCTCGGCATAGGCGAGTGCCAGCGTCGATCCCCAGGAGCCGCCGAAGACGATCCAGCGCTCGATGCCGAGGTGCTCGCGCAGGCGCTCGATGTCGGCCACGAGGTCGGGCGTCGTGTTGGCCTCGAGGCCGCCCAGCGGCGTCGAGCGGCCCGCGCCGCGCTGGTCGAAGATCACGATGCGGTAGTGGGCCGGGTCGAAGAACTGGCGGTGCACCGGGCTCGCGCCCGCGCCGGGGCCGCCGTGCAGGAAGACGACGGGCACGCCGTCGGGATTGCCGCTTTCCTCCCAGTACAGGCGGTGCCCGCTGGCCCACGTCGAGCATGCCGCCCCGGCGGGCATCGATGGCCGGGTAGAGCGGCAGGGAGTCCCCGTTCTTCCGGGGGGCTTCGGGAGGCATGGCCGGCAGCTTACCAGAGCGAATCCGGGGCCCGGAATTCTTGCCCCGCATCAACCGTCGCGCCGAACGAAACCCGATACACTATGCCGCAACGCAGCATCGAGGAGGCCTGACGAGTGCTCTACCAGTTCTACGATTGGCAGCGCACGGCGATGGAGCCGTGGCGGAAGATGGCGGAGATGGCCAACGAGTTCTACGGCCATTCCCTGAGTCCCTTCTCCTACCTCCCCGGCAGCCGCAACGTCGCGGCCGCCTTCGACCTCGTGGGCCGCCTCACGCAGCGCTACGACCGCCCCGAGTTCGGGTTCGGCAAGGTCCGCGTCGGCGACGCGCGAGTTCGCGGTGCACGGAGGTCTACGAGCTCGCGAGGCCCTTCTGCCGCCTGCTGCATTTCGTGAAGCACGGCGCGCCCGCCGCAGCCGAAGGTGCTCGTGTTCGCGCCGCTCTCGGGCCACTTCGCCACGCTCCTTCGCGACACCGTGAGGACGCTCCTGCCGGACCACGACGTGTGGATCACGGACTGGATCGACGCGAAGGAGGTGCCGGTCGCCGAGGGGCCGTTCCATTTCGACGACTACGTGGACTACGTGCGCGAGTTCCTGCGCTTCGTGGGGCCGCAGGCGCACTCGATCTCGGTGTGCCAGCCGACGGTGCCCGTCCTCGCGGCCGTGTCGCTCATGGCGGCGGCGGGCGAGAAGCTGCCGCGCTCGCTCACGATGATGGGCGGGCCCATCGACACGCGCGCGAGCCCCACCGCGGTGAACGACTTCGCGCAGTTCCGGCCGATGTCGTGGTTCGAGTCGAAGGTGGTGCAGCGCGTGCCGATGCGCTACCCCGGCTTCATGCGCCGCGTCTACCCCGGGTTCATGCAGTTCGCCGGCTTCGTCGCGATGAACCCCGACCGGCACTTCGACTCGCACGTGCAGTACTACCACCACCTCATCCAGGGCGACGGCAGCAGCGCGGAGTCGCACCGCCGCTTCTACGACGAGTACAACGCGGTGATGGACCTGCCCGCCGAGTACTACCTCGAGACGGTGGAGCGCGTCTTCCACAAGCACCTGCTGCCCAAGGGGCAGCTCAAGGTGCGCGGCGAGCGCGTGCGCCCCGAGGCCATCAGGGGCACGGCGCTCTTCACGATCGAGGGCGAGATCGACGACATCTCCGGGCCCGGGGCAGACGCAGGCGGCGCACCGCATGTGCAAGGGCATTCCCGCGAAGGCGAAGCAGCACTTCCTCGCGCCCGGCGTGGGCCACTACGGCATCTTCTCCGGCCGCAAGTTCCGCGAGATGATCTACCCGAAGATCCGCGACTTCATCGCCACGCCACGACAAGTAGGAGCCCGATCATGGCCAAGCCCGTGACTCCGCACGACATGTTCGACCTGTGGCAGAAGATGGTGAACCCGGGGGCCTATCCCCTGCAGAGCCTCATGTTCCCCGTGCTGGACGCGAAGGAGCTCGACAAGAAGATCGCCGAGCTGGAGACCGTGGAGCACTGGCTCAAGGCGAACCTCAACATGCTGCAGCTCTCCATCAAGTCGCTCGAGTACCAGCGCCAGATGGTGAAGGGCGGCGAGCGCATCAAGGCCGCGATGGACGAGGGCCGGCCGCCCGAGAGCCGGCGAGGAAGCCCCCAACCCCGCGCTGTGGGCCTGGAACATGATGGCGCAGGCCGGCACCGAGGCCGCCGAGGCGATGGGCCGCGCGGTGGAAGCCGCGGGCGAAGCCGCCGGCGAGGCGGCGCGGGAAACCGCGCAGCCGAAGGCGAAGGCGCGCAAGAAGAAGGCGTAGCGCATTGGCGGTCGCGGTTCGTGCACTCGCGACCCCGATGCGTCAGTGCTTGCGGTTGGGGCAGCCTTCGCAGGAGCCGATGTCCTTGCCGTCCGGGCCGAGGACGGCGGGCCCGCCGCAGGAGCCGCGCAGGCAGCGGCCGGTCATGCGCGAACCGAGCGCCATGGCGCCGACGGCGAACGCGATGAAGACGACGGTGACGAGGAAGACCGCGACGAGGGAGGTGTCGTCCATGGTCGGCCTCAGGCCCTGACGCGCTCGGCGCCCAGCCTGGCGAAGGCGGGCGTCTGGCGGTCGACGAGCTTGCCGCCCTCCGCGCGCTCGATGAAGCAGGCGGCCATGCCGCGCTCGGTGGCGAACTCCAGTCCGCGCGCCGCACCCATGACGAAGAGGGCGGTGGCCATGGCGTCGGCCCAGGCGCAGTCGGCGCGCCACGACCGTGACCGACGCGAGGCTGCCGCGCACCGGCTCGCGCGTGGCGGGATCGATCTCGTGGGAGTAGCGGCGGCCGCCCTGCTCGAAGTAGATGCGGTAGTCGCCGGAGGTGGCCATGGAGAGCCCGTCGAGGGGCACGACGAGCCAGGCCTGCTGCGCGGCCGCGTCGGGACGCTCGATGCCGATGCGCCACGGCCGGCCCTCGGCGTTGCGGCCGCGCACGCGCACTTCGCCGCCGGCTTCCACCAGGTAGTCCCTGGCGCCCAGCGCCTCGAGCGCCTGCGCGGCGAGATCGACGCCGTATCCCTTGGCGATGCCGGAGAGATCCGCGCGGACGCCGTCGCGCGACTTGGCGAGCGTTCCCGCCTCGCGGTCCACGGCGATGGTCGCGCCAGTCGATGCGCGTTGCGAGCGCGGCGAGTTCGGCGGCGGGCGGAATGCGGTGGGACTTCGACGGGCCCGAAGCCCCACGCGTCGACGGCGGGGGCGACGGTCGCGTCGAAGGCGCCGCCCGTGGCCTCGCTCACCGCGCGCGCCAGTGCGAAGACTTCCAGCGTCTCGCGCGAGACCGCGAGCGGGGTTCCGGCGGGCTGGCGGTTGAAGCGCGCGAGCTCGGAAGTGTCGAGGTAGGTCGACATGCGCGCCACGACGCCGTCGAGCGCGGCGGCGACGGCGGCCGCGCCCTGCTTCGCGAGCGCCTCGGCGAGCGGGCCGGCGAGCTTCGCGTTCCACACGGTGCCCATGGCCGCGCCCTGGAGCGGCGGCGAGCGGCCGGCCGGCGAGCCCGGGCACGTCGCCGCAGCCGGCGAGGAGTGCCGTGGCGCCGAGCGCCTTGATGACGGCTGCGGCGGCGGGGGGAGAGGAGGGTGTCCATGGTGTGCTTCCTTCGCGCATCAGGTGCCCGGCCCGCCCGCGAGGCGCACGGCCGCCTCGAAGCGGCCCTCCCCGTGGCGGATCAGCTGGTAGGCGAGGTCGCGCATCGAGACGAGGCCGTGCACGTGCGGCCCGTCGATCACGAGCAGGTGGCGGTGGCGGTGCACGTACATCAGGGCGAGCGCGGCCTCGAGCGTGGTGCCCGGCGAGACGAAGTGGACGTCGCGCGTCATCACCAGCGACAGCGGCGTGCTGCCGCGGGTCGAGCCCGGCGCGCACGACGCGCATCATCACGTCGCGCTCGGTGAAGATGCCGCCGACCAGGCGCGTCCTCGGTGCTCACGACCAGCGCGCCGATCTCGTGCGCGGCCATCGTCTCCACGGCCTCCGCCACGCTCGCCGAGGCGGGCATCGAGTGCAGCTTGTCCATGCCCCGGTCGCGCAGGGCTTCCATCACGGTCGGCTACCGTCATCGTCCGTCTCCTCGCCGTCAGCTGCCGAAATCGTCGAGCATGATGTTCTCACGCTCCACGCCGAGATCCAGCAGCATGTCGATCACGGCCTTGGTCATGGGCCCCGGCCCGCACATGTAGTACTCGATGTCCTCGGGCGCCGGGTGGTTCTTCAGGTACTCGTCGTACAGGACCTTGTGGATGAAGCCGGTGTAGCCGGTCCAGTTGTCCTCGGGCAGGGGCTCCGAGAGCGCGAGGTGCCACTGCGAAGTTCGGGTTGGCCTTCGCGATGGCGTCGAACTCGTCCTGGTAGAAGGCCTCCTTGAGGCTCCTCGCGCCGTACCAGTAGGTGGCCTTGCGCTTCGTGTGCAGGCGGTGGAACTGGTCGAAGATGTGCGAGCGCATCGGGCGCCATGCCCGCGCCGCCGCCGATGAAGCACATCTCCGCGTCGGTCTCGCGCGCGAAGAACTCGCCGAAGGGGCCGGAGACGGTGACCTCGTCGCCTTCCTTCAGGTTGAACACCCACGAGCTCATGATGCCCGGCGGGATCGTCCTCCTGGTAGCCGGGCGGGAAGCGATGCGGATGGTGAAGAGGAGGATGCCCTTCTCGCATCGGGATAGTTGGCCATCGAGTAGGCGCGCGTGACCGGTCTCGGTGCACGACCGACTTGAAGCGCCACAGGTCGAACTTGTCCCAGTCGGCGCGGAAGGGCTCCTCGATGGCGAAGTCGCGGAAGGCGAAGTGGTGCGGCGGGCACTCGATCTGCACGTAGCCGCCGGCGCGGAAGGGCACTTCCTCGCCCTCGGGGAGCGCCAGCTTCAGCTCCTTGATGAAGGTGGCCACGTTGCGGTTGGAGATCACGCGGCACTTCCACTTCTTCACGCTGAAGACCTCGGGGGCGATCTCGATGCGCCATGTCGCCCTTCACCTTCACCTGGCAGGCGAGGCGGCAGCCGCGCTTGGCCTCGCCGCGCGAGATGTAGCCCGTCTCGGTGGGCAGGAGGTCGCCGCCGCCCGACTTCACCACCACCTCGCACACGCCGCAGGCGCCCTTGCCGCCGCAGGCGGAGGGAATGAAGATGCTGGTTGTCGGCGAGGCTCGTGAGGAGCGTGCCGCCGGCCGGGACCCTCAGCGCCTTGTCCGGGTCGTCGTTGATGGTGATCGTGACGTCGCCCGAGGCCACGAGCTTCGAGCGCGCGGCCATGAGGATGACCACCAGCAGCAGCACCACCGCCGTGAACATGAGGACGCCGAGGACGATTTCGGTCATGGCGGCCTCAGAGCTGGATCCCGGAGAACATCATGAAGGCGACCGACATGAGGCCCGCGACCACGAAGGTGATGCCCAGGCCGCGCAGCCCCGCCGGGCACGTTCGAGTAGGCGAGCTTCTCGCGCACGGCGGCCATGGCGACGATGGCGATGGCCCAGCCGAGGCCCGAGCCGATGCCGTAGACCACGCTCTCCGCGAAGCCGTAGTCGCGCTCCTGCATGAAGAGGGAGCCGGCGAGGATCACGCAGTTCACGGCGATGAGCGGCAGGAACACGCCCAGCGTCGCGTAGAGCGCCGGCGCGAACTTCTCCACGGCCATCTCCACCACCTGCGTCGGCGGCCGCGACCGTGCCGATGAAGAGGATGAAGGCGAGGAAGGTGAGGTCGGCCTTCGCGAGCGCGGGCGAGATCCAGCCGAGCGCGCCTTCCTTGAGCAGGTGGACGAGGATCAGGTTGTTGAGCGGGACGGTGAGCACCTGCACGAAGACCACCGCCACGCCCAGGCCCAGGGCCGTCTCCACCTTCTTCGAGCAGGCGAGGAACGAGCACATGCCCAGGAAGAAGGCGAGCGCCATGTTCTCGAGGAAGATCGAGCGGATGGCGAGGTTGAGGTAGTGTTCCATCAGGCCTCGTCCTTGTCCTGCAGCTCGGGCTTGAGCGTCTTCAGCAGCCAGATGAGCCCGGCGATGATGAAGAGCCCGGACGGCGCGATGAGCATCATGCCGTTGGGCACGTACCAGCCGCCGTCCTTGGCGAGCGGCAGCACCACGAAGCCGAACACCTTGCCCGCGCCCAGCAGCTCCCGGATGAAGGCGGTGAGCATGAGCACCAGGCCGTAGCCCAGCCCGTTGCCGATGCCGTCCAGGGCCGAGGCGAGCGGCGGGTTCTGCATGGCGTAGCCCTCGGCGCGGCCCATCACGATGCAGTTGGTGATGATGAGGCCCACGAAGACGGAGAGCTCCAGCGACAGCTCGTAGAGGGTGGCCTTCAGGACCTGGTCGAAGACGATGACCAGGGAGGCGATGATCGAGAGCTGCACGATGATGCGGATGGAGCCGGGCGTGTGGTTCCTCACCAGGCTCACCGCCACGTTGGCGAGCATCGTCACCAGCAGCACGCCCATCGTCATCACGAACGCCTTGTCCATGCGCGTGGTGATGGCGAGCGCCGAGCAGATGCCCAGCACCTGCACGCCGATGGGGTTGTTGGCGAGGATGGGGGCGAGGAGCGCGTCGCGCTCGCGCTTGCCGAAGAGGGGGGTGGCGCTCATGCGGCAGCCCTGGTCCCGGAAGCGCTTGAGGAACTTGCCGTAGCCGTCGTCGGAGAGCCAGAACTGCGTGAGGCGCGTGATGGCGTTGCTGGTGATCGTGGCGCCCGACATGCCGTCGACGCGGAAGGGGTCCTTGTCCGGCGGCCCCGCCTGGCCCTTGATCACGGCGATGGCCGGCAGGCCCAGCTTGTCGTAGGCGTGGCGCCCCTTCCAGAGCGCCTGCCAGGCCGGGTTGCCGATCTCGCCGCCGAGGCCCGGCGTTTCCTTCTGGTCGTAGTAGGTGAGGCCGCGCACGGTCCTGCCGTCGCGGTCGACCGCCATGAAGCCGTACACGGTGCCCCACATGCCCAGGCCCTCCAGCGCGATCACCACCTGCTCGGGCTGGCCGTCCTTCATCACGAAGTAGGCCACGGCGTACTTCGGCAGCCGCCCGATGCCGGCGTTGTTGGGCGGGGCCGCGCGGCTCGTCCCGGGCTCGTTGCGCGCCGCGCGCTGGTCGTAGGACCGCGCGTCCACCTTGCCCTCGGGCAGCAGCTCGCCCGTGGCGAGGTCCACCAGTCGCGCCCGGACGTCCCCCTCGAAGAACTTCTCCACCTCGCGGATCGTCACGTCCTGGCCGGGCTTCACGAGCCCCGCCGCGACCAGCACGTTCTTCTCCATGTAGAGCCGGGCATTGGCCTTCTGCCGGGGCTGCAGCGACACGGCGGCCACCGACACCATGAGCGCGCACACCACGCACACCGCGGTCGCGAAGAGGATCGTGTAGCGGGGGGAGTCAAGCCTTGCCACGCGCGCCTCCCCGTTTCGCCCGCCGGTCGATGTTGGCCTTCACGAACCCGTAGTCGATGAGCGGCGCCATGACGTTCATGAACAGGATCACGAGCATCACCGCTTCCGGGTACGCCGGGTTCACCACGCGGATCAGCACGACGAAGGCGCCGATGAGGAAGCCGTAGAGGAGCCTGCCCTTGCCGGTGAAGGGGGAGGTCACCGGGTCGGTGGCCATGAACGCGACGCCGAACGCCCAGCCGCCGAGGACCATGTGCCACCAGAAGGGCACCGCGAACCACGGGTTGGTGGCGGAGCCGATCGCGTTGAAGGCGATCGCCATGGCGGCCGTGCCCGCCACGCAGCCGACCATCGTGTGCCACGAGCCCACGCGGGTGACGATGAGGAAGACGCGCCCAGGAGGCAGGCGAGCGCCGAGGTCTCGCCCAGGCTGCCCCGCTCGAAGCCGAGGAAGGCGGTCGGTCCACGAGTAGCCCCTGCTGCTCGAAGGGCGCCGTCGCCGTGCGCATCTGGCCGAGGAGCGTGGCGCCGGAGTAGCCGTCGATCGCCGCCGCCGGGGCGACGGCCGCCCACACCTGGTCGCCGGAGATGTCGCCGGGGTACGCGAAGAACACGAACGCGCGCGCCGCGAGCGCCGGGTTGATGAAGTTCATGCCGGTGCCGCCGAAGACTTCCTTCGCCACCACCACGCCGAAGCTGATGCCGAGCGCCGCCTCCCACAGGGGCAGCGTGGGGGGGCAGATGAGCGGGAAGATCATGCCGGTGACGAAGAAGCCCTCGTTCACCTCGTGGCGCCGCACGATCGCGAAGAGCACCTCCCAGGCGATGCCCACGACCATCGTGACGATGTAGAGCGGCAGGAAGTAGAGCGAGCCGTGGAAGAGGCAGGCCCAGAAGCTCTCCGGCGAGTAGCCCACGCCGGCGAAGCGCATCACGTCGTGCCGCCAGCCCTCCAGCGAGGCGGCCTTGGCCGGGTCGATGCCGAGGTTCGCCTGCAGGCCCGTGTTGTACATCGCCATGAAGATGCAGGGCAGCATCGCGATGATCACGAGCATCATCATGCGCTTGAGGTCGAGCGCGTCGCGCACGTGCGTGGAGCCGCCGCGTCACCGACGAGCGGCGTGAGCGCGAAGGTGTCCGCGGCCTCGAAGAGCGCGTGGAACTTGTGCAGGGGCTTGCCGGGCGCGAACGGGCGGCCCGCCTTGCTCGAGGAGCTTCTCGAGGGCGCTCACTCAGGCCTCCTTCTCGAGGCGGTGGAGCACGTCGCGCAGCAGCGGCGCGTAGTCGTTCTTCCCCGGGTCGGCGTAGGTGCAGAGGGCGAGGTCCTCCTCGTCGAGCTCCAGCGCGCCCAGCGCCTCGGCGCGCTCGACGTCGCCGCGACAGCAGCGCGCGCAGCAGGAAGGTCGCGAGGATGTCCAGCGGCATCACCGCCTCGTGGGTGCCGATGGGCACCATGGCGCGCTTCGAGCCGTTGGTCGTCGTCGTGAACGGCCGCGGGCGGCCGCGGGCGAAGGCGCCCAGCACGACGCCGGCCACGGAGAACTTGTCGGTGCCCGGCGCGATCCAGCCCAGCAGCTCGCGCGCCGCGTCCCTCCGGCAGCGCGCTCACCTGCTGGTGGTACCGGCCGAGGTAGGCCTCGGCCTCGCCCATGGCGGCGCGGCCGTCGAGGACCGATCCGGAGATCACGCGCTGCTCGCCGGCGGCGAGTTCGCCGGCCGTGAGCTGCTCCACCGACGCGCCCGAGCCGCGTGCGCACGAGGCGCGGGCGCACGATGCCGGGGCCCGCGATCGAGACGACGCGCGCGGGGTCGAGCTTGCCGGTCGCGAGGAGGTGCCCGATGGCGGCGACGTCCTGGGCGCCCACGTGCCAGACGCTGCGGCCGTGGCCCGCGGGGTGCAGGAAGTGGATGTGCGTGCCGGCGTTGCCGGCGGGGTGGGGCCCCTCGAATTCCTCGATCGCCACCCGCTCCGCGCGCGGCGCGCGAAGCGTCGAGCCCGGGGCGCGGCAGACGTACACCGTGCCCGGCGTGAGATCGCGCAGGGCGAGGATGCCCCGGGCGTAGTCGTCCTCGCGGCCGGCCAGCGCCACCTCGACGCGGGGGGCGAGCGGGCGCGAATCCATGGCGGTGACGAAGATCGCCTCGGGCACGGCGTCGGCCGCCGGCACGCGGCTGAAGGGCCGGGTGCGAAAGGCGGTCCACAGGCCCGATTCCAGGAGCAGGCCGCGCAGGGCCGCCCCGTCGCCCTCGGCGGGCGGCGCCCCGTTCCAGCCCGCGAACGCGACCTGGGCCCCGGGGCCGTCGTCGGGGGAAACGTCGATCACCAGGGAAACGAACGCGCGCTTGTCGCCGCGATGGATCGCCGCGACCCGCCCCGCCGCGGGCGCGGTATAGCGCACCCCGGGGGTCTTCTTGTCCTCGAAGAGCGGCTGGCCGCGCAGCACCGCGTCGCCGGGCTGCACGAGCATCGTGGGCTTGAGGCCGATGGCGTCGGCGCCCAGCAGCGCCACGCGGGTGACGGCCGCCCCCTCCGCGATCGCCTGGACCGGGATGCCGGCTATGGGCAGATCCAACCCGCGCTTGATCGTGTGCATCGTCCTGGGGCGTATCTCGATGGGCAATGGGCCGGCGAGCCGCAGGCCAGAGGCAAGGTTAGGGGAGCGGGCCCCGTGGCCCATTGACTTGAATCAACCGGGGGGGTGGCTTTGTGCCCGGCGGGGGGTGGGGTCGGGTTGGCTTGTCTCGAATTCCGCTTCGGGCCAGGTGAACTTGCGGAGGGCTCTGTTCCCCGGGATGGTTCGACATAGGCTTCGGCGGCGATCCTGGAACCACCGTGAGCTGGCCCGAAGCGGAAATCGAGACAAGCCAACCCGACCCCGATCCCTTCTCCGTTTGGCGCCACCTCGACCAGGTTCATCGTCGAAGTCTCGGCCGAGGACTCCTCTCCGCTATCCAGCCTGCCGATTCGGGCCGTCCGCGATATCCGGGAGACGGACGTCTCATGCGACCAATGTGCTCCTCGCCCCCTCCCCAGTGGGCGAAAAGACAAAAGCGAAGATCAGTACTTCGCCTGGTTCTTGTAGAGGTAGTGCATGAGCTCGGCCGACTGCATGCTCATGCGGCGCTGGAGGCCGTGGGTGAAGCGCACGATGGCGCGCATCAGGCGGTAGGCGATCCAGGGGTGCTTCTCGACGAGGCTCTCGAGGTCGGCGCGGTCGAGGCTGAAGATCTCGGTCTTGCCGACGGCGCGCAGCGCCGCGTAGCGGGGCGTGCCGTCGAGGAACGAGAGCTCGCCCACGAGGTCGCCCGCGGTCATGACGTGCAGGTTCTCCCACTGCCCGCCCGCGCCCGGCCGCGACACGGCGAGCGCCCCGTTCACCACGACGTGCATGTGGCTGTCGGGCTCGCCTTCCGGGGTGATGACCTGGCCGTCCTCCAGGTTGTGCAGGCGCACGAGGCCGGCCACGATGTCGACGTCGCCCGCCGAAAGCTCCTTCGCGAGTACCGATTTCGCCACCAGCTCCTTCACGTGCGGGTCCGTCATGGCCGTCTCTCCTGGGATGCCGGGAATGCCTCCCATCCTAGGGCGGTCGCCCGGGCGCGAGGTTTGCGCCAACGCAAGGCGGGCGCGCCCTCAGGCCGGATCCGGCGCGAAGCGCACGACGATCTTGCCGCGGTTGTGGCCGCCTTCCATCTCGCGCTGCAGCGCCGGCACCTCGTCGGGGCGGCCGACCCGCGTCACCACGGACCTGAGGCGCCCCGAGGCCGCCAGGCGCACGAGCGTCTCCAGGTCGGCGAGGTTGGGCTTTTCCATGACCGGCACGCAGCGCTCGCGCGCCGTGAGCCTGAGCCACCAGGACCAGCAATAGAGCGCCGCGCCGGGCAGCGTGTGCACGTAGGCGCCGCCGGGCGCGAGGAGGCGGCGGCCTTCGGGAAAGGTCGAGGTGCCGGAGGCGTCGAACACGATGTCGAAGCGCTCGGGCAGCGCCTTCCAGTCCTCGCGCTGGTAGTCGATCGCGCGCTCCGGCGACAGGGTGGCGAGGAACGCCTGGCCGGCCGTGCTCGCCACCGCCGTCACGTGCGCGCCCGCGTCGCGCGCGAGCTGCACGACGAAGGAGCCCACGCCGCCCGCCGCGCCGACCACGAGCACGCGCTGGCCCGCCGCGAGGCGCGCCTCGCGAAGCGCCTGCACCGCCGTGATCCCGGCGCCCGGGAGCGACGCGCCGTCGGTGAAGGAAAGCGACGGCGGCTTCGCGGTCGCGAGCGCCTCCGTCGCGCACACGCGCTCGGCCATCGCCGCGTTGCGCGACTCCACCGGGTTCACGATGCCCACGACGGCGTCGCCGGGCTTCAGGCGCGCGACGCCCTCGCCGACGGACTCCACCACGCCCGCGTAGTCGTAGCCCACGCCCTTCGGCAGGCGCCCGGCGGTCATCACCTTGAACTGCCCGGCGCGCAGCTTCCAGTCGAGCGGATTGAGCGCCGCGGCGACGACGCGCACCACGATCTCGCCCTTGCCCGCCACGGGATCGGGCAGGTCCGCCCACTCGAGCACCTCGGGGCCGCCGTAGCGGCCGAAGATCCACGCCTTCATGTGCGCCCCCTGAGCAAGTCCATGGTAACGATGAGGTCCGCGCGAAAAATCATCGCCAGCGTCAATTAGGAAGTTGATCGGGTCCAGGTGGGTTGTGTTTTCTTTTGGTTTTTTGGCCAACACCGGTGGTTCCGACGGCGTCGCCCCAGCCTATGTCGTCGCGACCCGGACATCGGCACTCCCGGCAAGCTCACTTGGCCAAAAAACCAAAAAAAACACAACCCACCTCGACCCATCCGCCTCTCCGTTCACCGCCGTGCCGAATCGGCACAGCGTCGAAGTCAGGTCCGACATCCCTTCTCCGCTACACACCATCGCGAGCCACACGGGTTTGCACCGACTGCCAGTGGCAAGGATTGCGCGCGGCACCGTGGCCACTCCCGTGGATAGGCGGCCTTCCGCTGCTGCCCGGTGGGTCTAGAAGGGCAGCTTGGCTTTCGGCAGGGCTTCGGCGAGGACGCGGCGGAAGTCGGCCTGGATGCGGGCCAGCGCCTCGTCGGTGTCGGCCTCGAAGCGCAGCACGACGACGGGCGTGGTGTTGGAGGCGCGCATGAGGCCGAAGCCGTCGGGATACTCCACGCGCAGGCCGTCGATGGTGATGACCTCGGTGGCGCCCTCGAAGCGGGCGGACTTCTGCAGCCGCGCGATGAGCGCGTGGTTCTCGCCTTCCTTCGCGAGGGCCACGTTCAGTTCCGGGGTGGTGATGGAGTCGGGCAGGCCCTCGAGGGCCTGCGACACGTCCGGGGCGCGGGAGAGGATTTCGAGCAGGCGCGCGCCCGCGTAGAGGCCGTCGTCGAAGCCGTACCAGCGCTCCTTGAAGAAGATGTGGCCGCTCATCTCGCCCGCGAGCGGCGCGCCCGTCTCCTTGAGCTTCGCCTTGATGAGCGAGTGGCCCGTCTTCCACATCACGGGCTCGCCGCCGTGGGCGCGGATCCAGCCGAAGAGCTGGCGGGTGCACTTCACGTCGAAGATCACCTTCGCGCCGGGGTTGCGCTGCAGCACGTCGGCGGCGAAGAGCATGAGCTGGCGGTCGGGGTAGATGATCCGGCCCGACTTGGTCACCACGCCCAGCCGGTCGCCGTCGCCGTCGAACGCGAGCCCGAGCTCCGCGTGGCCTTCCTTCACGGCGCGGATCAGGTCCTCGAGGTTCTCGGGCTTCGAGGGATCGGGGTGGTGGTTGGGGAAGTTGCCGTCCACCTCGCAGAAGAGCTCCTGCACCTCGCAGCCGAGCTTGCGGAAGAGCGCCGGGGCGATCGCGCCGGGGGAGCCGTTGCCGCAGTCGATCGCCACGCGCATGAGGCGCCCGAGCTTCACGTCGCCCGCGATGCGCTCGAGGTAGGCGGCGGCCATGTCCTTCGACTCCGCGGTGCCCTTGCCGGAGGCGAACTTGCCGCCCTCGACGAGCCGGCGCAGGTCCTGGATCGCCTCGGAGGCGAGCGTGTCGCCGGCCACCATCATCTTCAGGCCGTTGTACTCGGGCGGGTTGTGGCTGCCGGTCACCATCACGCCGCTGCCCGTGCGCGAGCTCGTAGGTGGCGAAGTACACCATCGGGGTCGCGACCATGCCGATGTCGGTGACGTCCATGCCGGCCGCGTTGAGGCCGCGCGTGAGGGCGGCGACCAGGCGCGGGCCGGACAGGCGCCCGTCGCGGCCGACGACGAAGCGCTTCACGCCCTTCGCGGCGCCCAGCGTGCCCAGGCCGCGGCCGATGAGCTTCGGCCGCCTCCTCGGTGAGGGTCTTGTCGACGATGCCGCGGATGTCGTAGGCCTTGAAGATCTCGGGGGCGATGGGGGATGCCATGGGGAGGTTCATTCCTGGTGATCGAAGAAGTGCAGCAGGCGTTCGGGAAGCCAGCCGATGTGGCCGGGGAACGGGCCGGTGACGAAGCCGACGTGGCCGCCGGTATCAGGGAATTCTACCGTGATCGCGGCCGACACCTCGTCCGGCCGGGGCAGGGCGGTCTGCCGGAAGGAAGGGGTCGTCGCGCGCGTTGAGGACGAGCGCTGGGCACGGCGACGTGGCCGAGCAGGGCTTCGAGCTCGCGCGCGTCCAGT
This sequence comes from uncultured Gammaproteobacteria bacterium, assembly GCA_963783635.1. Classification (GTDB taxonomy): domain Bacteria; phylum Pseudomonadota; class Gammaproteobacteria; order Burkholderiales; family Usitatibacteraceae; genus FEB-7. The sequence continues at coordinate 117,941 of CAWAOC010000019.1, forward strand.
AGTCGTCGGTGTCGCGGAAGCCGTGCAGGGGCGCGGTCACCACGTCGTCGAACTCGCGCAGCGTGCGCGCGCGGCGCATGCGCTCGAGGTCGAAGCTGCCGGGAAAGCGCGCGTGCTTGGCGGCGGCGCGCGCCTTCATCGTCACGAGGAAGTGCCTCGCGTAGACGATCGAGAATCCGCGCTCGAGCGCGGCGCCCGCGGCCATGAGGTCGAGGGGCGCCGACACCGCGGCGGCGCGCGTGACGATCGTGGCCGCCTCGCCGCCCAGCTCGCCCAGCCACTTGAGGAGCGCGTTGCCGCCCAGCGAGACGCCGGCCGCGTAGACGGGCGCGTCCCCGGCGAGCGAGCGGATGCGCCGCAGCACCCAGTCCAGCTCGTCGGCATCGCCCGAGTGGTAGGCGCGCGGCAGGCGGTTGGGCTCGCCGCTGCAGCCCCGGAAGTGCACCACCGTGCCGCGCCAGCCGCGGCTTGCCACGCGGTGCATCAGCGTTCTCGCGTAGGGCGAGTCCGAGGAGCCTTCGAGGCCGTGGAAGAGCACGACCCAGGGGCTGCCCGCCGGCCCGTCGACGTGGTCCGATGTCGACGAAGTCGCCGTCGGGCGTGTCCCAGCGCTCGCGGCGGAAGCGCACGGCGGGCTGTGCCGGCGAAGAGCGCCGCGTAGATCGTGTTCAGGTGCGGGTTCGCGATCCAGCGCGGCGCGCGGTACTGCGGTGCCGCCATCAGCGCACCTCGAGGGCGTGCGCGCCGTCGGCGCGGCGCGGGCCGAGGAGGCCCAGCACGGCCTCGAGCTCGCGTTCGCGTCCGGGTTCGGCGCGCGCCTCGCCGGCGAAGGCGAGCCGGCCGGGCAGCGCCAGCGTGCCGTTGCCCGAAAGGCGCAGCGGCCCTTGCGTCGTCGCGAGCGAGAGCTTCATCGCGGGCCCGTCGCCGGTGGCCACGACGCGCCAGGAGCCCAGCGGACGCGCGGTCGACAGGGCGAGCGCCGCGTCGCGCCATTCGGCCGTCGCCTCGCCCGACACCCGCTCGCCGTCCCAGGCGAGGTGCGGGCGCCTCGACCGCGATGGCGCCCGCGGGCTGCCACGTGGCCGCGAGCGGATGGGCCGTGCCGAGGGTGGAGGCGTCGCCGCTCGCGCGAAAGCCGCGCACGCCGCCAGTTCATCGGGCTGCGCGCGGCCTCCGCCCTGCGCCTGCCAGGTGCCGGCGCGCGCCTCGACGGCGAAGGCGACCGGCCGGCCAGCAGGCGCAGCGGCAGGAACCGCCAGCGGACTTCGTCCGACGGCGAACGCCGATGCCGCGCAGTCGCGATCGTCAGCGCGGGCCGAGCCGCGCCACACCGTTCCCGTCGCGTGCGCGAGAGCGTCACGCCGTAGCCCGAGGCCTGCGCGACCGGCTTGACGCGAGGATCGAGCGCGGGCAGCGGTGGCCACGAGGAACGCGCCATAGGCCGCGATGCCGAGCAGCAAGGCGCCGCAGGGGCTTCATGGCGAAGGCCGGCGCGCGCTCAGGGCGCGGCCAGCACGAGGGCGGCGCGCACGCGTCCCGACGGCCGGCAGGGCGTCGACGGTCGCTTCCGCCACCGCGAGGCCGTGCGTGGCTTGCGCGGCCGCCAGCCATTCGACGAGGCGCGTCCAGGAGGCGTCGTCGACCGCGAGCGCGCACGCGCTTCCGTCGAGCGCGGTGAGGCGGGCGCCCGGAAGGCCCTGGGCGAGCGTGCCGGAAGCGACGAGGGAGGCGAGCGGCGTGGCGGCGCCCGGCGCCCGCGCGGGCATGGCGCGCAGCGCCCTCGCTTCGTCCGCCTGGGCCCGCATCTCGGCCACCGAGGCGCGAAGCTGCGGGAGCGCGGCGGCGAGGCGCGTGCGGTCGCGCTCCAGCGGCAGCCACACGAACGCGAACGACGAGCAGCGGCCGCGACGACCGCGGCGGACCCAGCCGATCACGGCGCGCTCGCGCGGGCTGCGCGCGGTCCAGAAGGCGGGCGCGTTCATTTCGCCGCGCTCCCGCGGTCGATCTCGAGGCGGCCGCCGGCGTAGGCGAGGCGCTTCGCGGGCGAGGGATCGCTCTTCGCGGCCATGGAGACCAGCGCCAGGAAATCGCTCGCCGCGGCGCGGCCGTGCGCGCGCTGCAGGTCCGCGAGGTTGCGGCGCATCTGCAGCGCCGGGTCCACGACGGTCTTCGCTTCCGGGAAGGCGGCGCGGAAGATCGCCTCGCGTTCCGCCTCGATCGCGCGGCGCTCCCGCTCCAGGCGCCACCAGTCGGCGGCGGTGAGGCCGACCTGCAGCGCCACGAGGACGGCGGCGAGCGCCCACGCGAGGCGCGGCACGCGCAGGGACTCCGCGCCCGTCGACCGGCGCGAGAAGTCGCCGGCCAGGAGGTCGATGGCGTTCGCGGCGACGGGGGCGGCCAGCGGCGTCCCGGACGTGGCCACGCTCACCTTCATGCCGATGCGCTCGCCCCACAGCGCGGGATCGGGCAGCGGCGAGGCCGGGCTCGACGAGCACGCTCAGGGCTTCGGGCCGGGCGCCGCGCGCGGCGGCCTCGTCCGCGGCGATGCGCACCGCGAGCGGCGGCTCTCCCCCGGCCGGCTGGTCGAAGGCCACGGCGTGGCCGTCGTCCTCCACGAGGAAGCTGCGCCCCGCGCCCAGCACCGCGTGCCAGCGGCCGCGCTCGGCCGGCAGCAGCGCGCTTTCGCACACGACGCGCGGAGGCGCGAAGGCCCGCGCGCGCGAGGACGTCGAGCGCCTGCGCGAGCCAGTTCGCGGTCCACGACGGCCACGAGCGTCTCGCCGAGCGCGTTCGTGGCGCCGGGCACCGCGTGGATCTGCGTCGGGATCGGCCAGCAGGCGGTCCTCGACGGCGAAGGGCAGCAGCTCGCGGATGGTGGCCGCGTTCACCTTCGGCAGCTTCAGCCGCGCGAAGAGCACGCGCGAGACCGGCAGCACGACCTCCACGACGTCGCCGCGAGGGATGTCCGCCAGCGCGGCGGTGCCCTCGCGCAGCGCCGCCCCGCGCGCGTCGGCGAGCGACCACGCCATCGGCGTGTCGGCGCTCGGGCGGTCGACGGCGGGAAGGAGGAGTCGGAGGATCATGGCAGGCGTCAGGGGAGGATCGGGGACCGGCTCGTCCTCGACGTCAGTACAGCGGGCGGCGCCAGATTATAGCCGTCGCGGGGGTGGCGCCGGCCGCGCCCCGCGACACGAGGGCCTCGCTCGCCACCTGCACGTCGTCCTGCGCGACGCCGACCTGGACGAGGAAGTGGCCGACTTCACGTCGAGGTCGTTGTCGATGACCGTGGACGACGCCTTCTTCGCGCGCGCCTTGAGGTCGGCGCGGTCCTTGAACGGGCGTCGCGCGCCGGGATTCGGCGAGCGCGCGGACCTCGTCGCGGGAAAGCTCCGGCAGCAGGGCGGCCAGCACTTCCACGGAGGCCGTGTTGGCGTTCACGGGCGTGCGCGCCGGCAAGCGCCGTGACGTACGGGCGCAGCGCGGCGACCGCCTTGGCGTCGAAGCCGCGCACCGCGTAGAGCTCCTCGACCTGCGCCAGGGGGCGGTTGGCGGCGCGGTGCGGCCGCGGCAGCGACAGGTAGTAGGCATCCTCCGCGCCGCCGTTGCCGGCGAGATCGGCGTCGGCGTCGACCCAGTCCAGCACGGCCATCGCGAGCGATGCGTCGAGGCCGCGCGCCTCGAGGAGGCGCGTGAAGACCAGCACGTCGGGGTCGCTGCGCCGGCCGTCCTTCACGAGGTTGTTCAGGTTGAAGCGCGACTGCAGGTCGACGATGGCGCCGCTCACCACCGCGCGCTCCACGGGCAGGCCCGCCAGCGGCTGGGCCCAGGCCTCCGACAGCGTGTCGATGGCGCTCCGGCGGGCGTCCTCCGCGAGGATGCCGCGCGCCCAGTCGAGCCCGGCCTGCGCGAAGGCGTCGGCCTGCGCGCGGGAGGCCACGAGCGCCGTCTGGTTGAGCGTGGCCGACTGCTGCGACAGCATGTACGTGGCCGTGGAGGCGGCCACCGCCACCACGAGGATCGCGGTCACCACGGCCACGCCGCGCTGGCGCCCGGGCCTCATCGCGGGAGGTCCACGATGCGCAGGATCTTCTCGCCGCCCGCGAGCTCCAGCGTCATCTCCACGGCGAGCGGCATGCCCTGGGTCGCCGGGCAGCGCCCAGTCGCGGCGCCATTCGAGGTTGCGGTCGAGGAAGCGGAAGGCGAGCGAGCGCACGTTCTCGAGCACCGGCGTGGCCGCCGCCTCGGCGCGCGGCCCCGCGTCCACGCCGGGCCAGGCCAGGCGGTCGACGCGGCCCTCGGCCAGGCGATAGCCCACGCGCTGCGGGGCGGCGAGCTCGTTCGCGTAGAGCGTGGCGCCGGCGCGCGTGATGCGCCAGGCCGCTCGCCGTCGTGCCGCCCAGGTCGAGGAGGGAGGAGATGGGGCTCTGCGGCGTGCCGGAGGGGCCGGTGGCGGGCCGGTCGAGCGCGGCCTGCACGTCGCGCTCGAAGCGGCCCACGAAGAGCGCCACGTCGCGCCACTTGCGCGAGTCGCGGTCCAGGGCCTCGCGGCTGTCCAGCAGCACCGCGAGGCCGCGGTAGGCGAAGGCGGAGAGGAGCGCGAAGATGGCGAGCGCGATGAGGAGCTCGACCAGCGTGAAGGCGCGGGCGCGTCGCGTCACGGCTTCACCAGGAACGCGGCATGGGTCGCGAGCACGCGCCCCGGCTCGCGCGCGTCGGAGACGGCGAGGTCGATGCGGCGGATCGTGGGGTTGGGCGTCTCGGCCACCGTTTCCTGCACGACCAGCGCGAGCCCGCCCTGGTCGACGGTGGCGGCCGTGACGGCGGCGGCGGGAAAGAGCCCGCGCGCGCGCATCTCCGCCACGCGGTTCTCGGCGGCCCAGGTGGCGAGCAGCCGGGCCCGCGTCTCGCGCGCGCTGTCGGTGGCGAGGCTCGCCGCGCGCGTGGTCGCCGCGAGCGCGATGGCGAGGATCGCGAGCGCGACCAGGATCTCGACCAGCGTGAACGCGCGGTGGCGGCTCATCGGGCGATCGCCCGCACGGCGCCGGCGGCGTCGCCCTCGATGGCCTTCGGCAGCCCGCGCACGGTGAGCGCCACGCGGAAGGGGACGCCGAGGCCGTCGGGCAGGAAGACGAGGACCTCGCGCGCGTCCACGGGCCGGCCGTCGATGGCGAGCGCCTCGATGCGCATCGTGTCGGGCAGGCGCCGGTCGCGGCCCGGCGACGGGCGCCCACGAGCGGTCGGAGGCCAGGCGCAGGACCTGCAGGCGGCCTTCGGCAAGCGACACGGCCGTGGGCCGGCCCCCGAACCACGCGTCGTCGCGCGCGGCCTCGATGTCGAGCGCGAGGAGGGAGGTCTCGCGGCGCGCCACCTCCTCGTCGCTGGGGAAGAGGTTCACCGCCGCCACGGCGAGCACGATGCCCGCGATGGCGACCACCACGAGGATCTCGACGAGGGTGAAGCCCCTAGTCCCAGTTGCCGATGTCCGCGCCACTGCCTTCGCCTCCGCGCGCCCGGTCGGCCCCGAGGCTGAAGACGTCGATCTCGCCCTTCACGCCGGGGTTGAGGTACTGGTAGTCGCCGCCCCAGGGGTCCTTGGGCAGGCGCTCGAGGTAGCCGCCCTGCTTCCAGTTGGCGGGAGCGGGATTGGACGCCGGCTTCTGCACCAGCGCCACGAGGCCCTGGTCGGTGGCCGGGTAGAAGCCGTTGTCGAGGCGGTAGAGCTTGAGGGCCTGCACGATGGCGGCGACGTCGGCCTTGGCGGCCACGCGCTTGGCCTCGTCGGGCCGGTCCATGACGCGCGGCACGACGATGGCCGCGAGGATGCCGAGGATCGCCACGACGACGAGGATCTCGATGAGGGTGAAGGCGGATTGGCGTTTCGGTGTCAGACACCGTGTCTGACACCGCGGGGTCTTCGTTTCATCGTCCCACCAGTTGGTTGAGGTTGAAGATGGGCAGCAGGATCGCGAGCACGATCGCGAGGACCAGCACGCCCATCACCACGATGAGGGCGGGCTCGAACACCGCGACGGCGGTGGCGAGGCGCGTCGAGAGGTCCGCCTGCTGCTGGCGCGCGGCGCGCTCCAGCGATTCGTCCAGCCGGCCGGTGGCCTCGCCGCCCGCGATGAGGTGGACCATCACCGGCGGAAAGGCGCCGGTGGCGCCGAGCGCGCGCGAAAGCGCCATGCCCTCGCGCACCCCGCGCGCGGCGGCGGCCGAGCGCCTCGCGCATCGGCACGAGCGTCATCACGCCTTCGCCCGCCTCCAGCGCGGCGAGGATGGGAACGCGGCTGCCCACGAGGATCGCGAGCGTGGCGGCGAGCCGCGCGCTGTCGAGGTGGCGCAGCGCCTTGCCCACGACGGGCGCGTCGAGGAGGAAGCGGTGGATGCGCGCCCGCGGGGCGGGCCGCGCGAGCGCCAGCCTGAGGCCGGCGACGGCCGCGACCGCGAGCACGATCCAGGCGGGCCACGTGACCTGCAGGAATCCCGAGAACGCGATGAGCGCGCGGGTGAGGAGCGGCAGCGACTGCTTCGCGTGGCTGTAGACCTGCACGACCTGGGGCACGACGTAGACGAGGAGGGCGCCCATCACGAGGAGGGAGACGCCCATCACGATGGCGGGGTACACGAGCGCGAGCGAGATGCGCGCCGCGCAGCTGCTGGCGCTCCTCGAGGTAGTCGGCGAGCTTCGTGAGCACGCGCGTGAGCTGCCCGGAGGCCTCGCCCGCGGCCACGAGCGTGCGGTAGAGCTCCGGGAACACGCCGGGGAACGCCCCCAGCGCCTTGGCGATCGTGGAGCCCGCCATCACCTCGCCCCGCAGCGCGGCGAGCACCTGGCGCTCGCGCTCGCCCTCGGCCTGCTCGATGAGCGCGTTGAAGGCCTGCTCGACGGTGAGCCCGGCCTCGATGAGGGAGGCGAGGCTGCGCGTGAGGCGCGTGAGCTCGGCGGAGGACAGCGAGATGGCGCGGAAGTGCGCGGCCGCCGGCGGGATCGTTGGCGGCGATGACCTCGACCCGGTAGGGCGTGAGGCCCTGGTCGCGCAGGAGCGAGCGCGCCTGGCGCGCGCTGTCGGCCTCCAGCACGCCCTTGTGCAGTCGGCCCTCGATCGAATACGCCTGGTAGCGGAAGCCTGGCATTCCTTGTTCCTCCCTCTCCCTCCGGGAGAGGGTCGGGGTGAGGGGCTAAGTGCGCGTGACCCGCAGCACTTCGTCGAGCGACGTCGTGCCGTCGCGCACCCAGCGCAGCCCGTCCTCGCGAAGCCGCGTCATGCCGCGGGCCAGCGCCTTCTCGCGGATCTCGCGCTCGTCGGCCGTGTCGTGGACGATGCGGCGCAGGTCCTCGTCGACGGTGAGGAGCTCGTAGATGCCGGTGCGGCCCTTGTAGCCGGAGAAGTTGCAGGCGGCGCAGCCGGCGGCGCGGTAGATGCGCTCCGGGGCGTTCTCGCGGAAGGCGCCGCGCTCGGCGGCATCGGGCTCGTGCGGCGCCTTGCAGGCCGGGCAGAGCTTGCGCACCAGGCGCTGGGCCAGCACGCCGGAGAGCGTCGAGGCGAGGAGGTAGGGCTCGATCCCCATGTCGGCCAGCCGCGTCACGGCGCCCGGCGCGTCGTTGGTGTGGAGCGTGGCGAGCACGAGGTGGCCGGTGAGGGAGGCCTGCACCGCGATCTGCGCCGTCTCGAGGTCGCGGATCTCGCCGATCATCACCACGTCGGGGTCCTGGCGCAGGATGGCGCGCAGCGCCCGCGCGAAGGTCATCTCGATCTTCGGGTTCACCGGCGTCTGGCCGATGCCGTCGAGCTCGTACTCGACGGGGTCCTCGACCGTGAGGATGTTGCGGGTCTTGCGGTCGAGCCGCGAGAGGGCGGCGTAGAGCGTGGTGGTCTTGCCCGAGCCCGTGGGGCCGGTCACCAGGAAGATGCCGTGCGGCTGGCCGATGATCGCGTCCACGGCGTCGCGCGTGGCGGCCCCCATGCCGAGGGCGTCGAGCGTGAGGCGGCCGGCCTGCTTGTCGAGGAGGCGCAGCACGACGCGCTCGCCGTTGGCGGTGGGGATCGTGGAGACGCGCACGTCGATGGGGCGCCCGGCGATGCGAAGCGCGATGCGGCCGTCCTGCGGCAGCCGCTTCTCGGCGATGTCGAGGGAGGCCATCACCTTGATGCGCGAGACCATCGCCGGGTGCAGGCCGCGGCGCGGCTCGACCACGTCGCGCAAGCGCGCCATCGACGCGGTAGCGCACCAGCGCGCGCGACTCGAAGATCTCGAGGTGGACGTCGGAGGCGCCTTCGCGCACGGCCTGGGTGAGGAGCGCGTTGATGAGCCGGATGATGGGCGCGTCGTTCTCGGCCTCGAGCAGGTCCGCCACTTCCGGCAGCTGCTCCGTGAGCTTGGCGAGGTCGAGGGACTCGCCCATGTCCTCGACGATCGTCTCGGCCGCGTTGGGCTCGCGCGTGTAGGCGAGCGTCAGGCAGTGCTCGAACTCGTCCGGGCGCGACCAGGATCTCGCTGCAGCGGCTTGCCGGCGATGCGGCGCACCTCGGCCAGCGTGGAGGCCTGCGGGCACGGGCGCGGATCCAGACCTCGAGCGCGCCGGCGGCCACGCGCGCGGCGATCACGCCCTTCGCCTTCGCGAAGGCGTAGGGCAGCAGCCGGACGGTCGCGGGATCCAGGTCCTGGGGGTTCACGGTTCGCTCGAGCGGTTCATCGATGGGGACAGGTGCTTCTGAACGTCATGCGATCGAGCAACCTGTCCCATGATGCGGCAGGCAGCGGCTTGCCCTTCGTCGCGTCCAGCGGCGGCAGCACCGTCGCATTCGCGGGAGGCAGCAGCACGTTCGCGGGCAGGTCCATGCCGCGCTGCAGGTTGCGGATGTACTCGTAGCGGTCCGAGGTGAGCGAGGCGGCGGACTTCTCGTCGCGCAGCACCACGGGCCTCAGGAAGACCATGAGGTTGGTGCGCTTGCGGTTGCGGGTCTCGTACTTGAAGAGGCTGCCGATCCAGGGGATGTCGCCCAGGAACGGCACCTTGTCGACGCCGGCCTGCTGGTCGTCCTGGATGAGGCCGCCGAGCACCACGATCTGGCCGTCGTCGACGAGCACGGTGGATTCGAGCGAGCGCTTGTTGGTGATGATGTCGGCCGAGCGGACGAGCTGCGCCTCGCGCGTGACGCTCGAGACTTCCTGGAAGATCTTGAGCTTCACGGCGCCGGCCTCGGCCACCTGCGGCGTGACCCTGAGCGTGAGGCCGATGTCCTTGCGCTCGATGGTCTGGAACGGGTTGGTGGCGCTGCCGGCCGTCGGCGTGTAGCTGCCCGTGATGAACGGGACGTTCTGGCCGACGATGATCTTCGCCTCCTCGTTGTCGAGCGTGAGCACGTTCGGCGTCGAGAGCACGTTCGCGCCGGAGTCGGCCTCGAGCGCGCGCGCGAGCACCTGGAGGTTGAGCACCTCGATGTCGGTGCCGGGGATCTTCAGCGTGCCGTTGATGAGGCCGAGGTTCAGGCCCCCGCCGAGGGTGCGCGGGTCGATGGCGGCGTTGATGATGTTGGTGCCCAGGCCCCCGGCCACGCCGGTGTTGAAGTTGGTCCCGCCGAAGACCGACTGGCCGTTGCCGACGTTGCGCGCCGACTGCCACTGCACGCCGAACTCGCTCGCGATGCCGGTGGACACCTCGACGATGAGCGCCTCGACGAAGACCTGCGCGCGCCGCGAGTCGAGCTTGTCGATCACCGCGCGCAGGCTCCGGTAGACCGGCTCGGGCGCGATGATGATGATGGAGTTGGTCGGCGCGTACGCCTGGATGATCGAGGCGGGGGCGGCGGCCGCGGGCGTCGCGGGCGTCGTCGCGCTCCCCGGGGCCTGGCCGGTCGCCGTGCCGGCGCTCGCCGGCGCGGACGAGGCCGTCGAGCGCATCGAATCGGTGCCGGACAGCAGGCCGCGCAGCGTGTCGGCGATCTTCACCGCCTCGGCGTTGCGCAGGTAGACCACGTTGATGTTGCCCGCGCTGGCGCCGGGCGTGTCGAGGCTCGCGGCCAGCGCCTTGATGCGCGCGAGGATCGCCGGGTTGTCGCCGCGGACGAGCAGGCTGTTGGTGCGCGGGTCGACGGCGATGGCGGCCTTGGCCGTCGTGCCGGGCGCGTTGGCGGGGGCGTTGGTCTCGGGGACCACGCCCTTGATCGTCTGCGCGACGTCCACGGCCGAGGCGTGCTCCAGGCGGATCATCTGCACGTCGCCGCCCGTGGGCTGGTCGATGGAGCGGATGATCGACTCGATGCGCTTCACGTTCTCCGCGTAGTCGGTGATGACGATCGCGTTGTTGTTGGAGTAGGCGGCGACGAAGTTGTTGGCCGTGACGAGCGGGCGCAGCACCGGCACGAGCTGCATGGCCGATTCGTTCTGCAGCAGGAAGACGCGCGTGACGATCCGGTCGCCGGGCACCTTGGCGGCCGCCTCGCCCACGGGGCCGGCGCCGGTCTTGCCCTCGGCTTCCGGGACGATCTTCACGAACCCGTTGGATTCCACCGCGGCGTAGCCCTGCGTGCGCAGCACGGAGAGCAGCATCGGGTAGAGGAGGTCCTTCGGCACCGGCTTCTCGGACACGATGTTCACCGTGCCGGTGACGCGCGGGTCGAGGATGAAGTTCTTCCCCGTGTGCCCGCCCACCGCCTTGATGACCGAGACGATGTCGGCGTTCACGAAATTGAGCGTGACCTTCTCCTCCTCGGCCGCGCGGGCGGCGGAAAAGGCGAAGACCGCGATGAGGGCGATCGCTGCTAGAAACCGCGTCACGAAATCAGGCTTCCTCGTTGATTTATCGGGCATTTTGCGCCCATTCCGCCATTTTCGCACAGGGGCGGATTGGGGCGTGTTCACGTGCCATGTTCCGGTGCCAGGCACGTGAGCCTGGCACGTGAACCTGGCACGTGAACCTGGCCGTGAACCTGGCACGTGAACCTCGACGCCAAGGTCAGGGGTTGATGGTGTAGTTGAGCTGGACGGAGGCCGTGCCGCGCTGGATCTCGGCCTGGACGAAGCCGGTGGTGGCGAACTGCTGGTACAGGCGGGCGAGGTCGCCGGTCGAGGCGACGGCCTGGCCGTTCACCTTCCTGATGACGTCGCCCGGCTGCAGGCCCAGCCGCGCGGCGAGGCTGCCCGGGGGCGCCTCGTCCAGGCGCACGCCGCCGCCCGGGGGCATGCCGATGCGGCCGAGGTAGCCGAGCTGCCCGGGATCCTTCAGGGCGTCGTCGAGATCCTTCCTCGAGAAGGCGAAGGCGGTGGCCCCGGAGCGGGCGACCGGCAGCCGGAAGCCGCTCGCCTTGCCCGCCACCGCCCGCGGCACCGCGGCCATGCGCGTGTCGAGGTCGATGCGCTCGCGCACGCCCGCCGCGGGAAATCACCGCGTGGTCGGGCTCCACCGCCACCAGCTTCACGCCCGGCTGCACCTCGCCGCCGAGGAGCACCGCGATGTCCTTGCCGCCCGCGTTGAAGACCGCCGAGCCGCCGTCCGCGGGCGAGGGCGCGACCACGCCCTTCAGGCGCAGTCCCGAGGACGCTGCCGGCCGGGGCCGCCGGGCCGGCCGGCGCCGCCCCGCCGAAGAGCCGCGCCACCGCCGCGAGATCGACCGCTGCCGCCGCGGGCGCCGCCGTCGCGACGGCCGGCGGGGCGAGGAAGACCCACGTCCAGCGGGCCAGCACCCACGCCAGCGCGAGGACGAGCGCCGCCGTCACGAGCGTGCCGAAAAGGCTCGCGGGCCTCGGCGGGGCGTCGGGGGACAGGGCGGCCATGGCCGAATGATAGGGCCTTAGCGCTCCGGGCGGCGCGCGAGGTCGATGTCGAGGTACTTCCAGGGCTCGTGCGCGAAGGGGTGCTTCTTGTAGCCCAGCACCCAGGGCTGCACCAGGATCTTCTGCGCCTTGTAGGTCTCCACGAGCCACGGCGCGTACACCACGATCAGCTTCACCATGCGCGCGATGAGGGCGTTGCGCTCCGGCGAGTCGGGCAGGCGCTTCACGCGCTCGTAGAGCGCGTTGTACTCGGGAAGGTCGAACATCGCGTAGTTCACCTGCCCGATGGAGCCCTTGTAGAGGAGCTGCAGGAAGTTCTCGCCGTCGGGGAAGTCCGCGATCCAGCCGTAGCTGAAGGACTGCACGCGGCCCGAGCTGCGCCTGCTTGCGCAGCTCCGGGAGCTTCTCCACCTTGTCGAAGGTGACGCGCAGGCCGATGGCGTCCATGGACTTCTTCCACAGCTCGTTCCTCTGCCGCTCGCGCAGCGTCGGGGTCGAGGCGTGGTCGAAGGAGAAGGGCGAGCCGTCGGGCGCCTCGCGATAGCCGTCGCCGTCGCGGTCGACGTAGCCGAACATGTCGAGCAGCGCCTTGGCCTTGGCGGGGTTGTATTCGAGCGTCGGGCTGACGAAATCCGGATCGTGGCCCGAGACGGCCGGCGGCAGGGGCGTCTGCGCGCGCGTGGACTGCCCCTTGTCGAGGATCGCCATCATCTCGTCGATGCGGAAGCCCATGCCGATCGCGCGCCGCAGCGCCACGCGCTCGGGCGTGAAGCCGCCGATGGCGTTGGGCTTGCCGTCGATCGTCTCGGCGGTGTTGAAGGTCGTGTAGGTGGTGTAGGCGATCTCGTCGGGCGTGACGTTGATGCCGGCCTGCGCGAGGTTGGGCGCGAGCTTGCCGCCGGGCAGCGCGGTGTTGGCGAAATCCTCCGGCAGCGGGCGGATGTAGTCGTGCTCGCCGTTGAGGAAGGCGAGCCAGCGCGGCTGCGCCTCGTCCACGATGTGGATCTCCACGCGCCCCACGATCGGCAGGCGCTTGCCCTTCAGGCGCGCATGGATGGCGCGGCTCGCCTCGTCCGGGCCGGGGTCGCCGTCGTAGATCTCCTCGCGATAGCCGGGGTTCGCCTCGAGCACGAGGCGCGAGCCGCGCACCCATTCCGCGATGCGGTAGGGACCGGTGCCCACGGGATGGTGGGCGATGTCCTGCGCCGTAGCGCTCGACCACCTCGCGGGCCAGCGCCGCGGTGGCGGGCATCGCGAGCACGAAGGGGAAGGAGTAGTCGGGATTCGTCGAGGCGGATGCGGATCGTGTAGCGGTCCAGCGCCTGCAGGCCCTCGATGGGGCGGTCGTAGTCGAAGCGCCCCGACTCCCTTCGCCGCCTGCATGACCGCGTCCGCCCCGCGGATCTTGCCCTCGACGAGGAAGAGCCACTGGCTCGTGAGCTTCGGGTCGAAGAGGCGCTTGATGGAGTAGACGTAGTCGTGCGCCGTCAGCTCGCGCGGCTTGTCCGCCGAACGCGGGATCGGGCGTGAAGAAGATGCCGGGCCGCAGCTTGCAGCGTGAACGTGGCGCCGTCGTCGGTCACTTCGGGCAGCGACGCCGTGTTGCCGACGAGCTTCGCGGGCCGCGCGAGGAAGTCGTAGGCGAGGAGCGGATCGAAGATCGCCTGCGAGATGCTGCCCGAGGCTTCGTCCGACTCGGCGGCGGGGTCGAGCTTCGATTCCGCGCTGGGGTAGGCGGTGCGCACGACCTTGCGCGGGTCGGGCTGCGCCTGGGCGAGCGGCGCGAGGACGAGGACGAGTAAGGCGGCGGCGAGGCGCGCCACGGCAGGCGGGGCGGTCAGTGCAGCGTGTGCGGCTGCTCCGCCTCGTCCTCCTCGGGCGTGGCGGGCTGCTCGGGCGGGGATGCGTGGTGCATCGCGAGGCGCCAGCCCGCGTCCGTGAGGACGTAGACGTTCGTCGCGTTCACGAGCTGGGGCGAGGCTTCGGTCCCGGGTGCGGTGATGTTCTCCACCACCGAGCGCACGGCCACCGACGGCCCGTCGAGGCGGCGCGACTCGGTCACGCGCACCGTGAGCTTCATGCCGCCGGAGAAGATCTGCATCCAGCTCTCGCGCACCGCCTCGAACCCGGTGAGCCGGGGGCCCGCCGGGTGCACGCAGACGACCTCCTCGCCCTCGGCCCACACCACCATCATGGCGGCGAGGTCGGCGCGCTCGAAGGCGTCGTAGAAGGCGCTTTCGGCGTCGTCGGGGGTGGGGAAGAGCTTGCGGGTGCGGGGCGGCATGGCGGAGTCGGGTCGGCGGGCGAATGATACCTTAGGCCCCTTGTCCGGTGCCCTCGGGCTTCCCCCATAATGTGACCCCTTTCCCGTCCAGCGGACCCTCGAGGAGCCTTCCATGATCAAGTTCCACGTGAACGGCGAAGCCGTCGAATTCAGGGCGGACCCCGACACGCCCCTCCTGTGGGTGCTGCGCGACAGCCTCGGCCTCACCGGCACCAAGTTCGGCTGCGGGCGCGCGCAATGCGGCGCGTGCACGGTCCACGTCAACGGCGAGGCGGAGCTCTCGTGCTCGGTGAAGGTCGCCGACGTCGCCGGCAAGCGCGTGAACACGATCGAGGGCCTGGCCGCCACGAACCCCGTCGTGAAGGCCGTGAAGGCGGCCTGGATCGACAAGGACGTCGTGCAGTGCGGCTACTGCCAGCCCGGGCAGGTGATGGCGGCCGTGGCGCTGCTCGCGAAGAACAAGGCCCCTTCGGACGCGGACATCGACGCGGCGCTGGACGGCAACCTCTGCCGCTGCGGCACCTACCCGCGCATCCGCGAGGCCGTGAAGACCGCCGCCGCGTCCCTCGGCGCGAAGCGATAGGGGGCCGCCATGAAATCCGCGATCCGCAACACCTCGCGCCGCGCCTTCCTCAAGTCTTCCGCCGTGCTGGCCGGCGGGCTCGTCATCGGCTTCTGGCTGCCCGAGCGGCAGCGCCTCGCCCATGCCCAGGGGGCGCCGAAGCCGCCCGTGAACCCCAACGCGTTCCTTCGCATCGCGAAGGACGGCACCGTCACCGTGATGGTGAAGAACCTCGAGTTCGGCCAGGGCGTCACGACCGCGCTGCCGATGCTGGTGGCCGAGGAGCTGGAGTGCGACTGGTCGAAGGTCCGCTCCGAGCTCGCGCCCGCCGCGCCGGAATACGTGCACACGGGCTTCGGCATGCAGATGACCGGCGGATCGATGAGTGTCGGCGATTCCTGGAAACAGCTCCGCACCGTGGGCGCCCAGGCGCGCACGATGCTCGTGGCCGCCGCTGCGCAGCAGTGGAAGGTGAAGCCCGAAGCCTGCCGCGCGGAGAAGGGATTCGTCCTCGGCCCCGGCGGGAAGAAGGCCTCCTTCGGCAGCCTCGCCGACGCCGCCGCGAAGCTCCCGGTCCCAGGGAAGGTCGAGCTCAAGAGCCCGAAGCAGTTCAGGCTGATCGGCAAGCCCACGCGCCGCATCGACTCCGCCGAGAAGGTGGACGCGAAGACGGTCTTCGGGATGGACATGAAGCGGCCGAACCTGCACACGGCGCTCGTCGCCCACGCGCCGGCGTTCGGCGCGAAGGTGGCGTCGTTCGACGCGCAGAAGGTGAAGGGCATCGCCGGCGTCACGCACGTGGTGCAGACCTCCAACGGCGTGGCGGTCGTCGCGAAGAGCTTCTGGGCGGCGAAGAAGGGCCGCGACGCGCTCGACATCAGGTGGGACCTGCCCGCCGGGACGGCGCTCTCCTCCGAGGGCCTGCGGAAGCTCTACGGCGAGCTGGCCGCGCAGCCCGGCCCGATGGCGAGGAAGGCGGCCGACCCCGCGGCGATCAAGGCCGCCGCGAAGACGGTGGTGGCGGAGTACGAGGTGCCGTTCCTCGCGCACGCGCCGATGGAGCCCCTCAACTGCACCGTCGAGTTCCGCGGCGACGCGGCCGAGATCTGGTGCGGCTCGCAGTTCCAGACCGTGGACCAGGCCGCCGCCGCGAAGACGCTGGGCCTCGCGCCCGAGCAAGGTGAAGCTCAACACGATGCCCGCCGGCGGCGGCTTCGGCCGGCGCGCGAACCCGGCGTCCGACTACGTGATCGAGGCGTGCGAGATCGCCCGCGACGTGAAGGTGCCCGTGAAGGTGGTGTGGACGCGCGAGGACGACATCCGCGGCGGCTACTACCGCCCGATGTACGTGCACCGCGTGGAGGCGGGCCTCGACGCGAAGGGCGCCATCGTCGCGCTGGAACCACGCCATCGTCGGCCAGTCGATCATCGCCGGCACCGCCTTCGAGCCCTTCCTGGTGAAGGACGGGATCGACGAGACAGCGTCGAGGGCGTGAGCGACACGCCCTACGACATCCCCAACCTCGCGCGTGACGCTGCACTCGCCGAAGTCGGCGATCCCGTCGCTGTGGTGGCGCTCCGTGGGCCACTCGCACACGGCCTTCGTCATGGAGACGATGATCGACGAGCTGGCCGCGGCCGCGGGCGAGGACCCCGTCGCCTTCCGCCGCAAGCTCCTCGCGAAGCACCCGCGCGTCGTCGCGACCCTGGACCTCGCCGCGCAGAAGGCCGGCTGGGGCACGCCGCTGCCGCAAGGGCGCGGCGCGCGGCATCGCGGTGCACGAGTCCTTCGGCAGCGTCTGCGCGCAGGTGGCGGAAGTCTCGCTCGAGGACGGCGCCGTGAAGGTGCACCGCGTCGTGGCGGCCTTCGACTGCGGCCTCGTCGTGAACCCGCTGACCGTCGAGGCGCAGGTGCAGGGCGCCATCGCCTTCGGCCTGTCCGCCGCGCTGCACGGCGCGATCACCCTCAAGGACGGCCAGGTCCAGCAGTCGAACTTCCACAACTACCGCGTCCTGCGCATGAGCGAGATGCCGAAGGTGGAGGTGCACATCGTCCCGTCGCACGGCCGACACGCCCACCGGCGTCGGCGAGCCCGGCACGCCGCCCATCGCCCCCGCCGTCGCCAACGCGCTCTTCGCCCTCACCGGCAAGCGCCCGCGCGTGCTGCCGCTCGGCAAGACCCGATGGACGTGACAGCCCGCCTGAAGCCCGGGGTCCGATGAGCCTTGCCGGTGGCGCGGCTTGCTTTCCGGAGGAAGTGACTTGATTCCGGGCGCAGTCGGCCCAAAATGTGCTTGCCAGTGAACCAGCGCGGCCGGGCGCGGTCAGACCAGCTGGGCGCGCGACCGGCTCGGGGGAGTCGATCGGCAATCCTGGATGGGGCGACCCGGCGCGCGAGACGCCGGCGTCTCCTGGGGCTTCGGGAGCACGCACATGGGACTTCGTCTTCGGTACAATTATGGCAGACGGCAATACCGCAAGTGGTTCATGAACCCCGTCTCCGGGATCCTGGCGCTCGTCGCCTTGGTCCTGGTGGCGTTCGCCACGCTGGTCACGGTGGAAGGGACGTCCCTTCACAGCCCGCACGTGCCGCTGGTTTTCAGCCCCAAATAGGGCGCGAGGCACCATGACGGGGCGCCGCCTCCTCCTGGCGCGCCGCCGCCGCGCTGCTCCTCGCCGCAACCTTCGGCGGCTGCGCCTACGTCACCGAGAAGCAGGGCGAGCTCATCTTCCGGCCCACCAAGGACACCTGGTGGGGCTACCAGAACGCCGGCCTCGCCTACGAGGAGCGCTGGATCCCCGTGGGCGGCAACGGCGACAGGCTGCATGCGTTCTGGGCGCCGGCCGACGACAAGGCGGCGCCGGTGATGCTCTACCTGCACGGCGCGCGCTGGAACCTCACCGGCAGCGTCACGCGCATCGAGCGCTGGCGCAAGCTCGGCTTCAACGTCCTCGCCATCGACTACCGCGGCTTCGGCAAGAGCACGGATGCCTCGCCCTCCGAGCAGCTCTCCTACGAGGATGCGCGTGGCCGCCTGGGACTACCTCGCGCAGGCCGGGCCCGCTCGCGCCCGCGCTACATCGTCGGGCATTCGCTGGGCGGCGCCATCGCCGCGGAGCTGGCGCTGCGCCGGCCCGAGGCCTCGGGGGTCGTGCTGGAGGCGACCTTCACGTCCATCCGCGACATGGTCGAGCACACCGCGTGGCGCGTGCTGCCGGTGGGGCTCATCCTCACGCAGGAGTTCGACACGCTCGCCAAGGTGCCGCAGATCCGGCCGCCGCTCATCATCGCGCACGGCACGAACGACTCGGTCGTGCCCTTCGAGATGGGCGAGCGCCTCTTCGCCGCCGCCGCCGGCCCCAAGCGCTTCATCCGGGTGGAGGGCGGCAGCCACCACAACCTGTCCGCGGTGGCGCAGCGACCAGTACCGCCTGGCGCTGAAGGAAGTCTTCCGCCTGGCGCCGCGCACCCTCGAGGCTGTCCGCGCCGCGCTGACCGCGGGGCGGTGCTATATTCGCCGCCATGCAGAGCCTCGACCTCGACGTCCTCGAAAGCGCCCTGGCGTGGCGGCGCGCGGGACGCCGCGCGTGGCTCGTCACCGTCGCGCAGACCTTCGGCGCGAGCCCGCGCCCGCCCGGGTCGCTTCTCGCCGATGCGCGACGACGGCATCCTCGTGGGGTCCGTCTCCGGCGGCTGCATCGAGGACGACCTCGTCGCGCGCCGCGAGGAATTCGCCGGGCGCGTGCCGCGCTTCGTCTCCTACGGCGTCACCAGCGAGGAGGCGCGGCGCTTCGGCCTGCCCTGCGGCGGCAAGCTCGAGGTCATCGTCGAGGCCGAGGTGCCGGTGGCGGACCTCGAGGCGCTGCTCGCGCACATCGGGAGCGGCAAGGTGATCGGCCGCCGCGTCGACCTCGCCACCGGCGCGTGGAGCTTCGCCCCGGCGCAGCCCACCGACGAATGCGAGCGCACCGGCGACGCGCTTCACGAGCATCCACGGCCCGCGCTGGCGCATGCTCATCATCGGCGCCTCCGAGATCGCGCACTACCTCGCGGAGATGGCCACGACCGTCGATTACCGGGTGTTCGTGTGCGATCCGCGCGAGGAGTACCGGCTCGCGTGGCGCGTGCCGGGGGCGACCTTCGTCGAGGGCATGCCCGACGATGCGGTCGCCGCCCTCAGGCCCGACGGCCACACCGTCGTCCTCACCGTTTCGCACGACCCGAAGCTCGACGACATGGCGCTGCTGGAGGCGCTCAAGTCGGAGGCCTTCTACGTGGGCGCGGTGGGCTCGAAGCAGACCAGCGCCGAGCGCCGCAAGCGCCTGGCGGAGTTCGACCTCTCGGCGCGCGAGATCGCGCGGCTGCGCGGCCCCGTGGGCCTCGCCATCGGCTCGCGCACGCCGCCGGAGATCGCGGTGGCGATCCTCGCCGACCTCATCGCCACCCGCAACGGCGTGATGCTCGAGAGGGCCGCCGAGGCGGGCTGCGCGCCTGCACGGCGTGATCCGCGGCCTGCTCCTCGCGGGCGGGGCGGGCACGCGCTTCGGCGGCGCGAAGCTCCTCGCGGCCGTGCCCCGCGATCCCGGTGCCCATCGGCGTGCGCGCCGCGCGCTCGCTGGTCGTCGGGCGCTCGGCAATGCGCTCGCGGTGGTGCGCGCCGGGGACGCGCGCTGGCCCGGGCGCTCGCGAGGCCGGCTGCGAGGTGCTTGAACGGCCGACTCCCGCGCGGGCTCGGGCGCGAGCCTCGCCGCGGGCGTGAAGGCAAGCCGCGATGCCGCAGGGCTGGCTCGTGGCGCTGGCCGACATGCCGCGATCCTGCCCGCGACCCATCGCGCGGTGGCAGGCGGCGCTGTCGCGCGGCGCGAGGCTCGCCGCCGCCGTCGATGCGTGCGGGCGGCGCGGCCATCCGGTGGGTTTCGCGGCGGAGCTCTCGCGGATCTCGCCGCCCTCGACGGCGACGAAGGCGCGCGGGGCGTGATCGCGCGGCACGCGCCTGTCGAGGTCGTGCCGTCGACGACCCCGGCATCCGTCGACGTCGACACGCCGGGCGACCTGCCGGCGGCTAGAAGCGCTCGAGGGACGCGCCGGTGGTGGCCGCGAGTCTCCTGCTGGACTGCCAGCCGAAGCGCTCGCGGCGCTTGGTCGATCACGGGCCGAATGCGCCTTCGCGCTGCAGGTAGCGCAGCAATCCCTGCGCGTGCACGTGCGCGGCACGTCATGAGCGTCGCTCGCAGCACCTGTCTGCGGCGAGCACGCGCCACTGGCCGCCGGCGACGGCCAGGTTGTTCTGCCGGCCTGGAAGAGCTTGACGGCTCGGATGGACGAGCTGCCCGATCATCGCTCCACGATGTCGATGCGCCATCGGCAAGCCGAGCGTCTTCCTCATGTTCCATGGCGCGCAGCCGTGGCCATCCGGCCTGGTCGATACTCGCGTTGATGCCGTTGCGCGGACTTCGCTTCGGCGTGCAGTGCTGCCAGTGCGAGCACGGATGCGGCGCCGACGCGAAGCCAGGCTCTTCGGATGTATGAGCTCGGCTCGCGTACCATGGCGCGGATGACGGCAAGGGCGAAGACAACGCGCTCCCGCGGGTATAGCCCGGGACTCGGCATCTCGGCCTCGGCGACGGGCACCCGTGAGCGGCGTAACCATCCGGCAACGCTCCCGAAGAGCAACCACCCTGAGTCAGCGTCGGAACCACATGGCCGGTCAGCCGGATTTCCGCGGCGGGTAGCTTCTCGCCCGCCTCGACGCGGACCTTGAGGATGTTCTGCTTCGGCGGCAGCGGGCAGGTGGTGAACTCGCTGAACGCGCAGGGCGGGTTGTAGGCGCGGTTGAGGTCCAGCTCGAAGGGCTCGCCGGGCTCGGGCGTCTTGGTCGACGTACAGGAAGCGCCCCGGCCGGTAGGTCGTGTCGCCCGCGGTGGCGTCGCGCAGCACGAAGAACAGCCCGTCGTCGTCGCCGACCGCGTCGAGCCGGTGCTTGCGGCCGTCGAGCTCGAACTCGACGTAGCCCGGGCGAGGGCTCGTCGGAGGCCTCGTCGAGCACGTTGACGATCGTCACCTTGCGCCCGGGCGGGTAGGGCACGAAGTTCGCGTTCACCCGGTAGGCCGGGTCCGGCGTCGTACCAGACGCGGCCCGGGGAAGCGCTTGCGCACCTCGCTCTCGTTGTCGGCGAGGCGCAGCACGTAGCGGCCCTCGCGCTCGATCACGTGCATGGCCAGGCGGCCCATCGTCACCCAGTCGCGCTTGTCGACGTCGGTGCCCATCACGCGCTCGGTGAAGGCACGCCGTCCTTGGTCATCGTGACGCCGTCGGCGAGCTTCAGCGTCACCTTGCCGTCCAGCGATGGTGATCGTGCCGATGCGCTCCGGGCCGAGCCCCTTCGGGAAGACGATGTCGTTGGCGGCGCCGGTGCCGAAGGTGTTGTCGCCCGGCTTCATCACGTAGCGGCCGGCGAGCGTGAGCCAGCCGTTGTCGGCGCGCAGGCTCTTCTCGGCGCGCTCGCGCCACGCGTCGAGGGACTCTTCCGGTCGGCGTCGGCGAGCGCCGCGTCGAAGTCGGCGGCGCCGGCGGGGTTGCTGCGCAGGCGGCGGCAGCGCAGCAGGGCGAGGGCGGGATGTCCATGTCCGGCTCCGGGCCGAGGGGGCGCAAGGCGCCCATTCTAGTCGAGTGCGCGCGAGGACCTGTGCCGGTTCGAGCTTCTCGAGGCAGTTCGTGTGGCCCAGGGGGCAGTCGCGCTCGAAGCAGGGGCTGCAGTCGAGCCGCAGCGAGATCACGCGCGCCTTCGCCGACAGCGGCGGCGTGTACTCGGGGCTGAGGAGCCGAAGACCGCGGCCATCGGGCCGGTCGAGGGCCGCGGCCACGTGCATGAGGCCGGAATCGTTGGTCACCACGCGCGCGGCGAGCGACAGCAGGTCGATCGCCTCGTCGAGGCTCGTCCGGCCGGCGAGGTCGGCCACCGGCACGCCCGCGAGGGCGGCGACTCTCGGCGGTGACGCGGCGTCCTTGGCCGAGCCGAAGAGCCAGACGCTGGTAGCCGCGCTCGCGCGTGGGCCCGGGCGAGGGCGGCGAAGTGGCGCGCGCGGCCAGCGCTTGGCGGGGCCGTATTCCGCGCCGGGCGCGAGGGCGAGGACGGGCGTGCCGGCGTCGAGGCCGAACTTCGCCAGCGGCGGCGTCGCGCCGGCGCGGCGTCGACCGCCAGGCGCGGCTGGGGCAGCGGGCGCGCGAGCGGCTTCGCCCGCGGGCTGCGCGAGCGCGGCGAAGCGCTCCGCGATCAGGGGCAGCGCCGCCTCGTCGAGCGTGCGCAGGTCGTTCAGCAGCCCGACGCGCATTTCGCCGCGCCAGCCGGTGCGCACCGGGATGCCGGCGAACCAGGGGATCAGCGCCGACTTGAAGGTGTTGGGCAGCACGAAGGCGTGGTCGTAGCGCGCGAGAGTCCAGCGCGAAGCGGCGCCGCGCGCCGAGCCTGAGCTCGCCGTGGCCGAACGGGTATGCGATCGTGCGGCGCACCTCCGGCATGCGCCCGTAGACGGGCAGGCCCAGGCGGCGCGAGGACGTCGATGCCTCGGGTCGCGGGCCTTGAGCCGGACGAGCAGCGGGTGCGAAAGCACCGCGTCGCCGATCCAGGACGGCGCGACGACGAGGGTGCGCACGCGGCGTCAGTGGTCAGTGCCCTTTTCGACCGGAGCCCGTCAGGGTGTAGACCGTGCCCGCAGTAGGGGCACCGGGCCTCGCCCGTCGCCTCGATCGGCATGAACACGCGCGGGTGGGTGTTCCACAGCTTCTGCGAGGCATCGGGCAGTGCAGCGGCAGGTCCGCCGCCGTGACCTCGACCGGCGGTCCTGCTGTCGGCAAGTTCGGTCGGCCATCGGATCACTCCACCTTGGTGAGCCAGTGGTGGTACTTCGGGTTGCGGCCGTTCACGATGTCGAAGAACGCCGACTGGATCTTCTCCGTGATCGGGCCGCGCGAGCCGGCGCCGATGGCGCGGCGGTCGAGCTCGCGGATCGGCGTGACCTCGGCTGCGGTGCCGGTAAAGAAAGCCTCGTCGGCGATGTAGACGTCGTCGCGGGTGAGGCGCGTCTTCTCGACCGGGATGCCCAGGTCGGCGCAGATCGGCTGCACGCTGCGCCAGGTGATGCCGTCGAGCGCCGTGGTGAGCTCGGGGTGTAGATCCTGCCGTCCCTCACGATGAAGATGTTCTCGCCGCACCCTCGGCCACGAAGCCTTCGGTGTCGAGCAGCAGGGCCTCGTCGTAGCCGTGCTGGGTCGCCTCGATGTTGGCGAGGATCGAGTTGGCGTAGGTCGTGGCGACCTTGGCGCGCGCCATGGTCACGTTCACGTGGTGGCGCGCAAAAGAGGAGGTCTTGACGCGGATGCCTTTTTTCAGGCCGTCCTCGCCGAGGTAGGCGCCCCAGGGCCAGGCGGCGATCGTCACGTGCACCTTCGCGCCCATGGGCGAGACGCCCATTTTCTCCGAGCCGTAAAACGCCAGCGGGCGCAGGTAGCAGCTTTCGAGATTGTTGGCGCGCACCACTTCGCGCTGCGCCTCCATGAGCTGCTCCTTCGTGTAGGGCATCGCCATCTGTAGATCTTGGCGGAATTGAACAGCCGGTCGGTGTGTTCCTTCAGCCGGAAGATCGCGGTGCCGAGCTCCGCTTGTAGGCCCGCATGCCTTCGAAGACCGCCAGGCCGTAATGGAGTGAATGGGTCAGCACATGGGTGGTGGCGTCCCTCCAGGGTACGAGCTTGCCGTCGTACCAGATGAAGCCGTCGCGATCGGCCATCGACATGGGATTTCCTGTCTGTTTCGATTGCGGTAAGAGGGAATTCTATCAAACCGGGGCTTGGTATGCCATAATCGCAAATCCCCCGCCCCACGAAATCGCCGTCCGTGAGCATATCGCCGTTCCGACCACCTCGACGGGCACCTCCCCGAAGGCCGCCGGCCATCTACCTCCCGAGCTGGTCGCCGGGCGCGAAATTATCCTGTTCCTCGTCCCGCTACCGGACTGCACGCCGAGGAGTAGCTCTCCGGGCGACATGCTCGTCCTCACCACGGGCCTCATGGCGCTCGCCTCCGTCCTGTGGCTTTCGCGTCTACTGGAGCATCGGGCAGCAGTTCTCGGTGACGATTTCGCTCGCCTTCCTGGTGCTCTCGGCGGGCACGATCACGTTCTACCTGCGCACGCGCAGGCTCGGCTTTCGCCATGATCCAGCTGGGCCTGATCCTCTTCACGCCCTTCGCGATGCAGTGGTCCATCGGCAACTTCGTCACCGCCTCCGGCGTCAGCCTGTGGGGGCTCATCGCGCCGGTGGGCGCGGTCACCGTGCTGGGCACCCGCCAGTCGCTGCCGTGGTTCTTCGCGTGGCTCTTCATGACGGTGCTGGCGGGCGTCTTCGACTTCCTGCTCTCGGATTCGGCGGTGCGCATCGACATGCAGACGGTGGCGGTCTTCTTCGTGCTCAACTTCGCCGCCATTTCGCTCATGATCTACGCGCTGCTGTGGTATTTCGCGAGCGAGAAGCAGAAGCTGCGCGCCGCAGGTCGACCTGCAGCACGCGGAGCTCGGATCGAGCAGGAGAAGTCCGAGCGGCTCCTCCTGAACGTGCTCCCGAGCGATCGCCGATCGGCTGAAGCGCGGAGAGTCACATCGCCGATCGCCACCACACGGCACGGTGCTGTTCGCCGACATCGTGGGCTTCACCAAGCTGTCCTCGGAGCCTCGCCCGCGAGCCGGTGGCGCTCCTCAACGACGTCTTCTCCGAGTTCGACGCCTCGCCGATCGGCATGGGCTCGAGAAGATCAAGACCATCGGGGACGCCTACATGGCCGCGGGCGGGCTCGCCCGAGGCGAGGTGCACTGCGCCGCGCGATGGCCGAGATGGCGCTCGAGATGCGGAGCGCGCTCGCGACCACCAGCGGGGGCAAGAAGCTCGAGCTGCGCATCGGCATCGGCACCGGTGCGGTGGTGGCGGGGGTGATCGGCAAGCGGAAGTTCAGCTACGATCTGTGGGGCGACACGGTCAACGTGGCCAGCCGAATGGCGGGGGAAGCGTAACCGGAAGCGACCAGGTCGACATCGTGACCTACCGCCGCCTGCACAATCGCTATCGCTTCGATGTGCCGCAGACGTCGAGATCAAGGGCAAGGGCCGATGCAGGTCTACAACCTGCTCGGCCGGCAGTAAGTCAGCGGTGTCTGACACCCTGCGGTGTCAGACACTACCTGGTGTCAGACACCGCCGAAGACGGCCTTCCAGAGCGCCTTCACCGCCTCGCGCTCCGCCGCGAGCTCTCCCTCCGCAAGCAGCACGTGCTCCTCGTCGTTGAGGAGAAGCGGCATGGGTGCGCGCCCGTAGCGCGAGGTAGGCGTCCGCCGC
>CAWAOC010000020.1:0-36552 GCA_963783635.1 uncultured Gammaproteobacteria bacterium
CCTCGGCGGGCTGCACCACCGCCTCGTGCGTGGCGAGCGACGCCGCGGCCGCGCGCAGGTCCTCCACGCCGACCGGACGGGGCAGTCGGAGCCCACGAGCACCACCGGCCCCGCCTCGAGGAGCCGCATGAAGGCCCGGGCCATGCGCTCGCCGAGGTGCCCCGCGCCCTGCGCGTGCAGCGCGACGCCGTGCCGCGAGGCGCAGGCGGCGAAGAAGGGGTGGCCCGTTTCCGGCGCGCACCAGAGGGACACCGGGCCCACGTCCGCGCGCGCGCGCCGTCTCCAGCGCGTGGCGCACCAGCGTGGCATGGAGCTCCGCGGCGCTTTCCTCGCCGAGCAGCGGGACGAGGCGCGTCTTCACCTCGCCGGGCACCGGCGCCTTCGCGAACACGGCGACCTGCGCCGGGCTATCGCGCCGCGCCGCCATGGCCGTAGCGCTTCGGCGAGGCGAGCCGGATCGGCGCCGAGGAAGTACGCGAGTCGAAGCCGCCACATGAGGACGATGGTGCGCAGCGCGCCGTGGCGCTCCCACCGGCGGCCGGACGTCACGACGCGATCGCGCGAGGCAGAGCGGGCGGGCCTTCGCGCTTCATCGACTTCGAGAAGGCGATGTCCTCCATCAACGGGATCGCGGGAAAGCCGCCGGCGCGCTCGAAGGCGCCCCGCCGGGCGAAGATCGCCTGGTCGCCGGTCGCGATGCCCGTGAGCCGCGAGCGCAGGTTCATGAGCGTCGCGATCACCGGCAAGCAGCGCGCCGCGGCCTTCGATCCGGACGTCGAACCGGCCCCAGTCGCGGCCGCGAGGCGGCGAGGCCCTCGAGCACGAGCCGGTCCGCGCCATCGGGAAGGCGCGT
Organism: uncultured Gammaproteobacteria bacterium; assembly: GCA_963783635.1. Lineage (GTDB taxonomy): Bacteria > Pseudomonadota > Gammaproteobacteria > Burkholderiales > Usitatibacteraceae > FEB-7. The sequence goes on from CAWAOC010000020.1 coordinate 854, forward strand.
GTCGGCGTGCAGGAAGAGGAGCGTGTCGCCCGAGGCCGACGGCTGCGCCGGCGTTCATCTGCGCCGCCCGCCCGCGCGCGGCGGCGATCACCCGGTCGGCCAGCGGCGCGGCGAGCCCGGCCGTCGCATCGCCGCTGCCGCCATCGACCACGATCACCTCGGCGCCCCGGGCGCGAAGCGGCGCCAGCGCGCCGAGGCACGCGGCGATGCCCGCGGCCTCGTCGAGCGTCGGCACGATGATCGAAAGGCGCCCCATGCGTCGATTATCCCGGCAGCGGGCGGAAGTGGGGGCCGGAAAGAAGTTCCTGCTCCAGATAGCGGCGGCGGTAAGTCTCGAACGGCACGTCGTCGGCCGCCTCGATGCGCCGCTGCTCCTCCAGCGACTGCGCGGCCAATTCGCGCGTGGCGCGCCACCGCCTCGGCCGCCAGCGGGCGCGCGGCGAGCGTCGTCGCGGTGCCGCCGGGACTGCGCCAGGGCGAACTCCGGGAAGCTCCGGCCGTGCGCAAGCTCCGTCTCGCGAAGCACGCGCGCCGACGGCAGGGACGACGGGTCGCGCAACGCGCGCCTCGCGGCCGCGAGGACCTCGCCGTAGCTGCTCGCCCCCGTGGGCCTCGTCGAGCGCGGCCGCGATGGGCTCGCATTCCGCGAGCAGTGCGTCGCCCCAGTCCTGCGGCGCGACCGTCTCGCCCATCGCGGTCCAGGCGGGTGGACGGGTCGCGGCCGCCTTCCGCGACCCGGCGCTGGTTGCGCGACGCCGCGGCGATCTCCTCCGGACTGTCGGGAGGGCTGTCGCTCAGCAGGCAATGGAGCAGGAAGACGTCGACGAAGCGGATCGCCGCCGCGCCGATGCCGACCGGCTGGAACGGATCGACGTCCAGGCAGCGCACCTCGACGTACTCGATGCCGCGGTCGCCCAGCGCGTGCCAGGGTCCGCTCGCCGCGGCGGATCGTGCGCTTGGGCCGGATGGTCCCGTAGAACTCGTTCTCGATCTGCAGGAGCGTCGTGGCGAGCTGGCGGTAGTCGTCGCCGTCGCGCAGGCCGATGGCCTCGTACGGCGGGATACGGCTCGGCGAGCGCCCGCTGCAGCGCGGCGGCGTACCCGCGCAGGTCGTTGAAGCTCACCGCGATCGACGCCTGCGCGTCGCTCTGGTAGCCGAGCCCCCCCATGCGCAGCGACGTCGCGCCGGGCGCGAACACGGTGCCGCCCTCCCACGCGGAAAGCCGGTGGCTGCGGCCGGCGACGAACGAGCCGCAGGCCGCGGGCGCGGTCCCGAGCAGCAGGAGCAGCAGCCACGAGTGGCGCCGGAAGTTGCGGATGAGCGCGAGGTAGCGCTGGTCGCGGTACGCGCCCGGCGGGACGGCGCGCCCATCCTCCTCCTGCAGCAGCGGCCACGCCGCCTCCGGGAGCGAGAAGTTGTAGTGCACGCCGGAGATGACCTGCATGCGCCTGCCGTAGCGGCGGGAGAGCCCCTGGCGGTAGACCGTCTTCATGCGCCCGATGTTGGAGGTTCCGTAGCGGGCGATGGGGGATGCGGTCGTCGTCGGGCAGCTTGCAGGGCATGCTCGCGCACCAGACCAGCTCGTCGCCGAGGCTCCGGTAGACCACCTGGTGCAGCTCCGCGAGCTCCGCCAGGCAAGCCTCGACGCCGTCGTGCACGCCCGTGATGAGCTCGAGCTGGGCCTCGCTGAAGTCCGTGGTGATGCGCGGGTGCGTGAGCGCCGAGCCGAGCCCTGGCGGATGCGGCGTTTCGGCCAGGGCCCCATCGGCACGGATGCGAAGGCCCTCCTTCTCGAGGCCGCGCAACAGCCCCCTGAGCACGGGCGGCGTCAGCGCCTTGACGCGCCGCCGGATCTCCTTCAATGGCGTCCTCTCCTCGTTCGCGGGTCCGGTGGGTCCGTGCCGCCCGTCGTGCGGCACTGCCGGCCGGTCGCCGGACTACTTGTTCACGTCGTTGAGCGCCCAGTCGTAGTCGAGGAAGGTCACCTCGGCCTGCTGCGCCCACGTCGCCCGGTCCGCCGGGCTTGTCGGCCAGCACGTCCGCGTAACGCGAGAGCGCTGTTTCAGGGAAGTGAAGCCCTGCTGGCCCCTCGAAGTCCTTGCCGTACCAGTCGAAGATCCTCGAGACCTCGAGCTTTCCGGACTGGGCGTTGTAGCGGTTGCGCGTGCGGTCGGAGAGGAAGCGCCGCAGCGCGTCCTCGAGCTGCGCGTCGAGCCGCTCGGCCACGAAAGCCTCGTTGCGCAGCATCGGGCAGCCGACGGAGGCGCAGATGACCGCGAAGTGCACGCGCGGCTCGTCGTAGACGCCGGGCTTGCGCAGGATCTCGTGCTCGACCTGGTCGAGGTACGCGGGCTGGCCGAACAGCGTGAAGAACTTTCCTTCCACGGGCTGCCGAAAACGGTGCCCAGGTCGCGGATCGACTTGAGGCCGGGATAGCGCGTGAGGACGAGCTCGACCGTGAAGGCGTTGTAGGCATTGATGAGGAAGGCCAGCTGCCGCGGCTTCGACCAGCCCCCGAACTCGGCCGCGCGCGACCTGCTGGTAGTCGTCGAGCACGCCTTGAGCGCCGCGCGCTCCTTCGCCAGGCCCGCGTAGCGACCTGGGAAGCTTGCCGCCCTCGAGTAGCTCACGTGCTTCTTCAGCAGCGCGTCCCAGGCCGTGTGCCGTGGTCGAACGCCAGCGCCGGCGCGGCGAGCGCAGGCGGCGCGAGGAACAGGCGGACACGCTTCATCGAAGCGCCCTTCCTGAAAGGACGTTGCGCGCGAAAACGAAACGCACGTGGACATCCGGGCGTGGTACGGACGCTTGTCCCCAGCAGCGCGGAAACCTTGCCCAGCACCGCGCCGAACCCGCCTCGCCGCGCGTCCAGTCATGGAAGGCGGCGAGGAAGGCCATCTGCCCGTGCGTGACGGTCGAGCGCTTCCAGACGCCGGCGGCGTACTTGTTGGCCTCCGCCAGCGTCGGATAGATGTGGATGGTGCCGAGGATCTTGTTCAGGCCGATGCCGTGCCGCATCGCGGCGACGAACTCCGCGATGAGGTCGCCCGCATGCTCGCCGACGATCGTGACGCCGAGGATCGCGTCGGTGCCGGGCTTCACGATCACCTTCACGAAGCCGTGCGCCTCGCCGTCGGCGATGGCGCGGTCGAGGTCGTCGATGCCGTAGGTCACGACCTGGTGCGCGATGCCCTTCTCCTTCGCCTCCTGCTCGTTCAGTCCCACGCGGGCCACCTCCGGCTCGGTGAACGTGGCCCAGGGGATCACCGAGTAGTCGACCTTGAACCTCCGGAACCGGCCGAACAGCGCGTTGACCGAGGCGTACCACGCCATGTGGGCCGCCGTGTGCGTGAACTGGTAGGGGCCGGCGACGTCGCCGCAGGCGTAGATGTTGGGGTAGACCGTCTCCAGGAACTCGTTCACCTCGACCGTGCGGCGCTTCGTGACCGCGATGCCCAGCTCCTCCAGCCCGTAGCCCGCGGTGTTGGCGACGCGGCCCACGGCGACGAGGATCTCGTCGAAGGCGATGCGCTTCTCCGCGCCCTCGCTCTCGACCACGAGGAACTTCTCCCCGTCCTCCACCACCACCTGCTTCGCCTTGTGGTCGGCGAGGACGTCGACGCCGTCGGCCTCGAAGCTCTGCTGCACCAGCGCGGAAACCTCCGGGTCCTCGCGGATCATGATGCGCGGCAGCATCTCCACCTGCGTCACCTTCGAGCCGAAGCGCGCGAAGGCCTGCGCGAGCTCGCAGCCGATGGGGCCGCCGCCCAGCACCACCAGGCGCTGCGGCAGCGCTGCGCAGGTCCCACAGGTTGTCGGAGGTGAGCGGGCCGCACCTCCGCGAGGCCCGGGATGGGCGGCACGAACGGCCGCGCGCCCGCGGCGATGACGATGTTCCTCGTCGTCGAGCACCTGCTTCGTGCCGTCGTCCTTCGTGATCTCCACCGTCCACGGGCTCGTGATCCTGCGCCGTTCCGGCGAGCACGTCCACGCCGAGCCCCGTGTAGCGCTCGACCGAGTCGTGCGGCTCGATCTGCCTCACGACCGAGCTGCACGCGCTCCATCACGTCGGCGAAGTCGAAGTCCGCGCTCGCCGAGCGGATGCCGAACTCCTTCGCGCGGCGCATGTGCGAGAGGAACTTCGCCGAGCGGATGAGCGCCTTCGAGGGCACGCAGCCGGTGTTGAGGCAGTCGCCGCCCATCCGGTGGCGCTCGACGAGCGTCACCTTCGCCTTCACCGCCGCCGCGATGTAGGAGGTGACGAGCCCCGCGGAGCCCGCGCCGATCACGACGACGTTGCGGTCGAAGCGCGCCGGCTTCGGCCACCGCGCATAGACCTTGCGCGCCTTCATCGCCGTCGACGATGCGCTTGGCGATGAACGGGAAGATGCCGAGCAGGACGAAGGCGCCGAGCAGTCCCGGCGAAAGGATCCCCTTGAGCGAGGTGACTGCCGCGAGCTGCGTGCCCGCGTACACGTAGACCACGCGTGCCGGCGAGCATGCCCACCTGGCTCACCCAGTAGTAGGTCGCCGTGCGGATCGGCGTGAGGCCCATCACCAGGTTCACCACGAAGAACGGGAACGCCGGCACCAGGCGCAGCGCGAAGAGGTAGAAGGCGCCCTCCTTCGCGATGCCGTCGTTGATGGGCTTCAGCTTGTCGCCGAACTTCGCCTGCACCCAGTCGCGCAGCAGGAAGCGCGAGGCGAGGAAGGCCAGCGTGGCGCCGATCGAGGAGGCGAAGGAGACGATCACCACGCCCCAGAGGAGGCCGAAGATCGCCCCGCCCGCCAGCGTGAGGATGGCCGCGCCCGGCAGCGACAGCCCGGTGACCGCGACGTAGGCGGCGAAGTAGATCGCCGCGGACTCCAGCGGGTGGGCCCGGAAGTAGGCGTCGATGGCCGCCTGCTGCGCCTTGAAGTACTCGAGCGAAAGGAAGCGCCCGAGGTCGAGCGCGAAGTACGCCGCCACGAGGGCGGCGACGATCGCGAGGACAATGAGCTTGCTGCCCTTCATGGACTCTCCTGGCACGGCGGCGTGCCCGCGCGCCTGCTCAGGCCGCGGTCGGCAGCGCCCGCTCCCGCGCGAACCCCGGGCCCTGCGCGATGCGCCGGAAGTAGGACTGGTGCGCGGGCGAGCCCTCCGGCCAGCTGGCGAGGAAGCGCGCCTGCCATGCGGCCGCGTCGTAGCGCACCGCGAGCGTGTCGACGAAGGCCCCCGCCACGCGCGTCCCGTAGAGCGCGTCGCGCGCGGGATGCACGGAGATGCGCGTGACGAGCCCGTAGCGCTCGCCCGCGAAGTTCGGCATGCCCGCGGCGCCGTTGTTGGCCACGACACCGCGCCCGTGCGCGAAATCGAACGCGCGCGTGGCCGGCAGGCAGGTGTGGCTGCTCGCGAAGACGTCCACGCGGGCATCGCGGAAGGCGCTCTCGATCCAGCGCGCATGGCCGGGATCGTCGAGCGCGTCCTGCGCGAAACCCCAGCCCGCGAGCGAGGCGCGTCGCCGTGCACGATGCCCACGCGCGCCTCGCCCACGCGCGCCACGAGGTGCATCGGCAGGCGCGCCGAGCCGCTCGCGCAGCGCCGGGAAGCCGGCGGCCGTTTCGCGCAGCCGGGCGAGGATCGCGTTGGAGCGCGCCACGTCCGCGTCGCTCACGTCCGCCGGATAGGCGCAGCCGCAGCCGGCGCCGCGAGTCCTCGCCGGCGATCTCGGTCTCGACGTTGCCGCGCAGCGCGGCGTGGCGCAGCACCTCCTCGGAAACGCGCCGGAAGTCGGCCGCGTCCACGTCGAACCAGTGGAAATCGCCGTTGAAGACGAGCGTCACCGGGTGCGCTTCGCGCGCCGCCATCGCGGCGATCTCCTGCAGCGCCTCGACGTTGCCGTAGAGCCCGCCGACGACGTAGAGCGTCTCGGCCTCGAGGTCCGGCGCGCGGTCGAAGACGCGCGGCGCGTAGCGGTAGGCCGTCGGGCAGCTGCGCCCGGGCGCGAGGCTCGAGCCAGGTCAGCCACCGCGCCGTTCCTCGTCGACGCAGGCGAGCGCGCCGCCGCAGGAGGAGCCCTGCCCCGCCGTGCAGCCGTAGCAGTGGTCGCGCACGACGATCGGGTTGCCGTCGAGGTCGCGGCCGATCAGGTCGGCGAGGTGCGGGCGGGCCTTGCCCGCGATGCGCAGCGGCAGCCCCAGCATCTGGTTGAAGTCGCAGTCGTACACGTAGCCCTGCCAGTCCACCGACACCAGCGAGCGGCACATCACGCCCTCGACGTTCTCGTCGCGGTGCGCCCCGCGCAGCAGCTGCCATGTAGTCGTTGAACTGCCCCTTCGAGATGAGCGTGGAGCCGAAGCGCTGGATGGGCATGTTGGCGAGCGTGAAGAGGCCGTTGAAGGCGATGCCGAAGGCCTCGCCCAGGATGCGCTTGTAGTCCGCCTCGAGCTTCTCCTGCGCCGGGGGCAGGCTCGCGCCCTGCGGGTTGTAGACGAGGTTCAGCACGAGTCCCGAGCCCGCGCGCCCGTAGCCCAGCTCGTTCAGGCGCCGGATGCCGCGCACGCTCTTCTCGTAGACGCCCTTGCCGCGCTGGCGGTCCACCAGCTCCTCCGTGTAGCAGGGCAGCGAGGCGACGACCTCCACCTGGCGCGCCGCGAGGAACTCGGCGAGGTCCTCCTGGCCCGGCTCCTCGAGGATGGTGAGGTTGCAGCGGTCGATCACCTTCACGCCCATCGCCCGGGCCCGCGCCACGAGCGGGCGGAAGTGGGGATTCAGCTCGGGGGCGCCGCCGGTGAGGTCGAGCGTGGTCGCGCCGCTGGCCGCGAGGAAGGCGAGCACCTGCTCGACGGTCTCGCGCGCCATGGACTCGGTGCGCGTGGGGCCGGCGTTCACGTGGCAGTGCAGGCACGTCTGGTTGCAGACGTACCCGAGGTTCGCCTGCACCGTCTCGAGGCGCCGGCGGCGGATCGGCGGGAAGTCGGTGTCGAGGAGGAGGGGCAGGGTGGCGTGCATGGCAGACGGTAATTCGTTTCCCTGTCGGATTCGGTTACACGCCGGCCGCGGCCTGGAGGCCCGGGCAAGACGTCGGCGAATGGTAGCAAATGGCGCCGGGCCCGACTTCGATGCCGTCCCGGTGCCGGAGTTCCCGCGCGGCGGCCCCGGCGCTACCCGCCGCGCTAGACTGGCGGCATGCGCGAACCGAGGAAGCCGGACACCGGAACCGAACGCCGCCCCCGCCGACGGCGCCCGCCTGGATTTCTCGGGCGCGATGAGCTACGGCGACTACCTGGCGCTGGACCAGCGTCCTCGGCGCGCAGCATCCCCGCTCCGGCGACCACAACGAGATGCTCTTCATCGTGCAGCACCAGGCGAGCGAGCTGTGGATGAAGCTCGCCCTGCACGAGCTTCTCGCGGCGCGCGAGCGGGTTCGCCAGGGCGACCTCGCGCCGGCCGCGAAGATGCTCGCGCGCGTGGCGCGCATCATGGCGCAGCTGAACCAGTCGTGGGACGTGCTCTCGACGCTCACGCCCGCCGACTATTCCGCCTTCCGCGAAACGCTCGGCAGCGCCTCCGGGTTCCAGTCGTGGCAGTACCGCATGGTGGAGTTCCTCCTCGGCAACAAGAACGCGGTGATGGTGGAGCCGCACCGCCACCGCCCCGACCTCCTCGGCGCCGCTCGAGCGCCTGCTGCGGGAGCCGTCGCTCTACGACGAGGCGGTGCGGCTCCTCGCGCGCCGCGGGTTCGCGATCGCGCGCCGGCGCGACCGAGCGCGACTGGGCGCGTCCCCATGCGTTCGACGAGTCCGTCTGCGAGGCGTGGGTGGCGGTCTACCGCGACACGGCCGCCCACTGGGACCTCTACGAGCTGGCCGAGAAGCTCGTCGACCTCGAGGACGCGTTCCGCCAGTGGCGCTTCCGGCACGCGACCACGGTCGAGCGCATCATCGGCTTCAAGCGCGGCACCGGCGGCACTTCCGGGGTCGGGCTATCTCCGGAAGGCGCTCGATGCGGTACTCTTTCCGGAACTCTGGCGCGCGCGCACCGCCCTCTGAGGCGCGCCGCCCTCCCATGCCCGATATCCCGCACGAAACGGAACTGAAGCTCGTCCTCTCCCCGGGCGAGGGCGCGAAGGTCTGCCGCCGCGCCGCCGCTGGCCGGCCTGGCGGGCCGGCGGGAGCGCTTCAGCGCCGTCTACCTCGACACGCCCGCGCGCGAGCTCTCCGGCGCAGGGGCTGGGACTGCGGCTGCGGCGCGAGGGCCGCCACTGGCGCGCCACGCTCAAGGCCGTCGGGGAGCTCCGCGGCCGGCCTGCACCATCGCCCCGAGTGGGAGTTCCCGGCCCCCGGCCCCGTGCTCGACCTCGCCCGCTTCGCCGGCACGCCGCTCGCCGACCTGCCCGACGCGGCCACCCTGCACGCGCGGCTGGCCCCGATCCTCGAGACGGATTTCCGGCGCACGCGCTGGGAGATCTCGCCGCAGCCCGGCTCCCGCGTGGAGGTGTCGCTCGACGAGGGGCGCATCCTGGCGCGCGGGCGCGAGTCGCCGGTGGAGGAAATCGAGCTGGAAGTGCTGGAGGGGCCGGTGTCGGCGGCCTTCGACATCGCCGAGGCCCTGGCCGGCGGCCCTCGCGCTGCGCCCGGAGCCCGCGTCGAAGCTGGCGCGCGGCCTCGAGCTCGCCGCCACGGCCCGGCCGAAGCCGGTGCACGCCACGCACGAATCCATCGCGGACGCGGCGCGACGCGCGCGACGCCGCGCATGCGGATCGCGGCCGCGTGCCTCGCCCACGCGCAGGCCAACGAAGCGGGCGTCCTCGAGAGCAACGATGTCGAGTTCGTGCACCAGCTGCGCGTGGCGTTCCGGCGGCTTCGCTCGGCGCTGCGGCTCTTCGGCCCGGCCCTCGTGCCCGGCGAGGACGCGGGCTTCGCCGAGGACCTGCGCTGGGCGGCCGGCATCCTGGGCCGCTGCCGCGACTGGGACGTCTTCGTGACGGAGACCCTTCCCCCGCTCGTCGCGGCGCAGGGCGATGGCGCGGCGGGACGCGCGATCATCCATCGCGCCCGCGCCCGCCAGCGGCGAGGCCCGCCGCGCCGCGCGCGAGGCCATCCTCTCGCACCGCTACGGGCTCGCGATGATCCGGCTGTCGCGCTGGGTCTCGACACCCGCCGCTCCCCGGAGGGCCTGCCGCCCCTGAAGGACTTCGCCTCGGAGCGGCTGCGCAAGGGAGCCCGGCGCGTCGCCGGGCAGTCGGAGGCCTTCGCCGCGCTGGACGCCGCCGGCCGGCACCGCCTGCGCATCCTCGTGAAGCGCCAGCGCTACGCGGCGGAATTCCTGGGCTCGCTCTTCCGGGCGCAGGCGGTGAAGCCCCACGTGCGGGCGCTCGCGCGCGCGCAGGACACGCTGGGGCTCGCCAACGACTGCGCGAACGCGCTCGCCCACGTGCGCGAGCTGGCGCCGCCGCCGGACTTCCTCGCCTTCGCCCGCGGCTGGTTCGCGGCCCGCGAGGCCGCCGGCATCGAGGCCGCCGGCCGGGAACTCGCCCGCGCCGCGACGCAGAAGCGCTTCTGGCGCCGCAAGCCGCCCGCCCCCGAGGGCCCGCCGCCCGCTTGATCCACGACAAGGACGGCGGTCTGCCCGGTGGGAGACTGGAAACGCACCAGCCCGCAGGATATTGCATGCGCCTCGCTCCCTTCCGCGTCCTCATCCTCGCCTGCGCCGCGCTCGCCTGGAGCCACGCCGCCCCGGCGGCGGACGCCGGTCGCGGCCGGATCCTCTACGAGTCCTCCTGCAACGGCTGCCACGCCGAGAGCGTGCACGGGCGCGCGAAGCGCGCGGCCGCGGACTACGAGGCGATCCGCGGCTGGGTGCGCCGATGGAGCGCCAATCTCGGCCTCAAGTGGACGGACGACGAGGTGGCCGACGTCACCGCCCACCTGAACGCCCGCTACTACCGGTTCGCCTGCCCGCCGGCCGAATGCCGGGCCACGGGAAGCCGCGAGGAGGGCCGGTCGTCCCGCCTCGCGTTGGACGACCGGCGCCGTTGAAGGTACCTTGAACCAGAACAAGCCGGCCCAGGGAGAAACCGCGATGTTCGAATCCGCCGAAATCGGCCACAAGCTCTCGAAATCGGAATACAAGCGGGAGGAGCCGAAGCTGCGCCAGGAGCTGCTGCGCGCGCAGTACGACCTCCTCGACAACGGCAAGTTTCCCGTGGTGATCCTCGTGAACGGGGTCGACGGCGCCGGCAAGGGCGAGACCGTGAACCTCTTCAACGAGTGGATGGACCCGCGCCACATCCACACGCGCGCCTTCGGCGCCATGGAGGACGCGGAGCGCCAGCACCCGGAGATGTGGCGCTTCTGGCGGGCGCTGCCGCCCAAGGGGCGCATCGGCATCCTCTTCGGGTCCTGGTACACCGACCCGATCCTCAAGCGCGTGATGGGCCACGAGAAGCGCGCGCAGTTCGAGCACCGCCTGGAGCGCATCCGGCACTTCGAGCGCATGCTGGTCGCCGAGGGCGCGCGTCATCCTGAAGCTCTGGTTCCACCTCTCGAAGCCGGCGCAGAAGAAGCGCTTCAAGGAGCTCCTCGCCAGCAAGAAGACGGCCTGGCGCGTCGGCTCCGGCGACTGGGAGCGCTTCAAGCACTACGACGAGTTCGTCGACGTCTGCGAGGACGCGCTGCGCGACACGAGCACGGGCGAGGCGCCGTGGCAGGTGATCGAGGGCTCGGACCCGCAGTACCGCTCGCTCACCGCGGGCAAGCTCCTCCTCGACGCGCTCAACGCGAGGCTCAAGGGCGCCGCCCCGAAGGTCTCGCCGCCCGCGCCGCCGCCAGAAGCCGCCCATCGACAAGAAGAACGTCCTCAACAGCCTCGACTACGAGCGCGCGCTCAAGCCCAAGGAGTACGACAAGCGCCTCGAGAAGGCGCAGGCGCGGCTGAACCAGCTCACGCGCGACAGGAAGATGCTGGAGCGCTCGCTGGTCATGGTCTTCGAGGGCATGGACGCGGCCGGCAAGGGCAGCACCATCCGGCGCATGACGCGCGCCATGGACGCGCGCTTCTACCGCGTGATCCCGATCGCCGCGCCCACCGACGAGGAGCGCGCGCAGCCCTACCTGTGGCGCTTCTGGCGGCACATCCCGGGCCACGGCCAGGCGGTGATCTTCGACCGCTCCTGGTACGGGCGCGTGCTCGTCGAGCGCGTCGAGGACTTCTGCAAGGAGGCCGACTGGATGCGCGCCTACCACGAGATCAACGACTTCGAGGAGCAGATCTCGGACGCCGGCGGGATCGTCGCCAAGTTCTGGATGGCGGTCACGCCGCAGGAGCAGCTGCGCCGCTTCAAGGAGCGCGAGAAGATCGCCTACAAGCGCTTCAAGATCACGGACGAGGACTGGCGCAACCGCAAGAAGTGGCCCGATTACGAGCGCGCGATCTGCGACATGATCGAGCGCACCTCCACGGAGGTGGGCCCCTGGAACCTCATCGCCGCCAACGACAAGCTGCTCGCGCGCGTGACGGTCATCGAGAAGCTCTGCGACCACATCGAAGCGCAGCTCTGAGGCCGCCGTTGAGCGCCACGAGCCTCTTCCGCACCGAGGTCGCCACCGCGATGGCGGTGGCGCTCGTGCTGGGGCTCGTCCTCCTGGCGCTGCGCCCGAGGGACCGCGCGAGCACGCGCAACGCCCTCGTGCTGCTCGGCGATCTGCGCGATCGCCGGGGCCGCCGACACGGCGATCGGCTCGATGGGCGGGCGCACGATCGCGGGCATCCTCGCCGACGCCTCCACGGTGCTCGCGGGCATCGTGCTCATCCGGCTGGTGGGGATCCTCGTCTTCCGCGTGCTGCTCCCCGCGGTGCGCATGGTCACGGCGCGGATCGTCGAGGACCTCGTCACCACCGCGCTCATGATCGCGTGGGGCCTCGTGTGGCTGCGGCTCGCGGGCGTGGACCTGGGCAGCCTCATCACCACCTCGGCGGTCATCACCGGCGTGGTCGCCTTCTCCATGCAGGAGACGCTCGGCAACATCCTCGGGGGCGTGGTGCTGCAGCTCGACCAGTCGATCCGCGTGGGCGACTGGATCAAGGTGGACGAGACGAGCGGCAAGGTGGTCGAGATCCGCTGGCGCTACACCGCCGTGGAGACCCGCAACCGCGAGACGGTCGTGATCCCCAACGGCTGGCTCATGAAGAACCGCTTCACGCTGGTCGGCTCGCGCGCCGACCCCTCGCCGCTGTGGCGGCGCTGGCTCTGGTTCGAGCTGGACGTGGCGCACCCGCCGCATCCGGGTCTGCGAGATCCTCGTGAAGTCGGTGACCGATGCCGACATCCCGAACGTGGCGCGCGACCCCCGCCCACCGCCGTGCTCATGAAGGTCGAGCACGGCATCGGGCGCTACGCCCTGCGCTACTTCCTCGACGACCCGCGGCCCGACGACGTCACCGATTCCGTCGTGCGCGCGCACGCGCTGGCGTCCCTCACGCGGCACAACATCCCGATCGCCGCGCCCCGCGAGGAGCGCCTCCTCATCAAGGACAACGAGGCGCACCGCGCCGCCGCAGCACGCCAAGGAGCTCGCCCGGCGCCAGGCCGCGCTCGCGCGCGTGGACCTCTTCGCGACGCTGTCGGATGCCGAGCGCGGCGAACTGGCCGAGCACCTGATCTACGCCCCCTTCGTGAAGGGCGACACGATCACGCGCCAGGGGGCCGTGGCGCACTGGCTCTACCTCATCGTGAGCGGGGAGGGCGACGTGTGGATCGAGGCGGACGGGCGAGCGCACCCACGTCGCGACCCTCATCCCCGGCAGCGTCTTCGGCGAGATGGGGCTCATGACGGGCGAGCCGCGCCGCGCCACGATCACGGCCCGCAGCGACATCGAGTGCTACCGCCTCGACAAGGCGGGCTTCGAGAAGGTGCTGCGCTCGCGCCCCGACATCGCGGGCCACATCTCCGGGATCCTCGCCTCGCGCCAGACGGAGCTCACGGTCAGGCGCGGGATCGGCCGGGCGCGGGGCAAGAAGGCCGCGCGCCAGGACGACATCCTCGCCAAGATCCGCGGCTTCTTCGGCCTGGAAGCTGAACGGGGTCAGGTTACTTTGATGTGCAAAGTAACCTGACCGTTTCAGGCGGGGAGCGCCAGGCGGATGCGGTTGCGCCCGAAGAGATAGGCGTAGTCCGTCTCGGTGGTCAGGCCGTGGGCGAGCAGACGCCCAGGCCGCCTTCGCGGCGCGTGCCGGCCAGCGCCTCGAGCATCTCGCGCGTGGCGGGGGCGAAGGGATTGAAGGGCGGCGCCTGGTCCTCGTAGGTGACGCGGATGGCGCCATCCTCGGCGGCGAGGGTGATCCAGACGGGCGCGTCGGAGCCGCCCCGGTGGCCGTGCTTCACGGTGTTGAGGAAGAGCTCCTCGACGACCAGGTTCAGCTTGAGGCAGGCCTGCTTCGCGACCCCGGCGTCCTCGCAGAACCCCTCCAGGAAGGCGCGCGCGGCCCGCAGGGCGTCCTGGCGGGACGGAAACATACCCACTCGCGTTGTGATCGCGTTCACAGATTCGCCTTTTCGGGCATTATAGAGTGGTTCCTCACAACAACACGCCCTCTTCAGGAGGCAACGATGCGGAACCTCTGGATTCTCGTTTCAGCTCTGGCGTTCGCGGCCCCCGTGGCTTGCGAACGACATCGGCCAGGTCAAGGTGGCCAAGGGCAGCGTGCAGATCGAGCGCGAAGGCAAGCGCGTGCCGGCGACCGCGGGCATGCCCGTCCGCACGGCCGACGTCCTCGTCACGGGCGCCGACAGCTCGGCGGGCGTCACCTTCTCCGACAACAGCCTCGTGTCGGTCGGCCCCAACAGCGTCTTCGCCATCGACAAGTACCGCTTCGACACGCACGACCCACGTCGGCGAGTTCGAGGGGTCGCTGCGCAAGGGCAAGCTCGCGGCGGTGTCGGGCAAGATGGTCAAGCAGACGCCCGAATCGATGAAGATCCGCACGCCCTCCTCCGTGATGGCCGTGCGCGGCACCGAGTTCGTGGTCCAGGTCGACGAGCCGGCCGCGGCGCCCGCCGCCGCCCGCTGATCCCCGGCACCCGATGCGTTTCGCGGCCGTCGTCCTGGTGCTTGCGGTCGCGGGTTGCGCAGGGCCCGGCCCGCGCGCGCCGGTGGGCCCCGAGCTCGTCGCGGTGATTCCCGGTCCCACCGGCCATGTCGGCGCGGTGGTCGTCCAGTCCGGCGGGTCCGAGCAGGTGCTGGACCAGGCCTATGCGGCCCGGCGCGTCATGGCCGACGGCAGCGCCGCGCCCGCCACCGTGACGCTCGGAGCGAGATCGCCCGGGAATTCGGCGGGACGCTCGCCTCGCTTCCCGGCCGGCCGGCGTCCTTCACGCTCTACTTCCTCGAGGGCCGGGACGAGCTCACCGCCCGCCTCGCGCCAGGAAATGGAAAAGGTCTTCGCCGAGCTCAAGCGCCGCCCGGCGCCCGACATCGTGGTGATCGGCCACACGGACACCGTCGGCAACCTCGCCTTCAACGACAAGCTTTCGCTCGCCCGGGCCGAGCGCATGCGCGAACTGATGATCGGGCTGGGCATCGCGCCGCGAGCGCATCCAGGCCGCCGGGCGCGGCAAGCGCGAGCTCCTCGTGCCCACGGAAGACAACGTCTCCGAGCCGCGCAACCGCCGCGTGGAGATCAGCGTCCGCTAGGCGCCCTGCGGCCCGTTCCAGCGGATCGCGAGCAGGGTCAGGTCGTCGGCGGGCTCCGCCGCTCCCGAGAAACGCCGCACGTCGTCGCGAACCCGCGTTCACGATCCCGGGCGCGTCGGCGTCGTCGCCCAGCCACGCCGAGCGAGGTCCGCAGCCGCTCCGACCCGAAGAACTCCTTCGCGGGGTTCATCGCCTCCGTGGCCCCGTCCGAGAGCGCGAGCAGCCACTCGCCCCGGACGAGCGTGCGCCGCGTCGAGGGGTAGCGAATAGATGTCCAGGACGCAAAGCGGCGGCCCTCCGGACGAGTCCAGGCGCTCGGCCGTCCCCTGGGGCCGGTGCGACCAGGCGGGCTCGTGCCCCGCGTTGGCGTACTCGAGCTCGCCCGTCTCCAGGTCCAGCACGCCCGCCAGCGCCGTCACGAAGAGCGACTCGGGATTCTCGCGGCGGATCTCGTCCTGCGCCCGCGCGAGGATGCCGCCCACGGAGCCCTCCACCGTGAGCGCCGCGCTCTTGAGGATGGACTTCACGCTCGCCATGAAGAGCGAGGCCGGCAGCCCCTTGCCCGAGACGTCGGCCACCACGAAGAAGAGCCGCCGGTCGTCGAGCATGAAGCAGTCGTAGAAATCCCCGCCCACCGTGCGCGCGGGCTCGAGGAGGGCGGCCACGTCGGCGCGCCGCTCCTCCGCGAAGACCTCGCGCGGGTCGGGAAGCAGCCCCATCTGGATGCGCTTGGCGGCATCGAGCTCCCCCGCCATGCGCGCGGCCTGCTCGCGCAGCTGCTGGCGCTGGCGCTGCGCCTCCGCGAGCGAGCCCGCCTGCATGATGCTGAAGACGAGCGTCGCGCCCGCGGCGGGCAGGACCGGGTCGAAGAGGAGCCCCGCGAACTTGAAGGCGGCCGCCCCCCCGAGCAGGAGCGCGCCCACGCCCGCGGCGAGCGCGGCCGCGGAGCGCACGGCGTTGGAGCGCGGGATCAGGAAGAAGAGGCCGAGGCCGAGGGCCAGGAGCAGGAGCGGCCTCGATGCGCGGCGCGAGCGCGAGGCGGCTCAGGTGGCGGCCTTCCAGGATCGTCTCGGCGAGCTGCGCGTGCGTCTCGACGCCGAAGACCGTCTCGCCCACCGGCGTGGCCACGCGGTCCTGCAGCCCCAGGCCCGTGAGGCCCAGGAGGACCAGCTTCCCCTTGAGCGTCGACGGGTCGAAGGTGCCGTCGAGCAGGTCGGCCGCGGACACGAAGTGCCCGGCGCGGGAGTGGCCGTAGTGCAGGTAGGCGCGCCCGTCCTCCTGCATGGGCACGACGTACTCGCCGAAGCGCATCTCGAGCCGCCCGCCCGGCGCCCTCGCCACCGTGAGGGGCTGGTCCAGCGCCACGCGGATCATCTCGACCGCGAGCGCGGGCACGGTCGCGCGCGTCGAAGCGGGCGAGCATCAGGAGCTGCCTCGCCACGCCGCCCTCCAGGTCGCTGTTGTACAGCCCGTGGCTCTTCGCGCCCGGCATCGATCTCGGGGACGTTGCGAAGGTGCCCCGCGTAACGGCGGATGTTCTCCTCGGAGCCGTCGAGGAAGCGCACGGGGGCGGCGCCGGGCGGGACCGCGAAGCGCGGGTCGGGCTCGTCCAGCCCCGCCGCGCCCAGCACCGAGGGAACCCGCGCGAACGCCGCCCCGAGCACGGCGTCGTTGGAGGGCATGCGGCGCAGCCAGCGCGGCGACCTCCGGGGCGATGGCTGCCGAGCGGCCCGCGATGACCGCCGGCGAGAACCGGTCCGGCTCCGGAAAGAAGATGTCGACCCCGAGGACCAGGGGCTGGCCCTCGGCGATGCGCGCGACGAGGTCCGCCACCTTGTCGCGCGACCAGGGCCACTGGCCGTGCCGGGCCAGCGCCTTCTCGTCGATCTCCACGACCACGACCATGTCCGACACGCGCTCGCGCGGCATGGTCCGCTGGTAGGCGTCGAAGACGTAGCTGCGGAAGCGCTCCGCCGGCTCCGGCGAGACGGCGAGCAGCAGCGAAAGCGCCGCGAGCAGCGCGAGCGCGGCGACGCGGAACGCGCCGGACGCGCTCAGGGCTCGATCTCCAGGCCGTCGTAGGCGGCCGAGACCTTCAGCGGCTCCCCGGAGCGCGTGAGCTCCTCGAAGCGGCGCGCCTCCTTGAGCAGGCCCTCGAGGGTGGCGTCGTCGTTGGCGGGCTCGTGGTGGAAGAGGACGAGGTGGCGCGCGTTCGCCATCTGGCAGAGCTCCACGCCCACGATGTTGCTCGAGTGCCCCCAGTCGGCCTTGACGCTGATCGCGTCCGCCAGCGCGTACATCGCGTCGAAGATCACGACGTCCGCGTCGCGGAAGAAGGCCGCGAAGCTCTCGGCCTCGGCGCGGTTCTCGAGCTTGTGCTCGGAGTCCGTCGAGTAGACCACGCGCTTGCCGTCCTTCTCGAAGCGGAACCCGTAGGAATCCCCCCCGTGCAGCTGCAGGTGCGGCGTGACGGTGAGCCCCGCGACCTCGCGCGGCTGGTCGGGCTGCAGCTTCACGAACTCGATGGTGGCGGCGAGCTGCGCGAAGTCCACGGGGAAGCAGGGCGCGGCCTGCTGCAGGCGGAAGGCCTGCTCGCAGACGTCGTGGCAGCTGTGGATGCGGATCTTCGTGCCCGGCACGTAGGCCGGCCCGAAGAAGGGAAAGCCCATGATGTGGTCCCAGTGCACGTGCGACATGAAGACGTTCACCGTGGCCGGGCGCCGCGCCTGGCGGGCGAGCACGTGCACGCCGAAGGGCCGCGCGCCGCTGCCCATGTCGCACACGAAGTACTCGTCGCCCCCGAGGTCCAGCTCCACGCAGGGCGTGTGCCCGCCGAAGGTGTGCGTGATCGAGAAATCGAGCTCCGTGGAGGCGAAGGCGTGCGCCTCCTCGTACGTCGCGAACGTGCGCCCCGAGGCCTCCACGAGGGCGCGCGCGAGCTTGTCGCGGATGTCGAACGAGGTGAGGGCCACCGGGATCGAGCCGCGGGTGCCCCAGAACCGGATTCGCATCGCCATGTTCGCTAGGCCTTGTTCGAAGGCCGCCACGGCCTCGTTGGAAGCGGCCGCGAGCGCCTCGCGAACCGTGGGAAAGACCTGGAAGACCATGTTGAAGTGGCTGATCTCGAAGATCTCCGCCACCATCGGCTGCAGGGCCGCCACGAAGATCCGGCCGTGCTGCGCCTTCGCCTGCCGCGACGCGAGCATGAAGCAGCGCAGCCCCGCGCTCGAGACGTACTCGAGGCCGGAGAGGTCGAGGATCACCGCGCCCCCGTCGTGGGCGGACCGCTCGACGTGCGCCATGAGCTCGGCACGGAAGGCGTCGCAGTTGTCCTGGTCGAGCCTGCCGGCCGACACCCAGGACCAGCGCATTCGCGAAGTTGTTGTGCCTGGAGCGCCATTCGTTATGGTTCTTGGGGGTTCCCGCACCTATTGTCGGGGACGCCCGGGGGAACGGCAAGCCGCCTTTCGGGCGACGTGGCGCGGGGGCAGTACCATGCGCTCGACACCCATCGCGGAGGCTGTCCCATGCTCAGCAGGCGCCAGGCCCTCGCCGCATTGTCCCTGCCGGCCGTGTTGCCGCTCGCCGGGTGCTGGAACACGCTCGGCCTGCTCAATCCCTGCGCCAACCGCGGCGACCCCGGCCACCGGGTCGACCCGGCCCTCGCTCGCCCGGGCCTGGGCGGGGCTGGACGCGCGCCAGGTCCTCGACCTGCACGTCCACGTGGCGGGCGAAGGCACGGGGCCCGGCGACCCTTGGGTCAACCCGCGCATGCGCTCGCTCGCCAACCCGTTCTCGTACGCCCACTTCGCGCTCATGGCCAACGCCGCCTGCCTGGGCGACGACCCGTCCAACTGGAGCCGGCGCTACGTGCACCGGCTTGCCGCGCTGGCCGACGAATTCCCCGCGGGCGTGCGTTTCCTGCTGCTCGCGCTGGACGGCTACCGGGGCGAGGACGGCCGCCTGGACCGGGGCCGCACCGTGTTCCGGGTCCCCGACGAGTACGTGGCGGGCATCGTCCGCGGCGACCGCAGCCGTTTCCTGTGGGCCGCCTCGGTGCACCCCTATCGCCCGGATGCGATCGAGCAACTGCGCGCCGCGGCCGCGAACGGCGCGCGCGCGGTGAAGTGGATCCCCTACTTCATGGGCATCGACCCCGCGAGCCCCCGGTGCCGCCCGTTCTACCGGGAACTGGCGGCGCTCGGCCTGCCGCTCATCAGCCACGGCGGCTGGGAGCACGAACTCGTGGAAGGGGGCGTGCAGGAATACGGCAATCCCCTGCGCCTTCGCGCGGCGCTGGAGGAAGGCGCGACGGTGATCGTGGCGCACTGCGCGATCCAGGGCGACTTCGCGGACCTCGACCGGCCGGCGTCGCGCGTGCCCGTGCCGAGCTTCGAGCTCTTCGCCCGCCTCATGGACGCGCCGGACCATCGCGGCCGCCTCTACGGAGACCTCTCCGCCGTCGTGCTCGGCGGCCGGCAGCCGGGCGCGCTCGCGCGCCTGCTCTCGACCTCCGGTGGCACCCGTGGCTCGTGAACGGCTCCGACTACCCCGGGCCGGGCATCGTCGCGGTGATGGGGCTGAAGGGGCTGGTGGAGGAAGGCGTGCTCGCCGCGGGGGACGCCGAGCGGCTGCGGCATATCCAGCAGCACAACCCGCTGCTCTTCGACTTCTACCTCAAGCGCTGCCTCGCGTGGAAGGGCGAGCGCTGGCCGGCTTCCGTGTTCGAGTCCGGGCGGGTCCTGCGCGGCGGTGGGATATGATCGGGCACCCTCGCCCCGGATCCCACGCCATGCGCCTTTCGACCTTCCTTCCCGCCTTCCTGCTCTGCGGCTGCGTCTCCGGCCCCGAGCTCGCCGTGCTGCCCGAGACGAATCGCCTACCGCTGCGCCGAGGGGCGCGAGATGGTGGTCCGGCGCGCGCCGGACGGGCGGGAGGCGATCGCGACCGTGGACGGCACGGACATCCGCCTTCGCCGGGTGGAAAGCGCCGCGCAGGAGAAGTACGTGGACGGCGCCACGTCGCTCTTCCTCGAAGGCGACCAGGCGATGCTCGAGTCGCAGGGCAGGATGATCCGCGCCTACTGCCGCTCGACGGTGCCGCTGCCCGTCGCCCCGCGCAGCCATTACTGAGGCGGCGGGCGCGCGCGGCCGGGGCCTAGATCTCCTCGGGCACCATGCGGATCGCCCCGCAGGGGCATTCCGCCTCGCACATGCCGCAACCCTTGCAGTAGTCGTAGTTGAAGCGGAAGCGGTTGCCGGGGCCCAGCTTCACCACGGCGTTGTCGGGGCACACGCCGTAGCAGTTGTCGCACTCGAAGCAGTTGCCGCAGGACAGGCAGCGGCGCGCCTCGAAGAGCGCGGTGCGACTCGTCGAGCGCCATCACCACCTCGTCGAACGAGGTCACGCGCTTCTGCATGTCGAGCATCGGGCGCACCGTCTTCGAGGCGTCCGAGTAGTACCAGGTGTTGAGCTTGTCGAACTTCGGCGACCTCGTGCTTCGGGCCCGGATCGTAGGCCGCCGCCGCGCAGCCACGCGTCGATGTGGCGCGCGGCCTTCTTGCCGTGGCCGATCGCGACCGTCACCGTGCGCTCGGCCGGAACCATGTCGCCGCCGGCGAAGATGCCCGGGTGCGCGGTCATCATGTTGGGGCCCACCTTCACCACGCCGTCGGCGATCTCCATGCCCGGCACGCGGTCGAGGAGCGAGAGGTCCACGTCCTGCCCGAGCGCCAGCACCACCGAATCGGCCTCCAGCGTCTCGATCTCGCCCGTGGGCTGCGGCACGCCCTTCGCGTCGAGCTCCATCCTCTCGACCGTGATCGAGCCCTCGCCCGCCTGCTTGATCGTGGAGAGCCACTTGATGAGGACGCCCTCGTCGAGCGCCTCCTGCACCTCGAAGTCGTGCGCCGGCATCTTCTCGCGCGTGCGGCGGTAGACGATCATCGCCTCCTCCGCGCCGAGGCGCTTGGCGGTGCGCGCCACGTCGATGGCGGTGTTGCCGCCGCCGTAGACGACGACGCGCCGGCCGAGCAGGGGCTTCTCCTCGCCCTCCATGCCGCGCAGCACCTGCCACGGCGTCCATGATCTTGGCCGCCTCGTTGGCCGGGATGTAGGCGCGCTTGGCGATGTGCGCGCCCACCGCGAGGAACACCGCGTCGAATCCGCCGGCCTGCATGCGATCGCGATGCACGTCGTCGACCTTGGCGTTGAGCCTGAGCTCCACGCCGAGGTCCAGGATGCGCTGCACCTCGCCGTCGAGCACGTCGCGCGGCAGGCGGTACTTGGGAATGCCGAAGCGCATCATGCCGCCGGCCATGGGGCCCGCTTCGTGGATCGTGACCTCGTGGCCGAGGCGGGCGAGGTGGTACGCGGCCGAGAGCCCCGAGGGCCCGGCGCCCACGACCAGCACCTTCCTGCCGGTGCGGCGCGGCGGGCGGGTCGAACTTCCAGCCGCGCTTGAGCGCCTCGTCGCCGAGGAAGTGCTCGACGGAGTTGATGCCCACCGAGGAGTCGAGCTGCGCGCGGTTGCAGGAGCCTTCGCACGGGTGGTAGCACACGCGGCCCATCACCGCGGGCATCGGGTTGTTCTGCACGAGCGAGCGCCAGGCCGCCTCGTAGTCGCCCGATTCGGCGTGGAAGAGCCAGGCCTGGATGTTCTCGCCCGCGGGGCAGGCGTTGTTGCAGGGCGGCAGCCGGTCGACGTACTCGGGGCGGCTGCGTGCGCCACGAGCCCGTGTGGTTGGCGAGGCTGGAACCGGGGTCCAGCGTGATGGCGAAGGGCTTTCTCATGCGCCTTGCTCCAGCAGGCCGTACTTGCGGATGTTGCGGTCCGCGCCTTCCTGGATGCGGCGGATCACGTCCTCGCGCGGCTTGGGCGAGAAGAGGTGCGCGTAGCGCTTCTGCGGCTTCAGGTACTCCTCGACGGGCACCTGGCGGCGGATCTTCGAGACCCCGGTCACCTCGCCGTTCTCGGCCTCGAAGACGGGGAAGATGCCGCTTTCATGCGCGAGGCGCGCCATGCGGATGGTGAGCGAGGAATCGTGCCCCCAGCCCAGCGGGCAGGGCACGAGGATGTGCAGGTAGCGCGCGCCGCGGAACTCCATCGCGCGCCGCACCTTCGCCTCCAGGTCGCGCAGCTCCGACACGGTGGCCGTGGCCACGTAGGGGATGTCGTGCGCCATGGCGATGGCCGGCAGGTCCTTGCCCTGCCCGAAGGGGTTGCCGGGCGTGGGGCCCACCGCCGCCGTCGTGGCGGTCCGCGCCGCCGGCGGCGTGGCCGAGGAGCGCTGCACGCCGGTGTTCATGTAGCCGCCGTTGTCGTAGCAGATGTAGAGGACGTCGTCGTTCCTCTCGAACATCCCCGACAGGCAGCCGAAGCCGATGTCGGTGGTGCCGCCGTCGCCGCCCTGCGCGACCACGCGCACTTCCGCGCGGCCCTTGACGCGCATCGCCGCGGCGATGCCCGTGGCCACCGCCGCGGTGTTGCCGAAGAGCGAGTGGATCCAGGGAATCTGCCACGACGTTTCCGGGTACGGCGTGGAGAAGACCTCGAGGCAGCCCGTGGCGTTCGCCGCGATGAGCTGGCCGGCCGTCGCCTCCATGGCCGCGTCGATGGCGTAGCGCGCGCCGAGGGCCTCGCCGCAGCCCTGGCAGGCGCGGTGCCCGGAGTTGAGCGAGTTCGTGCGGCGGAGCGTCGACTGCACCGAGCGCTCGTTGTCGGGAAGCAGGCGGTTGCCGACCGTGAAGGTCCCGGTCTGGTAGAACTTGATGGGCTGGAACGACATGGTGTCTCCTCAGCTTATCTTCGCGGCCACGAGTCCCACGTCCCGCAGGAGGCCCTCGGCGACCGGCCCCGAGTGGCGCGTCTCGCGCTCGCGCGCGAGCGCCCGCTCGACGAGGCCGTGGTCGAGGTCGAGGAACGTGAGCGGCGGCAGCGTTCCGGCCGCGGCCGAGGCGAACACGCGCGCGAGCGACTGGCGCGTGATGGCGCGCCCGCCCAGCCCCGCGACCACCGTATGGACGGTGTCCGCGTGGCCGGCGAAGGACGTGCGCACGTTGGCCGACACGATGCCGCCGAGGCCGACCGCGAGGCTCTTCTCGACGACCACGATCCGCTTGGCGCCCGCGAGGGCGTCGCGCACGGCGTTGGCGGGCCACGGGCGGAAGCACGTGATGCCGAGAACCCCGATGCGCTCTCCCTTCGCGCGCATCTCGTCCACGGTGTCCTTGATCGTCCCCAGCACGGAGCCGAGCGCGACCACGATCGTCTCCGCGTCCTCCGTGCGGTAGGCGTGCAGGAGCCCGCCGGAGTCGCGCCCGAACGCGTCGCGGAACTGCTCCGCCCAGCCGGGGATCAGCTCCAGGGCCCGCATCTGCCGGACGTGCTCGAGGTAGCGCACCTCCATGAAGGCCTCGGGGCCCACCATGGCGCCCATGGACACGGGCCTCGCCGGGTCGAGCACCTGCCGCGGATCGAAGGGCGGAAGGAACGCGTCGACCTGCTCCTGCGAGGGCATGTCCACCCGCTCGTAGGCGTGGGTGAGGATGAAGCCGTCCATGCACACCATCACCGGAAGGGACAGGGCCTGGGCCAGGCGGAAGGCCTCGATGTGCAGGTCGAGCGCCTCCTGGTTCGTCTCCGCGAAGAGCAGGATCCAGCCGCAGTCGCGCTGGCTCATCACGTCGGTGTGGTCGTTCCAGATGTTGATCGGCGCGCCGATCGCGCGGTTGGCGACGGTCATCACGATGGGCAGTCCCAGCCCCGCCGCGTTGTAGACCGCCTCGGCCATGAAGAGCAGGCCCTGGCTCGCCGTCGCGGTGTAGGAACGCGCCCCGGCCGCCGCCGCGCCGATCGCGACCGACATCGCGGCGAACTCGCTCTCGACGTTGATGAACTCGCACGGCGAGAGCTCGCCGCCCTTCACGAGCTCGCCCAGCGCCTCGACGATGTGCGTCTGCGGCGAGATCGGATAGGCGCAGATCACCTCCGGGCGGCAGAGCGCCACGGCCTCGGCGACCGCGCGCGATCCCTCAATCTGCTTGAGCATGGTCCAACTCCTCCCTCTCGCGCCGGACGTGGGCGAAGGACTCGGCCGCGGCGGCGATGTTGCCCTCGGCGACGCGCGCGGGGAATTTCTCGCGGATCGCCGCGGACACCGACTCCAGCGTGATCCGGCCCGTGGCGGCGGCGAACCCGCCGAGGAGCGCGGCGTTGGGCATTGGCCGGCCGACGTGCTTCAGCGCGATTTCCGTGGCAGGCACGGTGCACAGGTGGCTCGGCGGGAACTGCGCGGCGAACTCGCCGAGCCCGAGGGCCTCGAAGGTGCGCGACGTGTTGATGAGGATGAAGCCCTCGTGGCGAAGCCCGCCGAAGACGTCCACCTGGTTGAGCAGCGTCGGGTCCTGGATGATGAGCGCGTCGGGCTCGAGGATCGGCTCGCGAAGGCGGATCTCGCGATCGTCGATGCGGCAATAGGCGACCACCGGGGCGCCCGTGCGCTCCGAGCCGAAGCTCGGGAAGGCCTGCGCGTGGTGCCCCTCCATGAAGGCCGCGACCGACAGCATCTCGGCGGCGGTGACCACGCCCTGGCCTCCCCGCCCGTGAATCCGGATCTGGAACATCGGTTCTCCTCCCCTCGCCGCTTCTGCCGGCCATTCTAGCGGCACCCGCCCTGGCCGGGTTTGCGATTGGATAAGGGGCGCCGGACGGCCGCGCGGCGGAAACGGTTGCGCTGGATCAATATGGACCAAAGTCCCATGGACGAAGATCGCCAGACAAGGAGTTGGCGAAGGCGCCCGCGCGAACCGCGGCGCTGGTCGCCGCGCGATGCGTGTCCGGAGGAACACAATCCGGCGCGACACGGCATCGGCCGCGCGGAGGCGATACCCTCCACGACCGCCGGGGTGCGCGCGCCGGGTCCCAACAGGTGACCCATGAAAGACGATGTCCGCCTTCCCGGTGAAGTCCACTCCTTCGAAGTGCGCCTCGAGTCGATCGGGGGCCTCGGCGCCCACGCCGCCGGCCAGGTGCTGGCCGCGGCCGCCGTGCTCCGGATGGGCCTGAACGGCGCCCACTTCTCCTCGTACGGATCGGAAAAGAAGGGCTCCCCCGTGCGCTCCTTCGTGCGCCTCGTGCCCGGCGACAGGCCGATCCGCACCAGCGCGCCGGTCGAGGCGCCCGACGTCATCGTCGTGTTCCACGCGACGCTGCTGCGCAACCCCGCCACCTTCGCGGGCCTGCGCAAGGACGGCACCTTCGTCTACAACGCGCCCAAGGGCGTGGTCCCCGAGCAGCTCGTCGGCGCTGCCGCGCACGGCGCGCGTCGTGCGCGTCGACGCCCTCGGCATCTCGGTCGAGGAGAAGTCGCGCCCCAACGCGGTGCTGCTCGGCACGCTCTGCGGCCTCTTCCCGTTCCTGCGAGCCGACGACGTCCTCGCCGCCCTCACCGAGGAGTTCGCCGGCAAGCACCCGGAGGCCGTCGCCGCCAACGAGCGCGCGTTCCATCGCGGCGGCGTCGGAACTCGAGAGTCGTCGAGAGCGTGGGCCGCGCCGAGGGGGACCTGCCCGTCGCGAGCTCCGAGCCGGTCTGGGGCTACGAGACCCAGCCGCGTCGGCGGCATCCTGCCCAATCCGGGCAACACGGTCTGGAACGACCTGTCCGCCTCGCGGGCCGGCTCGATCCCCGTCCTGCGCACCGAGAAGTGCATCCACTGCGGCGTGTGCGACCTCGTCTGCCCCGACTTCTGTCTCGTCTGGGCCGACGGCGAGCCGGGCGGGGCGTTCGAGCGCCAGCTGATGGGCGTGGATTACCGCTACTGCAAGGGATGCCTGCGCTGCGTGGAATCCTGCCCGACCGGGGCGCTCGCGAAGGAGCCCGAAACGCCCGGCCTGGCCGATCGCCTGCGCGTCCCGCTGTTCCCCGAACTCATCGCCTGAGGAACCTGCCATGGCTGCACGTCTGCCCGTCGCCCCCGAGCGATCCGCGGAATACCGTCCCGCCGGCAAGGCCGCGCCAGAAACTCGAATTCAGGAGCGGCAACGAGGCCGCCGCCCTCGCCGCGACGCACATCGACTTCCACCTGATGGGCTACTTCCCCATCACGCCGTCCACCGAGGTCGCCGAGAACCTCTCGAAGATGCAGGCGGACGGGCAGCACGAGATCGTGATGGTCGCCGGCGACGGCGAGCACGGCGCCGCCGGCATCTGCTACGGCGCGGCGCTCGGCGGCGGCCGGGTGCTCAACGCCACGAGCTCGCAGGGCCTGCTCTACTCGCTCGAGCAGCTCCCGGTGCAGGCGGGCACGCGCGTGCCGATGGTCCTCAACATCGCGGCGCGCGCCGTCTCCGGGCCCCTCGACATCCGCGGGGACCACTCCGACATCTACTACGCGCTCAACACCGGCTGGATCGTGCTCTGCGCGCGCGACCCGCAGGCCGTCTACGACATGAACTTCGCCGCCGTGAGGATCGGCGAGCACGCGGACGTGCGGCTTCCGGTCATCGTGGTCTACGACGGCTTCATCACCAGCCACCAGAAGCGGCGCATCCAGGTGTTCGACGACCCGGAGGCGGTGCGCGACTTCCTCGGCACGCGGCCCGACTATCCCTCGCCGCTGGACACCGAGCACCCGGCGACCTTCGGCCCGTACATGAACGATCCCGACCTCATCAACAACAAGGTCCAGCTCTCGCAGGCGATGGAGGCCGCGCGCCGGGTGATCCCCGAGGTCTTCGCGGAGCTCGCGGCGCTCACCGGCCGCGACTACGCCGGTCCTCGACGCCTACGGCATGGAGGACGCCGAGGCGGCCGTGGTGCTGCTCAACTCGGCGGCCGAAACCGCCAAGGAGGCGGTCGACAAGCTGCGCGCCGCCGGCCGGAAGGTCGGGCGTGCTCTCGCCCAACGTGCTGCGGCCGTTCCCCGACGCAGGAGTTCCGCGAGGCGCTTCGCGGCGTCAAGGCCGCGACGATCGGCGATCGCGCGGACTCCTACGGCGCGGACGGCGGCAACCTCTCGCTCGAGGTCCGCGCCGCGCTCCAGGTCGATCCGGGCAACACGACGAAGGTGCTCTCGCGCATCTACGGCCTGGGCGGGAAGGATTTCTACACGGCCGACGCGCGAGACGTTCTTCGGCGACGCGCTCGAGGCGGCCGCGAGCGGGCGCGTCAAGGTGCCCTTCGCCTACCACGGCGCCACGCCGGGCAAGCCGGGCCACGGCGCCAAGCCCGGCCTCGCCGCCGATCCGGCCGGAGGACGTGACGCGCGGCATGGCGAAGGTGACGCCGAACGCCGCCACGGGGCGGCTCGAGGTCGAGCTGCAGCCCCTGTGGAAGATGACTGCCATGCCGATGCGCATCGCGCCGGGGCATGGCGCCTGCCCGGGCTGCGGCGCCTTCCCGACCTTCCACCAGATCTTCAACGCCCTCGAGGGCGACATCGTCGTGCTGTTCCAGACGGGCTGCGCGATGGTGGTGACCACGGGCTACCCGTCGACGGCGCACCGCATCAACTACATCCACAACCTGTTCCAGAACGGCGCCGCCACCCTCTCGGGGCTCGTCGAGATGTACCACGAGCGCGTGCGGCGCGGCGAGCTGCCGCCCTCGAAGGACATCACCTTCGTGATGATCTCGGGCGACGGCGGCATGGACATCGGCATGGGGCCGGCCATCGGCGCGGCGCAACCGCAACCACCGGATGATGATCCTGGAGTACGACAACCAGGGCTACATGAACACCGGCGCGCAGCTTTCGTACTCGACGCCGTTCGGCCACCGCACCTCGACCAGCGAGGTCGGCGCACGGCCGCCCGGCAAGCGCTACCACCACAAGGACACGGCGCAGATCTTCGCCGCCTGCCACCTGCCGTACGTCTTCACGGCGAGCGAGGGCTACCCCGAGGACCTGATGCGCAAGGTCGCCAAGGCGCAGTGGTACGCGAAGAGCGAGGGGCTCGTGTACGGCAAGATCCTCTCCTACTGCCCGCTCAACTGGCGCACGGCCGACGATGCCGCCGGGCCCGTGCTGCAGGCGGCCATCGACAGCTGCTTCTTCCCGCTCTACGAGGTCGAGCACGGCCACACGACGCTGACCTACGACCCGGAAGCGCGGGCCGGCGCATCCCGGTCGCGGACTGGCTCGAGCTCATGGGCAAGACGCGCCACCTGCTGCAAGCCCGAGAACGCGGCGATCGTGGACGGCATCCAGGCGGAAACGGACCGCCGCTGGGCGCGCATCAAGGCGATGCACGAGCATCCGCTGCTCTAGGCCGGAGAAGGACATGGCGAAGATCATCGAGACGAGGCGGCTCACACCCGTCACCAAGCTCTTCCGGATCGAGGCGCCGCTCATCGCGGCGTCGGCGCAGGCCCGGGCAGTTCGTGATGCTGCGCGTTCGCGAAGGCGGCGAGCGCATCCCGATCACCATCGCCGACTACGACCGCGCAGCTCGGCACGATCACCATCGTCGTGCAGGCGGTCGGCGCGACGACGCAAGCGCGTCTGCGCGCTCGAGGACGGGCGACGAGATCCTCGACGTCGCCGGCCCCATGGGCGGCCACATCGACATCGCGCCGGGCGGCCACGTCTGCGGCGTCGGCGGCGGCTTCGGCTCGCGCGGCGCTGCTGTGCCTGATGCGCGAGTTCACGCGCCCGCGGCGACACGCACCACGGCGATCCTCGGCGCGCGCAACAAGGACCTGCTCATCCTCGCCGACGAGCTGCGGCCGCTGTGCACGCACCTCGAGATCTGCACCGACGACGGCTCGGCCGGCTTCAAGGGCTTCGTCACGCAGCGGCTCGCGCAGCTGATCGAGGCGGGCGGCCAGGACCGCCCCGACAGCGTCGTGGCGATCGGCCCGATGGCGATGATGCGCGCCGTCGCGGAGACCACGCGCGGCACGAGGCGTGAAGACGCTGGTGTCGATGGACCCGCTGATGGTCGACGGCACGGGCATGTGCGGCGGCTGCCGCGTGACCGTCGGCGGCAAGGCGCAGTTCGCCTGCGTCGACGGCCCGTGCTTCGACGCCCACGAGGTGGACTTCGACGTGGCGATGCGCCGCAACAAGGCCTACGTGCGCGAGGAGAAGCAGGCGCTCGACCGCGCCGGCCTGCATGGAACGGAGGGCTGCGCTGATGCCCGTCAAGCGTGCGGAAAAGACCCCGATGCCGGTGCGCGAGGCGCAGCTGCGCGCCCACGACTTCCTCGAGGTGAACGGCGGCTACACGGCGGCCCACGCCGCCTTCGAGGCCGAGCGCTGCCTGCGCTGCCAGGAACCGGTCTGCGTGGACGGCTGCCCGGTGAACGTGCCGATCCCGGAGTTCATCCACGCGGTGGCGATGGGCGACATGGCCGGCGCCGCGAAGATCCTGCGCTCGGCCAACCCGCTGCCCGCGATCTGCGGCCGCGTCTGCCCGCAGGAGTCGCAGTGCGAGGCCGAATGCAGCCTCGCCAAGCGCTTCAACCCGGTGGCGATCGGCCACCTCGAGCGCTACGTCGCCGACTGGGAGCGCACGCAGCCGCCCGACGGCCAAGGCGAAGATCACGCGCAAGGAGAAGATCGCCGTCATCGGCGCCGGCCCCTCGGGGCTGGTCTGCGCCGGCGAGCTCGCGCGGCTCGGCTACCCGGTCACGATCTACGAGGCGCTGCACGCGCGCGGGCGGCGTGCTGCGCTACGGCATCCCGGAATTCCGTCTGCCGAAGGCGAGTGCTCGACTGGGAAATCGGCGCTCCTGAAGGCGATGGGCGTCGAGATCGTCTGCAACGTGATCATCGGCAAGACGCTCACGCTCGACGAGCTGTTCGGCAAGATGGGCTACGCGGCCGTGTTCATCGGCACCGGCGCCGGGCTGCCGCAGTTCCTGGGCATCCCGGGCGAGAACCTGAACGGCGTCATGTCCGCCAACGAGTTCCTCACGCGCGTCAACCTGATGCGGGGCTACAAGTTCCCCGAGGCCGACACGCCGGTGCGCGTCGGCAAGCGCGTGGCGGTGATCGGCGCCGGCAACACGGCGATGGATGCGGTGCGCACGTCGCTGCGCATGGGCGCCGAGGAGGCGATGATCGTCTACCGGCGCAGCGAGAAGGAGATGAGCGCGCGCGTCGAGGAATACCACCACGCGAAGGAAGAGGGCGTGCAGTTCCACTGGCTCACCAACCCGCTCGAGGTCGTCGGCAATGCCGACGGCTGGGTCACCGGCCTCAGGTGCCAGAAGATGAAGCTCGGGCGAGCCGGACGCCTCGGGCCGCGCGCGCCCGGTCCCGATTGCGGGCAGCGAGTTCGTGCTCCCGGTCGACAACGTGGTCCTGGCGATCGGCACGACGCCCAATCCGCTGCTCACGCGCACGACCGCCGGGCCTGCTCACGAACGCGAAGGGCTGCCTCGTCGCCGACGAGAAGACCGGGCTCACCTCGAAGACGCTGGTGTTCGCCGGCGGCGACGCGGTGACCGGCGCGGCAACGGTGATCCTCGCCGCCGGCGCAGGCAAGCGCGCCGCGCAGGCGATCCACGAGGCGCTGGCCGAACGAAGCTAGCTGGAAGCGCCTTTGGGGCGGCCCGCCCCCGCCGGGAGCGGGTCGCGGCGAAGCCGCCGCTCCGCCCCGAGTGCCAGCCCCGGGCCGCCGCCGGCCGCGAGCAGCCCGTCCCAGTCGACGCCGTCCGCGCGGACGTACTCGAGCGCGCGCATCACCCACTGGACATGCTCGGCTTCCTCGCGGGCCATTTCCTCGGCCAGGGCGTGGATCTCGCCGTTTGCCGTCGTGCCCGCCACCCATTCGAAGAAGCGGCGGGCGTTGCGCTCGGCCTTGAGGGCGATCTCAAGCAGTTGGCGCGGGCTGACCACGCGATACACCAGGTTGTGGTCGGCCTTCTCCGGCGGGCAGGATTCCAGCCACCGGTAGCGGTCCGGGGGCAGGTCGGGCAGCGAGAGCGTTTTGGACCGGTCGAGCAGGAGCTGGTAGTGATCCTGCTCGAAGTGCGCAAGGTTGCCGCAAAGGCCGGCCAGCACGGGTTCGCCGCGGTCGGCGAAGTGGTCCTGGAACTCCCGGTAGCATTTGGCGGCCTCGCGCTCGATGGCGAGCGCGTGCGCGTAGAACTCCTCCACGGATCCGATGGGCTCGAGCATGGCGTGACACCTCCTCACGTTCCAAGATGCGCCAAGGAGCGGGGCGGCCGTTGACTTGGGTCAACGCGCCGGCGGGCCGGGCCTCAAAGGCGAAAAGCCCGCACACGGTGCGGGCTTTTCGGAACATCGCCGGCCCGGGAGGCGAGCGCCTACACGACCCGAAGGCGGAGGATGCCGACGCCCTCCACGAAACCCTCCATTTCGTCGCCGCGCTTGACGGGGCCGACGCCCGATGGCGTTCCGGTGAAGATGACGTCGCCGGGCTGGAGCTCGAAGAAGCGCGAAAGGATCGCGATCTGCTCCGCCGTCTTCCAGATCATCTGGTTGAGGTCGCCCTGCTGGCGGACCTCGCCGTTGACCTTGAGCCAGATGGCGCCATGGTCCGGGTGGCCGATCTCGCTCGCCGGGACGATCTCGCTGCAAGGGGCGGAGTGCTCGAACGCCTTGCCGACCTCCCAGGGGCGGCCGAGCTTCTTCGCCTCGCCCTGCAGGTCGCGGCGGGTCATGTCGAGGCCCACGCCGTAGCCGAAGACATGGCCGAGCGCGTCGGCGACGGCGATGTTCTTCCCGCCCTTCGACAGCGCGGCGACCATCTCGATCTCGTGATGGACGTCCGAGGTTTCCGGGGGATAAGGGAAGTCCCGGCCGCAGAGGAGGTTGTCGGGTTCTTCTGGAAGAAGAACGGCGGCTCCTTGCTGGGATCGTGCCCCATCTCCACCGCGTGGGCCTCGTAGTTGCGGCCGATGCAATAGATGCGATGCACGGGAAATCGCAACGCCGAGCCGCGGACGGGCAGGCTCGGCGCTTCGACGGGCTGGAAGACGAATCCGGTATTCGGGGTGGCGGCCATCGGGGCTTTCGATATCGGGGGGGCGGTCATTTCTTCTTCATGCCGGCCACGATCTTGCCGTAGACGCTCCATTTCGTTCGCGATCAGCTTGCTGAACTCGGCGGGCGTCATCTTCGAGGGTTCCGCGCCGGCGGCCGACAGCCGCTTGGCCACCGCCGGATCCGAGAGGGCCTGATCCAGCGCCGCGTTGAGGCGGCTCACCACGTTGGCGGGCGTCTTGGCGGGCGCCGAAAGGCCCAGCCAGAGGGTCGCGCGATATCCCGGAACGCCGGCATCCTGCATGGTGATCACGTCGGGCAGTTCGGGCGAGCGCGTGGTGGACCCGACGGCGAGCGCCTTGATGGTGCCCGCCTTGATCTGGCCGAGCACCGCGGGCATGGACCCGAAGAGCACCTGGACCTCGTCGGTCATCACCGCCTTGGTCGAGTCGGCGTTGCTCTTGTAGGGGATGTGCTCCATCTTCGTGCCCGTCGCGTCCAGGAACATGAGCGCCGCCAGGTGCGTGGTGGAGCCCTCGCCGGCGGAGCCGTAGTTGAGCTTGCCGGGGTTTTTCTTCGCGTAGTCGATCAGCTCCTTGACCGAGTTCACGGCGAGCTTGGGGCTCACCACCAGGACGTACGGCGTCTCCGCGATCATGCCGATGTGCTCGAAGTCCTTGATCGGGTTGTACTTGACGGTGTCGATGGTGAGCGGGCCCACGACGTGCGTGCTCGTCGTCGCCATCGTGACCGTGTAGCCGTCGGGAGCGGCGCTGGCCGCCGCCTGCGCCCCGACGGTGCCCCGGCGCCGCCCCTGTTCTCGACGATGACGGAAACCCCAGCGACTTCGACATGGCCTCGGCGGCGATGCGGCCGACGATGTCGGTGGAGCCGCCGGCGCCGAAGGGGACGATCATGGTGATCGTCCGTTCGGGATATTTCTGCGCGAGTGCCGGCATGGTGGCCAGCATGGCTGCCGACGCGATCAAACCCACTGCGTGCCTGAACGTGGCAAGACTCATGGAGATCCTCCTGATAGTTGTTTTAGGTTCGTGTTGCGTGACGCTTCGATTGCCGCTAACGCTCAGGCCGCGCTTCCCCAGGGCTTGATCGCCTTCTTGAGCTGCTCGTAGCCGTCGATGAATCCCGGCCGCTTCGGCGAGTAGATCGCGTCGAACTTCGCGAGCGCGTCGTCGAGGAAGGCCGCGACCTTCTTGTTGCCGGGATTCGCGTCGAGATACGCGTCGCGGATCAGCACGAAGTGGATGCGCGGATCGTAGGGCTGCTTCTCGCCGCCCATCGACTCGTCGCCGTCGAGGAGCCGGAGCAGCATCGCGTCGGCGGAGCCGAGGGTCTGCTCGTGG
Organism: uncultured Gammaproteobacteria bacterium; assembly: GCA_963783635.1. Lineage (GTDB taxonomy): Bacteria > Pseudomonadota > Gammaproteobacteria > Burkholderiales > Usitatibacteraceae > FEB-7. The sequence continues at coordinate 33,846 of CAWAOC010000020.1, forward strand.
ATCGGCGGGCCGCTCATCCGGTACATGACGGAGGTCATGTCGCGGCCGTTGCCGGTCGTGTAGCCCATCTCGGTCCAGAGCTTGTTCATGTCTTCTTCGTGCCGACGTAGTCGAGCACGATCTGGCCGAACGCGCGCAGCGGGTCCGAGACGTCGGCGAGCAGATCCGTCAGGCGATCGCCGTCGAGATCCGTCGCGAGACGATGCAGTCGCGCTTCTCGATCAGGTCCCAGTCAGAGGCCGAAGTTCGTGTCCGAGATGTGCTGCTCGATCTGGCCGGTCCAGCTCTCCATGCCGGCTTTGAAGTCCTTCGGCAGCAGGGCGATGATCTTGTCGACGTTCTCGCGGTGCTCGACGTAGCCGTCGACGGCGTACTTGCGGCCGACCTTGAACTTCGTGCCCTGGAGCAGCCAGCGGAAGAGCCGGCGTTGATGCCGTCCTCCTGCGCCTGCGTGGGCTTGAAGGCGACGCGGCCGAGCTTGCCCGTCTCGTTCACCATCTGCAGGAACGGCGGCGGCGTAGGCCATCTGGACGCCGGGCGTGTTCATCTCCGAGTGGACGATGCCGGTCTTCGCGTCGACCCTGAACTTCTTCTTGTCCTGGGAGTAGGGCAGGCACGGCATGCAGCGCACGACCGTGATGCAGCCGTAGGGGCGGACGTTGCAGTAGACGCCGGCGTCGTCCGCAGCGGGGCGTTGCCCGACTTGCCCTTCACGACGACCTTCCGCCCTTGCCGTCGTTGACGTAGGCGTCGCCCGCGGTCGACCACTTGATCGAGGTGCACGGCTTGCCGAACCAGGACAGCGGCTCGAGGTCGAGGTCGTGTCGGTACTGGGCCCACATCGGCACCATGTAGAAGGGCAGTCCGAGCACGTCGGCCGCCATGATCGTGCCGAGCATCGCGTAGGCGTCGGTCAGCGCATGGGCCACCGGCTTGACGCCGCCCGCGAAGTTGCCGCCCTGCCAGATCACCGCGTTCGGATACCGGTCGGCTTGGTGGGCGAGCGCTTGTAGATCAGTCGAGCAGCTTGAACAGGTCGCCGTTCTGCTCTTCCTGGGCGATTTTCAGCAGGTCGATGTGAGATGCCATGGGCGTGGATCCTTCGTGAGGGCGGCAAGGACCGGCTCGTTCAGCGGGTGAGTCGCGCTTGCCATGGGGATGGGTGAAAAAGCCTGCTCCACCTAGCTTGAAACCGACTGCGCAAGACAGGAAAGGCCCGCGCGAGGCGGGCTTTCGGAATTTGGTGGCCTGGGGCGGAATTGAACCACCGACACAAGGATTTTCAGTCCTCTGCTCTACCAACTGAGCTACCAGGCCATGGAGTGCTGCGAAAGCGTGCTGCGGAAAGCCCGGAATTATAGCTTTTCCGCCCTTCCGAAGCCAACCCGGGGAAACGCGGCCCTAGAACCGCGGCGAGGAAGCAGGCCCGGCAGCACGCGCGATCACGATCGAGCCCGCGAGGCACAGGAGGCCCGCGCCCATGGCGATGCCCGCGCGAGGGCGCGTGGCCGGCGGTCGACGGCGCGCCGGGCTCATGAACATGAACTGGATCACGCGCAGGTAGAAGTAGATGCCGAGGTAGCTGCCCACGAGGCCGAGCACGGCCCAGGTCGATGTAGCCCGCGGCGATCACGTTCTTGAAGATGAGGAACTTGGCGACGAAGCCCGGGAACGGCGGGATGCCCGCGAGCGAGAGCATCGCCATGCCGATCAGCAGCGCCGCGAACGGGTGCGTGCGCGAAGAGCCCCTTCAGGTTCTCGAGCCTGTCGCGCTCGACGTCGTTCGTCGTTCGCCGGCAGCGCCGCGAAGGCGAGCACGTTCATGACGCCGTAGGCCGCGAGGTAGAAGACCACCGCCTGGAAGCGCCCCGGGCCCGTCGCCGAGGAAGGCGAAGAAGAGGTAGCCGGCGTGCGCGATCGACGAGTACGCGATCATGCGGCGCAGCCCGGGCTGGCGCATGGCGGTGAGGTTGCCCCAGACGATGGAGATGAACGGGCAGGATTGTGAGCAGGCCAACGAGCGGCTCGCCGACCGGGGCGGTGGCCCCGAAGACGCGCGCCGCGGCGATGAGGACGCCCGCCTTCACCAGCGTGGCCATGTACGCCGTGGACGGCACGCTGACGTCGTCTCGCCAGGATCCGGGGCCCAGCCGTGGAACGGGACGATGGCCGCCTTGAGGAAGAACGACGAGACGATCATCACCAGCGGCCGTGCCCGCGAGCAGGTCGCGGCGGAGTCCAGGGCGAGGGCGAAGCTCCCGACCCCAGAGCGATCCGGTGGAACCGTAGATGAGAGAGGCACCCATCAGGAACGAGGCACTCGCCGTTCCGAGCAGCACCAGGAACTTGAGCGCGGCCTCCGCGCTCTCGGGCCGGCGGAAGCCCATGAGCACCAGCACGTACACCGGGATCGACATGTAGTCGACGCCGAGGAAGAGCGTGAGGAAGCTGTCCGCGGAGGCAAGCAGGCACACGCCGTAGAGCGAGGAGAGGATCAGCGGATAGAACGGGCCCTCGCCGAAGTCGTCCCGAAAGACGAGCAGGATGGGTATGCCCAGCGCCAGCACCATGGCCTTCCTGAAGGCGGTGGGCGGCGAGAGGACGAACTGGCCGGGGAACGGCGCACCGGTCCAGCCGGCGAAGCCGAGCCATGCCGCCGCGCCCGCCGCGGCCACGATGCACACGACGGTGAGCGGCAGCGCCGCCC
>CAWAOC010000021.1:0-241437 GCA_963783635.1 uncultured Gammaproteobacteria bacterium
CCCGGGTCGTAATCGCGGAAGTAGTTGTAGTGCAGCCCCGTCTCCATATCGAAATACTGCCCCGGGAATCTCAGGTTGTACACATAGCTCCCGAGCCCCGAGGGATTCTCGTTCGGGATGGAATTGCCGAAGGGTTCCGCATTCTCCCACCGCCACACGAGCGCGTTGTCGGCCGGTTTGGTGATGACGCGCGGCGTGCCCAGGTGGTCGGGGTGGACGTAGAAGAGCCCGCCCGTCGAGGGTTGGTCGGCTGAGGGGGTGAAGCGGAGGGCGTCCGCGATCACATACCCACTATCACTCGCTTCGAGGCGCACGCCCTGGCCGGGGGCGAAGGTCCAGGTGCCCAGCAGGTTCCAGGTGGCGCCGTTGGCCTGCTGGTTCTGCGTGACGGTTGCGGTGCCGCCCTGGTGCGTGACCACGTACCGGGCGGCGGCGCTGCGGTTGGAGAGCGCGGTCCACCTGGCGTACACATCGAACCTGGCCGGGCTGCGATAGCGCGGGGTCCAGGTGGCGCTCTCAGGAAGGGCGCCTTCCGGCTCGAACTTCACCGCATCGGCGATGACGTAGCCATCGGCCTGGTCGTCGAGCGAGATCGCCGTGGCGCCCGCGTTGAACGCATAGGTGCCCAGGATCGTCCAGGCGCCGCCGTTGGCCTGCTGGTTCACGGTGACGGGGATGGTTCCCCCAGGCGTCTGCACCCGGAAGGTGGCATTGGTCGCCCGGTTCGGGTGCGCGGGCCAGCGCGCGGAGACCCGCCAATTGCCGGCGGCGGGGAGGCTCGCCTGCCAGGTGGCGGTGCTGGGCTGCGCCCCTGCCGGCACGAACATCACCGCGTCCGCGATCACGTAGCCGTTGGCCTGGTCGGTGAGGGTGACGCTGGCCGATCCGGCGTTGAAGGCCCAGGTGCCCAGGAGCTGCCAGGTGCCGCCGTTGACCTGCTGGTTCACCGCGACGGCCTGGTTCCCCGAGGCGGTGGCGACGGTGTAGGTGGCGTTGGTCGCGCGGTTGGTGCTCGCCGTCCACCGGGCCCAGGCTTGGTAGCTCCCGGCGGCCGGGAGGGTCGCGGTCCAGGTGAAGGTGTTGGCCCCGGTGCCGCCGGCATGGTTCTGGTAGTTCGTGCCCATGTAGCCCGGGGCGCCGGTGCTCGTGGGCCACGTGCCGGTGGAGCTTGCCCCGGCGCTCTCGTTGTCCACCACGATGGCCGACGGGGGCTCGCCGTTGGCCGCATGGGTGCGGTAGTTGGCCCCAGGAAGCCGGCGACGGAGGTGGAGACTGCCCAGGTCGCCCGTCACCCCGAAGCCGGCATCCGTGTTGTCCACGACGACCGCGCCGATGGCATCCGCGCCCGGGGCGTGGGCGAGGTAGTTCGTGCCCTGGTAGCCGGCCACGTTGGTGGAGGCCGCCCAGGTGCCGGTGGTGGAGAACCCGGGGGCGCCGTTGTCGATCGTCTGCTCGGCCGGTGCCGCCGGCTGCGCCTTCACCACGGCCACCGGGAGGTCGTCCAGCCAGATCGTCTCGGCAATCAGGGCGCCGGCGTCCGTGTACCGCCCAGGAGGCGTCCGGCCTCGTCGTGGACGAAGCGGGTGGCACTCGATCCCGTCGCCTTCCTCACCCGCTGGCCCAGCGCGTTGATGGAATACGTGGTCGTCGTGCCCCCCACCTGCACCTGCGTGGGCCGGTTGTGGCCGCCGTAGGTCCAGGTGGCGGTGCCGTCGGAGGTCATGTTCCCGGCGGCGTCGAACGTGTAGCTCTTCACCTGCGCCCCCGAGAGCGATGCAGGCGGTGGCTGCCCGGCACGTACGCGTACGTGGTCGAGGCGGAATTCACCGCGCTGGTCAGGCGATTGCCCACGCCGTCGAAGGTGTAGCCCCAGGCGCTCGCCCCCTTGTTGGCGCTCGTGAGGCGGTCGAGCGTGTCGTGCCCGTAGGTCGCGGTGAGCGCCGCGTCGGCGAGATCCGCGATCGAGGTGATGCGGCTCGCGGCGTCCCAGGCGAAGCTCTTGCCGATCACCTTGGCCGTGCCGGAGAGCGGCAGGTCGGACTCCACGCTCTGGATGCGGAAATCCGCATCGAATAGCCGCGTGTGGAAGTTGGGTGCCGCGCCCGTGGAATTGCCCCACCGCCAGCCGCCGTTCGGGCCGAAGGGCTCGTAGAAGACCTGGTCCAGCACCGTGGTGCCGTTCACCCTCACCGACACCGGCCGGTTGTTGGCGTAGCCGTACTCGATGACCTGACCTCCCGGGGTGGTCACCGTCACGAGTGGCCGGCGGCGTTGTAGGCGTAGCTCACCGTCTGCGCGAGGGCGCCCACCGTCTGCGTCTTCGAGGTGACGCGGCCCTTGAGGTCGTAGGTCCAGGCAGTGGTTCCCGTGCGGTCGGAAACCGAGCACAGCCGCCCGATCCCGTTGGCACAGGCATCGTAGGCGTAGGTGACCGTCTCGTCCGGGTAGGCGATCTGGGTGATGCGGTTCAGTGCATCGTAGTGTAGGTCGCCGAGATGCCCCGCGCGTCGAGCTTCGACTTGAGGTTCGAGGCGGCATCGAAAGTGAAGCCGTGGTGCCGGTGTCCGGGCTCGAATGCGCCAGCGTCTCGCCGTGCCGTTGACCGCATAGTTGGTCGCGAGCCCCTTGGGGTCGACCACCTGCGTGAGCCGGTCCTGGCCGTTGTAGGCGTAGCGCGTGGGGAAGGCGGCCCCGTTGAACGGGTCGCGCGACTCCGTCATGCGGTCGCGGGCGTCGAAGAGCTGGGTGGTGCTGCGGGCCAGCGGGTCGAGGATCGAGGCCACGTTGCCGTTGGCATCGAACCCCTGTGTCGTGACCTGGGAGGCGGGTGTGGTCCCGCCGATGTCGCGATAGAGCCTGCCGAGCGCGTCGAACTCGCGCGTGTGCGCCCGGGAGAGCGTGTTGGCGACATCGAAGGCCTGCTCCGCGACGCGGTTTCCGGCCGCGTCGAGCGTGTAGGCGATGCGGTTGCCCAGGCCGTCCCGCATCGACACGAGGCGGTGCGCGTCGTCGTAGCCGTACTCGATATAGCTCGCATCCGGCATCGTCACCTTCGCGAGCTGGCCCGCGAAGTCGTAGTCGTAGGCCGTGGTCTCGAACCCCGTTGCCGCACTCCCCACGGCCCGGCTCTTGAGCCAGCCGCGCGGCCAGTAGTCGAGGAGGGTCTCCAGGCCATTGGCATCCACCATGCGCTTCAGGCGCCCCTGGCCATCGTAGTGCGTGAAGGAAGTCGTGTGCCCAACCGCGTTGGTGGTGGAGGCGAGATCGCCCGCGCGGTAGTTGCCGCCCGGATCATCGGTCGCGTGGTAGGCGTTCGCGACGGTGTCCGCGACATCCGTGCGCGGACCGTCGACGGAAATCACCTGCCCCTGCGCGTTGTAGGCGTAGCTCCAGGTGCGTGCCGCGCCATCCGGGGCCGCGCCGAAGGCGGCCGACCCGTTCGCATCCGTCGTCGCCTGGACCGTCTTCGAGCACAGGAGATCCGTGCTCGCCCCCGCGGGGGCGCACGACACGCCCGCCTCCCCGTGGTAGCTGAAGCTCGTGAGTCTGAGCGCCTCGGCGATTCGCCTGGGGCTTCGCCACTGCGGGTGCCATTCCGTGGTGATGGTTCGCGTGGCCGGCGTCGTCACCCGGGCGATACAGGTGCCGCTCCCGGATAGGCCCTCGGTGCGGGCCGTCTCCAGGTTGCGTGCCAGATCGTAGGCGTGGCAGGAGAGGTTGCCATTGAAGTCCTTGCGGCTGGCCACGTTGCCGTTGGCGTCGAAGGTCGAGGTCGAGGTGGCCGTCGGGCTCCCGCACCCGGGGCAGGGCTGCGTCCTGGTCGCATTGAGCGCGAGCCCCTGCACGACCTGGAAGGTGACCGATCGGTTTGTGTTGAGGGGGTCGAGCACCGCCGTTGCGCTTCCCGTGGCGCCGTACGTGATCTGGTATCGGTCCGCGCCTCCGGCGTGGCTGGTCGAGGTGGCCTTGATGTTGGAGACGATGGGGGAGCCCACGTACTGGTACGTGAAGGTCGCATACCGCGCCCCGTTCTCGTCCGTGATGCCGGTAAGGACATTGGGCATGTTCGCGCCATTGGTGTACGCCGCCTCGTTGTAGAGGTAGCCGCGAACGCGCGCATCGGGATAGGTGACGGAGAGCAGGTTCTGGGTCGTGCCCTCGAAGGCGTACCGGTAATCGAGGCCCGCGGGATCGGTCATCCGGACGAGCCGCCCCGAGGCGCTGTAGCCGAAGCGAAGCGTCCGGCCCTGGAAGTCGGTCACGCGCAGGAGCTGCCCCAGGGGAATCGCATCGGAACTGTCTTCGAACACCTGGCCGTTGGGCCCCGAGGCGGTCCCGTCGCTGTAGGCAAGGGTGGTGGTCCGGCCTGCGCGATCGGTGACGCTCGCCAGGGCGCCGGAAGCGTCGTAGGTCTCGACTTCGTCGCTGGCCGTTGTGAGACGCCATCCCGAGGCAAGGCTCTCCAGCCGCCATGCCGCCGCGTCGGGGTCGGGGTTCCACAGCGAGCCCGCCTGCGTGAATTGCAGCGCCTTGCCGTCCGCCCTGCGTGCGTAGATCACGCCCTGGGCCATCAGCCGCACCGCCCTCATCCACGAATGTCGCCAGTTCGCACCCATGTGCGTGATGGCGCCATTGTCCGCGGAGTTGTAGAAGCGCACGAACTCGAGCCCGCTCGACGTGGCCGGCAAATCCACCTCGCGCTGGAACTTGTTGCCGGTTCCGATGTTGATGGGGTTGCCCGCGCCGGGACACGTCGGGCAGTTGCTGGGGTCGCCCTTCATCTTCTCGGTATGGTAGGGCGCCGTCGTGTTCCGGTAGTGCCCGCAGTACGCGAAGGAAGAATTCACCGGGTAGAAGACCAGGCCCTCGCAGTTGTAGGTCGGTGTCGTGGTCGTGGTCTTCGCGCACCCCGTCGGCGGGTCGAACCACTGGATCGTGCAGGCCTGGGAGGGCCCTCCCGGGTAGGTCGGCGTGCAACCGGTGACGATGCTGTTGGTGCAGATCGTGTCCTGGTCGGCGAGCTTCTGCGCGGCCTGCGGCGCCGAGCCCTTGAAGCCCGGCGCCATGTAGTACCAGACGTCGGTGAAGACCTCGTCGCCCGCACTCGCTGGCGGCGCACCGGAAAACAGGGCGAAGAGCAGGACGATGACGGCCGTGGCGCGCGCTCCCATGTTCCATCCCCCTCTTGTTGTTCTTGGGCGGGCACGGCTCTGCGCGCAACCTGCAACTCAACTCGATGCGAGGCGGCAGCGCTCGTGTGCCATCGTCGGGGTCGAAAGTACCGGCCTTGCAATTGTTACGTCAATCGCAATGGGATAATAACGCCACTGTATTGATCTGGATCAGGGATCCACCGATCGCGGCCCCCTGCCCGCGAACTGAGCCTCGGGTCGAGGCAAGCGCATCTTTCCAGGCGAGCCGTCAGCGGTCGACGTGGATGTCCGCCGCGCGAAACCCGTGCGTCACCGCCTTGAGCGCGGTGATCTTCGTTTCGCCGCCGCACGCCTTGCAGGGTTTCGTTGTACCTGTCATGACGCCCTCCTCCGGTTGGTCCGCTTGCCTCCCCTAGATCCAGCCCCGGCAACGCGCGGCGCCGCAGCGGCACCGCAATCGTCCCTCATGGTGGCTGTCCTCGTAGTCCACCGTGAGCTCCTCGCCTTTCGCGATGTCCCGAAGCGCGTAGAACTCCGCGCGGTCCTTCGTCCGCCGCATGAAGGTGTTGGGCTCGCAGGAGTGGTTGATGAAGCGGAAGCCCGTGCGCATGCCGCGCGCGTCGATGGCCTTCCTCTCCAGCTCGACGATGGCGACGATCCTGAGCTTCGCCGCGCGCCGCCGCGCCTCCGCGATCGTCACGATCTCGCCCTCGAACTCGCCGATCTTGGCGCGCCTCGGGATGAAGCAGCCCGCGAAGAGCCCGCGGCCGGTGATGGAACTGCGCCCCACGAAGAGCGCGTCGTGGAGCGGCGAGGAAAAGGCGACGCGCTTCATGGGCCCGAAGTCTAGCATCGGGCCCCGCGGGATCGAACTTCCGGCCGACAGTGATGTCGATTGGAGCCTATGCTCCCCGAACCGACTCCATGACCCGCACCGCCCCCCTCGCCCTGACGGCCGCCCTCGCGGCCCTTCCCGCCATGGCCACCATCGAGGAACCCGCCTTCGAGACCCTGAAGCAGAGCGGCGATTTCGAGATTCGCCGTTACGCCCCGATGATCGTCGCCGAGACCTGGGTCGAGGGTGACCTTCGGGGCGCCTCCAACGACGGCTTCCGCGTCATCGCGGGCTACATTTTCGGAAACAACGTTGCCGCGAGCGGGGCGGGCAGCGAGAAGGTCTCCATGACGGCCCCGGTGACGATGGAGGCGGCGCCCGCGAAGATCGCCATGACGGCGCCCGTGACCACCGAGCCCGAGGGCAACCGGTACCGAATGCACTTCGTCATGCCGTCGCAGTACACGATGGCGACGCTGCCCAGGCCGAAGGACGACCGCGTGAAACTGCGCGAGGTCCCGGCGAAGACGATGGCGGTGGTGAAGTTCACGGGCTTCGCGGGAGAAGGCAAGGTGAAGGAGAAGACCGGCGAGCTCCTCGCGTGGCTGAAGGCCGCCGGGTTCGAGCCCGCGGGCACGCCGCAGCTCGCGCGCTACGACCCGCCGTGGACGCTCCCGTTCCTGCGCCGCAACGAAGTCATGGTGCCGGTGGAAGGTCCGCCCGGGGGCGCGTCACCCGCCACGCGATGATCCCCGAGAGGACCAGCAGCGCCGAGGCCACGTAGAAGGCCATGCCGGGCACGTGCAGGCCCGAGCCCTTGGCGATGGACTGCGCGAACACCTGCGTGAAGAGCGTCGGCCCGATCATGCCGGTGATCGCCTGCAGGCTGGAGGTCGCGCCCTGCAACTGCCCCTGCTCCGAGGGACTCACGCGCCGGCTCATGATCGCCTGCGCCGAGGGGCCCGCGAGCCCCCACAGGGCCATCACGGGAATCCCGGCGAGGAAGATCCAGCCCACCGGCGCCGCGCCGTAGATCGACATGCCGAGGGCGCCGAACGCGAGGCCCGGCGCCCAGCGCGTGCCGCTCGCCGATGCGCTTGACCACCGGGCGGATGAGCCCGCCCTGCACGATCATCGAGCACACGCCCACCGCGGCGAGCACCAGCCCCACGGTCATCTCGCCCCAGCCGTAGCGGTAGCCCATGTAGAGCACGGTCACCGCCGGGAACACCACGTGCGAGAGCTGCATGAGGAAGAGCACGGCGGCGATCCCGTAGAGCTCCCGGTGCGAGCGCAGGAGCTTCAGCGACCCCACGGGATTGGCGCGCGCCCACCGGAAGGGGGAGCGCTTCTCCTTCGGCAGCGATTCCGGCAGCACGAAGTAGCCGTAGGCCGCGTTGGCCAGCGCGAGCACCCCCGCCACCCAGAACGGCAGGCGCGGGTCGATCCCCCCCAGCAGGCCGCCCAGGGCCGGGCCGAGGGTGAACCCCAGGCCGAAGCCCGCGCCGATCATCCCGAAGGCGGCCGCGCGCTTCTCCGGCGGCGACACGTCGGCGATGTAGGCGAAGGCCGTCGAGATGCTGGCCGCGGTGATGCCGGAAATCACGCGCCCGACGAAGAGCCAGGCGAGGTTGGGCGCCAGCGCCATCAGGAAGTAGTCCAGGCCCAGGCCCAGGCAGGAGACGAGGATCACGGGCCGCCGGCCGAAGCGGTCGGAAGCCGCCCCCAGGATCGGCATGGCGAAGAACTGCATGAGCGCCCAGGCCGTGCCGAACACCCCGTAGACGGCGGCCGCGCGGGCCGTGTCGCCCCCCTCGAAGCTCTCCACCAGCTTGGGCAGCACCGGGATCACCACGCCCATGGCGATCACGTCCACCACGACGAGGGCGAAGATGAAGGCGAGGGCGGCAGGGCGGGCGGTCATGGGCGGCGGGGCGGGCGAAGCGGCGAGTCTAGCGGAACGACGACCCCGGCCTGTTACCGGCCCTTCCCGGCCCCGCCCAAACTGGCCGGCGATTGATCCGGGGCAAAAGCGGGCCCCTCCCCGGCGCGTACATTCGAGCTGGGGACATTTCCCCATCGGAGACAGCGATGAAAGCCACCCCGCATCGCCACACGAACGAAGTGCGGCACGAGACGCTTTACGCGCCCCGCCACATGGATCCCTATGTCGACGTCGCCAAGCCCGCCCATGACGCGCGGTGCCCGGAATGCGGCGTCGTCTTCCACAAGGGCCGCTGGGCCTGGGGCCCGGTGCCCAAGGACGCGATCTCGACCACCTGCCCGGCCTGCCTGCGCATCCACGACCGGTTCCCGGGCGGCTACGTCACCCTCAAGGGGCCGTTCGTCCAGGCGCACCGCGACGAACTGAAGAAGCTCGTCGAGGCGCGCGAGGAGCACGAGAAGGCCGAGCATCCGCTGGAGCGCGTGATGGGCATCGGCGAACGCGCCGGCTCGCTCGAGATCACGACCACCGGCAACCACCTGGCCCGCGCCATCGCCAACGCCGTGCGCGCGGCCTACGACGGCAACCTCAAGGTCCGCTACGAGTCCGACGAGAACCTCGTGCGGGCCGTCTGGACGAGGTAGCCTCGCGTCGCTAGGCGGGGTGGCGCGGCTTCTCGCGCCACACCTGCCGGAACTTGCCGCTCACGGGGTGGGCGGCGATCGCACCGGAGTCGACGCGCATCGAGATGCGCGTGAGCCCCTGCCGGGCCAGGAACTGCACCAGCGCCTCCTTCACGCGGGCAGGCGCGTCGCGCACCCGCGCGGCCGGCTCCACGCGCACCCGCAGCGCCCGCGGGCCCGTCTGCACCACCTGGAAGCGGTGCTCCTCGGAGCCCTCCTCCACGGCCGTGCACAGCGCCATGGGCATGATGGGCACCTCGTGGCCGCGGCTGTCGTGCAGGCGCAGGATCTCGTCGCGGCGGCCGTCCACGCGGATCACCGGGAAGGGGCGCCCGCAGGCGCAGGGCTTCGACACGCGCGTGACGCTGTCTCCCAGCTCGTAGCGGATGAGGGGCTGCACGCGGTTGGCCAGGTTGGTGACGAGGACCGAGGCGGACGGCGTGTCCGCCGGGACGGGCCGGTAGTTCTCGTCCACGGGCTCGAGCACCACCCAGTCGTCGTTCACGTGCAGGGCCCCGAGCTCGCACTCGAAGGCGATGTTGAGGAATTCGGAGGCCCCGTAGTCGCCCGCCACGCGGCAGCCGAAGGCGCGCTCGATGTGGTCGCGCGCCATCGGGGCGAGCCACTCGCCGCCGTACCAGAGGACGCGGGGCTTGATCGCCAGGCGGCCGGCGTCCTTCTCGTAGGCCAGCGCGCGCAGCACCGTCGCGTAGGACGCCACCACCGTCGGCTGGAAGCGGTCGAGCTGCGCGCAGATCTCGCGCAGCGGCGCCGTCACCGGGAAGACGCGCGCGTTCGCCTCGAACCAGGGGTGCAGGGTGCGAAGGCGTTCCCACCCGACCACGCCCGCGAAATGGCCCTCGGTCGCGGCGATGAGCGCGTAGCGGTGCCCCGTGAGCGGCTCGTTCCAGTTCCAGGCCGGCGCGAGGGCGCCCATGCGCGTGGCGGCCAGCGCGTCGTAGACGGCGAGCGCGTCGCCGTCATGGACGATGAGCCCCGGCACGCCCGTGGTGCCCGAGCTCGAGAAGACCGCGTACTTTCCGAGGAACGGCTGCCCGATGCGCGCCGGGTCCTCGACGAAGCGCTCGACGCCCTTCAGCGTGACGGCGGGATCCGTCACCCAGTCGTCGAAGTGCGCCATCAGGTCCGCCTTGTGCACGTGCGGGAGGTCCGTCAGGCGCAGGTCGCGGCGCGGCAGCTTTCCCCAGAGCCCGGCGTAGAAGCGCGAATGGCGGCCCGTCCAGCCGAGAAGCCGCGACAGGCGGTCGGCCTGCAGGCGCTCGATGGCGACGCGGCCGGCGGCCTGCGCCCAGCTCGCGTCGGTCGCGAAGCTGGCCCAGCGCCACGTCGAATCGAGGAACGACCACTCGGTGGGCTTCACGCCCCTGTCCTCCCGGGAATCCGCCTTCCCTCCTGTGTACACCCCGGGAGCGGGGGCGACACCGGGTTGGATCAGGAAAAGCTCACATCCCCGGGAGAGCCGTGCCCTGCCGGGAGGGTCATCCCCGCGGGCGCCGCTCCACGCAGTAGGCGTAGCCCAGCGACGCGAGCTCGCTCTGGGAGAGGCTGTCGGAGCGGTTGGCCGCCTGGATCATGTACATCGCCACCTGCTCGCCCCAGTTGTCGGAGGGCTTCGACACGCCGCTTTCCAGGTCCTTCAGCCCGCGCTGCTTGGCCGACTCGATCATGCTGGCGACCTGGGTGGTCGTCGACCGGCATACGCGCTTGACCTCGTCCGAGGCCGCCTGCGCCATGGCCGTGTCCGGGCCGAACGCCGCGACGAGCCCTGCCGCCGCGACGAGGATCTGTGAAGCTTTCATGTATCCGTTCCTTTTCTGGGTGAATCCTGCGTGGGAGGCCCATTTTACCGGTCCGGCCGCGCGCGGCCCATGCCCCGGCCGATGCCGGTTACGATAGGGGTTCCGAACGCGCCGCGCCCCCCATTCCATGGACGAAAAGCCGACCGCCAAGCCCTCGCCGCCCGGGGATGCCGCCCTCCCGGTGTCGGAACGGATCCGCGCGCGCCTGCGCAAGTCGCGCGAGCGCTTCCACGCGAACGACAACATCGCGAAGTACATCGAGCCCGAAGAGATGCCGGCGCTCCTGGACGAGGTCGAGGCGAAGATGCAGCAGGTGCTCGAGAGCCTCGTGATCGACACCGACAGCGACCACAACACGCAGGGCACCGCCCGGCGGGTCGCGAAGATGTACCTCACGGAGGTCTTCCGGGGCCGCTACACGGCCATCCCGCCCGTCACCGAGTTCCCGAACATCGAGCGCCTGAACGAGCTCATGATCGTGGGGCCGATCACGGTGCGGAGCGCCTGCTCCCACCACCTGTGCCCGATCATCGGGCGGGTCTGGATCGGCGTGATGCCCAACGAGCACTCGAACCTCATCGGGCTCTCCAAGTACACGCGCCTGTGCGACTGGGTGATGAGCCGGCCGCAGATCCAGGAGGAAGCCGTCACGCGCCTGGCCGACCTCCTCCAGGACCGCATCAAGCCCGACGGGCTGGCGCTCGTGATGGAGGCCGACCACTTCTGCATGCAGTGGCGCGGGGTGAAGGACACCGACTCCAAGATGATCAACAGCGTGATGCGCGGCTCCTTCCTCAAGGACGCGAACCTGCGCCGCGAGTTCCTCGCCCTGCTGCAGAGAAAGAACGCCTAGGAGAACCCCATGCTCGTCCGCCTCCTCTACGCCAGCCACTCCTCGAAGCCCGTGACCTCCGAGGTCATCGAATCGATCCTCGAGCAGTCGCGCAAGCACAACCCGGCGCTCGGGATCACCGGGATCCTGTGCCAGAGCGGCGACACCTTCATGCAGGTGCTCGAGGGCGGGCGCACCGCGGTGAACCTCCTCTACAACGACATCGTGCGCGACGAGCGCCACAAGAACGTGGTGGTCCTGCACTACGAGGAAGTCGCCGAGCGCCAGTTCGCCAGCTGGACGATGGGCCAGGTGAACCTCGCCAAGGTGAACCCGTCGACGCTCCTCAAGTACTCGGAGACGACGCTCGCTCGACCCGTATGCGATGTCGGGCCAGGCGTCGATGGCGCTGCTGAAGGAGCTCATCGCCACCGCGCAGATCGTCGGCCGCTCGTCCTGACGCCCCGCCCGGCGCGGCTCCCGCGCCGGTCTCGACCGGAGTCGCCCCGCATGGCCCTGCTCCGCCATCGCCGCTTCGCACGCCGCGAGGACCTGGGACTCACCGGGGGGCAGTTCGCCGCGCTCGAGCGCCTGGACACGCCGCAGAAGATCCAGGCCTTCCTCAACCGCATCCCGGCCAACCACGAGACCGGCGGCGAGACGCTGCTGTCGGCGCGCGAGGTGCTGCGGCAGCGGCGGGCGCACTGCCTCGAGGGCGCCTTCGTCGCCGCATGCGCGCTGTGGGTCCACGGAAAACCGCCGCTCGTCGTGCACCTGGACTGCGACTTCTCCGACTACCCGCACTGCATCGCGGTCTACCGGAAGGGGCGGTTCTGGGGGGCGATCTCGAAGACGAACGGGGGCGTGCTGCGCTACCGCGACCCCATCTACCGGTCGCTTCGCGAGCTGGCGCTCTCCTACTTCCACGAGTATTGCGACCGGAAGGGCCGGCACACGCTGCGCAGCTACTCGGGCGCCTTCGACCTGCGGCAGGTGGACACGGACCTGTGGGTGACGCCGAAGAAGGCGTGCTGGGACGTGCACGAGCGGCTGGTCGCGCTGCGCCACTACCCCCTGGTGTCCGGCCGGCAGGTCGCGGGCTTGTCGCGGCGGGATCCCTTCGAGACGCGCCTCGCGAAGATCGTCCAGTACCCCAGGCCGGGTAAACACGGGCGCAAGCGGGCCGTGTAGTGCAACGGCCTCCTATTCATTACCATGGAGGCAAGCGCTCCCGAAGCGCGCCTTCGAAAAACCCCGCACGAGGAGAAGTTCCATGATTCGATTCGCCCGTTTCGCCGCCGTCGCGCTCTTCGCCGCGCTCGTCGGAGCCGGTCCGGCCTTCGCCGCCGACTACCCGACGCGCACCGTGAAGATCATCGTGTCCTATCCGCCCGGCGGAACCACGGACGTGCTCGCGCGCATCATCGCGCAGTGGCTCAGCGAGAAGATGGGCCAGCAGTTCATCATCGAGAACAAGCCGGGCGCCGGCAACAACATCGGCGCGGATTTCGCGCTGAAGTCGCCGCCCGACGGCTACACCCTCTTCCTCGTGAACCCCGCCAACGGCATCAACCACACGCTCTACAAGAACCTGCCGTTCAGCATCCTCACGGACATGGCGCCCGTGGCCGGCCTCATCACCTCCCCGAACGTCATGGAGGTCACGAACGCCTTCCCGGCGAAGACCGTGGCCGAGTTCATCGCCTACTGCAAGGCGAATCCCGGCAAGATCAACATGGCCTCCTCGGGCGCGGGCACCTCGGTGCACATGTCGGGCGAGCTCTTCATGATGATGACGGGCTGCAAGATGCTGCACGTGCCGTACAAGGGCGCGGGCCCGGCCCTCACGGAACTCATCGGGGGCACGGTCCACGTGCTCTTCGACAACCTGCCCTCCTCGGCCGGCCACATCAAGGGCGGGCGCATCCGCGCCATCGCGGTGACGACCACGACGCGCGAGCCTTCGATGCCCGACGTGCCCACCGTCGCGGAGACCGTGCCCGGCTACGAGGCCGTGGCCTGGTTCGGCCTGGGCGCGCCCAAGGGCACGCCGAGGGAGATCGTCGACAAGATCAACGCCGAGGTGAACCGCGCCCTCAACGACCCGAAGATGAAGGCGCGCCTGGCCGAGCTCGGCGGCCAACCCATGACCGGCTCGCCGGAGGACTTCGGCAAGCGCATCGCCTCGGAAGTGGAGAAGTGGTCCAAGGTCGTGAAGGCCTCCGGCGTCACCCCCAACTGACCCTCGGTGCCGGCTCGCGTGCCAGGTTCGCGTGCCAGGCACGTCGAGCCTGGCACGATCAGGTGGAGAGCTTGCGGCCGAGCTTCGACTCGATCGCCTCGATCTTGCTCTTCAGGCGCCCGCTCTTCCCGGCCCGGTAGTCGATCCTGATCGAGGTGGAGACGCGGGCGCAATCCTGCGCGCATCCGCTCGAAGCAGGCGGTGACCACGCCCATGACCTCGTCCCACTCGCCCTCGATGATCGTTCCCATGGGGGTGAGCTGGTAGGGCAGGCCGCTCCTGTCGATGATGTCGATCGAGCGCGCGACGTACTCGCTGAGGCTTTCCCCCTTGTCGAAGGGGGACATCGTGAATTCGAGCAGGACCATGGAAACTCCTCCGGGCGGGGCGGTTGGGCCGCCCATGCTAACGCCGCGGCGCCCTGCCTGCGCGGCGGCATTCCCCGGGGCTTGATGCGCGTCAACAGTCGGCCCCCCTCCGGGCGGAAACTGGTTGTCCGGGGGTGTCTTCCATGCCCAATCCTGTTGCAGCGCTACCCCTCGAGCCGCCGGCGCTTCGCCGCGCCTGCGACCCCGCGGGCCTTCCCTTCGCCACGACCGACGAGCTGGAGGATTTCGCCGACGTCCTCGGCCAGTCGCGCGCCGTCGACGCGATCCAGTTCGGCGTCGGCATCGAGCGCGACGGCTACAACCTCTACGCGATGGGGCCCGAAGGCGTCGGGCGCCACACGATCGTCCGCCGCTACCTCGAGCAGCGGGCGCCGCAGCGGGCCACGCCCTCGGACTGGTGCTACGTCTTCAACTTCGCGGCCCCCGACAACCCGAAGGCGCTGGAACTGCCGGCCGGCAGCGCCCCGCGCTTCCGCGAGGACCTCCAGCGGCTCGTGGAAGACCTGCGCACGGGCATCCCGGGCGCCTTCGAGACCGACGAGTACCGCACGCGGCTGCAGGAGATCGAGGGCGAGTTCGAGCAGCAGCACGAAAAGCTGATCGAGTCGGTCGGCGAGAAGGCCCGCGGCCAGGGCATCGCGCTCGTGCGCACCCCGGGCGGCTTCGGCTTCGCGCCGATGCACAAGGACAAGGTGATGAGCCCCGACGAGTTCCACGCCCTGTCGGAGGCGAAGCAGAAGAAGGTGCAGGAGGCCATCTCCGCGCTCGAGGAGGAGCTGGCGCGCTCGATCCAGGCGGTGCCCAAGATGCGCCGCGAGGCGCAGCGCAAGGTCCGCGCACTCAACCGCCAGGTGATCGGCACGACGGTCACGGGGCTCATCGAGGAGCTCAAGGCCGCCTACGTGGCGCTGCCGCCCGTGATCGCGTTCCTCGACGAGCCTGCACGAGGACGTGCTCGACCATGCCGAGTTCTTCCGGCAATCCAAGGAAGGCGAGCGCCCGATGCTCTTCGGGATCCCCATCCCGGAGCCGGAGTCCGAGTCCCCGCTCGGGCGCTACCAGGTGAACGTGCTGATCGAGCACGAGGCCGCCGGCGGCGCGCCCATCGTCTACGAGGACAACCCCACCCACGACAACCTCGTCGGGCGGATCGAGCACGTCGCGCAGATGGGCACCCTCGTCACCAACTTCATGCACATCAAGGCGGGCGCCTTCCACCGCGCCAACGGCGGCTACCTCATCCTCGACGCGCTCAAGGTCCTCACGCAGCCCTTCGCGTGGGAAGCGCTCAAGCGCGCGATGCGCTCGCGCGAGATCCGGATCGAATCCCTGGGGCAGATGCTGAGCCTCGTGAGCACCGTGGGGCTCAAGCCCGAGCCCATCGGCTTCGACCTGAAGGTGGTGCTGGTGGGCGAGCGGCTCATCTACTACCTGCTGCACGCCTACGACCCGGAGTTCTCGCAGCTCTTCAAGGTGGCCGCGGACTTCGAGGAGGACATCGAGCGCGCACCGGGCAGCGACCTGCGTCTATGCCCGCGTCATCGCCACGATGGCCCGGCGCGAGAAGCTGCGCCCGCTCGACCGCACCGCCGTCGCGCGGCTCATCGAGAACGGCTCGCGCGCCGCCGGGGACTCGGAGCGCCTCTCCGTGGGGATGCGCGACCTCACCGACCTGCTGCGCGAATCGGACTACCTCGCGAACGCCGCCGGGCGCAAGGTGGTCGAGGCCGCGGACGTGGACAGCGCCATCGCGGCGCGCGAAGCGAGGCAGTCGCGCATCCGCGAGCGTCTCGCCGAGGAAATGCGCAAGGGCACGGTGCTCATCGACACCGACGGCGAGCGCGCCGGCCAGGTGAACGGGCTGTCGGTGGTGATGCTGGGCGACTACCTGTTCGGCATGCCGAGCCGGATCACGGCGCGCGTGCGCCTCGGCAGCGGCGGCGTGGTCGACATCGAGCGCGAGGCCGAGCTCGGCGGGCCGCTGCACTCCAAGGGCGTGATGATCCTCTCGGGATTCCTCGCCGGGCGCTACGCCACCGACCGGCCGCTGTCGCTCTCGGCGACCCTCGTCTTCGAGCAGAACTACGGCGGCGTCGAGGGCGACAGCGCCTCCTGCGCGGAGCTGTGCGCGCTGCTGTCGGCGCTGGCCGAGGCGCCCGTCCGGCAGTCGATCGCGATGACCGGGTCGCGTGAACCAGCACGGCGACGTGCAGGCCATCGGCGGCGTGAACGAGAAGATCGAGGGCTTCTTCGACCTTTGCAAGGCGCGCGGCCTCACCGGCGCGCAAGGGCGTGATCATTCCCGCGGCGAACGTGCGCCACCTGATGCTCAAGCGCGAAGTGGTCGAGGCCGTGAAAGCCGGCCGGTTCGCCGTCTTCCCCGTCGCGACCGTCGACCAGGCCCTCGCGATCCTCACCGGCGTTCCCGCGGGCGAGCGCGATGCCGCGGGACATTTCCCGGCGGACACCGTCAACGCCCGCGTCGAGCACCGCCTCGCGGCCTTCGCCGAGCGCGTGCGCTCGTTCTTCGCCCCCCCGCCCGGCCGCAGGGAGTGGCGGCGCGGCAAGCCGAAGTGAAGATCCGGCGCATCGTCGTGGGGCTGGACTTCGCGCCGCACAGCCAGTCGGCGCTGGCGGCCGCGGCGATGCTCGCCGGCGACCTCGACGCCGAGCTCGATGCGCTGTTCGTGGAAAGCGAGGAGCTGCATCGCCTCGCCGGGATGCCGTTCGCGCGCGAAACGGGCTACGCCTCGGCCGCCGCGCGCCGGATCGACCCCGCGGCGCTGGAGCGCTCGCTGCGGGCCCACGCCGACGAAGCGCGGCGCGCCCTCACCGCGCTGGCCGGGCCGCGCGCCTTGCGCTGGACCCTTCGCGTCACCCGCGGCTCGGTGACCGAGGAACTCCTCGCCGCCTCGCTCGACGCGGACCTCGCCATCATGGGCGTCCCCGGCTGGAGCGCGGCAGCCGTGCGGCTCGCAGCAGGGGCGCCGTCGACCCTCCTCGTCCTGCCGTCCTCCGGGCGGCTCCGCGGGCCGCTCGTCGCGATCTGCCCCGTGGAAGTGGAACCGACGCAGGCCGTCTCCCTCCTGTGCTCCCTCGCCAACGCGGTCGGCGACGGACTCACGATCCTGGTCGTGGGCGGGAAGCTCGCCGAGGCAAAGCGCTGGTGCGAGGAAGTCACGCGCCTGCTGCAGGACAATCGCCGCCGGGCCCAGCTCGAGATCGTCCGCGACGGGCAGCCCGAGGCGCTCGAGGCCGCGCTGAAGCGCCTCGCGCCGCGGGCGCTAGCCATCGTGGCACCCGCGCACGCCGCCGGCCCCTAGCCTTTCCCCCGAATCGACGCCGCTTGACAGCCCCCGCGGGCTGAGGTTTACCATATGGTTAATTAACCTTGTGGTTAACTCGCTCATGCCCGCCGACCGCCTCAGCGCCACCTTCGCCGCCCTCTCCGACCCCACGCGCCGGGCCATCCTCGCCCGCCTCGCGAGCGGCGAGACCACCGTCACCGAGCTCGCCGGGCCCTTCGACATGAGCCTGCCGGCGGTCACCAAGCACCTGAAGGTGCTCGAGAACGCGGGCCTCATCACGCGCGGCCGGGAGGCACAATGGCGGCCGTGCCGGCTCGAGCCGCGGCCGCTCAAGGCCGCCACCGATTGGCTCGAGACCTACCGCCGCCTCTGGGAAGAGCGGCTCGACGGCCTGGAGGCCTACCTGCGCGAGCTCCAGGCGAAGGAGAAGAAGCATGGCCGGAAAGAAATAGCCCCGAACCCTTCCTCGTCCTCACGCGCGATTTCGACGCGCCGCGCGAGCTCGTCTACCGGGCGTGGACCGAGCCCGAGCACTTCGTGCACTGGTGGGGCCCGCGCGAATGGACCGTGCCCGAGTGCGCGATCGACGCGCGGCCGGGCGGCCGCATGCGCTTCGCCATGCGCGGGCCCGACGGGTTCCAGTTCTGGCTGTGCGGCGTCTGCGCGAGGCGGTGGCGCCCGCGCGCTACGTGACGACGATCTACTTCGCCGACGAGACGGCAACGTCGTCCCGCCCACGCAACTCGGGATGGGCCCGGAAGTCCCCGAGGAGATGCTGATGACGGTGCTCTTCGAGGACCTGGGCGGCAGGACCCGGCTCACGGTGACGCAGACCATGCCGGTCTCGGTGGCCAACGCCAACCAGGCGCAGGCCGGCTGGGGCCAGAGCTTCGACAAGCTGGACGACTACCTGGGGAGGACATGATGGACATCGCCGAAACGACCCGCCTCGCCGACTGGGAGATCCTCGCCTCGCGCCTGCTCGACGCGCCGCGCGACCTCGTGTGGTCCGCCTGGACCGACGTGCGCCACCTCGAGCAATGGTGGGGGCCCATCGGCTTCACCACCACGACCCGCCGCGTGGAGATCAGGCCGGGCGGCGAGTGGCGCTTCGTCATGCACGGCCCCGACGGCACGGACTACGAGAACATCATCACCTTCCTCGAGGTCGAGGCCCCCACCCGCCTCGTCTACAAGCATGGCGGCGGCGGGGAGACGGAGTCGATCCACTTCGACGTGCAGGTGGACTTCGCCGACGAGGGCGGCAGGACGCGCCTCACGATGCGCATGCGCTTCCCGTCGAACGCCGCGCGCGACTTCGTGATCGAGAAGCACGGCGCCTTCGAGGGGCTCAAGGAGTGCATGGAACGGCTGCGCGACCACGTCGCGATGCAGGACGCCTTCGTCATCTCGCGAACCTTCGACGCGCCGCTGGCGCTCGTGTGGGCGGCGCACACCGAGATCGGGCACCTGGAGAAGTGGTGGGGGCCCAAGGGCTTCGGCATGATCAAGGCGACGCTGGACCTGCGCCCCGGCGGGCTCTTCCACTACGGCATGCGCACGCCCGGCGGCCAGGAGATGTGGGGACGGTTCGTCTTCCGCGAGGTCATCCCGATGCGCCGCCTCGTCTACGTGGTCTCCTTCTCCGACCCGCAGGGCGGCGTGACCCGCCACCCGGGGAGCGCGGACTGGCCGCTGGAAGTGCTCAACACCACGACCTTCGCCGAGGCCGGCGGGAAGACCACCCTCACGCTGCGCGGCGCGCCCGTCAACGCCACGGCCTCCGAGCGACGGACCTTCAAGGACGGCTACAAGTCCATGGAGGGCGGCTTCAAGGGAACGCTCGACCAGCTCGAGGAATACCTCGGGAACGCCGCATGACCTCGATCGAGGTGAGCGAAGCGCAGGGTGTGCGCTACCTGCACTTCGGCTCGCACCTGGTGCAGGGGGCGATGCGCATCGCCCGCCCGTTCTCCCTCGAGCTCGAGTACACGCGGGAGATGATGCTGCCGCTCCTGCTGCATGCGGGCGACGCGTGGCCGCGAAGCGTGCTGCAGGTCGGCCTCGGGTCCGCGTCCTTCACGCGCTTCCTGCACCGCCACCGGCCCGCGGCGAAGGTGACCGTCGTGGAGCTCCTGCCCGAGGTCGTGTCCGCCGCGCGCCAGTTCTTCAAGCTCCCGGAGGAGTCGGCGCACCTGCGGATCGAGATCGCCGACGCCCACGACTGGCTCGCGCGATCCACCCGGCGCTTCGACCTGATCCTCGTCGACGGCTTCGACGCCGAGGGGCGCGCCGGCATGCTCGAGTCGCTCCCGTTCTACCTCAATGCCCGCAGCCGCCTCTCGAGCGGCGGCATGCTCTCGGCGAACCTGCTCACGCGCCACCGCAGCGTGGCGCCGGTCGTGGCGCGCCTGCGCGAGGCGTTCGACGGCCAGGTGCTGGTGCTGCCGCCCTGCGGGGCCGGCAACACCGTCGCGGTGGCGTCGAACGGCCGCGAGATCCGCCTCGTCCGCGAGGTCCTGCGCGAGGCCGCCCAGAAGCTCAAGGCCGCGACGGGGCTGGACCTGGCGCCCACCCTCAAGGGACTCCCGGCGGCCTGAATCTCCGCGGTTTCTGCGCCAGGACAAATCCCGGCCGCCTCGCCCTGGCTAGCATTCCCGTAGCGCGACCGGCCGCGGGAGCCTTCGACACCATCCCGCGATCGCGTCGCAACCCGCCGATCCGGATCAAGAGGAGTTCTCCATGAAAACGTGGCTCGCCCGTGGATTCGCCGTCCTGTCCCTGGGCCTCGCAACCGCGGCATTCGCAACGCCCGACAAGCCGGGCTGCAAGGACCATCCGCTCTTCCCCACCCGGATGCCGGACTACTACATCACCGACTGCCAGTCGAAGGAGTACGAGTCCTACGGCTTCTTCCTGCCGAAGGCGAAGAAGCATGAGGAGGAAGGCAGGTTCACGTTCATCACCTACCGGATCGAGAAGGGAAAGACGGAGCAGAGCGGGCTCGCCGTCGTGCGCAACTACGAGGCCGCCTTCACGAAGATCGGCGGCACCGTCGCGGAGATCGAGCCGCAGCGCCGGTTCAACGGCAAGGTGGTCGTCGACGGCAAGGAGATCTGGGTCGAGGTCGAGAAGGGCAACGGGCTCATCTGGCTTCGCGTCATCGAGAAGGCCCCGATGAAGCAGCACATCGTCGCCGACGCCGCCGCGCTCGCCAACGACCTGCGGGCCACCGGCCACGTCGCGGTCTACGGCATCCACTTCGACACGGGCAAGGCTGTCGTGAAGCCCGAGTCCAAGCCGGCCCTCGACGAGGTGGCGAAGCTGCTCAAGGCCGACCCCAGCCTCAAGCTCTGGGTCGTCGGGCACACGGACTCCGTCGGCAAGGTCGACGACAACATGCGGCTCGCCCAGGCCCGCGCGGACGCCGTTGCCGCGGAACTCGCGAGCGCCTACGGCATCGCCGCCGCGC
This sequence comes from uncultured Gammaproteobacteria bacterium, assembly GCA_963783635.1. Classification (GTDB taxonomy): domain Bacteria; phylum Pseudomonadota; class Gammaproteobacteria; order Burkholderiales; family Usitatibacteraceae; genus FEB-7. The sequence goes on from CAWAOC010000021.1 coordinate 20,680, forward strand.
GGCTCAAGGGCTACGGCGTGGGGCCGCTGGCGCCGGTGGCCGGCAACGAGGACGAAGCGGGCCGGGCGAAGAACCGGCGCGTGGACCTCGTGAAGCAGCCCTGATCCCGGTTTCACCTGCAACAACGGGGCGCTTCGGCGCCCTTCGCCGCCCGATTCCGCCCGCTGGTCGGTTACGGGCGTATTCCTCGTGCCCGGATATGCGACTTGCCTCACAGCGCCGCGCCTCGGGGGCGCGGACACTGGTCCCATCGATTTCCATGCAGCGGACCCGAGCGAGGCAGCCGATGAGATACCTGATGAGCGACGAACGGACGAGCGTGGCGCAGGTCACGCAGGCCGAGGTCGACCGCCGGCGCAACGCCCTGCTCATGCTCGGCTTCCGGCCCGCGTTCTTCGACTACGCCACCTGCACGCTGCACCGCTCGCGCCATGCCGACGGAAGCCCGGCCGAGGTCCACGTCCTCGACGGCCTGCCGGAGGAGATGGTCGTGGTGCGGGCCGACGGCGGCGAGGTCATCGCCGTGAAGGCCACGCTCATGGCGGGCTTCGAGCGCAACGGCTATTTCTTCACGAACGCGGCCGCCTGTCGCGCCGCCCGGGAGTGGGGGCCGGGGGAACACGAACCGGGCGTGAACCTGGCACGTGAACCGGGTACATGTACCCGGTACAGGCGTCAGCGGGAGAGGCGCAGGTCCCACTCCTGCTCTTGCGGGGCGTAGCGGCCCTTCATGTTGCTCACGGGCACGAGGACGTGCTTCGCGGCGAGGCGCGAGGCGTCCGCGAACGGCAGCTCCTTCCAGGGTAGGACGTCCGGCTCGTTGGTGCCGAAGAAGAGGCCGACCGCGACCTGCGTCTTGTAGGGGCCGGAGCGGGAGTTCACGCAGTCGAGCGGGATCTGCTTCGTGGACACCAGCGCCACGAACATCGAGTGCGTCTTCTTCCTGTAGTCGACGTCGAGCGCGCCGGAGCCGTTCATGGGCACCTCCGCCGGCTTCGCGAGGGTGCACTTCCAGCTCGTGATCTTGCCGTCGGAGTCCGGCGAGGCGTTCCTCTTCGCCACGTCCCATTGCGTGATCGTGGCCACCGCCGAGGGCTTGTCGACGTCGTCCACCTCGGCGCGCGCGGACCGTTCGTTGCTTTCGGTCAGGGGCAGGCTCACCTTGATGGTGGCCCGGTAGTTCACGGTGCCGTGCTTCTCCGTCTCGGTGCCCGACACGGCGACCGTGCCCGCGTACGTGCCGCGCTTTCCGGCCTGCGCCTGGGCCGCGCCGGCGAAACCGGCGAGCAGCACCGCCGCCGCCAGCGCGAACGCCATGCCGTGGCGTCCTCCGGAACCGCGGCTCGATACCTTCCGCACGCCCTGTCGCATCGCTTCTTCCTCCTGCCTATTTGTGGGATGGAGTCAGCTCGCCGACACCCGTGCCTGACCGCCGTGGACCGCGACGCGAGGCTAGCACGCAAACCTTCCGGGGGGCCGGATTCCGCCCCGCCGGGCGGACCGGGACGGCGGCCGAAAAAGGCCCCTTGACCTTCCCATCATGGGAAACCTGAACCTGCGGCCTTCGCTGGACACGGAGGCCACATGCAGACCACATTTGAAGGAAGCAACGAAGGGGCGGACCTAGGCGGCCTGCTTCTCGCGCCGCCCCTGTTTCCGGCCGCGCCCCTCGGGCAGGCCGGGGAAGACCTGCAGCGCCTGCACGGCCGTCGCGCGGAGCGCCTTGCGCGTGGCGCCGCCGCGAGCGTGCAGCGCCATGCCCGAGACCACCGCCCCGAAGAAGTCGGTCAGGGCGCCGGCATCGGTGCCGGCGGGGACGTCACCCTCCCGGACGCCGCGCTCGATGCGCGCCCGGAAGCGCCCGCGCACCTCGGCGCGAAGCTGCGCCAGCGCGTCCTTGAGCTCCTGCGAGCACCCGGTGATCGCCATCGTCATCACCATGAGGCAGCCGGGATGGTCGGGCGACGGCAGCTCGTCGGCGAGGTGCATGAGCAGGCGCTCGACCGCGGCCCGCGCCGTGGGCTCCTCGACGTAGGGGCAGAGCGCGAAGCGCGACTCCTCGTAGTGCTGGGCCGCCTCCAGGAAAAGGCGCTCCTTGTCGCCAAAGGCCGCATAGAGGCTGGGGGGATTGATGCCCATCGCCGCGGTGAGGTCGGCGAGCGAGGTGGCCTCGAAGCCCTTTCGCCAGAAGACCGTCATCGCCGCCTCGAGGGCCGCTGCCCGGTCGAAACAGCGGGGCCGGCCCCGCGGCCGGCGCGCGTCCGGCCCCTCGCAGGCGCGTTCCATGCCACCCGTTGCGCGTTTTGCGGCGATTTTCATAGCGTCCGATATTAAATCTCTTGACACTGCCTGTCCATCGACCTAAAGTCCGCCGAATAGTTCTGTATCGTCTACTACATATTCACCTGGGGAAACCTGCATGAACTCGACTTTCACCGCCACCCGCCGCCGGCTCGCGACCGCGATCGCCGGCATCTTCGCCGCCACGGCCCTCACGGCCGGCGTGCTCGCCCTTCGCACCTCCAATGCCGCCGCGCCCGCCCGGGCCCCCGCGCCCACGCCCGTGATGGTGGCCGCCGTCGTCCAGGCCGATGTCGCCACCTGGGACGAGTTCTCCGGCCGCCTCGAAGCGGTCGAGCGGGTGGAAGTCCGCTCGCGCGTCGCCGGCGCGGTGCAGGCCGTGCATTTCCGCGAGGGCGCGCTGGTGAAGGCAGGGCGACCTCCTCCTCACCATCGATCCCGCGCCCTACGCGGCCGAGGTCGAGCGCGCCGAGGCCCAGGTCAACGCCGCCCAGGCGCGGCGGCCTATGCCGCAGAACGAACTCGAGCGCGCGCCGACGCAGCTCTGGCGAACAGCGCACCATCGCCAAGCGCGACTCGACCAGCGCGTCAACGCGCGCGACGAGGCCGACGCCAACCTGCGCGCCGCCGAGGCGGCCCTGCAGACGGCGCAAGCTGAATCTCGACTACACCCAGGTGCGCGCGCCGGTGTCCGGGCGCGTCGGCAAGCTCGAGATCACGGTCGGCAATCTGGTCGCCGGCCGGCCCGGGCGCGCCGGTGCTGACCACACTGGTCTCGGTCAACCCGATCTATGCGAGCTTCGATGCGGACGAGCAGGTCGATCGCCCGCGCCCTCCAGGACCTGCCCGGCGCCTGCGCACGTGCCAGCCAGACCTCGAGCGCATCCCGGTCGCAGATGGGCACCGGCGGCACCGCACGACACGCCCTTCGCGGGCCGCCTGCAGCTGATCGACAACCAGGTCGACGCGAAGAGCGGCACGGTGCGCGTGCGCGCGGTGTTCGACAATCCCGACGGCACGCTGATCCCGGGCCAGTTCGCGCGCCTGCGCATGGGCCAGCGCGAAGACCGAGCCCGCGCCTGCTCGTCAACGAGCGCGCCGTCGGCACCGACCAGGACAAGAAGTTCGTCCTGGTCGTCGGCGACGACAACAAGGCCGCCTACCGCGAGGTCAAGCTCGGCGCCGCCGTCGACGGCCTGCGCATCGTGACGCGGGCTCAAGCCCGGCGAGCGCATCGTCGTCAACGGCCTGCAGCGCGTGCGCCCGGGCGCGCTGGTCGCCCCGCAGACCCGTGACGATGGCCTACCGCCGTCCGTCACCGACGCCGCAGCGTGCTGATCCGCGGCGCAACACTGACAGGGCGCCATGAACATCTCCAGATTCTTCATCGACCGGCCGATCTTCGCGGGCGTGCTGTCGGTCGCTGATCTTCCTCGCCGGCCTGCTCGCGCTGCCGGCCTGCCGATCTCGGAATATCCCGAGGTCGTGCCGCCGCGGTGGTGGTGCGCGCCAACTATCCCGGGCGCCAATCCGAAGGTCATCGCCGAGACCGTGGCGACGCCGCTCGAGGAGGCAGATCAACGGCGTCGAGGGCATGCTCTACATGAGCAGCCAGGCCACGACCGACGGCGCTGATGACGCTGACCGTCACCTTCCGGCTCGGCACCGATCCCGACAAGGCGCAGCAGCTGGTGCAGAACCGCGTCGCGCAGGCCGAGCCGCGCCTGCCGGAGGAGGTGCGCGCGCCTCGGCGTCACCACGGTCAAGAGCTCGCCCGACCTGACGATGGTCGTGCACCTGCTCTCGCCGAACGACCGCTACGACATGACCTATCTGCGCAACTACGCGGTGCTCAACGTCAAGGACCGGCTGGCGCGCATCGACGGCGTCGGCCAGGTGCAGATCTTCGGCGCCGGCGACTACTCGATGCGCGTCTGGCTCGACCCGCAGAAGGTCGCCGCGCGCGGCCTGTCGGCGGGCGACGTCGTGCGCGCGATCCGCGAGCAGAACGTGCAGGTCGCCGCCGGCGTGGTCGGCGCCTCGCCGAGCCTGCCGGACCTCGACCTGCAGCTCTCGGTCAACGCCCAGGGCCGCCTCGCAGACGAGGAGGAATTCGGCGACATCGTCGTCAAGACCGGCGCCGACGGCGCAGTCACGCGGCTGCGCGACGTCGCGCGCATCGAGCTCGGCGCCTCCGACTACGCGCTGCGCTCGCTGCTCGACAACAAGCCGGCGGTGGCGCATCGCCGATCTTCCAGGCGCCGGGCTCCAACGCGCATCCAGATCTCCGACAACGTGCGCGCCACGATGGCCGAGCTCAAGACAGAACATGCCCGAGGGCGTGGACTACCGGATCGTCTACGACCCGACCCAGTTCGTGCGCGCCTCGATCGAGGCCGTGGTGCACACGCTGCTCGAGGCCGTCGCGCTGGTCGTGCTCGTGGTGATCCTCTTCCTGCAGACCTGGCGCGCCTCGATCATCCCGCTGCTGGCGGTGCCGGTGTCGATCGTCGGCACCTTCGCGGTGATGCACGCTCTTCGGCTTCTCGATCAACGCGCTCACCCTGTTCGGCCTGGTGCTGGCCATCGGCATCGTGGTCGACGACGCCATCGTCGTGGTCGAGAACGTCGAGCGCAACATCGAGGCGGGCCTGTCGCCGCGCGAGGCGACCTACCGGCCATGCGCGAGGTCTCCGGCCCGATCATCGCCATCGCGCTGGTGCTGGTGCGCGGTGTTCGTGCCGATCGCCTTCATCAGCGGCCTGACCGGCCAGTTCTACAAGCAGTTCGCGCTGACCATCGCCATCTCGACCGTGATCTCGGCCGATCAACTCGCTGACGCTGTCGCCGGCGCTGTCGGCGCTGCTGCTGAAGGGCCACGACGCGCCGAAGGACCGCGCTGACGCGCGTCATGGACCGCGCGCTCGGCTGGTTCTTCCGCGGCTTCAACCGGGTGTTCGGCGCGGCTCGCGACGCCTACAGCGGCGGCGTCGGCCGCGTGCTCTCGCGCAAGGCGGTCGTGATCGGCGTCTACCTGGTGCTGGTCGGCGCTCACCGTCGGCCTGTTCAAGGCGGTGCCGGGCGGCTTCGTGCCGGCCCAGGACAAGCAGTATCTGGTCGGCTTCGCGCAGCTGCCCGACGGCGCCACGCTCGACCGCACCGAGGAGGTCATCCGCCGCATGAGCGAGATCGCCCTGAAGCACCCGGGCGTCGAGAACGCCGTCGCGTTCCCGGGCCTGTCGATCAACGGCTTCACCAACAGCTCCAACGCCGGCATCGTCTTCGTCGACGCTGAAGCCCTTCGACGAGCGCACGGCGCCGGACCTGAGCGGCCGGCGCCATCGCGGTGCAGCTCAACCAGAAGTTCGCCGTCGATCCAGGACGCGTTCATCGCCATGTTCCCGCCGCCGCCGGTGCAGGGCCTCGGCACATCGGCGGCTTCAAGCTGCAGATCGAGGACCGCGCCGGGCTCGGCTACGAGGCGCTGGACGCCGCGACGCAAGGCGTTCATCGGCGAAGGCCTACAGCGCGCCGGAGCTGGCCGGCCTGTTCTCCAGCTTCCAGGTCAACGTGCCGCAGCTCTACGCCGACATCGACCGCACCAAGGCGCGGCAGCTGGGCGTCGCCGGTGACCGACGTCTTCGAGACGCATGCAGATCTACCTCGGCTCGCTCTACGTCAACGACTTCAACATGTTCGGCCGCACCTACTCGGTGCGCGTGCAGGCCGACGCGCCGTTCCGCGCGCGCGCCGAGGACATCGGCGCAGCTGAAGGTGCGCACGGCCTCGGGCGAGATGGTGCCGCTGTCGGCGCTGCTGCAACGTGAAGCCGAGCGCCGGGCCGGAGCGGGCCATGCGCTACAACGGCTTCTCGTCCGCCGACATCAACGGCGGCGCCGGCGCCCGGCTTCTCCTCCGGGCCAGGCCAGGCGGCGGTCGAGCGCATCGCCGCCGAAACGCTGCCGCAAGGGCTTCGGCTTCGAGTGGACCGAGCTGACCTACCAGGAGATCCTCGCCGGCAATTCCGCGATGTGGGTCTTCCCGCTCGCGATCCTGCTGGTCTTCCTGGTGCTGGCCGCGCTGTACGAAAGCCTCGACGCTGCCGCTGTCGATCATCCTGATCGTGCCGATGGGCCTGCTCGCCGCGATGACCGGCGTCTGGCTCACGCGGCGGCGACAACAACATCTTCACCCAGATCGGCCTGATCGTGCTGGTCGGGCTGTCGGCCAAGAACGCCATCCTGATCGTCGAGTTCGCGCGCGAGCTGGAGTTCGCCGGGCGCACGCCGCTGCAGGCCGCGATCGAGGCAGCCGCCTGCGGCTGCGCCCGATCCTGATGACCTCGCTCGCCTTCATCATGGGCGTGCTGCCGCTGGTCACTTCGACCGGCGCCGGCGCCGAGATGCGCCAGGCCATGGGCGTCGCGGTGTTCGCCGGCATGATCGGCGTGACCGCCTTCGGCCTCTTCCTCACGCCGGTGTTCTACGTGCTGCTGCGCCGGCTCGCCGGGAACCGTCCCCTGAAGCAACACGGCCAGGTCCCGCACGGCGAGGCCTTTGCCGGCTCATCGGATTGAAGACCATGACGACGACCCTGTCCCGTATCGCCCCCCGCATGAAACCCGCCCTCCCCGGCCTGGTGGCCGCGGCACTCCTCGCCGGCTGCGCGACGGCGCTGCCGCCCGTCGAACCCTCCGCGATCGCCGCCGCGCCGGCGGCGTTCAAGGAACGCGACGGCCGCTGGACCGTGGCGGCCCCCGCCGAGTCGCAGGCGCGCGGCGAATGGTGGAAGGCGTTCCGCGATCCCGTCCTCGATCGCCTCGTCGAGAAGGCCGGACGCAACAACGCCGGCATCCAGGGGGCTGCCGCGCGGCTCGAGCAGGCGCGCGCCATCGCCCGCATCACCGACGCCGACCGCGCCCTGCAGGCGGGCGTGCAGGGCGGCGTCTCGCGGGTGGGCGGCATCGTGGGTGACACCGCCGGGCCGGCGCGATCCTTCGGCCACGCCAGCGCCGGCTTCTCCTACGAGCTGGACCTCTTCGGCAAGCTCTCGCACGCCTCCGAGGCGGCACGGCTCGATGCCGTCGCGCGCGAGGGCCTGCTGCAGAGCACGCGGCTCCTCGTCCAGGCGCAGGTCGCGCAGACCTACCTCGCCCTGCGCGCCACCGACGACGAACGCGCGATCGTGCGCGGCACGCTCGCGACCTACCGGGATACGCTCCTGCTCACGGAGCGGCGCCACGCGGCCGGCGACGTCGCGGAGCTCGACGTCGAGCGCGCCCGCGCCGAGCTCGCCTCCACGGAAGCCGAGGCGCTCGCGCTCGACCGGCGCCGCGCCGAGCTCGAGCACGCGCTCGCCGTGCTGGTGGGCGACGCGGCCTCCGACTTCGCGCTGCCGGTGGACGACTGGAACACGGCGCTGCCCGCGATTCCCGCGGGCATTCCCGGGGACGGTGCTCGCCCGCCGGCCCGACGTCTCCGCCGCCCAGGACGGGATGCTGGCCGCGCAGCAGCGCGTGGGCGCGGCCCAGGCCGCGTGGTTCCCCGACGTGACCCTCACCGCGACCGGCGGCTACGCCTCGACCGAGCTGAGCGACGTCTTCAAGTGGTCCGCGCGCGCCTGGGGCGTGGGGGCACTCCTCGCGCTGCCGGTCCTCGACGGCGGACGGCGCGAAGCGGGCGTGCGCAACGCGAACGCGCAGCTCGACGAGGCGGTGGCGAGGTACCGCGAGCAGGTGCTCGGCGCCTTCCGCGAAGTCGAGGACCAGCTCGCCGCCCTGCGCCTGCTCGACCAGGAGGCCGAGGCCCAGAAGCGCGCCGTGGCTTCCGCCGCGCGCGCGACCGACCTGTCCAACGCGCGCTACCACGGGGGCTACGTGAGCCAGATCGAGCTCCTCGACGCGCGGCGAAGCGAATTGCGCAACCGCCGGCAGGCGCTGCAGGTCCGCTCGGCGCAATACCAGGCGACCGTCGGGCTCGTGCGCGCCCTGGGCGGCGGGTGGGGAGGCGCCTGATGAAGGACCGCCAGACCGACCTCGGCCCCGTGATCGGCCTCGTCCTGGTCCTCCTGTTGCTCCTCATCGTGGCGCGGGCCTGATTCCCCGCGTCCGCGAGCGGCCCCGGCTCGCGCGAATCCCTCCCGATGCGTCTCGAAGCGGTTGCCCGGCGGGCGGCCGATGACGATAATCGATGGATTACACGTGAGACGAGGAGCAAGTCATGTTGCGCAGGAAGATCCTGGCCGCGGGTGCGGCCGTCATGCTGGCCGCTTCGCTGCCGGCGCTCGCCCAGAACTACCGGGCCGAATACCGGCTTTCCACCGTGCTCGGCACGGCCTTCCCGTGGGGGCAGGCGGGCGAGCGCTGGGCCGAGCTCGTCAAGGAGAAGACCCAGGGCCGCATCATCATCAAGCTCTACCCGGGCACCTCGCTCGTGGGCGGCGACCAGACGCGGGAATTCACCGCCATCCGCCAGGGCACCATCGACCTCGCCATCGGCTCGACCATCAACTGGTCGCCCCAGGTGAAGGAGCTGAACCTCTTCGCGCTGCCGTTCCTGATGCCCGACTACAAGGCGATCGACGCCCTCACGCAGGGCGAGGTCGGCAAGGAGATCTTCTCGATCCTCGAGAAGCGCGAGGTCGTGCCGCTCGCCTGGGGCGAGAACGGCTTCCGCGAGATGTCCAACTCCAAGAAGGACATCGCCTCGCCGGCCGACATGAAGGGCCTCAAGTTCCGCCTCGTGGGCTCGCCGCTCTTCCTCGAGACCTTCACCGCGCTCGGCGCCAACCCCACCCAGATGAGCTGGGCCGACACGCAGGCCGCGCTCTCCTCCGGGGCCGTCGACGGGCAGGAGAACCCGCTTTCCGTGTTCGTCGCGGCGAAGCTCCCCACCATCGGCCAGAAGCACCTCACGCTGTGGCACTACGTGGCCGACCCGCTCATCTTCGTCGTGAACAAGGACGTGTGGGCCAGCTGGACGCCGGCCGACCGCGAGGCCGTGAAGCAGGCCGCGCTGCAGGCGGGCAAGGAGAACGTCGAGAAGGCCCGCAAGGGCATCGCCGGCGGCGACAACGAGGTGCTCAAGCAGATCGAGGCGGGCGGGGTGAAGGTCACCTCCCTCAACGCCGCGCAGCGCGACGCCTTCGTGAAGGCCACGCGCCCCGTGTACGACAAGTGGGCGAAGACCATCGGCGAGCCCCTCGTGAAGAAGGCCGAGACGGCCATCGCGAAGCGCTAGCCGCTTGGCGCACGAGGACGACGGGACGCGCGGGGAGCGGGCGCTCTCCGCGTTCGAGCGGCTGCTCATGGCCGTCTCGATGGGGCTCCTGTGCCTCATCACGATGGCCAACGTCCTCGTGCGCTACTTCACCGACATCTCCTTCGCCTTCACGGAGGAGATCTCGATCTTCCTGATGGTGGTGATGACGCTGGTGGGCGCCTCGCACGCCTTCGTCGAAGGGCCACCACATCGCCATCACCTTCTTCGTCGACAGGAATGCCCCGCCTGAGGCACGCCGCGCGGCGCCTCGCCACCGTGTGCTCGCTCGCCATGTTCGGCCTGCTCGCCGTGCTCGGGACGAAGATGGCCTGGGACGACTACAAGTTCGAGGTGACCACGCCCTCGCTGGGCGTTCCGCAGTGGTGGTACACGGCGTGGCTGCCGGCCATCGCGGCCCTCATCGTGGCGCGCCTCCTGCTGCAGCTGCGCCGGGACCGTTGATGGACTGGATCCTCTTCGGCATCTTCGTGGTGCTCATGTTCTCGGGCGTGCCGCTCGCCGTCGCGATGGGCCTCGCGGGCACGGCGGTGGTGGCCGCCTCGGGCCTGGGGATGCTGTCGCTGCCCACCAACGTCTACACCGGCATCGCCAAGTACCCGCTCATGGCGATCCCCGTGTTCGTGATCGCGGGCCTCATCTTCGAGCGCGCCGGGGTGGCCGCGACGATCGTGCGCTTCGCCTCGGCCGTCGTCGGCCAGCGCCAGGGCGGCCTCGCCATGGTGGCGATCCTGGTCGCGATGATCCTGGGCGGCATCTCGGGCTCGGGCCCGGCGGACTCCGCCGCCGTCGGCGCGGTGATGCTGCCCTCGATGGTGAAGGCGGGCTACCCGAAGGAGTTCACCGCGGGCGTGATCGCGGCGGCGGGCTCGACGGACATCCTCATCCCGCCGTCGATCGCGTTCGTGGTCTACAGCCTGCTCGTGCCCCAGGCCTCGGTGCCGGCGCTCTTCGCCGCGGGCATGATTCCCGGCATCCTCTCGGGCGTCACGCTCATGGCCGTGGCGTGGTGGCTCGTCGAAGCGCCACGGCTTCGAGCAGCCGACCGACGAGCCGCGCCCGCCCTTCTGGAAGAGCCTCAAGGAGGCCGGCTGGGGCCTCGCCGCGCCCGTCATCATCCTGGGCGGCATGCGAAGCGGGTACTTCACGCCGACGGAAGCCGCCGTCGTCGCCGTGTTCTACGGCTTCTTCGTGGGCATGGTCGTCTACCGCAGCCTCACCTGGCGGAACATCTACGACGTCCTCGTCGAGTCGGCGGAGATCGCCTCGGTGATCCTCACGGTGGTGGCGCTCGCGAGCGTCTTCGCCTGGGCGAGCAACACGCTCGGCACCTTCGACCACCTGGCCAAGGCGATGCTGGGCGCGGGGCTGCCGGAGCTCGCGATGCTGGTCAGCATCCAGGCGCTGCTGCTCATCGCCGGGATGTTCCTCGACGCGATCTCGATCTACTTCATCTTCCTGCCGCTGCTCATCCCCATCGCGATCCACTTCCAGTGGGACCTCGTCTGGTTCGGCGTGGTCATCACCATGAACATGGCGCTGGGCCAGTTCCACCCGCCGCTCGGCGTGAACCTGATGGTGACCTGCCGCATGGCGGGCGTGACGATGGAGTCCACCATCCCGTGGGTGCTGTGGATGGTGGCGGCGATGGCGGGGACGATGTTCCTCGTGACCTTCGTGCCGGAGCTGGCGCTCTGGCTGCCGCGCACGCTGGGCTACCTGTAGCGGAACGCGGCTCCCGGGCTACTTCGGGAGCACGTAGGTCCCCACCGACTCCGTCTTGCCCGCGACGCCGGTATAGGTGAAGGTCCCCGTGATCCCCTTGTACTTGCCCGTGCCGCTGACGAACTCGCCGCTGCCGCCGACTTCGAGCGTCTTCGTATCGCGGAATCCCGTGTAGCGATGCGTGATGGACGAGCCGTCCTTGAACTTCAGCACGGAATCGACCTTGACGGTGGCCCTTCCCTTCTCGTCGAGCGCGCTGTCGGTCCCCTCCAGCGTCATGTCGGCCTTCTCGCCGGTCTTGAAGACGGCCGTCCCCACGCGGTTGAACTTGCCCCCGCCAAAGGTTCCCGAGACGACGGTGGTCTGCCAGGCGATGTCCGTCGCCAGCGCTTCCTGCGGAACCGCCACCAGGACAGCCGCCGCAATGCAACCCGCCAAGCCCGATGCAACCCTGAAGTTCGCCTTCCGATCGATTTTCATGGACCTCCCTGCGGTCGCCAAGAGGACGGCCTGAGGTCCATGCTGGCCCACTGGGCCGCGCGCGAGTTGACGTGAGTCACGGGTTGCATGCGACCATGGCCCGAGGAGGTGCCATTGGTCCCACGCGACATGTCGGCAGCGAGATCGAGCAGTCCCGTTTCAGTCAGGCTGGCAGCGCTGGCCTTCCTCGCGGGTGCCGGATGCGCGCTCGTGGAGTCCGCGCCCGCGAGCCCGCGCCGGCAGCGCCGAGGCGGAGGATCTGGCCCGCCTCGAGGAAGTCTTCTGGTATTGCGACTACGTGGCGACGACGCAGGGGGTGCTGGCCGCCCCCGTGACCGCGTGCAAGTACGCCACCGACGAGCTCAGGGCGCGCAAGTTCGCGGGCAGCTTCCGGGAGTTCCTCGCCTGGTGGCAGGAGAACAAGGCGGCCGAGCACGACCGGCTCGGGCGGGACCCGCGCCTTTCGCGGCCCCCGGCGTCCGGGCGATAGCCGGCCCCGCCCGCCGCGCCTCGACCCCGTATAGTGTCGGCATGAAAGTTCCGAAGCGGCTGGAGCCGCTCATCGAAGACGGCGTGATCGATTCCGTCGTGCGGCAGCTCATGAGCGGCAAGGAGGCGATGGTCTTCGTCGTGCGCTGCGGCGACGAGACGCGCTGCGCGAAGGTCTACAAGGAAGCCGACAAGCGAAGCTTCCGCCAGGCCGTCGACTACACCGAGAACCGCAAGACCAAGAACAGCCGCCAGGCGCGCGCCATGGCCAAGGGCACGCGCTTCGGCCGCGAATCGCAGGAGCGGGCCTGGCAGAGCGCCGAGGTCGACGCGCTCTACCGCCTGGCCGCCGCCGGCGTGCGCGTCCCGCGTCCCTACAACTTCCACGAAGGCGTGCTGCTCATGGAGCTCGTCGTGGACGACGAGGGCAACGCCGCCCCGCGGCTGAACGACGTGGCCTTCGACCCGGACCTCGCCGTCGATCTCCACGACCGGCTCATCCGCGAGGTGGTGCGCATGCTGGCCGCGGGCGTGGTGCACGGCGACCTGAGCGAGTTCAACATCCTGCTGGGCGCCGAGGGGCCGGTGATCATCGACCTGCCCCAGGCCGTGGACGCCGCGGGCAACAACCACGCGCCGCGCATGCTCGTGCGCGACGTGGACAACCTGCGGCGCTTCTTCGGGCAGTTCGCGCCGGAGCTGCTCGCCACCGACTACGGCAAGGAGATCTGGTCGCTCTACGAGTCGGGCGGGCTGCACCCGGAGGTGGGGCTCACGGGGCAGTTCGTGAGCGACGAGCGGGTCGCCGACCTCGAGGCCGTCATGCGCGAGATCGACGATGCGCGCCTGGAGGAGGCCGCGCGCCTGCTCCGGATGGCGGAAGCGCCCTAGCGGGTGGTTGCGGCACGCGCGGCACGGGTGAAATAAACCCTGCCCGCGGGCGAACGCCGGGTCGATTGCGTGGTCCAATGGCGACCCTACCGGAGAACACCATGCTGAACGAACTGAAAACCCAGCGCATTGCCCTGTCGATCGAAGTGGACCGCGCCCGGGGCTGGAGAAGCTCGACGCCGCTGGACAAGATCCGCAAGGGTCTCGAAGCGCGCCTCGTGGAACTCGACAAGGCGATCAAGGCCGAGGCCGAGAAGACCGCCGCCTGAGCGGTCCCCGAGCTAGGCGGGCTGCAGCCGGATCTCGCGCGCCCGGAGCTGCCCGCAGCCGCCTTCGACATCCTGGCCGGCCGAATTGCGCAGCTTGGTGAGGATGCCGCGCCGGTTCAGCTGAAGCGCCATCGCCGCCGTGCGCTCCGGCGCGGGACGCCTGAAGGGCAACCCCGACACGGCGTTCCACGGGATCAGGTTCATGACGGCGTACTTGCCGGCGAGCAGCCGCGCGATGCCCTCGAGTTCCGCCTCCCCGTCGTTCACGCCCTCGAGCAGCGTCCACTGGTACTGGATCGGATAGTGCGTCGCGCGCGCGTAGCGTTCCCCCTCCTCCACGAGCTCGTCCGGGATCGATGCGCGGCGCGCGCGGCATCAGCTTCGCGCGCAACCCGGCGAACGTCGAGTGCAGCGATAGCGCCAGCGCCGGCCGGACGGGCCCGAGGGGCAGGCGCTCGAACACGCGCCGGTCGCCCACCGTCGAGAAGACGAGGTTCTTGTGGCCGATCCCGCCAACGGTTCCGAGCCATTCGATCGCCTCGAGGACGTTGTCCAGGTTGTGGGCCGGCTCGCCCATGCCCATGAACACGACCTTCTTCACGAAGCGCCGCGACCGCCCGAGGGCCACCTGCGCGACGATCTCCGCGCTGCCGAGATGGCGCTGCGAGGCCGCCCACGCCCGTCATGCAGAACGCGCAGCCCACCGCGCAGCCCACCTGCGTGGACACGCACAGGCCGTCGCGCGGCAGCAGCACCGCTTCCACCGCCTGGCCGTCCGCCAGTTCGACCAGCAGCCGCGCCGAGCCGTCCGCGCCCGCGTGCTCCGAACGCAACCGCGCGAGGCTTCCGAATTCGGCGGCCAGCGCGGGAAGCGCCTCGCGCAACGCAAGGGGCAGGAAGTCCTCGGCCGGCCGCGGGCCGCGATCCAGCGGCTGCGCCTGCGTCCAGGCGCGCAGCACGGCGCGCTCGTGGGCCGGCTTGGCCCCCAGGCCGCGCAATCGCAATCGAAGGTCGTCGAGACGCATGGCAGGTTCGGCGCGGGGCGCGGCGTCCCCGCCTCAGGCCGTGCGGATGACGGAGATGTGCTCCGTGCCGCTCTCGGGCAGCCACACCTCGCCCTTGCGGCCGAGGATCTGGCGGATGTTGGTGCCGGGGCGCGGGAAATCGAAGCGCTCGAACTTCTCCGTCGCGGGATCGAAGCGGTACACCGCGTTGGCGGTCCACTCCGCCATCCACACGATGTCGCGCTCGTCGACGTAGACCGCGTAGTTGTGCGGGTTGTCGCCCGGCAGCTTCCACGTGCGCCAGGTCTTCGCGGCGGGGTCGTGCATCGACAGGTTGCCGCTCACCCACTCGCTCACCCAGATGCGGCCGCGGCTGTCGCTCCAGACGCGGCGGGCGCCGTTCCCCTTCGTCGGCGGCTCGACCACCGTCGAGGCGCCCGACTTGCGGTCGATGCGCGCGATGTAGGAGCCCGCCAGCGAGCAGTACCAGATGTCTCCCGACGGCGTCGCGCAGATGCCGTAGGGGCCGCGCCCTTTGGGGGAATCCCAGACCTCGACCTTGCCGGACTTCAGCCGCACCGCGCCGACCACCCCGCTCTGGCCCGGTGAACCACAGGTCGCCGTCGCCATCGAAGGCGCAGGTGTTCAGGTTCGCGTAGGGCGTGCCCTCCGGCAGCGGATAGGACTTCACCGAGCGGTCGGGCCAGCCCACGCGCACGATCGCCTGCGCGCCGCCGTCGGTGAGCCAGGCCGCCTTGTCGGGCCCCTGGATGACCCCGTGGGGCGAGGAATTGCCGGCGAGGGCGATGAGCTCCGTCGTGCCCTTCGCGGGATCGAAGTAGCCGAGGTGCCCGCTCGCCTGCGCGCTGAACCAGACGCCGCCGTCGGGCGCGGGGGCGACGTCGTGGATGCCCGTGCGGCGGGCGGTCCTGAGCGGCCAGGACTGCACGCGCGGCGCCTGGGCGAAGGCGGAATGCGGAAATGCCATCGACATCGCACCGGCGCCGAGGGCGCCGAGCAGGCGGCGGCGGGATTCTGAATGCATGGCGGGCCTCCTCGATGGTGCGCGCGGGGATCGGAAGGCGCAGTGTAGCCCGTCTTCGCGCACCGACCCCGCATTCAAATCCGCGGGCGTCAGGAGCGATGCTTTCCGGTCAACGCGAATGGCCATCCCTCGTTTGAGATGCCATGGCCAAGCCTTCGCCCCCTATGCATCAGGTACCAATCGGAGACACGATTCTTGTCATTCGCGGTCATCGCGTCATGCTTGACTCGACACTGGCCGAACTCTACGGCATCGAGACGCGCGCCCTGATTCAGGCAGTCACGCGAAATCTGGCACGATTTCCAGGGGATTTCTGCTTCCGACTCGATTCCCATGAGATCCGGAACTTGAGATCACAACTTGTGACGTCAAGTTCGGGTTGGGGCGGGCGGCGTACGGCTCCCTACGCGTTCACCGAGCAAGGGGTAGCGATGTTGTCGTCTGTCCTGCGCAGTTCCAGCGCTATCGCCGTGAATATCGAGATCATGCGCGCCTTCGTCCACTTACGGCGCGTACTTGCGGACAACAGCGAGCTTGCCAAACAGTTTGCGGAACTGGAACAACGCCTTGAAGAACGGCTCTCGGTCCAGGACAGGGTGATCGCCGACATTCTCGAGGCCATTCGCAGCCTCATGAGACCACCCCACCCCGTCAAGCGGCCGATCGGTTTCGTGACGAGCGGCGTCGAGCCGGGGAAGTAACCTTTGGTTTCCGTCGGGTCGACTGCGTGGCCTTCCCCGTTCTGGTTTGAGGCGCGGCAGTCGGCGCCTTCGCCCGGGCGGCCAGCGCAAGGCGCCGCACCCGCCGGATGTCGGCGTCGGTGAACGGCCCGTTCACGCCCGAGATGGCCGCGAGCTTCATCCCGTGCTTGAGGCCCAGGCGGTAGATCTCGCGCACCTTCTCCCACTCGATGTTGCGCCCGACGGTGAAGTTCTCGAAGCGGCCCTCGAGGGCGAGGACGATGGTCTCGGCGAGGCAGGCGTAGGCCACGTTCCTCGGCAGCCCGATGTTCTTCATCGAGACCTTGCCCGGCAGCTGGATCTCCCCGGACTCGATCACCAGCACGTCGGGGCGCCTGGCGACCTCCTCGGCCGGCAGGTCCAGGGGCCGCGCCACGTCGGTGATCACGCAGCCGGGCTTCACCTTCATGATGTCGAGGATGCGCTTGCCGCCGCCGGAAGTCGCGGTGACGATCATGTCCATCCCGGCGATGTCGCGGTCGGTGCTCGAGGAGAGGTAGAGCTTCGCGTCCGGCGTCTCCTTCAGGATCGAGCCCTTGAGGGACAGGAGCTTCGCGGTTTCCGGGGAGACCAGGTAGACCTCCTCGGCCACCATCGCGAGGAGCCGCGCGCACACCGAGCCGATGGAGCCCGTGGCGCCCACCACCATCGCCTTGAACTTCACCTTGTGCCCGTCGCGCGACGGCGGGACGAGCTTCAGCCGCAGCATCGCGTCGTGCGCCGCCCAGAGCGCGCCCGAGGCGCTGTAGCTGTTGCCCGTGGTGATGGGCAGCGGCGCGCGCCGCGCCACCGTGAGCCCCGCGTCGCCCACCACCTTCGTGAACGCCCCGAGCCCCATGATCTGCGCGCCGAGGCTGCGGGCCACGCGGGCCGCGTCGAGGAGCCGCCGGTAGGTGAACTCCGGGCTGTGGCTCATGATCTCGCGCGGCGTGCCGCCCACGGAGATGAGCCACCCCTCCGCCTCCACGCCGGTGGGCGACTTGATGCCCGTGACGTGCGAGTAGACGAAGGGCGGCGCGTAGGCCATCGCCTTCTCCAGCGCGTCCATGAAGATCGGCGGCGAGACGTGCGAGAGGAGCTCGACGGACTTGATGTTCTTGAAGTACTCCTGCGACAGCGGGTGGATCACGAACGCGAAGCGGTTGACGCGCCTGAAGCCGCAGGGGTAGATCATGCGCGGCTGCGAGCCCCAGGCCCGTGATGATCTCCAGGTAGTCGTCCTCGAGCAGCTCCTCCGGGTCCTTGTCCTTCGCGGCGATGATCATCGCGTCCAGGAGGCTCGGCCCCAGCACGCGCCCGAAGAGGAGCGGCGCCCCGTCGATCACGAGGTGCACGCCCTTCTTCCGGAACTGCGCGATCCGCTCGTCGTTGACCGTGGAGGTGACGATCGTCTTGCCGGCCAGCTCCTCGAGCCCGTAGTCGTCCAGCTCGTGCACGGGGGCGACGATCACCGTGGCCTCCTGCATCGCGCGGCGCAGGACGAAGCGGGTCCACTCCTTCGCCACCGCCGAGGACATGACGCTCTCGGGGACGCGGTCCGCGACGAAGTGCGCGCCGCTCGCGTAGAGCTCCAGCGCGTCCAGCGACCCCAGCATCTTCGGGATGCCCAGCTGCAGCAGCGCGTCCGCGAACTCGAGGTTCGGCGTGTACTCGGCGAAGGCCTGCGCGAGCTTGTAGTTGCTCACCCCCGAGAAGAAGAGGACCTTCGCGTTGGTGAAGTAGTCGCCCAGCTTCGCCTGCACGTGGCGCAGCGCCCACTCCTGCAGGATGTCGCCCAGCCGCCCGCCGGTGGTGACCGGCACGCGCGTGATGGCGGCGAAGAGGCGCGCGCTCTCCTTCTCGACGAAGCGCTGCTCGCCGACCGAATAGGAATCCTTCGCGAGTCCCATGCCGATCGCGTCGGCGTTGCTTTCCCAGTGCTTCAGGAGCTTCTCGGCCCGGTACACGCTGTGGTTCGCCCCGATGCGGCGCACGTGGAAGCGCTTGCCCAGGAAGCGGGCCTCGAACTCGAAATCCTGCGCCCCCGAGCCCAGGCTGATGCCGACCACCGTCTTCATGCCATCCCCGTCCGAACCCTCTCCCGTACCAAACTGCCCTATTCCCGCGGCGGGCATTTGATCCATGTCGAAAAGCGGGGTCGAAAGCGTGGAAGCGGCCCCGGGTTTGGTGCAAGCTGGGACGTTCGAGGCCAAGCGTGCGGGCGGGACAATGATCGAGATGCCGGGCATCGTGGGAGACGTGGTGCGGTCCGTGGGACTGTCCACGGCCATGAAGGCGGCGGGGGTGGTCACGGGGCTCCTGCCCATCCCGCAGCCGATGCTGCTGGTGGGCCCCGGATCGAGCCGGCGCCTCGGCCAGGCGCTCTGCGGCTTCGGCCATCGCAAGATCCTCATCGTCACCGACGCGGTCGTGGCGGGGCTCGGCCTCATGGACGGGTTCACCGCGGCGCTGCGCAAGGGCGGCGCGGACTACGCCGTGTTCGACGCGGTCACGCCGGATGCGCCCATCCCCGTGATCGAGAAGGGCATCCGGTTCTACGAGCGGCGCGGCTGCGACGCCATCGTCGCCTTCGGCGGCGGCTCGCCCATGGACGCGGCCAAGGCGATCGCCTATTCGGTCGCCAACCGGAAGTCCCCGCGAAAGCTCGTCGGCTACTTCAAGGGCCTCAATGCGCCGGTGCCCGTCTATGCGGTGCCGACGACGGCGGGCACGGGGTCGGAAGTGACCGTGGCCGCGGTGATCTCGGACCCGGAGGCGGGAACCAAGCTGGTGATCGCCGACACGCGCCTCGTCCCGGTCATGGCGGCGCTCGATCCCGAGCTCATGACGGGGCTGCCGCGCGAGGTGACGGCCGCGACCGGCATGGATGCGCTCACGCACGCCGTGGAGGCGTTCATCGGGCAGTGGTCGACCGGCTTCAGCGACCGCATGGCGCTGGCGGCCGTCGGGCTCATCTACGGGAACCTGCGCCTCGCCTGCAGGAGCCCCCGGAACCTGGAGGCGCGGGAACGCATGTCGCTCGCGGCCACCTACGCGGGGCTCGCGTTCACGCGGGCGAACGTGGGCTACGTGCATGCCATCGCGCACCAGCTCGGCGGCAGGTACCACACGCCGCACGGGCTCGCGAACGCGATCGTGCTGCCGCACGTGCTGCACTGCCTGGGCCCGGCCATCACGAAGCGGCTGGCCCTCCTCGCGGTGCGCGCGAAGGTGGGAAAGGCCGGCGAACGGCCGGCCGTCCTCGCGAGGAAGTTCATCGCCTCCGTCGAGAAGCTCAACCGGGACTTGCGCATTCCGCGCCACCTGGAGGCGCTGCGCCCGGCCGACATTCCGGCGCTCGCCGCGGCCGCCTGCTGGGAGGCGGACACGAGCTATCCGGTGCCGAAATACCTGTCGCCGAAGCGGTGCGAAGCCCTGCTCCGCGAGATCCTGCCTCCCGCGCTAGGGCGCGCCGTTACGGCGATTGTTGCCGGCATCCCAGGGCCCCGACTCCGGCCGCGACGCCTTCCGGCCGTGCGAAGCGGGTGCTTTCGGCGATTCCATCGACTTCCAGAGCGCGTAGCCCAGGTAGACGACTGCAGCGGTCGTGATGATCGTGAATAACATGGCTGCCTCCATGGAACCCACAGTGCCCCCGCGCGCGATGGCGCGCTATGAAACGCGGCACATTTTCGATCCGGCACCGTGATGCGCCGCACACGCCCGGGCGGGAACAGCTCCGCATGGCCGCGGCTATCCCCGCGGATGACTACACCTGAAACGCGGGCCGCTACCCGACCCCGTGGAACTGCAGCGCCGCGAGGCTGGCGTAGATCCCGCCCGCCGCGACCAGCGACGCGTGCGTGCCCGTCTCCACCAGCCGGCCCTCGTCGAGCACGAGGATGCGATCGGCCTTCGTCACCGTCGCGAGGCGGTGGGCGATGACGAGGGTGGTGCGCCCGGCCATCGCGGCCTCCAGCGCGCCCTGCACCAGCCGCTCCGACTCCGCGTCGAGCGCGCTCGTCGCCTCGTCCAGGAGCAGCAGGGGCGGATTCTTGAGCAGCGCGCGGGCGATCGCGATGCGCTGGCGCTGCCCGCCGGACAGCCGCACGCCGCGCTCTCCCAGGAACGACCGGTAGCCCTGCGGCAGCTTCTCGATGAACTCGTGGGCCGCCGCCATCTTCGCGACCTCGACGATCTCCGCGTCCGTCGCCGCGGCGCGGCCGTAGCGGATGTTCTCCATCGCGTCGGCGGCGAAGATCACGGTGTCCTGCGGCACGATCCCGATCGCGTCCCGCAGGGCGTCGAGCCCCAGCAGGCGGATCTCGACGCCGTCGAGGGTGATGGCACCCTCCTGCGGATCGTAGAAGCGCAGCAGCAGCTGGAAGAGCGTCGTCTTCCCCGCGCCCGACGGCCCGACGATGGCGACCGTCTCGCCGGGCTCGATCGCGAGCGAGAGGTGCCTGAGCGACGGCGACTGGGGGCGCGAGGGGTAGCTGAAGCTCACGTCCCGCAAGGCGAGCGCCGCGCCGTTCCTGGCCCGCGGCGGCAGGGGAAGCGGGCTCGCCGGCGACTGGATGGGGGAGCGCACCGCCAGGAGCTCCAGCAGGCGCTCGGTCGCGCCCGCCGCCCGCTGCGCCTCCCCGAGCGTTTCGGCGAGCGCCCCGACGGCGCCCGCGACGATGACGGAATACAGGATGAACTGCCCGAGCTCGCCGCCCGTCATCGTGCCGGCCATCACCGCGTGCGCGCCCAGCCACAGCACGAAGACGATGGCGCCGAACACCAGCACGATCGCCACCACCGTGAGGAGCGAGCGCGCCCGGATGCGCCGGATCGCGGTGGAGAAGGCGCGCTCGACCGACGACCGCGAAGCGCCCGGCCTCGATCGCCTCGTGCGTGAAGGCCTGGACCGTCGTCATCGCGTTGAGGATCTCGCCCGCCATGGCCGACGCATCCGCGATCCGGTCCTGCGAATCGCGCGAGAGCCGGCGCACCCGGCGCCCGAAGACGACGATGGGAAGGATCACGACGACCAGCAGCACGATGATGATCGAGGAGAGCTTCACGCTGGTCACGAACATCATCGCGAACCCGCCGGCGAACAGCAGCACGTTGCGGATGGCCATGGAGATGCTGGTGCCGACCACCGACTGGATGAGCGTCGTGTCGGTCGTCAGGCGCGAGAGCACCTCGCCGCTCCTCGTGATCTCGAAGAACTGCGGGCTTTGCGTGACGACGTGCCCGTAGACGGCGTTGCGGATGTCCGCCGTCACCCGCTCGCCCAGCCAGGACACCAGGTAGAAGCGCGCCGCGGTGGCGAAGGCGAGCACGGAGGCCACGCCGAAGAGCGCGAGGAAGTAGAGGTCGATGTGCTCGACGCTCTTCGAGCCGGCCGCCCCGAAGCCCAGGTCGATCATCTGCTTGAAGGCGTAGGGGATCGCCAGGGTGGCGCCGGCCGCGACGAGGAGCGCGATGCCGGCGAGGAGGAACTGGCGCTTGTAGGGGGCGAGGAACGGCAGCAGGCCCCGGAGGGTGGCGAGGCTGCTCTTTCCCTGCTCCCGCGGGGGGCTTGGAGGGGTGGACATGGCTCGATTGTGGGGGATTGCCCGGATCCGTGCGTCCGCGACCGGGTTTTGATCTGGAGCAGGCGCCATCCAGTCCGGGTACGATCAAATTCTGGATCGGGAAGTTCCGCAGGTCGGCGGCGCCCCCCATCGATCTCGAGACGAAGGACCATGGCTACCCATCTGGCAGATCCCGAGCACAACCCCTCGTTCACCCGGGGCGTCTTCCTGGGAGAGGTCCGCGAGGACCTCGTCTTCCCCTTCCCCGAGCTCACCCCGGAGGACAAGGAGAGCCTCAACGCCATCCTCGACTCCTTCCGCACGTGGTCCGCGGCGACGGTGGACTCCGCCCGCATGGACCACGACGGCCGCTTCGGCGACGACGTGCGCGCCGGCATGGCGGAGCTGGGCATGATGGGGCTCAACATCCCGGAGGAATACGGCGGCTTCGGCGCCTCCGCGCTGCTCTTCAGCCGCGTCTTCGGCGAAGTCGGCACCACGGACGCCGCGCTCGCCGTCTACTTCGGCGCCCACCAGTCCATCGGCTGCAAGGGGATCACGCTCTTCGGCACCGACGACCAGAAGCGCCGCTGGCTCACGCAATGCGCGAGCGGCGAGCGCGTGGCCGCCTTCTGCCTGACCGAGGCCGGCTCCGGCTCCGACGCGCAGGCCATGCGCACGACCGCGATCCCGAGCGGGGACGGCACGCATTACGTGCTCAACGGCGAGAAGATCTGGATCTCGAACGCGGGCTACGCGGGCGTCCTCACCGTGTTCGCCAAGGTCCCGGTCGAGGTCGACGGCAAGGCCAAGCAGCGCGTCACGGCGTTCATCGTCGACGCCCACGCGCCCGGCGTCACCCTCGGCCACATCGAGGAGAAGATGGGCATCAAGGCGAGCGACACGCGGACGGTGTCGTTCGAGAACGTGCGCGTCCCCGTCGAGGATCGTCTCGGCGAGGTGGGCGGCGGCTTCAAGATCGCGCTCGAGATCCTGAACTCCGGGCGGCTGGGGCTCGCCGCGGGATCGTCCCGGGGCACCCGCCGGATCCTGGACCTGGCGCTCGCCTACGCGAAGGAGCGCAAGCAGTTCGGGCGCGCCATCGGCTCCTTCGAGATGATCCAGCGCAAGTTCGCGCTGGCCGCGGCCGACTGCTACGCGGCCGACGCCGGGTGGATGGTCTGCGCCTCGATGGTGGACCGCGGCGGCATCGACTTCTCGCTCGAGACGGCGGCGTGCAAGGTGTTCGCCTCCGAGCTCGCCTTCCGCGCGTCCTGCGACGCGCAGCAGATCGCGGGCGGCCTCGGCTACTCGAAGGAATACCCGTACGAGCGGGCCGTGCGCGACTCCCGGATCATGCTGATCTTCGAGGGCACCAACGAGATCCTGCGCGCGCTCATCGCGCTCTCCGGGCTGCAGCAGCCGGGCGAGCAGCTGAAGGAGCTGGGCAGGGCGTTCCGCGACCCGCTGCGCTCGCTGGGCGCGATCGGCTCCTACATCGGCGGAAAGGTGAAGCGGCAGCTCGGGTACCTGCGCGTTCACGCGCGTGCACCCCGCCCTCAAGGACGAGGCGGAGCTCGTGTGCAAGGCCGTGAACGACCTGGCGTCCGCCGTGGAGAAGCTCCTCGTCGCGCACGGCAAGGACGTGATCGAGCGCCAGTTCCACCAGGAGCGCCTCGCCAACTCCGCCATGGACATCTACCTCTCGACGGCGACCCTGTCGAGGGCGAGCTGGGCCATCGCGAAGGCGGGCGGGCCCGAGAAGGCGGCGGCCGACATCGACAACGCGCGCATCTTCATCTCCATGGCGATGCGCCGCACGCGCCGGGCACTGCGCGCGCTGGAGCACAACCAGGACGCGCGGCTGAAGGGGCTGGCCGAGCGCGCCCTCGAGAGCGGGACGCTGACCGTCGAGACGCCGACGGACGCCTGATCGGGGCGTTCAGCGCAACTCGCTTCCGTTAGACTGTCGCCGGCGATGGCCCTCGGGGCCGTTCGCCGGGGAGCGAGGCGCGCGGGTTCGCCACGGCCGGCGTCAATCGCATTCGGGAGGATCAGGAGATGTTCGCCATCGTCGGGGTCAGCGGGAACACGGGTGGCGCCACGGCCCGGGCGCTGCTGGAGAAAGGCGCCCCGGTGCGGGCGGTCGTCCGCGATCCGGCCCGGGGCGAGGGCTGGGCCGTTCGCGGCGCGCAGGTCGCCGTGGCGGACCTCGCCGACATGCCGGCGCTCACGAAGGCCTTCGAAGGGGTCGATGGAGCCTACGTGCTCAATCCGCCCGCCTACGCCCTCCCCGATCTCTTCTCCCACGCCGAGTTCCTGGCGGCCAACATCGCGGAAGCCGCGCGGCGCGCCCGGTTGCCGAGGCTCGTCGTCCTGTCTTCCATGGGCGCGCACCTCGCGTCCGGCAACGGGATCATCCGGACGAACGGCCTCTTCGAGCGGACGCTGGGGAGCCTCGACTGTCCCGTCGTCTTCCTGCGGCCCGCCTACTTCATGGCGAACTGGGCGTGGGTCGCGGCCGTGGCCGCCAGCGAGGGCGTGCTGCCCAGCTTCCTTTCGCCGACCAGCCGCGCGCTGCCCATGATCGCCGCCGCCGATGTCGGCGCCGCGGCTGCCCGCGCGCTCCTCGATGCGAGCCAGCGCGGCGTGATCGAGATCGAAGGTCCCCGGGCGTACTCGCCCGACGATGCCGCAGCCGCCTTCGCGGCGGCGCTCGGCCGTCCCGTGAAGGCGATTTCCGTCCCCGAAGCGGGATGGGCGCCGACCCTCGAGCAAGGCGGGTTCAGCCCGCGCACGATCGCGAACTGGATCGAGATGTTCCGGGGATTCAACAGCGGCGCCATCGATTTCGAGAAGAAGGCCCCGGCTCCCCTGCGCGGCCGCGTTACGATCGAAGAGGCCGTCCGGGCCATCGTCCACAGGGAGTAGAGAGCACCCCATGAAGTCCTATTCGATGAAGAGCACCACCGACCAGGCCACGATCGAGCTGCGCGAGGTGGACATTCCCGAGCCGGGCCCGCAGCAGCTGCTGGTGCGCATGCGCGCCGCGAGCCTGAACCGCGGCGAGTTCATCGTCGGCCACGGCCTCATGAAGGCGGGCGCGGCCAAGGCGATCGGCATGGAAGGCGCGGGCGAGGTCGTGAAGCCGGGCGCCGGCGTGACCCGCTTCCAGGCGGGCCAGCGCGTGATGGGGCGCTGCCCGGGCGCGTTCTCCGAGTACGCGCTCATGGACGAGCGCGAGGCGCTGGCCGTGCCGGACATCGTCTCGTGGGAGGAGGCCGCGGCGATCCCGCTCACCTTCATGGTGGTGCACGACATGCTCTTCGCCCAGGGCCGGCTCGCGCCCGGCGAATGGGTGCTGGTGACCGGCGTCTCCTCCGGCGTCGGCGTGGCGTCGCTGCAGGCGGCGAAGGAGCGCGGCGCCAGGGTCATCGGCACCTCGGGCTCGCAGGAGAAGCTCGACCGGCTGAAGCCGCTGGGGCTCGACCTCGGCCTGTGCACCCGCAAGGGCGACTTCCACGACGCCGTGATGAAGGCCACCGGCGGCAAGGGCGTCGACCTGGTCGTCAACACGGTCGGCGGCTCGGTCTTCGCCGAATGCGTGCGCTCGCATGGCCTTCGAGGGCCGGCTCGCGACGGTGGGCTACGTCGACGGCGTCCTGAAGGCGGAGATCGACATCCAGGCCCTGCACGCGAAGCGCCTGACGCTCTTCGGCGTGTCGAACAAGCTGCGCACGCGCCGAGCAGCGCGCCGCGGGCGTGCCGGCCTTCATGGCCGACCTGATGCCCGCGATCGCCGACGGGGCGCATCAAGCCGGTCATCGACCGCGTCTTCCCGTTCGAGCAGCTCGAGGCGGCGCGGGCGCACATGGAAGCGAACCGCCACCTCGGCAAGATCGTGCTGTCGATGCCCGCGTCCCGATGATCCGCAGGAGACATGATCCGCACTCTCGCGCTGGCTTGCGCGCTCGCAGCATCCCCCTTCGGCGCCGATGCGCTGGCCCAGGGCTATCCCGACCAAGCCCGTGCGCCTCGTCGTGGGCTTCGCGCCCGGCGGCGCGGCGGACACCGTGGGGCGCGCGCTGGCCGAAGGGCTCGGCCGCGCGCTGGGCCAGCCCATCGTCGTCGAGAACCGCGCGGGCGCGGGCTCGTCGATCGCGGCGGAGAACGTGGCCAAGTCGCGCGCCGGACGGCTACAGCGTGCTGATCGCGAGCCCGAGCAGCATCTCGGTCAACCCGGCGCTCAATCCCAAGCTCAACTACAGGGCGAGCGACCTGGCGCCGATCACCAAGGTCTCCGCCTCGCCGCTGGTGATCGTCGGTGAATCCCGCGACCGGGATCACCTCGGTCAAGGAACTGATCGCCGCGGCGAAAAAGGCGCCCGGCACGCTCAACTACGCCACCTCGGGCGTCGGCTCCGCGCCGCACTTCGGCGCCGCGCTCTTCAGCCAGATCACCGGCGTGAAGATGGTGCACGTGCCCTACAAGGGCGGCTCGCCCGCCGTGGTCTCGGTGGTCGCCGGCGACACGCAGGTGACCTTCGCCACCCCGCCCTCGGTGCTGCCCATGGTGAAGGCCGGCCGCCTGCGCGCGCTGGCCGTGACCAACCGCGAGCGCTCGCCCCTCATGCCCGACATTCCCGGCATGGCGGAGGCGGGCGTGCCCGACTATGCCATCGCGTTCTGGTACGGCCTCTTCGTGCCCGTGGGCACTCCGCCCGACATCGTGAAGAAGCTGTTCGATGCGACGATCGCGGCAGCGCAGCGGCCGGAGTTCAAGGCGGCGCTGGCGCGCGAGGGAACCGAGGTGTCGATCTCGCGCTCGCCCGAGGATTTCGCGGCTTTCCTCGCCGAGGACGCCAAGTTCTGGGTGAAGCTCGCGAAGGAATCGGGCGCGACGGCGGACTAGGCCGCGCGCGGGCGACCCCCGCTCATCGGCAGAACGGCACGGTGCTGCCGATCACCTGCCGCACGATGTTCCGGATGACCCTCGTGCCGGACACGGAGTAATCGAGGGTCCCCGCCTCCCCCGAGGCGAACCGGAGCGTCATCCGGCCGACGTCGGTCGCCGCGTAGGCCTGCCACGCGGCCGTGTAGAAGGGGGACCCGAAAGTCGAGTACAGCGATCCCGAGAAGGACCCGTCGGACTGCCGGTCGAGGCTCGAGGCCACCATCCACAAGTCGCGCCCGTCGCTCGCGTAGGTGAACAGCGTGGCGAAGAGGATGTTTCCCTGGTGCGCCAGGTTGATGCCCCACCCCGGTTCCTGCGGGTTCCACCACAGGTCCTGGTAATTGACGAGGCTTGCGCGCGAGCCCATGCCCGCCGTGCAGGTCGGCACCGGAGACGAGAACACCTGCCGCCGGATCGACTTCGAGACGGCCGAGCTCCCATACGTGTAGGACAGCGTCCCGTCCCCGGCATCGCCGAATCGCAGCGTCATCCGGCCGACTTCCGCGACCAGGGCCGGTGCCCATGGGACCTGGTGGACCGGCGGACCCGAGGCGCGGTACAGCGGCCCGGCGAAGGAGCCCTCCGGCTGCAGCGCGAGGTTCGAGGCCACGAGCCACAACGGACGACCGTCGCCCGCGTAGGTGAAGAGCGTGGCGAAAATGGTGCTTCCCTGGTGGCTCACGCCGAGCCCCCATCCCGGTTCGGCGGGACTGCCCCAGAGCGCCGTGTGGTTGGGCCCTGATTGCGCGGTCACGACGGCGGCGGGATAGGGGCGGTAGGTGCAAGTCCTGCCGTTGCCCAGCTGCCCGTTGAGGTTGGAGCCCCAGCACTTCACGCCTCCCGCCGCGGTGACCGCGCAGGTGTGATCGTTGCCGGCGGACAAGGCCATGGCGCCGCCCTGCAGCGAAGGAACGGTCACGGCCGACGGGGAGGAACTCGTGGTTCCGTTGCCGAGCTGGCCGACATCGTTCTGGCCCCAGCATTGCGCCATTCCGCCTGCCGCCAGGGCGCACGCGTGGTACTGGCCTACGGTGACGGCGGAAGCCCCGCTCGCCAGCCCCCCGACGTCGCCGGCCCCGAGGTATGGCCCCCAGCAAGCCACGGCACCCGTGGTCGCGATGCCGCAGGTCCCCGCATAGCCGTGGCCGACGGCCATGAATCCGCTCGCGGGATAGTTCGTGCCCCCGAGGGTGCACGCCAGGCCTCCCGAGGCGGAAATCGTGCAGAGGTACTGCGAACTCGCCGCCATCGAAAGTCGCCGGCTTCCGGCGAACGCCGGCAGATCCTCGGGAGCTCCGTGCAGGACGTTCCAGCACACCGGTGGGCCGCCGACGATGGAATCGCCGCCCGTGCACTCGAGCGTCGTGTATCCCCAGCACCGGACGGCTCCGCCGGCCGTGAGCACGCAGGTCCTGTCCCGTCCCGTGCCGATCGCCGCGATCCCGCCCAGGAGCTCCATGGGCTGGGGCGTGCTCCGCGCACCGCTTCCGTCGTCCACCCCGCCCCAGCACTTCACCGCGCCCCCCGCCAGGAGCGCGCAGGTCTGGTTGTTGCCGGCCGAGACCGCCACGACACCGCTCGAGAGTCCCGCGACGTTCACCGGCGCGGGCCGATCGGTCGTCGTCCCGTCGCCGAGCTTCCCGCCTTCGTTCGAACCCCAGCACTTCACGCCACCCGAGGCGGTCAGCGCACAGGTATGCGCCGCGCCCGCCGAGACGGCCGCCACGTCCGAAAGGCCCGGCACGTCGACCGGGTCCGCGCGGAAGGTCCTGCTGCCGTCGCCCAGCTGGCCGAACCTGGCGTAGCCCCAGCATTTCGCGCCGCCCGCAGACGTGACCGCGCACGTGTGGCTGCCGCCGGCGGCCATGTGCGCCACCCCGCCCGACAGGCCCACGACATCGACGGGCTCGCGGCGATTGATCGTGGTGCCGTCGCCCAGCTCGCCGAATTCGTTGTAGCCCCAGCACTTCGCGCCGCCGGCGTGGGTCACCGCGCAGGTGTGCGACAGGCCCAGCGCCATGTGCGTCACGCCGCTCGCGAGGCCCCGGACGTCGATGGGCATCAGCCGCCTGAGCCCGGAGCCGTCGCCCAGCTGTCCGTCGATGTTGGATCCCCAGCACTTCATCGCGCCGGCCACCGTCCGCGCGCAGGCGTGGGCGCCGCCCGCACCGATGGCCGACACCCCGCTCGCGAGCCCCGATACGTCGGCAGGCGTCGGTCGCGTGTCGGTCGTGTCATCGCCCAGCTGGCCTGCCGTGTTCGAGCCCCAGCACTTCACGCCGCCCGGGGTCGTGAGGGCACAGGTGAAGAAGTTGCCCGCCGCGACGGCCTTCACGCCGCCGGAAAGGCCCGGCACGAAAAGCGGCGCCGGATGTTGGACGGCGGAGTTGTCGCCCACCTGGCCGCGGTCGTTGTACCCCCAGCACATCACGGCCCCCGCCGTCGTGACCGCGCAGCTGTGGTATCCGCCGGCGGCGATGGCCGCCGCGCCGCTCGCCAGCCCCGCCACGTCGACCGGGACCATGCGATTGCCTCCGGCGGTGCCATCGCCGACCTGGCCGGTCGCGTTGGCGCCCCAGCACTTGACGCCGCCCGCGGTGGTGAGCGCGCAGGTGTGATAGCCGCCCGTCGCCACCGCGGTCACGCCGCCGGAGAGGCCCGGCACGTCGATGGCTTCCCGGCTTCCCGTGCCGGATCCGGTCCCGAGCTGGCCGTAGGTGTTATCGCCCCAGCACTTGATGCCGCCCGCCGTCGTCAAGGCGCAGGAGTGGTCGGCCCCCGCATGGACCTGCGCGATGCCCGCGAGCTCCGATATCGCATGGGAAGGGGCGCCCGCGAGCGATACGGCGATGGCGCATGCAATGCGAAGGGAAAGGGACGACGTGAACGCGGACATGGCATGCGACCCCCGTTCATGAGTGGGGCCAGCCCGACGAGGTTCGCGAAACGAAAGCCGCGCCTCACGGGCAGACCCGCGCGCGCAGACCTGCGGCGCGCCAACCACGACTCTACTATCGCGCTTCCGCCGTTTTCGGGTGTTGCCGAAGGTCAACGGAATGCGACATCGAGGGGTCGAGCGGCAGCGGCGCCGACACGCCGCCGGACATCGCGGCCACGATCGGCGCCTTTCGCGTGGCGCCGTTTCAGCGCGGCGCGAGTCGCCAGAGCGAGGTGACTTCGGCCGCGCGCGCGGCGTGCAGCGGGTCGTCCTCGTCGGACGCCTTCGGGTGCTTCGGCCGCGCGTCGAGCCGATCGACGACCTTCAATCCCGCCGCCTCGATCGCCGCGAGGAGTTCCTCGCGCGTGCGCAGGCCGAGGTGCTCCGCGAGGTCGGACAGGATCAGCCAGCCCTCGCCTTCCCGCAGCAGGTGCGCGCCGAGCCCCGCGAGGAAGCCGCGCAGCATGCCGCTTTCCGGGTCGTAGATCCCGCGCTCGATGGGCGTGCTCGGCCGCGCCGGGACCCAGGGCGGGTTGCAGACGACGAGCGCGGCCTGGCCCTCGGGGAAGAGATCCGCCTCCACGACCTCCACCTTGCCGCCGATTCCCAGTCGCGAAACGTTCTCGCGGGCGCAGGCGAGCGCGCGGGGATCCTGGTCGGTCGCGATCACGCGACGGATGCCGCGCCGGACGAGAAGGGCCGCGATCACCCCCGTGCCCGTGCCGATGTCGAAGGCGAGGCTGTGCGACGAAACCAGTGCCGGCAATGGCGCCTGGGCGACGAGATCGAGGTACTCGCGCCGGATGGGCGTGAACACGCCGTAGTGCGGATGGATGCTGCCGCCGAGGGCCTGGATGGGGATCCCCTTGCTGCGCCACTCGTGCGCGCCGATGAGACCCAGCACCTCCCGCAGCGAGACGACCGTGGGCCCCTCGAACGGACCCCACGCCTCCGTGCAGGCTTGCCGCACGGCGGGCGCGCGCCGCAGCGCCATGGTGTAATCCTCGTCGAGCTCGACCAGCAGCATGCCGAGCGTGCGCGCGCGCTGCGACTGGGCCTGGCGATGGAGGTGGAACGCGTCCGCGGGCGCCAGGGGTGTTGCGGGCTTCTTCGCCTTTCGCGGCTGGCGGTCGGCGCGCTTGGCCATCGCGGTGAGCATCTGGCGCGCGTTCTGGAAGTCGCCGCGCCACAGGAGGGCGGTGCCCTGGCAGGCGAGGCCGTAGGCCTGGTCGGCCGTCAGGGTGTCGTCGACGATGGCCATCTGCCTGGGGGGCGGTGCGCCGCTTTCCGAGCGCCAGCGGGCCGACCGTGCCTCGTCGCCCTCCGTCCAGTCGATGACCTCGTGTTCGCCCACGCTACAGCTCGGTGTACTTCCTGGCGTTCCCGCGCGCCTTGTCGACCGGGTACTTCTGCGCGTTCGCCAGGAGCTTCGCGTTGGCGGCGGCGATCGGGTCGATGCCCAGCTTGTCGCTCAGGCGGACGAGGTAGAGAAGCACGTCGGCGATCTCCTCGCTGGCCGCGGCAAGCGCTTCGGGAGTCGGCCGGCGGCTCTGCTCCTCCGTGAGCCACTGGAAGGTCTCGAGGAGCTCTCCCGCCTCGCCGGCCAGCGCCATCGCGAGGTTCTTGGGCGAATGGAACTGGTCCCAGTCGCGGGCGGCAGCGAAGTTCCGCAATTGATCGCGCAAATTCTCGAATTCGGTCACGACGGTGCTTCCTCGGCAGGCAGCGTGCCTCCATTGTGACGGAATGTCGGCCCCCCTGTTCCGCCGAAATCCGCGAGGGCCCCGGAATAAGCGGGAGGCCATCGATGTTGACGTCGATGGCTTCCCCCCTCCGAATGGAGATTCCGCATTGCGCACCCCGATCCGGCCGTGGCTCGCATCCCTCGCCCTGTTCAGCGCCGCCGCGTCCGCGCAGGCGGTGATCGAGGGCCGCGAGAGCCTCGCCTCCGACACCCCCGAAGCCTGGGCGATGCGCTACCTCGCGGGCACCACGCTGATGACCTCCTTCGGCGAGACGGCGAAGCTGGCGCCCTGGCGCTGGACCGTGGCCTTCGACCTGGGCCGCATCCCGCGCCTGAGCGACGAGCAGCAGCAGGTGGGATTCGGCGGTTCCAAGAGCGAGGAACTGAACAAGTCGCCGGTGTTCGGGCGCCTGCGACTCGCCGCCGGGCTGCCCCACGACTGGGTCGCCGAGCTGGGATACACGCCCCCGCTGGAGATCGACGGCGCACGGGCGAGGAATGTCGTCGCCCTCGCGGTCGGCAAGCGCGTGGTCGACAGCGACGCCGTCACGCTCTCGCTGCGCGCGCTCGGCCAGGCCGGCAAGGTGCAGGGCGACATCACCTGCCCTGCGCGGCTCGCCGGCATCGCGGATCCCGTGCAGAACCCCTACGGGTGCCAATCGCCGTCGCAGGACGAGTTCACCGCCAGCTACTACGGTGCCGACGCGACCCTGGGCTGGGCCACCGGCCACTGGAACTGGCATGCGAGCGCGGGCATCGCGCGCACCAGGCTCTCGGTGCAGGTCGATGCGAACGTCTTCACGATCAACGACCGCACGCGCCTCGCGTCGGACGGGAGCCTGCCGTGGTTCACGATCGGCGTGCGGCGCGATCTCGATCCGCAGTGGAGCCTTGCCGCGGAATGGCTGCACGTCCCCCTGGACGTGCGGCGCCCGCCGGCCTTCTCACGCGACAGCGACCCGCTCGGCAGCCTCCGCCTGCAGCTGCGCTATTCCCCGGATGCCCGCAACGAGGCTACGCGCCGAAGGTAAAGCGGGTGCCGGTGGAACTGAGCAACACGCGCCCGGGCATCTCCTGCTTGGCGATCTCGTAGAACGTCGTGCCCGAACAGTGCATCGGGATGAGCACGTCGGGATTGATCTCCTTCAGCGCCGCCACGGTGCTGCGGACATAGTCCTGCGGCATCGGCATCAGGTGGAAGCCGCCGAGAACCGCGTGGACCTTGCTGATGCCCGATACCTTCATGGCCCCGCGCACCGAGTTGACGATTCCGCGGTGCCCGCACGAGGTCATGACCACCAGTCCCCTGCCCTTCACGACGAAGCACGTGGCGTGCTCGTGCTGGAAATCGTCCGGCACCAGGGTCAGGCTTCGCTTCTCCTGGGGCAGGCCCTCGGGCGCGCAGCCTACGCCGTCGGAGCCCTGCCCGACCTTCATGCGGGTCGGCTGCGCGGGCTTCTCGAACGACGCGAGCGGGATGAAGCCGGTGGTGAACCCGTGATCGGCCACGAGGGACGGCTTGTCGGCGAACTGGATCTGGACGCCGGCTTCCGCGATCGCCTTGCGGTCCAGCGAGCCGAAATTGCTGGGGGTGGCGGCCGGGCCCGATTCACGGGTGCAGAAGCACTCCTCGCCGCCGAGAACGAAAGGCAGCCCGGGCTTCAGCGACTTCCGGTGGGCCGCGAGGAAGCCGACCATGCCGCCGAAGTGGTCGTAGTGGCCGTGGGTGAGGAGCATCGCATCGAGCTTCGCCGGGTCGATGCCCAGCAGCGCGAGGTTGGCGTTGAGCGTCTCCGGGGTGAAGCCGAAATCGACCAGCACCTGCCGCGTCTCGCTGCCGCGTGCCGATTCGAGGTGCATCGAGAGGCCCCATTCGTTCTGCAGCGTGCGCGGCGCTTCCTTCGATGGCGGTCGCGAGTAGCGCTGGACGGTGATGTCGCCGAACTTGCCGGAGGGCTCGAACAGGTGATGGTAGGAATCGGTGACCACGCGCACCGAGAGGCGATCGACCTCGGGTGGCGTACCGCTGAACGCCGGCGCCGAATCGACGCGGACGGCGGAGAACACGCCGCCCGCCACGCCCAGTCCGGTGGCGCCCATGGCTGCGGCAAGCAGGCGGCGCCTCGACAGGTTTCCCAGATACTCGCTCATGGTGGTCTCCTCCCCCTGGACGAATTTGAGCGAGTATTGGGCTTCGCCTGCTGCCTGTCTACAGGCTGATTGCGGCAATGGCTGGACGCATCGAGGACCGCCTTGAACGACATCGAATCCGGCAACACGCGCGACGCTCCACGCCGCCAGGTCGGCGTATGGCAGGCGGTTTCCGTCTGCGTCGGCATGGTGATCGGCGCCGGCATCTTCCGTTCGCCGGCGGTCGTCGCCGCGAACGTGGGCTCCGGCCTCGAGATGATGCTGGCGTGGGCCTTCGGGGGCGCGATGTCGCTCATCGGCGCGCTCTGCTTCGCGGAGATGGCGGCGGCCTTTCCGGACCCCGGCGGCGACTACCACTTCCTGCGCCGTGCGCTCGGCGCGCGCGCGGGGTTCCTCTTCGCGTGGTCGCGGTTCGCGGTGATCCACACCGGCTCCATGGCGATGCTCGCCTTCGTGTTCGGCGACTACCTCGGCGAACTCCTGGGCTTCGGCCCCCTCGGCAGCTCGGTGCTCGCCGCGCTTGCGATCGCGGCCCTCGCGGCCCTCAACCTCACCGGCCTGCGCGCGGGCATCGGGACCCAGCTGGGACTCATGGTCATCGTCTTCGCGGGGCTTCTCGCCGTGGGCGCCGCGGGCGCCATGCTCGCCGCGACGGGGCAGCCGCCCCTTTCGCCCGGGGGCGCCGGCGCGCCGCCTTCCGCGCAGCTCGGCACGGCGCTGGTGTTCGTGTTCCTCGCCTACGGCGGATGGAGCGACGCGGCCACGCTTTCGGCCGAGATGCGCGACCCGCGGCGCGGCATCACGCGCGCCCTCGTCGCCGGCATGGCGATCGTGACCGCGCTCTACCTGCTGGCGAACTGGGCGTACCTGCGCGGCCTCGGGCTGGCCGGCGTCGCCGCGAGCCAGGCGCCGGCGGCGGACCTCATGCTCCGGGCGTTCGGCCCGGCGGGGCAGGCGTGCATCGTCGCGGTGGTCGCGGTGACCACGATCACCTCGATGAATGCCATCCTCATTGCCGGCGCGCGCACGACCTACGCCGCGGCGCGCGACACCGGCGGGCTCGGCACGCTCGGGCAGTGGCACCTCGTTCGCGGAACGCCGGCCTCGGCGATGGTCGCCATCTGCGCGGTCGCCCTGGTGCTGGTGGGGCTCGGCACCTGGACGCGAAGCGGCTTCGCGACGATGGTGGACTACCTCTCGCCCGTGTACTGGCTCTTCCTCACGCTGAGCGGGGCGTCCGTCATGGTGCTTCGGCGACGGCTCCCCGATGCTCCGCGCCCGTTCCGGGTGCCGGGCTACCCGTGGCTTCCGGTCGCGTTCATGGCGGCCAGCGCGTACATGGTCTACGCCAGCGTCGCGTTCGTGCGGGTCGGGACGATCGTCGGGATCGGCGTGCTCCTGGCGGGCCTGGTACTTTTGCTGGTCCTGGAGCGGCGTACCATCAAGGGGCCGTGAAAGCTTCTCGGTCCGATCCTGCTGCTGGCTGCGCTCTGCCTGGGCGGTTGCCTGGAGGAGCCGGCCGTCGCCGTCGAGGGGCGGGCCGACCGCCATGCCGAGGCACGCCGCGAGATGGTGGCCGACCAGCTCCAGGCCCGCGGAATCCGCAATGCGAAGGTGCTTGCCGCGATGGGCCGCGTGCCGCGGCACGAGTTCGTGCCTGCTCCCCTGCGGGGCTTCGCCTATGACGACCACCCCCTGCCGATCGGGCACGGCCAGACCATTTCCCAGCCCTTCGTCGTCGCCTTCATGACGGAGGCGCTCGACCCCGCCTCGACCGACCGGGTGCTCGAGATCGGCACCGGCTCCGGTTACCAGGCCGCGGTGCTGGCCGAGCTGGTCGCGAAGGTCTACACGATCGAGATCGTCCAGCCGCTCGGGGAGCGGGCGCGCGCGGACCTTGCGCGGCTCAAGGTCGACAACGTCCAGGTGCGCATCGGCGACGGCTACGAGGGCTGGCCCGAGCACGCGCCGTTCGACGCGATCATCGTCACCTGCTCGCCCGAGAAAGTGCCCCAGCCGCTGGTCGACCAATTGCGCGACGGCGGCCGCATGATCATCCCGGTGGGCGAGGCGCGAGGCCAGCAGGCGCTGGTCCTGCTGGAGAAGCACGGCACGAAGGTGGTGCAGCGCGCCATCCTCCCCGTGCGGTTCGTGCCGATGACGGGGCGCGCGCAGGACCGCGGGCCGAAGTGACGCCGCCCGGCGCGGCTGCAACCTACAGGCCCGCCGGTTTCCCCAGCCAGAAGATCGCGCCCAGGACCAGCGCACCGAGGAAGACGGTCTCGCCGACGACGAGCAGCACCGCCTTCGGGCCCACCTTGACGAGGGCCCGAAGCGACGTCTTCATCCCGATGGCGCCCATGGCCGTGACGAGAAGCCAGGTCGAGGCCGTGCCGCCGGCCTCGATCGCCCGCGTGGGCACCCACCCAGCGCTTCCCAGCACGACGAGCAGGGCGAACACCACGACGAACCACGGCAGCACCGGCGGGGAACGGCCGGCCTGGCTGCCGCGAGACTGCAGCACCATGCCGATCACGACGCAGACCGGAAGCAGCATCGCCACGCGCAGCAGCTTCACGACGGTGGCGATATCGCCCGCGTGCGTCGACACGGCATAGCCGGCGCCGACGACCTGCGCGACATCGTGGATGGTCCCGCCCAGGAAGATGCCCGCCGCGTGATCGTTCAGGCCGGCCATCGCGGCCAAGGGGGGATACAGGATCATCGCAACCGTGGAAAGCGCGGTCACCGCGATGACGACGAAGCTTGCGTCACGCTCCGATTCCGCGTGCTTCGGCAGCACCGTGGCGATCGCGAGCGTGGCGGAAGCGCCGCAGATGGCCACCGCGCCGCCGCTCAGCAGGCCGAAGCGATCGCCGAGCCGAAGCCACCGCGATGCCGCGATGCCCAGCGCGATCGTGAGGACGATTCCGGCGATGACCATCGCGACGGTGGTCCAGCCGAGGCTCGCAACCTCCGCCACCGTGATGCGCAGGCCGAGCAGGGCCACCCCGGTGCGCAGGAGTGCGGAGGACGCCATCTGGATGCCGGCCTGGAATTGCCGGTCCTTCGCGACCACGTGGAGCATCATGCCCACCACCAGCGCGAACACCAGGGCGCTCACGTTCAGGTGCCGGGAAAGGCCCGTCGCGGTGATGCCGACCACGACAGCCAGGGACAGGCCGGGAATCGCATCGCCCAGGCGGCTGCCGATGTCCAGCCGGACTCCCGCACTGGGGGCTCCGCCGAGGGTGATGGTCGTCTGGGTCATGCCGTCGGCCGCCGTATCCAATGGGTGATGGCCGAGCGTATGTCGCCGGACGGGTCGAATCTGTGCGTTCCGTCACTGCCTCCCTTACAACGGTAATCGCGGGCGGGCCGTCACGGTCGCCTTACCTCGCCGCCAGGCATTGCAGCACCAGCGCCCGCGCATCGACGCGCGCCCCGATGCGCGCCAGCAGCAGGAACGAGCCCACCAGCTTGCGGTGCAGGAAGATCGTCTCGGGCGGCGGCGAACGCAGGAGGCCGCGCCGGAACGCGAGGTCGTATCCGAGGTCCCGCACGCGCGAAGGCAGGTCCGACGCCGGGAAGTCGTAGCGCCCGCGGTGCCGCAGCGGCTCGCACACGAGGAAGACGACGTCGACCACCGCCTCGAGCCGCTCCGCGGAGTCGTCGGCCGCGGCATAGCCGATCCGGATGGCCTCGCGGGCGACGGCGTCGCGATCGCCGTCGATCACGGCAAGCGTGATGCGCGCGTAGTTCGCGACGAAGGCCGCGCCGAAGCGCTTCGTCGCGCCGAAATCGAGCAGCACCACGCGCCCGCTCGCCGGCTGGTAGAGATAGTTCGCGAAGTTGGGATCGGTCTGCATGACGCGGAACTCGAACAGCTCGCGGAACATCAGGCGCTCGAGCAGGGCGCCGGCGGCATCGCGCCGGGACTGCGGCGCGGCCGCGAGCGCCTCGAGCGGCTCGCCCTCCATGAAGTCCATGGCCATCACCCGGGGCGTCGTCAGGTCCCAGTGCACGCGCGGAACGACGAGCGCCGGCTCGTCGGCGACCAGCCGCGCGTAGCGCTCGAGGAAGCGGCCCTCGCTCTCGTAGTCGGCCTCCTGCTGCAAGCTGGCGCTTCGCCTCCGCGGCCAGGCCCGCGACGTCGAGTTCAAGCGGCAGGAGGTTGAAGAGGCGCAGGAGCACCGCGACGTTGTCGACGTCGCCCGCGATCGAGCGGGCCACGCCGGGGTACTGGATCTTCAGCGCCAGGTCGCGGCCATCCGGCGTGGTGGCACGGTGAACCTGCCCGATCGAGGCGGCCGCGACGGGCTCCCAGTCGAAGCGGGAGAATCGCCGCTCCCAGCCCTTGCCGTATTCGCGGCCGAGCACGCCCCGAAGCTGTTGCGCGGGCATCGGCGTGGCCTGGGCGCGCAACACCGCCAGGGCCTGCGCGAATTCGGGCGGCAGGATGTCGTCGCCCTGGAGCGACACCAGCTGGCCGATCTTCATGGCCGCGCCGCGCAGGCGGCCAAGCCGTGCCGCGAGCCGTCGCGCATTGGGCCCCGTCAGC
This sequence comes from uncultured Gammaproteobacteria bacterium, assembly GCA_963783635.1. GTDB lineage: Bacteria > Pseudomonadota > Gammaproteobacteria > Burkholderiales > Usitatibacteraceae > FEB-7. The sequence goes on from CAWAOC010000021.1 coordinate 58,795, forward strand.
AGCGCGCTTCCGAAGTCGGCCGCGTCGCCGCGCGCGAGCCGCCTCAAACCCTCGGCCGCCGCGCCGACGGCGAGCTCCCCCGCGGCGTATCCGATGCGCGCGAGACGGCCGAGCCGGGATTGCGGAATCGGAGCGGTGGGCGTCTTGCGCATCGTCCCATCATAAGTTGTTACAACTTCATCGGCCCGCCGCGGCTCATCGGGGGATAATGAAATGGCCTTCATTGGCGATTCCGGCGGCCCCATCGCCGGATGCGAGGCAGAGCACCCGAGGAAACCGTGAGTAGCCGTCTGCGTCACTTTCTGGTCGGCCTGTTCGCGCTGGCGATGTTCGCAGCGGCGCCGGGCGGAGCGCAGGTCCCGGAAAGCCGGGGCTACAGCCAGGAGGAACTCGACCAGCTCCTCGCGCCCATCGCGCTCTATCCCGACCAGCTCCTGATGCAGGTGCTGATCGCCTCGACCTACCCCCTCGAAGTCATCGAAGCCGCGCGCTTCGTGCAGCAGAACCCGAACTTGCGCGGAGAGGCGCTCGACAACGCGTTGGCGGGCAGGAACTGGGATCCCAGCGTGCAGTCGCTGGCCGGGTACCCGCAGGTGCTGGAGATGATGAACGAGAAGCTCGACTGGATGCAGCGGCTGGGCGACGCGTTCCTCGTCGACCAGCAGCGCATGATGGACACCGTGCAGGCCCTGCGCGCGCGGGCCCAGGCCACGGGCGCCCTGGAGTCGACGACGCAGCAATCGGTGGTCACCCAGGACCGGGTGATCATCATCGAGCCGGCGCAGCCGGACTACCTCTACGTGCCGGTCTACAACCCGCTCGTCGTCTACGGCCCGTGGTGGGCGCCCGCCTACGAGCCGTGGTTCTGGTACCCGCCGGTGATCTACGGCTACCCGGTCTGGGGCGGGATCGCGGCCGGCATCTACTTCGGGTCTGCATGGGCGCTCTCGTACCATCACTGGGGCTGGGCGTATCCCGATTGGCACGGGCACCACGTCAACATTCGTCCGGGCGACAACCGCTTCTGGAACCGCCCGGGTCGCCCGCCGCCGTCCGGCGGGAACTGGCAACACGAGCCCGGGCACCGCCGGGGCATCGCGTACCCCGATCCCTCGACTTATGAACGCTACCGGCGGACGAATCCCGACGCGGTGCGCTCGCGCCAGGAATTCCGCGCTCGAGACAACGTGCAGCACTCCCCCAACGTCATGCGGCCGAGTCCCGGCACGGCACGACCCGGCATCCGACGTCGGGGGACCGACGCACGGTGTGACGCGGCCTGCGCCGGGCGCAGCGCAGCCGCCGTCCCAGGGGACACGGCAGGCACCGGGTACCGGGTATCCGGCGCCGCAGGGCGTGCGACCGCCTTCGCGCCCGGCCGCTCCCGCGTTCGACCCCGGGATTTCGCGCCAGCAAGCCCAGACGAACGCCCTGCGCGGCCAACAGAGCCGGCAGTCGAGCCCACCGCCCGCGATGCCGAGCGCCCGCCAGCCGTCGGCACCGAGCGCCCGCCCGCCTTCCAGCGCGCCCTCGGCACCGAGTTCGCGGCCCTCCTCCGGCGCCCCCGCGCCGCGAGGCGGCGTCCAGAAGCATTGACCCCATGAGCGCCAAGCCGATGCATGCGGACACGATGACGATTCGCTTCCCCCGGTGGCCGGCCCTCCTGGCCGTCGCGCTGGGCTGCCTCGTCGGCATGTCCGTGCCCTCCGCTCTTGCAGCCGATGCGCCGGCCGCGAAGGCACCGCGGCAGCACGGCCAGCCCGCGTATGCGACGCCGGATGAAGCCGTCCGGGCACTCGTCGCCGCCGTCCGCCTGGGCGACACGAGGCGCACGCACGAGGTGCTCGGCCCGGGCACACACAAGCTGGTTCTCTCGGGCGACCCGGTAGCCGACCAGCAGTCGCGCGATCGCTTCATCGCCACGTTCGACCAGCAATCGAGGATCGAGATGAATGGCGACGCGAAGGCCACGCTCCTCATCGGCGGGAAGGACTGGCCCTTCCCGTTCCCGCTGGTGAAGCGCGCCGACGGATGGCAGTTCGACGCGAGGGCCGGCGCGGAGGAAATCCTGAACCGGCGCATCGGCCGCAACGAGCTGGCCGCGATCCAGGTGAGCCTCGCCTACGTGGATGCCCAGCGCGAGTACGCGCAGACGCAGGGCCACCGCAACGGCGCGCGCAGCTACGCGATGAAGCTTGTCAGCACGAACGGGAACCGCGACGGCCTGTACTGGCGGACCGGTGAAGGAGAACCCCCCAGCCCGTTCGGGCCGCTCGCCTCGAGGGCGTTGGCGGAGGGCTATGGCAGGGGCGCGAACGCGGTGAACGAGCCGTACCACGGGTACTTCTACAGGATCCTCACCAGGCAGGGCAGCCAGGCGCCCGGCGGGGCCTACGATTACGTCGTCGACGGCAGGATGATCGGCGGCTTCGCGCTGGTGGCGTACCCGGCCCGCTGGGGCGCTTCGGGCGTGATGACGTTCCTCGTGAACCACGACGGTGTCGTCTACCAGAAGAACCTCGGCAAGGGGACCGAGCGCGCGGCGCTGGGCATGACGAGCTTCAACCCGGACTCGACCTGGACGAAGGCCGAGCAGTAGGCCGGCCGATCGGCGGCGTTGCATGAAGACGCTGATCCTCGTTCGCCACGCCAAATCGAGCTGGAGCGATCCCGCGCTGCGGGACCTGGACCGGCCGCTCAACGAGCGAGGCAAGCGCGATGCCCCGGCGATGGGCAAGCGCCTGGCGGACGCCGGCGTGAAGCCCGACCTGATCCTCTCGAGCCCGGCCCGGCGCGCGCGCAAGACGGCCAGGATCCTCGCGAAGGCGCTCGACTACGATTTCGAGGACATCCGGCTGGACGACGGGCTCTATGGCGTGGAGGCGGACGACCTGCTCGAGGTCGTTCGCAGGCTGGGCGACAAGCCGGAGTGCGTGATGCTCGTCGGCCACAACCCGGAGCTGACCGAGCTTGCGCATGGACTGTCGAGCAGGATCGCGTACATGCCGACCTGCGCCGTCGCGGTGTTCGAGTTCGATACCCGTTCGTGGTCGGCGGCCGGCAGGGAAAAGCCTGCGGGCGTGACGTTCTACGCGCCGAAGCAGCCGTAGGGGACCTGCGGGCGCTAGCGGCTGCGGGCGGCCTTCACGAAATCGACCGAGGCCTGGAAGAGCTCCAGGTCCTTCTCGTAGTCCGCGGCATCGGCGCGGTCGATCTGGATCCATTCCCGCGTGCTGGTCACGCCGCCGGGATTGAACGGGACGACGTTCTCCCTCGCGAACTGCAGCTCGGTCGCGACGGCCACCGGCAAGCGCAGGCCCACCCCCTTGCCGCTGATGCAGGCGAACATCTTGTCGCTCACGAAGTAGGCGTCCAGCCCGCTGATCTTCCGCGCGCTGACGCCCGGGATCTTCAGGAGCACGGCGTCGATCTGCGCCTTGCGGCTGGCTTGAGGGGTTTCGGCAGTCACGGAAATCGCCCGGGTCGAAGTGTGGTGAATAGCCAAATCATATACGCCGGTACCGCTAGGTGCGGCCGGGCACTGCACTTATAGTTCTGCCTTAGGTAAGGACTGCCCCGCCGCCACCCATGACTTCCGCCCTGGCCAAGGCCTGGCGGCGCCTGAGGGGCCGCGCCGGCCACAGTCACGTCCTGGAGGACCTGCCGTGCATTCCGGTCGCGGCGAGGCGCGTCCCGACCCTGGCGGGGCCGGCGGCGTTTCGCGAAACCCTGCTGGATCTCATCGCCCGGGCCCGGGAGCGGATCCTGATCGCGACGCTCTACCTGCAGGACGACGACGCGGGCCGGGAGGTGCTCTCGGCCCTGTATGCCGCCAAGGCGGCGCGACCCGGGCTGGAGATCGCGGTCTTCGTGGATTGGCATCGGGCCCAGCGGGGTCTCATCGGCAGCGCCCGGAGCGCCGGCAACGCGACCCTGTACCGGGAAATGGCTCGCCGCCTCGGGCGCAGGCGTTCCCGTCTACGGCGTGCCGGTCCAGACCCGCGAGATGATGGGCGTGATGCACCTGAAGGGCTTCATCGTCGACGACACCGTCCTCTACAGCGGCGCCAGCCTCAACGATGTCTACCTGCATCGCGAACCAGCGCTACCGGCTGGACCGATACCACGTGCTCCAGGACCGCCACCTGGCCGACAGCATGGCCGGCCTGCTGCTCCACGTCGTGCGCCCCAGCCCGGCGGTGCACGCCCTGGATACGGAAACGTGCGCCGAGGACGGCATCGCTGCGCGCCTCCATCATCAGGTTTCGCCGCGTCGCTCGCGAAGGCCCGCTACCACATGGCCGAGGGCACCATCCGCGACGGCGAAGTGGGCATCACGCCCCTGCTCGGCCTCGGCGCCGGGGCAACGAGCTCAACGCCGTCGTGCTGGAACTGATCCGCCGGGCGCAGGGAGCGACTCGTCCTGTTCACGCCCTACTTCAACCTGCCCGGCCCCATCCGCAGGGCGATCGACGCGAAGATCAAGGAAGGATGCCGGGTCACCATCATCCTGGGCGACAAGATCGCCAACGACTTCTACATCCCGCCCGACGAACCCTTCAAGGCGATCGGCGCATTGCCCTACCTCTACGAAGGCAACCTGCGCCGCTTCTGCAAGACCCACCAGGGCGCCATCGACCAGGGGCTGCTCAACGTGCATCTGTGGCGCCACGAGCATCACACCTTCCACCTCAAGGGCCTGCTGGTGGACGAGGACTACGCGCTGCTCACGGGCAACAACATCAATCCCCGCGCCTGGCGCCTGGATCTGGAAAACGGCCTGCTCATCCACGATCCGCACGGGCAGACTGGCGGGAGCAGCACCGGGCCGAGCTGGAACGGGTCCTGGCGCACACCCGGCGCCTGGATCACTACCGGTCGCTCGAAGCCATCGAAGACTACCCGGCCCCGGTCCAGCGCCTGCTCAAGCGGCTGGCGCGTGCGCGCATGGACCGGCTGGTGAACCAGGTGATGTGAGCCCGGAAGCCGCCGAGGGCGGCGTCGCAGGGGCAGCCGCTCCCGGTTACTGGAGGGAGAGGCGGGCCGGCGCGGGGCGCGGCGGCAGTGGCGGCGGTGACCTTCGGCCAGAAGCGCTCGATGAGGGCGAGGAAGCTCACGACGAAGTCGGAGGCCGGTTCGGCATTCACTTCGCGAATCATGCGTTCGATGCGAGCGTTGGTCATGGCGGCCTCTTGTTGCGTTGGTGTGGCGCCATTTCCTCACGCACGGCCGGGCGGGACTGTGCGCCATTTCACAATGCACCCGTTTCGCGGATTTCAGCCGTAATACAGGCGTCCGCACCCCGGCGAAGCGGCGCACGGCGCCGGGATTCTTCCGGCAAGTCATCGTGCCTGCTCCCGAAATCTCGCCCCCACCACCAGCCCTATCCCGCCCAGGATCGCCGCCGAGCTCAGGACAGTCGCAGCGTGATCGACTCGTCGAGCAGGACGACCGCGGCGGCCGCCGCGATGACGGGAACGCTCAACTGGATCGTGGCGGCCTTCGTCGCCGTGAGTCCGGGGAGCGCCGTGTACCAGATGGCGTAGCCGAGCCCGGAGGCGAGCGCCCCGGAGGCCATGGCATACAGGACTCCCGCGGTATCGATCGATGCGCCGCCCAGCGTGGCAAGGCTCAGGATCACCGCTAACGGAGCGGCCCGCATGAAGTTGCCCGCGGTCGCGATCGTCGGGTCTCCCGAGCGCTTGCCCCGGAGCGAATAGATTCCCCAGGCGATCCCCGCCGCGAGCATGAGGGCCGCGCTGCCCGGCGGCGGCGCCGACAGGCCTGGCCAAAGCAGGCCGACCAGCCCGCCGATGGCGAGGCTCAGCCCTGCCGCCTGCTTGGCGCCGATCCGCTCGCCGCTCCACAGGCCCCAGCCGATCATCGTGACCTGCACCGCGCAGAAGAGGATGAGCGCAGCCGACGGCCGCGGAGAGCTCGACGTAGGCGAACGAGAAGGCCGCCGCGTAGGCGAACAGCGCGGCCCCCGACCCCCAGCTGCCCGCGGAGGTCATGGTGCCGTCCCGCATCCGCGCGATCACCCAGAGGACGACGGCTCCCGAGACGATCCGGATGGTGGTGAAGCTCGCCGCGTCGATGGTGCCGTTGCGCAGCGCCAGCCGGCACAGCAGCGAATTGGCCGCGAACGCGATCATCGCAAGGACAACCAGCGCAACGAGGCGCCTGAGGGGGATCATCGAGGGGGCAACCTCAGCTGACGATGCCGAGATGCCAGGGCACGAATTCGTGGTCCCCCAGGCCCAGTTCCTCGCTTCTCGTGCGCTCGCCGGAGGCCACGCGCAGGATGTGGCGGAAGATCTGCTCCCCCATCTCGGCGACGGTCAGGGTACCGTCGACGATCTCGCCGCAGTTGATGTCCATGTCGTCGGCCAGGCGCCGGAACATGGGTGAATTGCTGGCGAGCTTGATCGTCGGCGCGGGTTTCGAACCGAACATCGACCCGCGGCCCGTGGTGAAGCAGATGAGGTTGGCGCCGCTGGCGATCTGGCCGGTGGTGGCCACCGGATCGAAGCCGGGCGAATCCATGAACACGAAGCCGCTCTCCTCGATCGGCTCCGCATATTCGTAGACGGCGCGAAGGGGCGTCGTGCCGGCTTTCATGGCCGAGCCGAGGGACTTCTCGACGATGTTGGCCAGGCCGCCGGCCTGGTTGCCCGGCCCCACGACGCCGTTGAACTGCCCCTGCTGGCCCTGCGTGTAGCCCTTCCACCATTCGATGCGGTCGAGGAGCTTCTGCCCGACCTCCGGACTCACCGCGCGGCGCGTGAGCAGGTGCTCGACCCCGTGGATCTCGGGGGTTTCGGAGAGGATCGCCGTGCCGCCGTGGCGCACGAGGAGGTCCATCGCGGCCCCCAGCGCAGGGTTGGCGCTGATGCCCGAGAACCCGTCGGAGCCGCCGCATTCCAGGCCGACCTTGAGATGGCTTGCCGGCACGGGCACGCGTCGCACGGCATTGGCGGCCGGCAGCATGGCCTGCACCGTCGCGATGCCGGCCTCGATGGTCGCCCGGGTGCCTCCCGCCTCCTGCATCACGAAGCTGCGCAGCTGCATTCCCGCCTGAAGCCCTTGCGACGCGAGCAGCTCGGGCACCTGGTTGCGCTCGCAGCCCAGACCCACGATCACGGTGCCCGCCAGGTTGGGGTGGCGCGCGTATCCGGCCAGGGTGCGGCGCAGCACGTCGAAGTGCAGGCTGGGAGAGGACATGCCGCAGCCGCTGGTCTGCGCGAACGCAACGACGCCGTCCACGTTCGGGAAGGGCGCCAGGCGCTCGGGCGTGAACCACTCCGCGATCTTGTGGATGACCGTGGAGGAGCAGTTCACCGAGGCGATGAGGCCGATGAAGTTGCGCGTGGCCACGCGCCCGTCCGGTCGCACGATGCCCAGGAACGTGGCCCGCTTCTCCGGCGCCACGAAATCCACCGGCCGCACGTCCAGGCCGAAACCGGGGTCGCGGTCGATCTCCGTCAGCGCGAGGTTGTGCGTGTGGACGTGTTCGCCGGCCGCGATGTCGCGCGAAGCCAGCCCGATGACCGCGCCGTACTTGAGGACGGGCTCGCCCTTGCCGATGGCCCTGGCCGCGATCTTGTGCCCCGCGGGCACCTGCGCACGCGCCACGAGACCCTCGTCCCCGAGCCGTTGCCCGAGCGACAGCGGCACGCGGGCGATGAGGACGTTGTCTCCCGCCCCGAGCCGGATGAGGGGGCGGGAGGGGTCGCGCACCGCGGCGTCCATCAGGAGGCGATCTCGCGCAGCTTCAGCGCCTCGATGAGCCGCGTCTCGTTGCGGTACCCGGCCTCGATGGTCTTGCGGTAGTCATCGGCATCGAGATACAGCACCGGGCTGTCGATGCGGTCGCACGCCTTCCTGAAGGCCTCGCTCTGGGCCGCCTGGCGGAAGGCTTCGCGCAGCTTCGCGTGAATCGCGGGATCCAGCCCCTTCGGCGCGCCGATGCCGTTGGGCGCGTTCACGACCACGTCCCACCCGGACTCGCGCAGCGTCGGCGCATCGGGGAAGCGGGGCAGGCGTTGTTCGCCCCACACGGCGAGCAGGCGCAGCTTGCCAGCCTCCACCAGCGGCGCCCACGAGCTGGAATCGGCCAGCAGGTCCACGTGGCCGCCCAGCAACGCCTGGAGCGCGTCGGCGCCGCCCTTGTAGGGCACGTTGTTGAACGAGATGCCGGCCTTCATCGCGAACTCCTCCATGCCCACGTGCGTCTGCCCGGCCACGCCCGAGTGGGCATAGGTGATCTTGCCGGGGTTCGCCTTCGCCGCCGCGACGACGTCCTTGATGGTCTTGAAGGGGGAGTCGGCGCGCGTGGCCGTGCCGAAGGTCTGTCCGTTGGCGCGCGCGATGTAGGTGATGTCCTTCAGCGGGTCGTACTTGAGGGTGCCGAGCTGCGAGAAGCGAGTGACCGAGAACGGCACCTGCCCGATGGTGTAGCCGTCCGGCTTCGCGGCGAGCATCGCCGCGGTGCCGATCATTCCCGAGGCGCCGGCCCGGTTCTCGAAGACGATGGTCTGGCCGAGCACCTTGGCGGCCTCGGCCGTGAGCGCCCGCATGGTGGCGTCGGCGGTGCCGCCCGCCGGCCAGGGACAGATGAAGGTGATGGAGCGGCTGGGGTAGCCCGCCTGGGCCAGGACGCGGCCGGGCAGCGCGGCGAGCGCCGAGGCGCCGAGACCGGCCAGGACCAGCCGGCGGCGCTTCGCGAAAGTGGCATCGTGGAACATGGTCTTCTTCTCCTCCGTAGGCGTAAGGGACATTGCACCGCTTGACATGGTGCACGGCGCTTTCATTACAATCCAATGATCTTTTAGCCTCCTCTTCATGCCCTTTTGGTTATGGCTCCCCGGAGGGCCCCATGGCGCCCGTCGACCGCGTCCTGCGCTCCAGCCTGAAGCTCCGGCACCTGCAGCTGCTGGTGGCGCTCGACCGGTTCCGTCACGTCGGCCGGGCGGCGGACTTCCTCGCCGTCACGCAGCCGGCCGTCTCGAAGTCGCTGGCGGAAATCGAGGCTGCCTTCGGCCTGAGGCTCTTCGACCGATCGCCGCGCGGGACGCAGCCGACGGCCCTTGGCGAGACGGTGGTCCGCTTCGCCCGCTCGGTGCTGGCCGAGTTCGAGCGCACCATGGACGAGCTTTCCGCGATGGCGAGCGGGGCCAAGGGGCGAACCGCCGTGGGCGCCATGGTCGTGGCCACGCCGGTGCTCCTGGCGCGCAGCATCGCCCTGCTCAAGTCGCGCTCGCCGCAGACCACGGTGCTCATCGAGGAAGGGGACCTCGCGGCGCTCGTGCCGCGCCTGCGCGGCGGCGAGATCGACCTCATCGTCGGCCGCCTCGAGCCCGCGCACGCCTCTGCGGACCTCGAGACCGAGGCCCTCTACAACGAGCCGATGGTGGTGGTCGCCCGACCCGACCATCCGCTCGCCAGGCGACGCAAGGTGGCGTGGTCCGATCTCGCCTCCCAGCCCTGGGTCGTGCCCCCGCCGTGGGCCTCCATGCGCCGAAAGCTCGAGCAGACCTTCCTCCGGCACCGGCTGGAGCAGCCGCGCGACCTCGTGGAAGCGGTGTCCTTCCTTTCCATCGTGTCGCTGGTGCGCGAGCGGCCGGCCGTCGCTTTCCTCGCGCAGTCCGTGGCGCGCGCCTTCGCGCGCGAAAAGCTCGTCCAGGTGCTTGCCATCGAATTCAGGCAGCCGATGCCCCCCGTGGGCATCATCCGGCTGCGCGGCGCGCGTCGGCCGCCCAGCGCGGAACAGCTCGCGGACTGCCTGCGGCGCGTGGCCCGCGGCATCCGGCGGACGAGGCCGGCGCCAGCCTGATCGCCCGGCGCCGCCACAAGGGGGCCCTCGTTGCGAACGGGCGGGCGCGGCCATAAGATGAATCCTCCAACCCTGCGGGCACGGCGAATGCGAGGAGTCTCCTTCGTTGCGACATGGTGCCTCCTCTTCGCGGCGAGCATCCCCTTGCACGGCGAAGAGCCGGCCGTCTCGATCGGCAAGCAGCGCGCCGCCCGCTCGGCGACCGAATGGGACGTGAAGGACATCGACCACGCGCAATTGGGGCCCATCAAGTTCGCGGTCCAGAGGAGCGCCGTCACCACGACCGTGGGAAGCGAGAAGATCCTCTCGCTGGTCTTCGTCTCCTGCCAGAAGAGCAGCGGGAAAATCGCGATCGAGCTCACCAACGCGGCCGGATCGGACCCCGCCGGCGGATTGAGGCCCACGGAGATGCCGCGCATCGTTTGCAGCAGCCCGGGGCCCCGGGGCACCGGCAACCTGGTCAAGGGCGACCTTGCCGCGAAATGGGAGATGAGTTCCCTGGGCGACACCCTGACGCGCGGCCTGTCGCCTTCCGAGTTGCGCCGGTGCGCTTCGATCGACGTGCTGCAGAGCGTCGCGCTGCCCCCGGGCTTGCCCCAGAGCAGCAAGCGGATCGCGATGGAAATCACGCCTTACAACAGGGCGCTCGATTCGGTATTCACGGCGTGCGGCGAGAAGACCGCGTTCGCGCCCGCGGACCAGGCTCCTCCGGCAGCGCCTCCCGTGGCGCGGCCGGCGCCTGCGCCGGAAAGCGGTCCGAGCACCGCCTCCGCCGACGCCCCGTGGAGGCCCGCTCGCACGATCGCGAAGAACAGGTCCATCGTGCGCGCGGCCGCCAGCCTCGATTCCCCCATCGTCATCAAGCTCGACCCCGGCAAGAAACTGCTTGTCCGCCGGACATCGGCGCCATGGTGGGAGGTGAAGCCGCGCGGCGGCGCGGGCTTCCGCGGCTACATCCGGGAGGATCGCCTCGTCCTCGAGTGAGCGCGCAATGCCCCCTGTCTCGACCATGCCTTGGGATTACCCGAATCCGTTCACCCTGCCGCTCGTACCCGGGACGGACGACATCGACAGCCTCAATCACACCAACAATGGGGCCTATGTCCGCTGGTGCGAGCAGATCGGCTGGGCGCACTCCGTGAAAGCTGGGCCTGGGCGTGGCCGACTACCGGCGCCTGGACCGCGCAATGGCGATACGGCGAGCGGAATACGACTACCTGCTGCCGACCCAGCTCGACGATCGCCTCACCCTGGCCACCTGGCTCTTTGCCGGGGACGGCAAGCTGACCCTGGAACGCCGGTTCCAGCTGATTCGCGACGGCGACCAGGCGACCGTCCTGCGCGGGCGCTGGGAGCTGGTCTGCATCGAAGTCAGCAGCGGGCGGGCGCGAAGAATGCCGCCGGAATTCGTGCAGGCCTATACGGTGGCCGCGGAGGCACCCGAGGCGTAACATCCAGCGGTCGATGAGACGGTCTGTGGCAAATCCTCGGAGGCCTGAACATGCGTAGACGCGATTTCCTGAAAGCCGCGCCCGCCCTGGCGATGGCGGCCGGACCGGCGTGGGCCGAGAGCTATCCGCGCAAGCCCGTCCGCTACATCGTTCCCGTCGTGGCGGGTGGCGGCAACGACATGATCGCCCGGACGGTGACGGAGCGGTGGGGCAAGCTGCTGGGGCAGCCGTTCTACGTGGAAAACATCGGCGGAGGCGGCGGGATCCTCGCCTGCCAGACCACGATGCGCGCGGCTCCCGACGGCTACACGCTGATGCAGGGCTATGTCGCCACGCACGGCACCAGCCCGGCGACGCGCAGCGTCCCCTATGACCCCATCAAGGACTTCACGCCGATCGGCATGATCGGCGGCACGCCCAACGTGCTGGTCGTCGGGATGTCGGTCCCCGTGAAGACCTTCAAGGACTTCCTGGACTATCTCCAGAAGAATCCGGATTCGGTGAGCTACGGATCGGCGGGCCAGGGCTCCCTCACGCACCTGACGATGGAATTGTTCAATGACCAGGCCAAGGTCCGGATGGTGCACGCCCCGTATCGGGGCATCGCTCCCGCGCTCACCGACCTGGTCGGGGGACAGACCCAGACCATGTTTCCCGGCCTCGCCGCCGCGCTGCCCCACATCCGCTCCGACCGGATCCGTGCGCTCGCGGTCACGGGGATGGCGCGCAGTTCCCAGATCCCGGACGTCCCCACGCTCGAGGAGCTCGGCTTCAAGGGCTTCGACGCGATGCAGTGGTACGGCTCGGTCGGGCCCGCGGGCATGCCCGCGGATATCGTGAAGCAGTTGAACGAGGCCCAGGTCGCCGGTGCTGAAGTCGCCCGAGCTGCGCCAGAAGCTCTCGGTGGAGGCGGTCGAGCCCATGCCGATGACTCCGGAGGAGTTCGGGCAATTCATCCGCCGCGACATCGCCCGCTGGGCTGCGATCGCGAAAGAGCGAAACATCCGCCTGGACAGCTGAGACCCGCGGTCCGTTGAGGAGAAATGCCGTGAACTTCGCGCCGCTGCTCGTCGCCTTGCTGCTCCTGTCCCCGATCCTGGCGGACGCGCAGACGGCCTACCCCACGAAGCCCGTTCGCATCCTGGTCGGCTTCGCGCCCGGGGGTGGCACGGACATCATGACCCGGATCGTCGCGCCCCGGCTCGCCGAGAAGCTCGGACAGCCCGTGGTCGTCGAGAATCGTCCGGGCGCGGGCGGAAACCTCGCGACCGAGGCCGTCGCCAGGGCCCCCGCGGACGGATACACCCTCCTGATGGGCACGATCGCCGCACTCGCCGTCAACCCGAGCCTGTTCAAGGACCTGCCGTTCGACCCGGTGACGGACCTCACCACGATCTCCATGGGCGTTTCGCTCGCGAACGTGGTCGTCGTGAATTCGACGCTCACCGTCAAGACGCTGCCCGAGCTGATCGCCCTCGCGAAGCAGCAGCCCGGGAAGATCACCTACGCGTCTTCCGGCAACGGCACCGCCGGCCACCTTTCCGGGGCCCTCTTCGAGTCGATGGCCGACGTCCGCCTGCTGCACGTGCCGTACAAGAGCGGCGGCCAGGCGATGAACGACCTGCTGGGCGGCCAGGTGAACATGAGCTTCGCCGCGGCACCCGGCGTGATGTCCCAGATCAAGTCGGGCCGGATCCAGGCTCTCGCCGTGACCACGCGCGCGCGCTCCCCCTTCCTTCCGGATGTCCCGACCGTGGCCGAGGCGGCGGGCATCAAGGGGTACGAGTCCTCGAACTGGTATGGCCTGGTGGGGCCGGCGAAGCTGCCTCGACCCATCGTGGACAAGCTGAACGAGGCGATGCGAGAGGCCCTGAACGACGCCACCGTGCGCGAGAAGCTCGCGCTGCAGGGGCTGGAGCCCACGCCCAGCACGCCCGAGGAATTCTCGGCCTTCCTGCGCTCGGAGATCGCCAAGTGGGCGAAGGTCGTCAAGGACACCGGGAGCCGGCCCGACTGAGCTCGCCCGTTCCCGCGGCGCGGCCGTCGATCGAACGCGCCCGCGCCTGATCCACCCAACGAGAAGTCCCATCGGAGACCAGAAATGACTGCCATTGCCCCGTCCGGACCGCGGCCGATCGTCGGCCTGATGCTCGGCGATCCCACCGGCATCGGTCCGGAGGTGAGCGCGAAGCTCCTCGCCTCGCCCGCCGCGCGCGAGGCCGCGCGCGTGGTCGTCGTCGGCGACGCGCGCGTGCTCGAGCTGGGCATGGCCGACGCGGGCGTGCGGTTCGACTGGCAGCGCGTCGGCTCGGTGGACGCGATCGACTGGTCCGCGAAGGCCGTGCCCGTCATCGACCTCGCCAACTGCGATCCCGGCAAGGTGACGAGGGGCAAGGTGGACGCGGAGAGCGGCCGCGTGGTGGGCGAAACGCTCAAGCACATGATCGGGATGGCCGCGACCGAGCTCGACGCGATCTGCTTCGCCCCCCTGAACAAGGCGGCGATGAAGCGCGGCGGGTGGGACTACAAGGACGAGCACCTGATGTTCGCCGACCTCACGGGGCACCGGGGCTTCTACTGCGAGATGAACGTGATCCCCGAGTTCTGCACGTTCCGGGTGACGTCGCACATGTCGCTGCGCGCCGCCCTCGACATGATCCAGCCGGAGCGCATCGAAGGCGCGGTCCGGCTGGCGCACCGCATGCTCGAGCGGATGGGAAAGAAGCCGCCGCGCATCGGCGTGGCGGCGCTCAACCCGCACGGAGGCGAAGGCGGGCTCTTCGGCGACGAGGAGATCACGATCATCGCGCCCACGCTCGCGCGGCTCAATGCCGCGGGGTTCGCCTGCGACGGGCCCGTGCCGGCGGACACGCTCTTCGTGAAGGCGCGCGACGGCCGCTACGACGGCGTGGTCATGATGTATCACGACCAGGGGCAGATCGCGACGAAGCTGATCGGCTTCTCCAAGGGAATCACGGTGACCGCGGGGCTGCCGATGGTCTTCACGACACCCGCCCACGGCACGGCCTTCGACATCGTGGGGCTTGGCAAGGCGAGCTCGGAAGGCCTCCAGAACGCCCTTCGGGCAGCCGCGCGATTCGCCGCGAAACGCCCGTCGCCGAGAGCGTGGCATGACGCTGAAACTCGGCATCCTCAACGGCGACGACATCGGGCACGAGGTCGTGCCGGCGGCCGTGGCGGTCGTGCGGGCCGCGGCGCAAGCGCCACGGCCTGGCGATCGAATGGACCGAGCTTCCGATCGGCAGGACGGCGCTCGACACGCACGGGTCGACGATGCCCGGCGGGACGCTGGAGGCGCTGGCGAAGCTGGACGGCTGGATCCTGGGGCCGATCGGCCATCGCGATTATCCGAAGGTTCCGAACGCGATCAACCCCCATCCCATCCTGCGCAAGCACTTCAACCTCTTCGCGAACGTCCGCCCGACGCGCTCGTATCCCGACATCGGCTGCTTTCACGAAGGGGTCGACCTGGTCATCGTCCGCGAGAACAACGAAGGGTTCCAGCCCGATCGCAATGTCGTCGCGGGAAGCGGCGAGTTCCGCCCGACCGACGAGATCACGATCTCGGTGCGCGTCATCACGCGCACCGGCAGCCGTCGCGTCGCGAGGGCGGCGCTGGAGCTCGCGCGCCAGCGCCGCAAGCACCTGACCTTCGTGCACAAGGACACCGTCTTCAAGCTGGGCTGCGGCATGTTCGTGGAGGAGTGCCGGCTCGCGGCGCGCGACTTCCCCGACGTGTTGGTCGACGACGTCATCGTCGACACCTTCGCGATGCGCCTCATCCGCGACCCGCAGAGCTTCGATGTCGTCGTCACCACGAACATGTTCGGCGACATCCTGTCCGACGAGGCGGCCGGGCTGGTGGGCGGCCTGGGCATGGCGCCGGGCCTTTGCATCGGCGAGGGCGCCGTCGCGATGGCGCAGGCGACCCACGGCTCGGCGCCGGACATCGCCGGCAAGGGACTCGCCAACCCCTACGCGATGATCGAGTCGAGCCGGATGCTCATCGAGTGGCTCGGGCACGACCGCGGGATTGCGCAGGCCGTCTCCGCGGCCCAGGCCATGAAACGCGCGATCGACCTCGCGATGTCCGATCCGTCGAGCCGGACGCCCGACATACGGGGCACGGCCAGCACCGGGGAGATGACGGCGGCCATCGTGAGGCGGATCGAGCGAGAGTAGCGAGGACCGGAAGCCGACGGCGGTTTCCGGCCCGGAGCGGACCCTCGAAGCGCTGTCGTTCCCCGGGCGCGCTCACGCAGCCCCGTGCGCCTCCACGTAGAGCGCGTACAGCGAATGGCAGCTCGCCATGTAGAGGCGATTGCGCTTCGGGCCCCCGAAGGCCAGGTTGGCGCACCTTTCTGGCAGCCGGATGAATCCGATGGCCTTGCCCTGCGGGTTGAACACCATGACCCCGTCCAGGTCCTCGGAGCGCCCGCGCAGCGGGAAGACCTTGCGACCGCCGGCGTCCGCGGGTTCGGCATTCAGGGCGCCGTTGCTGCCCCAGCCGCACCAGAGGTTGCCGTCGCGGTCGACCCGGAACCCGTCCAGCGCCCCTTGGTCGGCAGCATCGATGAGCTTGGTCTTGTTGGCCACGGTTGCCGTCCGCGTTCACGTCGTAGCTCCAGATGCTGCGATTGGGCGTGCCCTTCCACTCGACGACGTAGAGCTTCTTCTCGTCGGGCGAGAATGCCAGGCCGTTGGGGTTCACCAGGTCCGTGATGACCGCGGTGATCCTGCCGTCGGCCGCGATGCGATAGACGTTGGTGGTCGCCTGCTCGGGCTTGGCGCGGGAGCCCTCCCATTCGCCGTTGATGCCGAACAACGGATCGGTGAACCAGACGCTCTCGTCCGACTTCACCACGATGTCATTGGGCGCATTCAGCCGCTTTCCCTCGAAGCTGTCGGCCAGCACCGTGATCCTGCCGTCCTTCTCCGTCCGCGTGACGCGCCGTGTCACCGAATGCTCGCAGGTGACGAGGCGGCCCTGGCGGTCGCGCGTGTTGCCGTTGGCGTAGTTGGCCGGGCTGCGAAAGACGGTGAAGCTGCCGTCCTTCTCGCTGAACTTCATGATGCGGTTGTTCGGGATGTCGCTCACCAGCACGTAGCCGCCGTCCTCCGGGAAGTACACGGGCCCCTCGGCCCAGCGCATGCCGGTGGCGACCTGCTCCAGCGTGCTGCTGTAGATGCGGTACCTGGCGAACCCGGGGTCCAGGATCAGCACGGATGGGTCGGGGTAGCGCTGGTTTGGCTTGAAGTCGAACGACTGGGCGAGGGCCACGCCATTGAGGGACGCGAGCGCGGTGCCGGCCACGGCCTTGAGGAGCGTGCGGCGCTGGATGGAAGCCAGTTCGGATTTCATTTGATCCTCCAACAGTCAGTGGATCGGCAGCGCCATCATTCCATGCGCTGCCATCGGGAACCCCATGCAATGCTGCGCCTATGCCCTCCCGGCTTCAAGGAGGGGCAACGGCAAGGTCCCGCTTTGACCGGATGATCCGCGCGGTGATACGGTTCTTCTTGCCAAGGACAATCGTTTGACTTTCGAATTCACCAGACAGGCTCACGCCCTTGTGACGGGGCGCGTTGCGCTGCAGCAGGAGGCCCCATGTCAACAAGACTCGATCTTTCCAAGCTCACCCTGATGGACGCCCTCGATCTCGCCACGCTGATCGAGGTCGAAGCGTACAAGCGGTACGCGCAATTCGCCGAACGACTCGGAAGCACTGGTGTGGACGACGCCGGTGCGGTATTCGAATCGATGGCCGTCAACGAGAACAAGCACGCCGAGCAGCTCACCGAGCGCCGGCTCGCCCTGTTTGGCGATGTCCCCCCCAAGGTCAGGCTCGACGACATCTTCGACGTGGAGGCCCCCTATGTCGGCGCGCCTCGCTGGGGGATGTCCCCGCTGAAGGCGTACCAGGTGGCGTTGTCCTCCGAGGAGAAGGCCTTCGCCTACTATGACCAGGCCCTCCGCCACGTGGACCAGCCGGACGTCAAGACGCTGTTCGAGGAACTGCGGGACGAAGAGGCCGAGCACGTTCGAATGCTCAAGGAGATCATCGCGAAATTGCCGCCGTCGGCCGCGATCGACCTCGAGGACGAGGACGCTTACCCGAACAAGCTGTACAGCCACAAGTACGGCATGGATTCCTGACCCGGATCATCGGGCCGGATGCGCCGCGACAGGGCGGCATGCCTGGCGGCAAGACGAGGGCGGCTATGATGGCGGCTGAACCCGCCGCGCCATGTCCCCGCCCGCCTCCACGAACAGGACCATCGTCCTCCTGTCCCTCGCCGCTTTCGCGAGCGCCGCCTCGATCCGGGTGACGGACGCCCTGCTCTTTCGCGTCTCCAGCGAGTACGGGGTCGGCCTCGCGTCGGCCTCGAACGTGGTCACCGCGTTCGCCATCCTCTACGGGCTGCTGCAGCTCGTGATGGGGCCGCTGGGCGACCGGCACGGAAAGCCGCGCGTCATCGCGGCGGCCTGCGGCGCGGCGGCGCTATCGAGCCTCGCCTGCGCGCTGGCACCCACCTACGCCACCCTGCTCCTCGCGCGCGCCGCGGCGGGGGCGAGCTGCGCATGCGTCATCCCCCTTTCGATGGCGTGGATCGGCGACGTGACGCCGTACGAGTCGCGCCAGGGCGTGCTGGCGCGCTTCCTCCTGGGACAGATCATCGGGCTCTCGGGCGGCGCAGCCCTCGGGGGCTTCGCCGCGGAGAACCGCTTCTGGCAGTGGCCCTTCGCGGCGCTGGCGGCGTGGTTCCTCGTCGTCGGCGTGACGCTCGCCCGCACTGCGTGGCGCCAGCCGTCGGGCGCCCACGAGGCGAGCGGGAACCTGGTCGCGAACCTCGTGGAGGTCCTGCGCACGCCGGGTGTCCCGCGAGTCCTGATCACCGTCTTCCTCGAGGGGGTCGTGCTGCTGGGCGGACTCGCCTTCGTGGCTACCCACCTGCACCTCGTGCGCGGCGCCTCCATGCCCGTGGCCGGCGCCATGTTCTTCGCCGTGAGCGCAGGCGGCGTGGTCTTCGCGTTCTTCGCGCGCCGAATCGTCCCCGTGCTCGGCGAGGCGCGCCTGGCCGCGCTGGGCACCGCCGTCGTCGCCCTCTCGGTGCTCGGCATCGCGTGGGCGCCCTCGCTCGCCGCGGCGCCGGTGTCGTGCTTCGGCGCGGGCCTGGGCTTCTACATGCTTCACAACACGCTGCAGACCAACGCCACGCAGATGGCGCCCACGCGGCGGGGCACGGCCGTGGCGCTCTTCGCCGGCCTCTTCTTCCTGGGGCAGTCGGCCGGCGTGGCGATGGCGGGGAGGCTCGTGGAGGCCATCGGCACGGACTGGATGCTCACGATCTCCGCGCTGGCGCTGTTGCCGGTGGGAATCGGGTTCGCGGTCATGCGGGCAAGGCGGACGTGACCGGGTTCCTGCGGCCCGTCCTGGCGCTGGCCATCGCGGGATTCACCTGCTTCCTGCTCCTCTACGGCACGCAGCCCGTCCTGCCGCAGCTCACCGCGGACTTCGGCGTATCTCCCGCAACCGCGAGCCTCACGGTGGCCGCGGGCACGGCGGCCATGGCCTTTCTCCTCATTCCGCTCAGCCTCGTCGCGGACAGCTATGGGCGGGAACGCGTGATGCGGTGGGGACTGGCAGGCGCGGGGCTGTTCGCATTCGCCTCCGCCCTGGCGCCGGACTTCCACCTGCTCCTCCTGTGCCGCGTGGGCCTCGGGGCCTGCATTGCCGGCGTGCCCGCGGCCGCGATGGCCTACCTGGGGGAAGAGATCGCCCCCGAGTCGCGAGCCAGGGCCATGGGCCTCTACATCGCCGCCAACGCCCTCGGCGGCATGTCCGGGCGCTTCATCGTCGCCGCGGTCACCGGCTGGCTGGACTGGCGATACGGCCTGGCGACCCTCGGGGTGCTGGGCACGGTGGCCGCGCTCGTCTTCTGGCGCCTGCTTCCACCGGCGCGCCACTTCGTGCAGCGATCGATGCAGCCGCGCGTGCTGATCGCCGATGCGCGCGGGATCTTCGCCGACCCGGGCCTGCCGAAGCTGTTCGCCATCGCCTTCCTCATCATGGGTGCGTTCATCGGGGCCTACAACTACCTCGGGTTCCGGCTGAACCAGCCGCCGTACAACCTGGGCCCGGCCGCCATCGGCGCGATCTTCATGCTCTACGCGATCGGCAGCGTCACGTCCGCGTTGACGGGCCACGCCGTGAACCGCCTGGGCCGCAGCCGCATCGTCCTCGCGATGAGCCTTTGCATGGCCGCGGGACTCGTCATCACGCTGGCGGCGCCGCTTCCCGCCATCATCCTGGGGCTTGCCGTGTTCACCATCGGCTTCTTCGCCGTCCACACCGTGGCGAGCGGCTGGGTGGGGCGCCGTGGCGGATCGCGCCGGGGGCTGGTGTCCGCGCTGTACCTCTCGAGCTACTACCTGGGCGGCAGCGTCATCGGCAGTGCGGCGGGCTGGCCCTGGAGCCGTGGTGGATGGGCGGGCGTCGTGGCGGGGCTGATGGCGTGCGTGCTGGGTGTGATCGCCATCGCGATCCTCCTGCGGCGGTTGCGGGAAGACTGAGGAGATCCGGAGGGCGGATAGAATACGGGTCGCTCCTCGCTTCCCGCCCCCCATGCCCACCGCTGTCCGCTTTCCCTTCGACAACTCCTATGCGCGTGAACTGCAGGGCTTTTACGTGCCCTGGCAGCCCGCGGCCGTGACCGCGCCGCGGCTCCTGTTCCTCAATCACGCATTGGCTGAAGAGTTGGGGCTCGATGTCGCGTCGCTCGAAGGCCCCGAAGGCGCGGCCCTGTTCGCGGGCAATGCCTTGCCCGAAGGTGCGGAGCCCATCGCGCAGGCCTATGCCGGCCACCAGTTCGGGGGGTTCTCGCCGAAGCTGGGCGACGGGCGCGCGGTGCTGCTCGGCGAGGTCATCGATCGGAACCGGCGCCGTCGCGATATCGCGTTGAAAGGCTCGGGCCGCACGCCGTTCGCCCGCAACGGCGACGGCAAGGCGGCGGTCGGGCCGATGCTTCGCGAGGTGCTCATCGGCGAGGCCATGCACGCGCTGGGCATTCCGACCACGCGGGCGCTGGCGGTCGCGGCCACGGGCGAGCCGGTCCAGCGCGAAAGCACGCTGCCCGGCGCGGTGCTCACGCGCGTGGCGGCGAGCCACATTCGCGTCGGGACCTTCGAGTTCTTCGCTGCCAGCGGCGGGCCGGAACAGGTGCGCAAGCTCGCGCAATACTCGATCGCGAGGCACGACCCCGAGGTTGCCGACGAGCCGCAGCCCTTCCTCGCCCTGCTCGAGGCCGTGGCCACGCGCCAGGCCGCCCTCATCGCGCAGTGGATGAACGTGGGCTTCATCCACGGCGTGATGAATACGGACAACATGGCGATCTCGGGTGAGACGATCGACTTCGGGCCCTGCGCGTTCATGGAGGCCTACGACCCCGCGACGGTGTTCAGTTCCATCGACCAGCACGGGCGCTACGCCTTCGGCAACCAGCCTCCCATCGCGCAGTGGAACCTGGCGCGGCTGGCGGAGGCGCTGCTGCCGCTGATCGCCGATGACCCCGACCAGGCGGCAACGCTCGCCATGGAAGTCCTGGACGCCTTCCCGGCGCAGTACCAGTGGTACCTGCTGCGCGGGCAGCGCGCCAAGCTCGGGTTGCGCCGGGAGACCGACGATGAAGACGGAGCGCTGGCCGAGATCTGGCTCGCGCTGCTGCAGGCCGGGCAGGTGGACTTCACGCTTGGATGGCGGCGGTTGGCCGATGCCGCGGCGGGAAACGAGGCGCCGCTGCGGGCGCTCTTCGCCGATGCGCGGGCGCCGGACGAGTGGCTTCCGCGCTGGCGGGAGCGTTGCGCGAGCGAGGATCGCGCCGAAGGAAAGGACCCGGCGACGGCAGGGATCGAGCGCGCCGGGCGCATGCGCCGCGTGAATCCCTGGGTGATTCCCCGCAACCATCGCGTGGAGGAGGCGCTGGCGGCCGCGTCCGGCGAGGGCGACCTCGGGCCGTTCGAACGGCTGCTCGATGCCCTGCGGCGGCCGTATGACGAGGCGCCCGAGCTGGCGCATACGCCGAGCCTGCGCCGGCCGCCGTGACCGCCTGCTACCAGACGTTCTGCGGGACCTGATCGAGCCCCTCATCCCCAACCCTTCGTGGAACGCCTCGACCACGCCCGGGTCATCCCCGCGGCCCGGCCTGTCGCGTCGCCGCTCTATGCGCCCGGCACTGCATAGATGGCTACCGTCTGCGAAGCGATCTTGCCATTCGCCACGAGAAAGGTGTCCGTGCCCAGCGGAATCTCGCGGCCCGAGCTCCAGGTGAGGTAGGCCAGGTCGTCGTCGACCCGCAGGCTCCTCATCGCGAATCTCCCGATGGCGCCCTCGGGCAGGGAGGCGAGGAACTGCTCGAAGAAGGCGGCGATTTCCCGCTTCCCCGTGTAGATCCCGGCTTCGGTGTAGACGCGCGCCTTCTCGTCGTAATCGGCCACGATGGCCGCCACGCCCCTGCCCTCCAGGAACGCCTGCAGATGATTGCGGACAACGGCTTCGGTCGCTGATGATCGGTCTTTCATGGGAACAATCTCCTTGTGTGGTGTTGCGATTGCGTCGGGTCTGGCGGTCGCGCGTGGCGGCTGCCTCGATGGCGTCAAAGCGCCATGACTTGCCGGTTCGGGGCGGCCGTCGCATCGATGATCCGGACCCGCCCGAACGAACTCGCGGCCGGATCGAGGCTGCCGCATGGCACGACGGCCGCGAAGAGCGCGAGGATGCCTGCCATGATGGCGGCCAGCAGGGCGATCGCCGCGGCGCCGCCTGCGCGCCGGAGAACCTCGTTTCGCGAGCGTTTCGCGACCCTGATGCGTTCGGCCCTGCCGCTGAAATACATGTCTTCCACGGCAACTCCTCGACGATCCGTTCGAACCGGTTGCGGGCGCACTCGCCGCGCCACGCCGCGAAGCGATGGCGCGACGGCGGCAGGCTCCTCAGCGCTTGACGATCACGACTTCCAGGTACTCGCCCGGCACGACGAGCGAGGACTTGCCCGCCACGTTGAACCGCTCCAGCAGCGCGGCGATGTCCCGCGCCAGCTCCGCCTGCTTGGCCGCATCGAGCGCCGCGAAGGCCTTGTGGGTCGGTCCGTAGAAGTCGCGGAAGACCTGGATCCAGTGCGCCCCCGATGCGTAGCGGAAATTGAAGTGCCTGCGCACGCAGCGGATATCCACCGCCTGCGGCCCGAAGAGTTCCACGATGTGCGGCTCCGTTCCCCACAGGGCCGGGGACCTGAGGCCGGCGGGTGGCGGGACGTAGCCGCCCACGACCTTGAAGAGCTGTCCGATGAAGCCCTCCGGCGTCCAGTTGGCGAGACCGATGCGCCCGCCGCTTCGCAGGACCCTCAGCATTTCGCGCGCGGGCCGCGTGTGGTCCGGCGTGAACATGGCGCCGAAGGTGGAGAGGACGACGTCGAAGCTCGCGTCGTCGAAGGGGAGTTCTTCCGCGTCCGCGATCCGGAAGGCGACGGACAGGCCTTCCGCGGTGGCCCGGGCGGCTCCCCTTTCGAGCAGGCTGGGAACGTAGTCGGTCGAGGTCACCTTCGCGAAGCGGCGCGCGGCGGCGAGCGTGGCGTTGCCGTTGCCGGCCGCGACGTCGAGCACCTGCTCGTTCGCCCGCACGTCGACCGCCTCGGCGAGCAACTCGCCGACGATCTGCAGGGTGGTGCCGATGACGGCGAAGTCGCCGCTCGCCCAGGTGGCTTGCTGCTTCGCCTTGATGGCGGCAAGGTCGGGCGGGGCCGGGGGCGTTGCGCTGGCGGTCGGGTGAGTCGCGGTTGCGTGCATGACGGGTCTCCTGAAGTGGTCGTGCGCCTTGAGCGGCGAACGCTTCGCAGTTTCCGGATCCCGCTTCCCGCCCGCCCGTCCGCAAGTCGCCGGTACTTGATCGCGCGTCCGCGACCGCCGGCGCCTCGCCTTGCGGCCTTTGCCGGGAATCCGTCAAACTTGCTCGCGCAACCGGGATCGATGACGCCCCGAGGGATGACGCCACGAGAACCACCGGGACAGATGATTGCGCGAGGGCCAGCCATGAGCCACGACATACTCTCGGACGTGCTGCGGAGCGTTCGCCTGCGCGGCGTGCTGTTCTTCTTCGTGAACGGCAGCCGGAACTGGGCGGCGGAGGCCCCCGCATCCCGCGAAATCGCCGCGGCGGTGATGCCGGATTCCGGGCACGTGATGGAATACCACCTGGTCACCCGCGGCCACTGCTGGGCCGCGATCGTCGGCGAGGCGCCCGTGCACCTGGATCCCGGCGACATCGTCCTGTTCCCGCATGGCGATGCGCACGTCGTTTCCAGCGCCCCCGGGATGCGCGCCCCGGCCAATGTCGAGGGCTATTTCGCGAACAGGACGGAGCAGCTTCCCTTCACGCTGCAACTCGATGGCGTGGACTGCCGCGAGGCCCTGTCGCCGGACGAATGCGGCGAGGCCTCGCTGGTGTGCGGCTTCCTGGGTTGCGACGTGCGCCCCTTCAACCCGCTGATCGCCACGCTTCCGCCGCTCCTGCACCTCAAGGCGACCGACAACGTCGACTGGGTCGTGCAATTCATGCGTCGGGCAGCGGCCGAATCGCAGGTCAGGCGGCCCGGCGGCGAAGCGATGCTGGAGCGGATGAGCGAGATGATGTTCGTCGATGCGGTTCGCCGCTATGTCGAGACGCTTCCCGAGGACAGCCTGGGTTGGCTCGCGGGCATGCGCGACCGTTTCGTCGGGCGCGCGCTCGCCCACATGCACGACTCGCCGGCCACGCAATGGACGGTCGACGAGCTTGGCCGCCGGGTGGGCCTGTCGCGTTCGGCACTGCACGAGCGCTTCGTCGAGATGATCGGGCAACCCCCGATGCAATACCTCGCCAATTGGCGCATGCAGGTGGCCGCGACGCTGCTTCGCAACACCCATGCGACGGTAGCCTCGGTGGCCCAGGACGTCGGCTACGACTCGGAAGCGGCCTTCGCGCGCGCCTTCAAGCGTTTGGTGGGCAGCCCGCCCGCCGCGTGGCGGCGGCAGAAGGCGCAAAGCGCGCAGGCTTTGCGCCAAACGGTTCCGGCCGCCGACGAGACCTGCAGCATCACGGGCTCCGGGAGCTGAATCTACCTGGCAGGCATTTCGGGGAAGGCCGGCAGCCCGTCGTCCGCGCAGGACCAGCTCGCGCGGGACCCGGAGAAGATGCGCGCCTGCGGCTTGATCGGCGCGTCGTCGTCCAGGGAACCGGCCGGAATCAGCACGACGTCGGTGCCGGGCGCCTGGCGCGGCAGGCGGCTGCCGCAGGTGGCACAGAACTGGTTGGTGAACCGCTTCGCCTCGGGCGGCTTGAACGAGCGAAGCTGTTCCTCGCCCTGGAGCCAGCGCAGCTCGCCCGGCTGGAGGAAGAGGTTCGAGGCGTGCCCCGTGCCCGTGGCCTTGCGGCATCGCGAGCAATGGCAATGGAAGAAGCGCTTCGCCTCGCCGGTGGCTTCGTACTTCACGGCACCGCACAGGCAGCTTCCCTTCAGCGTGGTCTGGGTCATGGCATTCCCGGTTCGTTGATCGGCTGACAGGATACAAAAGCGGGCGCTTACCGTGCCATTTTCGCTTTCGGATCAATGACTTTCAACGGGCGCACCGCGTTGGTGCAGCGCACCAATTATAGTGACAACTTTAGAGTACTTCCTCCTATGGACACCCGTATAATGGCGCCTTTTGTGCAGTGCAGCATTTCCGTGATTTCCCGGAGACGCGCACATTCCAGAGAGGTGACCATTGCAAGCCCGAATCCGGACTTCATGGGAGAGTCTTGTCGTCGCGGTTGCCCTGCTGGGCGTTGCCCTCGTGGCGGCGCCGCTGGCAGCGGGCGAAGGTGCCGGCCTGGCCGGTATGCAAGCCCCCGCGTGGCAGGAGACCCGTTCCATCGCGCAGGCCGCGCCCGTCCCGGCCCGCGCCGCATCGCTTCAGCCGGCCAGGCCGGACCTCGACATGCCCTCCGAGGCGGACGTTCGAAGGTTCGCCCCCATCGTCGCGCGCACGGCCCGCGTGCATGGCGTCGATGAAGCGCTGGTACACGCGGTGATCTTCGCCGAGTCCTCGTACGACCCGGACGCGATCTCGCCCGCCGGCGCCTCGGGACTCATGCAGCTCATGCCCGCGACGGCCGCGCACTACGGGGTGCGCGACCTCTTCGATCCGGCGCAGAACGTGAGCGGCGGCGTGCGACTCCTGCGCGACCTGCTCGCCAAGTTCGACGGCAATGTCGAGCTGGCGCTCGCCGCCTACAACGCGGGAGCCTACGCGGTGATCCGCGCGGGCAATCGCGTTCCGCCGCATACCGAGACCGCGGCCTACGTTCCGAAGGTCATCGACTACTACCGGCATTTCCAGGCGCTCAAGGGCTGATCCCGCCCTGCGCTGCGTCACATCACCTGCACCTTGATGTCCGGAAAGCCCATCAGCTTCAGGATGAAGTAGTTGGCCGCGGCCTCGCCCGGATCCTCGGCGATGGTGACGATCTCCGCATGGCGCGGCAGGCCCGCCTTGGCGAGCGTGTTCCAGATGTCCTTCGCGGCCTTGGGCGTCCCGTTGGCGTTCACGAGATCCGTGTAGGGGACGTGGATGACCTTCCCCTCGGGGAGCTTCGAGGGAAGCGACTTGCCCGAGGCGAGGTAGACCCTGGGATAGAGCCCCTTCACGCCCTCCGCGCCGTCGATCACGATGCCCTGCCGGAGATTGACGGGGTAGGTCCCGGGAACGGGCATGAGGCCCGGCGGCGTCTTCTTCGGATCCGCCGCGTCCGCCTCCTTGGTGAGCGGAAGGCCGGCGAATCCCCAGTCGTCCACGGATTCGGAGAGGACGGACACCCGCGCCTGCCCCAGCCTTTCCAGCATCAGGAACGCGAGCGCGGAATCGGGGTTGAGCCCACCGTCGGAGACGATCACCGTCTCGTGCGCGGCGTTCACGCCCGCCGCCCCCAGCGCTTCGGCGAGCTTTGCGGGAGAGCCGAGATGACGCCGGAACACCTCCGCGGGGACGCTGATCGAGAATGGCACGTGCGACTGCCTGAACGACGCCGGCTGGCGCACGTCGACGACGCTGAGCCGGGCCACGCCAAACATGCGCATCATCTGGCTGCCCCAGCCGCTCAGCCACAGCTTGTCGCGCGTGAGGTTCGGCGCGTCGTAGGTCCAGAAGGGCAGCCCGCGGTCGTCGCGCAGCCATTCGAGCTGCGAGCCCTTGTAGAGCTTCACGTTGGGGTAGTCCGCCAGGAACTTCGCCGCGAAGAAGGGCACGCTCGCCGCGATGCCGCCGCCGCAGTGCGAGTGGACCTGCTGGCCGGGGCGGATGCCCAGGTAGGCCAGCATCCGCCGAACCTCCTCGGGGGACTTGAAGGTCTTGTCCGCGTTGAAGTAGTCCGCCGCGGGCGACATGATGGCGTTGGGGACGTGGCCGGCGCGGTCGAAGAATTTCGCGCCACCGAAGTGCTGGGCGGGATCGAGCGCCTCGAGGAGCGCGTGGTTGGCCGGGTCGCCGGAAGCCGCGAGGAACTCCGCGAGCTGCACGCGCGTTTCCGGCCGGAGGTTCGTGACGCGATAGTTCCCCGCCTTGGGCGCCGGGGTCGGGTCCTTCGTGACCGCGCCGCCCTCCGCCTTCCACTTGGCGAGCCCTCCGTCGAGGACGCCGAGGTTCTCGACCGGGAAGCCGTGATAGTAGAGGTCGTGGAAGAGGTTGGTCGCGAAGTAGGTGCCGCCCTGGTCGTAGAAGACGACCTTCTTCCCCGCGCTCACGCCCCAGGACTGGAAACGCTTCTCCATCTCCGCGGGGGGAATCTCGCGGCCGCCAAAGCTGAAGATGTCGACGTTCACCGCGCCGGGGATGTGTCCTGCCGCGTGGAGCCCGGCGGGCGAGGCGTCGATCACGAGCACGTCCTCGCGGTTCAGGTTCCGGGTGAGCCATTGGACGCTCACGAGCGGACGGCCGCCGCCTTCCGCGGCCAGGGCGGGTTGAGCCAGGACGAGGACGCTGGCGATGAACGCGAACAACGGGTGAATCAAGCCCTTCGACATGTTTTTCTCCCCAAGGTCGTGCGGAATGCCGGCATCGTGCTTTCGCGGGCGTCTCGCCGCGAGGGCGGATCGCTCCAGGGAGCACGGTAGCCCCCGGGCCCAGGGGACCACAGCCCGATGTGACGAAATGCGGGAATCGGGGAGTGGATTCCCTCTGCGGGGGGCTGGAGCGGGATCCCGGGCGTCCGGACCGCATCCGTTGTTCAACGACCGTGCTTGCGAGCCTTCCGCGAACGCGCCGCCGCCTTCACCGGGCCGTAGGGGAGCGCCGGCGCCTCGTGCGCGGCGGCGGGCAGGAACGGGTTGACCACTTCGAGGCTTCCGAAGCGCCGGCCGTGCTGCAGGTCCTCGCTCAGGAGGACATCGCAGTGCGCATCCAGCGCCGCCTGGACAATGAGCCCGTCCCAGATCGACAGGGAGTGGGCCTGGTGCAGCTCGATGCCACGGGTCACGAGATCGGGCGTGTGCGCAACCGTGTCGTTCCCACCCCAGAAGCGGACGAGGTCGAGCGCCTGGGCGGGGCCCAGGAGCCGACGCCGCACCGAGGTCGCGTAGAACTCCACGAGGACCTGCGTGCTCACGACGAAGGACTCCTCCTCGATCGATCTCTCGATGAGATCGCGGGCAAGCGCACGCTTGCCCGCGTCGTCCGGATCGCGCGAGTAGACGAGGACGTTGGTGTCGAAGAAGCACCTCACCGCCTGGCGCTCCGTTCGGCGAGCATCGCGTCGTAGAGCGCCTCGCGGCTCTCCTTGCCCAGCCGCTTGCCCTTGACGCCCGGATCCGCGTCGAGGCGCGCCTGGAGATCCCGATACCGCGCGAGCCTGTCGTCCTGGCGTCGCGCATAGACCTCGATGGCGCGGCGGCAGATCTCGTTCACGCTCGTGCCCTCCTTGATGGCGCGCACGCGGGCGGCCTTGAGGAGCGAGTCGTCGATGGAGAGGGTAACGTTGGCCATGGCAGGGATCCGGCTTTGGTGTTGGGCACATAACCAGTGTAGCACGGGTTACGTGCCTCGCTCTTGCGAGGACGCCGGACGGGCGTAGCGGCTCGGCAACGGGGATGCGAACCTGATTCGCCTCGTAGCGTTCGATATGAGATATCAGGCCAATTGCTTGCCCCAGTCCTGCCCTTGTCGTAACCGGGAGCTGATCCACCGGCATGCTGAACTTCACCCGCAGCACCGTGTCAGTCGTCAATGCAGCCACCCATGCGTTCATCGCCGCGATTCCGGTGCGGATGACTTCCCCCGTGCAATCCCGGCGCCGATTCATCGCGAGCCTGATCGCCGCACCTTTCGTCGCGAAGCTCGCCCATGCGAGCGGCGACGTGCCGCCTGTGTGGCTTCCGGGTTTCCGGGGCATCGCGAAGGCGCCCGCCATCGCGCTCGTGCTGGGCTCGGGCGGCCCGCGCGGCTTCGCCCATATCGGCGTGCTGAAGGTCCTGGACGAGATGGGCATCAAGCCGGGCCTCGTCGTCGGCTCCAGCGCGGGCGCGATGGTGGGTGCGCTCTACGCGGCCGGTCTGGATGGCCGCGCCATCGAGCGCGTGGCCACGAACCTGAGCGTGTTCCAGTTCCTCGAGGTGCGCGAGCTCGTCGGCAAGCGCGGGACCGGTCGCCCCGTCCAGGACTTCGTCAATGAAAATGTCGGCGGCCGCGCGATGGAGGAGCTTCGCATTCCCCTCGCGGTCGTGGCGACCCGGCTGCGCGACCGCAGGCTCGTGCTCTTCGACCACGGCGACACCGGGCTCGCGGTGCGGGCGTCCTCCGCGGAATCCGACCGCTACGACCCGGTGAACATCGGCGGCGAGTTCTACGGCGACGGCGACGACGTGAGCCCCGTTCCCATCCGTGCCGCCCGGCAGCTCGGGGCGCGCTTCGTGATCGCCGTGGACGTCTCGGCCTACGTGCAGGACACGCCGCCGGACGTGCCACAGGCGTGGATCGAAAAGGATGCGCGGCGCGCGAAACAGGTGCTCGCGGAAGCGCCGGAGGCCGACGTGATGCTGCACCCGGACATCGGCTACTACGCGGGCTTCCGCGAGGAATATCGCCGGAGCGTCATCGCAACAGCCGAGCTGTACACGCACGAACGGATGCCGGCGATCCGCAAGGCGCTGGCCACTGCGGGCATCGGGCCGAATCCGGCTCGACAGCCCTAGCGCGAGCGGCACCGCCCGAGGATGCCGCGGCCGGAAGCGGCCGTGAATTCGCGGTCTGCCTGCTCCAGGACAAAACCCCGCTCCTCGCACCGCGCTAGGGTAGTCCGTGGGGTGGTTTCCCAGTGGAGGTGATCATGCGCATCGAAGCATTCTCGTTCGGCTCCATTTGCATCGACGGCGACACCTACGAAAAGGACGTCGTCATCGACCGCGGCAAGGTCAGCGGGCGCAAGAAGAAGGCATCCAAGGCGTTCCGCGACGCCTACGGGCACACGCCCCTTTCGATCGAGGAGAACATTCCCTGGAAATGCCGCCGGCTCGTCATCGGCACCGGCGGCGGGGCGTTGCCGGTGATGGACGCCGTGAAGGACGAGGCGAAGCGCAGGAAAGTGAAGCTCGTGATCCTGCCGACCGCGAAGGCCATCACGGACCTGAAGGCGCACCCGGAAGGCACGAACGCGATCCTGCATCTCACGTGCTGAGCGCGCTCCCGAGGAAGGCCCATGTTGGCCTCGATAGTCATGGCGGCGCTCGCCACGGTGGCGCTGCCTGAGCCGATACGCGAAGGTCATTCGCTCGAACGGGCGCTGGCCGAGCGGCGTACCGTGCGCGAGTTCGCCGCAGTTGAAAGCCGCACCACGGGGAAGTACGGCGGGCGGGCGACTCGGTACGTGCACATCGAGGTGGGGCACGCGGCGCAGAACGTTCTGTTGCAGGCGACCGCGTCAGGACTTGCGGCAGCACCCGTTGGCGCGTTCGACGATCGCGGTGTGAAGGTGTTGCTCGCGTTGCCGCGCGAGGCCGATCCGTTATATCTCCTTCCCGTCGGCCGTCCGCGATGATTCGGCCGTGATGGTCGCCGAGAAGGTCGCCTTGCGCTACCCGTGATCCCGATTCATTCGCTGCTGGCACGAATCCGGTGGGACCCGGAGTTCGGGCGTGGGCGGTGGGAGATTTCCTACGTCGACCACGCGCGACCGGAACTCGTGCGTGTGCCGCTTGAAGACATTTGCACACACCCGGGCGATCACTTCATGTTCGATCTGGTCGACCAGGAAGGGGTCGCGCACAGCATTCCTTACCATCGCGTTCGGGAGGTGTGGCGGGACGGGACGCTCGTTTGGTCACGGCCGTAAAAAAACGGCCGCCCGGAAGTCTCCGGTCGGCCGTTCCTGTTTCTTCACTGCAATTGCCTCAGTTACTGAAGCACCTGGTAAACCGAAGCCAGCGAGTGGCTGCGGCTTTCCTCCCCGACGAACGCCAGTGATGCGCGTTCGAGCTTCGCCGGGTCGCCGGCAGCGACCTTGTGAGCGAGCTTCAGGGCCTCGTCGGCCGTCAGCGCGCGCACATGGACGCGGGCGAAGCAGCGCCCCGGGGGAGCAGCTTTCTACGCGGCGACCACCGCCCTTGGCGTCGCGACGGGCGCGCGCAGCGAATCCATCGCCGCCTCGACCCCGCCCCGGACATGCGGCACGCCCGCATCGGCGAGCGC
The DNA here is from genome assembly GCA_963783635.1 of uncultured Gammaproteobacteria bacterium. GTDB lineage: Bacteria > Pseudomonadota > Gammaproteobacteria > Burkholderiales > Usitatibacteraceae > FEB-7. Next base: position 89,849 of record CAWAOC010000021.1, read on the forward strand.
CAGCTCGATCGCACCGAGCGCGCCGAGCAGCATGGGCTCGTTGAGGTCGCCCATGTGGCCGATGCGGAAGACGCGTCCCTGCAGCGCGGCCAGGCCGCGGCCCAGCGCCACGCCGTAGCGTTCCGAGGCGATCGCGCGCACGCGGTCGGCGTCGTGGCCGGCGGGCATCAGCACCGAGGTGAGCGAATCCGAGGCGGCCTCGGCGTCCAGCGACCAGATCTCGACGCCGCCGTCCTGCCCCCAGTGGCGCACGCAGGCGCGCGTGGCATTCGCGAGGCGCCGATGGCGCGCGAACACGTTCTCCAGCCCCTCCTCCTCGATCATGTCGAGGGAGGCCTCGAGGCCGTAGAAGTACGCGATCGGCGCCGTGCCGCAGAAGCGCACCTGGCGGCCGTCTTCCACCATCGGGCGCCAGTCCCAGTAGCGGCGCGGGTTGCGCGCCGACTGGGCCGCCTCCCAGGCGCGCGCGTTGATCGCCGTGAAGGACATCCCCGGCGGCAGCATGAGGCCCTTCTGCGAACCGCCGATCACCAGGTCCACGCCCCACTCGTCCATGCGGAAGTCGTACGAGGCGAGCGACGAGATCGTGTCGACCATGAAGAGCGCCGGGTGACCGAGGCGGTTCATCGCCGCCCGCATCTCGGCCACGGGGTGGCGCATGCCGGTCGCGGTCTCGTTCTGCACGAACATGACGGCCTTGATCGCGCCCTTGGCGTCGGCCGCGAGATGCCCGGCGACCGCTTCCGGATCCACCGCGCGCCGCTCCGGTATGGCCACCATCTCGACTTCCAACCCGTACTGGCCGGCCGTCTTCGCCCAGTTCTCGGCAAAGTAGCCGGTCTGGGGCACCAGCACCTTGTCGCCGGGCGAGAAGAGGTTCGCGATGCTCGCGTCCCACGCGCCGTGGCCGGAAGCCGCGTAGGTGATCGCGAAGCCCTCCCGCGTCTTGAGCACGCCCTTCAGCCGCTGCAGGCAGCGGTCGCGCAGCGCGACGAACTCCGGCCCCATGAAATCCACCGCCGGCCGCGCCATCGCCTGCAGCACCCGGTGCGGGATGTTGGTGGGGCCGGGGTGCATGAAGAACTGCCAGCCGCGTGGGGTGGTCATCGCCATCTCCTGGGAGCAATTTCGCAATGATACCGGCGCCGACTGCCGGGCCCGCGGCGGTTGTCTTGGGAGTCGCCTAGGCCGAAATCTGGCGTTTCAGCCCGCATTTCCTGCATTTCGTCGCTTCCGCCTCGCGGCCATGGCGGCGGCTACTTAAAGTGGGCTCATCGAATACGCACCCACTCCAAGGAGCCGACCATGCTTACCACCATCTTCGCCGTCGCCACCGTCATCTTCTTCGTCGCCGTCGTCGCGGACGTCGTCACCACCGTCGCGAACCCCCGCGTGTACGCCTGACCGGCCGGGTTCCGGGCCACAAAGAAACGGGCCGGGGAATGTCCCCGGCCCGTTTCTTTTGGGAATGGCTGCTTCCGACCCGAAGCGGACGGTCTGGTCAACGTTGGAACTCACCCGCCAGCGGAGGCGGGCGCAGCCCGCTGCAGCAGGTCACTACCGCCAGCGCGCTACCGCGACAAGCTTCTCGCAGCAGAATGTCCACTTTGGAACTGTCTACTCGACGGGAGAGCCTACGGCCGGCCGGCTCGTGGAGACCGCCGCGCAGGAACAACACATGAACATCGCAACGTCACCCGCCCGAGAGGCAGCCCGTTCCCACTGCCGCTGCCGCATCGCGCGTGCCCAGCGATGCTGAGCTTGCTCGAGCGCTTGCCGTGGATCTGGTTGCTGCTGTTGGCGGCCTGGATGGCCATTGCGCCGATCACGCCCGAGCCCCATCTGGTCGAGAAGCTGCGCCTTCTGGTCCATGGCGCACTGGTACGCCCGCTCGACATCTTCGACCTGGTCATGCATGCGACGCCGCTGCTGCTGGTGGCGCTCAAGCTGTGGCGGCAGTTGCGCGCGCATCGGCCCTGACGTGCCTGGTCGCACCCGGTCCTCGCGGCCCCTTGCGCCGGGCCGATTGAACTTCCAGGCTCACCTTGAAGCTGCCGGCCATGGGCGACGGCAATTGGCCGAAAGCGGCCCCTCGCCCCAAGAAAAACGGCCACCCGAAGGTGGCCGTTCTCCCTGCAAGCAACATCCGCCTTAATCCCAGCTCAAAGCCCCCCCGGTCTGGTACTCGATCACCCGAGTCTCGAAGAAGTTCTTCTCCTTCTTGAGATCGATGAGCTCGCTCATCCACGGGAACGGGTTGGTGGCCCCCGGGAACATCTGGTCCAGCCCGATCTGCTGCGCCCGCCGGTTCGCGATGAACCGCAGGTACTCCTTGAACATCGCCGCGTTCAGCCCCAGCACGCCCCGAGGCATCGTGTCCTCGGCATAGGCGTACTCGAGCTCCACGGCCTTGTGGAAGATGCCCGTCAGCTCGCGCCGGAACTCCGGCGTCCAGAGATTCGGGTTCTCCATCTTGATCGTGTTGATGAGGTCGATGCCGAAGTTGCAGTGCATCGATTCATCCCGAAGGATGTACTGGTACTGCTCCGCCGCCCCGTCATCTTGTTCTGCCGGCCCAGCGACAGGATCTGCACGAAGCCCACGTAGAAGAAGAGGCCCTCCATGATGCAGGCGAAGACGATGAGGCTCTTCAGGAGCTGCCGGTCCGCCTCCTCCGTGCCCGTCTTGAACGAGGGGTCGGTGAGCGTCTCGATGAAGGGGATGAGGAAGTCGTCCTTGTCCCGGATGCACTTCACTTCCTTGTACGCGGCGAAGATCTCGCCCTCGTCGAGGCCCAGCGTCTCGGCGATGTACTGGTAGGCGTGCGTGTGGATCGCCTCCTCGAAGGCCTGGCGCAGCAGGTACTGGCGGCACTCCGGCGCCGTGATGTGGCGGTAGGTGCCCAGCACGATGTTGTTGGCGGCGAGCGAATCGGCCGTCACGAAGAAGCCGAGGTTGCGCTTCACGATCAGCCGCTCGTCCTCGGTGAGCCCGTTCGGGTTCTTCCAGAGGGCGATGTCGCGGTTCATGTTCACTTCCTGCGGCATCCAGTGGTTGGCGCAGCCCGCGAGGTACTTCTCCCACGCCCACTTGTACTTGAACGGGACGAGCTGGTTCACGTCCGTCCTGGCGTTGATGACCCGCTTGTCCTCGGCCTTCACGCGCGTGAAGAGGCCGTTCGCGCCCATTTCCTTCGCCGGGGCGGGTGCTGCGGCCGGTTGCGGGCTGGGCTTCACCATCTGGAGGCCCAGGGCGGGCGCGATGGCAGGCGTGTCGTCTTCGAAACTGAGCATCTTGTTTCCGCTCCTCGATCCCTGGCGCCTTGCGGCGCCACTTTTTGTTTGGGCCTGCACCCCCCGAGCCGCGCCCCGGGGGGAGTAGGCCCCGGGGGCGGTGGGTGGCGATCACTTCATCAACTGCACGGTTGGGATGGGTCAGTAACCCCTCACCCCGACCCTCTCCCGGTGGGAGAGGGGAAAAAAGAGCTCTAGGCGGCCAGCCGCGGGGACCCGGGGCTCGCGACGAGCGCGGCCGGGACGTTGCTGCTGCGGGCGGCGGTGGCACGCCAGTGGAGCGCCTGGAGGTTGTCCGAATCCGTGGAGCCGCCCACGGACTTCGGCTCGATGTGGTCCAGCTCCCAGCCGAACGGCGACTTGCGGTTGCCGTAGTCGGCCCAACGGACCATGTTGCCCAGGCGGTCCTTGCGGAACTCCCAGGCGTTGGTGTGCACCCCCACCGGGGAGGTGCGCGACCACGCGGCGCGCTTCAGGTCTTCCAGCAGGGTCATGTGCTCATGCATCGCCATGATTCACCTCCTTGGGCCGTCGGAATTTAACCCGTTGTTTTTACGGTGTTTATCCAGCCAGACCCCCGCCGCTTCGCCTCGCCGGGGAAGGCGCCTGAACCGCGATGAAGGATGCATCAAGCTTCGGGGCCCAGTCAAGCAAAAAACACTAGATGTAGCGCCGGCCTTCCGCAGAAAGCCGGACATCTAGTGGATTCGGTGGATTACCTGTGGATAAGGGCGGTATAAATCCGTACCGGGTACATGTACCCGGTACAAAAGCGCCCTACCCGGCTCCTACGCCGCGGCCTTCATCTCCTCGAACATCGCGGCTTCCCGGGCGCGCTCGGTGCGCAGCAGCCCGGAGAGGCTCGCGAACTCGGCCGCCATCCCGTCGATCACGTCGTCGAGCGAGAGGATGCCGGCGACGCGGGCCTCGGCGTCGGTCACGACCAGCCGCCGGATGCCGGCACTGCGCATCATTTCCAGGGCCTCGTGCAGGTCCGCCTGGTCGCTGATGGTGGCCACGGCCGGCGTCATCACGTCGCTCACGCGCACTTCGCGCGGGGAGATGTCCTGGGCCACCGCCTGCACCACGATGTCGCGGTCGGTGATGAAGCCCTGCACGGTCAGGTCGCTCGGATCGTCCGCCGACACGAGGAGCGCGCCGACGTTGTACTTGTGCATCAACGCGGCCGCATCCCGCAGGTCGCAGGAGCCGGGCACGCCGATGATGGAGCGTGTGTACACCCGTTCGACTCTCATGGTCCTCTCCTTCTGCCCACCGGCAGCCTGCGGACGGAAGGCCCGCACGCCGGGCGCGCTTTTATCATGCACCCCCGGTTTGGCCCTCCGTTGACACCGGTCAACGAGCCCGACGATAGCTCGGCCACGATGGACCCATGGTGTTCGAGGATCGCATCGATGCCGCGAGGCAACTGGCCGTCGCCCTCGCGAAATTCCGTGGCCGGAATCCGCTGGTGCTGGCGATCCCGCGCGGCGCGGTGCCGATGGGGCGCCTGATCGCCCGCGAACTCCAGGGGGAGCTGGACGTGGTGCTGGTGAGGAAGCTCGGCGCGCCCGGGAATTCCGAGTTCGCGGTGGGCGCGGTCGACGAAGCCGGGTGGACCTACGTCGCCGATTACGCGCCCGAGGTCGGGGCCTCGCGCACCTACCTCGCCGACGAGACCGCCATGCAGCTCGCCACCATGCGAGCCCGCCGCGCGATGTACACGCCGGCGCGCTCGCCCATCGATCCCGCGGGGCGCGTCGTCATCGTCATCGACGACGGGCTCGCCACGGGCGCGACCATGATCGCCGCCCTGCACTCGGTGCGCGCCCGCCATCCGGAGCGCCTGGTGTGCGCGGTGCCGGTGGCCTCGCCCGACAGTCTCGAGAAGGTCCGCCCGCACGCCGACGAGGTCGTGTGCCTCGACGCGCCGCCGGGCTTCCACGCGGTGGGCCAGTTCTACCGCACCTTCGGGCAGGTGGAAGACAGCGAGGTCGTCGCGGCGCTGGCCGGGAGGTCATGCCCATGAAAGCCGGAAACGAACGCCTGGTGCACATCCCCACGGGATCGGCACTGCTCGAGGGCATGCTCGAGATGCCGCCCGCCGCGCAGGGCGTGGTGCTCTTCGCGCACGGCAGCGGCTCCAGCCGCCACAGCCCGCGCAACAACTTCGTCGCGGCGCTCCTGCGCAAGGCGGGGCTTGCCACGCTACTCATCGACCTCCTCACCGTGGACGAGGACCGCGACTACGAGCGCCGCTTCGACATCGCGCTCCTGGTCGAGCGGCTGCACGATGCGGTGCGCTGGCTCGCGGCGGAACCGGCCACGCGCGGCCTGCCCGTGGGGCTCTTCGGGGCCAGCACCGGGGCGGCGGCGGCGCTGCAGCTCGCCGCGGCGGTGCCCTCGAAGGTGGCCGCCGTCGTCTCGCGCGGCGGCCGGCCCGATCTCGCGGGCGCCATCTCGCTCAAGCGCGTGAAGGCGCCGACGCTGCTCATCGTGGGCGGCGACGATACGGAGGTGCTCGCGCTCAACGAGGGGGCCTACGCGGATCTCGCCTGCGAGAAGTCGCTCTTCGTGGTGCCGGGCGCCACGCACCTCTTCGATGAACCGGGCACGCTCGAGGTGGCGGCAAGCCACGCCACGGACTGGTTCGCGCGGCACCTCGCGCCCGTGCCGGTGAGGCCGTGAACGCGCCGATCCGCGAGGCGGCGCTGGCCGCGCTCGCGCGCGGATGGTCCGTGATCCCGATCCTCGAGCGCTCCAAGCGCCCCGCCATCGCGTGGCGCGATTTCCAGTCGCGCCGCGCGCGCCCCGCCGAAATGGACGTGTGGCTGCATCACATGCCGAAGGCGAACATCGCCGTGGTCACCGGCGCCATCTCGGGCCTGGTGGTGGTCGACGTCGATCCCGGCCACGGGGGCGAAGCGAGCCTCGCCGGGATCGAGCGCGAGATCGGGCCGATGCCGGCGACGGTCGAGTCGCGCACCGGCGGCGGCGGGCGGCACCTGTACTTCGCGCATCCCGGCGGCCACGTGGGCAACCGCGCGGGCCTGCGCCCGGGCATCGACCTGCGGGGCGACGGCGGGTGTATCGTGCTTCCGCCCTCCGTCCACCCGAGCGGGAACACCTACCAGTGGGCGCCGGGGCACGCGCCGGGCGAGCGGCCGCTTGCGGCGCTTCCCGCGTTCTTCCTGGCCGCGGAGGCCCATCGATGACCCATTCGCAACTCAGGCAGGGCGACGTGCTGGTCATCGTGGACGTCCAGATCGACTTCGTGACGGGGAGCCTCGCCGTGCCGGGGGCGAGCGAGATCATCGCGCCGCTCAACCGCTACATCGCCCTGTTCGTGCGCAACGGGCTGCGCGTCGTCGCCACGCGCGACTGGCACCCCGCGAGCCACGTGTCCTTCCGCGAGCAAGGCGGCCCCTGGCCCGCGCACTGCGTCGCGCAGACGCCCGGCGCGGCATTCGCGCCCGGCCTGCACCTGCCGGAGGGTGCCTGGCTCGTCTCGAAGGCGACCTCGCCCACGCGCGAAGCCTATTCGGGATTCGAGCGCACGGATCTCGACCAGCGCCTGAAGGGGTTCGGCGCGAAGCGCCTCTTCGTCGGCGGCCTCGCCACGGACTACTGCGTGCTGCGCACGGTGCTGGACTCGCTCTCCCGCGGCTACATCACGTTCGTGCTCGCGGACGCGATCCGCGCGGTCGACGTGAATCCCGGGGACGGCGAGAGCGCGGAGGTCGCGATGCAACGCGACGGCGCGGCCTTCGTGCGCTACGAGGAACTGCTGGAGGACGAGGACTTCAGCCCTTGACGCAGATGAGCGGGCGCAGCAGCGCCACGCGCCGCGCGAGTCCCGCCCGCTCGGTCGCTTCCGCGACCGCTTCCACGTCCTTGTAGGCCCCCGGCGCTTCCTCGGCCACGCCGCGCATGGAGCGCGTGCGGATGATGATCCCCTGCCCGGCCAGCTCGTCCACGAGCGTGCGCCCGTTCCAGCGCCTGAGCGCCGCGTGGCGGCTCATGGCGCGGCCGGCGCCGTGGCTGGCGGAGCTGTACGCGCGCGCCTCGCTGGTGGCGCTGCCCGCCAGGATGTAGGAGCCCGTGCCCATGCTGCCGCCGATCACCACGGGCTGGCCCACGGCGCGGTAGCGCGCAGGCAGGCTGGGATGCCCGGGCCCGAAGGCGCGCGTCGCCCCCTTGCGGTGGACGTAGAGCGTGCGCTCCTTCCCGTGCACTTCGTGGACCTCGGGCTTGCAGATGTTGTGCGACACGTCGAAGAGCGTCTCCACCGACGCGCCGGCGAAGAAGTGCGCGAACACGCCGCGCGTGATGTGCGCGAGGATCTGCCGGTTGGCCAGCGCGCAGTTGGTCGCGGCGTTCATCGCGCCGAGGTACTCCTTGCCCTCGGGCGAGCGGATGGGCGCGCAGGCGAGCTCGCGGTCGGGCAGCGTGATTCCCAGGCGGGTGGCCGCCTTGGCGAGGCTCACGAGGAAATCGGTCCCGATCTGGTGCCCCAGCCCGCGCGAGCCGCAGTGGATGGACACCACGACCTGGCCCTCCGCGATGCCGTAGGCGGCCGCGGCCTCGGCGTCGTGGATGCGGTCCACGCACTGCACCTCGAGGTAGTGGTTGCCGGAGCCGAGCGTGCCCATCTCGCCGCGCTGCCGCGATTTCGCGAGCGGCGAGACGCACGACGGGTCGGCGCCCTTCGCCACGCCGTGGTCCTCGATGAACTCCAGGTCCGCCTCGAGGCCGTAGCCTTCGCGCACGGCCCACCGCGCCCCATCGACGAGGACGCGGTCCAGCTCCGGCGGCGAGAGCTTGAGCGGGCCCTCCTCGCCCACGCCCGCGGGGATGTCGCGGAAGAGGCTGTCGGAGAGCTTCTTCGCGGCCCGCAGCACCTCCCCTTTCGGGAGGTCCGTGCGCAGGCAGCGGATGCCGCAGGAGATGTCGAAGCCCACGCCGCCCGCGGAGACGATGCCGCCCGCCTCCGGGTCGAAGGCCGCCACGCCGCCGATGGGGAAGCCGTAGCCCCAGTGCGCGTCGGGCATCGCGAACGCGCAGCCCACGAGGCCCGGCAGCCGCGCGACGTTGCCGATCTGCTCGAGCACCTTCTCGTCCATGGCGGCCACAAGCTCGCGCGTGCCGTAGAGCCGCGCTTCCTTGCGCCCGTGGCTGCGTCCGCGGCCAGGGACCAGGTGCAGGGTTCGACTTCGACGAGGCGCGTGAGGTCCATGGCCCCTCCTAGACGTCCACGACGCAGCGCGCGTCCCACGCGCCGCCCGGCGTTCGTCACCGACAGCATCGTGAGGGTGGCGCCCTTCACGCCCGTGCCGCGCTCCAGCCCCGGGCGCCAGGGCTCGCCCCAGGCCTTGCCCTTCCAGTGCGAATCCGCGCGCTCGAGCGCGAAATGCGCGAGCGCGAGCCCGCGGTCGGCGGCATGGGAGAGGAGACCGTTGAGCCAGGTCACCAGCGCCAGCTCCAGGTCGGCCTCGTCGAACTCGAACGCGATGCCTTCCTTGCGCGGCCACGCGTCCCGGTTTCCGTCATCAGCGCGAACATCGCCTTGGCGGCCTGCTGGAAGGCGAGCTCCGGCGAGGCGCCGCGCCCGAAGATGCCGACGTCGGCCCCGTGCTCGAAATATCCCGATTCGCCGCCCATGCCGTCACTCCTTCGCCCACCGAATCATTGTTCGCGCCCCCGCGGAAATCGGCTTGACCCGGGTCAAGCGAAGGGGCGGGCGCGGATCGCGGGAAATTCGCGGCAAGCTTGCGCTCGCGCAGAACCATTCCGCCCTCCTCGTGGGATGCTGGATTCGTGGCAACAAGGGGGTTCGGAAAGTCCCCCCAGCTCGAGTAGGTCCTTCGGGACACGCGTGAGCGCAACGGCCTCCCGATGTCGGGGGGGTCACAGTGGGGGGACTAACCGAACCCCCTTCATTCATCGAGGGATTCCATGCCGGACGCGAGCCGTTCCGCCATGACGCCAGCCGATCCCCGGGTGGACGCTTCCGGCGTCCTCCTCACCGACCTCTACGAACTCACCATGCTCCAGGCGTACCACGCCCGGGGCATGAACGCGACGGCGGCGTTCGAGTTCTTCGTGCGCAAGCTCCCCGCGCGGCGCAACTACCTCGTGGCGGCCGGCCTCGAGCAGGCGCTCGACTACCTCGAGGCCCTTCGCTTCACCCCGGAGGAGCTCGACTGGCTCGGGCACATCGGGCGCTTCAGCGGCGCGTTCCTCGCGTCGCTCGCGGATCTTCGCTTCACCGGCGACGTGGAGGCCATGCCCGAAGGGACGGTCTTCTTCGCCGACGAGCCGATCCTGCGCATCGTGGCGCCGCTCCGCGAGGCCCAGCTCGTGGAAAGCCGGGTGATGAACCTGCTGCACTACCAGACGCTCGTCGCCTCGAAGGCCGCCCGCATCGCGCTGGCCGCGCCGGGCAAGCTGCTCGTCGATTTCGGGCTGCGGCGCGCGCACGGCGCGGAAGCGGCGCTGCTGTCCGCGCGCGCGTCCTTCCTCGCGGGGTTCTCGGGCACGGCGACCGTGGAGGCCGCGCGGCAGTTCGGGATCCCGCTCTACGGCACCATGGCGCATTCGTACGTGCAGGCGCACGCGGACGAGTCCGAGGCCTTCGAGCACTTCGCGCTCACGCAGCCCGGCAACGTCGTGCTGCTCATCGACACCTACGACACGGAGCGCGCCGCGGCGAAGGTCGTGGACCTCGCCTCGAAGCTCGCGGCGCAGGGCGTGGCGATCAAGGGCGTGCGCATCGACAGCGGCGACCTCGGCGAGCACGCGCGGCGCGTGCGGGCGATCCTCGACGCCGGGGGCCTGCAGGGCGTGACGATCTTCGCGAGCGGCAACCTCGACGAATACGAGCTCGCCCGGCTGCGCGACGAGGACGCGCCCATCGACGGCTTCGGCGTGGGCACGCGCATGAACACCTCCGCCGACGCGCCCTACCTCGACTGCGCCTACAAGCTGCAGGAGTACGACGGCCGCGCGCGCCGCAAGCGCTCCGAGGGCAAGGCCACGTGGCCCGGCCGCAAGCAGGTCTGGCGCCACCGCGACGCCGAAGGGCTTCTCGTGCGCGATGTCCTCACGCTGGCCGACCGCCCCGAGTCCGGCGATGCGCTCCTCGTCCCCGTCATGCGCGGCGGAAAGCGCCTGGCGCCTCGCCCGGCACTCGCCGAGGCCCGCGTGAACGCGCGATGGGAGCTCTCGCGCCTTGCCGCGCCACTTCGCTCGCTGGAGCCCGCGGCGCCGCATCCCGTCGAGGTGGCGCCCGCGCTTCGCGCGCTGGCCGCCGAGATCGACGCGCGGGGCTGAGGGCCGGCCCGTGAACGCCAACGCAGCGCGGCGCCAGCGCCCCCGCCGGAGATCCGGGGCTCGCGGCGAAGGTCGCCTTCCTCTCGGACCCGCGCAGCTACCCCGAGGCCCCGCGCCGCGTCGAGCCGTCGAGACCCACATGTCGTGGGTGTTCCTGACCGACCGCCACGCCTGGAAGCTCAAGAAGCCCACGCGCGTGAACGCACACGACCTGGGCACCGTGGAGGCGCGGCGTGACCATTGCCACATGGAGCTGCGCCTCAACCGGCGCCTGGCCGACGGCGTCTACCTCGGCGTGCTGCCCTTGGTCCTCGATGCCGAGGCGCACCTGCGGCTCGCGGCGGCGGGCACGCCTGTCGACTGGCTCATCCACATGCGCCGCCTGCCCGCCGATCGCATGCTCGACCGCGTGATCGCGAACGGCACCCTGCGCGAAGGCGAGCTGCGGCCCTTCATCGCGATGCTGGCGGCGTTCTACCGCGCCTGCGCGCCTGCGCCGCTCTCGCCCGGGGAATTCCGCGCGCGCTTCGCCGCGGGCATCACGGACAACGCGAAGGAGCTCCGCCTTCCGGAAGCCGGGCTTGCCCGCCGCGCTCGTCGAGGACGTCTGCGCGCGGCAGCGGGCCACGCTCGAGCGCGACGCCGCCCTCTTCGAGCGCCGCGCCGCCGAGGGCCGCGTCGTCGAGGGCCACGGCGACCTGCGTCCCGAGCACGTCTGCCTGGAACCCGCGCCGCAGGTCATCGACTGCCTGGAGTTCTCCCCGGCGCTGCGCACGCTGGATGCGGCCGAGGAGCTCGGCTATCTCGCGCTCGAATGCGAGCGCCTCGGCGCGCCGGGCTTGAAGGACGAGATCTTCGACCGGTACGCGGAGTTCTCGGGCGACCGCCCTCCCCCGCGCTGGTGGACTTCTACCAGAGCTACCACGCCGCCGTCCGCGCGAAGCTCGCCGTCTGGCACCTGCTCGACCCGGCGCTGCACGACCGCGCGCGCTGGCCCGCCCACGCGAGCGCCTACCTGCGGCTCGCGGCCGGGCACCTCGAACGCCGTGCCTGAATCGGCGCCGGACCTCAGCGGCCCCGCAACGCCTCGATCGACCCGCCTTCGTGCAGCCGCAGGATCGCCTGCGCGAAGAGCCCCGTGGTGGAGACCCGCTCGACGCGCGCCTTGAGGCCCGGCTCGACAACCCGAAAGTCGGGGACGGTGTCCGTCACGACGATCCGCTCGACCGGGCTCGCCGCGAGCACTTCGTTGGCTTCGCCCGCGAAGAGGCCGTGCGAGGCTGCCGCGATGACGCGCGTGGCGCCGCTGCGCTGGCAGGCGCGCGCGGCGCGGTCCACCGTGTTGCCCGCGCTGATCAGGTCGTCGACGATCACGGCGACCTTGCCGGCCACGTCGCCCACGAGCGTCTCGCCCGTCAGCACGCCGCCACTGCGGTATTTCTCCGCGAAGGCAGCGCCCACGGGGCGGCCCAGCGCGGCCGCGAGAAGGGTCCGGAAGCGATCGGCGCGCTTGATGCCGCCGGCGTCGGGAGAGACGACCGCGACCTCGGCGTCATCCAGCCGGGGCGCCAGGTGCGCCACGAGGAGCCCCGCGGCCTCGAGGTTCTCCGCGCGGCACCGGAACGCGTTCTGGAAGGCGGCGAGGTTGTGCACGTCGAGGGTCACGACGCAGTGCGTACCGACGGCCTCGAAGAAGCTCGCCACGTAGCGGGTCGTGACCGGGTCGCGGCTCTTCGACTTCTGGTCCTTGCGCGCGTAGGCGAGGTAGGGGACGACCGCGGTCACCCGCGCCGCCGAGGCGTCGCCAAGCGCGCCGATGAAGAAGAGCAAGCCGGAGCAGCTTGTCGTTGGCGCTGCGGCTCGCGTCGGCGTGCAGCGACTGGATGACGAAGACGTCGCGCCCGCGCACGCTTTCCAGCGGCCGCGCCTTGTGCTCGCCGTCGGGGAAGTCGCGCTCCTCGTGGGCGCTCAGGGCAATGCCCATCCCGGCGGCCACGGCCGCTCCGAACTCGTGGCTCGCCTGCAACGCGAAGAGCATCGGGGCGTCCGGCTTCATCGGCGTTCCCTCGGGGATCCCACGACCCACGCTAGCCCCGGGGCCGCGGCCCCCCGTTGATCTCCATCAACCACGGGGCCGGCCCGCGGGGGAGGATGAAATCGTGCACGGGAGAAAGCGTGCACGGCATGCCGAAAGGGAGGCAGCCATGAGATTCACCCAGATCATCCTTCGCCACATGCCGCGGTCCGAGGCCCTGTCCGAGCGGATCCGCGAGGTTTCCGAGAAGCTCGAGCTGCAGCATCCCCGGATCAACAACATCCGGGTGGTCGTCGAGTCGACGGGGAACCACCATCACAAGGGGCACGAGTACCTCGTCAGTGTGCACGTGCACCTGCCGGGGCGCGAGATCGTCGCCAACCGTCACCAGCACAAGGATGTCTACGTGGCGCTGCGTGACGCGTTCGCCGCCGTCGAGCACCAGCTCGAACCGGAACACATGGCCGCCTGAGCGTTCGGCCCTGGCGCGTTTCACCGCCGCCAGGCCACGGCCAGGGCGTCGAGGAATTCCTCCAGGCGATCGCCCGGGAGGTTCTCCAGGCCGGCGGCCCTCGCCCGGCCGCCGCCGGTCGGAAACCGCTGGCAGAACTGCGCCGCATGCTGTCCGCCGGCGGGTGAACGCACGCTGACCCCGTAGCCCCCCTGCGCGTTGGGAACGAGGACCGCGTGGGCGCGCGCCGGGTCCGCATTCGCGAGCCGGTTCGCGAAGGTGCTCATCACGCGCCGGCTCCAGGGCGCATCGGGGAGCACGTAGGCGTCCGCGAAGGGACCTCTTTGCCACGGGCGCGAATCCCTCGAGGTTCGCCAGGTCCGCGAGGCGACTTCGCGCGAGCCTCGCCATGAAGGGCTCGTCCCGCAACGCGAGGGGATCGCGATGGCGGCTCACGAGGCGATAGGTCTCCAGGGGCGGCAGCAGCACGTCCGCCTCCGTTTCCCCGCACGCCCCGTAGTTGAGGTCGGTGCCCAGCTCGCGCAGCGTCGCGACCGCCGCGTCCGCGAGGTGCAGCGTCGCGGCGAGCGCCCGTGCGGGTCCCGGCAGGTTGTCGCCGAAGGCCGCGACGATGGCCCACGGACGGAACCGGCCGGCGAGGTGGCGATCGACGAGGATGCTCGTGCAGACGAGGTGGGAGACGTCGATCGTCGCGATGAGGTGGAGATGCGCCGGGACCTTGCCGCCGTGGTGGTGGTCGAACCAGCGCACGCGCGCCCCGCGGTCGAGGAGGCGCATCAGCGCCTCGCGGTTGCGGTCGATCGAGATGTCGAGGACGGTCACCTCGTCGCCGTGACCTGCGTCCACGCGCCGGAGAAGCTCCGTGTCGCGCTTGATCCCGGTGACCAGCTCGGAGGCCACGGGCTGCGCGAGCCGAAGCTGGTGAAGCGCGCAGATGCCGTCGGCATCGCCGTTGAAGACGTCGAAGCGGCGCACGGGCCCTCAGGCCGGTTCGATCCCCAGGCGCCGCGCGATTGCGTTCACGGCGTCGGAGGGCAGCACCCCGCCGGAGGTCTCGACGAGCACCGCGTCGTCCAGCTCATGCGCGGCGAGCGGCTCGAGCGATGCGATCTGCCGCTCGAGCACGTCGATGCCGGCTTCCGAGGCGTCGGCCGCCTCGCGGCTGCGCTTGTCGACGCGCTCGCGAAGCGTGGCTTCCAGGGCGGCGCAAGCGACCAGGAGGAAAGGCACCTGCCGCTCCCAGGCGCTCTCGCGGAACAGCTCGCGCCAGACGCTCCGGACGAAGGTCGCGTCCACGATCACCGGGTAGCCCGCGTCGAGGACCTTGCCCGCGAGCTCCGCCAGGCGGGCGTAGGTGAGCCGATCGGCCTGCGGCGTGTAGATGCCGCCCCCGGGGACGGCGTGCGTCCTCGCGTCCGCGGCGAGGCCGTGCAGGCGCTTCCTCTCGACGTCGGAGCGCAGCCGGATGGCGCCGAGCGAATCCACCAGCGCCTGCGACAGGGTCGACTTGCCGGAGCCCGAGAGGCCGTGCGTCACCATGAGCGCGGTCACGACGGGGCGGGCCAGGTCGGCTCGCGAGCGCGAGGTGGCCGGCGTAGGCGCGGGCCGAGCGTTCGCGCTCCTCGGCCGGCACGCCCGGCTGGTGCGCGCGGATGCACGAGACCTTGGCGCGCACCATCGCGCGGTAGACGAGGTAGAAGCGCAGCGTCTCGAGGCCCTCGAAATCGCCCGTCGCGTCGAGGTAGGTGTCGATGAACCGGTGCGCGAGCCGCGGCAGCCCGTGGTGGTGGAGGTCCATCACGGGGAAGGCGACCTCGTTCATCGTGTCGATCCAGCGGAAGGCCTCGTTGAACTCGATCGCGTCGAAGGCCACCGGGACGCCGTCGATCAGGGCCACGTTGCCCAGGTGCAGGTCGCCGTGGCACTCGCGCACGAAGCCGTCGTGCTTGCGCCGCGCGAAGACGGGCTCGAGGCGGTTGAACTCGCGAAGCGTCCACGAGCAGAGCGCCTGGCGGACGGCGCGCGTGTCCTCGCGGTCGTCGAGGAGCTCGAGCTGGGTGAAGTTGTCGACGGCTTCCGCGAGGATCTCCGCCGGCGCGCCGAAGGCGCCCTCGGCGCCCGCGCGCGCCACGCGCCCGTGGAAGGCGGCCACGCCGCGCGCGAAGGCTTCGACCTGCGCGGCGCTGAGCTGACCCGCCTTCGCCACGCGGTCCAGCAGGGCCTCCTGCGGGAAGCGGCGCATCTTCACCGCGTAGTCGAACACGAGGCCCGTGCCGCCGAAGGCCGGCGCCTCGGGCGTGCCGGTCACCGGCACCACGTCGAGGTAGAGGCCGGGCGCGGTGCGGCGGTTCAGGCGCAGCTCCTCCTCGCAGTAGAAGCGGCGCGATTCCAGCGTGGAGAAGTCGACGAAGCCGAGGCTTACGGGCTTCTTGATCTTGTAGGCGAAGTCACCGGCCAGCAGCACCCAGGAGATGTGCGTCTCGAGGAGCTCGACCGGGCCCACGGGATGCGGATAGCAGCCCGGGCGCCGCAGCAGCTCGACGAAGCTGCAGCGTCCCGGCCGATCCGCCCCCTTCGGGCATGGGTGGCTCCCCTCAATGGTCTTCGATGTGCGGCACCCGGTCTTCCGCCGGCGCGGAAGTCTCGGGATCGATCCAGTCGGACACGCCCAGGTCCGGCCTCGACCTCGGCGAGCGTGCCGCCCGGCTCGAGCTCTTCCTCGTCCTCCGCGCGGTGGTTCTCGATGGCCTCGACCAGGGTCGCGTAGGGACCGAACTCGTGGCCGCCCGAGGCAGGCTGCACCCAGAACCCGTCGGGACGCTCGATGACGCGCACGCCCTCGAGTTCCGCGGCGGTACTCGGGGATGGCTTGCGGCGGGTGCGGCTGCGGCTGGCTTCTGTTGCGGTTCACATTCCCTCCATCGGACGGCAGGTTCTCGGAAGCGGATCTCGGCATTTCGGCGACCATCACGTCGGTGGTGAGGATGAGTCCCGCGATGGAGGCCGCGTTCTGCAGCGCCGTCCGCGTGACCTTGCAGGGATCCAGGATCCCCATCGCCACCATGTCGCCGTACTCGCCCGTCAGGGCGTTGAAGCCGAAGTTGTCGGCTCCGGCCAGCACGCGGTCCAGCACCACGGAGGGCTCGTCGCCGGTGTTCTCCACGATCTGGCGCAGCGGCTCCTCGAGCGCGCGCAGCACGATCGCGATGCCGCATTGCTGGTCGGGGTTGGCGCCGCTGCAGCTCGCCGAGCAGGGCGCGGGCGCGCAGCAGCGCCACGCCGCCGCCGGGCAGGACGCCCTCCTCGACCGCCGCGCGCGTGGCGTGCAGCGCATCCTCGACGCGCGCCTTGCGCTCCTTCATCTCCGTTTCCGTGGCGGCGCCCACCTTGACGACGGCCACGCCGCCCGCGAGCTTCGCCGCGCGCTCCCGCAGCTTCTCCTTGTCGTAGTCGCTCGTGGCGTCCTCCACCTGCCGCTTGATCTCGGCCACGCGGGCCTGGACCTTCGCGGGGTCGCCGCCGCCGCCGATGATCGTCGTGTCGTCCTTGTCGACCTCGATGCGGCGCGCGTGCCCGAGGTCGGTGAGCCTCCGCCTTCTCGAGCTTGAGTCCCCGCCTCCTCCGAGATGACGCGCCCGCCGGCGAGGATCGGCGAGGTCCTCCAGCATCGCCTTGCGCCGGTCGCCGAAGCCGGGCGCCTTCACCGCGCAGGTCTTGAGCACGCCGCGCAGCGTGTTCACCACCAGCGTGGCGAGCGCCTCGCCCTCGACGTCCTCGGCCACGATGAGGAGCGGCTTGCCGGCCTTGGCCACCAGTTCCAGCACCGGCAGCATCTCGGGCAGGTTGGCGATCTTGCGGTCGCAGAGGAGGATGAAGGCGTCCTCCAGCACCACGCGCATCTTCTCGGCGGTGTTGATGAAGTAGGGCGAGAGGTAGCCGCGGTCGAACTGCATGCCCTCGACCACCTCCATCTCGCTCGCGAGCCCCGTGCCGTCCTCGACCGTGATGACGCCTTCCTTGCCGACCTTCTCCATGGCGCTGGCGACGATCTCGCCGATCACCGGGTCGTTGTTGGCCGAGATGGTGGCGACCTGGGCGATCTCGGTGCGGCTCGCGCAGGGCCGCGCCAGGCGCTTCAGCTCCGCCGACCACCGAGTCGACGGCGAGGTCGATGCCGCGCTTGAGGTCCATGGGGTTCATGCCGGCCGCGACGTGCTTCATGCCCTCGGCCACGAGCCCCTGCGCGAGGAGGATGGCGGTGGTGGTCCCGTCGCCGGCCACGTCGGAGGTCTTGCTCGCCACCTCGCGCACCATCTGCGCGCCCATGTTCTCGAGCGGATCGGCGAGCTCGATCTCCCTGGCGACGATCACGCCGGAATTGATGATGACGGGAGCGCCGTAGGAGCGCTGCAGGACGACGGTGCGCGCCTTCGGGCCCAGCGTGCAGCGCACGGCCCGCGCCAGCAGGTTCACCCCCGCGACGATCTTCGCGCGCGCTTCATCGCCGAACACGACCTGCTTGGCGGGCATGGAAGGTGCCTCCTGACCATTCCAACCTACCCCCGGGGCCCCCCGAAAGCTTGACCCGCATCAACGGGGGGCCGGGGAGGCTAGAAGCGGTGCTTGCCGGCGCTCACCCGCTTGGCCTGGGCGCCCTCGGTGGCCGCCTCCTCGATGAACTGGACCGGCACGCCGGAGCCCAGGTCCTCGAAGCGGGGATGCACGACGTTGTCGCGGCTGAAGTAGAACTCGCGCGCCGTCGTCCGTCTGGATGAAGCCGAAGCCCTCCTCGGCGAACACGCGGGCCACCTTGCCGTGCCGCGGCGTCTCGTGGGCCTTCACGGCGCCGCGCGTCTCGCGCAGGCCCTCCTCGAGCCGGCGCCGGACCGCGCCCAGGGCATCGCGCACGGCCACGTAGACGTCCTCGTCGTGCTTGAGGGAGGCGACGACCGGCTGGCCGCCGGGCACGTGCACCTCGACCTTCACGCCGAAATGCCGGCCCTGGTTCTGGTGCCGGTGCGACTCCTCGACGGTCACGCGGCAGCTGGTGATGTGGGGATGGAACTTCTCGAGCTTCGCCACCTTGTCCCGGATGCGCGTTTCGAGCGCTTCCGAGGGGGGCATGTCGCGGAAGGTGATCTGAAGTGCGCTTTGCATGGCTTGCTTTCCTCCCGTTACGTTGGAGTACTACGGGATACCGCCACAATTTCACCCTATCCCCCCGCCCCCGGGCGCCCTTGATGTGCGTCAACCGGTGAAGGTGTGATGCGCGCGGCGATGGTAAGGTTCCATCTGGCAGGCGAAGACGACCGGGAACCATCCTCCATGACCCGAAAGCCCCGGATCGGACTCGCGCTGGGCAGCGGCTCGGCGCGGGGCTGGTCGCACATCGGCGTGATCCGCGCCCTCGAGAGCGAGGGCATCTCCCCGGAGATCGTCTGCGGCACCTCGGTCGGCGCCCTCGTGGGCGCGGCCTACGCGGCCGGCGAGATCGACCGGTTCCCGGCTGGGCGAGGGGGCTGCGGTGGCAGGCGGTCGTGAGCATGCTCGACCTGAAGATGGACGGCGGCCTCATCGAGGGCGGAAAGCTCGTCGAGTTCTTCCGCTCGCATTTCCGCGACGAGGGCATCGAACGGCTGCCCAGGGCCTTCGGCTGCGTGGCGACGGAACTGGTGAACGGCCGCGAGATCTGGCTTCGCGACGGCTCCGTGGTCGATCGGGTCCGCGCCTCGATCGCGCTGCGCCGGGCTCTTCACGCCGGTGGAGCGCGAGGGCGCCTGCTCGTCGACGGCGGCCGCGTGAACCCGGCCCGGCATCGGCTGTGCCGCGCCCTGGGCGCGGACGTGGTCATCGGCCGTCGACCTGAACTGGGACCTGATCGGACGCCGCCACTGGGCGCAGGACGCCCTCGAAGGACGTAGGCGTCCGCCGAACGCGGCGGCTTCATCGCTTCCATGCTGGCCAGCGTTGCGCTCGGGCGAGCGCGGCGACGCGTCTCGCGATGCCGGGGACATGCCCTCCCTGCTGGAGGTCTTCTCCACCGTCTCAACATCTGCAGGTGCGCTTCACGCAAAGCCGCGCTCGCGGGCGAGCCGGCGGACGCCAAGATCCGCCCGACGGCACGCCGGCGTGAGCCGCAGATGAAGAATGAACACCGGGCGCGACATCGCATCGTGGGGGCGAGCGGGCCGTGGAGCGCGCCATGCCGCAGATCGAGGCGTCGCTCGGCGAATGCGCGCCCCGCCGGATGCCCCGATCAAGGCGCCCTCGGCGTACGGCGGCGGCCTCGCTACGGCCGTGACTTCGGCCGCGTCTCGGCTTCGACCCAGCCCTCGATATCGCCGATGAGCGCGGCGAGCGCCTGGTTGAACCCGCGCACCGCGCCGGGCGCGTCGTAGGAGGCGGCGGGCGCGGAACGGGTGAACGTGCGGCGGGCGAGCACGGCGCGGGTGGCCGGGTCCACGAGCTCGGCCGCGACCGTGATGCGCGCCGTCCCCGGCTCCTGCGCGGCATCGTGGTAGATCTCCTCGAGGTGCGTGTCCAGGCGAATCGCGCCTTTCGCGCCCGCGCCGCCGAAGCGGGCCGCGAGCTGCGCGTGGATGCCGTGCTGCGGCCGCTCGGTCCAGCGGTTGAACTGGTAGTAGGCGCGCGTGCCGGGCGCCCGGCTGAACGCGATGTCCTGCGTGTCGTAGAAGCTCGCCGCGGTCGTCGGCGCCACGGCGACGGCAGCGCCGGAACGCGGCGCAGCGCCCTGCCGCCGTCCCCGCGTCCAGGACGAAGTAGCGGTCCGGCTCGCGCGGCCCCGGCACGGAGCAGGCGGCCAGGCACGCGGCCAACAGGAATCCCAGCAGCGGTCTTCATCGCGACTTCTCCCCGGGGCCGAGGCCGCCCTCGGGCGGCCCGTAGATCGACCTGGCGCGGATCCCGCAGGCGGCCGGCGGCGACGCCCAGGGCGTCCGCCGCGGACGCGCACCGACCGCGCCGTGGCGCGCAGCTCCTCGTCCCCGCTGGCGAGCGAGCGCATCGGTGCGTTGCGTGAGCCGGTCGACGTCGGCGCTCATCTTGCGCACGGCCTCGCGGAGCTCGCCGATCGAGGCCGTGGCGTCGGTCCCCAGCGTCTCGTAGCGCTTCGTGAGCGTGTCGGCATCGGCCTTGAGGACGCTCGCGAGGGCGCGGACATCGTCCGCGGCGGCGCCCACGGAGGCGAACGCGGCATCGGCCTTCGTGAGCATGCGCATCCGCGCGCTGGGAGACGCGGCGCAGGTTGGCCAGGATCTCGGTGAAGGCGGCGATGTTCTCCGGCGTGAGGGTGGCGTTGAGCCGCCGCAGGGTGTCGTCCGCGCGCTGCGCCATCTGGGTGACCGTCTCGGACATCTGCTGCATCGCGCCGCCCTCCTTGATCACCGGGAACGGCTCGCCCGGCGGCGCCTCCACGAGGAGCGGGCTGTCCTCCGTGGCGTTCGAGAGCCGCACGGTGGCGAGCCCCGTCACGAGGTGGCGCTCCGTCGTCGCGGTCGTGCTCTGGCGGACCGGCGTACCCGGGTCCAGCGGAAATGGTGACCTCGACGGCGCCCTTCCCGTTCGGCGAGAAGCGGAAGCCCGTCACCGACCCCACCTTCATGCCCCGCATCGTGACGTGGCTGCGCGGCTCGAGCCCCTCGAGCGAGTACCGCTCGAAGTAGATCTTGTAGCGGCTGGGCGTTCGCGCCCTCCCCGCTGCTGCGCAGCCACACGACCGCCGCGGCCAGGAGGGCGACCAGGAGGAGGGCGGCGGCGCCGACGAGCGTGTACTTGGCTTCGGGTTCCATGGTCAGGCGCGGCTCGCGAAGTATTCGCGCAGCCAGGGCTCCTCGCTCTTGCGCACGGCGCCCACGGGGCCGTCGGCGATCACCTTGCCGTCGGCGATGGCGATGACGCGGTCGGCGATCGAAACGAGCATGTCCAGGTCGTGCGTCAGGAAGAACACGGTGAGCCCCAGGCTGTCGGCCAGCGCGCGCAGCAGCCGGTAGAACTCGCGCGCCCCCACAGGATCGAGGCCGGAGGTCGGTTCGTCAAGGAAGAGCAGGTCGGGCTCGAGGGCGAGCGCCCGGGCGAGGCCCGCGCGCTTGCGCATGCCCCCGGAGAGCTGCGCCGGGAATTTCGTGGCCGCGTCCGTGGGCAGGCCCACCAGGGCCAGCTTGAACCCCACGAGCGGCGCCACGATCTCCTTCGGCAGGTCGGTGTGCTCGAGGAAGGGAACCGCGATGTTCTCGGCCAGGGTGAGCGACGAGAAGAGCGCCCCGTCCTGGAAGGTCACCCCGAAGCGCGCCCGCAACTCGTTCATCGCCTCCGGCCCCGCCTGCCACACGTCCGTGCCGAGCAGCTCGATGCGGCCGGCGGTGGGCCGCACCAGGCCGATGATCTCCCGCAGGAGCACCGACTTGCCGCTGCCGCTGCCGCCGATCAGCGCCACCACCTCCCCGCGCTGCACGCGGAAGGACACGCCCTCGTGCACCACCTGGGTGCCGAAGTGGGTGACGATGGACTCGACGGCGAGGACGGTTTCCACTCAGATCCCCATCTGCTGGAAGGCGACGGCGTAGGCGGCGTCCAGGATGATGACCCACACGATGCACTGCACGACCGTGGAGGTGGTGTTCGCCCCGAGGCTGCGCGCGTCGCGGCTCACCTGCAGGCCCATGCCGCAGGCGATCGTGGCCACGACGACGGCGAACGAGGGCGCCTTGCCGAGCCCGATCACGAAGTGCCGCAGCTCCAGCGCGCTGTGCACCCGGTCCATGAAGACCTGGGGCGCGATGTCGAGCTGCCAGGTGCCCACCAGGAGGCCGCCCGCGATGCCCGCGACGTCCCCCACGAAGACCAGCAGCGGAAGCGCGACCATGAGCGCCACGAGCCGCGGGATGACCAGCACCTGGATCGGGGAGAGCCCGAGGGTGCTGATGGCGTCGATCTCCTCCTCCACCTTCATCGTGCCGATCTGGGCCGTGAACGCCGCGCCGGAGCGGCCGGCGACGAGGACCGAGCTGAGGATCGGCGAGAGTTCGCGGCAGACGCCGAGCGCGATGCCGTCGGCGACGAAGAGCGTCGCGCCGTAGCGCTGCGCCTGGACGCCCAGCACGTAGGCGATGACCACGCCGATGAGGAAGTTCACGAGCGCCACGATCGGGATCGCGTCGATGCACACGGCCTCGAACTGCGACACCGTCTCCCGGCTGCGGAAGAGGCGCGGCCTTCGCAGGAGGTTCAGGAGCTCGAGCATCACGACGCCGACGAAATCGACGTGCGTCTTCAGCATCCGGGCCACGTCGAGCACGGCCGCGCCGACGCGCTGGAGGAGCCCCAGGTGCACGGTATGCCCCGAAGCGGGCGGCGTCGTCATCCGCTCGTAGACGAGCAACAGGAGGCGCTCGTAGCGCGGGTCGAAGCCGCGGCCGCTCACCATCGCCCGCGTGCACCCGACGTCCGCGAGGTGCTTGAGCAGGATGAATCCCGCGGCGGTGTCGAGGGTCTCGAGCCGGCTGCCGTCCAGCACGAAGCGCGCCGGCGCGCGCAGCCCCAGTTCGCCGGAGCTGGCCCGCGATCGCGGCGACGTTGGCCAGTCGCCAGACCCCCGTCAGGTAGAGGACATGCGCTGTCGTCCTCCACCCTGCGCTCGATCCACGAGTCGAAGATGGGAGGTTTTCGGCCATCGGAACAAAAGCCTACCACGCGACGCCGAGCCGGGGACCACGATCCTGGCAGGCGGGGCTCACCGGCGTCGTCACTGGCAGGCTTCGCACTCGGGGTTGTCGATCGAGCAGAACTTCCCGGCCGACTCGGCGGCACCTTCGCCCGCCCCCTCGCCCATCGCGCCCGTGCCGCCGCCCAGGCCGCCGTGCGCCGGGACCGCGTTCAGCTCGCCGCCCTTGCCGGTGGACTTCTCGGCCGAGGTGGCCGCCAGGGTGCGCAGGTAGTAGGTGGTCTTGAGCCCCCGCAGCCAGGCGAGCTTGTAGGTGTCGTCGAGCTTCTTGCCGGAGGCGCCCGCCATGTAGATGTTGAGCGACTGCGCCTGGTCGATCCACTTCTGGCGGCGCGCGGCCGCCTCGACGATCCACTGCGGCTCGACCTCGAAGGCCGTGGCGTAGAGGCTGCGCAGCTCCTGCGGGACGCGGTCGATCTTGCCGATGGAGCCGTCGAAGTGCTTGAGGTCGGACACCATCACGGTGTCCCACAGGCCCAGCTTCTTCAGGTCGCGCACCAGGTGCTCGCTCACCACCGTGAACTCGCCCGAGAGGTTCGACTTCACGTAGAGGTTCTGGTAGTTGGGCTCGATGGAGGCCGACACGCCGATGATGTTGGAGATCGTCGCCGTGGGCGCGATGGCCACGCAGTTGGAGTTGCGCATGCCGTGCTGTCGCGATGCGCGCGCGCAGGCTCGCCCAGTCGAGCGACTCCGACATGTCCACTTCCACGTAGCCGCCGCGCTGCTCCAGCAGGAGCTTCAGCGTGTCCTGCGGGAGGATGCCCTTGTCCCAGAGCGACCCGGCATAGCTCGAGTAGCGGCCGCGCTCCTCGGCGAGCTCGGTGGAGGCCCAGTACGCGTAGTAGCACACCGCCTCCATCGAGCGGTCGGCGAACTCGATGGCCGCGTCCGAGGCGTAGGGCACGCGCAGGTCGTGCAGCGCGTCCTGGAAGCCCATGATGCCCAGGCCCACCGGGCGGTGCTTGTAGTTGGAGTCGCGCGCCTTCTTGACCGCGTAGTAGTTGATGTCGATCACGTTGTCGAGCATGCGCATCGCGACCGCGATCGTCCGGCGCAGCTTCGCGTGGTCGAGCGTCTTGCCGCCCTGGCCGTCGTCCTTGAGGTGGGCGACGAGGTTCACGCTGCCGAGGTTGCACACGGCGATCTCGCTCGCGTTCGTGTTGAGCGTGATCTCCGTGCACAGGTTGGACGAGTGCACCACGCCCACGTGCTGCTGCGGCGAGCGCAGGTTGCAGGGATCCTTGAACGTGATCCACGGATGCCCCGTCTCGAAGAGCATCGAGAGCATCTTGCGCCAGAGGGTGAGCGCCGGGAGCTTGCGGAAGAGCTTCAACTCCCCGCGCGCGGCCTTCTCCTCGTAGCGCGTGTAGGCCTCCTCGAAGGCCTTGCCGAACTTGTCGTGCAGGTCCGGGCAGTCGGAGGGCGAGAAGAGCGTCCACTCGCCCGCCTTCCATCACGCGCTTCATGAAGAGGTCCGGGATCCAGTTGGCCGTGTTCATGTCGTGCGTGCGGCGGCGGTCGTCGCCGGTGTTCTTGCGCAGCTCGAGGAACTCC
Source organism: uncultured Gammaproteobacteria bacterium (assembly GCA_963783635.1). Classification (GTDB taxonomy): domain Bacteria; phylum Pseudomonadota; class Gammaproteobacteria; order Burkholderiales; family Usitatibacteraceae; genus FEB-7. Next base: position 114,277 of record CAWAOC010000021.1, read on the forward strand.
TCGATGTCGAGGTGCCAGGTCTCGAGGTAGCAGCAGACGGCGCCCTTCCTCTTGCCGCCCTGGTTCACTGCGACGGCGGTATCGTTCACCACCTTCAGGAACGGGACCACGCCCTGCGACTTGCCGTTGGTCCCCTTGATGTAGGCGCCCAGCGCGCGCACCGGCGTCCAGTCGTTGCCCAGCCCGCCCGCGAACTTCGAGAGCAGCGCGTTCTCCTTGATGGCCTCGTAGATGCCGTCGAGGTCGTCGGCCACCGTCGTGAGGTAGCAGGAGGAGAGCTGCGAGCGCTGCGTGCCGGAGTTGAAGAGCGTCGGCGTGGACGACATGAAGTCGAACGTGGAGAGCACGTTGTAGAACTCGATCGCGCGCGCCTCGCGGTCCACCTCGTTGATGGACAGCCCCATCGCCACGCGCATGAAGAAGGCCTGCGGCAGCTCGATCTTGTGGTCGTGGATGTGCAGGAAGTAGCGGTCGTAGAGCGTCTGCAGGCCCAGGTAGTCGAACTTGAGGTCGCGGGCGGACTGCAGCGCCTCGCCCAGGCGCTTCAGGTCGAAGGTGCCGAGCCGCTCGTCGAGGAGCTGCGCCTTGATGCCCTGCTGGATGAAGGTGGGGAAGTACTCGGCGTAGCGGGCGGCCATCTGCTCGTGGAGGACTTCCTCGCCCAGCACCTCGCGGCGGATCGTGTGCAGCAGGAGGCGCGCGGAGACGTAGGTGTAGGCCGGGTCCTGCTCGATCAGCATGCGCGCGGCGAGGATGGCGCACTTGTGCACCTCCTCGATGGGCACGCCGTCGTAGAGGTCGCGCAGCGTCGCGTCGAGGATCTTCTTCGGCTCGACGGCGTCGCCGAGGTCCTGGCAGGCCGAGGTGATGAGGGCCTCGAGGGTCGCGATCTCGAGCGGCACCTTGGCGCCGTTCACCATCACGTGCAGCTTCGGCTGGCGGGATTCGGCGGCCTCCTGGGCGCGGGCCGAGCGCTCGCGGGCGCGCTCCTCGCGGTAGAGCACGTAGGAACGGGCGACCTGGTGCTCGCCGGCGCGCATGAGCGCGAGCTCCACCTGGTCCTGGATGTCCTCGATGTGGTACGTGCCGCCCGTGGGGTGGCGGCGCACGAGCGCGGAGACGACCGACTGGGTGACGAAGTGGACCTTCTCGCGCACGCCCGCGCTCGCCGCGGCGGTGCCCCCGGCGACGGCGAGGAACGCCTTGGTGACGGCGACCGCGATCTTGTCCGGCTCGAAGCCGACGACCGCGCCGTTGCGGCGGATGACCTTGTAGTCCGCGTATCTCTCCGGCGAATTGCCGCCCTCTTCGTTCAGGACCGGGTTGGGAAGGGGCGCCGCGGGATTGATATCGGAAGCCAAGCGCATGGGTCTTCTCCTTGTATGAAGCTGTTTTGGGGCCGGCGGGCCGCTTGGGACGCCGCGAGCGATTTGTCGAAAGCAACGGCAGCCCCGGCCTTGCCGCAAGCGCCTGATTTGTTTGTGAATAGCCGGGACTTATCCCCCAGGTTTTGCACAGCTTTTTCACCGGCCTACCCACAAGATCTAGTGCCTGAGGGCAAGCGTGGCCACAAAGTCTAGTAAAGGAATCCCCCCGGCGCAAGCACCCCCAAAGACATTTTTTTCGTACGGGAAATCAGGGATTTGGAGGCCATTGCTGCGTAACGTTTGAGCAATGTCCGCGCGAAGCCAGCATCCATGCGGGTCTCGCGATTCCCGCCCTCGGGAAATGCCCGGAAAGGCCCGTGGATCAAGGCTTCCGGGGCGGTCGGGCGCGCCTTCCTAGAGCCGGACGAGCGTGGGGACGCGGTCCTTCAGGATGTCCTCGAGCCGCGCCTTCACGCCCGACTTGGAGTCGCCGTGGGTGAGGACGTAGAAGCGCCTCTCGGCGATGGCGGCGAACACGGCGCGGGCGGCGTCGGCGGGCTCGATGCCCTGGGCCACGGCCTCCTGGACGGAGGCGACGAGCTTCGCGGCGATGGGGTCGAGGGCGTCGACCTTCGTGACCTCGCCCGCGGTGCGGTTGCGCTCCGAGAGCGAGATGCGCGTCTTCACCCAGCCCGGGCAGAGCACGCTGGCCCCGATCTTCGCGCGGCGGATGACGAGGTCGTGGTGCAGCCCCTCCATCACGGTCACGACCGCGTGCTTGCTCGCGTTGTAGGCGGCCATGCCCGGAAGAGACAGGAGCCCGGCCATCGACGCGGTGGCCACGATGTGGCCCTCCTCCCCGCCGGCCATCATGCGCGGCACGAAGGCGCGCAGCGCATTGGTGACGCCGTAGAGGTTCACGCCCATGACCCATTCCCAGTCGCCCGGCGTGGTGTCCCACACCGGCTTCGCGCAGGCCACGCCGGCGTTGGCGACGAGGAGGTGCACGCGGCCGAAGCGCACGAAGGCGAGGTCGGCGAGGTCGTCCACCTGGCGCGCCTTCGCGACGTCCACCCGCAGCCCGTCCGCATCGGCCCCCTTCGCGCGCAGCGCGGCGGTGGTGGCATCGAGCCTGGCCGCGTCGATGTCGGCCAGGACGAGCTTCATGCCGCGCGCGGCCGCCTCCTCCGCGATCGCCTTGCCGATGCCCTCGGCCGCGCCCGTGATCACCGCCACCTTGCCCTGCGAAATCCTTCATGAATCCTCCTGTCGGTTGTCTGACACGGTGTCAGACACCGTGTCAGACACCGCGCGATGCGGCGATGAGGCGCTGGCAGCGCCGGTCGAGATAGGTGACGAGCGGCCCGAAGGCGGCGAATTGCGGGTCCTTCGTGGCGCCGTCGCGGAAGCGCCGCCAGATCTGCTGCACGATCACGGCCACGCGGAACAGCCCGAAGATGAGGTAGAAGTCGAAGTTGGCCACGGCGAGCCCCGTGCGCGCCGCGTAGTGCTCGACGACCTCGCGCGCGCGTGAGCATGCCGGGCGCGTTGGTCGGCTGGCGGCGCGTCATGGCGGAAGTACTCGTCGTCGCCGGCCTGGACCCAGTAGGCGAGCGAGTTGCCGAGGTCCATGAGCGGGTCGCCGAGCGTGGCCATCTCCCAGTCGAGCACGCCGATCACCCGTGAACGGGTCCGCGGGATCGAGCACCACGTTGTCGAAGCGGAAATCGCCGTGGATCACGCGGATGGCCACGTCGCGCGCCGGGCGCTTCGCCTCGAGCCAGGCCATCACCGCCTCGAAGTCGCTCACGTCGTCGGTGCGCGCGTCGCGGAATCGCCGGCTCCAGCCCTCCACCTGCCGCTGCACGTAGCCCTCGCCCTTGCCCAGGTCCGCGAGCCCCGCCGCCTGCGGATCGATCGCGTGCAGCTCCACCAGCTTGTCGATCACGTTGACGCAGAGCCTGCGCGTCTCGGCCTCCCCGAAGCCCAGGCCCGCCGGCAGGTCCTGGCGCGGGATGATGCCGGCGATGCGCTCCATCACGTAGAAATCGCAGCCCATCACCGCGGGGTCGTCGCAGGTGGCGAGCACGGCGGGCACGACGGGATAGACGGGCTTGAGGGCCGCCATCACGCGCGCCTCGCGGAGCATGTCGTGGGCGCCCTTCGCCTTGTGGCCGAACGGCGGCCGGCGCAGCACCAGGTCGCGCCCGGGATAGCTCAGGAGATAGGTGAGGTTCGAGGCGCCGCGCGAGAACTGGCGGATCTCCGGCGCCCCTTCGAGGCCCGCGGATGCGCGCCTTGAGGAAGGCGTCCACCCGCCCCGCGTCGAGTTCCTCGCCCCCGCGCACCGCGCCGGCGCGGTCGAGGAGGTTCGGCGCCTGCGTCACGCCACGGGCCCGCGCCGCTTCGCGCCGGGCGCGCTGCCTGCGGAACTCCAGCTTCGCGATGAGCGCGCGGTGCACCTCGTCGGGGCCGTCCGCGATGCGCAGGATCCGCGCGTAGCCCATGAGCGCGGTGAGCGGGAAGTCGTCGGAGACGCCCGCGCCGCCGTGGATCTGGATGGCCGCGTCGATCACCTTCTGGGCCATGCTGGGCGCGACCACCTTGATCTGCGAGATCTCGCTCATCGCGCCCTTGGCGCCCACGGTGTCCATCATCCACGCCGCCTTGAGCGTGAGCAGCCGCGCCTGCTCGATCGCCATGCGGGCGTTCGCGACGCGTCGCGCGTTGCCGCCGAGCTGCGCCAGGGGCTTGCCGAAGGCGACGCGGCTCTCGGCGCGCGCGCACAGGAGCTCGAGCGCCCGCTCGGCCGCGCCGATCACGCGCATGCAGTGGTGGATGCGCCCGGGGCCGAGGCGCCCCTGCGCGATCTCGAAGCCGCGGCCGATGCCGGCGATCACGTTCTCCTTCGGCACGCGCACGTTGTCGAACGTGATCTCGCCGTGGCCGAAGGGCTCGTCGTAGACGCCGAACACGGCACCATGCGCTCGATGCGCACGCCCGGCGCGTCCAGCGGCACCAGCACCATCGAGTGCTGGTGGTGCTTGTCGGCGGACGGGTCCGACAGGCCCATGAAGATCGCCACCTTGCAGTGCGGGTGGCCGAGGCCCGAGCTCCACCACTTGCGGCCGTTGAGCACGACCTCGTTGCCCTCCACGATGGCGGTGGCGCGCATGTTGGTCGCGTCGCTCGAGGCGACGTCCGGCTCGGTCATGCAGAAGGCGGAGCGGATCTCGCCCGCGAGCAGCGGCATCAGCCAGCGCTCCTTCTGCTCGAGCGAGCCGTAGAGCGCGAGGACCTCCATGTTGCCGGTGTCCGGCGCGTTGCAGTTGAACACCTCGGGCGCGATGAGCGAGTGGCCGGTGAGCTCGGCGAGCGGCGCGTAGTCCGCGTTCGACAGGCCCGCGCCCAGTCCCGCGTGGGGCAGGAAGAGGTTCCAGAGGCCCTCGCGGCGCGCGCGCTCCTTGAGGGCCTCCATGATCAGGGGCTGCTTCCAGCGTCGCCAGTCGGCGCCGCCGGCCAGCTCGTCGGCGTAACCGGCTTCCGCGGGCAGGACGTGGTCGCGCATGAACGCGCCCATGCGAATGATGAGTTCCGCGGCTTTCGGGGAGGGGGAGAAATCCATGGCAGTGCGCCCGGCCGTTGCGGCCGTCGTCGTCTCGGAATACCGAGCATGCGACTACGAAGCGGGCATTGTCCAGCCGCCGCCGAGGGCGCGGTAGAGATCCACCGCCGCCGACAGGTGCGCGCGCCGCGCCTCCGCGAGCGCCAGCTCGGCCGAGAACAGCGTGCGCTCCGCGTCCAGCACCTCGAGGTAGTTCGAGTAGCCGTTGTCGTAGCGCAGCGTCGCCAGGCGCTGCTGGCGCCGGAGCGCGTTCACGGCCTGCTCGCGGGACGCGACGCGGTCGGCGGCCTGCTTCTTCGCCACCAGCGCGTTGCGCGCGTCCGCGAAGGCGCGGATCACGACGTCCCGGTAGGCCGCGGCCGCCAGGCGCTCGCTGGACGGAGGCGAGGTCGACCTGCGCCGCCGTGAGCCCGGAATTGAAGAGCGGCAGGGTCAGCGCGCCCGCGAAGGTCCACGCCCGCGCCGGCCCCTTGAAGAGGTCGCCGACGGCGAGGCTCTCGCCGCCGTAGGTGCCGGTGAGCGCGATCGTCGGGAACCACGCGGCCTGCGCGGAAGCGACGCGCGCCTGGGCCGCGCGAAGGCCCTGCTCCGCCTCCTGGATGTCCGGCCGGCGGTTGAGGAGATCCGACGGCAGCCCCTCGGGCACGCCGGGCGGCACGGGAATCGCGTCCACGGCCTTGCCGCGCGGCGCGCCGGAGCCGAAGAGCGCATTGGGCGTCGCGCCGGTAAGGGAGGCGAGCGTGCCCTCGACGCGGGCGATCGCGTCCACGAGGTCCGGCACCTGCGCCCGCGCGTTCGCGAGCTCCGTCTCCGCCTGGCGAAGGTCCAGCTCCGAGGTGATGCCGCCGACGAAGCGCTTGTCGCGAAGCGCGTAGGACGCCTCGCGCGAGGTCACCGTGCGGCGCGTGATGTCGAGCTGCCCGTCGAGCGCGCGCAGCTGGAAGTACGCCTGCGCCACCTGCGCGGCGAGCGCCAGCTGCACCGCGTCGCGCGACCAGGAGGCCGCCAGGAGGTCCGCCTCGGAAGCCGCGACCTCGTTGCGGATGCGGCCCCAGAGGTCCAGCTCCCAGAAGGCCCGGAGGTTCGCCTGGTAGGCGGAGAAGGGATCGGCCGGACCCTGCGGATTCGTCGCGCTCGACAGCTGCGTGCGCGAGCCGCCGGCCGCCGCGTCCAGCGTCGGCAGTTGCTGGGAGCCGCTGATGCCCAGGCGGGCCTGCGCGGCGTCCACCTTGGCCACCGCGATATCCAGGGTGGGGCTGGACGCGAACGCGTCGGCGATCAGCTTGTCGAGCACCGGGTCGTTGAAGGCCTTCCACCAGTCCTTCGCCACGACGATCCGCTCGCCCGGCGTCACGGCGTCGGGAAGCTGCGTGGGCGGCAGCGTGTAGCTGGGCGCGCAACCGGCGGCGAGGAACAGCGGCGGCGGCGAGGAGCCTACGCATGGGGCACCTCCGCCGCGGCGGCCTTCTTGTCGCCCTTGCCGATGATGAGCTTGAAGAAGAGCGGCACGAAGAAGATGGCGATGAAGGTGGCCGCGAGCATGCCGCCGATCACGGGCCAGCCCAGGGCGTGGCGGCTGGCCGCGCCCGCGCCCGACGAGAGCACGAGGGGCACGCAGCCCAGGATGAAGGCGAGCGAGGTCATCACGATCGGGCGGAAGCGCTGCCGCGCGGACTCGATGGCCGCTTCCGCCGGCGAGAGCCCCTCCTCCATCTTGAGCACCGCGAATTCCACGATGAGGATGGCGTTCTTGGCCGCGAGCCCTATCAGCGTCACGAGCCCCACCTGGAAGTAGACGTTGTTCGTGAGGCCCATCACCCACACCGAGAGGATCGCGCCGAAGAGCGCGAAGGGGACCGCCGTGATGACGGCGAAGGGCAGCGACCACTTCTCGTACTGCGCCGCGAGGATCAGGAACACCATGAGGATGCCGAAGCCGAAGGCCATCGCCGCGGTCCCGCCCGCCTGCTTCTCCTGGAAGGCGCTGCCGGTCCAGGCGAGCGTGTACTCGCCCGGCACCGTCTCGGCGACGACCTCCTCCAGCGCCGCGATGACCTGGCCGGAGGACACGCCCGGCGCGGGGTTGGCCAGGAGCTTGGCGGCGGGGAAGACGTTGAAGCGCTCGACGAGCTCCGGGCCGGTCGCGGGCGCCGCCTTGACCAGCACGTTGAGCGGGATCATGTCCCCCGCCTGCGACCGCACGAAGACGTTGCGGATGTCCTCGGGATGGGAGCGGAAGTCCGACTCGCTCTGGATCTGCACCTTGTAGGTGCGCCCGAACTTGTTGAAGTCGTTCACGTAGAGCGACCCGAAGGTCGCCTGCAGCGCGTCGAAGACGCTGTTGATGGGCACGCCGATGGCCTTGGCCTTGGCGCGGTCGACTTCGAGGTAGACCTGCGGCACCGTCGGCTTGAACGTGGTCTGGACGGAGGCGAACTCGGGGCGCTTCTTCGCGGCCTCGACCACCGCGGCCACCTGCGCGCCCAGGGCCTGCGAGCCGGCGCCGCCGCGGCTCTGCAGGTAGGCCTCGACGCCGCCGGTGGTGGAAAGTCCCGTGATCGGCGGCGGATTGAAGGTGACGACGACGCCTTCCTTGACCATGGCGTTGGCGGCGAGCGCGCGCTTGGCGATCGAGAAGCTGTCCTGCCCCGGGCCCTGGCGCTCGCCCCAGTCCTTCATGGTCATGAAGATGGAACCCGCGTTGGCGCGGAAGGTGCTGGACAGCAGGTCGAAGCCCGGGATGCCGATGACGTACTGGTTCTCCGGGAACTTCGTGAGCATCGTCTCCGTCGCGAGGAGCGTCTCGTTGGCGCGCCGGAACGAGGCCGCGTCGGGCATGATCGCCGTGGCGAGGATGTATCCCTGGTCCTCGTCGGGAACGAGGGCCGACGGCACCGCCTTGAAGAGGCGCGCCCATCGCGAGCATGAGGCCCGCGAAGATCGCGAAGGCGACGAGCGCCCGCCGGATGAGGAAGGTGACGCCGGCCGTGAACCCGCCGGTGAGCCGGTCGAAGCCCCGGTTGAAGGCGCGGAAGAAGGCGTTCGGCTCGTGGTGGCCGGGCTTGAGGATGAGGGCGCAAAGCGCCGGCGTGAGCGTGAGCGCGACGATGCCCGAGATCGTCACCGAGATGGCGATCGTCACCGCGAACTGCTTGTACATCTGGCCCGTGAACCCGCCCATGAAGGCCACGGGAACGAACACGGCGCAGAGCACCAGCACGATGGCGACGACGGGGCCCGAGACCTCCTCCATCGCCTTGATGGAGGCCTCGCGGGGCCCCAGCTTCTCGTCGGCCATGATGCGCTCGACGTTCTCGAGCACCACGATGGCGTCGTCCACCACGATGCCGATGGCGAGCACCATGCCGAAGAGCGTGAGCAGGTTGATCGAGAAGCCGAGCATGTACATGCCGGCGAAGGTGCCCACCAGGGACACCGGCACCGCGAGCGAGGGGATGAGGGTCGCGCGGAAGTTCTGCAGGAACAGGTACACCACGAGGAACACCAGCACGATGGCCTCGACGAGGGTGTGCACCACCTCCTCGATCGAGATGCGCACGAACGTGGTGGTGTCGTAGGGGATCGAGTAGCTCATGCCCTCGGGGAATCCGGACTTCATCCGCTCGAGCGTCGCCTTCACGCTGTCGGCCACCGCCAGCGCGTTGGCGCCCGGCTGCTGGTAGACCCCCACGAGCGTCGCCGGCCTGCCGTTCACCCGCGGGTCGCTCGAGTAGTCGCGCGCGGCGATCTCCACCCGGGCCACGTCCTTCACCCGGATGCGCGAACCGTCGGGCAGCGAGCGGATGATGATCTCGCGCGAACTCCTCGGGCTCCTCCAGGCGCCCCTTGGTGGTCACCGTGTAGGTGAAGTCCACGGGGTTCCTCAGCGGCTCGGCGCCGATCTGCCCGGCGGCGAACTGGGCGTTCTGCTCGCGGATGGCGGACACCACGTCGCCGGGCGTGAGGGCGAGCTGCGCGAGGCGGTCGGGCCTGCAGCCAGATGCGCATCGCGTAGTCCTTGGCGCCGAAGATCATCGCCTCGCCCACGCCCGGGATGCGCTTGATCTCGTCCAGGACGTTGAGGTCCACGTAGTTGGACATGAAGACCGGGTCGTGCGCGGGATTGGTGGAGGTGACGGCGGCGAAGACCAGGATCGAGGTCGACTTCTTCTTGACCGTCACGCCCTGGCGCTTCACCTCCTCGGGCAGGACGGACATGGCCGCCTGCACGCGGTTGTTGACGTTGATCGTGGCCTGGTCCGGGTCCGTGCCGATCGCGAAGTAGACGTTGATGTTGACCAGCCCGTCCGAGGAGGCCGCGGACTGCACGTAGATCATGTTCTCCACGCCGTTGATCTGCTGCTCCAGCGGCGCGGCGACCGTCTGCGAGATCACGTCGGGCGAGGCGCCGGGGTAGCGCGCCTGCACCGAGACGACGGCGGGCAGGAGGTTGGGATACTGCTCGATCGGCAGGACGCGGATGGCGGCCGCGCCGGCGAGCAGGATCACGATCGAGATGACGCTCGCGAAGATCGGCCGGTCGATGAAGATTTTCGAGAACATGGACGCCCTGCCCTACTTCTTCGCGGTCGGCGGGCTTGCCGGCTTCCTTCGGCGGCTCCGCGGCCGGGCCCTGCGCCGCGCCTTCCTTCATCGCGACGGGCTTCACCTCGGCGCCCGGCCTCGCCTTGAAGAGGCCGTCGACGATGACGCGGTCGCCCGCCTTCACGCCGGAGTAGACCAGCACCTCGCCCCTCGACGCGCATGCCGAGGGTCACCGGGCGGGGCTCGACGACGTTCTTGTCGTTCACGACGAGGACCAGGCGCGTGGCCTGCTGCTGCGTGATGGCGCGCTCGGGCACGGCGAGCGCGTTCGTGAAGGTGCCCACGTCGATCGCGACGCGCGACGAACTGGCCCGGCAGGATCTCGCCCTTCGGGTTGGGGAACTCGGCGCGGGCGCGGATGGTGCCGGTCTTGGGGTCGACGCGGCTGTCGGCGAAATCGACGTGCCCGACGCCGGAGAAGTCGCGGCCGTCGGCGAGCTTCGCGCGCGCCTCGACGCGCTTCGTGGACGGGGCGGCCATGCGCCCCGCCTTGATCGCGTCCTCGTAGGCGAGCTTCTCGGACTCCGAGTAGGAGAAGTTCACGTACAGCGGGTCGAGCTGGGCGATGGTGGTGAGCAGGCTCGCGTCCCCCGAGGTGGCCACGAGGCTGCCTTCGCTGCGCGTCTCCTTGCTCGCGATGCCCGCGATCGGCGCCGTGACGAGCGTGTAGCCGAGGTTCAGCTCCGCTTCCTTCACCTTGGCGCGCGCGGAGTCGACGGCCGCGGACGCCGACTCGAACGCCGAGCGCGGCGTCGTCGTAGTCCTTGCGGCTCACCGCGTTTTCCTTGAAGAGCGGCTCGATGCGCTCGCGGTCGTTCTTCGTGCGCTCGACGGCCGCCTCCTGCTGGCGCAGCGCGCCCTTCGCCTGGTCGAGCGCCGCCTTGTAGGGCTCGGGGTCGATCTGGAAGAGGGGATCGCCCTCCTTCACCTCCTGCCCTTCCCGGTAGAGGCGCTTGAGCAGGATGCCCGCCACGCGGGAGCGCACTTCCGTCTCGCGGAAGCCGGCCGCCTGGCCGACCTGCTCGTAGAAGTAGCGCAGGTTCTTCGGCTGCACCGTCACCACGGTCACTTCCGGGGGCGCCGCCTTCGGGGGCGGGGATTTCTCGGAGCAGGCGGCCAGCGTGGCGGCTGCGAGCAACAGGACGGCGGCGCGGTGATGGATGCGCATGGAGGACTCCGCGTGGGAAGGGGCCGCGACAGGCGGGGCCCCGGTATTTCGGGCTTTTCGCCGATGATACCGGATGCATCCCGGGGACGCCGGTCGCGGGGTTACCCGTTTTGGGCAACCGCCGGGCGTCCGACGGGATCAGCGCCCGCCGGTCAGGGCGCGAACGCGCTCGCCGAGCTCGAGAAGCGCCTCCAGGGTCTGGCGGTCGATGTCCCGGAATTGCTTCCCGACCTTTCTCGTGACCCGCAGGCCGCCCTTGCCGTCGCGGGCGATCCAGCCCCGCTTCTCGAGCTTGTCGATCTTGCGCCGCACCGTCTCCCGCGGGATGCCCGAGGCCTCGGCGATCGACAGCGCATTGCACGTCCGGATGCTTGCGTTCGATCACGGCATCCGTCGCGAGCGTGCGCGAGTCCGATCCCGATCGCGGCAGGAGTTCGCGCATGAAGTGCCGGGCGTTGTGATGGCCGATCTCGCCCAGGACCATGCACATCGCGATGTCGCCGTCGAATCCGCGGTACACGCGGCGCAGGTGCTCCATCATGAACAGGCCCACCTCGTACGTGAGCTGCAGGTAGTGCCGGTCCAGCGCTTCCTCGTCGATCTTGGTCATGGGTCCTGGCGCGCGGATCAAGTCACCGAGCGCCGGTAGCGCCCCCAGTCGAAGTGCGGCCCCGGGTCCGTCTTCCGGCCCGGCGCGATGTCCGAGTGTCCCGCGAGCTCGAGGACGCCGTAACGCTCGAAGAGCGCGTGCGTGAGCGCGGCGAGCGACTCGTACTGCGCGTCCGTGAACGGCACCTCGTCCGTGCCCTCGAGCTCGATGCCCACGGAGAAATCGTTGCACCGCTCGCGGCCCTTCCACGAGGAGGCGCCCGCGTGCCACGCGCGCAGCTCGCAGGGCACGTACTGGATCACCTCGCCCTCGCGGCGGATGAGGAAGTGCGACGACACCCGCACGCCCGCCAGCCCCGCGAAGTACGGGTGCGCCCCCGGGTGCAGGCGGCCGAGGAAGAGGTCCGTGATCCACTCGCCCCCGAACTCCCCCGGCGGCAGCGAGATGTTGTGGATCACCAGGAGCTCCACCGCCGCGTCGTCGGGACGCGCGTCGTGGTGCGGCGAAGGAATCCACCGCGCGCCCGAGCACATGCCCGCGATGTCCACGAGGAAGCGCGGCGGCGGGATCGGTCCATCGGGGCTCAGGTCGGTGCGCGGAGCTGTGCCCAGGATCGACAAGGGGTCGGGTGGGTTGGGTTTTTTTTGCTTTTGGCCAACGCTGACGGCAGTGACGCCGCTGCGCGCACGGTGATCGTCCTGCCACCGTGAGCCGGCCAAAAGCAAAAAGAAACCAACCCACCCGACCCCTGGTGGCATCGGTCCGATCTGACCCCTTGCTTCCGGCGTCGCGAACTATGGGCACTGCGCCGACCTCTTGTCGCGAACTCCGCATGCCGGCACGCGCCTCACGGCAGCACGTGGTAGAAGAACGTCGTGCCATGCTGCGTGCCGTCGCGCTCGACCGTGAAGCCGGGGATCTGCGCGGCGCGCGTGTAGCCCATGGACTCGTAGAGCTTCTCGCCCGTGTCGCCGGTGCGCGTGTCGAGGATGAGGAGCGTGCGGCCGCGGTAGCTCGCCTCCACGTGCGCGGCCGACAGGAGCGCGCGGCCCAGGCCGTGGCCGCGGCGCGAGGTGTGGACCATGAGCTTGCGGATCTCCGCGCGGTGGGCGCCGTTCTGGCGGTTGCTGAGCACGAGCTGGACGCTGCCCACGACCTCGCCTTCGTCCTCGGCGACGAGGAGCACGAGGCTCTCGTCCACCATGCCCTGCATGACCTCGCGCCAGTAGAGCAGGGACTCGGCGTGCCCCAGCGGCGCCCAGAAGCCCAGCGAGGCGCCGGAATCGACGGCGTCCGTGAGCAGCTTCGCGAGCCCCGGCAGGCACTCGGCGAAGCGGTCGAGGTTGATGGGTCGGATGCGCGCGGTCATTTCGCCCATGCCTCCGAAGGCCCCCGGCTCAGTCGATGCCCAGCCGGTCGAGGCGGTAGCGCAGGCTGCGGAAGGTGATGCCGAGCAGCTTCGCCGCCGCGGTCTTGTTGAAGCGCGTGGCCTCGAGCGCCTTCTGGATGGCCTCGCGCTCCACCTGGTCGAGGAAATCGTGCAGCGGAAGCCCGCGCGTGCCGAGCGCGCCGTCGAGGGCGGCGCCCTTCTCCTTCGGCGCGGCCTGGGTGAGGTAGAGGTCGTGCTCGCGGATCGTGTTGTCGCTGCAGAGGGCCAGCGCCCGCTCGAGGATGTTCTCGAGCTCGCGCACGTTGCCCGGGAAGTCGTAGCGCCGCAGCGCGATCAGGGCCTCGTCGGCGACGGTAGGCGGCGGCACGCCGTTCTGCCGCGCGAGCCGCTCGACCACCTCCGCGACCATGAGCGGGATGTCCTCGGGGATCTCGCGCAGGCTGGGCATCTTCATCTCGATCACGTTCAGGCGGTAGAAGAGGTCCTGCCGGAACTCCCCGGCCTCCACCTGCTCGGAGAGCGAGCGGTGCGTGGCGGAGATGATGCGCATGTCGATCGCCTCCTCCGCCGTGTCGCCCAGGCGCCGGAACTTCTTCTCCTGGATCACGCGCAGGAGCTTCACCTGCATCGCGAGCGGGAGGTCGCCCACCTCGTCGAGGAAGAGCGTGCCCTTCTGCGCGGCCTGCAGGTAGCCGGCGCGGTCGGTTTCGGCGCCGGTGAAGGCGCCCTTGCGGTAGCCGAAGAACTCGCTCTCCATGAGGTTCTCCGGGATCGCGCCGCAGTTCACCGCGACGAAGGGCGCGTCCGCGCGCGACGACCCGGCGTGGATGAGGCGCGCGGCCACCTCCTTGCCCGTGCCCGACTCGCCGGTGATGTAGACGGGCGCCTGCGAGCGGGCCAGCCGCCCGATCATCTCCCGCGCCCGCTGGATGGGCGCCGACTCGCCGATGAGCCGCGGCAGGCCCGGCGCCGCCGCCTCGCCGCCCGCCGCGCGGCGCGCCTGCGGATGCTTCGGGAGCCTCAGGGCGCTCATGACCAGCGGGCGCAGCTGGTCGAGCTTGATGGGCTTGGCGAGGTAGTCGAAGGCGCCCGCCTTGAGGGCGGCCACCGCGTTCTCCGTGGACCCGAAGGCGGTGATCACCGCGACCGGCGTGTTGCCGTAGTGCTCCGCGATGTGGCGCAGGACGTCCAGGCCCTCCCCGTCCGGCAGCCGCATGTCGGTGAGCGCCAGGTCGTAGGCGCGCCGCTCGAGGGCCTGCTTCGCCTCCGCCACGCTCGCCGCGCTGTCGGCATCGATGCCCATGCGCGAGAGGGTGACCACGAGCAGCTCGCGGATGTCAGCCTCGTCGTCGACGATCAGGACCGCCTTGTTGCTCATCAGGTGCCTCTCAGCGTGACGCGGAAACGGCAGCCCGGGCCGTCGTCGCGGTATTCGATGCGCGCGCCGTTGCCTTCGCAGAGCTCGCGCGCGATGTAGAGGCCCAGGCCGGTGCCCTGCGCCTCCGTGGTGAAGAACGGCTCGAAGAGATGCGGCTGCAGCTCGGGGGCCACGCCGGGCCCGTCGTCGGCCACCTCGAGGCGAGAGCCATCCCGGCTCGTCCGCGTCCCAGAGCGATCACGCGCACGGACCCGCGCAGCTTGAGCCCGTGGCGCCAGGCGTTGCGCAGCAGGTTCCAGAGGACCTGGTGCAGGTGCTGCCGGTCGAAAGTCATGCGCTAGCGTCGTGCGCACCTCGATCTGCACGCCGTCGGGGGGCACCTTCTCGTTGGCGCAGAAGTCCGCGGCGAACTGCTCCAGGAACGGGCGCGCCTCGATCTTCTCGGGCTCCGCGCGGTCGCGCCGGTTGAGGTAGAGCACCTCCTCGACGATGCGGTCGAGCCGGTGGACGTTGTCGCGGATGATCGTGACGAGGCGGTCGTCGCCCGCCTGCGCGTGCTCGGTCTCGGCCAGGAGCTCCGCGGCGTGGTTGATCGAGGAGAGCGGGTTGCGGATCTCGTGCGCGATCGAGGCCGTGAGGCGCCCGAGCGCCACGAGCTTCATCTGCTGGGCCTGGGCCCGCAGCCGCCCCACGTCCTCGATGAAGACCACCGTGGGCGGCGGGCTCGCCCGAGCCGATGGCGACGAAGTGCACGGCCAGCTCCGCGTTGGAGCGCGGCACGCGCAGCTGGAGGAGGGAGTTTCCGGGGCCGCGCCGCCACGACTCCAGCATGCGCGCGATCTCCGGCGAGTACTCGGCGAGCAGCGGGCGCCGCCCCAGCGGAAGCGGCCCGATGAGCTGCAGCCGCGCGCGGGTTGCTCTGCCGGATCGTGCCCTCGGGGTCCACGACGAGCAGGCCGTCCTGCATGTCGCGGATGACGAGCTCGTTGATCTGCGAGAGGTTGGCGAGGTCGATCGTGCGCTGGCGGGCGATGGTCTCGCTCGTGCGCGCGTAGCGGGCGAGCGTCCAGCCCAGCCCCGCCGTCGCGAAGAGCGCCATGCTGGTGAGGCCCGACTGCAGGAAGTCGCTCGCGGGCGCGTCGAAGCGCCACATCTGGAAGGCGTGCTCGACCAGGACCGCCAGCGCCGCGACGGCGGCGTGGAAGAAGGCGAGCCGCCCGCGCGTGATGAGGCCCGCCGCCGCGAGCGAGATGAGGAGCGACACGCCGATCCCCGACCGGATGCCGCCGCTCGTGTGCATGAGGACGCAGATCGCCAGGACGTCGACGAAGACCGCGGCCGTGACCTGCAGCGAGATCCCCGGCTCGCGAAGCAGCGCGGGCACGACCAGCAGCACGGAGGCCACGGCGTAGGCCACGAGCGCGGTGACGGCGAGGCCGGGCTGCTGCACGCCGAACTGGAAGAGCGAGTT
This sequence comes from uncultured Gammaproteobacteria bacterium, assembly GCA_963783635.1. GTDB lineage: Bacteria > Pseudomonadota > Gammaproteobacteria > Burkholderiales > Usitatibacteraceae > FEB-7. Next base: position 129,891 of record CAWAOC010000021.1, read on the forward strand.
CAGGAACGCGTAGGCGCCCGACAAGCCCAGGGCCAGGACCACGCGGTAGGCGGAGAAGATGACGAGCGTGCGCCAGGCGGTGTCGTCGCCGGTCGCGGCCATCGGGGCGCGGTCGCCGGGACGCAGGCGCTCGGCGACGGCCCCGGAGGCGAGCGCGGCGGGCGTCATCGGGCGTGCTTGCAGGTCGAGGGGTCGGCGCAGGTGAACTTGCCGTCCGCCTCCTTCGCCTCGCTGCGGGGCATGTTCACGCCGCAGCGCGCGCAGGCCACCATGTCCTCGGCCTCCTTCGGCGCCGGCGGCGGCGTCGTCCTTCACCTGCGACCGGAAGAAGCCGCGGAAGACGCAGCCAGATGACGAAGCCGATGACGAGCAGGAGGAGGATTCGGGCCAAGGTCGTGATTCCGGGACGGTCGTTCGCCCCAAGTTTAGCTCAGGCGGGGTGGCCTCGACCGGCACGTCCACCTCGAACAGCACGCCCCGGCCCTCCGGCAGGTTCACGGCGCGCACCCCGCCGCCGTGGAACGCGGCGACGAGGCGCACGATGGCGAGGCCCAGGCCCAGGTGGCCGCCGCGGCCGTGGCCCTCGTCGCGCGCGGAGACCATGGCGTCGAAGAGGCGCGGCAGCAGCGCCGCCGGAATGGGCGGGCCGTCGTTCGCCACGCCCAGGCGCGCGCGCCGGCCGTCGCACGGAAAGCGAGACGCGGATGGCACTGCCGGCGGGCGCGAAATCGAGCGCGTTCTCCACCAGCTTGTCGAGGAGCTGGGCGAACGCGTCGGGCGACGCCCTTCATCGCCACGCCCGCGTCGGGCACGTCGCAGTCGAAGGCACGGCCGGGGTACGCGGTGCGGTAGCCCTCGACGCAGCCGCGCACGACCGCCGCGAGGTCGAAGGGCTCGCGCTCCGCGCTTTCCAGCATCTTCTCCAGGCGCGTGCCTTCGGACAGGCGCGAGATGAGCCGCGAGAGCCGCTCCACGCCCTCCTCCGGCGCGGTCGAGGTAGACGCGCGCCTCGCCTTCCGGCGACTGGCTCCGCAGGTTGTCGAGCGAGGAGCGCACCACCGCCACCGGCGTGCGCAGCTCGTGCGACAGGCGCGAGGCCATCTGCTCGAGGTAGGCGTTGTAGTCGCGCAGCCGCCCCAGCACCGCGGCGATCGTGCGCTCCAGGTCGCCGATCTCGTCCTTCGCGCCGGTGAGCGTGATGGCGCCGCGGATGCGGCCCTGCGCGTCGATGGCGGACTCGGCCTCGGCGTGCAGGCGGCGGATGCGCGTCGCCAGGCGCGTGGCGAAGACGAGCAGGATCGCGAACGCGGCCAGGCACACGGCGAGCGTCAGCGCGATGAGGTTCTCGAGCGCGGATTGCCGCAGCAGCAGGATCGAGGCCGTGGTCTCCTCGACCACCACGGCGCCCACGATGTCGTCGCCCACGAAGACGGGCTGCGCCGCGGACAGGATGGCCACCTCGCGGTCCTTCGTGCCGCGCCAGTACGTGGAGGAGACGCCGATGAGCGCGCGGTCGATCTGGGAGCGCACGGGCTTCGACTCGTCCCCCGCGGGAACCTCGGGCGAGGAGACCACCAGCGAGACGACGGGCTTCAGCCACGAGGCGATGGCGGTGCGCGATGCGTCGGCGCGCGCGGGGGGCGGCTCGCGGAGCGTCCCCGAAAGCCCGCGCACGCGCGAGCGCGTGTCCACGACCCACAGGCGCGAGGCGCGGCGGCCCATGATCTCGAGGAAGCGCTCGATCTCCTCCGAGGGCGCGTAGGCCGTGCCCAGGCTCGCGGCGGCCACGGGGTCGGCGGCGGCGAAGAGGCCGACGATGCGGCGGCGCTCCTCGTCCTCGGGGTCGCCGGGCACGCCGCCGCCGGGAGGAAAGAGCGCGGGGCGGTCGGAAAGGGCGGAGGCCACCGCGCGCGCGGTGACGGCGATGTCCTGCTCCTGGGCGCCGCGCAGGAAGGCTTCCATCCGCGCGATGAACTGGGCCGCCAGCGCCGGGATGGCGAGCAGCACCAGCGAGGCGACGAGGAGCCGGAAGCGGATGCCGTGCACGAAGGACGTGCCCATGGCCGGGCTCAGTCGAGGAGGAGGGAAATGCCGAGGTTGCCGAAGCGGTGCGGCGAATGCTGGCCCTCGAACTCGCGCGAGTCCTGCGCGAGGCCCAGCGTCACCGCGCCCCACCGCTGCGACCAGGCGAGCCCCGCGGCGACCCGGTTCACGCTGCGTTCCGCGCCGGCTTCGGGCTTCGGGTCGTCGCCGCGGCGGTCGAGCAGGCGGTTGCGCCCGACGACGCGAAGGCTCGCGCCGGCGAAGAACGTGAGCCCGCCCCCGCTTCGCGGCAGCGGGCGGCGTGGCCGCGAAGCGCAGGAGCGCGTTGGCGGCCTGCGCGGGCGCGTCGCTTCGCCATTCGATCCCGGCGTGGCCGAAGGTCGTGAGGGTGCCCGCCACCCCGCCCGCGTGCACGACGAGCGCGCCCGGAAGCGCCCCGATGCCGAGGCGATGCGACCACGCCGCCACGGCCTGCACGTCGGCCCGGTCGCCCACCTGCGAGGACCAGTCGGTCTCGGGCGCGGGCGCGATGCGATGGAAGAGATCCTGGACCTCCTCGCCCCGGGCGGAGGGGCCGGCCACGCCGGCGTCCACGCCCAGCGTGGCGAGCGTGTCGGGCGAGATGTCGTGGCGGGCGAGCGAGAAGAGCAGGCGCGCGGCGTTGGGGCGGTCGGGCAGGGCCGGGTCCTGGCGGCCGTCGCCGGTGTAGATCTCGTGGACGAGGCCCATGTCGAGGCGTTGCTCGCCGGTGCCCGGCAGGCGCAGGAAGGCGGCGCCCGGCGACGCGCCGTCGAGCGGCGCGGAACGGTAGATGCGCACGCCGCTCGTGTACCAGCGGTCGGAGTGGAAGACGTCGTTGTCGACCTGCGCGTGCCAGAGGACCGGCGGGGCGGCCAGGGCCGACTGCGCGGCCGCGGCGGCCAGGGCGGCAAGCGCCCCCCTCACGCCTTTTCCGTCCAGCGATAGCCCATGCCGTACACGGTCTCGATCGCGTCGAAGGCGGGATCGACGGCCTGGAACTTCCTGCGGATGCGCTTCACGTGCGAGGTGATGGTGCCGTCGTCCACCACCATCTCGGCATCGCGCATGAGCGTGTCGCGGTCCTTCACGTGGCCGGGGTGGCGGGCGAGCGAGCGCACCATCCAGAACTCCGTCACGGTGAGGTCCACGGGCTTGCCGCGCCAGAGCGCGGTCATGCGGGCGGCATCGAGCTCGAGGGGCCCGCGCACGATGCGCTCGTCGTCCCGGGCCGGCTCCCGCGCCGCTTCCACGCGCCGGAAGAGCGCGGCGATGCGCGCGAGCAGGTGCGGCAGGCTCGCGTCCTTGGTGAGGTAGTCGTCGGCGCCCAGGCGCAGGCCCGACACGATGTCGAAGTCCGAATCGCGCGCCGACAGGAAGATGATGGGGAGCGTGGCCGACATCGCGCGCAGGTCCCGGCACAGCGCGAAGCCCCCGTCGATCTCGCTCGCGAGGCCCACGTCGATGATCGCGAGGTCCGGCAGCCGCGTCGACAGCGAGCGCATGGCCTGCGGCCGGTCGGCGAACGCCTGCACCTCGTAGCCGGCGCGCGCGAGGGCGTCGGCGTAGTTCTGGCGGATGGTGGCGTCGTCCTCGACGAGCGCGATGCGGCGGGGCATCTCCGGATTATAGGGGACAGGTCTGGTGAAGCCGGGAACGGCTTCGGAACCGTCCCTGCAATCCGGCCAGGTCACCGTCCCCATTTCCCGCCATTTTCTTGCCCCAATTGCTCGCCACCCTGCCCGCTTTCCCCAAGGCTGGCGCCCGCGCCCCCGCGCGTAATGGCCCTGCCGAATGGGTCGGCGGAAAAGGGGATGGAACATGACGGTCAAGGCAGGGGGATACCGGGGCGGCGTCCAGGCGGCGCTGGTGGACTTCATCGAGTTGCTGGGCAAGGCGATCCTCTCGGGCATCGCCGCGGGCGTGGTCCTCGCCCTCCTCGCCCTGGGGCTCGCGACGGCGGCGAGCGCGCAGACCCGGCCGAACGACGCGAAGACCGGGACGCTCCTCTTCCGCACCGGCACCGAGGGCGCCTTCGCTCCGGCGCCCAAGGTCGACACCGACGTCACCATCCACGTCACGGGCATCGTCGCCCGCACCCGCGTGGCCCAGACCTTCCACAACCCGGGCACCGACTGGGTCGAGGGCGTCTACGTCTTCCCGCTCCCCGAGAACGCCGCCGTCGACCGCCTGTCGATGCGCATCGGCACCCGCGTGATCGAGGGCCAGGTGAAGGAGAAGGAGGAGGCGCGCCGCGTGTACGCCGAGGCGAAGCGCGAGGGGAAGAAGGCCGCGCTCGTCGAGCAGCAGCGCGCGAACCTCTTCACCAACGCCGTGGCCAACATCGGTCCCGGCGAGTACGTGCGCGTGCTCATCGAGTACCAGCAGACCCTCGCCCCCGACAACGGCGAGTACCGGCTGCGCTTCCCGCTCGCGATCACGCCGCGCTACGAGCCCGCCGGCGGCGCGATTCCCGACGAGCCCAAGACGGAGGAGCCGCTCAGGATGGCCGCCGCCGGTACGACCGGCGAGCGACGCCGGCGGTCGATCCCGTGCTGCATCCCGACTACGTCCCCGCCGGCTGCGGGGGCGTGAACCCCGTGTCCATCGGCGTGGTGATCGACTTCGGCGCGCCGCTCGCCGCGGTGACGAGTTCCTACCACGACGCCTGGGTCGAGAAGGAATCCGGCACGCGCACCGTCGTCTACCTCCAGAAGGAGCAGGAGGAAGCCGACCGCGACTTCGAGCTCGTGTGGTCCGCGCAGGGCGGCTCCCTCCCGCAGGCCGCCGCGTTCACCGAGTCGCGCAACGGGACGGACTACACGCTGCTGATGGTGATGCCGCCGCAGCCGACGGCCGCGGAGAAGGCCGCCATCGCCCCCCTGCCGCGCGAGACCGTGTTCATCATCGACACCTCCGGCTCCATGCAGGGCACCTCCATCCAGCAGGCCAAGGAGGCGCTCCTCACGGGCCTCGCCACGCTCACCTCGCGCGACCGCTTCAACGTGGTGGAATTCAACTCGGTGACGCGCCCGATGTGGCCCGACGCGCTGCCCGTCACCGACGCCAACCTGAAGCACGCCCGCGCGTGGGTGTCGAAGCTGCGCGCCGACGGCGGCACCGAGATGGCCGGCGCGCTCACCTTCGCGCTCGACGGCCGCGACACGCCCGGGTTCCTGCGCCAGGTCGTCTTCATGACCGACGGCGCGGTCGGCAACGAGGACCAGCTCTTCAAGTTGATCGCGCAGCGCCTGGGCTCGACGCGCCTCTTCACCGTGGGCATCGGCTCGGCGCCCAACAGCCACTTCATGACGAAGGCGGCGCAGTTCGGCCGCGGCACGTTCACCTACATCGGCGACCTGCGCGAGGTGCAGGACAGGATGGCGAAGCTCTTCGCGAAGATCGAGTCGCCGGTGCTGAAGGACGTCTCGATCCGCTGGCCCGACGGCACGCCCGTGGAGACCTTCCCGGCGCGCGTGCCCGACCTCTACCTGGGCGAGCCGATCGTGGTCGCCGCCGCCCATCCCGCGCTGAAGGGGACGATCGTCGTCTCCGGCCTGCGCGGGACCCAACCCTGGAGCGTGGCGCTCACGCCGTCGCCGGCGAGCGAGCCGACCGGCGTGGGCGCCCTCTGGGCCAGGGCGAGGATCGCGAGCCTGATGGACGAGCTGCGCCTGGGCGCCGACGAGGCCGCGATCCGGCCGGCGGTGGTGAAGGTCGCCCTCGAGCACCACCTGGTGTCGCGCTACACGAGCCTCGTCGCGGTGGACGTGACGCCCACCGCGCCCGGCGGCGACAAGCGCACGGCGCTGGTGAAGGCCTCGCTTCCCCACGGAACGCCCGCGGGCCAGCTGCCGCAGACCGACACCGAATCGACCCTGCAGATCCTCCTGGGCCTCCTTGCGCTGGCAGCCGCCGGGATGGTCGTCCTCGTCGGACGATTCATCCCGGCAGGAGGGGCGTCCCTGCCTGCAGGGCGCCGCGGAGGGCGGGCGATGAGCACCTTCTTCGTGAACGGCCCGTCGAGCTTCGCCATGCGCGGCCGGACCTACGGCCGCGAAGACGGAATCCGCCGACGGCGCGAGCCGCCCGGTTCGCCGGGCACGCCGGTGGCCCGTGACCGCGATGGTCGTGCTGCTCCTCGCCCTCGCCGCATGGCAGCTCTCCGGCGCGGCGTGGATCCACGCGAAGGCGGCGCTCGCGCAGCACCTCATCGCCTCGGCGTGGGAAGAGCGGCAAGGCCGGCGGCGACCGCAAGCCCTGGCCGTGGGCGGACACGCGTCCGCTCGCGCGGCTCACCGTCCCGTCGCGCGGCATCGACCTCTACGTGCTCGCGGGAACGAGCGGGCGCTCGCTCGCCTTCGGCCCGGGCCACGTCGACGGCACGGCGCTGCCCGGCTCCGCGGGCAACAGCGTCATCGTCGCGCACCGCGACACGCACTTCGCCTTCCTGCGCCACCTGCGCGAGGACGAGGAGATCGACGTCGAGGACGCGCGCGGCCGCCTCACGCGCTACCGCGTGCGCGAGTCGGCGATCGTGGACAAGAGCGCGACGAGGCTCCTCGATCCGGCGGACTCCCCGCAGCTCACGCTCATCACCTGCTGGCCGTTCGACGCGGTCCAGCCCGGGACGGCGCAGCGCTACGTGGTGATCGCGGACCGCACGTAATCTGATAACGGGTTGAGCAGGTTACTTTGCACAAAGAACATGCAAAGTAACCTGATTACGCCGTTTCAGCGATGCTGCACCGCAACCCTATTGTCACGGATGCGGGGTTAGACTCCGCGCCCATGAACCTGTTCGACACTCCCGCCGGATTCGACGATCCCATCGGCATGTGGCTCGGCTGCCACCGCCGCATCGAGAAGCAGCTCAAGACCCTCGCGAAGCTCCCCGCCCATCTCGCGGACAAGGGCATCGACGCGGAGGCGAGCACCGCCGCGCAATCGATCCTGCGCTACTTCGAGAGGTCGGGGCCGCACCACCACGAGGACGAGGACCGCGACCTCTTCCCGCTCCTCGAGAAGCGCATCACGGACGCGGGAGAGGCCGCGGCGCTTCCGCGAGCTGCGCGCGCGGCTGGAGGACGACCACCGCCGCATGGAGCCGTGCTGGGCGAAGCTCGGAAGCCCCTGCAGGGCATCGCCGACGGCATCGCGAAGCCGCTCGTCGAGGCCGACGTGCATGCGTTCCGCTCGATCTACGAGACGCACATCCCGGCCGAGGACGCCGCCATCCCGGAGCTCGCCAGGCGCTACCTGTCCGCAGCCGACCTGGAGGCGCTGGGGCGTTCGATGGCGACGCGGCGCGGCGTCGCGTATCCCGTTCTGAGCGCCGGCCCCCATTCCCTGCTGATCGCATCGCCTCAGCCCGGCCGGCCATCGGCCCGGGGCAGGAGGTAGGTGGGCACGAACCGCAGCGCCCACGCGACGGTGATGGCGATCCACGCCAGGGCCGCGAATGGCGAGCAGCGCCGTCCGGGGCGTGCCGGCGAGCGGCGCGAAATCCGCCAGCGCGCGCGCCGCGCCCACCCCGATGAGCGCGAGGAAGCCGTACCAGGTGATCCGGGTCGGCCTCGAGGGCGCGCCCCGAATGGCCGAGGGAGACGCGCGAGACCATCCCCATCGTCATCGCCGCGATGTAGCCCACCGCGAGGAGGTGCAGCGGGCCGCGGCCGAAGAGGCCCGGATGGCCCGCCAGCGTCGCGAGGCTCGCGACGGCGAGGAACGCGAGCGCAGCCGAGAGCACCACGAGCGAGACGTGCAGCATCGCGAGGAGCCGGGCGCGAAAGCTCTGCGCGAGCCCCCACTTCCAGGCGAGCCATCCCACCCAGGCGGCCATGGGCGCGTCGGCGACCCACGTCCATCCCGGGAGCGAGGCGCTCTCGAGCGCGAAGTGCAGCGCGCAGGCCGCGCCGAGGAAAGGGAGCGAGAACGACGGCCGGTACATCGCGTAGCCCGACAGCACCCGGCTCGAGAAGAAGGGCACCAGCCGGTGGCTCACGACGAGGAAGAGGGGAAGCAGGAAGAGCCAGAGGCCGGCGGCGGCGGCCGTGGCGACCCACTGCGCCTCCTCGCGCGCGATCGCGGCGAGGAAGAGGCCGGCCGCGCAGGCGCCCACGACGAGCAGCGCCACGATGGAGACCGCCTGGACGTCGCGCGAGCGGCCGGCACGAAGGAGCCGTGCCAGCGCCACCGTGCCCGCGACCCATCCCGCGAGCTGGACCGACGCCGCCCGCCACGACGAGGTCGCGCGAGACGACGAGCCCGGCGTAGAAGAGGACGATCCCCGCGATCATGGGCAGGGCGCAGGCGAGCCACGCGCCGCGCGCGAGGCGCACGCCGGTCCAGTTCGGGCATCGCGGTCATCGCGAAGCCGAACACGAACCAGGGGAAGAGCCCGAAGAGCATGAGGTAGCCGTGGCTCCACGCGGGCGGCGTCACCCAGGCCGGCGCGGCCCAGAGGCCGAGGCTGCGGCCGCCGACCTCCCAGGCCACCAGGACGAGCGCCGCGACGAGCTGCAGGGCGCCCGGCAGGAACAGCGTGCGGTGCGGCGCGGAGGTCCACACCGACCAGGTCGACCGGGACGCGCCGGGGCCCGGACGGCCCTTGGCAATGGGGATGATCACCCGGCGATCATCGCCCGCAGGCGTCCCGCTCGCATTGAACGGGTTCAAGAAATCCCGCCGCGAACGGCGGCAGGCCTACAGGCCCTTGGCCCCGCAATCGCGAACCAGGTAATCCTCGATGAAGCGCAGCTGGTCGCCCATGATCTTCCGGGTCCACGCGGGGCCGTGGGCGTAGTCGGCGATCTCGTGGTAGACCACCGGCTGCTTGGAGCCCTTGGCCTTCGAGACGAACCAGTCCGATTGCTCCAGGGGCACGGTCTGGTCGCGATCGCCGTGGTAGACCATGATCGGGATCTGGAGGTTGTCGGCGCGGTCCACGGGATTCAGGCCGTCGACGGTCGGCGCCTGCCGCTCGCGGAAGAACGGGTTCGTGTAGAACTGCGCCCAGATCCGCTTGTGGTCGGAGACGCCGGCGCCCGCGATGGCGCACTTGAACGGCCCCTTGGGGCGAACGGACGCGGCCATCGCCGAGTAGCCCCCGTACGAGAACCCGAAGATCGCGATGCGCCCCTGCTTCGCGATGCCCTGGTCGATCATCCACTTGGCGCCGTCGTCCTTGTCGTCCTGCATCTTCTGCCCCCACTCGGCGTCGCCGGCCATCCAGAGCTTCCGGCCCCAGCCCTGCGACCCGCGGAACTGCGGCCGCAGCACGGCGAAGCACCTCGACGCCATGAGCGGCACCCACATCGAGCCGTCGAAGGTGAGGTTGTCCCGGGACCAGGGGCCGCCGTGGGGATGCACGACCGCGGGCCAGGGTCCCGGCCCGCAGAGGTCCGTGTTCGGCGTGGTGACGAACGCGGGGATGTCGAGGCCGTCGCGGGCCTTGTAGTAGACGAGGCGCGTGCTTCCGAGCGAAGCCGGGTCGACGTCCGGGTACGCCTTCGACAGCAGCATGAGCTTGCCGCTGCGGAGCAGGTAGTACTCCGGCGGGCGCGAGGCGCCGCTCACGGCCACGACGGCGGTCGAATAGTCGGGCGTCGCGGCGGAAATCGTGAACGTCGCGTCCACGTCGTAGTCGATCTCGGCGCGCTGCCCGGTCGCGGGATCCACCACGGTCAACTTCTGCGACCGGATTCCCAGCGCCTCGCGGACGGCCTTCTCGAGCGCCTGCGTCCTGGGCGACGTCCACTGCACGTCGCTTCCACTGCCTCGCGGGCCCTCGTAGCCGATGCCGAGGATCTCTCCGAGCGGGATGTCCCCGGCATTCCTGTGGCGGTTCATCAGCACCCGGCCCGCGTCGAAGAAGCGGTGCTTGAAGAGGATCTCCTTCGTGGTGCGCGTCGCGACGTCGTATTCGTAGATGACGGCCTTGTCCAGCCCGACGTTGCTCAGGAGGAAGGCGGTGTTCGGGTCCTTGGCGAAGCCCACGATCTGGACGACGTCGCGGGCCTTCACGTAGGAGCGGAAGTGCTCCACCCAGTTCCCGCTGCCGGGCTCCCGGATCTCCGCGGCGATGTAGGCGCCGGTGCCATCGACGTCGCCCCTCGTCCGCGCGCGGAGGTTGCCGTCGAGATCCGTGACGTAGCCGGCGATCTTGTCGTCGGAGCGCTGGATGCGCTCGGCGCGATAGGTGCGCACGTTCACCTTGAAGACGTCGCCGGAGGTGCCGCGAGCGTCGCTGATCACCAGGATGTGGTCGGGATCGCCCGGCAGCGTGTCGAGCACGCCGGGATTGGAGAGGGCCTGCACCTTCTCCTCGGTGCGGCTCATCGTCCGCTCCTGGGGCATCGGCTCCTTCCAGTCCTTGCCGGCGAGGTCGGTGATGAACAGCTTCGAGATGAACTGCTTCGTCAGCTTGTCGAGGCGCGTGTCGTGGGGCTGGAACATCGTGACGGCCAGCAGGTCGTCCTTGATGAACTGCACGCCGGTGATCTTCATCCGGCTCGAGCCGATGGCCGTCGGCGGCTTGTCGAGCCCGTCGGTCTTCCAGACGAGGATGACCCGGTCCTCCCCGCGGCCCTCCAGCGCGGCGAGGTGCTTGCCGTCGGGGGAGATCGTGAAGCCCGACATCCGGGGATAGGCGGCGAGCTGCTCGATCGAGGGCGACCTTGGGCTTGGCCTGGGCCGCGCCCGCGGCGAGTCCGATGGCCACTGCGAGAGCTGCCCAGCGCGATGGGGTCGTCATGTCGGCTTGCCTCCTGCCGGGCCGCGATCGGCCGGCGAAAAAGAAAAACGCCACGTCACCTTGCGAAAGTGACGTGGCGTGTCCTGCGGGTTCTAGAACGATTTCTGGACGTTCACGAAGAAGGTGCGACCGAAGTAGTCGAACCCGCTGTACAGCGGCGCGTTGCCCACGCGGTTGGCGAAGCCCTGCGAGATGGACGGCGGCACCTTGTCGGCCACGTTGCGCACGCCACCGATGACGGACCACTTGTCGCCCGTGTACTGCACCGAGACGTTGTGCAGCGAGTAGCTGGGCGTGTCCATCTTGTAGGTGCTGGTCGCCGGGTCCTCCTCGTAGAACGCGTAGCTGGACATCGGGCCGATCCATTCCAGGCCGTAGCGGAAGCGCCATTCCTTGTACCGGTACGTCAGGTCCAGGGTGCCGGTCTCCTTCGGCGCGCCGATGATGCCGTTGGTGATTTCCAGCGGATCGTCCGGGAACAGCTTGTTCGCCTGGTCCGTGTACTTCGTGTACGTGCCGTTGGCGATGAGCTGGCCCGGGCCGATGTTGCGGACATAGCGCAGCGTGAAGTCGTAGCCCTTCACGATGTCGGTCGCCAGGTTGATGTAGCTGTCGTTGACCGTCAGCGCCCGGTTGGTTCCGGCCGGGGCGCGCGAGATCAGCCGGCAGTAGCCGCCCCGGAGATGAAGGCCGGGTCGTTGTAGCAGAGGCTCAGGATGTTCGAGAACCCTGCCCGGGACACGCCGTTGTCCACCTCGATGTCGTAGTAGTCGACCGCGAAGGACAGGTCGCCCCAGCCCGTGGGCATCTCGGGCTGCAGGATCATGCCGAGGGTCACGTTCTTCGAGGTCTCGGCCTTCAGCCCGGCGTTGGCCCCGCCCGTGGTGTTGACCTGCACGGAGCTCGTCGACTGGAAGTCAGGCGCCAGGCCCTCGCTCGCGCAGTTGGTCGCCCGGGTCGACGGGCCGGCCGCGCCGTAGTTGTTGCAGGGGTCGTTCTGGCTGCTCTGGAACCCGCTGGTGGCGCCGAGGAACTGCTCGAACAGCGCCGGGGCGCGGTACGACGTGCCTTGCGACGCGCGGAACGACAGCCAGTTGACCGGCGCATAGAGCAGGCCGACCTTGTAGGTCGTGTCGCTGCCGTAGGACTTGTAGTCGGTCCAGCGGCCGGACACGTTGAGGGTGAGTTCCTCCGCGCCCTGCAGGCCCCGCAGCAGCGGGAACTCCAATTCGCCGTAGACTTCCTTGACCGAATCCTTGCCGCGCGTGATGGCCGCGGACGAGAAGTTGTACACGTTGGCCGTCTGCATGTTGATCGACGGCGTATCGTCGATTTTCGCCTCGCGATACTCGAAGCCGAGCGCGCCGCGGACCTTCCCGTAGCGCATCTCGAAGAGCGAGCCGTTCATGTTCAGCGTGGCGGTGTTCTCGTCGTACTTGGTGTGACCGGTATCGGGCGCGAAGGTCCAGTTCACCCAGTCCTGCGGGAGCACGCCGCCGATGACCGCGGAGCTGAGCGCCGGGGCCGGCACGCAGCCGTTGGCCGTGTTGCGGCAGGAGAAGCTGCCGTTCGCGTTGCGGACCACGTCCAGGCTCTGCGCCAGGCGGTCGGTCAGTCCACTGTCTGCGAACATGTAGCTCGCGTCCGACTTCGAGTAGGTGACGTAGCCGTCGTACTTCCAGTCCTTCCACGGCAGGTCGCCGCGCATGCCGCCCGTGAACTTGTTGAAGTCGACGTCCTGCTCGCTGTTGTAGTTGCCGAAGCCGATGAAGGCCCGGATCTGCAGCGGCAGGCCGTTGGTGATGAGGGTCGGCGCCGACTGGAGGTTCGGGACGCCGCCAGGCCGGTCGGGATCAGCGGGCTGCCGCGCGCGTAGTCGAGCGAGAGCTGCCGGTAGCCGATCTGGTTGGACTCGCGGCTGGTTGACCAGCGCCTCGAAGTAGGCTTCCGCGTTGCCCAGACGCCTGGGTCGTAGCCGCCCTGGAAGAAGCGTGGCCACCGGCCGGCGAGATCAGCGACTGGTTCAACATCCGCGGGTCGAAGGTGTCGCGCACGTTCAGGTTGTTGGCGCCGCCGCCCACGCCCTCGAAGCCCGCGAGGCCCGTGGTGATCGCGGGGTTCGGACGCCAGCGGTTGAAGACGGTGCCGACCGAACCCGGCGCGCCGACACCCGCCGAGGGTGCCCGTGCCGATGGTGTTGATGGTCACGCCGTTGTTGCCCGTGCCCGTGATGGTGTAGCACTTGGGCTTGCCGGTGAGCGGGTCGATGAAGTCCGCGCTGCCCCACGCGCCGGGAACGCCGTTGACCACGGTCCGGCGATAGTCGGTTGGCATTCCATCCAGTCGCGATCGCCCAAGGTGAGGTCCTTGCGGTCGTAAGCTCGAACGAGCCGCTGAAATAGCCGCGTCGCCGATCAAGCCGAAGGTGGCCGACACGCGCGACTCCTCGCCGCCGCCATTTCGGTCGCGTTGTACTGGCCCTCGACGTGAAGCCCTCGATGTTCTTGCGGGTGATGATGTTGACGACGCCCGCGATGGCGTCGGAGCCGTAGATCGACGACGCGCCGTCCTTCAGGATCTCGACGCGGTCGATGATGGCGCTCGGGAACACGTTCAGGTCGGCCGAGCCGACGGAGCCGCGCGAGCCGGCCGGGGCGACGCGGCGGCCGTTCAGCAGCACCAGCGTGCGGGTCGCGCCCAGGCCGCGCAGCGAGATCGTGTTGGCGCCGGGGCCGCCGTTCGTCACGAAGCCGCCGAACGCGTTGTTGATCTGCGAGGAGCCCGCCGTGACGCCGGTGGACTGCAGGGCGGCCGTCGTCGAGTTGAAGCCGGAGAGGATGGTCTCCTCGCGCGTGATGACCTGGACCGGAGAAGCCGAGTTGAAGGTGTCGCGGACGATCCGCGAGCCCGTGACCGTGATCTTCTCGACGGCCGTGGTGTCGAGGGCCACCGGGGAATCGGCTCCCGCGGCCACGATGACGTCGTGCGAGACGCCTTCGCTGGACACCTTGTAGGTGCCGGGCTTGAGCTTCGGGAACGTGAAGGTCCCGTCGGGACGCGCCACGGCCTTGTTCGAGACCCCGCCGGGCCCGGTCAACGTGACCGTCGCACCCGCCTTCGCCTTGCCGAGGATGGATCCATCGGCGCCCTGTGCATGCACTCCGCCCGCGAGACACATCCCGATGGCGATGGAGATCGCGGTGCGGCGGAATGCCGCAGCGGCATCTTGTTTCTTCATGACGACTGCCCTTTCCTATTTTTTGGAACTGGGTGCCGAACACTGGCTCGCAATCGGACCCGGTCGGGCAATCCATCCCGTCGAGTCCCGCGCCGCCCCCCTTGCCCGGCTGCCGTTGGATTCTAGCGAACAAACGGAAAGAGGGTGAACAATATCGTAGCCATGCGCCGTCAGGCGGTGACCTGGGGGGAAGCGGGATGCGGGACCGGATCGCCTCCGGAAATGAAAAGCCCCGCTTGGGGCGGGGCTCGGGGTCGGGCATTTGCACTGTCCTGCATCCGGGCTGCGTCCGCCGGGTGCCGGTACTGCGGGAAATGCTTGATTCTTTGGTCGGGGTGAGAGGATTCGAACCTCCGGCCTCTACGTCCCGAACGTAGCGCTCTACCAGGCTAAGCTACACCCCGAGGCCGAAACGGGCGCCTTCGCGCCCGTCGGATCCCGCCGGACTGGAACTTCCGTTCGACGGAAAAGTGAGTCAATTGTAGCAGACTGTCCTTGCAGGCGGAACCCGGCAGCGCTTCCAGCCTCGCCATGGCGATGGGAATGATCACCCGGCCATCCTCTCCCGGGGGCGACCGGGTCGACTTGAACGGCTTCAAGAAAGCCGGCAACCGCCCCTGCCGGCCCTACCGGCCCTACCGGTAGTAAACGATGGTGTCCGCCGCAGCCACCGCGTCCAGCACCGCGTCGTAGGGTTCGGCACAGGGCGCGAGCCGGACGTCGGCGCCCAGGCCGCGCAGGTCCCCCGCCAGGTCGGAAATCGTCTGGGGGGCCTCGGGGCCGTCGTGAAGCAGGAGGATTGTCTTCGCCATCGTCGGTTCAGATCACGTATACGGTGTCGGCCTGGAGGAACGCGCCCGCGAGCTGCCCGCGGCCGGCCGCCCCGTCGGGCAGCTCCTCGCAGGGGACCTCCGCGAACTCGAGCATCTCGCGCTGCTCGTTCACCGCCTGGGTGTCCGCGAGGCGCCCGATCACCGCCACGCGGACCGGGTCGCTGAGGAGCGTGAGCCCCGCGGCGACGCGCAGCGCCTCGGCCTGGTTGTGCCTCGCGACGACGAGGATATTCTTCATCGCGCCCCCGGGATCACCACGACCCGCTCGCATTCGCGGGCGAGCTCGGCGTTCTGGAACTGGCTTCCCAGCGTGGCGCCCGCCGGGGCCTCACCCTGGGCGAACTGGTGCCAGCTGTGCTCGCAGACGTCGACCCGCAGCGCCCCGGATGCCGCCAGCGCCTGGAGCCGGGGTGAGGCGGCAAGCCTTACGCCGGAGTCGGTGAGGAAACAGCGGCAGGGCCAGCCGCGGGCCGCGGCCGCAGCGGCCAGGCCCTCGAGGTGCGGGCCTGCCGACTCGTGCGTGGCGACGATTCCCAATCGCATGCGTCCCCCTCAGTGCTTGAGGATGGTCCAGCGCATCGTCTTGCCGGCGTCCTTCACCTGCGACACGATGTCGTTGCCTTCCGTCTGGCACATCGCGCTGATCGATTCGCCAGAGGAAGGGTTGTCGAACACCAGGTCGAGCGTCTCGCCCGGCTGGAGCTTCTCCAGCGCCTTCTTCGTGTAGAGCTGCGGGTGCGGACAGACATAGCCCTGCACGTCCAGCTGGTACCTACCCTCGCCCGTCTTCTCGAACTTCGCTGCCATGGAATGCCTGCCTCCTGTTGATTGAGCCGTTGACGCGGATTCAGAAACCGAGCGGCGTCTCCTTCGCCATCTTTCGCTCGATCCACCAGTTGAAGAACTTGACGCCCAGGTACCCCCCGAGGGTCATCCCGAGTCCGAAGAGCCACCCCGAGGGATCGCCGTTGGTGACGGTGGCGAAGAACGCGCCGATGTTGCATCCCAGGCCGACACGGGCACCGATGCCCATCAGGATGCCGCCGCCGATGGCCCAGATCGCGATCTCGCGCGTCGGCATCTTGAGCTTGAACTCGTTGGCGAGGAGCGCCATCACCATCGAGCCGCCGACCACCGAAAAGCTCATCCAGAGCACGGGGTTGGCGAGCGGGCTCGGGATGCCGTTCTCCATCCCGAAGAAGATGTTGTCGGTGATGTTCATGCCGAGCTTCGACAGGACCCACGCCGCGCCCTGCGCCTCCTGCGTGGTCACGTAGAAGTAGCCGGGGTCGAACACCGTCTCCTGCAGGCTCAGCCCGGTGGTGTGCCCCATCGCCGCGAGGAGCTCGCCCGCGTTGGAGATGCCGAACTTCTGCTGCAGCGCCTGCATCACCCACATCTGCACGCCGGCAGCCACGCCCAGCACGAGACCGGCGATGGCGGTGCGCTTCGAGGCGGTGACCATGCTCCACCAGCCCGCGACCTCGCGCCCCATCCCCGGCGCCGCGTCCTTGTGGCGGCGCAGCCAGCCCTTGCGATACCAGACCACGTAGATGACGCCGAGGATCGCGACGGCGGGAAGGATCGCGTTGATGAGGGAATTGCCGATGAACGCCCTGGCGGCCGGGCTGGCGAACCCGAGCGCGTCGCCGACCGTGATGGCCTTGAGGTCCCACACGTAGCCGGCGAGGAACTGGTCGTACCACCCCTGCGTCACGGTGAGCTGCGCCGGCATCGACTTCGCCGCGGCCGAGGCCGTCCACGACGCCGGGACGAGCGCGTCCAGCACCCCCGGCTTCCACGAAGAACGCCTGGGCGAAGCTGAGCGATATCACGACGAGGAGCGCGGAGACGCTTCCCTCCCCGTCTTGTAGAGCGAGCCCGTCGCGCAGCCGCCCGTGAACACCATGCCGAACCCGAAAATCGCGCCGCCGACGACCGAGTACAGCCCGATCGGGGACGCGTGGAACGTGCTGCCCCCGGAGACGGTGACGACGGCCGAGACGAGGCTGAAGAGCACGACGGCAATCATGATCCCCACCGCCATCCGCGGGACGCCGACGGCGAAGAGGTCCCGGATCGCCGAGGCCATGCAGAAGCGCCCGTACTGGAGGCTCATGCCGTAGATGAAGCCGAACCACAGGTAGGCGGAGAAGTAGAGGTAGCGCGCGTCCACCGCGTAGGTCCACGCGCTCACGAGAAAGAACAGTCCGACCACCGCCGAAGCCTTCAGCGCATTCGCGCGGCTCACCGCCGGCTCCACGCCCTCCGTCGTGCCCACCACACCCTCCGTCATCACTCGCCTCCTCCGTCGTCCGCGGCCAGCTTGCGCGCGTAGATCTTCCACCTGCCATCCAGATGCAGCGTGCCCAGGTGCACGCAGCCGTGTCCCGCCAGCATGAAGGGGACCGTCTCCACCGAACTCAGGTTGTCGGAGACGACCTCGATGACCGACCCCGGAGCCGCCTCGTCGAGCGCGCGCTTCGTGAGCAGGTTGGTCCTCAGGCAGGTCTCGCCGGTGAGGTCCACGCATGCGTCCGCGACCATGGCCCCGTGGCCCGGGATGTCCACGGTTCTCGCGGCGCGGGCGCGCGCATCCGCGCCCTCCTCGCGCAGCGCCGGAAACATCCAGGCGATCGGGGTGAACAGCCAGTACACGGCGGGCCAAGGCTCCCTGTGAGTCGATGCCGCCATCAGGAGCAAGTAGCGTGCCGTTCCGCTCCGGCCGCCGCTTCCCCCATGCAAGGCGGGCGGCGCTTGCGCAGGCCCATCGTGCATGTCGCAATCGCCGCGGGTCCCGCCCCTGCGGAATTGTGGATTATGCAATCGCGCCCGCCGGCGCGGCCGCGGCCCCGCTACCGCCTTGCATTTTGAGAGGCCAGGCGTCGCGCCGATGGAATGTGCAACGCCGCCGGCCGCAGATCAATCGTCAACCCGTTGTTTTTGCAGGCCTGAAGCGATCGGCATGCAATGTGCTACAGGCATTGTCCGACGGGCTGGGCCCGCAATCGGCAATGGCCAAAGCGAAGGAGGAGAAGAAGATGACCACGCAACAACTCGACGCAAACGTGGGTGCGATCCCGAACCGGCGGCTGGGGTTCGTGATCGCGGCTGGCCTCCTGCTCGCATCCTGCGGGGGCGGCGGACGCGAAGATACGTCCATGGGCAATGAAGTGAAGATCGTCGTCAACACGCCGCAGACCATCGCGCAGGCGTCCGCCGACAACTACGACGACAACGCAAACGGCCTGATCACGGCGGCCACGCTCAAGCGCTGGAAATCGGACTGGACCGGCAGCCGCCCCGCCGGCATCACGGGCAAGCTCGTGATCTTCCAGGCGACGGCGGGACCGGCCGGCGCGGAATACATCAAGCCCGACGGCGTCAACGTGTTCTCCTACCTCTCCCCGTCTTCCGAATGGATCCAGACGCGCGTGAACGGCGTCATCGAGACGCCGAGCATGGTGCCCGACGGACCGACGATGGACGCGCTCCTCAAGAAGTACAACGTCGACCCGACGAGGGACATGATCGTGTGCGCCCAGGGAACGGGGAGCACCGGCAACGCCATGGCGCAGGGCCGCTGCTGGTACGCCCTGCGCTACTGGGGCGTGGACAAGTCGCACGTCGCGGTCCTCAACGGCGGCAACCAGTGGATCAACGGCAACGGCCTCGCGGCCGCCGACTTCACCGCCACCGCGAGCGTCGCGCCCGGCACCGGGTCGGCGAGCGTGAAGAACATCCCCGTGGACAACACGGCATTGCAGGCGACATTCGAGGACCTGCTCGCCGTCCTGCCCCCGACCGACACGAACGTGAAGGATGACGGCGTGTTCATCTGGGACGCGCGCAGCATCGGCCAGTTCAGCGCCGGCGAACGCCTCGAGAGCGGCGACTCCGGCTTCACGGCCTGCGGCGCCGCGCACTGCCCGTCGCCCGCGGGATACGACTACATGCGCACGTTCCAGAACGGCGGCTCGCGCCAGGGCCACCCGCGCGGCACGGTCCAGCTGCAGTACACGAACCTGCTCGACTCGACCAAGGGCTACTCCTACAAGCCGAAGTCCGTGCTGGCCGCCTTCCTCGCGGGCAGCGCCGACGCCGGCGGCTACCGCTTCGTGGACGCCAGCTACAACGGCCTGGGCGACGGTGCCGCCTACCAGAAGGACGACGTGATCTACGCCTACTGCGAAACCACCTTCCGGGCGATGATCACCGGGTTTGCGTCCGCGGGCATCCTGGGCCTGCCGGTGCGCTTCTACGACGGCGCGATGGTCGAGTGGAACTCGCTGTCGAACATCGCGGACCAGACGGGCAAGCCCATCCTGCCCGTGGACTCCCCGTGGCGCACGGACGTGAAGTCGTTCTACCGTCCCGCGACGAGCGCCGCGACCGTCGCCACGCGCAACGTCGTGAACCCCTACGCGGTGCACGCCAACACGATCATCATCGAGGACCAGGCCTACAAGCGCGGCATCTCGCCCACGAACAGCGTCGGCACGGGCAACCCCGGAGGCAACCCCTGCGGCTGAGCCTCCGGAAGGCCGGCGGGGCGGTGCTCGTCGCCCTCGCCGGCCTCGCGATCTGGGCCGCCTGGCGCCAGCAGGCCGACAGGCGCGCCGACGAGGCCGTCGCCTCGTTTCTCGCCGGTCACTGGAAGCATCCGATCGCCCCCCAGGGCGATCCTCCCCACCTACACTCCCGCGGAATCGTCGTTGGCGCCCGAAGCCTGCGGCGCGTGCCATGCGGCCCAGCTCGCCGACTGGAAGTCGAGCCTGCACAGCCGCGCCATGGGCCCAGGCATCCAGTGGCAGCTTCGCACGATGGACCAGGCGCAGGGCAATGCCTGCCTGCGCTGTCACGCGCCACTCGCCGAGCAGAAGGCGCTGACCGCACTGGATCGCGGATGGCCCGGCGCGCCCGCCACCGCGCCGCCCGCCTGGGTCGCCCGCCGACCTTCACCTGCGCGGGCTCACGTGCGCCGCCTGCCACGTGAGGCGGCACGTGCGCTTCGGCCCGCCTTCGGCTGCCGCATCGCCGCCGGCCCCGGACCGCCGGCCCCACGGCGGGTTCGTGGCCGAGGCGGCGTTCGGCGACAGCCGCTTCTGCGCCCCCTGCCACCAGTTCGCCCCCGACGGCCGCCAGGCGAACGGCAAGCTCCTCGAGAACACCTACGAGGAATGGCGCGCGAGCGGCTTCGCGCGAGAGGGACGGCAGTGCCAGTCCTGCCACATGCCGGACCGCCGCCATCTCTGGCGCGGCGTGCACGACGCGGACATGGTGCGGCAGGCGCTCCACCGCGAACTCACCGTCACGCGCGTGGAGCCGGGCCGGTTGCGGATCGCCGTCTCCCTCGCCAACCGCGGTGCGGGACACCACCTTCCCACCTACGTGGTGCCGAAGATCTACGTGAACGTCTACCTGCGCGGGCGCGGCACCCAGATGCTCGTGGGCCAGCATGTCATCGGCCGCCTGCTCAACCTCGCCCTCGACCGGGAGATCTCGGACACCCGCCTTCCGGCGGGCGGCCGCCAGGACCTGGTGTACGAGGTGAACGTTCCGCCCGGCCCCTGGCGGGCGGTCATCCGCACGGAGGTGGCCCCCGGGGAGCATTACGAGCGCATGTTCGCCGACATGGGCCGGCGCAACCCGGGCCTGGACGGGACCACGCGCGGGCTCCTCGACGAAGCGCTTGCGAAGGCCGGCGCGGCCCGCTACTGGCTCGATGACGTCGAGGTCATCGCGCCCGATGCGGTGGGCGCACCCGCGCGCGCGGTTGCAAATTGAAAGACCCCGGGAATCCGAGGGGGTAATGCAATGCCCGGCATTCGCATCGGCACGGTAACTTCCTGTTTTCTAACGCCTCGCGCGGTGGCATGCAATCTGCTGAGTGCATTGGATCGTGACCTGATTCGAGGAGGCCGCATGAAGCTGCGCCACTGGCTCGTGATTGCCGCGCTCGCTTGCGCCGCCGGCGTACGCGCAGGCCGCCGCGGGCGGCGAGCCGGCAGCCGCCAAGGAAGGCGCCGGGGCCACCCCGGAGGCGCCGGCCAAGAAGCGGCGGCTCAAGTTCAAGAGCGACAAGGCCTGCACGTGCCGGGGCGCGCTGGGCGAGGCGGACATCGAAGTCGCCGAGAAGAAGGCCGAAGCGGAATCACAACCGAGGAGGACGGAGAAATGAAGCAACGCAAGTCGGTGGTCGAGAAGCTGCGGGCTGTCGCGCGTGGCGTGTTGCGTGCGGCCGCGGGGACGGTCGCGGTGGTGGCAGTGGCGCTCGCGTGGTCGCTCGCCTCCTCGAACCCCGAGAGGACGGACGGCGCTGGCGTCGCGCAGCGGGCGGACGGCGGGTGGGGAAATGGAAGCCATCGCCGACGTGCGCGACATGATGCGGGCGGTCTCTCCATCGCCGAGGCCAATGCCTGCGGCATGGGCGCCTCGTCCTGCTTCAAGTGCCACAACGGCACGCGCGCGGCGGCGCCCAGCCAGGAGAAGTGGCACACCGATCACAAGAGCGTCGACAACTCCTGCGCCGGTTGCCACAAGGGCAACGCGCGCCTCATCAAGAAGGAACTCGCCCACGCCGAGATGGTGAAGGACCCCCGCCCGAAGCCCGCCGATCATTGCGCCGGGTGCCACAAAACGGGCAACGCGTCGGACCTCGTGAAGGCCTACAAGAAGTGATCCCAAGGAGGGGAAACACATGAAGCGTGCGAGCAGGGATTCGATCCGCAGGACGGTCACCATGAAGCGGCTGGCAGGCGCTTGCGCCCTGTCGCTCCTCGGCTGGTCGGGGATGGCCGCCGCGGGCCCCACGATCGCCTTCGGCAAGGAGGGCAACCTCACGTTCACCTACTCGTTCCAGGGCTGGGCCCAGGACCGCGGGTACACGTCCCCCACGGACGACGGCCAGACGACGGATTTCTTCCTGCGCCGCAACCGCCTCACCTTCTCGGGGCAGATGAACGACCTCGTGGGCTTCTACGTGAACCTCGACGCCCCGACCGACGGCAAGGGCGGCCAGAACGACAAGGGCATCTTCTTCCGCGACGCCTACCTCACGATCGACCACAGCGACGGCATCCGCTTCCTCGCCGGGAAGTTCAAGAACACCTTCACGCGCGAGAACCTCGAGGCCTGCTTCGATCCGCTCACCATGGACCGGGCCGAGGTGCTGGCCTACACCCCGTGGGGAGGAAGCCGCGACACCGGCGCCGCCATCTGGGGCAATCTCGCCGACGGCAAGGCCCAGTACCGGCTGATGGTGTCCAACGGGCGCGACGGCGACGAGGTGGTGAAGAAGAGCCGCGGGTCACCGGCCGCGTGCACGTGAGCCTGCTGGACCCGGAGTACGAGTACGGCTACCGCGGCACCTACCTCGGCACGCGCAGCGTGCTCACGATCGGCGCGGCGTACGACTACCAGCCGGACGTGGCGTACCTCAACTACATCGCCAAGTCCGACCCCATCGACTACGGGGGTGGACAGCCGACATCTTCTACAAGCAGCCCACGTCGGCCGGGACCTTCACGGGCTCCGCGGCGGTGATCCGGCTCGACACCGGCAAGGTCCACTCGGCGCCCCCCCGATCCGTCCCTGCCGCAGACGACGGACATGGAAGGCTGGTACGTGAAGGCGGGCTACCTGCTGCCGCGGAAGGTCGGACCGGGTCGCGTCCAGTTCTTCGCCCGTCACGAGCGCTCGGAGTACAACCTGCCCTACATGTACCGCGACCAGAAGTGGGACGGGATCGGCGTCCACTACCTCATCGACGGGCAGCTCCTGAAGGTAACCTTCGAGGCAGCGCAGGTGAAGTTCGACATCCAGAATCCGACCGACGCCTCGCAGAGGGACTACAAGCAGTACACGCTGGGGCTGCAGTTCATCTTCTGAACGCCCCGCGCTGGGCGGGGATCAACGGGCCGCGGCCCGCGCCGTGGCATGATTGCTCCCAAGGGGGCGCGACTGGGAAGCGTAGACACCGGCGTGGCGCGCCCCCCCATGCGCCTGCAGGGCGATCCCCGGGGGAGCCTATGGGAAGCGCGCACTCGCGGCGACTGCCCCCCGCGGGCCTTGATCCGCCCATGCGCCGTGCTCGCCGCCGTTGCCTGGCAGCGTTCCCTGGCGTGCTCGCCGGCGCCGCCTTGCGCTCGTCCGCGGTCGGGAAGCTGCGCGCGCTCGTGGCCGTCGGGGTCGGCCTCTTCGGCTACGGCCGCGGCATCGCGGCCATCCACGCGGCGGTCCGCCGGGCCAACGACGGTTCGCTGGACCCTCGCTCTTCCGGCGTCGCGGCCCTTCGTCGGCCACCTGGCGGACGAGTACAACGTCCTCGCCCGCAACCTCGGATCGCTCTTCAGGGAGATGGAGCAGGCGCAGCTCGCGATCATCGCGGAGCGCAACCGCCACGAGGCGATCCTCCAGGGGCTGCCGGGCGCCCTCCTCATCGTCGACGGCGACTTCCGCGTCACACTGTCGAACCTCCAAGCCGAAACCCTGTTCGGCCTCCCGGCGAGGCGCTCGCCGGCGCCAACGTCTTCGACCTGCTGCGCCGGACGAACCCGGCCGCGAGCTGCTGCGCGAGGCGTTCCTCTACGAGCAGCAGGTCAGCAACAAGGTGCTCGCGCTGCGCCTGGGCGAGAGCGTGCGGCAGGTCTCGCTCAACCTCACCTTCTTCAGCCAGTCGCCGGGCGAGACCCAGGCGAGCGTGGCGATCATCCTGCAGGACATCACCGACTGGACGCGGCTCGAGGACATCGCGCGGCAGGTGGAGAAGCTGGTGGCCATGGGCCAGCTCGCCGCCGGCGTGGCGCACGAGCTCAACACCCCGCTGGGCACGATCCTCGGGTACGCCCAGCTCCTGAACGAGGGCAAGGCGAGCGAGGAGAAGCGCGCCGAGTACGCGCGGATCATCCACGGCGAGACGCAAGCGCTGCGCGCGCATCATCGACAACCTGCTGGCCTACGCCCGCCGCGACGCGTGCCAGACCGAGACCTGCGACATCAACGGCCTCATCCGCGAGGCGGTGGAGGCGGTGGCCAACTGCCAGGGCCGGCGCGAGTGCGTCGCGATGGAGACCGACGTGGAGGGCGAGCTCATCGTGCGCGGCGGCGGCGGGCAGCTCGACATCGTGCTGGTGAACCTGCTGGTGAACGCGGTCCAGGCGGCCGCCGGCGCGGCGGAGCCTCGCGTGCACGTCACCGCGGCCACGGAGGGCGGATTCGCCGTGTCACGGTGACCGACAACGGCCCGGGCGTGCCCCCGAGGTCCGCGGCCGCTCTTCGAGCCCTTCTTCACCACGAAGAGCGAGTCGGCGGGGACGGGCCTGGGGCTGGCCATCAGCCACTCGATCGTCACGCGGATCGGCGGCGGCATCCACCTCGACCCCGCATTCCACGGCGGGGCGCGCTTCGTGCTGACGCTCCCGCTGGCCGCCATAGCGCGATGCAGCCCCTCCCGAACGGCGCGGATGCAGGCACCAGGGCCACCCTGCTGGTCGTCGAGGACGACCCGGCGATGCGCCGGATGATCGAGGAGGTGCTCCCGCCGCGGACGCCGAGGTGGTCGCGGTGGAGAGCTCCCAGGCCGCCCTCGACTACCTCGAGGCCCACGAGGTCGCGGTCGTGGTGACGGACCTGCGCATGCCGAGGGTCTCCGGCCTGGAGGTGCTCAAGTTCGCCAAGCGGCGCAGCGTCATGACGCAGGTGATCCTGCTCACCGGGCACGCCACGGTCGAGTCGGCGGTCGACGCGCTCAAGAGCGGCGCCTACGATTACCTGAGGAAGCCCTTCGAGCCGGAGGAGCTGCGCCACATCGTGGACCACGCCCTCCAGTACTGGCGCCTGAACCGCGAGAACGTGAGCCTTCGCGAGACCAACCGCGCCTACGCCGACTTCGACGGCCTGGTGGGGAAGAACGCCGCGATCGAGCAGGTGCGCCGCATGGTTCGCGCGGCCTCCGGCTACGACTGCTGCGTCCTCATCACCGGCGAGTCCGGCACGGGCAAGGAGGTGGTGGCGCACCAGATCCACATGACGAGCGGCCGCCGCGATGGGCGGTTCGTCGCGCTCAACTGCGCCGCCATCCCCGAGAACGTGATCGAGAGCGAGCTGTTCGGCTACCAGCGCGGCGCCTTCACCGGCGCCGACCGGGTGAAGGCGGGGCTGTTCGAGACGGCCGACCACGGGACGCTCTTCCTCGACGAGATCAACAACGCCTCGCCCGCCTTCCAGGCGAAGCTGCTTCGCGTGCTGCAGGACGGTACGTTCTACCGCATGGGCGACACCGAGCCCCGGCACGCCGACGTGCGGGTGATCGCGGCCACCAACCGGCCCCTCCCGCCCTCGTGGAGAGCGGCGCGTTCCGGATGGACCTCTACTACCGCCTGCGCATCGTGGAAATCGTCCTGCCGCCCCTTCGCGAGCGGCGCAGCGACATTCCGCTGCTCGCCAACTACTTCCTCGGCCGGCACTCCGCCCGCCTCAAGAAGCCTGTGACGGGGATCACCACGCGCGCGCTGGGGGCGCTGATGCGCCACGACTGGCCGGGCAATGCCCGCGAACTGGAAAATGCAATCCAGTCGATGATCATCCTCACCGAGACGGACATGCTCGACCTGGAATCGCTTCCGCCGGGCCTCGCCGCCGAGCAGGCGACGCCGGACCGCGCCCTGGAGATGATCGAGCCGCAGAGCCTTGAGGAGATCGAGGCCTACTTCATCGCGAAGACGCTGCGCGAGACGCAGGGAAACCGGGCCACGGCCGCGGAGATCCTCGGCATCGACAAGTCCACGCTCTGGCGGAAGATAAAGCGCTACGGCCTGGATTGAGCCGCTCGCTCGGGCCCGGGGCCGGAGAGGTTCCGTCCTCCCCGCGATCAGGGAACGTGGCGCTCCACCCGGCCCGGCCAGGCCAGGAGCCGAAACGGGCGCTTTCGCGCCCGTCGGATCCCGCCGGACTAGAACTTCCGTTCGACGGAAAAGTGGGTCAATTGTAGCAGACTGTCCTTGCACGCGGAACCCGGCAGCGCATCCAGCCTCGCCATGGCGATGGCAGCCTCGCGGCGGGCGCAATCGCGCGCGTAGTCGAGCGCGCCCGTGCGGTTGATGGCCGCCACGACCGCCCCGAGGTCGGCCTTGCCGCCCTCCTCGATGGCGCGGCGGACGAGCGATGCGCTCCTCGCTCGTGCCCACCTGCATGGCGCGGATGAGCGGCAGCGTGGGCTTGCCTTCGGCGAGGTCGTCGCCGAGGTTCTTGCCCGTCTCCGCCAGGTCGCCCGAATAGTCGAGGACATCGTCGATGACCTGGAAGGCGGTGCCCACGTGCATGCCGAACTCGGCGAGCGAGCGCTCGAGCGCCGGGGAGGCGTCGCCGAGGATCGCGCCGACCTGGGTCGCGGCCTCGAAGAGCTTCGCCGTCTTGTAGCGGATCACGCGCAGGTAGCTGTCCTCGTCGGTGTCCGGGTCGTTCACGTTGAGCAGCTGCAGCACCTCGCCCTCGGCGATGACGTTGGTCGCGTCCGAGAGCACCTGCATCAGGCGCAGGTTCCCCACCGACACCATCATCTGGAAGGCCCGCGAATAGAGGAAGTCGCCGACCAGCACCGAGGCCGCGTTGCCGAATTCGGCGTTCGCCGTGCGGCGGCCGCGCCGCAGGCTGGACTCGTCGACCACGTCGTCGTGCAGCAGGGTCGCCGTGTGGATGAACTCGATGACGGTGGCGAGCTCGTGGCGGATGGGGCCCTGGGCGCCCACGGCGTTGGCCGCCAGCAGCAGGAGGGCCGGGCGCAGGCGCTTGCCGCCGGCGGCGATGATGTAGTCGGCGATCGTCCGGACGAGCGCCACGTCGGAGTGGAGCCGGCGCCGGATGACGTCGTCGACGGCCCGCAGGTCGTCGGCGATGGGCGCCCGGATCGATTCGAGGCTCACGGGAAGGCAGGACTGGTTCAAGGCGGTTCCGTCGGTGGCCGGGCCCGGCCGGGCCCGACGACAAGTCTTTGACGTTGCTTGGAATTTCACGTATTATAGCCGGTTCGCGGTGCAAAAGGCCGTGAATTATCAAACTAAAACAGGAGTATCAACATGTATGCGGTCATCAAGACCGGCGGCAAGCAATATCGCGTTGCCCCGGGCGAAAAGATCAAGATCGAGACGGTGGAGGCGGAAGTCGGCGCCACCATCGTGCTCGACCAGGTGCTGATGGTGGCGGACGGGGAAGCCGTGAAGGTCGGCACCCCCACGCTCGCCGGCGCGAAGGTCTCCGCCACCGTGGTCGCCCACGGCCGGGGCCCCAAGATCCGCATCTTCAAGATGCGCCGCCGCAAGCACTACCAGAAGACGCAGGGCCACCGGCAGAACTACACGGAAATCCGTGTGGACGCCATCAACCAGTAACGGATAGCGATCATGGCACACAAGAAAGCAGGCGGCTCTTCCCGCAACGGCCGCGACTCCGAATCAAGCGCCTGGGCCTCAAGGCCTTCGGCGGCGAGCTCGTGAGCGCGGGTTCCATCCTCGTCCGCCAGCGCGGCACGCGGTTCCACCCGGGCCAGCACGTGGGCATCGGCAAGGACCACACCCTCTTCGCGATGGTCGACGGCAAGGTGAAGTACGCCCAGCGCGGCCCCAAGCAGAAGAACACCGTGAGCATCGAGCCGGCGCAAGCCTGACGGCTCCTTTCTCCCGGAAAGAGCCCCGTCATCGCACGGGGCTTTTTCGTTTCCGGGAGCTGAAAAGACGACATGCCCGACATCGCCCTCTTCCTCGTCGCCAGCGCGCTGCTCACCCTCGCGCCCGGGCCCGACATCGTCTACGTGCTCACGCGCGGCATGAGCCAGGGGCGCAAGCGCGGGACTCGCGGCGGCGCTCGGCTTCGCGACGGGGTGCCTCTTCCACACGCTCCTCGCGGCGCTCGGCGTCGCGGCACTCATCCGCTCCTCCGAGTTCGCGTTCAACGCGGTGCGCTGGGCGGGCGCGGCCTACCTCGTCTGGATCGGCATCCAGGCGCTTCGCCACCGGGCGTCCTTCGCGCTCGCGGGCGGCGGCGGCGCCAAGGCGCTCCTCGCGATCTACCGGCAGAGCGTGATCGGCAACGCCCTCAACCCGAAGGTGACGCTCTTCTTCCTCTCCTTCCTGCCGCAGTTCGTCGACGCCGCAGGCGGGCGGGCTCGCGTGGCAGATGGCGCTCCTCGGCCTCGTCTTCATGGCGCAGACCGTCGTCATCTTCGGCGCCGTGGCGCTCTTCTCCGCGTGGATCGGCGAGCGGCTGCGCGCCCACCCGGCCGTGGGCGAGCGGCTCGGCCTCTTCGCCGGGCTCACCTTCATCGCCCTCGGCATCCGGGTGGCGATGCCGGACATGGGACGCCCATGAAGTTCTTCGACGAAGCGCGCATCGAGGTCATCGCCGGCGACGGCGGCGACGGCTCCGCCCATTTCCGGCGCGAGAAGTTCGTGCCGCGCGGCGGGCCCGACGGCGGCGACGGCGGCCGCGGCGGCTCGATCATCGCGGTGGCCGACTTCAACCTCAACACGCTCATCGACTACCGCTACACGCGCATCTTCCGCGGCAAGCATGGCGAGCAACGGCACGCGGCCGCGACCGCAACGGCCAGCGGCGCGGAGGACATCATCCTGCGCGTGCCCGTGGGCACCGTGATCCGCGATGCCGACACGGGCGAGACGATCGCCGACCTCGCGAAGGCCGGCGACCAGGCCGTGCTCGCCAAGGGCGGCAAGGGCGGGCTGGGCAACCTCAACTTCAAGTCGAGCACGAACCGCGCGCCGCGGCAGTTCACGCCCGGCGAGACGGGCGAGCGCAGGAACCTCGAGATGGAGCTGCGCGTGCTCGCCGACGTGGGCCTCGCGGGCATGCCCAACGCCGGCAAGTCGACCTTCGTGCGGGCCGTCTCGGCCGCGCGCCCCAAGGTGGCGGACTATCCCTTCACGACGCTCAACCCGAGCCTGGGCGTCGTGCGCGTCGACATGAACCGCTCGTTCGTGATCGCCGACATCCCGGGGCTCATCGAGGGCGCGGCCGAGGGCGCGGGGCTCGGGCACCAGTTCCTGCGCCACCTGCAGCGCACGAAGCTCATCCTGCACCTGGTGGACTTCGCGCCCTTCGACGAGGCCGCGGACCCGGTGAAGGAAGCGAAGGCGATCGCGCTGGAGCTGAAGAAGTACGACCCCGGCGCTCTTCAAGAAGCCGCGCTGGCTGGTGCTGAACAAGGTCGACCTGCTCGACGCGGGCGAACGCGACAAGCGCGCCAAGGCGTTCGTGAAGAAGCTCGGCTGGAAGGGCCCGTGGTACATGGTCTCCGCCATCAACGGCGAGGGCACGCGCGAGCTCTGCTTCGCGATCATGGAGTTCCTGGAGAGCGAGCGCCGTGCGTAGCGAGCTGGCCGGCTGCCGCCGGGTGGTCGTGAAGATCGGCTCGAGCCTGCTCACCAACGCGGGCGCCGGGCTCGACCGGGACGCCGTCGCCGACTGGGCGGGCCAGATCGCGGTGCTTCGCGCGCGCGGCGTCGAGGTGCTCGTCGTCTCCTCCGGCGCCATCGCCGAGGGGATGAAGCGGCTCGCCTGGACGAAGCGCCCGAGCGCGGTGAACGAGCTGCAGGCCGCGGCCGCGGTCGGCCAGATGGGGCTCGTGCAGATGTGGGAGTCGTGCTTCGCCGAGCGGGGCCTGCGCACGGCGCAGGTGCTCCTCACGCACGAGGACCTCGGCGACCGCCGGCGCTACCTCAACGCGCGCACGACCCTGAAGACGCTGGTCTCGCTCGGGCGTCGTGCCCGTGATCAACGAGAACGACACCGTGGTCGTCGACGAGATCCGCTTCGGCGACAACGACACGCTCGCCTCCCTCGTGACCAACCTCATCGAGGCCGACGCGCTCGCCATCCTCACCGACCAGAAGGGCCTCTACTCGGCCGACCCGCGCAAGGACCCGGCCGCGACCCTCGTCGCGCGGGCGACCGCCGGCGACGCGTCCCTGGAAGCCATGGCCGGCGGCGCGGGCTCCGACATCGGCAGCGGCGGCATGATCACCAAGGTGCTCGCCGCGAAGCGGGCCGCGCGCAGCGGCGCCCACACCGTCATCGCCTGGGGCCGGGAGCCGGAGCTCCTCACGCGCCTCTTCGCCGGCGAGGCCATCGGCTCGCTCCTGGTGGCGGGCACGCAGCCCGTGGCGGCGCGCAAGCAGTGGCTCGCCGACCACCTGAAGCCCGCCGGCCGGATCACCCTCGACGCCGGCGCCGTGAAGGCGCTCACCGCACGACGGCAAGAGCCTGCTCGCCATCGGCGCGACCGGCGTGGAAGGCCAGTTCGAGCGCGGCGAGGTCGTGAGCGTGCTGTCGCCCGACGGGCGCGAGATCGCGCGCGGCCTGGTGAACTACGGCTCGGCCGAGACCGCGCGCATCCTGCGCAAGCCCACCGCCGAGATCGAGTCCCTCCTCGGCTACATCGCCGAGCCCGAACTGATCCACCGGGACAATCTGGTCGTCCTTTAGCGCGACCAGATTGCGGTGGAGGCTATACTGGCCCCACAACAACCACCATGGGGAGCCCCACCGTGAACCTCGTCGAACGCGCGAAGAACCTGATCCTCACGCCGGCTTCGGAGTGGGACAAGATCTCCTCCGAGACCCACACCGTGCAGGGCCTCTACACCGGCTGGATCATGATCCTCGCCGCCATTCCCGCGAT
The DNA here is from genome assembly GCA_963783635.1 of uncultured Gammaproteobacteria bacterium. Taxonomy (GTDB): domain Bacteria; phylum Pseudomonadota; class Gammaproteobacteria; order Burkholderiales; family Usitatibacteraceae; genus FEB-7. The sequence continues at coordinate 160,469 of CAWAOC010000021.1, forward strand.
CGCGGGCTTCATCGGGTTCTCGATCGTCGGCGTGGGCGCCTTCGGCCTGTCGTACCGGGTGCCGATCGTGAACGGCATCTCGCACGCGATCGCGACCTACCTCCTGTCGCTGGGAAGCGTCTACGTCTTCGCGCTGATCATCGACGCGCTCTCGCCCAAGTTCGGCGGCGAGAAGAACTTCATGCAGGCCTTCAAGGTGGCGGCGTTCGCGCCGGTGGCTTCCTGGCTCGCGGGCGTCTTCCACATCCTGCCGGCCCTCTCGATCCTGTCGATCCTGGGGCTCTACAGCCTCTACCTGCTCTACCTGGGGCTGCCGCGCCTCATGAAGACGCCCGGGGAAAAGGCGATGCCCTACACCGTCGTGGTGATCATCGTGGGGATCGTGATCTCGCTCGTGGTCGGCGCGCTGACCACCGTCATGCTGCCCGGCCGCGCGGGCGGGTTCTAGCGGGAGCCGCCGGCCCTAGTCCGAGAGCCCGGCCATCGGGCGCGGGCGGGGCTTGCGCCGGCGCCCGTAGGGCGACAGGCCCACCGGCCGGCGCTCGTCCACGTCGAGGAACAGGGCGAGCTGCTCGAGCGCCATGCGGTAGACGTCGCGCTTGAAGTCGATCACCGACTCGAGGGGCACCCAGTAGTCGTGCCAGCGCCAGGCGTCGAACTCCGGATGCCCGCTCGCCCGCAGCGACACGTCCGTGTCCCGGCCCACCAGGCGCAGCAGGAACCAGATCTGCTTCTGCCCCTTGTAGGTGCCGCGCCATTCGCGCTTCACCCAGTGGCTGGGCACGTGGTAGTGCAGCCAGTCGCGCGTGCGGCCGAGGATCTCGACGTGCGCGGGCTTCAATCCCGTTTCCTCCTCGAGCTCGCGGTACATCGCTTGCTCGGGGGACTCCCCCTGCTTGATGCCGCCTTGGGGGAACTGCCAGGCGTGCTCCTTGATCCGCTTGCCCCAGAAGACCTGGTTCCTGTGGTTGACGAGCACGATGGCGACGTTCGGGCGGAATCCGTCCCGATCGATCATGGCAGTCACCATCCGATTCGTTGAGTTGGGCCCATTTTTTCACAGTTTGCGGGTGCCCGCCAGCACCGGGGCGATCCCGGCGCGGTGTAGAATGCGACCTCGCAAGCCGATGATTTGATTCCGAAAACAGACCGTTCGACCCTGCCCGACCCGGAGAGTTCATGCGCGCCAGCCAGTTCTTCCTCGCCACCCTCAAGGAAGCCCCCCAGGAGGCCGAGCTGCCCAGCCACAAGCTGATGCTGCGCGGCGGCCTCATCCGCAAGCTCGGCAGCGGGCTCTACTCGTGGCTGCCGCTGGGCATGCGCGTGCTGCACAAGGTGGAGCGCATCGTGCGCGAGGAGATGGACCGCGCGGGCGCCCTGGAGGTCATCATGCCGCCGGTGCAGCCCGCGGAACTCTGGCAGGAGACCGGCCGGTGGGAGCTCTACGGCCCGATGATGCTGCGCATCAAGGACCGCGCCGAGCGCGAGTTCTGCTACGCGCCGACGGCGGAAGAGGTCATCACCGACATCGCCCGCAAGGAGCTGCGCAGCTACCGCCAGCTGCCGGTGAACTTCTACCAGATCCAGACCAAGTTCCGCGACGAGATCCGGCCGCGCTTCGGCGTGCTGCGCGCGCGCGAGTTCTCGATGAAGGACGCCTACTCGTTCGACGCGGACGAGGCCGGGATGCTCAGGTCCTACCAGAAGATGTTCGACGCGTACGTGCGCATCTTCACGCGCCTGGGCCTCACGTTCCGCCCCGTCGCCGCCGACTCCGGCGAGATCGGCGGCAGCGCCTCGCACGAGTTCCAGGTGCTGGCGGACTCCGGCGAGGACCAGATCGCCTACTCGGACGGCTCCGACTACGCGGCCAACATCGAGAAGGCCGAGGCGCTGGCGCCCGCCGCGCCCCGCGCGGCCCCGACGGAGCCGATGCGCAAGAACCCGACGCCCGGCACCTCCACGTGCGAGGGCGTGGCGAAGCTCTGGAACGAGCCGCTCACCCGCACGGTGAAGGCGATCCTCCTCTACGCCAACCACCGCGTGCACATGGTCCTCATCCGCGGCGACCACACGCTGAACGAGATCAAGGTGGGCAAGCTCCACGGCCTCAAGGGCTGGCGCTGGGCGAGCGACGAGGAGATCCTCGCGGCCGCCGACGGCCCCGCGGGCTACCTCGGCCCGGTCGGGCTCGACCGCGCGAAGATCACGGTCGTGGCCGATCGCACCGTCGCCGCGATGTCCGACTTCATCTGCGGCGCGAACGAGAAGGACTACCACATCCGCGGCGTGAACTGGGGCCGCGACTGCCCCGAGCCCGACCTCGTGGCCGACGTGAGGAACGTCGTCCCCGGCGACCCCTCGCCCGACGGCAAGGGCGCACTCGCCCTCGTGCGCGGCATCGAGGTGGGCCACGTGTTCGCGCTGGGCCGGCGCTACTCGGAAGCGATGGGCGCCACCTTCACCGCCGAGGACGGCACGCCCAAGCCCTTCGAGATGGGCTGCTACGGCATCGGCGTCACGCGCATCGTGGGCGCGGCCATCGAGCAGAACCACGACGACAAGGGGATCATCTGGCCCGATCCCATGGCGCCCTTCACGGTGGCGGTCATCCCGCTGGGCTACCACAAGAGCGAGGCCGTGAAGGCCGCGGCGGACGCCCTCTACGCCGAGCTCGCGGCGGCCGGCGTGGAAGCGTTCCTCGACGACCGCAACGAGCGCCCGGGCGTGCTCCTCGCCGACCAGGAGCTCGTGGGCATCCCGCACCGCGTGGTGATCGGCGAGCGCGGGCTCAAGGAGGGGCTGGCCGAATACCAGCACCGGCGCGACGCCGAGGCGACGAAAGTGCCGCTCGCCGGGGCCGCCGCATTCGTCCGGGGCCGCCTCTCGCCATGAGCGCGCTGCCGGGCGCGCCGGCTCTCGCCGTCCTCCTGGCTTTGCTGCCTGCGACCGGGCATTGCGGCGCCCAGCAGTACGAGACGCTCTCGGCCTCGGTCCGCGCCACGCTCGCGAAGGCGGTGACCGATCGCGAGGCCATCGATCGCGACGACCCCGAGACGCGCGCGTGGGTGCAGTCCATGCAACCGCGCGTGGCCGACCGCGTGCGCGACGAGAAGTCCGCGCGCGAGCTCCTGGCGATGGCGCGCTACGAGGCGCTGCGCGCCGGGCTCGACCCGCGGCTCGTGCTCGCGATCATCGACGTGGAAAGCGGCTTCCGGAAGTACGCGGTGTCGTCGGCCGGCGCCCGCGGCTACATGCAGGTGATGCCCTTCTGGGTGCGCGAGATCGGCATGCCCGGGCAGAGCCTCTTCCACCCGCGCACGAACCTGCGCTACGGCTGCGTCATCCTGCGGCATTACCTCGAGATCGAGAACGGCAACCTGTTCAACGCGCTCGGCCGCTACAACGGCAGCCTGGGCCGCCCCGAGTACCCGGAGCGCGTCCTGCGGGCGATGCGCAGCCGCTGGTCCGCCGGCGCCTAGCCCTTCGGCTTCGCGGACGGCGATGGCCTCCTCGAGCGACTTGCGCGTGACGGTGCCCGTGCGGTCCCAGGCGCGCCGCCCGGCGGGATCGAAGATCACCGTCGTGGGCAGGCCCTTCACCTTGCCGAACTGCTTCTCGGTGCCCTCGTCCTCGAGCACCAGCGGGTAGTCGTGCCCGACCTTCTTCGCGAACTGCCGCGTCTTGGCCGCGTCCTCGACGTCGAGCGCCACGCCCAGCACGACCGCGCGGTCCGGCGCGTTGTCGCGCTGGAACTGCGCGATCTCCGGGATCTCCTTGATGCAGGGCGCGCACCAGGTGGCCCAGAAATTCACCACGACCCACTTGCCGCGGTAGTCGGCCAGCCGGTGGCGCTTGCCGTCGGTGTCGGTGACGTCGAAGGCGTGGGCCGCGGCCAGGAGGCCGCGAGGCAGGCGCCGCGAGGGCCGGGTGCGAATCGAAAGGCTTTCGTTTTCAAAAACATCGCGGTCGTCTATCCTGTTTTCGTGCCGCAGCTTCGCAACCGATCCGCGGGGAAGCGGATCGGCAAAATCCCTTCAAAATCAAAGATTAACATAACAATGGCCCTCGACCTGCGCGTCCCCACCGAGCGCGTGACCCCGCCCCGCGACCTGGAATTGCGCCCCAAGCAGGCCAAGGCCTGGGTGGAATCGCTGCCGCTGAGCCAGAGCGCGGACGCCGGGCGCCGGATCCTCGCGAACCTCTGCGCCATCAACCGCGCGAAGGTGGATTACGACGACCGCCTGCAGCTGCTCGAGGTCTACCGGCCCGTGGCCGAGGTGGTGTTCGACGAGCTCGACGCCGTCTACGGCAAGTCGCTGCTGCCGCTGCCCACGAAGGCGCGCGAGGCGCTGGCGCTCGCGCGCGAGCTCGCGACCGAGTTCGCCTACGGCTACAAGATCCTCATCCTCGAGAAGACCGGCAAGCTCCTCGCCTTCGGCGCGAAGAAGCAGATGCCCCTCCTCGTCTTCCGCGCGATGGAGTCGCTCGCGCTGCTCCTGCGCGCGAGCTACCGCTCCTACACCGCCGATCCCGAACGGCGCCTGGCGGGAGATCCACCAGCTCTACCTGCACGCCGAGAAGGAGGGGTTCGCCGCCGAGCCCGCGGACCCGGAAAGCAAGGCCGGCATCGCGGACCTGTACGCGGAAACCCTGCTCGTGGCCCTGACCGATCCCTACCGCCTGGTCCCGGGCGACCTCGACCGCATCTTCGACGTGATCCGCGGCCAGCGCGGCGCGTTCACGCTCGGGCAGGCGCGCCCGCAGACGCGCCCCGGCGCGCACTTCCTCGTGCCCTGCGACCAGGACAAGCCGCCCAAGCCGCTGCTCTCGGCCAACGACGACCCGGGCGGGCCCAACTGGCGGCTGCTCGACGCCAATCCCGCTCGTGGAGCGCCTGCGCGCGCGCCGCCAGGCCGATGGAGTCGGGCAACGTCTCGGCCACGACGAGCAAGGCGATGAGTCCCGACATGCTCGTCCTGCTGGCCAAGCTCGTGACGCTGTGGGGCGACCCGCCGAAGCGCGCGTCCCGCCGCGATCCCATGGACACGAGCGTGGCGATCTGCGCCGGCCTGCGCGCCCTCACGCACTTCGTCTCGATCCAGGCGAAGGCCGAGCGCCGAGCGCGAAGCCGAGGCGATCGCGAAGGGCACCACCATCCCGCTCGTCCACGTGCCCGACGACGAGGTCTCCAAGAGCATGAACGTGAACGAGTGGGACGTGGTGAACCAGAGCGCGGGCGGGCTCAAGGTGCGCCGCATCGGCCTCACCACCCAGGCCATCACCGTGGGCGAGGCGATCGGCATCAAGTTCCTGGGCAAGGCGCACTGGACCGTCGGCGTGGTGCGCTGGCTCACGATGGTCGACGAGGGCGGGATGGAGTTCGGCATCCAGTTCCTCGCCCCGGCCGCCCGCTACGTCTCGGTGCAGCCGACCGTCAGCGCCGCGGGCCAGGTGCGCCCGGGCCTGCTCCTGTCGGAGGACGAGAGCTTCGAGAAGGCCGACACGCTGCTCACGGCGCCGGGCACCTACAGCGACCTGCGCGAGTTCGAGATCGAGGACGAGGGCTTCGTCTCGCGGGTGCGCGCGACCACCCTCATCGAGCGGACGGGCCGCTTCGAGATCTTCCACATCGCGCCGTCCTGATCAGGACGGCGCGTCGTTCCCGCGGGCCGGCGAGCGCCCAGCCCTTGCGCGAGCGGCGCACGGCGCCCGTCTCCTCGAGGTGGCGCAGCAGGTCCTCGAGCTGGTCGTGCGGCATGTCGACGGACTCGCGAAGCCGCTCGAGCGGCACCGGCTCGGCGCCGGCCGCAGGCCAGCACGCGCCCGAGCTCGAACGCCGCGCGCCGGTAGCGCCTCCGGAGACTCCTCGCGGCGCCACAGGCGGCCCTTCCAGTACGCGAGCGACGCGGTGAACTCCGCCCCGAGGAGCACCACCAGCCACGACAGGTAGAGCCACAGCAGGAAGATCGGGATCGCGGCGAAGGCGCCGTAGACCAGCCGGTAGGTCGGCACCGCGCGGATGTACGACGCGAAGACCGACTTCATCACCTCGAACACGAGGGCGGCGAGGATGCCGCCGGCGAGCGCGTGCCGCGCCGGCACGTGGCGGTTGGGGATGATCCGGTAGACGCAGGAAGAAGGCGAACGCGCTCACCGTCACCGGCACGAGCCGCAGCACGAGCGGACTCCACCCCCGAGGGCATGGCCACGCTGGTCGAGCGAGGCCGCCACGAGCCAGGAGGTGGCCCACAGCGACAGCCCCATGAGGGACGGCCCGAGCAGCAGGAGCGTGAGGTAGCCCGCCAGCGACAGCCACACGGGCCGGCGCCGGTCGACGCGCCAGATCACGTTGAGCGAGTGGTCCACGGTGAGCAGCATCGCGATGGCCATCGCGAAGAGCGCGGCGAGCGACACGGTGGTGAGGCGCCCGGCCGCCTCCGCGAACTGCCTCAGGTAGACGGTGATGATCTTCCCCGCGATCTCGGGCACGAGGTTCAGCAGCAGGAAGATCTTGAACTGGACCATCGCTCCCTCGAAGAAGGGGAGCGCGGAGAGCACCGCGATCACGACGGTGAGGAGCGGGACGAGCGCGAGGAGCGTCGAGAACGTGAGGCTGCCGGCGATCTGCGGGCAGCGGTCCTCGCCCCAGCGCCGGAAGACGAACGCGACGAAGCCGGCGGCGTCGCGGAAGAAGGCGGAGAGCGGTTTCAAGCGGCGGGTATCATAGCACCCGGAAAAATGCGGCGCGGACGCGAAGGGACTCCATGGCCGACATCCTCGTGCTCTTCTACAGCAGCAACGGCAGCCGTGCGCGCGCTCGCGGAGAGCGTGGCGCGCGGCATCGAGACCGTGGAGGGCATGCGCGCGCGCGTGCGGACCGTGCCGCGCGTCTCGCCCGTGACCGAGGTGGCCGCGCCCGCGGTGCCGCCCTCCGGGCCGCCCTACGTGGAGCCCCGCGACCTCGAGGAGTGCGCCGGGCTCGCCCTCGGCTCCCCCACCCGCTTCGGCAACATGGCCGCGCCCGTGAAGCATTTCCTCGACACGCTCGGCGGCGAGTGGACGCGCGGCACGCTCGCGGGCAAGCCCGCGGCCGTCTTCACCTCGACCTCGTCGATGCACGGCGGCCAGGAAGCCACGCTCCTCACGATGATGGTGCCGCTCCTGCACCACGGCATGGTGCTCGTGGGCATCCCCTACACCGAGCCCGACCTCAACACCACGCGCAGCGGCGGCACGCCCTACGGCGCCTCGCACGTCGCCGGCCCCCTCGGGGACCTCCCGGTGACCGACGAGGAGAAGCGCCTCGCGTTCGCCCTCGGCAAGCGCCTGGCCGGCGTCGCGGCAAAGCTCGCCGCGTGAGCGCGCGCGCCGCGTGGCTCGCGGCCTGCGCGGCGTGGATCGGCCTGATCCTCCTGGGCCTCGCCTGGGAGATGTTCCTCGCGCCGCTGCGGCCCGGCGGCTCGTGGCTGGTGCTCAAGGTCCTGCCCCTGCTCGCTGCCCCTCATGGGCCTGCTGCACGGCCGGCGCTACACGTTCAAGTGGAGCTCGCTGCTCGTGTGGGCCTACATGGTCGAGGGCGCGTGCGCGCGTTCTCCGATCCCGGCCCGTCGGCGCGGCTCGCCGTGCTGGAGATGGCGCTCGGGGCGGCGTTCTTCGCGGCGGCCGTGGCTTTCCTGCGCGCGACGCGCGCGGTCGTGAGTCGCTTCGATCGGCGGGGTGGCGCCATCGAGGCGATGCACCGCGAACCGGGCCCACCGCCAAGCTTCGGACTGTCGCTGCGGCCTCGTCCGATCGGCCGCGTCTCGTGCACTGTCGATCTTCTCCACGGGAGTGACGGCCCTCTCGCGGTGCATCACCTCGATGGCGCGTCGTAGGGTAGCGCATGGGGACTCTCGACCATGCGCATCGACAGTCGTGCAGTCCGTCGCCAATCTTCGCGGCAGACGGTGGCTATGGCAGCGCAGCCGCCTGTTGCCGAGGCTTCCGATGAGGTCCGGGAGGGCCGTCACTCCCGCGGAGAAGATCGACAGTGCACGAGACGCGAGCCGATCGGACGAGGCCGCAGCGACAGTCTGAAGCTTGGCGGTGGGCCCGGCTCAGACCTCACTGGAATCCTCGGCAACAGGCGACTGACGTGCGCACGGCTAGCCGACGGAGCGCGCCCGGTCGGCGACGGCGGCGAGGAACACCTCGCGAAGGAACGCGAGCAGGCAGATCGTGAGCGCGCCGAGGGCCAGCACGAAGAGCGCGGCCAGGGGGCGGGCGAGGTCGAGCGTCACGAACGCGCCGAGGAACGCCGTGCCGATGAGCAGGCACACGAGGAGCGCGGAGAGCACCGCGAAGGCGATCGCCCAGAGGACGAGCTTGATCCGCCGCGCGAGGATGGCGAGCTCGCGCTCCATCGACGCGAGCGTCTCGCCCTCGAAGGCGGAGAGCAGCTCCTCGAGCTTGCGGCGCCGGTCGACGGCGCGCCCCAGGCGCCCCGTGAGCGCGTTGATGAAGCGTGCCGATGGCCGTGAGCAGGAACACGGGCGCCACCGCGAGCTGGATCGACGCGGGTGATGTCGAAGACGTGGGAATCGAGGACGGGCATGGGACCAATCTAGGCGGGCCGCGGCCGCGGGCGTCAAGGCTGCGCCGGGGCGCGGGCCTTCCAGGCGGCGACGGCGATGGGCACGAGGCTCACGCGCGATGATCCCGACGATGATGAGGGAGAGGTTGGCGCGCACCCAGGGGAGGTTCCCGAAGAAGTAGCCCGCGTAGGCGAGCGAGGCGACCCACAGGACGGCGCCGGCGACGTTGTAGGCCGTGAAGCGCGCGGAGCTCATGCTGCGCGAGCCCGGCCACGAAGGGCACGTAGGTGCGGATGATCGGCAGGAAGCGCGAGATCACCACGGCGGCGCCGCCGTAGCGCTCGTAGAAGGCGTGCGTGCGGTCGAGGTGCTCGCGCTTCACCCAGCGCGACCCGCCCTCGTCGAAGAAGCGCCGGCCGAGCCAGCGCCCGATCGCGTAGTTGGTGGTGTTGCCCAGGATCGCGGCCGCGACGAGGAGCGCCACGAGGAGGTGGACGTCCAGCCCGCCGAGCGCGGCCAGCGCCCCCGCCACGAAGAGCAGCGAGTCGCCGGGCAGGAAGGGGGTGACGACGAGGCCGGTCTCCGCGAAGATCACCGCGAAGAGGATCGCGTAGACCCACGCGCCGTAGTCGCGGACGAGCGCGCCCAGGTGGACGTCGAGCCGCAGGACGATGTCCAGGAGGCCGGCGAGCAACTCCACGGCTTCAGGGCACCACGGGCCCGACGGCCTTCTTCTCGGGCTTCACGAAGTCCTCGCGCGAGGCGCCGAGGTACTTGGCGAGCGGCGCGGCCACCAGCACCGACGAGTAGATGCCGAAGCAGATCCCGATGGTGAGCGCGAGGGCGAAATAGTGCAGGCTCGCGCCGCCGAAGAAGAGGATCGAGAGCACCATCATCTGCGTCGAGCCGTGCGTGATGATCGTGCGCGAGATCGTGCCGGTGATGGAGGCGTCCATGATCTCGTCGACGCCCGCGCGGCGCATCTTGCGGAAGTTCTCGCGCACCCGGTCGAAGACCACCACGGACTCGTTCACGGAGTAGCCCAGGATCGCGAGCACCGCCGCCAGCACCGGGAGCGAGAACTCCCACTGCAGCGCCGCGAACACGCCGAGGATGATCACGACGTCGTGCAGGTTCGCGATGATGGTGGCCACCGCGAAGCGCCACTCGAAGCGGAAGGCGAGGTAGACCATGATGCCCAGGCACACGACGAGGAGCGCCAGCGCCCCGTCGGTCGCGAGCTCCTTGCCCACCTGCCCGCCCACGAACTCGGTGCGCACGATCTTGGCGGAGGCATCGACGGTCCTGAGCACCTCCATCGCCGCCGCGCTCTGCTTCTGCATCTCCTCGTTCTGGATCTTGGGGTCCGGGTTCGCCTTGAGGGGCAGGCGGATCAGCACGTCCTGCGAGGAGCCGAACTTGAGGACGTTGATGTCCTTGAAGCCGGCCGCGCCCAGGGCGTCGCGGATGCTGGTCGGGCTGCGCCGGGGCCGCGTGCGTCACCTCCATCACCGTGCCGCCGGTGAACTCGATGGAGAAGTGCAGGCCCCTCACGGCGAGGAAGCCCACCGCCAGCAGCGAACGTGATGAGCGAGATCACGTTGAACACCAGCGCGTGGCGCATGAAGGGGATCGTGCGCCGGATCTTGAAGAATTCCATGGTCTGGGGTTTCCCGGTTGGGGACGCTCGAGGCGGCCCTTCAGGCCGTCGCGTCCTTCTTGTGCCACTCGGTGTTGCCGATGGACACCTTCGCGACCTTCTTCCGGCCGCCGTAGATGAGGTTCACGATGCCGCGCGAGACCATCACCGCGCTGAAGATCGAGGTGAGGATGCCCAGGCAGTGCACCACCGCGAAGCCGCGCACCGGGCCGGAGCCGAAGGCGAGGAGCGCCAGGCCCGCGATGAGGGTCGTGATGTTGGAGTCGAAGATCGTGTCGAAGGCGCGCTCGTAGCCGGCCTGGATGGCCATCTGCGGGCTCATGCCGGCGCGCAGCTCCTCGCGGATGCGCTCGTTGATGAGCACGTTGGCGTCGATCGCCATGCCCAGGGCGAGCGCGATGGCCGCGATGCCCGGGAGCGTGAGCGTGGCCTGCAGCATCGACAGCAGCGCCACCAGGAAGAGGAGGTTCGCGGCGAGCGCGGCCACCGAGATCACGCCGAAGAGCGCGTAGTACACGATCATGAAGGCGGCGATGGCGATGAAGCCGTAGACCACCGAGCGGAAGCCCTTGGCGATGTTCTCCGCGCCGAGCGAGGGGCCGACGGTGCGCTCCTCGATGATGTCCATGGGGGCGGCGAGCGCGCCCGGCGCGCAGCAGGAGCGCGAGGTTGCGGGCCTCCTGCACGTCGCCGATGCCGGAGATCTGGAAGCGGTTGCCGAACTCCTCCTGGATCACGGGCCAGGTGAGCACGACGGTGGAGTTGCGCTCCACCAGCATCATGCCCATGCGCTTCTTCAGGTTCTCGCGCGTGGTCTGGCGCATGATGCGCCCGCCGGTGTCGTCGAGCGCCATCGGAGACCACCGGGCGGCCGTCGCGCTGGTCGAAGCCGGGCTGCGCGTCCTTGATGCGGTCGCCGGTGATGACGAGCCGCCTTCTTCACCAGCACCGTGTTGCCCTCGGCATCGAGGAACTTGTCGGTGCCGAAGGGCGCGGGCTGGTCCTTGTAGGCGATGAACGCGTTCTGCCCGGGGCCGGCGGCGTGCTCCTCGGAGACCAGGCGCACCTCGAGGGTGGCCGTGCGGCCGAGGATCTCCTTGGCGCGGCCCGGGTCCTGCACGCCGGCGAGCTGCACCACGATGCGGTCCGCCCCCTGCTGCTGGATGATGGGCTCGGCCACGCCCAGCTCGTTCACGCGGTTGCGCAGCGTCTGGATGTTCTGCTGGAGGGCGAGCTCCTGCTCCTTCTTCACCACCTCGGGCTTGATGGTGGCGACGATGGCCGCCTCCTCGCCCGCCGGCTGCTCGCGCATCGCGAGGTCGGGCATCTCCTTCTCGATGAGCTTCAGCGCCGCGGCGCGCTGGTCGGTCTCGCGGAAGCGGACCACCACGCGGTCGCCCTCGCGCGCGAGGCCGGAGTAGTAGATCTTCTTGTCGCGCAGGAGGCTGCGCACGTCGCCGAGGTAGCGCTCGACCGACTTGTTGGCCGCCGCCTTCATGTCCACCTGCAGCAGGAAGTGCACGCCGCCGCGCAGGTCGAGGCCCAGGTACATGGGCTTGGCGCCGAGCGCCTGCAGCCACTTCGGCGTGGCCGACTGGAGGTTCAGGGCCACCACGTAGCCCGGCGGCACCTTGGCCTGGATGATGTCGCGCGCCTTGATCTGGGTGTCGGTGTCGGCGAAGCGGAAGTTCGCCTGGCCCGTCCGCGGCCTCGACGCCGGCGATCGCGATGCCCGGCGGCCTTGATGGCGGCCTCGAGCTCGCGACTGCAGGGCCGCCTCCACCTTCACCGAGGCGCGCGCGCCGGAGACCTGCACCACCGGCACCTCGCCGAAGAGGTTCGGCGTGGCGTAGATGATGCTCACCACCAGCGCGATCGCGATGAGGACGTACTTCCAGATCGGGTACTTGTTCATGCGGGGTGGGCCGCGAGGCGTCCTTACTTGATGGTGCCCTTGGGCAGGAGCTGGTTGACCGCCTGCTTCTGGACCTGGATCACGACGTTGTCGGCCACTTCGAGGCCCACGTAGTTGTCGTCGATCTTCGTGATCTTGCCGACGATCCCGATGGCGACCACTTCGTCGCCCTTCTGGAGGCGCCTCGATCATCGTCTTGTGCTCCTTCGCCTTCTTCATCTGCGGCCGGATCATGAGGAAGTAGAGGATCACGAACATCAGGATGATGGGCAGCAGGCCCATCAGCGTGTCGCCCTGTCCGGGCGAGCCGGCGGCCTGGGCGTATGCGGTTCCGATCATGGGGGGTCTCCGGGCGGAATGTCTTGATGTGGCAAGGGCTTAGCTTGCCGAAAAAACATGCGATTCTAGCACGCGGAGGGCCGCGCATTCGACCCCACGTGGTGGCGGGCGCCGGGGGTTCAAGCCCGCGTCAGGGTTCCGCGGGCGCGCTGGCCCGGTCGCGCGCGGAAGCGCTCCCGGAAGGCCGCGAAGGCGCCGGCCGCGATGGCCTCGCGCATCTCGCGCATCAGGACCTGGTAGTAGAAGAGGTTGTGGAGGGTATTCAGGCGCGCGCCCAGGATCTCGTTGGCGCGGTGCAGGTGGTGCAGGTAGGCGCGCGTGAAGCTGCCGGCAGGCGGGGCAGCCGCAGGTCTCGTCCAGCGGGCGCGTGTCGGCGCGGTGGCGCGCGTTCTTGATCTTCACGTCGCCGAAGCGCGTGAAGAGCCAGCCGTTCCGCGCGTTGCGGGTCGGCATGACGCAGTCGAACATGTCGACGCCGGCGGCGACGGCCTCGACGAGGTCCTCGGGCGTGCCCACGCCCATCAGGTAGCGCGGCCGGTCCGCGGGCAGCCGCGGCGCCGTGTGCGCGACGATGCGCGCCATGTCCTCCTTGGGCTCGCCCACCGAGACGCCGCCGATGGCGTAGCCGTCGAAGCCGATGGCCTCCAGGGCCTCGCGCGATTCGTCGCGCAGGTCCTCGTGCATGCCGCCCTGCACGATGCCGAAGAGGGCGTTGGCGTTGCCCTCGTGGGCCTTCCGCGAGCGCGCCGCCCAGCGCAGCGACAGCCGCATGGACTGCGCCGCCTCGTCGCGCGTGGCCGGGTAGGCCGTGCACTCGTCGAAGATCATCACGATGTCGGAATCCAGCACGCGCTGGATGCGCATCGACTCCTCCGGGCGTGAGGAAGAGCTTGTCGCCGTTGATGGGCGACTGGAAGGCCACCCCCTCCTCGCTCACCTTGCGCAGCGGCCCCAGGCTGTAGACCTGGAAGCCGCCGGAATCGGTGAGGATGGGCCGGTCCCACGCCATGAAGCGGTGCAGCCCGCCGTGCGCGGCGATCACCTCCAGCCCGGGCCGCAGCCACAGGTGGAAGGTGTTGCCGAGCACGATGTGCGCGCCGACCTCCACGAGCTCGGCGGGCGACATCGCCTTCACGGTGCCGTAGGTGCCCACCGGCATGAAGGCCGGCGTCTCGACCGTGCCGTGGGCGAGCGTGAGGGTGCCGCGGCGCGCGGCGCCGTCGGTGGCGTGGAGGTCGAACTTCACGAACGCCAGTGCGGCGGGAAGGTCTTCTCGAAGTACGGCAGCGCCTCGATGCGCGCGGCCCACTGCGCGATCGGCGGCGGCAGGATGCCGGCGAGCTTCGACTCGGGCTTCTTCGCACCGATGCGCTTCACGTAGGCGATGTCCGGGTACAGGACGAAGTCGGCCGCCGTCGGCGCGTCGCCCGCGAGGAACGGCCCGCGCAGCTCGCGGCCGAAGTAGTCGAACTCCTCGACGGAGCTTCTTCCTCGCCCGCCTCCAGGCGCGCCTCGTCCGGCGCGACGCCCTCGGGCTTCTTGTAGAGCTCGTCGTAGATCGGCGTGAGCCCCTTGCCGTCCAGGTGCTCCTCGTCCTCGCGCACGAGGCGGCGGATGCGGGCGCGCTCCTGCGGCGTGCCGGGATAAAGGCGCCGCGCCGGCGACGATCTCGTCCAGGTATTCGAGGATCGCGAGCGACTCCCACAGCGCGAAGCCGTCGTGCGACGATCGTGGGCACCTGGTGGCGCGGGTTGAGGGCCACGAACTCGGGCTTCAGCTGGTCCTTCTCGGAGAAGGAGAGCACCTTCAGCTCGTAGGGAAGGCCGAGGTGCTCGAGGGCGAGCCAGACGCGCCAGGAATAGGGCGAGCCGTGGCCGTGGTAGAAGGTCGAGGGACATGGGGGTACCTCCTGCGGTGTCAGACACGGTGTCAGACACCGTGTCTGACACCTTGGCGGGAGTCTACCGAAAACGAAAGGGCCGCCCGAGGGCGGCCCTTCCAGTCGGCGCGAGCCGGTTACAGCAGCGGCACGATGAGCAGCGCCACGATGTTGATGATCTTGATGAGCGGGTTCACGGCCGGGCCGGCCGTGTCCTTGTAGGGGTCGCCCACCGTGTCGCCCGTCACCGCGGCCTTGTGGGCGTCCGAGCCCTTGCCGCCGTGGTGGCCGTCCTCGATGTACTTCTTGGCGTTGTCCCACGCGCCGCCGCCCGTGCACATGGAGATGGCGACGAAGAGGCCCGTCACGATCGTGCCCATGAGCATGCCGCCGAGGGCCTGCACGCCCGCGTCCCTGCCCATCAGGAAGCCGACGATGAGCGCGACCGCCACCGGCGAGAGCACCGGCAGGAGCGACGGGATCATCATCTCCTTGATCGCGCCCTTGGTGAGCATGTCGACCGCCCGCGAGTAGTCGGGCTTGGCCGTGCCTTCCATGATGCCCTTGATCTCGCGGAACTGGCGGCGCACTTCCTCCACCACCGAGCCCGCGCAGCGGCCCGACCGCCTCCATCGCCATGGCGCCGAAGAGGTACGGGATGAGGCCGCCGGCGAAGAGGCCGATGATGACGGCCGGGTTGGAGAGGTCGAAGCTGATGTGCCGGCCCATCTCGTCGAGCTTGTGCGTGTAGTCGGCGAAGAGCACGAGGGCCGCGAGGCCCGCGGAGCCGATGGCGTAGCCCTTGGTGACGGCCTTGGTCGTGTTGCCCACGGCGTCCAGCGGGTCGGTGACGTTGCGCACTTCCTTCGGCAGCTCCGCCATCTCCGCGATGCCGCCCGCGTTGTCGGTGATGGGGCCGTAGGCGTCGAGCGCCACGATGATGCCGGCCATGGAGAGCATGGAGGTCGCCGCGACCGCGATGCCGTACAGGCCCGCGAGCGCGTAGGCCGCCCAGATCGCGAGGCACACCGACAGCACCGGCCACGCGGTGGAGCGCATCGACACGCCGATGCCGGCGATGATGTTGGTGGCGTGGCCCTTGGTCGAGGCTTCCGCGACGTGCTGCACCGGGCCGAAGTCGGTGCCGGTGTAGTACTCGGTGATGATCACCATGAGCGCGGTGAGGACGAGGCCGACGACGGCCGCGCCCCAGAGGTTCACCACCGTCAGGTGCGGGTAGGCGGCGACGACGTCCTTCATCATCCAGCCGGTGACGAAGTAGAAGGCCACCAGCGAGATGAGGCCCGCCACGATGAGGCCGCGGTAGAGGGCGTTCATGATCTTGCCGCCCTGCGTCGTCTTCACGAAGAAGACGCCGATGATCGAGGCGATGATCGACACGCCGCCCAGCACCAGCGGGTAGGTGACGACGTTGCCCACGACGGCCGGGCTGGGCAGGAGGAGCGCGCCCAGCACCATGGTCGCGATGATCGTCACCGCGTAGGTCTCGAAGAGGTCCGCGGCCATGCCGGCGCAGTCGCCCACGTTGTCGCCCACGTTGTCGGCGATCACCGCGGGGTTGCGCGGGTCGTCCTCGGGAATGCCGGCTTCCACCTTGCCCACGAGGTCGGCGCCCACGTCGGCGCCCTTCGTGAAGATGCCGCCGCCGAGACGCGCGAAGATCGAGATGAGGGAGGAGCCGAAGGCCAGGCCGATGAGCGGCTTCACGACGTCGCTCATCTTCACCTCGTGCCCCGACGAGCCCTGCAGCAGCATGAAGAAGGCCGTGACCGAGAGGAGGCCCAGGCCCACCACCAGGAGGCCCGTGACCGCGCCGCCCTTGAAGGCGATGTCGAGCGCCGGGCCGATGCCGCGGCGCGCGGCTTCGGCCGTGCGCACGTTGGCGCGCACCGACACGTTCATGCCGATGTAGCCCGCCGCGCCCGAGGCGATGGCCCCGATCGCGAAGCCGAGCGCGGTCCTCGTGCCCAGCAGGAACCAGATCACCGCGCAGAGCACGATGCCCACCATGCCGATGGTCGTGTACTGGCGGTTGAGGTAGGCCTTCGCGCCGGCCTGGATGGCCGCGGCGATCTCGCGCATGCGGTCGTTGCCGTCCGGCTGCGCGAGGATCCATTTCGCAGTCCAGGCGCCGTAGAGCAGCGCAACTGCGGCGCAGGCGAGCGCCAGGATGATTGCTGTGTTCAACATCGTGCTTCTCCCTTTGGTTCGATGACGAGAGTCGGAAAAAAGTACTGCGGGTGCTGCCGCCGCTAGAGCTTGAAGGCGGTCTTCGTTTTCTTGCGCACGGCCGCGTTCTTCAGCCGCACGTAGGAGGGCAGGCCCTTCTCGAACGGCGGGAACGCCTCGCCCGCGATGAGCGGCTCGAGGTAGCGGCGGCATTTCGCGGTGATGTGGAAGCCGTCCGCGCGTGATGAAGTCGCGCGGCATCTTCTTCTCGACGTTGGCCACGTCCTCGAGCTTCGCCACGCCGATCTTCCAGCGGTAGGGGCGGCTGGAGACGCGCACGATCGTGGGCATCACGCCGGACTTCCCGGCCACCGCGAGCTCCACGGCGGCCTTGCCGACGGCGTAGGACTGCTCGAGGTCGGTCTTCGAGGCGATGTGGCGCGCGGAGCGCTGCAGGTAGTCCGCCACCGCCCAGTGGTACTTGTAGCCCAGCTTCGACTTCACGAGGTTCGCGATCATCGGCGCCACCCCGCCCAGCTGCGAGTGCCCGAAGGCGTCCTTGAGGCCGGATTCCGACAGGAAGTTGCCGTCCTTGTCCTGCAGCCCCTCGGACACGCCGATGGCGCAGTAGCCGAAGCGCTTCACGCTTTCGTCCACCTTCGCGAGGAAGGCCGCCTCGTCGAAGGCGATCTCGGGGAAGAGGAGCACGTGCGGCGCCTGGCCGGCCTTGCGCCTGCGCGAGCCCCACCGCGGCCGTGATCCAGCCGGCGTGGCGCCCCATCACCTCGAGGACGAAGACCTTGGTCGAGGTCTCGGCCATCGACTCCACGTCGAGGCCCGCCTCGCGCATGCTGGTGGCCACGTACTTGGCCACCGACCCGAAGCCCGGGCAGTTGTCCGTGATGGGCAGGTCGTTGTCGATCGTCTTGGGCACGTGCACGGCGACGAGCGGGTAGCCCATCTCGGCGGCGATGCGCGAGACCTTGAGGCAGGTGTCGGCGGAATCGTTGCCGCCGTTGTAGAAGAAATAGCCGATGTCGTGCGCCTTGAAGACCTCGATGCAGGCGCTCGTACTCGTGGCCGCCCTTCTCGACGCCCTTGAGCTTGTAGCGGCACGAGCCGAACGCGCCCCCCGGCGTGTGCATGAGCGCGCGGATGTTCGCGGCCGGCTCGCGGCTCGTGTCGATGAGGTCCTCGGTGAGCGCGCCGATGATGCCGTTGCGGCCCGCGAAGACCTTGCCGATCTTCGACTTGTGCTTCCTCGCCGTCTCGATGACGCCGGCGGCGCTCGCGTTGATCACCGCGGTGACGCCGCCGGACTGGGCGTAGAAGGCGTTGCGGGGCATGGCGGGGCCTATCCGAGCGCGGCGAAGATGCGGTCGCGCACCTGCTCGACCGTTCCGTCGCCGGGGATGCGGTGGCACTTCGGCGCGTGCCTGTCGCCCGTGGCGGACCAGCGCGCGTAGAACTCGCACCAGGGGCACGGTCTGCTGGTGGTAGATCACCAGGCGCTTCTTCACCGTCTCCTCGCTGTCGTCGTCGCGCTGGATGAGGGCCTCGCCCGTCACGTCGTCCTTGCCCGCCACCTTCGGCGGGTTGTACTTCACGTGGTAGGTGCGGCCCGAGGGCAGGTGGACGCGCCGGCCGGACATGCGGTCGATGATCGCCGCGTCCTCGACCGCGATCTCGACGACGTGGTCGACGTCGATGCCGGAGGCCTTGAGGGCCTCGGCCTGGGGGATCGTGCTCGGGAAGCCGTCGAAGAGGAACCCGCCCTTGCAGTCGGGCGGCCTGGATCCGCTCCTTCACGAGGGCGACGATGATGTCGTCGGAGACGAGCTCGCCGCGGTCCATGACGACCTTGGCCGCCAGGCCCCGCGGCGTGCCGGCCTTGACGGCCGAGCGCAGCATGTCCCCCGTGGAGATCTGGGGAATCGCGAACTTCTGCGTGATGAAGCCGGCCTGCGTGCCTTTGCCGGCGCCGGGACCACCCAACAAGATCAGGCGCATGGGCCTGCCTCCCTCAAGGGGTTTCTTTTGGAAAAGCGCTCGATTATCGCCGCCCGGGGGGAAGCGGGTCAAACCCGGGGAAACCCGGCAGGGGGGGTATCAGTCCCGGTTCCGCCCGAGGACCTTGCGCACGCGCTCCAGGTCCTCGGGGGTATCCACGCCCGCCTCGACGGGCTCGTTCCAGAAGGCGACCGCGATCCGGTGGCCGTGGCCCAGGGCGCGCAGCTGCTCGAGCGCCTCGAAACGCTCCGCCGGCGTCTGCGACAGGCCGCGAGAACCGGCGCAGGTACCCCACGCGGTACGCGTAGATGCCGATGTGGCGCAGCGCCGGGAAGTCGGGCGGGAGCCTGCCCCTGGTCTCGGCGAAGGCGTCGCGGGCATAGGGGATGGGCGCGCGGGAGAAGTAGGTCGCGTACCCGTCGGCGTCGTGCACCACCTTCACGACGTTCGGGTCGAAGAAGGCCTTGGCGGACGTGATCGGGTGCACGGCCGTCGCGATCGACGCCTTGGGCCGCAGGGCCAGCTCCCTCGCCACGGCGCGGATGAGGCGCGGGTCGATGAGGGGCTCGTCGCCCTGCACGTTCACCACGATCTCGTCCTCGCCGAGGCCGAGGAGGTCGACGGCCTCGGCGAGGCGGTCGGTGCCCGTGGGATGCGCGCTCGAGGTGGTGCAGACGCGCCAGCCGAGCGCGGCCATCGCGTCCGCGATCTCGGCGTGGTCGGTCGCGATCACCACCTCCTCGGCGCCGCTCTCCGCGGCCCGCTCGGCGACCCAGGCGAGCATGGGCTTGCCCGCGATGTCGGCGAGCATCTTGCCCGGCAGGCGCGTCGAGCGCAGCCGCGCCGGGATGATGGCCTTGAAGGTGAGGGTCTTCACGGCACGAGGCGCGGCTTACGCTTCCTCGTCGGGGCCGAGCTTCCTCGCCTCTTCCTCGAGCATGACGGGGATGTCGTCGCGCACCGGGAAGGCGAGCCGGTCGGCGCGGCAGACGAGCTCGTGCGGCTCGCGGCGGTGGACCAGGGGGCCCTTGCAGATCGGGCAGACGAGGATTTCGAGGAGCTTGGGATCCATCAGGGGCTTTTCCGGTCGGCGAGGCGATCGAGCAGGAAGGCGTCGAATTCCGGCGGCAGCGCCGCCTCGACGCGAAGGAACCACATCCGCGCATCCGCGAATGCCGCGCATTTTACGGCATCCTTCTCCGTCATGACGACGACCTCCGCCCCGGGCAGGCGCAGCTCCGCGGGCTGGAAATGGTGGTGGTCCGGAAACGGATGGCGCTCCGCGCCCACGCCCAGCCGGCCGAGGTGGGCGAAGAACCGCGCCGGGTTGCCGATGCCCGCGACGGCCGCCACGCGCCGGCCGCGCGCGGCGAGCGCGAACTCCGCCGGCGCCAGCTCCTGGCCCGCGAACGAGACGAAGCGCTCCCCCGCGAGGCGTCATCGCGAACTGGCGCGGGCGCCGGAACGGCGTCGGAGTTGCCGCCGTTCACGACGGCGGCATCGACGCTCCTCAGGCGCGACACGGGCTCCCGCAGCGGCCCCGAGGGCAGCGGCAGGCCGTTGCCGAAGCCGCGCTCGCCGTCGACGACCGCGATCTCCACGTCGCGCGCCAGCGCGTAGTGCTGCAGCCCGTCGTCGCTCACCAGCACGTCGGTCTCGGGATGCGCGGCGAGGAGCGCGCGCGCGGCCGCGGGCCGGTCGGGCGAGAGGTAGACGGGCACGCCCGTGCGCCGCGCGATGAGCACGGGCTCGTCGCCGAAGTGCTCGGGGGTGGCCACGCCCGGCAGGACGCGCACGACGCCGTGGGGATCGGCGTCGGTGGGCGGCACGCGGCCATAGCCGCGCGAGACGACGCCCGGGCGATGGCCCGCGCGGGCGAGCGACTCGACCACCGCGATGACGAGCGGCGTCTTCCCCGTTCCGCCCGCGGTGATGTTGCCGACCACGATCACGGGAACGGGCGCCTTCCAGGCCCGCAGGATGCCGGCGCGGTAGAGCGCGCGGCGAAGGGCGGAGGCGGCGCGGAAGACGAGGGCGAGCGGCAGGAAGATCAGGGCCCCGCCGCCGAGGCGCTGCCATTCCCCTTCGAGCCAGGCACGCATTCCCGGTCCGCCCGAGCCGCTACTTGCGCGACTGGGTGGTGAAGGAGATGTGGTTGTAGCCCGCGAGGCGCGCCGCCTCCATCACGTTCACCACGGACTGGTGCGTGGCCGCGGCGTCGGCGCTGATCGCGACGACCGGCTCCTTCGCGCCCTTCGCGGCCTCCTGCAGGCGGGTCGCGAGGCCGGCGGGGTTGTCGAAGGCGACGGTCGTGCCGTTGATGGCGTAGCGGCCGTTGGCGTCCACCGCCACCGCGAGCACCTGCGGGCGGTCGGGCGACTTCTCGGCGGCCGACTCCGGCAGGTTGATCTGCAGCTCCGCGAAGCGGCTGTAGGTGGTGGTGAGGAAGAGGAAGATCAGGACGACGATGAGGATGTCGATCAGCGGGATCAGGTTGATCTCCGGCTCCTCGCGCGCCCTGCCACGGCGGAAATTCATGCGCGCCGTTCGCCGCGGAGGATCTCGACCAGCTTGATCGCCTGGCTCTCCATCTCCACCACCAGCACGTCCACGCGGTTGCGGAAGTGGCGGTAGAAGATCACCGCCGGGATCGCCACGCCGATGCCGAAGAGCGTGTTGTAGAGCGCGACGGAGATGCCGTGCGCGAGCTGGGCGGGGTTGCCGCCGGAGGGCGTCTGGGAGCCGAAGATCTCGATCATGCCGACGATCGTCCCGAAGAGGCCCAGCAGCGTGGACACCGTGGCGATGGTGCCCAGCGTGTTGAGGAAGCGCTCGAGCTCCAGGCCGACCGCCCGCCCGGCATCCTCGACCGCGTCCTTGATCACCTCGCGCGGGCTCTTCTCGTTGGCGAGCGCGGCCGCGAAGATGCGGCCGATGAGCGGGCCCTGCTGCAGGCGGTTGAGGAGTTCCTGCGTGACGCCCTTGGACTGGTATTCGCGGATCGTCGCGGCGAGCAGCTCGCGCGGCGCCACGAGCGGCGTGCGCAGCGACCAGAATCGCTCGATGATGATGGCCAGTGCCGCGACGGAAGTGATGATGATGAACCAGATCGGCCAGCCGGCCGCTTCGATGATCGACAGCACGCGTGGAGTTCCTCGGCGAAAAAATCGCAGGGCATTTTCGCCTGCCCACCCGCGTTCCACAAGCCCTAGTGTCGACGGCGCCGATCGGCCACAAGCCCGTTCAGAAGTCACTTTAACTGCCGCGGCACATTGCATCGCGCAATGCGAGCAATGGCGCGGGTTTGCGGCCGAAATCGCCCGGAAAGTCGCGTCGATTCTCGCGTGACGAGGCGCTCTCGTCGGTGCATGGCGAGGGTGTGGCGAATCATCCACAGAGCCTGTGGATAACCCTGTGGGCGCTTCGCGGAGGGCTTCGGCAAGTGGCGTTGGGATAAGGCTTTTTTTTCGTCCGCTCATTTTTTGAGCGCCCAGCGGATACAAGCTATTAATCAAAGACTTAGAGATTTTTTCCCCTGTCAAGGGGAACGCGAGGGCGCCGCGCCTGTTTCCGCGGCGTGTCGGCCGCATGACGGTGGATAGTCCCCCCTCCCGGCGCCCCCCGTTTGCCTCTCGATACCCCCCGTTTCGCGCCCCGGTTTCCCCTTTTTGCCACAGCACGCCCCGGGCGATTTCCGCGAAAACGGTCTAGGATGCGCCCCCATGGCGTCCCTGCCCGCTTCCGCCCCCCTCACCGTCACCGAGCTCAACCGGCGCTCGCGGCAGCTCCTCGAGAACCAGTTCGGCCTCGTCTGGGTGGTGGGCGAGATCTCGCGGGCCACGCTCGCCGCCTCGGGGCACTGGTACTTCGTCCTCAAGGACGAGGGCGCGGCGATCGACTGCGCGATGTTCAAGGGACGCGCCCAGTACCTCGACTTCCGGCCCGAGAACGGCCTGAAGGTCGAGGTGCGCGCGCGCGTGACGGTCTACGAGCCCCGCGGCGCCTACCAGCTCGCGGTGGAGCAGATGCGCCATGCGGGGCTGGGCGCGCTGTTCGAGGCGTTCGAGAAGCTCAAGGCCCGGCTCGGCGCGGAGGGCCTCTTCGACGAGGCGCGCAAGAAGACGCTGCCCGCCTACCCGCGCGCCATCGGCATCGTGACCTCGCCCGCCGCCGCGGCGCTGCGCGACATCCTCACCACGCTCGCCCGGCGCGCGCCCATGGTTCCCGTGATCCTCTACCCCACGCTCGTGCAGGGCGAGGGCGCCGCGGCGCAGATCGCGCGGGCCATCGAGGCCGCCAATGCCCGGCGGCGAGTGCGACGTGCTCATCGTCGCGCGCGGCGGCGGCAGCCTCGAGGACCTGTGGGCGTTCAACGAGGAGGCGGTCGCCCGCGCGATCGCGGCCTCGGGCATCCCGGTGGTGAGCGGCGTGGGCCACGAGACCGACTTCACGATCGCCGACTTCGTGGCGGACCTGCGCGCGCCCACGCCCACCGCCGCGGCGGTGGCGGCCAGCCCGGACCGCGAGGCGCTCCTCCTGCAGCTCGGGCGCGCGCGCGCCCGCCTGGCGCGGGCCGACCGCGCGGGCGATGGACGACGCGGCGCAGCGCCTCGACCTCGCCGCGCGGCGGCTGCTCACGCCCGCGGAGCGCATCGCCCGCGGCCGGGAGGAGATCGATGCCCTCGCGCGGCGCCTCACGCTGCAGGCGCGCCAGGCCATCGGCCTTCGCGAGGCCGCGTTGCGCGGTCTCGCACCCCGCCTGCGCGCCGCCGTGCCGGCGGTGGCGCAGGACTCGCGCGAACTCGGCCGCCTGGCCCGGCGCCTCGCCGCCGCCGCCGCCCGCGCGCAACGCGACCGCGGCAGCCGGCTCGCGGCCGCCGCCGTCGTCGCTCTCGCACCTCGACCCCACGCAGGTCCTCTCGCGCGGCTACGCGATCGTGCGCGCGGCCGACGGAAGCGTCGTGCGCTCCGGCGCGACGCTCGCCCGCGGCGACGCGCTCGACATCACCCTCGCCCAGGGCGGCGCCGGCGTCACGGTGGACGCGCCCCGCTGATTCCTCGCGGCGGTCGCCGGGCGTATAGTGGTTTTGCCAACACCCCACCTCAGGAGGAGAAAAAGCATGGCAACAAAAGCGAAGAAAGCCAAGAAAGCCCGGGCCGCCGCGCCTGCCGTCTACAGGATCACCGAGATCGTCGGCACGAGCCTCACGTCGTGGGCCGATGCCGCCGCCAACGGCATCAAGGCCGCCTCGAAGAGCCTGCGCGACCTTCGCGTGGCCGAAGTCGACCGGCTCGACGTGAAGATCGAGAACGGCAAGCTCATCTATCGCGCGAAGCTCAAGCTGAGCTTCAAGTACCACGGCGAAGATTGAGCCTCGTCCGCCGGCTACCCCAGGAACCGATCCGCGCGCCCCGCCACCTCGTTCGCGAGGTCGGGGCGCAGGCAGTCCAGCCGCTCCACGCCGCCCATCGCCCTGAGCCACGTGAGCTGGCGCTTGGCCAGCTGCCGCGTCGCGGCGATTCCCCGCGCCTCGAGCGTCGAAGCCGGCGCGAGGCCCTCCAGCGTCTCCCACACCTGCCGGTAGCCGACGGCCCGCATCGAGGGCAGGCCCGCCTCGAGCGCGTGCCGCGCCCGCAGCGACTCGACTTCGCCCACGAGCCCGGCCGCGAGCATGGCGCGGAAGCGCTCCGCGATGCGCCGGTGGAGGACGGCGCGGTCCGAGGGTTCCAGCACGATCGCGAGCGCGCGGAAGGGCGGCCGCCGCGCGCGATTCGGCCGCCACGAGCGCCGAGAGCGTGCGCCCGGAGACGCGATGCACCTCGAGGGCGCGCTGGATGCGCTGGGCGTCGTTGGGGTCGAGCCGCGCCGCCGTCTCCGGGTCCACGCGCGCGAGCTCCGCGTGCAACGCGGGCCAGCCCCGCCGCCGCGCCGACTCCTCGAGCTCGGCGCGGATCGCCGGATCGGCGGACGGCAGCGCCGCCAGCCCGCGCATCAGCGCGCGCTCGTAGAGCATCGTTCCGCCCACGAAGAGCGGAACGCGCCCGCGCGAGGCGATCTCGCCGGCCACGCGCAGCGCGTCGGCGCGGAAGCGTCCCGCCGAGTACGCCTCGGTGGGCTCGACGATGTCGACGAGATGGTGCGGGACGGCGGCCCGCGTGGCCGCGTCGGGCTTGGCCGTGCCGATGTCCATGCCGCGATAGACGAGCGCCGAGTCGACGCTCACGATCTCCACGGGCAAGCGCGCCGCGAGGGCCAGCGACACCGCGGTCTTGCCGCTCGCCGTGGGCCCGAGCACGAAGACGGCGCGGCGGCGCCGCGGCATCGCGTGCCGGCGCTAGCGGCCACGAAGGAAGAGACGGTCGAGGTCCGCCATCGGGAACTGCACCCAGGTCGGGCGGCCGTGGTTGCAGCTGCCGGCGCGCTCGGTCTCCTCCATCTCGCGAAGCAGCGCGTTCATCTCCGGCACCGTGAGGCATGCGGTTCGCGCGCACGGCGGCATGGCACGCCATCGTGGACAGGAGCTCGTTGCGCCGCTCGACCAGCACGCGGCTCGCGCCGAATTCGCGCATCTCGGCGAGCACCGAGCGCAGCATCGCGGGCGCGTCGAGGTCGGCGAGCAGCGCCGGCACGGCGCGCACGACGAGGTCGCGCGGCCCCGCCACGCCCACCTCGAACCCCAGGCTCTCCAGCGCCGCGCCGCGAGCGCTCGGCCTCCTCGACCTCCTCCGCCGTCGCGGGCATCGCGATGGGAACGAGGAGCGGCTGCGCGGGAAGCCGCGAGGCGTCCAGCGCGCCCTTGAGCCGCTCGTAGACGATGCGCTCGTGGGCCGCGTGCATGTCCACCAGCACCAGCCCCGCCGCGTTCTGCGCGAGCACGTAGACGCCATGCAGCTGCGCCAGCGCGTAGCCGAGCGAGCGGCGGCGCGCCGCTCGCGGCGTCGACGGCTCCGGCGCCGGGGCGCCGCTCGTCGGCCACCGTCGCCGCGAAGAACGCCTCGTAGCGCGACGTCGGGCTGCGCCACGGCGAGCGACGACTGCGCGAAGGCGAAGGCGAGGCCGCGGCCGGCGGCGCAGGCGCCGTGCGCGCGGCCCCGGCCAGCGGCGCGGCGAGCGCGCGCGACAGCGCGTGGAAGACGAACTGGTGCACGGCACCCGCGTCGCGGAAGCGCACCTCGGTCTTGGCCGGGTGCACGTTCACGTCCACCAGGCGCGGGTCCGCCTCGAGGAAGAGCACGTAGGCCGGGTGCCGGTCGTGGTGGAGCACGTCCGCATAGGCTTCCCGGATGGCGTGCGCGACGACCTTGTCGCGCACGAAGCGCCCGTTCACGAAGAGGTACTGCGCGTCGCGCGAGGCGCGCGTGAACCCCGGCGCGGCGACGAATCCGGAAATGCGCACGGCCGCCGCCGGCCGCCTCGACCTCCACCGCCGCTTGCGCGAAATCCTCGCCCACGATGCCGCTCGCCCGCTCCCGCGGGGGCGCGGGCGCGAGGTGGGCCACGCGCCGGCCGTTGTGCGACGAGCGAGAACGCCACCGCGGGCCGCGACAGCGCCACGCGCGAGAACGCCTCCTCGCAGCGGGCGAATTCCGT
This sequence comes from uncultured Gammaproteobacteria bacterium, assembly GCA_963783635.1. GTDB lineage: Bacteria > Pseudomonadota > Gammaproteobacteria > Burkholderiales > Usitatibacteraceae > FEB-7. Next base: position 186,629 of record CAWAOC010000021.1, read on the forward strand.
CGCCTCGCTCTTGAGGAACTTCCGCCGCGCCGGCGTGTTGAAGTAGAGCTCCTCCACCTCGACCGTGGTCCCGGCGGCGAGCGCCGCGGGCTCCGCGGGCGAGAGCACGCCGCCGACGCAGGCGATGCGCCAGGCGTGCCGCTCGCCCGCGCGCCGGCTCGTGAGGGCCAGGCGCGAGACCGCGCCGATGGAGGCGAGCGCCTCGCCGCGGAAGCCGAGGGTCGCGGCGCGCTCGAGGTCCTCCAGCGTCGCGATCTTGCTGGTGGCGAAGCGCGCGAGCGCCAGCGGCAGGTCCTCGGCCTCGATGCCGCCGCCGTCGTCGGCCACGCGGATGCGCCGCATGCCGCCCTCGGCGAGGTCCACGGCGACCGACTGCGCGCCCGCGTCGAGGCTGTTCTCGACCAGCTCCTTGAGCGCGGAAGCCGGGCGCTCGACCACCTCGCCGGCAGCGATCTGGTTCACCAGCAGGTCGGGTAGCGCGCGGATCAGGCCCATCGTGGAATCGCGGCCCGGAACCGGCGCGCGCCAAAGGGAAAAGCGGCTTTCGAATGAGGACGAATGTTACACTCAACGTCGAGCAAAAGAGCGCGCCGCCCCCGACCCGACCCGAAGCGTGCTGGAGCCGCATGAGCGCACACGAGTCGCCTGCGAAATCTCCGGGGGCCGAGGCCGCCGGCGCACGTTCCCTCGGATCCGTGCGAGAGGAGCAGGTGCGGCTGCTGTTCCGCTTCTCCCTCGTCGGCTACCTCGCCACCCTGCTCGTCATCTTCATCCTCGGCGCGGTCCTCTGGGACCAGCTCGCGCGCCCCCTCCTCTTCGCCTGGTTCGCCGCGATCTCGCTCATCACGATCGGCCGGTACGCCCTCTACAAGGTGTTCATCAACCGGGATCCGCCCTCGGCCGGAGCTGGGCCGCTGGGAGCGGCGATTCCTCGCCGGCTCCCTCCTCACCGCGCTCTGCTGGGCCGCGATCGGCGACCTTCCTCCTGCCCGATTCGGCGCACCTCGCGCAGCGCCTGGCGGTGGTGATGCTGGTCTCCCTCCTCGTCACCGGCGCCGTCGGCTACTACGCGCCGCACCCGTACGCCTTCAAGATCACGGCCTTCATCGGGCTCATGCCCTTCGCGCTGGCGCTGGGCTTCTCCGGCGACCGCGTCCAGGGGTTCCTCTCCGGGGCGATCCTCCTGCTCGCCGGCGTCCTGCCGTACGTGCACGAGAAGCTCAACCGGGCGCTGGTCGATTCCCTCGCGGTGCGCCAGGACAAGGCGGTGCTCTCGAACGAGCTCGAGAAGGAGCGCGTCCAGCTGCAGCAGGCCAACGACGCGCTGGCCGACGAGATGCTGCAGCGCCTGCGGGCGCAGCAGGCGGAACTCATCGCGGCGCAGAAGCTGCGCATGCACGTCGAGCGCACGCCGCTCGCGGTCATCGAGTGGGACCGCGACACACCGCGTGACGGCGTGGAACCCCGCCGCGGAGGCCATCTTCGGCTTCCCGGGCGGCGAGGCGATCGGCCGCCGCGCCACGGAGTTCGTCGTGCCCCCGTCGAGCGCCGCCGCGGTCGAGGCGATGTGGGCGGAGCTCGTCGAATCGCGCGACGGCACCAAGGTGAGCCTCGAGAACGTGACGCGCAACGGGCAGACCATCCAGTGCGAGTGGTACAACACGCCGCTGGTCGACCCGGGCGGGCGGATCGTGGGCTTCGCCTCCCTCGTGCAGGACGTCACCGAGCGGCTGAACACCGAGCGCACGATCCACTACATGGCGCACCACGACGCGCTCACGGGGCTGCCGAACCGGCGCCTCATGCAGGACCGCCTGAACCAGGCGATCATGCAGGCCCGCCGCAAGCAGCGCCACGTGGCGCGTGCTCTTCCTCGACCTCGACCGCTTCAAGCTCCTGAACGACACGCTCGGCCACGACACCGGCGACTACATCCTGAAGGACGTGGCGCGGCGCCTCACCTCCTGCGTGCGCGAGATCGACACGGTCTCCCGCGAGGGCGGCGACGAGTTCGTCGTGATCCTGCCCGACCTGGACCGCCCCGAGAACGCGCAGCGTCGTGGCCGACAAGATCCTGCGCGAATTCGCGAGGCCGGTGGAGATCGGCGGCCAGGAGATCCACATCACGACCTCGATCGGGATCGCCCACTACCCGAACGACGCGACGGACGTGAACCACCTGCTCAAGCACGCCGACAGCGCCATGTACCAGGCGAAGGACTCGGGGCGCAACACCGTGCGCTTCTTCACCAGCGACCTGAACTACCTCCTGTCGCGCCGCCTCGAGGTGGAGGGGCGGCTGCGCAAGGGGATCGAGCAGGAGGAGTTCTTCCTGCGCTACCAGCCGCAGGTCGACCTCGCCTCGGGGCGGATCATCGGCATGGAGGCGCTGCTGCGCTGGAACGACCCGGTGCGGGGCGAGATGTTCCCGAAGGACTTCATCTCCGTCGCCGAGGACCTGGGCCTCATCGTGCCAGATGGGCGAGTGGGCGTTCCGCACCGCCTGCGGCCAGCTCAAGGCCTGGGAGGCCGAGGGCATCAGGGACGTGGCGGTCGCGGTGAACCTCTCGCCGCGCCAGTTCATGTCGCGCAAGCTCGTGCCCACGCTGCTGGCGGATCGTCCGCGAGAGCCGGCGTCGACCCGAAGCGCGTCGAGGTCGAGATCACCGAGACGATGGTGATGAGGAACCTCGAGCAGTCGATCGAGATCCTCGCGCAGCTGCGCGCCGTGGGCATCGGCGTGTCGATCGACGACTTCGGCGTCGGCTACTCGTCGCTCGGGCAGCTGCGGCGCCTGCCGGCGACGGGCCTGAAGATCGACCGCTCCTTCATCATCGAACGTGCCCGACGACGCCTCGAGCGGCTCCATCACCGAGGCGATCATCGCGATGGCGAAGCGCCTCAAGCTGCGCGTGGTGGCCGAGGGCGTGGAGACGCGCCAGCAGCTCGAGTTCCTGCGCGCCTGCCAGTGCGACTCCTTCCAGGGCTACCTCTTCTCGCGGCCCCTGACCGCCCTCGAGGCGATCGGCGATGCTCCGGGCGCAGGCGCGCGGCGCGGACGGGCGCGCCACGGCCGCGGACTGACTCTCAGGGGACCTGCGCGAGGCGCGTGCGGGCGAGCGGCGGGTTCTGCGCGAGGTAGCGGCGGATGCCCTGCAGCATCGCGTTGGCCATCTTCTCCTGGTAGGCCGCGTCCTTGAGGCGCCTTTCCTCCTGCGGGTTGGAGATGAACGCCGTCTCCACCAGGATCGACGGGATGTCCGGGCGCCTTCAGGACCGCGAAGCCGGCCTGCTCGACGGCGCTCTTGTGCAGCGGAGTTCACGTCGCCCAGCTCGCCCAGCACGGCCTTGCCGAGCTTGAGCGAGTCGTTGATCGCCGCCGTCTGCGACAGGTCGAGCAGCGTCCTCGCGAGCACCGGGTCCTTCACGTCGAGGTTCACGCCGCCGATGAGGTCCGACTCGTTCTCGCGCTTGGCGAGCCAGCGCGCCGCGGCCGAGGTGGCGCCGCGCTCCGAGAGCGCGAACACCGAGGAGCCGCGCGCGTGCGGCTGCACGAACGCGTCCGCGTGCACCGAGACGAAGCAGGTCGGCCTGCACGCGGCGCGCCTTCTGCACGCGCTGCGCGAGCCCGATGAAGTAGTCGCCGTCGCGCGTGAGCACCGCGCGCATGCCCGGCTCGAGGTCGATGCGCTCCTTGAGGCGCCTGGCGATGGCGAGCGTCACGTCCTTCTCCAGCGTGCCGCCGCGGCCGCGCGCGCCCGGGTCCTCGCCGCCGTGCCCCGCGTCGATGACGATCGTCACCATCCGCATGACTTTCGGCGGCGCCTTCGGCTTCTCCGCCGGCCGGGCCGCGGTCGCCTTGCCGGGATCGACCTTCACCACGGGAAGCTCGGGCGCGGCCTCCGGCTTCGCCGGGTCGGCGGGCCGCGGGCGACGCGGGCGGCGACTCGAGGACCGGCGCCTTCGCCATCTCGCCGATAGGGTCCGGCCCGGGCTGCAGGAGGGCGAGCAGCGGGATCGCGCGGCTTCTCGGGATAGATGTCGAGCACGAGCCGGTGCTTGTACGCGCCCGCCGGCGCCAGCGGGAAGACGTAGGGCTTCACGGCGCTCTTCAGGTCGAAGACCACGCGCGCGACGTTGGGCCGGTTGCGCGCCACGCGCACCTGCTTGATGTACGGGTCGTCCTCGCGCACCTTGCCGACGATGCTCTTCAGCTCGTCGTCGAGGTCGACGCCCTCGAGGTCGAGCACGAGGCGCTCGGGATCCTGCGACGGCGAAGAACTGGTGGCGGACGGGCTTCGCGGTCTCGAAGGTGACGCGCGTGTATTCCTGCGCGGGCCAGACGCGGGAGGCGAGGACGGTCTGCGCGGCGAACGCGGCGGGCGCGGCGAGCGCGAGGATCAGGCTGGCGGCAACGCGGCCAGCAAGCGCTCGCCCGCGGGAGACAACGCGGTGAGCGTCGCGAGGCGTCCCGGCTCCTTCGCCTCGAGCGCGATTTCCAGGTCCGCCGGCGGCAGCTGTCCCCCGGCCCGCTCCGGCCACTCGATCAGGCAGATGTTTCGCCCGTTGAAGACGTCCCGGAAACCCGCGTCGATCCATTCCGATGGGTCGTGGAACCGATAAAAATCAAAGTGATACAAGCTTAACCTCGAAACTTCGTAAACTTCAACCAGCGCATAGGTGGGGCTTTTCACCCGTCCGGCATGTCCCAGGGCCCGCAGGAGGCCGCGGACGAGGGTCGTCTTGCCCGCCCCGAGCTCGCCGCGCAGGGTCACCACGAGGCCCGGCGCGAGGTGCGGCGCGAGCGCCGCGCCCAGCGCGAGGGTGGCGGATTCGTCGGGGAGCGTGAGGGTGGGCACGGGGGAGAGGGAGCGCTTCGGGCTACCATCTGCGCGATGGAAACGGGCCTGACACCTGCCGCCCTGGCCGGAACGCGTGAAGCGGTGGGGCCGCGAGGCCGGCTTCGACGCGGTGGCGGTATCGGGCATCGACCTCGCCCGGGAGGAGGCGCATCTCCTCGACTGGCTCGGCCGCGGCTGGCACGGCGCGATGGATTATATGGCACGCCACGGCGCCCGCCGCGCGCGCCCCGCGGAACTGGTGCCCGGCACCGCGAGCGTCGTCACCGTGCGGCTGGACTACTGGCCGGGCGATGCCCGCGACGCGCACGAGGTCCTCGCCGACCCCGCGCTCGCCTACGTCTCCCGCTACGCGCTCGGCCGCGACTACCACAAGGTGCTGCGCGCGCGCCTGCAGGCGCTCGCCGACCGGATGGTGGCCGAGCTGGGCGAATTCCCCTACCGCGCCTTCACCGACAGCGCGCCGGTGATGGAGGTGGCGCTGGCCGCGCGCGCCGGGCTCGGCTGGCGGGCAAGCACACGCTGCTCCTCACGCGCGACGCCGGCTCGACTGTACTTCCTGGGCGAGCTCTTCGTGGGGCTGGACCTCGCGACGGACGCGCCCGTGGCCGGCCACTGCGGCACCTGCGAGCGCTGCCTCGACGCCTGCCCGACCCGGGCCATCGTCGCGCCCTACCAGCTCGACGCGCGCCGCTGCATCTCCTACCTCACCATCGAGAACCCGGGCCCGATCCCCGAGGAGTTCCGCGCGGCCATGGGCAACCGCATCTACGGCTGCGACGACTGCCAGCTCGCCTGCCCGTGGAACAAGTACGCGCAGCATGGCCGCCGTGCCGGACTTCGCGATGCGCAACGGCCTCGACGCCGCGACCCTCGTCGACCTCTTCGCCTGGACGCGCGAGGAGTTCGAACCCGCCTCGAAGGCTCCGCCATCCGCCGCATCGGCCACGCCCGGTGGCTGCGCAACATCGCCGTCGCGCTCGGCAATGCGCCAACTACGCCGCGGTGATCGATGCGCTGCGACGCCGCGTCCGACGATCCCGACCCGATGGTCCGCGAACACGTCGCAATGGGCGCTCGAACGGCATCGCAACGCAGGCGCAACGCAGCGTCCGGCGGCAACTACGTGTCCGTGACCGTTGCTTGAGGGCATGCCGGCATCAGAACTCCGGTAATCGCAGCCGGTTCCGCATATGGACAGATGGATTCGGTTTGGGTGTCGATTTTTTTCTGAATTCGGAAAAAAATCACCCCCAACCGGAAACCGCGCCGGTCCATACTGTCACCGCCGTGCCCACGAAGTACGCCACCGTCCTAGCTCGCGGCACCTGTCCATACTGACACCGCCCTGCCGACGAAGTGCGACAGCGTCCTAGCTGAACGGCGACATTGGCAGCGTGCCCGTAGCTGCGATCGTTCGCGTCAGGGCGTGACGAAGTCGCGCAGGTCCTTCGCCAGGCGCTCGAGCGACGGCTTGTGCACGTACATCATGTGCCCGGCCTCGTAGTAGCTGACGGCTGAAGTTGCCGCGCACGGCGGGGTCGATGCCCATGTGGTCGAAGGTGTAGTCGCTCGCGAAGTGCGGCGTGGCGAAGTCGTAGTAGCCGTTGGCCACCAGCACGCGCATGTGCGGGTTCATGGCGAGCGCCTTGCGCAGCGTCTCGCCCACGGAGGCGTAGCGGTTGGCGAAGTCCTTCCAGCCCCAGTTGAGGTAGAGGCCCTTGAGCACCTCGTAGGGCGCGTCGGCCTCGAACTTGAGGGTGCGGCGCACGTAGTCGTTCATGGCGGCGGCATAGGCGCCGTAGATCTGCGCGAAGCCCGGGTCGAACTCGAAATGCTCGCCCGCCGAGTCGCGGTCGGTGCCCTTGAAGCGGCTGTCGAGGCGGCCCACGCGTGCGGCCCTCGGCGCGCAGGAGCTCCTTGCAGAAGCGGTGGATCTCGACGCGCAGGTTCGTGCGCTCGACGTAGTCGGGCGATGAGCCCCGTGTAGCGGGCCACCTTCGCGGCGATCGCGGAACGCTCCGCCGCGCCGAGGGTGTCGCCCTTGAACAGCGCCGCGGCGTATTCGCCGCCCGCGAAGGCCTCCACCTCGTCCAGCACGGCACGCAGCGGCTTCGCCTGCAGGTCCGCGGGGAGCTTGCCGTGGTGCCACGCGGTCGCCGCGTAGGTCGGCAGGAAGAGCACCGGCGGCAGGTCGTTGTTGGGCTCGAAGCGAAGCACCGTGAAGTCGAGCGCGCAGGAGACGAGCATGACGCCGTTCAGGTACATGCCGTAGCGCTCGAGCAGGTGGCCCGAGAGCCCGGCGGCGCGCGTGGTGCCGTAGGACTCGCCGATGAGGTACTTCGGGCTCGTCCAGCGCGCGTAGCGCGAGCAGTAGAGGCGGATGAACTCGCCCACGCTCTCCAGGTCGCGCTTGTACTCGTGGAACTCGGCGACCTTCTCGCCGGCGACCATGCGGCTGTAGCCGGTGCCCACCGGGTCGATGAACACCAGGTCGGAGCGGTCCAGGAGCGAATGCTCGTTGTCGACGAGGCGGCCCGGCGGGGGCGGCGCGTAGCCCTCGTCGTCCAGCTCGACGCGCTTCGGCCCGAGGAGGCCCAGGTGCAGCCACACGGAACTCGATCCCGGCCCGCCGTTGAACGAGAAGGTCAGCGGCCGCGACTCGGGCTCCGCGCCGTCGAGCGTGTAGGCCACGAAGAAGACGCTGGCGCGCGCCTTGTCGCTCTCCGCCTTGCCGTCCTTTTCCGCCTCCTCCTTCATGACGATCGTGCCGCAGGTGACCGTGTAGTCGAGGTCGCGGCCGCCCAGGCGGGCGCGGTGGCGCGTGACCACCAGCTTGTCGGCCGGCGGCGGCTCCTCGGCGGGTTTCTTCTTCTCGTCGGCTTCGGCTTCCGCCATGGCGCTTCCCTCCCCTCGTGGTGAGCGGCCATCCTAACCGAAGTGCCGCGGTCCGCGGCCGGCCTCGCCACGCCGGTGGCCCGCAAGCTACGATGGGCCCGCACCCTCCTCCACCGCGCGATGAACGCTCCCGCCTCCCTGCCCCGCACCGTCTGGATCCTCGGCTTCGTGAGCCTGCTGATGGACGTCTCCTCGGAGATGATCCACAGCCTGCTGCCGCTCTACCTCACGGTGGGCCTCGGGGCGAGCGCGCTGGCGGTCGGCGTCATCGAGGGCGTGGCCGAGGCGACGGCGCTCGCCATGAAGGCGTTCTCCGGGACGCTCTCGGATGCCCTCGGCCACCGCAAGTGGGTCGCCGCCGCGGGCTACGGGCTCGGGGCCGTCTCGAAGCCGTTCTTCGCGCTGGCCACGGGACCGTGGCTCGTCTTCGGCGCGCGCTTCGTGGACCGGATCGGGAAGGGCATCCGCGGCGCCCCGCGCGACGCGCTCATCGCGGACGTGACGCCGCCGGCAATCGCGCGGCGCCGCCTACGGGCTGCGGCAGTCGCTGGATACGGTGGGCGCGTTCGCGGGCCCGCTCCTCGCCATGGCGCTCATGCTCGCCTGGTCGAACGATTTCCGCGCCGTCTTCTGGGTCGCGGTCGTCCCGGGCGCGCTCTCGTTCCTCCTCATCGCCTTCGCCGTGCGCGAGCCGCCGCACGAGGACGGCGCGCGGCCGAAGGTGCCCTTCTCGTGGCGCGCGGCGCGCGGACTGGGAAGCGCGTTCTGGTGGGTCACGGCCGCGGGCGCCACGCTCACGCTGGCCCGCTTCAGCGAGGCCTTCCTGCTGCTGCGCGCGGAGAACCTCGGCGTGGCGCTTGCCTGGACCCCGCTCGTCCTGGTCGGCATGAACGTCGTCTTCGCGGCGGTCGCCTACCCGGCGGGGCGGCTCGCGGACCGCCTCGGCACGCGCGGGCTGCTCGCGATCGGCACCGCGGTGCTCGTCGCGGCCGATCTCGCGCTCGCCGGCGCCGCCGGCGTCGCCGCCCTGTCGGCCGGCGTGGCGCTCTGGGGCGTCCACATGGGCCTCACGCAGGGGCTGCTGTCGGCGATGGTGGCGGCCACCGCGCCGCCGGAGCGCAGGGGCACCGCCTTCGGCGTCTTCAACCTGGGCTGCGGCGTCGCGATGCTGGCCGCGAGCGTCCTGGCCGGCGCGCTATGGCATTACGTCGGGCCGCAGGCGACGTTCATCGCCGGGGCGGCGCTCGCGGCCGCCGCGATCGCGGTCACGCGCTGCGCGGCACGCTGACGGCGGACGACCCGGGCCCGTCGCGGTGCGTCGCGAGGTAGGCCGCCACCGCCGTCCGCCCGCAGCGGCGGGCTCGCGATGAAGCCCTGCATCTCGTCGCAGCCGCGGCTGCGCAGGAACTCGAGCTGCGCCTGGGTCTCCACGCCCTCGGCGCTCGAGGTGATGCCCATGTTGCGGGCCATGTCGATGATGGCGGCCGTGATGGCGCGGTCGTCCGGGTCGTCCACGATGTCGCGCACGAAGCTGCGGTCGATCTTGAGCTTGTGGATCGGGAAGCGCTTCAGGTGCGAGAGCGAGGAATACCCCATCCCGAAGTCGTCGATGGCGAGCCTCACGCCCAGCACGCGCAGGCCGTCGAGCGTGCGCATGAGCTCGGCCGTCTCCTCCATGATCATGCTCTCGGTCAGGTCGAACTCGAGCCACTCGGCATCCAGGCCCGTCTCGGCGAGGACCGCCTCCACCTCGGCGACGAGGTTCTTCTGCTTGAACTGGATGGCCGAGAGGTTCACCGCGACGGGCACGCGCGGCAGCCCGGAAAGCTGCCACATGCGGTTCTGCCGGCAGGCCTGCCGGAGCACCCAGCGCGCCGATGGGCATGATGAGGCCGCGCTGCTCGGCGATCGGGATGAAGTCGTTGGGCATGACCGGCGCGCCGTCGCCCTGCGGCCAGCGGATGAGCGCCTCGAGGCCGACCAGGCGTCCCGTGTCCACGCGCACCTGCGGCTGGTAGTGGAGCTCGAAGCCCTCCTCGCGGATCGCCTCGCGAAGGCGCGTCTCGAGCGAGAGCGTGTCGAAGGCGGCCTGCGAGAGGCGCTCGCTGAAGAACTGGAAGTTGCTGCGGCCGCGGTCCTTGGCGAGGTACATCGCGGCGTCGGCGTTGCGGATGAGGGCCTCGGCGTCCGCGCCGTCGCGCGGGAAGACGGCGATGCCGATGGACGGGCTCACCGACAGGCTCTTTCCCTCGAGGACGACCGGCTCGCTCACGGCCGCGAGGAGCTTCTCCGCCACGGGAACGGGCGACTGCTCGGTCTCGAGGTCCGGCAGGGCCACGAGGAATTCGTCGCCGCCCAGGCGCGAGACCACGTCGACCGAGCGGATCGTCCCCTCGATGCGGGAGGCGACCAGGCGCAGCAGCGCATCGCCCGCGGCGTGGCCGAGGGAGTCGTTCACCGTCTTGAAGTTGTCGAGGTCGATGAACAGGATGCCGACCTTCGACTCGCGCCGCCGGGCGGAGGCGAGGATGAACTCGAGGCGGTCCATCAGGAGGGCGCGGTTGGGCAGCCCCGTGAGGGTGTCGTGGTGGGCCAGGTACTGGATGCGGGCCTCGGCCTCCTTGCGGTCGCGGATGTCGCGGATCACCGTCATCCGGTAGTTCTTGCCCTTGAAGGGCATCACCTTGCCCGTCATCTCCACGGCGATGCGGCTGCCGTCCTTGTGCACGATGGCGCCCTCGTAGGGGCGCTCGTAGCCCATGCGGATGTTGTTCAGCACGGTGTCGCGCGAGTCGGGCGCCACGAAGTCGAGCACGGGCCGGCCGACGAGCTCCTCGTAGCGGTAGCCGATGAGGCGCAGCGCCGCGTCGTTGCAGTCGGTGAGGACGCCGTTCTCGTGGAAGACGATGCCCTCGTGCGTCGCGTCGGAGAACTTGCGCAGCCGCTCCTCGCTTTCCCGCACCGCCAGCTCGGAGAGGCGGTGGCGCGAGATGTCGCGAGATCAGCACGAACGCCGCCATGACCGCCCCGTCCTCGCCCAGCTGCGGCAGCAGGTTCACCTCGAGCACGCGGGTGCCGCCGTCGGCCGCCGGGATCGCGCGCTCGTAGGTGACCGTCTCGCCCCTCAGCACGCGGCGGATGTGCGGCTCGATCTCGCGGAAGCCCTCGGGGCCGATGATCTCCTCGACCGTGCGCCCGAGGATCGCCTCCACGTCCCAGCCCCACGTCGAGGCGTAGGCCTTGTTGGCGAACAGGCAGCGCAGGTCGGGACTGAAGTGCGCGATCGAGGACCGGGACGTTGTCGGCCAGCAGCCGGATCTCCTGCGCCCGCGCGCGCGCCGCGAGCTCGGCGTTGCGCCGCTCGCTGATGTCGTGGCAGGTGCCGAGGTAGCCGGCGAGCCGGCCCGTTTCGGACGTGACCGGCTCGGCGGAATGGTGGACCCACCCGTACTCGCCGTCGGCGCGCCGCAGGCGGAACTCGGTCTCGATGCGCCGGCGCAGGCCGAAGGCCTCGGACCACTCGCGCCCCAGCACCTCGCGGTCGTCGGGGTGGACGGAATCGAGCCACCCCGCGCCGCGCTCGAGCTCGCAGGTCGCGGCCGGTGTAGTCCGTCCACGCCTGGTTCACGAAGCTGCACCCGCCGTCGCCGTCCGCGCACCAGACGAGGCTCGGGAAGGCGTTGAGCAGCGCCGCGTGCGCGACGGGGTCGTCGAGGACCTCGGCGGTCTCGCGCTTCAGGGGATGCGTGGGGCGTAACGGCCATGGCGTCAGTCGGTCATCGACGGTTCCATCGGGAGACGCTAGCACGGGCGTGCGCGGCGGGAGTGTGCGGGCCCGCACGGCCGTGTTTCAGGCGAAACCGAGGACGACGCGGCGGTTGCGGGCGCCCTCGCTGCGGATCTTCGTCACGGCGAGGCGGCCGACCTCCCGCGTGTTGGCCACGTGGGTGCCGCCGCAGGGCTGGAGGTCCACGCCATCGATCTCGAGCACGCGCACGCCGCCCTGCCCCCGCGGCGGCTGCACGGACATCGTGCGCACCAGCTCGGGCCGCGCGTCCAGCTCCTCGTCCGCGATCCAGCGCGCCATCACGGGGTGGGCCTCGGCGACGAGGCGGTTCAGCTCCGCCTCGATCCGCTCCTTCACGAGCTTCTCCATCTCGATGTCGAAATCGAGCCGGGCCTTGTCCTCGGCCACCTGCCCGCCCGTGACCGGGGCCGGGACGACGGCGCAGAGCAGGTGCAGCGCGGTGTGGAAGCGCATGTGGCGATAGCGGCGCTCCCAGTCGAGCACGGCCTCGACCTCCTCCCCGGCCTCCAGGGCCGGCTCCCCGGGCGGGGCGACGTGCAGCACGCCATCCGCCCCCTCGCCCTTCACGGCGCCCGCCGATGCGCACCCGGGACCCGTCGGCACGCACGAGCATCCCGCTGTCCCCGGGCTGGCCCCCGCCCGACGGGTAGAACACCGTGCGGTCGAGCAAGATGCCGGCCGGCGAGACGCCGACGACGCGCGCCCGGCATGCGCGGGCATAGGGATCCTCCCGGAAAACGAGTTCGGCCATGGTCGTAGCGGGAACGCGGGGAACGGCTGCTAGAATCCCCGCAAAAACCCGTGAAGTCCACCCCCGGAGGAAACCCATGAAAGCCCCTCTCATCCGCGCCCTGGCGCTCGCCATCGCCTGCCTGCCGTTCGCCGCCGCCGCCGACACCGTGACGGTCGTGACGTCCTTCCCCAAGGAGATCACCACCGCCTACAAGAAGGCCTACGAGGCGAAGTACCCGAACGACAAGGTCGAGATCCTGAACAAGAACACCGCCGCCGGCATCGCCTACGTCCGCGAGCAGGCCGCGGGCTCCCGCCCCGAGGTGTTCTGGGCCTCCGCCCCCGACGCCTTCGAGGTGCTGTCCGGCGGCAAGCTCCTGCAGAAGATCGGACCCGGGCAACCCCGCCATCCCCGTCGAAGGTGGGCAACTACCCGGTGAACGACCCCGAGGGCTACTACCGCGGCCAGGCGCTCGCCGGCTACGGCCTCATGTGGAACACGCGCTACATGAAGGCGAACAACCTGCCCGAGCCGAAGGAATGGGCCGACCTCGTGAAGCCGGTCTACTTCGGCCACCTCGCGATCTCGAGCCCGTCGCGCTCCGGCACGACCCACCTCACCGTGGAGACGATCCTGCAGGGCGAGGGCTGGAACAAGGGCTGGGAGCAGCTGCTCGCCATCTGCGCGCAACAGCGCGGCCATCACCGAGAGGAGCTTCGGCGTGCCCGACGGCGTGAACAACGGGCAGTTCGGCATCGGCCTGGTCATCGACTTCTTCGGGCTGGCGGCCAAGAACTCGGGCATGCCGGTGGAGTTCGTCTACCCGTCGGTCACCGCGATCGTCCCGGCCAACATCGCCCTCATCGACGGCGCCAAGTCGAGCGAGGCCGGCAAGCGCTTCATCGAGTTCACGCTCTCCGAGGAAGGGCAGCTGCTGCTCCTGCAGAAGGACATCAGCCGCCTGCCGGTGCTGCCGTCGGTCTACGCCAAGGCGCCCGCCGGCTACCCCAACCCCTTCGGCGGGAAGATCCAGGCCAAGGTGAACTTCGACTCCAACCTGTCGGAGTCGCGCTACTACGTCGTGGTGTCGCTCTTCGACCAGCTCATCACCTTCCGCCACAAGGAGCTCGTGGCGGCGATGAAGGCGATCTACGACGCGGACAAGCGCCTGGGCGGCAGGAAGAGCGCGCAGCTCGACGAGGCGAGGAAGCTCGTCCTCACGCCGGTCGTCGACGAGAAGCAGGCCGCCGACAAGCAGCTCCTCGCCCTCTTCAAGGCGAAGAAGACGGACGCCGAGGCCTCGAAGGCCAAGGCGAAGGTCGAGGAGGAGTGGGCGGCAAGGCGAAGGCCAACTACGCGAAGGCCGTCGAGCTGGCCAGCAGCGCGAAGTAAGTCCGGGTGAGGCGCACCCACCCGGGCATCGCGGCGGTCGCGACTCGCGATCGCCGCGTTCCTCGTCGCCTTCCTCGTCATCCCCGTGGTGACGGTGGTGTACACCGCCTTCTCCGACGGGCAGGGCGGCTTCACGCTCGCGCACTTCTCGGCGTTCTCGGAGATCTCGCTCATGCGGGAATCCTTCGCCAACAGCCTCTTCGTGGCCGGCATGACGGTCGGCCTCGGCACCCTCATCGCGGTGCCGCTCGCGTACCTCACGGTGCGCTTCCAGTTCCGCGGCGCGATCCTCATCCAGACGCTGGGCGTGCTGCCGCTCGTGATGCCCGCGTTCGTGGGCGCGGCGGCCATGCAGCTCCTCTTCGGGCGCTCGGGCTCGGTGAACCTGATCCTCAAGGACGCCTTCGGCGTCACGCTTCCCCTCATGGAGGGGCTGAACGGCGTGATCTTCGTCGAGACGCTGCACTACTTCCCGTTCATCCTGCTCAACCTCTCGGCCTCGCTCGCCAACATCGACTCGTCCATGGAGGAGGCCGCGCAGAACCTCGGCGCCTCCGGCTGGCGGCTCTTCCGCAAGGTGGTCTTCCCGCTCGCGATGCCGGGCTACGTCGCCGGGGCCTCGCTCGTCTTCATCAAGGTCTTCGACGACCTCGGCACGCCGCTCGTGCTGAACGTCACCAACATGCTGGCCCCCCAGGCGTACCTGCGCGTGACCTCCATCGGCCTCGAGGACCCCATCGGCTACGTGATCTGCGTGATCCTCGTGGCCTTCTCCGTGGGCGCCATGGGCGGCTCGTGGTGGTTCGTGAAGCGGCGCGACTACGCGCTCGTCTCGCGCGGCGGCGTGCAGGCGCCGAAGCGCCGGCTCACGCCCTGGCAGTCCGTGCTCGCCTACGGCTGGATCGCCGGGATGCTCTTCCTCGTGCTCTCGCCGCACCTGGGCATCCTGCTGCTGTCGCTCTCCAAGGTGTGGAGCTTCACCGTGCTGCCGGAGCAGTTCACGCTCGCCCACTACGCGACCGTGTTCACGGAATCGAAGCAGATGATCTGGAACACGTTCCTCTACTGCGGGCTCGCGGCCCTCATCGACGTGGCCATCGGCGTGGCCATCGCCTACATCGTGCTGCGCACGCAGCTGCCCGGCCGCCAGCTCCTCGACCACCTGGTCACCGTGGCGCTCGCGATGCCGGGGCTCGTGCTCGGCATCGGCTACCTGCGCACCTTCAAGGGCGTGGAGCTGCCCTTCGGCGGCGGCGCGCTCACCGCGAGCTGGATCATCTTCGTGCTCGCCTACGCCGTGCGCCGCCTTCCCTACGCGCTGCGCTCGTGCATGGCGGCGCTCACCCAGGTGCATCCCGCGCTCGAGGAGGCGGCCGAGAACCTCGGCGCCGGGCCGCTGGAGCACCATCCGCCGCGTCGTCGTGCCGCTCATGATGGGCGGCATCCTCGCCGGGTTCGTGACCAGCTTCATCACCGCGGCCGCCGAGATCTCGGAGACGATCCTCCTCACCAGCCGCGAGAGCCTGGCGCCCATGTCCTACGGGATCTACCTCTACTTCCAGTCCGTCCTGGGCCGCGGGCCCGGCGCGGCGCTGGGGGTCATCGCCGTGGCGCTCGTCGCCTTCGGCACCTACCTTTCGCACCGTCTCGTCGCGGCCAACTCGCCGCACCAGTCCCCCGGAGGCCACAAATGAACCCGGTCGGCGTCGACATCCGCCACGTCGCGCTTTCCTTCGGCAAGACGCAGGTCCTGAAGGACATCACCGTCTCCGTCGAGCCCGGCGAGTTCTTCGCGCTCCTGGGCCCCTCGGGCTCCGGGCAAGTCGACGCTCCTTCGCCTCATCGCGGGATTCAACCAGCACCAGAGCGGCGAGGTGCTCATCGGCGGCAAGGACGTCACCGGCACGCCGCCCTGGAAGCGCAACGTCGGCATGGTGTTCCAGAACTACGCGCTGTGGCCGCACATGACGGTGGAGCAGAACGTCGCCTTCGGGCTGGAGGAGCGCAAGCTCCCGCGCGCGGACATCCGCGACGAAGGTCGAAGGCGGCCCTGGACCTCGTGGGCCTCGCCGAGTACGCGAAGCGCCGCCCCGGGCAGCTCTCCGGCGGCCAGCAGCAGCGGGTGGCCATCGCGCGCACGCTCGCCATCGAGCCGCAGGTGCTGCTGCTCGACGAGCCGCTCTCCAACCTCGACGCGAAGCTGCGCGTGCAGACGCGCCAGGAGCTGGTGAAGCTGCAGCGGCGCCTGGGCATCACGACGATCTTCGTCACCCACGACCAGGAGGAGGCGCTCACCACCTGCCACCGCGTCGCGGTGATGGACGAGGGCGTCATCCAGCAGGTGGGCACGCCGATGGAGCTCTTCGACTTCCCGGTGAACCGCTTCGTCGCGCAGTTCGTGGGCTCGGTGAACCTCTTCGCGGGCACCTTCCGCCGCGAGGGCGGCGCGCTGCGCTTCGCGTCCCCGCAGCTGGGGGACGTGGCGCTGCCGGCCGGCGTCGAGCCGCCGGCGGGCGACTTCAACCTCGCCTTCCGGCCGCACGCGGTGCACATCCTGGAGGGCGGAGTCGCCCCCGACGGCCTCGCGCTGCAAGGGCACGATGGAAGGCGCGGAGTTCCTGGGCGAGTTCCTGCGCTACGAGATCCGCGTCGGCGAGGCCAGCGTCACGGCCGACATCCCGCACGCGCGGGGCCGCGCGCCCATCGCCCCGGGAACGCCGGTGGCGCTCGCCGTGCCGGCCTCGGAGCTGCGGTTCGTGAGTGCGTAGAATCCCCGGGAGGAGGACCGCCCCGTGATGCACCGCCCGCTCCGCGTCTCCCGATGGGCCCTGGCCCTCGCCTGCCTCGCGATCGCGGCCCTGCCCGCGGCCGCGCAGGTCTACAAGTGGACGGGGCCCGACGGGCGCACCCACTACGGCGACCAGCCGCCCGGGGAAGCGAAGAAGCAGGAACTCCGGATCGGCGTGCAGTCCTTCGGCGGCCCCGCCGAGGTCGACACGTGGACGCGCGTGCTCAAGCGGCCGCCCGCCGTCGACACCTCGAAGCCCCGCAGCAGCGCCGTCACGATGTTCTCCACCCGTGGTGCCCGCACTGCAAGCGCGCGAAGGCGTACTTCGCCCAGAAGGGCGTGGGCTACCGCGAGGTCGACATCGAGGCCTCCGACGCGGGCCGGCGCGAGTTCGAGCAATACGGCGGCAGCGGCGTGCCGCTCATCATCGTGGGCGAGCAGCGCATGCGCGGCTTCGACGCCGGCGCCATGGACCGGCTGCTCGCCTCGGCGAAACCCTGAGGACGTCCCCATGACGCACGACACCTCGTCCTCGCTCGCCGCTCCTGCCGTCTCGCTGCCGCCGACGCGCCACTGCCGCGCCGCCCGTGGAGCGCGTGAAGCTCCCGCCCGGCTTCGAGATCTCGCGTCTTCGCCGAGGGCGTCAAGGATGCCCGCAGCATGGCGCTGGGCGAGAAGGGCTGGCTCTTCGTCTCCACCCGCCGGCCGGCAACGTCTACGCCATCCGCCACGACGGCGTGAAGGCGCTCGAGACCGTGACGATCGCCACCGGCCTCAACATGCCCAACGGCGTGGCGCTCAAGGACGGCGCGCTCTATCGTCGCGGAAGTGAACCGCGTCTGGCGCTACGACGCCATCGAGGCGAGCCTGCCCGCGGTCCCGCAGCCCGTCCTGGTCTACGACAAGTACCCCACGGATCGCCACCACGGCTGGAAATTCATCCGCTTCGGGCCCGACGGCTGGCTCTACATCCCGGTTGGCGCGCCCTGCAACGTCTGCGAGCGGGAGGACCCCTACGCCTCGCATCACGCGCCTGAAGCCCGACGGCTCGGCCATGGAGGTGGTGGCGCGCGGCGTGCGCAACACCGTCGGCTTCGACTGGCACCCGGAGACGAAGGAGCTCTGGTTCACCGACAACGGCCGCGACATGATGGGCGACGACGTGCCGCCGGACGAGCTGAACCACGCGCCCGAAGGCGGGCATGCATTTCGGCTTCCCCTACTGCCACGGCGGCGACGTTCCCGACCCCGACTTCGCCAAGGGGCGCGACTGCGCGCGAGTTCACGCCGCCCGGCGCAGAAGTTCGGCGCGCACGTGGCTTCGCTCGGCATGCGCTTCTACACCGGCGCCATGTTCCCGCCGGAGTACCGCAACCAGGTCTTCATCGCCGAGCACGGCTCGTGGAACCGCTCGAAGAAGAGCGGCTACCGCGTGATGCGCGCGAAGGTGGAGGGCGGCAAGGTCGTCGACTACGGCGTCTTCGCCGAGGGCTTCCTCGACGCGGCCGCCGACAAGGCCTGGGGCCGGCCCGTGGACGTGCAGGTGATGCCGGACGGCGCGCTCCTCGTCTCCGACGACCACGCCAACGCGATCTACCGCATCGTCTTCCGGCGCCCCTGAGCGGCCTTTCGCCGCCCGGCCGGGGGCTTCGCGGGCGGGACGGCGTAGCAGCGCGCGCTCGAGCTCCTCGAGCGAGTCCGGCCGCGTACACGGCGAGCTTCTGCAGGCTCGGCACCGTGGAGTGGCAGCCCGTGAAGCCGAAGTTCATCGAGCCCGCGTAGCTCTGGCACGTGATGTTGAGCGCCTGGCCGTGCGTCACGATGGAGGCCGGGTAGATCGCGACCAGCTCGGCGCCGCGGAAGTACAGGGGCTTCTCGGGGCCCGGCACGTTGGAGATGGTGATGTTGAACATCGGCCGGTGCGCCCGCCGATCCCCGTGAGCAGCGTGATGATGGTCGGCGCCATGAGCAGCACCGTGTACTGCATCATCGCCGCCCTCGGCAGCCCCTGCACGTGCGCCTTGGCATGGCTCACGGAGTCGCGGATCGCCTTCAGGCGCGCGGCCGGGTCCGCGACGTCGGTCGCGAGCGTGGCGACGATGAAGCTGATGGCGTTGCCGTTGCCCTCGTCGTCCTTGGGGCGCACGGAAACCGGGATGCCCGCGGTCAGGGACTTCGGCGGCAAGGCTGTCGCGCTCGAGCAGGAAGCGCCGGAGCGCCCCCGAGCATATCGCCAGGACCGCGTCGTTGATCGTGCAGTGGGCCGCCGCGGCCAGCCGTGCGCAGGCGCTCCATCGCGAACTGCTGCGTCGCGAAGCGCCGCTTCTCGCGCACGCGGCCGTTGAGCATCGACCGGGGCGAGTCGAAGGGCACGGCGAGGCCCTCGCCCGGCGTCGCCCACGCGCCGCAGGATCTTGCCCGAATGCCGTGGCGAGTTGCGGCAGGGACTTCGCCTGCCCCCGGAGGGCCTCGACTGCGGCGGCGGCGGCCCCCGCGCAGCGTGGGCGACGGCGTACGCCGCTTCGGCCGGGCCGCGGCCCCGGACCGAGCCCAGAAGGGAGGCATGCGAAGGCTCTGCGCCCGGTCGGGGGACATCGCCCGCTGCAGCATCTTCATGCCGCTCACCCCGTCGATGAGCGAGTGGTGCATCTTGATGAAGAGCGCGAAGCGGTTGCCCTCGAGCCCCTCGATGACCGTGCATTCCCACGGCGGGCGGCTCAGGTCGAGCGGCTGGCTCTGCAGCCGCCCGACCAGCTCGCCCAGCTCGCGCTCGCCGCCGGGCCACGGCAGGGCCGCGTGCCGCACGTGGTACTCGAGGTCGATGTCGTCGTCCTCGACCCAGACGGGCAGCGGGTTCTTGTTGAAGGGGTGCTTGAGCCGCCGGTTCCACGGCGCCTTGAACTTCCGGTGGCCGCGGAACCCGGCCATCAGCCGGCGCATGAAGTCCTTGCGCGCGCCCTCGGGCAGGCGGAACTGCAGCAGCCCGCCGACGTGGTTGGGGGTGGCGCGCGACTCGGTGAAAAGCCAGGCGGTGTCGAGCGCATTGAGGCGGGAAGATCCGGTCATGGCCGCAGTCTAGCGGGTCGCCGGCCCCGCCAGGAGCTCGTCCAGCAGCCGGTCCTTCTCCTCCCACATCTGCCCGATCCACTCCTGCACGCCCCGGCGGAAGCCGGGGTCGCCGATGTCCGCGACGCCGACCAGCGGCGGCGGGATCTTCCGGTGCGTCACGCGCACCACGACCTCCTCCATGCGGCCGCACAGCAGGTCCCAGAACGTGGGGGTGCCGCGCGGGTAGGCGATGGTCACGTCGAGCAGCGCATCGAAGTCCTCGCCCATCGTGGCCAGCGCCACGGACATCCCGCCCGCCCGGGGCTTGAGGAGGTGCCGGTAGGGCGACGACTGGCGGGAGTGCTTCGCGCGGCGTGAAGCGCGTGCCCTCGACGAAGTTGATGACCGACGTGGGAATGAGCCGGAACTTCTCGCAGGCGATGCGCGTGGTCTCGAAGTCGCTGCGCCCGCCCTTCTTCCCGCGCTTCATGAAGGGGAAGTCGAGCGCCCACCAGGCCAGGCCGATGACCGGCACCCACTTCAGTTCCTCCTTGAGGAAGAACTTGAGGAAGGGGATGCGGCCGCGGAACACCTTCTGCAGCACCAGGATGTCGGCCCACGACTGGTGGTTCGAGCTCACCAGGTACCAGCCGCGCCGCTCGAGGCGGCCCAGGCCCTGCACGTCCCAGCGCGTGCGGCCGACCGCGGCCATGAGGAAGTCGTTGAAAGCGATCCACCGGAACGCGAGCGCGTTGAGGATCCGGTCGCAGAAGCGGCGCACCGGCGTGGCCGGAACGACGAGCTTCAGCAGGGCGAACGGCATCATGGAGGAGAAGATGACCAGGACGTTGAGGCCGATCGCCGCGGCGGCGAGCGAGCCCTTGAGCGATCTCGACGAGTGGCCTTCATGCGGATCCTCAATCCTCGATCGCGAAACGCGGCCCCGCCCTTCCCCGGGCTTCGGCAGCGAAAGGCGACGACGTCGAAGGCGGGAGGCATGCGCCATCGTCGCACGGCGGCGCGTCGCCCGTCACCCGGAAGCCCCCCGCCACGGCCGGCGGTGCGCGTCTGTGGCATGATCGGTTCACCATGAGACGGCTCAGCGAAAGCGATGCGCGCTTCCTCTCCTCCGAGAGCGCCCACGCCACCTCCAACGTGAGCCTCGTCCAGATCTACGACCCCTCGACGGCCCCGGGGGGCCGGATGCGCTTCAAGAGCATCCTCGCGCTCGTGGCGAGCCGGCTGCACCTCTCGCCCATCTTCCGCCAGAAGCTGCGCCGGGTGCCGTTCGGGCTCGACGAGCCATACTGGATCGAGGACGAGAATTTCGACCTGGAATACCACGTCCGCCACATCGCCCTGCCGAGCCCGGGCGACTGGCGGCAGTTCTGCATCCAGGCCTCGCGCATCCACGCGCGCCCGCTCGACCCCAACCGCCCCCTCTGGGAACTCTACGTGATCGAGGGCCTCGACAGCCTCCTGGGGCTGCCGAAGTCGAGCTTCGCGCTGCTCACCAAGCTGCACCACGCGGCGATCGACGTCGAGCGCGGCACGGAGATCATGACGCTGCTGCACGACACGACGCCGGTTCCGCCGGTGGCCGAGCCGCCCGAGCCGTGGTTCCCCGACTCGCCCCCGGGCGACCTGGAGCTCGTCTGCCGCGGCATCCTGCACACGGCCGCCTCGCCCCTGCGGCTCGCGCGCCCCATCGGGAATGCGATCGCGCAAGTGGGTGAGGCGGCACGCTCGCTGGTCGACGACCTGTCCAAGCGCGAGGAGCCGGTCCCGCCGACGCGCTTCAATACCATCGTGTCGCCCTACCGCGTGTTCGAGACGAGGCGATTCCAGCTCGACGACTTCCGCGAGATCCGCGGGCTGGTGCCGCGGGCGAAGGTGAACGACGCCGTGCTCGCGGTCTGCGCGGGCGGCCTGCGCAGGTACCTGGAGGCGAACGACGAGCTTCCGGACAGGGACCTGTCGGCACTCGCGCCGGTCTACGTGCGCGATCCCGCCGCGGGCCCGGGAGCCAGGCCGGAGGTCCAGTGGGTGGACATCATGCTCGGGGTCGACGTCGCCGATCCGGTGAAGCGGCTCGCGCGCATCCGGAAGCAGACGGCGGCCTCCGAGGTCATGTCGCACGCCATCGGCGCGCACGAGCTCACCGAATTCGGCACGCACGCCCCGGCCGCCACGCTCGCGATCACCGGGAAGATGCTGGGCAGCGCCCTCCTCGGCGCGGGGCGCCACGCGCCGCTCGCCAACTGCGCCATCGCGAACGTGCCGGGACCTTCCATCCCCCTCTACCTGAACGGCGCCCGCATGACCTACTTCTCCGCGATCATGCCGATCAACGACGGGCTCGGCCTCGTGTTCGCGGTGACGAGCTACGACGGGAAGATCATCGTGTCGCCGACGTCGTGCCGCGAGCAGATGCCCGACCCGGAGGTTTTCGCGCAGTGCGTGCGCGACTCCTTCCAGGAGTACCTGGCCCTCGCGCGCGGGCGGCGGCAGGCTTCGGCGAAGGCGCGGGCGAAGCGGCGGCGCTCCGGCGGCGAGAACCGGTAGGTCAGCAGCCGGTAAAGCCGCCCGGTCACGCCCGACGGCTCGAACGGCCGCCACCGCCCCTCCGGCTGGGCGAGGCGGTCCGCGAGGATCCAGAGCACGATCGGGTTGAACCCCAGCCCGAGGTGGCTGCCGGGCACCCGGACGTTCTCGTGCAGCGCCGCGATGCCGTCGATGGTGGCCTCCTGCGGCGGCACGACGCCGTCCGTCACGGAGTAGACGCAGGTGAGTCGGCACGGGCAGCGCCTTGCGCTCGCGAAGCTTCTTGGCCCTGAGGTGCGTCACGTGCGCCGCGGTCCCCATCGGGTGCGAGATGAGGCGGTAAAGCGCCTTCACGAGCGCCGGCGACTGGCTGCCGGCCGGGTCGAAGGACACGGGACTGCCGAGCGTGACGACCGAACGGACGCACTCGGGCGCCTCGTGCGCGCCGTACATCGCGAACATGCCGCCCAGGCTCCACCCCACGAGGCTCACCTTGCGCCCGCTCCGGTGGTGCATGTAGCGGATCTTCTGCTCGAGGGCGCTGGCGTGCCGGCTGCTGAATCCGACGTTGCGCCCGAAGCCCCAGGTCTGGACTTCGTAGCCGCGGCTCTCGAGAAAGAGCTTGAGCGCGACGAGCGTCACCTCTTCCGCCATGAACCCCGGCAGCAGCAGCACCGGGTGGCCGTCGCCGCGGGGCGCCCGCGCAAGCAGCGGCAGGCTTCCCGGGCAGCGCGGCCATCTCGAGGAGGGCGCGCGGCTCGAGGAGCTGGTGGATCAGGCGGGGCCGGCCCACATGATGGTGTCTCCTGATCATCTTCCTGGAGCCTCTGGCGAACGCCCGGAACGGGGCGCGTACCCCACTTTAACCCGGCGGCGGGCCGGCGGCGAACGACCGTCGTCAAGGGAAAGCCCGTCTGGTTGATCCTCGTCAAGCCGGAACCCGCGCATCGCCCCTAGCCTCCCCCGAGGAGCAGTCGTTGCCGGAGGAGGAAATCCCTTGTACAGCATGCGCGTCAAGAGCGTCATGGAGCGGGGCAAGCGCCTCGTCGCGCCGCCGGAAACCACCGTGGCCAAGGCGGCGAAGCTCATGGCGAAGAAGAACGTCGGCGCCGTGATGGTGGTCGAGGGCAAGCACCTCGTCGGGATCTTCACCGAGCGCGACGTCGGTGTCCCGCGTGGTCGCGGAAGGGCCTCGACCCGGCCGCCACGCGGATCGGCGAGGTGATGACCGCGGACCCGATCAGCGTCCCCCCGGACGAGATCTTCGGGCGCGCGCTGCTGCTCATGCACGACCACGGCTTCCGCCACATTCCCGTGGTGGAGAACGGCGAGCCGGTCGGGATCGTCTCCTCCCGCAGCGCGCTCGACCCGGAGATGGAGGAATTCATCGCCGAGACGCAGCGCCGGCTGAGCCTGCGCTAGGGTATCCTCGCGTCAGCGGCGGGGCCGGGGAAGCCTCCGGCTGCCCCTTCCCGTCACACCCTCCAGCGAGGACGCATGGCGCTCATCCAGCTCGACGAAGAACAGGTCCGCACCTGGTCCCGGGGGCAGAAGGACCAATGGTGGTTCGCGAACGTGTTCCGCGGCGACATGCCGCAGCTCACGATCCGCTCGGGCGTCACGGGCTTCCTGCTGGGCGGGGCGCTGGCGGCCACCGGGCTCTACATCTGCGGCAAGACCGGCATCACCATCGGCGTGGGGCTCACCTCGGTGATCCTCGCCTTCGCGATCTTCCGCATCCTGCACGGCGCGGGGCTCGCCGTCCGACTACACCATCCTCGAGAACAACTGCACGCAGTCCATCGCCACGGCGGCGGGCTACGTCGTCACCCCCCTCACCTCCAGCCTCGCGGCGTACATGCTCGTCACCGGGACACATCGTGCCGTGGTGGCAGATGATCGTCTGGATGGTGGTGATCTCGATCATCGGCGTGCTGCTCGCCTTCCCGATGAAGCGGCGCTTCATCAACGAGGAGCAGCTGCCCTTCCCCGAGGGGCGGGCCTGCGGCGTGGTGCTGGACGCGCTCTACACGGGTGCCGCGGCCGCGGGCATGTACAAGGCGAAGCTCCTGGGCTTCACGGCGCTCTTCACGGGCCTCTACCAGATGGTCGTGAGCGACGGCTGGATGAAGCTCCTGCAGCTGAAGGTCCTGCGCATGGACCAGTGGGCCGGCCTCAAGGAGGCCTGGGTCTTCCACGAGCGGCTCGACACCTACTACTACGCCGCCGCGGCCAAGGCGAACCTGTGGATCCCGAACATCCTCGGCACCGACATGCGCCAGCTGGGGCTCGGCTCACGCTGGACGCCGCGATGCTGGGCGTGGGCGGCCTCATGGGCATCGCGGTCGCCACGAGCTGCCTGCTGGGCGCGTTCGTGAACTTCGTGATCCTCGCCCCGCTCATGATCCAGGCCGGGGACATCGTGCCGCGCGTCTCCGCCACGGGCGCCGCGATGCCCATCACCGCGCCGAGATCGTCAACCAGTGGTCGCTGTGGTGGGGCGTGACGATGATGGTGGTGGGCTCGCTCGTGAGCCTCGCGGGGCGGCCGGAGCTCTTCCGGAGCGCCTTCAAGTCGCTGGGCGGGAAGAAGAAGGAAGGCACCGACGTGCTGGCGCACATCGAGTTGCCGCTCTGGATCTCCGCCGTCGGCGTGCCCGTCTTCAGCGTGCTGGGCGTCTGGATCACGCACGAGTTCTTCGGCGTGCCGTGGCTCCTCGCCGCGATCTCCCTGCCGCTCATCTTCGTGCTCACCATCATCTGCACCAACTCGATGGCGCTCACCTCGTGGACGCCGACCGGCTCGCTCGCGAAGATCACGCAGTTCACCATGGGCGCCATCGACCGCGCCAACCCCGCGAGCAACCTGATCCCCGCGGGGATGACGGCGGAGATCGCCTCCAACGCCGCCAACCTGCTTTCCGACATCAAGCCCGGCTACATGCTGGGGGCCAAGCCCCGCCAGCAGGCGGTGGGCCACGTGATCGGCCTCTTCGCCGGGGCCATGGCGTGCGTGCCGCTCTACTTCCTCCTGTTCCTGCCGGCGGACGCGAACGGGGTGCGCACGACCGCCACCATCGTCTCCGACCAGTTCGCCATGCCCGCGGCCCTGCAATGGAAGGGCGTGGCGGACCTCATCACCAAGGGGATCTCGGGCCTGCCGACCTCGGCCGTCGTGTCCATGATCGTCGCCGCCGCCTGCGCCGCTGGCCATCGAGGTGGCGCAAGATCATGACGCAAGGGACGCTTCCCGCTCTCCGCCGTGTCCATCGGCCTGGGCGTGGTGCTGCCTCCCGAGGCGACCTTCGCGATGTGGGTGGGCGCGATGATCTTCTGGTGGGCCGGCCGGCGCAATCCGGTGAAGGGCACGAAGGGGCACACCTTCTGGGTGGAGGGCTGCGAGCCCATCTGCGCGGGGCTCATCTCCGGCGCGGCGCTGATGGGCATCGGCAACGCCATCGTCAACGTGCTGCTGGGCTGGCGCATGATCGACCCGCGCCATAGCGTTCTCGTGCTGGTGGATTTCCAGCAGCGGCTGCTGCCCGCCATCTACCTGGGCACGGAGGTCCTGGCCGAGGCCCTGCGCCTGGCCGACTGCGCCCGCGCCCTCGGCATCCGCGTGGTCGGCACCGAGCAGAACCCGCGCGGGCTGGGGTCCAATGCGCGCGCGATCCGCGAGCGCTGCGAGACGACGCTCGCCAAGATGCATTTCGACGCGTGCGAGGACGGCCTGGTGGACGCGTTGCGCGATGCGGGTGGCGCCCTGCCCACCGACGTCGTGGTGGCGGGGTGCGAAACGCACGTCTGCCTGATGCAGACCGCCCTCGGGCTTGCTGCGCACCGGGTTCCGGGTCCACGTGGTCGAGCCCGCCTGCGGGTCGCGCGCCTCGCGGGACCACGAACTCGCGGTCGAGCGGCTGCGCCAGGCGGGCGCCGACATCGTGAGCCGCGAGATGATCGTCTTCGAGTGGCTCGGCACCTGCGAGCACGAGCGCTTCAAGGCGGTGCTGGAACTCCTCAAGCCCCCGCGGGGCTGAGGGGCTGCGCTACCAGCGCAGCAGCCGCGGCCCCGCCACGGCGCCGGCCACCGACGGAAGCGCCATCCCCAGCAGGTACCACGTGCCCAGGAAGGGCGGCGCCATCTCGGGGCAGTGCAGGCAGTACACGGCGGCGCCCAGCGCGCCGGCCAGGAGCCCCGAGAACGCGCCCGCCGCCACCGGCCGCGTGGGGGCCAGCCCCTTCATGGCCCAGAACGTCGCGGCGAAGGCGGGCACCGACAGCAGCGCGATGCTGAACGGGCACGACGCCCAGGTGCTGCCGAGGACGAGCGCCATGCGCTCGCCCGGCGCGGCCGACAGCAGCGCGACGCCCGCGAGCACCCAGATGCCGCCGACGGGCACGAGCAGGGCCTCGGCGGCATAGCCCGCGCGGACGCCGGGCCGCGCGAGGCGCGTGGCCCCGGCGAGCGCCGCGGCGAGCAGGGCGAGCGGCACCGCGAGCTTCACCCAGAACATCGGGTCGCGCGCGGCCTGCGCGATGTCGGGCCTCACGCCGAAGAAGGCGAGCATGAGGACGAGCGCGCCGGCGGCGCCGGCGGCAAGCGCCGCGCCGTAGCGACGGCGCACCGCGCCGCCCGCCACCGGCTCCGGGTCCTTCGCGAGCATCGCGATCAGCTTGTCGGTTTCCATCGCCTATTCCCGGATGAGCGCGGCGAGCGCCTTGAGGCCGCGGTGGATGCCCACCTTGACGGCCGATTCGGACATGCCCGTGAGCTTCGCGGTCTCCGCCACGGACAGCCCCTCGATCTTCACGTGCACGATGGGCAGCCGGTGCCGGTCGGGCAGCGTCGCGAGCAGCGTGGCCATGTCGCGCCTGCGCCTCGCGGGCCTCCTCGTCGGAGGCGCCCAGCAGCTCGTCGTCGTCGTCCAGCGGATCGTTCATCGCCTCGCGGCCCGCGCGGCGGCGCAGGAAGTCGATCATCTTGTAGCGCGCGATGGCGTGCACCCAGGCCGTGAGCGGCTGGGCCGCGTCGTAGGTATGGCGCTGGTTGTGCACCGCGAGCAGCGTTTCCTGCACGAGATCCTCCACTTCGTCGGGGACGCGCGCGAGGCGCCCCCGGAGATAGCCGCGCAGGAATGCGCTCAGCGCCTTCAGGAACGCGTGGTAGGCCGCGCCGTCGCCGGAGAGCCCGCGGACCAGCAGATCCTTCAGATGGTCTTCCCGTGCGCTCACGCGCTTTCGACTCCTCATGTATTCGCGGGTCCCGCCGCGCCGGTTACAGGCGGCGCGAACTTTCCGCGGAAGCGGCGAATTCTGCCCGAGCGCGTAACCGGGCGCCAATGCCGCGCGAACTAGCCCTCGGACCGTTCTGTCCGGGCCGCCTCGGGCGCCGGGCCGGTACCTCCCCTTCCATCGACATCAAGGAGCCTCACCATGAAGTCCCGCAACCTCGCCGTCACCGCCCTGGCCCTCGCCGCCCTCGCCTCCGGCGCCGTCCACGCCGCCGACATGGACAAGAAGGACATGAAGAAGGACGCCACGGAGAAGTGCTACGGCGTCTCGATGGCCGGCAAGAACGACTGCGCCGCCGGCCC
Organism: uncultured Gammaproteobacteria bacterium; assembly: GCA_963783635.1. Taxonomy (GTDB): domain Bacteria; phylum Pseudomonadota; class Gammaproteobacteria; order Burkholderiales; family Usitatibacteraceae; genus FEB-7. The sequence continues at coordinate 214,292 of CAWAOC010000021.1, forward strand.
CGGCACGAGCTGCGCCGGCACCTCGAAGAAGGACTACCAGGGCAACGCCTGGAAGCACGTCCCGAAGGGCACCTGCACCAGCATCAAGACCCCCACCGGGATGGGCTCGCTCACCCCGCTGAAGGCCTAGCGGCCCGCCCGGACGCCCCGCGCGCCATGGCCCCGATGCTCACCGCCGGGTTGGGACTCAAGCCCCAGCACTACGAGTCGGCGCGCGACTGCCCGGCGGCGGGGCTGTGGTTCGAGGTGCACCCGGAGAACTACCTCGTCGACGGCGGGCCGCGGCTCGCCTGGCTGCACGCGATCCGCGAACGCCATGCCGTGAGCCTTCACGGCGTGGCGCTTTCGCTGGCGGCGGACGCGCCCCCGGACGCGCGGCACCTCGCGCGCCTGCGCGCGCTCGCCGACCGCATCGAGCCCGCGCTCGTCTCCGAGCACCTCGCGTGGTCCGCGTGGCGCGGGGCGTACCACCCGGACCTGCTGCCGTTTCCGCGCACGGGCGAGGCGCTCGCGCGCATCTGCGCCAATGTCTCGGCCGCGCAGGACGCGCTGGGCCGGCGCCTGGCCATCGAGAACCCGTCGCACTACCTGCGCATCGAGGGCCACGAGTTCGGCGAGATCGACTTCCTCGGCGAGCTGTCCCGGCGAACGGGATGCGGGCTGCTCCTCGACGTGAACAACGTCTTCGTGTCCGCGGCGAACCTCGGGTTCGACGCCGCGGCGTACGTCGACGCCTTTCCCGGCGAGGCGGTGATGGAGATCCACCTCGCCGGCCATTCGCCCGACCCCCTGCTGGGCGAGCGGCTGCTCGTCGATTCGCACGACGCGCCCGGTGAGCGAGCCCGTGTGGGCGCTCTACGAACGGCTCGTCGCGCGCATCGGGCCGCGCCCCACCCTCATCGAGCGCGACGACCAGCTGCCCGCTTTCGAGGTGCTGCTCGCCGAGCGCGAGCGGGCGCACGCGGCGCTCCAGGCCCCCATGGCGAGGGCCGCGTGATGCGCGCCGAGGCCGGGGTGTCGCTCGCCGCGCTTCCAGGATGCGTTCGCGCGCGCGCTCATGGTCGAGCCCGCGCGGGCCGGCGCGGCGGTGGCGGGGCTCGTCTCGCAACCGGCCTTCGCGGTCTATCGCAACACCGTGATGAAGGGCTGCATCGACGCCCTGCAGGCCAACTTCCCCGCCGTGGCCCGGTTGGTGGGGGACGAATGGTTCCGCGCGGCGGCCGCCGTCTACGTCGCGGGCGAGCTGCCGACGGAGCCGTCGCTCCTGGCCTACGGGGCGTCCCTTCCCGCGTTCCTCGCGGGCTTCGCGCCCGCCGCGGACCTCCCGTACCTTGCCGACGTCGCGCGCCTCGACCGCCTGTGGACGCAGGCGCACGTCGCCGCGGACGCAGCCGGCGCTCGATCGAGCCTCGCTCGCCGGAATCGATCCCGATGCGCTCGCGGGCACGGTCCTGCATCTCCACCCGGCCGCGCGCTGGGCGTGGTTTCCCGACGCCCCGATCTACACGATCTGGCGGCGCAACCGCGAGGAAAGCGGCGACGAGAGCGAGATCGACTGGCGGGGCGAGGGCGCGCTGCTCACGCGGCCCGACGGCGCGGTGCGCTGGACGGCCATCGACGCGCGCCGCCTGCCGCTTCCTCGATGCCTGCGCCGAGCGGCCATCCCGTCGCCGGCGCGCTCGATGCGGCGCTCGAGGCCGACGACAACGGCCAACCTCGTCCGGCTCCTCTTCGCGCTCGTCGATGCCGGCGCCTTCGCGCGGCTTTCCCTGCCCCACGACAACGAATCCCGAAGGAGCCCTCCATGATCGACGCCGCCGTCGCCGCCACCCCCGCCACCAGCCTCCGCGGCCGCCTGGAACCGCGTCGCCGACGCGCTTTCCGCGCTCATCGGCCACGGGCTGCTCGCCCTGTGCGCCCGCCTTGCGCTGGGCGCCGTCTTCTTCCTGTCGGGCCGGACCAAGGTCGAGGGCTTCCTCACCGTGAGCGAGGGCGCCTACACGCTCTTCCGCGAGGAGTACAAGGTGCCGATCCTCGCGCCGGAGCTCGCCGCGCACCTCGCCACCTACGCCGAGCACCTGCTTCCCGTGCTCCTGGTCCTGGGCCTCTTCACGCGGCTTTCCGCCCTGGGGCTGCTGGGCATGACCGCGGTGATCCAGGTCTTCGTGTACCCCGACGCGTGGCCGACGCACCTCACGTGGGCCGCGCTGGCGCTCTACCTCGCGGGGCGCGGGGCGGGCGCCGCTTCCCTCGACCACGCGCTTCGCCTTCGGTAGCGCGCGCGGACTCCCCTTCCCGCCGATGCCGGGATCCGGCCCTACGGCGCGGGAAGCGGGCTCACCTCCGCCAGGGCGGCGCGCTCGCGCCGTCGACGCCGTAGCGCTTCATCGCCTCGGCCTGGCGCGCATCGCCGAGGGCGTGAAGGGCCGCCACGGCGATCGCATGCCGGTCCACCTCGAAGAAGCGGCGCAGGCGCTCGCGCGTGTCGCTGCGCCCGAAGCCGTCGGTTCCCAGCGCGACGTACGCGTCGCCCACCCACGGCCGGATGAGGTCGGCCACGGCGCTCACGTAGTCGCTCGCGGCCACGACGGGCACCCCGGTCGCCGGGAGCTGCTGCGCGACCCAGGGCAGCGCCGCCTTCCCGCCCAGCCGCGCCGCGCGCGAGGCCTCCATCGCCTCGCGCCGCAGCTCCGTGAAGCTCGTCACCGAGTACACCTCGGCGCTCACCTGCCAGTCCCGCTCGAGCAGCTCCGCGGCCGCCATCGCCTCCGGCAGGATCGTCCCGGCCCCCAGCAGCCGCACCTTCGCCCCGCGAGCCTCGCGCACGCGGTGCATCCCGCGCAGGATCCCCTCCCGCGCGCCCTCCGGCATCGAGGGCTGCGCGTACGGCTCGTTCATCACCGTCACGTAGTAGAAGACGTCCTCCTGCGCCGAGAGCATGCGGCGCATGCCGTCCTCGAGGATCACGGCCAGCTCGTACGCGAAGGCCGGGTCGTAGGCGCGGCAGTTGGGGATGGTGGAGGCCACGAGGTGGCTGGTCCCGTCCTGGTGCTGCAGTCCCTCGCCCGAGAGCGTGGTGCGCCCGGCCGTGGCGCCGAGGAGGAAGCCGCGCGAGCGCGAATCCGCCGCCGCCCAGATGGCATCGCCCACGCGCTGGAAGCCGAACATCGAGTAGTAGATGTACATCGGCAGCATCGCGATGCCGTGCGCCGAGTAGCTCGTGGCCGCGGCGACCCACGAGGCGATGGCGCCGGCCTCGTTGATGCCCTCCTCCAGGATCTGGCCGTCCACGGCCTCCTTGTAGAAGCGAGAGCTGCTCGCGGTCCTCGGGCTCGTAGAGCTGGCCCAGCGGCGAGTAGATGCCGATCTGGCGGAAGAGGTCCGCCATGCCGAAGGTGCGCGCCTCGTCCGCGATGATGGGGACGATGCGCCTGCCCAGCGCCGGGTCCTTGAGGAGCGCGCCGATCATGCGCACGAAGGCGACGGTCGTGGACATCTCCTTGCCGCCGGCCTCCAGCGCGAACTTCGCGAACGCGCCTGCCGCAGGGGTCGCGACCGGCTCGCAGGTCGACACGCGGGCCGGCAGGTACCCGCCCAGCTTCTCGCGCCGCGCGTGCAGGTAGGCCATCTCGGGGCTCTCGCGCGGCGGCCGCACGAACTCGCAGTTCTCCACCTGCGCGTCGGTGAGCGGCAGGGCGAAGCGGTCGCGGAAGGCGAGGAGCTCCTCCGTATCCAGCTTCTTCTGCGAATGCGTGGTCATGCGCCCCTGCCCCGCCGTGCCCATGCCGTAGCCCTTCTTGGTCTGGGCGAGGATGACGGTGGGCTGCCCCGCGTGGCGCGCCGCGTGCCAGTAGGCCGAGAAGATCTTCACCGGGTCGTGGCCGCCGCGGCGCAGGCGGTCGATGTCGTCGTCGGACAGGTGCGCGGCGAGGCTCTGCAGCTCCGGGTACTTGTTGAAGAAGTGCTCGCGGTTGAAGCGCCCGTCGGTGGCGGCGTAGGTCTGGAACTCGCCGTCCACCGTCTCCGCGAAGCGCTTCTCGAGGAGCTGGTGCGCGTCGCGCGCGAAGAGCGGGTCCCAGTCCCCGCCCCAGAGCACCTTGATCACGTTCCAGCCCGGCGCCGGCGAAGAGGCCCTCGAGCTCCTGCACGATGGAGCCGTTGCCGCGCACGGGGCCGTCGAGCCGCTGCAGGTTGCAGTTCACCACGAGGACGAGGTTGTCGAGGCGCTCGCGCGCGGCGACGGACAGCCCCGCGAGCGCCTCCGGCTCGTCCATCTCGCCGTCGCCCACGAACGCCCAGACCTTGCGTCCGCCGGTCTGCGCGTGGCCGCGGTGCTCGAGGTAGCGCATGAAGCGCGCCTGGTAGATGGCGAAGAGCGGCCCCAGCCCCATCGAGCCGGTGGGGAACTGCCAGAAGCCCGGCATGAGCCACGGATGCGGGTACGAGGAGAGGCCCAGGCCCCGCGTCTCGCGGCGGTAGTTGTCGAGCTGCTCCTCGGCCAGTCGCCCCTCGAGGATAGGCGCGCGCGTACACGCCCGGCGCGGAGTGCGGCTGGAAATAGACCACGTCGCCCGACTGCCCCGCGCGGAAGAAGTGGTTGAAGCCCACCTCGAAGAGGTCCGCGGCCGAGGCGTAGCTCGCGATGTGCCCGCCCAGTTCGCCGGAGGCGCGGTTGGCCCGCACCACCATGGCGAGCGCGTTCCAGCGCACCAGCGCGGACAGGCGCGACTCGATCTCGAGGTTGCCCTGGTAGGGCGGCTGCTCGTCCAGGCCGATGGTGTTCACGTACGGCGTGGCGAGCACCTGCGGCAGCGGCACGCGGCGCACGCGGGCGTGCTGGAGGAGCCGGCGCAGCAGGAACGTCGCGCGCTCCTTGCCTTCCGAGGCGATGAGGGCGTCGAGCGCCTCGATCCACTCGCCCGTCTCGAGGGGGTCGGCGTCGCGCTCCTCCGGCGGCGACGGGGGCTGTGCGTTCACTTCCTGGCGGATGCGGCCGCGCGGATGGCGTCCAGCGTCGTGTTGGGCGTGATCGCCTGCGGGTCGATGCGCACCTCGATGACCGCCGGCTTCCCCGAGGCCACGCAGCGCTCGAACGCCGGCCCGAACTGCGCCGTCTCCTCCACGATCTCGCCCGCCGCCCCGAAGGAGCGCGCGTAGGCGGCGAAGTGCGGGTTCACGAGCTCGGTGCCGTGCACGCGCCCGGGATAGTGCTTCTCCTGGTGCATGCGGATGGTGCCGTACATGCCGTTGTTCACGACCACGACGATGATCGCCGCGTTGTACTGCACGGCCGTGGCGAGCTCCTGCCCCGCCATGAGGAAGCAGCCGTCGCCGGCGAAGGCGACCACCGTGCGCTTCGGCTCCGCGATCTTCGCGGCGATGGCCGCCGGCACGCCGTAGCCCATCGCGCCGGAGGTGGGCGCCAGCTGCGTGCGGAAGCCCGTGTAGCGGTGGAAGCGGTGCAGCCAGGTGGTGTAGTTGCCGGCGCCGTTGGTGAGGATCGCGTCCTCCGGCAGGTGCTTGTCCAGCCAGTCGACGATGTCCCACATCTGCACCTTGCCGGGAATCTCGCGGCGCGCGGTCCACGCGAGGTAGTCCGCCCTCGCCTCCGCGACGCTCGACTTCCAGGCGGAGGCGTCCACCGGCGCCATCGCGGCCGCGGCGCGCGCGAAGCGGCCCATGCTCGCGAGGATGGGGATCTCCGCCTGGTAGACGCGGCCCAGCTCCTCGGCGCCCGTCATGACGTGCACGAGCTTCTGGCGCGGCACCGGCGAATCGATGAGCGTGTAGCCGCTCGTGGTCATCTCGCCCATGCGCGCGCCGACGACGAGGAGGACGTCCGCGGTGCGCACGCGCTCGGCGAGGATCGGGTTGATGCCGACGCCCACGTCGCCCACGTAGTTCGCGTGGCGGTTGTCGAAGAGGTCCTGGAAGCGGAAGGCGCAGGCGACCGGCAGGTGGATTAGCCTCCGCGAACTTGCGGATGTCCTCGCAGGCGTCCTTCGACCAGGCGCTCCCGCCCAGCACCACGAGGGGGCGCTTGGCGCGCGGCGAGCAGCTCCCGCAGGCGCTCCATCTCGCCCGCGCCGGGCTCGGCGTGCGCCGGGGTGTACATGCGCGCGTCGGGCACGCTCGCGGTGGCCGACAGGACGTCCTCGGGCAGCGCCAGCACGACCGGCCCGCGGCGGCCCGACATCGCCACCGTGAAGGCGCGGTTCACGTACTCGGGAATGCGCTCGACCGAATCGATGCGGGCGGCCCACTTGGCCAGCGGCGCGAACATGGCGGCGAAGTCCACTTCCTGGAACGCCTCGCGGTCGCGGAACCCCGAGCCCACGTCGCCCACGAAGAGGATCATCGGGGTGGAGTCCTGGAACGCCGTGTGCACGCCCACGGAAGCCTGCGTGGCGCCCGGCCCGCGCGTCACGAAGCAGATCCCCGGGCGGCCCGTGAGCTTCGCGTGCGCCTCCGCCATGTTGGCCGCGCCGGACTCGTGGCGGCAGGTGACGAGCTTCACCTTCGCGCGGTGCTCGTGCAGGCCGTCCAGCACCGGCAGGAAGCTCTCCCCCGGCACGGAGAAGACCGTGTCGGCCCCGTGGATCACCAGTTGCTCGACGAGGATGCGTCCGCCTTCCCGACTCGTGCTCATAGTTGCCTCACCGTGTAACCGCGCTTCCTCAGGATCTCCACCAGCCCGCGCGGCCCGGCCAGGTGGAGCGCCCCCACCGCCACGAACGCCGGCTCGCGTCCCAGCAGGTAGGACTCGATCTTGTCCGCCATCGCGTCGTGGCGCGACCAGATGAACTTCTCCTCGAGCGCCTTCGCGCCGGGCACCGTCTCGTTGTAGGCGCGCGCGACTTCCAGCAGCAGGTCCGGATCGCCGGACTGCCAGGCGTTCACCAGGCCCGTGATCTGCTCGCGCGTGAGGCCGCTCTCCAGCGCCATGACCGTGCCCTCGAGGGCCTGCAGGCCTTCCTTTTCCGTGAGGGAGTCCATGAGCTCCGTCTGGATCTTGGCGCCCTCGATCTCGACCAGGCGCTTCTTCAGGTCGCGGGCCAGCCTGATGATGTGGAGGTCGACGCCGTATTGCTGCGAGTAGCCCAGCCGCCCCCATTCCGCGAAGGCGAGGAGCGAGGCGGCCGGGAAGGGCTTGAACTGCGCGAACTGCGCCTCGGGCAGGCCGTAGCGCTGGAGCTGCTTGCGGAAGCGCTCGTAGAGGGGCGCGGGCACCACTTGCGAGAGCGTGGCGGGCGGCTTCAGGAGCATCGAGGCGGAGCCCGCCTCCATCGCCTTCTGGTTGGTGATGTCGGCCTCGACGGCGATCACCTTCGAGTCCACGAAGGCCTGCTGCACGGGCTCGGGCAGCGGGAAGAAGCTCGCCTTCCCCGCGTGCACGGTGCCGTACAGGAAGACGCGGTTGGTGAGGGAGGTCACTTCCCAGAGGTAAAGGCGGGGCTTGGGCGCCTGGACCGCCGGCGCGGCCGGTTGCGCGGGCGCGAGGCCGGGCAGGGCGAGGAAGGCGCAGAGGGCGAGGCAGGCGAAGCGGGCGAGGCGCATGCGGGGGGCTTCTGCGGCGGGGAGGGATATCGATTTTAGCCCACCCGGGCGGGTGATCCGGCCGGTGGCGCGATAAAATGGCGCCACCATGAGCAAAATCCTCCTGTCCCTCCCCAAGGGCGAGCGCGTCGGCATCGCCTTCTCCGGCGGCCTCGACACCTCCGCCGCCCTCGCCTGGATGCGCCACCACGGCGCCATCCCCTACGCCTACACGGCCAACCTCGCGCAGCCCGACGAGAGCGACTACGACGACATCACGCGCCGGGCGAAGCTCTACGGCGCCGAAGAGGCCCGCCTCGTCGATTGCCGCGAGGCGCTCGTCCACGAGGGCCTGGTCGCCCTGCAGTGCGGCGCCTTCCACATCACCACGGCCGGGCGGACGTACTTCAACACCACCCCTCTCGGGCGCGCGGTGACCGGCACGGTGCTCGTGAAGGCCATGCAGGAGGACGGCGTCAACGTCTGGGGCGACGGCTCCACCTACAAGGGCAACGACATCGAGCGGTTCTACCGCTACGGGCTGCTGGCGAACCCGGCGCTGCGCATCTACAAGCCCTGGCTGGACCGGGACTTCGTGCGCGAGATGGGCGGGCGCAAGGAGATGAGCGAGTGGCTCGCCTCCCGCAACCTCCCCTACAAGATGAGCATGGAGAAGGCCTACTCGACCGACTCCAACATCTGGGGCGCCACGCACGAGGCGAAGGAGCTCGAGTTCCTGAACAAGGGCCTGCGCATCGTGCAGCCCATCATGTCGGTGAAGCACTGGGATCCCGCGGTCGAGATACGGCCCGAGGAGGTCACCGTGCGCTTCGAGGAGGGCTTCCCGGTCGCCCTCAACGGCCAGACGTTCGCCAGCCGCGTGGAGCTCGCCCTGGAGGCCAACCGCATCGGCGGGCGCCACGGGCTGGGCATCTCCGACCAGATCGAGAACCGCATCATCGAGGCGAAGAGCCGCGGCATCTACGAGGGCCCCGGGCATGGCGCTCCTCTTCATCGCCTACGAGCGGCTGCTCTCGGCCATCCACAACGAGGGCACGATCGACAACTACCGCACGATGGGGCGCAGGCTCGGGCGCCTGCTCTACGAGGGCCGCTGGTTCGACCCGCAGAGCCTGATGCTGCGCGACACGATCCAGCGCTGGGTGGGCCGCGCCGTCACGGGCGAGGTGGCGATCGAGCTGCGGCGCGGGGACGACTACACGATCCTCGACACGACGAGCCCCAACCTCACCTACCACCCCGAGCGCCTGTCGATGGAGCGCGTGGCCGACGAGGCCTTCTCGCCCGTCGACCGCATCGGGCAGCTCCACATGCGCAACCTCGACATCCAGGATTCGCGCGACAAGCTCGGCATCTACGCCCGGGCCGGCGTGCTGCCTTCGGGAACGGGGGCCGCGGGGCTGCTGGAATCCGGCGAGGAAAAGAAGAAGCCCTGAGCGGCGGCGATCTTCGGCCGAGGCGGTCCCGCCAGCCCAAATCGAGGAGTTCCCCATGCGCTACGAACTGCATTACTGGTCCTCGATCCCGGGTCGCGGCGAATTCGTCCGGCTCGCGCTCGAGGAAGCCGGAGTGCCCTACGTGGACATCGCCCGCGCGAAAGGCGGCGAGGAGCGCATGCTCGCGCTGCTCGAGGACGGCGCGCTCGCCCGTCCGCCTTTCGCGCCGCCGTTCCTGAGGGCCGGCAAGCTCGTGATCGGGCAGACCGCGAACATCCTGCTCTTCCTCGGCGAGCGCCATGGCCTTGCGCCGAAGAGCGAGGCGGGGCGGTTCTTCACGCACCAGTTGCAGCTCACGATCGCCGACCTCGTCGCCGAGGCCCACGATACGCACCACCCGATCGCGGGGAGCCTGTACTACGAGGACCAGCGCCCGGAGGCGAAGCGGCGCGCCGCCGACTTCATCGCGAACCGGCTGCCGAAATACCTCCGCTACTTCGAGCGCGTGCTGGCGGGCAATCCGGCCGGGGCCGCCCATCTCGTCGGCGCCCGGCTCGCCTACGCCGACCTCTCGCTGTTCCAGGTCGTGGCGGGACTCCGGTACGCCTTTCCGAAGGCCATGGCGCGGCAGGCGAAGGGGCTCCCGATGGTTCTCGCGCTGCACGATCGCGTGGCGGCACGGCCGCGGATCGCCGCCTACCTCGCCTCGGAGCGCCGGCTGCCGTTCAACGAGCAGGGCATCTTTCGCCACTACGAGGCGCTGGACCCCTAGCGCTTCCGGCCCTTGCGCGCAGGCTCGTGCGTCGCGAGCCAGTCGAAGAACTCCGTGTACCAGAGCTTCGAGTTGCGGGGCTTCAGCACCCAATGGTTCTCGTCGGGGAACCACACCAGCCGCGCGGGTACGCCGCGAGCCTGGAGCGTATTGTAGTAGGCGAGCCCGTTGTGGTCGGGCACGCGGTAGTCATTGTTGCCGTGGATCACGAGGGTGGGGGTGGCCATGCGGTGCGCCGCCCGGTGCGGGCTCTGCGCGAGGACCCTCGCGGGGTCGTCCCACCAGAGCGCATGGAGGTCCTTCGGGCGCTCCGGATAGCTGTCCGCGCTGAAGGTGGCCACGCGATCGAAGACGCCGGCGTGGCATACATAGGCGCGGTAGCGCCCGGCCGGGACATGGCCGTTCATCCACGCGACGAGGAAACCGCCATAGCTCCCGCCGGATGCGAAGACGCGCCGCCCGTCCGCCCAAGGCTGCGCGAGGATCCAGCCCGTGGCGGCCTCGATGTCCTCGGTCTCGAGCTTGCCCTGCCTGCCCATGATGCTGTCGCGGAAGGCGAAGCCGAAGCCGCTCGAGCCGTGGTAGTTGACGCTCGCGACGACGTGGCCGCGCGAGGCCAGCAGGTGCGTGTTCCAGCGGTAGCCGAAGGTGTCGCCCGCGGCGGCGTAGGGGCCGCCGTGGATGACCTGCAGCACCGGGTGCTTCCGGCGGGAATCGAAGCGCGGCGGGAAGGTGAGGAACACCTGCACCGCGTCGCCGAGCGCGCCTTCGACGGTGACCTCGCGCGTCTCGCCGAGGAGCACGCGCGAAAGGACCGCGTCGTTGAAGCGGTCGAGGCGCCGCGGCGGGCGGGCGGCACGGATCGCGTGCACCTGCACGGGGTGCGCGGCGCAGTCGATGGCCACGACCACGGTCTCGTCGCCCGCCGGGCCGGCGAGGTCGAAGCCCTGCACGCAGCCGCCTTGCACGGCGACGGTGAACGATTCGCTCGCGAGATCGAGGCGCCACAGGGGCTTTCGCCCTCGCTCCTCGGCCGTGAATAGGATCGCGCGCCCGTCCGCGGTCCAGCGAAGCGGCGCTTCCACGTCCCCGTCCCAGCGCTCGCCGAGGATCTTCCAGCGCGTGCCGCCAAGCCACAACGCGATCCGCCCCGGCATCGTATGGCGGCGGCCGACGTTCGCCGCGATGCAGGCGAGCTCGCCACCCGGGCCGTAGCGCGGCGCGTCGTAGCTCCAGGCGGCGTCACCGGTCAGCGCCGAAATGCGCCGGGTCGCCATGTCCAGCTCGGCGATCGCGAGCGGGTTGCCCGCGACCTTTCGCGGCAACGGGTCGTGCACGAAAGCGATGCGCCTTCCGTCGGGGGAGATGGCGAAGTGCGCCGCCCCCGGCTCGGCGCGCGGCAACTCGTGACCCGTGCCCTCGAAGAGGTCGGTGACGCGCCCGCTCGCGAGATCGAGCATCAGCAGGTGCGCGACCCGGCCCATCGGGAGGTTGCGGTCGAAGTGGCGGTATTGCGCCTCGGCGGTGACATAGGCGCTTTCCTTGCGCTCCGAGAACGCCTTGTGCCGCTTCGCCTGCGCCTTCGCGCCGCGAAGCGCCGGCCAGACCCATGAAACGAACACCACGCGCCGGCCGTCGGGCATCCACTTGAAGTCCTCGATTCCGGGACCGAAGTCGCTCGCACGCTCGGCCTCGCCGCCGGCCGCGTCGATCAGGTAGAGCTGGCGCTCGGCGTCCTTCCTGCCCTCCTGCTCGCGCTTGGCGAGGAAGGCGATGCGATCACCCTTCGGCGACCAGGCGGGCTGGCCGTCCTTCTCGCCGCAGCGGGTGAGGCGACGCGGGGCGCGGGCCGCGGTGGGGAGGAGCCAGAGGCTGGTCGCGGACTTGTTTTCCCGCATCGAGCTGGAGGTCAGCGCGCAGACCGCGGTGGAGGCGTCGGGGGAGAGGGTGAGGGAGCCCACGCGGTCGAGGGACCAGAGGGTGTCGATGGTGAGGGGGATGCGCGCCGGCATGTCGGTCGGAAGGGAGGCGGGAAGGCGCATTGTATTTCGGTGAAGCCGCTTGGTACTGCCCGCGCGGTTCAAGGCGTGCGACAGGGGATTCAAGCACCTCGAAGGCTATCGCTGCGCCTAGCCCGGGATTTCGGGCTCGACGAGGGTCGCCAGCTGCGCCAGCGACTCCTGCCACCCGAGGTAGCACATCTCGAGGGGAATGACCTCGGGAATGCCGCCCTGGGTGATGCTCACCTCGGTTCCGCACACGACCGGCTTCAGGGAGACCGTCACCTCCATGACGCCCGGCAAGTTCGGATCGTCGAACCTGTCCGTGTACCGGATCCGTTCGTTCGGCACGAGCTCGACGTACTCCCCGCCGAACGAGTGGCCATGGCCGGTCGTGAAGTTGTGGAACGACATGCGGAACGTGCCTCCGACGCGCGCGTCCATGTGGTGCACCTCGCAGGTGAAGCCGTAAGGCGGGAGCCACTTGGACATCGCCCCGGGTTCCAGGAAGGCGCGATAGGCCTTCTCGGGTTTCGTGCGAAGCACTCGATGGAGGCGGACGGTGCGGTCGGACATGGCTTGGCTCCATTGCGTCTGGTTGGGCGGAAACGAGCGGTCAGGCGTCACGGCCTCGCACCCGGGAGGATAGGCTTCGCTACGGCCCTTCGGCAAGGCGCCGCAGGGTGCGTTCGCCCATGGCGGCGTGGCGCGGGTGGTCCGCCATCCCGCTGTCGAGCAGCATCACGCCGAACGCGAAGGCCCAGCCCCGGGCCCGCGCCCAGGTCGACTCGCCCAAGCTTCCGCACGCGCGCATCGCCTCGGCCCGCGCCTCGCGGGAGGCGAACACCCCCCAGATCGCGGCGAGGTCGGTGGCCCGGTCGCCCGCGGCCATGTCGCTCCAGTCGATGATGCCGGTGATCCGCCCTCCGGAGACGAGCACGTTGCGCGCGTGCAGGTCGCCGTGGATCCAGGTGTCGGGCGCGTCCATCGGCGCATCGAGCGCGTCGTGCCAGGTCCGCAGGAGCGCGGGCGTGATGAGCGTCGTGGCCTTCGCCACGCGCGCCATGCGTTCCTCCACCATCCTGCGGCGGGTGGCGAGCGGCACGCCCCGGACGGGATTGCGCGGCGCATCCGGCGGCGCGGGCACGTGCAGCGCCCGGAGGAACGCGGCGAGCACCCGCGCCTCGCCGTCGCCCGGCTCCTCGAGGTCCCCCGACGACCCGCGGATCCAGGGCAGCACGCTCCACCGCCACGGGTATCCGCAGCCCGGCGCACCCGCGCGCAGCGGTGCGGGCACCGCGATCGGCAGGCCCGGCGCGAGACGAGGCAGCCACGCAAGCTCGTGCTCGATCAACTTCGCCGCCGCCGCGCGGCGCGGGAGGCGAACCGCGAAGTCCTCGCCCAGCCGGAACATCACGTTGTCCCAGCCTTCGTCCACGACGGTGAGCGCGAGCCCCGCGAGATCGGGGTGCTGCTCGGCGAGCAGCGCGGCCACGAGCGCCGCGTCGACCGCAAACTCGGCCTTGGGCGTGCCTTGAAAGGCGAGACTCGGTGGCGAGGAACCGGCGTCCACGCGCGCGCCTACTTCGCGTTGGGCGACCAGAAGCTCTTCGCGCGGCACGAACGGCGCCATGGGGATTTCCTCGTAGCGCACCTCGAGGATCTCCAGCTCCTCGCGGCCGCCGGGGGTGACGAGCGACACGGTATCGCCATCGCGCGCCTTGATGAGGGCCCGCGCCACGGGCGAGATCCAGCTGATGTAGCCCTTGCCGAGGTCCGTCTCGTCCAGGCCCACGATGCGCACCGTCGTCTCCTCGCCCTTCGTGTTGGCGTAGGTGACGGTGGCCGCGAAGAAGACCTGGTCGGTCTCCTCGCGCGTGGCCGGGTCGACCACCTCCGCGTTCTCGAGCCGCTTGGTGAGGTAGCGGATGCGCCGGTCGATCTCGCGAAGGCGCTTCTTGCCGTACTGGTAGTCGGCGTTCTCGGAGCGGTCGCCGTTGCGCGCGGCCCAGGAGACGACGTTCGTGACTTCCGGCCGGTCCACCTTCACGAGGTGGGCGAGCTCGTCGCGCATGCGGCGCCAGCCGTGCGGCGTCATGTAGTTCTTGGCGCCGGCCGGGATGGGGCTCGCGTCCTCGAGGTCCTCGAGATCCTCGGCCGCGTCGTCTTTCCTTGGTGAATGCCTTGCTCATAGTCCCTTCACGAACTCCCGTATGCCCGCGAGCAGCATCTCCACCGCGATCGCGGTGAGGATGAGCCCCATCAGCCGCTCGATCGCGTGCATGGCGTGGTCGCCCAGCCACTTGTGCAGCTTCGTGCCCGCCAGCAGCACCACGCGTCGTGATGAGCATGGTCACGGTGATCGCGGCGGCCCACATGCCCACCTTGTCCGGGTCGCGCGAGGCCATGAGCATCACGGTCGCCAGCGCCGAGGGGCCCGCGATGAGCGGGATGGCGAGCGGCACGATGAAGGGCTCGCCGCCCGCCCTCGTTGCCGAAGGTGCCGTTCAGCTTCGCGAACACCATGCGGATCGCGATCATGAAGAGGATCACGCCGCCGGCGATCGACAGCGACGTCTGCGACAGGTGCATGAGGGCGAGGAAGGACTGCCCGCCGAACATGAAGAGCGAGGAGCAGCCCGTAGGCGATGAGGCACTCGCGGGCGACGATGAGCCGCCGGCGCGATTCCGCCACGCCGCCGAGCATGGCGTTCACCAGCGGCATGTTGCCGAAGGGGTCGGTGACCAGGGTGAGGAGGATCACCGCCGAGAGGAATTCGTTGTTCATGGCATTCGCGTTCCGAGGCCCGACATTCTACGCGCTTGGGGGGCGCATGCCCCCTCCGTGCGAAAATGCCGCGCGTGAACGCCCCCGCCGCGCCCGCCCCCACCCGCGTCGAAACGCTCGCCTTCCTCTGCCTGCTGGCGGGCGGGTGCGCCATCGCCTTCGCGCCCATCTTCGTGCGGCTCTCGGACGCCGGCCCCGTGGCGAGCGCCTTCTGGCGCACCGCGATCGCCGCCCCGATCCTGTGGATCTGGGCCCTGCGCGCCGACCCCACGCCCGCGAGGATCTCGCTGGGACCGCTCGCCGGCGCCGGGATCTTCTTCGCCTGCGACCTCGGCGTGTGGCACTGGTCGATCATGTACACCTCGGTCGCCAACTCGACGCTGCTCGCGAACCTGGCGCCCGATCTTCGTCACGCTCGCGGGGTGGGTCCTCTACCGGCAGAAGGTCACGCGCGTCTTCCTCGTCGGGATGGTGGCGGCCATCGCGGGCATGTTCATCCTCGTGGGGCCCAACTTCGCCATCGGCGGCACGCGGCTCGCGGGCGACGCGCTGGGCGCGCTCACGGCCGTGTTCTACGCGGGCTACATGCTCTCCATCAAGTCGGCGCGCGACGCGGGCGCCTCCACCGCGCGGCTGATGGCGTGGAGCACGACGATCACCGCGATCGCCCTGCTGCCCGTGGCGCTCCTGTCGCCGCAGCCGATGCTGCCGCAGGGCGCGCAGGGCTGGACGATCCTCGTGGGGCTGGCTCTCGTGACGCAGATCCTCGGGCAGGGACTCATCGCCTACGCCTTCGCGCACCTCCCGACCTCGCTCTCCTCCGTGAGCCTCCTCATCCAGCCGGTGATGGCGACGATCTTCGCGTGGTCGCTCTTCGGCGAGGCGATCGGGGCAGCGCAATTCGTGGGCGGCGCGGTGGTGCTGGCCGGCATCTGGCTCGCCAAGCGGGGAAGCTGAGCCGCCCCTACGGGCCGGCGCTGGAAGAACTCGCGCAGCAGGAATTCCTCGAGCCCCTCGTTGTCCTCCGGCGCGGCCGACAGCACCAGCACGCGGTCGAGCCGGTAGGACTCCCACTGGAAGTTGCCCGAGTAGTGCTCGCGGATGAGCGCGATCATGCGGCGCACGACCGCGCGCTCGAGGTCCCCGTCCGGCCCGGCCTGGACCTCGATCAGCTCGCGCCATTGCCCGCGGCGGGCGCGGTTCCAGCCGTTGAAGGCGAACTCCGCGGTCTGCGCGCCCATGCGCCGGATCTGGAACACGCCCCCGGTCCCGTCGCTGCGGGAGAGGCTGCGCAGGTTGCGGTTGAGGTTCGCCTGGGCGCCCTCGTTGGCCGAGGGCTCGCGCCCGCCTCCGCCTCGCGCCGCCGCCGCTTCCGCCTGGCGCCGCCGCTCGCGATTGGCCTGGATGAGCGCTGCCATGTCGAAGGGCGCCGGCGTCACCGGAGCGGGAACGGGAACGGGTTCGGGCTCCGGAGGCGGGCGGCTCCACGACCTGGGGCGACGGCGTCGCGCTGGGCTTCGCGGGCGGCGAGGATGCGCTCGCGACGCGGCGGCGGTGCGGCGCGGGCGTCGCCTCGGCCGAAGGCGGCACGACCGTCGCGGGCTCCCCGGGCGGCATCAACCGGACGTTCAGCGGGACGCGGCCGGCGAGGCGGAACCCGCCTCCTCCCCGGTGCGGTCGCGCACGGGGGCGTAGAGGAACACGAGCCCGTGCACGAGCAGCGACACTGACGACGGTGACGGCAATATTGCGGTGATTGCGGTCGTACGCCGCGAGGGAGAACACGAAGAGGCGCCCGGCGCGCTACTTCGCGCGAGGCGCCGGCGCGGGCGCGACGATCTGGAAGAAGACCTCGTCCTTGCGGATCATGCCGAGCTCGCTGCGCGCGCGCTCCTCGATGGCCTCGGTGCCCTCCTTCAGGTCGCGCACCTCGGCGTCCAGCGCGTCGTTGCGCGCCCTGAGGCCCGCGTTCACGGCCTGCTGCGCGACCACCTGCTGGTCGAGGCTGCGCACCTTGAGCCAGCCGCCCTTGCCGATCCAGAGCGGATACTGGAGCGCCAGGATGAGGCCGGCGAG
Organism: uncultured Gammaproteobacteria bacterium; assembly: GCA_963783635.1. GTDB lineage: Bacteria > Pseudomonadota > Gammaproteobacteria > Burkholderiales > Usitatibacteraceae > FEB-7. Next base: position 230,921 of record CAWAOC010000021.1, read on the forward strand.
GACGGCGGCGAGGGCCCTCATTTCAGCTGGTAGAACGCCCCGCGCCCGGCATAGGTGGCGCCTTCGCCCAGCTCCTCCTCGATGCGCAGGAGCTGGTTGTACTTGGCCATCCGGTCCGAGCGCGACAGCGACCCGGTCTTGATCTGCATGGCGTTGGTGCCCACGGCGATGTCGGCGATGGTGGAATCCTCCGTCTCGCCGGAGCGGTGCGAGATCACCGAGGTGTAGCCCGCGCGCTTGGCCATCTCGATCGCCTCGAAGGTCTCCGAGAGCGTGCCGATCTGGTTGATCTTGATGAGGATGGAGTTGGCCACGCCGCGGCGGATGCCCTCCTCGAGGATGCGCGTGTTGGTCACGAAGATGTCGTCGCCGACGATCTGCACGCCCTCGCCCAGGCGCTTGGTCAGGATCTCCCAGCCCTCCCAGTCGCCCTCGGCCATGCCGTCCTCGATCGAGATGATGGGGTACTTGTCGCACCAGGTGTCGAGCAGGTCCGTGAGCTGCTGCGAGGTGTAGGAGAGGTGCTCGCCCTCGAAGCGGTACTTGCCGTCCTTGTAGAACTCGCTCGCGGCGCAGTCCAGGCCGATGAGGACGTCGCTGCCGGCGAGGTAGCCCGCCTCCTCGATGGCCCGCAGGATCCACTGGATCGCCGCCTCGTTGTTCGGCAGGTTCGGCGCGAAGCCGCCCTCGTCGCCGACCGTCGTGGACATGCCTTCCTTGTCGAGCATCTTCTTGAGCGTGTGGAAGACCTCGGCGCCGCAGCGCAGCGCGTCGCGGAAGCTGGGCAGCCCCGCGGGGATGATCATGAACTCCTGCATGTCCAGCGAGTTGTTGGCGTGCGCGCCGCCGTTGATCACGTTCATCATCGGCACCGGCATCCGGCGCGGGCCGCTGCCCCCGAAGTAGCGGTACAGGGGCAGGCCGCACTCCTCGGCCGCGGCCTTGGCGCACGCGACCGACACGGCGAGGATGGCGTTGGCGCCGAGGCGCGACTTGTTGTCGGTGCCGTCGAGGTCGATGAGGACGCGGTCCAGGTGCGCCTGCTCGGAGACGTCGAGGCCGATGATGGCCTCGCAGATCTCGGTGTTCACGTGCTCCACCGCCTTCTGCACGCCCTTGCCGAAGTAGCGCTGGGCGTCGCCGTCGCGAAGCTCGATCGCCTCCCGCGAGCCGGTGGAGGCGCCGGAGGGAACCGCCGCGCGGCCCATCACGCCGGACTCCAGCAGCACGTCGGCTTCGACGGTGGGATTGCCTCGCGAATCGAGGATCTCGCGGGCAACGACTTCGACGATGGCGGTCATTCGGGCTCCCTTTCGTTGGCGGCCTGCTCGGCGCCGCGTATCCAGGGGGATATTCTAGTCCAAAGGCGGGGGGGCCCGTCCCCGCGGCCCGCCTCTCAGAGCTTCTTCGCGAGCGCCTCGGCGACCTTTCTCGAGGCGTCCGCGTCGCGCTCGACGGGCTTGGCGCCGCCCACGGCGACCACGAGCCAGGCGCGCCCCTTCAGGAGCTGCAGGTTGCCCAGCTTCGCGCTCCAGAATGCCGGGGCGCCGCCGATGATCATCGGCTTCGTCTGGAACTTGAGCTTTTCCTCCTCGAAGGCGCGCTGGGCGTCGGCCTCGGTGCGCGCGAACTTGAAGGTCGCGGAGGCCGAAACGGGCTTGCCCGTCCTTCGAGCCCCAGAAGGTGCAGGTCGGGATGACCTTCGGCTTCTTCGCCTTGGGATTCACGGGCTCCGGCTCGGCCGCCGCCCCGAGCGCCTTCTGCGCCTCGGCCTGGGTGAAGAGCTCGCAGGCGTCGAAGGCCTCCTGGGCCGAGGCGCTCGCCACGCCGCCGGCGGCGAGCATCGCCGCGGTCATCATCCGGATCGTTCGCATGTCGTCATCCCCTCTCGTAGGTCCATCACCGTGCGCGACACGGCGCGGGCGGGTTTCAGGTCCCCGCGTCCCGCGTGCCTCCGAAGCGTCCTTGATAGGTGCAGAACTGGTCGCGGCCCGAGAACTGCGCGTGGAAGCCGTTCATCTGCGGATCGAGCGCCGTCATCGCGAAGGTGCCCACGTTGGCGGCCTGGCCGTTCACGGCGCACGAGAACGTGCCCGACGTCGACCGCGGCGAGCCGCCCCTGCTGCGCGTAGCGGCCGAGGAAGGTGCAGGTCGCGGCCTGCGCCGCTGGGCGTGAAGAAATCGACCTTGAAGGCGATATCCGTGGCGCCTTCGTCGGCGAGCTGCGTGACCGTCGTGGTGCCGAGGATGTCGAAGTGCGCCGTTGTCCGCCGAGGTCCGCGCACTGCGACGCGAGGGCGACGAGCCCCCCGATGTAGACGCCGGCGACGGAGTCCTTGCGGAAGTAGTAGCGCGTGATCTGCTTCGTGACCACCGTGCCGTCGATGACGTAGGCCAGCGTCCCTGAGGCCACCCCGTCGAAGGTGAGCGTGACCGAGCCGACCTCCCGGGCGCCGCTGGCGGCCGTGGAAACGGCCCGCCGAACCACGGCCCCGTCGTCTGGTAGAGCGCGCCGGAGAAGCGAACCGCGGTCTCGAGCTGCGGGCTGGCGGCCGCCACGCTGGAGCCCACGTACCAGCGCGCCGTGTTATCCGGGCCATAGACGAAGAAGGTGACGAAGAGCTTCTCGTTCTGCTGGATGACGTTCAGGCCCCAGCCGCTCCTCGGCCGGGTTCCACCACATGTCGGTGAAATCGACGGAATACGACGTCGCGCCCGCGGGCCCGGCGACGGCAAGGCTGGCAAGGAGGGCGGCGGCGAAGCGGCGAAGCAGGCGGGTCATCGGATGCCGGGGCGGATGGCGATAGCCCGCATTCTACCCGGCGCGCCGGCCCTACTCGAGGCCGAAGAGCCTCGCGCCGTTCTTCCAGGCGATGCGGCCGGCCACCTCCGGCGGAAGCTCGCCCAGCCATTTCCGGTACGTGGCCATGGTCTCCGGATAGGACTGCCAGCGCTGGTTCACCCAGGTGTCGGAGCCGGTGAGGAACCGGTCCGCGTGCTTCGCGAAGAAGTCCTTCCACGCCGGCGCGAGCCTGCCGTCCTCGGCCACGTCCCAGCGGTAGGAGAGCTCGCCCCAGAGCTGCGGGTACTTGCGGAAGAGCTCCTCCACGCGCGCGAGCGGCGTCGAGAACCCGGTGTGCGCCCAGATCACGCGCGCCTTCGGGTTGTGGGCGAAGAGGAGCTCGAGCGCCTCCTCGTCGCAGTGCGCGTGCAGGACGAGGTTCTTCGCGACCGCGAAATTCACGATCCGCTTCACCACGTCGGAGGCCGCCTCCCGGCCGAAGACGTGGAACTCGCCGACGCCGCGGTAGTAGCCGCGCTTCTCCTCGTCCTCGATCATCTTCGCGATGTCGGGGTTCGCGTGCCAGGTGCCGTAGTCGGCGCGGTCGCGGTAGACGCGGATGAAGGGCACCACGGCGAACCCGCCGCGCGGCGCCTTGCGGTTGGCCTCGACGAGCGCGCGCGTGCCGTCGTTGGGCCGGCTGTTGGCGAGGATCGCCTTCACGCCGTTCTTGGAGAAGAGCTCCATCACCGTCCCGATGGGATAGCGGTCGACCGCGTCGTCGTTGTAGTGCAGGTGCGCGTCGAAGATCGGCCCCTCGTAGACGGCCCGGCGCCGCGAGCGGCACCGCGAGGACGAGTACCAGGAGCAGGGCCCGCACGGCGGTTCAGCGCGTCTTGCTGGTGCGGACCGTGAGGACGCTCGGCGGCGCCTCGAAGGTGTCGGGCCGCGCGTTCTTCCAGAAGACCTGGTACACGGGGCTCGAGGGCACGCCCTCCAGCAGCTCGCCGGGCCGCAGCCAGTGGTGCAGCGTCGAGAGCGAGCGCACGTCGTTGGAGGACACGCGCTTGATCACGTGCTCGGGGCCCAGCTCGCTCGGGTGGGAGAGGCCCGCGGCGCCGAGCAGCTCCTTCAGCGCCTTCAGCGTGTTCTGGTGGAAGTTGAAGACGCGCTCGGCCTTGTCGGGCACCACGAGCGCGCGCATGCGCCGCGGGTCCTGCGTGGTGACGCCCGTGGGGCAGTGGCCGGTGTGGCAGGTCTGCGCCTGCAGGCAGCCGAGGGCGAACATGAAGCCGCGCGCGGAGTTGCACCAGTCCGCGCCGATGGCCATCGTGCGCGCGATGTCGAAGGCGGTGACCGTCTTGCCGCTCGCGCCGACGCGCACCCGGTCGCGCAGGTTCACGCCCACGAGCGAGTTGTGCACGAGCATGAGCGCCTCGCGAAGGGGCGCGCCCACGTGGTCGGTGAATTCCAGCGGCGCGGCGCCCGTGCCGCCCTCGCCCCCGTCGACCACCACGAAGTCGGGCGTGATGCCCGTCTCCACCATCGCCTTCACGATGCCGAACCACTCCCAGGGGTGGCCGATGGCGAGCTTGAAGCCCGTGGGCTTGCCGCCGGAGAGCGTGCGCAGCCTCTCGACGAACTGCAGCAGCTCGATGGGCGTGGCGAAGGCCGAGTGCTTCGCGGGCGAGATGCAGTCCACCCCCACGGGAACGTGGCGCGCCTCCGCGATCTCGGGCGTCACCTTGGCGCCCGGCAGCACGCCGCCGTGGCCGGGCTTGGCGCCCTGGGAGAGCTTCACCTCGATCATCTTCACCTGGTCCGGAGGTGGCGTTGGCGACGAAGCGCTCCTCGTTGAAGCGGCCCGCGTCGTCGCGGCAGCCGAAGTAGCCGCTGCCGATCTCCCAGACGAGGTCGCCGCCGGGCTCGCGGTGGTAGCGGGAGACCGAGCCCTCGCCGGTGTCGTGGTAGAAGCGCCCGCGCCGCGCGCCCTCGTTCAGCGCGAGGATGGCGTTGGCCGAAAGCGCGCCGAAGCTCATGGCCGAGATGTTGAAGACGCTCGCCGAGTAGGGCTTGGCCACGCGCCCCTCGCCGATCGCGATGCGGAAGTCGTGGCTCGCGATCTCCACGGGCGCGATCGAGTGGTTGATCCACTCGTAGTGCGGCTCGTAGAAGTCCATCTGCGTGCCGAAGGGGCGCTTGTCGACCACGCCCTTGGCGCGCTGGTAGATGATGGAGCGCTGCGCGCGCGAGAACGGCGTGTGGTCGGTGTCCGCCTCGATGAAGTACTGGCGGATCTCGGGGCGGATGTACTCGAAGAAGAAGCGGAAGTGCGCGATGACCGGGTAGTTGCGGCGGATGGCCTGGCGGGGCTGCGCGAAGTCGACGAGGCCGACCAGCGCCAGGACCGCGAACGCGGCCGCGGGCCAGTACCACAGCGGGGACGAGCGAGGCGGCCGCGAGGCACCCGCCGCGAGGAGCGCGCAGGCCGCCCAGGCCCAGTAGCGCTGCGGGATGATTCGGTCGATCACGCTTCCCACGTGCATCTCCTCGATCGCGGGCCTTTGCGGCCTCTCGGCGTGGGACTCTACGGAAAGCGGCCCTCCTTGTAAATCGACCAGGACACAGCGGTTGCCGTACTCCGCCGGGCGCGCCTCTAGGAAGCGCCGCAGCGCCGCGCGCAGGCCCATCGCATCCCCGCCCAGCGGACGTCCCGGGCGCGAGATGTCGTTCCACGCGTAGGTGTCGAAGTGCGCCCACGGCGTCGACTCCGGCACGAACCAGTCGAGGAAGAGCGCGCCGACGATGGCGCCGGCGAAGCCGCCCTTGCCGGAGTTGTTGAAGTCCGCGATGTCGCTGTCGAAGAGGCGCCGGTAGTTGCGCCACAGCGGCAGGCGCCAGACCGGATCCTCGACCGCCTCGCTCGCCGCGGGGAGCTTCGCCGCGAACTTCTCGTCGTTCACGAACAGCGCCGGCAGCTCCGGCCCGAGCGCCACGCGCGCCGCGCCCGTGAGGGTGGCGAAGTCGATCACGAGCCTGGGCTTGTCCTCCACCGCGTAGGCGAGCGCATCGCACAGGACGACGCGGCCCTCGGCATCGGTGTTGCCGATCTCGACCGTGTGGCCATGGCGCGTGCGCACCACGTCGCCCGGGCGATAGGCGTTGCCGCCGATCGCGTTCTCGACGGCCGGCACGAGGAGCTGCAGGCGGTAGGGGAGCTTCCGCTGCATCACGAGCCGCGCCAGCGCGATCGCGTGCGCGGCGCCGCCCATGTCCTTCTTCATGAGGCGCATGCCCTCGGCGCCCTTGATGTCGAGGCCGCCGGTGTCGAAGCACACGCCCTTGCCGACGATGGCGAGGCGCGGATGCTTCGGGTTGCCCCAGTTGAGCTCGAGCAGTCGCGGCGCGCGCGCCGCCGCGCGGCCCACGGCATGGATGGCCGGGAAGTTCTGCGCCAGCAACTCGTCGCCCACCCACTCGTCGAACTCCGCGCCGAAGAGGTCCGCCTGCTCGCGCACGATGTCGGAGAGCTCCGCGGGACCCATGTCCTCCGCCGGCGTGTTCACGAGGTCGCGCACGAGCTTCACCGCCTCCGCGAGCCCGAGCGCCTCGGCCACTTTCGCCGAAGGGTCGAGCTGCAGGTCGGCGGGCTTGCGGCGCGCCTTCTTGTAGCGCGTGAACTGGTAGCTTCCGAGCGCCCAGCCGAACGCGGCCTTGTCCTCGCCGAGCGCCACCGGCCCCTTGCCGAGGCAATAGCGCCCCGGCGCGAGCTTGAGCGGCAGGTGCGCGAGCGCCCAGGGATCGTCGCGCGTCGCGCACGCCGGTGAGGACGAGGTCGATCTCGCCCTTGCCGCCGGGCACCGTGCAGAAGCGTGTGCGCGCGGGCCTCGAAGTCGCTCGCCTCCACCCAGCGCCGCTGCGCCGCGGTGAGCTTCTCCAGCAACTTCGGCAGCCGCGGCGGTGTCGGTGGCGAGGATGGGCGTGGCGGCCTTGTCGAAGGCCTTGTTGTCGGTGATGACGGTCATGGTCCGGATTCTGCGGGAGCGAAACCGCGATTCTAGCGGGTTGCGAGCGATGGCCGGCGTCGCCGCGGGACCGCACCGCGGTCATTTACCCGGACGTAGTCGATCTCCCAGGTCGTCTTCCACGTCGCCCCAGCGTCGTCGGAGCGCTGCCACAGCCACTTGAGGCTCGCGGGCTTCACGTCGCGGAAGACCATGCGCTGGCGGATGCGGTGTCCGTCCTTCTCCGTCTCGCGCTCGAAGGTCCGGTCGCCGGCATCCACGCCGCCCGCGAAATCGAGATAGGCGCCGGTGTTGTCGACCCAGGTCTGCTTCCAGCGCTTCGCCGCGCGGTCGTAGGTGGAGACGCTAGATGCCATTGAGCTTGGTGCCGGGGGCGCCGGCGAACTGCTCGAGGATCACGCAGCCATCCAGCGACTTCGAGACGAGGTTGCGGCTCTTGCCGCCGGCGTAGGCGAGGTCCCATTCCCCCACCCAGAAGTCGAGCTGCCTCGATTCGGGCGAGTCGCACCCGTAGACGGGCGGCACCTGGGCCGCGGCGAGGACAGGTGCGGCGGCGGCGAGCGATGCGGCGAGGGCAAGGATGGCTTTCATGGGCGCTCCCCGTTGGTAGATGGCGCATTGTGGCCCGCCGGGCAGCCCGGGGGCGGTTACGGAACTGGCGCCTTGACGCCGCGCAATTGCCGCCCCGGGGACCCCACTACGATGGGCTCTGGAGGAGGACCGACAAAAATGCCCTGCGCCTGGATCACCCACCGGGACTGCTCGCTCCACGAGATGGGGGATGGGCACCCGGAATGCCCCGAACGGCTGGACGCGATCTCGGACCACCTGCTTGCGCAGGGGATGATGAGTCTGCTGATACCCTACGACGCGCCGGTGGCCACCCTCGAGCAGCTGCAGCGCGCGCACACCGCGCACCATGTCACGGAGATCCTGGCGGCCGCGCCCACGGAGGGCTACGTGCACGTGGACCCGGACACGGCCATGAACCCGCACTCGATGAAGGCCGCGCTGCGTGCGGCCGGCGCCGCCGTGCTCGCGACCGACCTGGTGCTCAAGGGCGAGGTGCGGAGCGCCTTCTGCGCCGTGCGCCCGCCCGGGCACCACGCGACCCGCGACGCGCCGATGGGGTTCTGCTTCTTCAACAACGTCGCGGTGGGCATCCGCCACGCGCTGGATTTCCACGGCCTGGAGCGCGTGGCCCTCATCGACATCGACGTGCACCACGGCAACGGCAGCGAGGACATCCTCGCCTCCGACCCGCGCGTGCTGATGGCCTCCACCTTCCAGCGCGGCCTCTACCCGTTCCAGGGCGAGGAGCCCAAGGGGCCTCAACATGGTGAACGTGCGGCCTGCCCTCCGGCGCCACGGGAGAGCAGCTGCGCGCGGCGGTGCACGAATACTGGATGCCGGCGCTGGACGCCTTCCGCCCGCAGCTCATCTACATCTCCGCCGGCTTCGACGCCCACCGGGCCGACGACATGGCCAACATGCGCTGGGTCGAGGACGACTACGCCTGGGTGACGCATGAAATGGTGAAGGTGGCGCACCGCCATTGCCAGGGCCGCGTAATATCGATGCTGGAGGGCGGCTACAACCTCCCGCGCTCGCGCGCAGCGTGGCCGCGCACGTGCGTGAACTGATTTCGGCCTGACAGACCGGGCCGGCCACGCCTGACCCCGCAAGGAGGGGTTGCATCATGGCTACCGCAGCGCCGCGGATGGGACTACGACTGGATCGTCGTCGGCTCCGGCTTCGGCGGCAGCGTCTCGGCACTGCGCCTGGCGGAGAAGGGCTACCGCGTGGCCGTCATCGAGTGCGGCCGGCGCTTCCGCGACGAGGACTTCGCGAAGAGCACCTGGAACCTGCGGCGCTTCCTCTGGGCCCCGGCGCTGGGCCTGCGCGGAATCCTGCGCATGACCATCTTCAAGGACATCTTCACGGTGAGCGGCGCGGGCGTGGGCGGCGGCAGCCTCGTGTACGCCAACACGCTCTATCGCGCCAAGCCCGCGTTCTTCGCCAACCCGCAGTGGCCGCGCGGCGCGAGGACTGGTCGCAGGCGCTGGCACCCCACTACGACACCGCCGAGCGGATGCTGGGCGCGTGCACCGGTGCCCTTCGACAGCGACGGCCAGAAGCTGCTGCGCGAGATGGCCGCCGAATTCGGCGTGCCCGACTCCTTCGTGCGCACCCCGTGCGCCGTCTACTTCGGCGAGCCCGGCGAGACGGTTGCCGACCCCTACTTCGGCGGCGAGGGGCCGGCGCGAACCGGCTGCACGCGCTGCGGGGCCTGCATGGTCGGCTGCCGCGTCGGCGCCAAGAACACCCTGGTGAAGAACTACCTCTGGTTCGCCGAGAAGCAAGGGCGTGGAGATCATGCCGGACCGCGAGGTGACCGACATCCGCCCGCTCGGGTGCCGCCGACGGGTCGCAGGGCTACGCAGTCGGGACCGTTCGCCCCGGCGCGTGGCTGCGGCGCGAGCGCCGCACGCTCACCGCGAAGGGCGTCGTGGTCGCCGCCGGCGCGCTGGGCACCAACAGGCTGCTCGCGCGATGCAAGCTGCGCGGCTCGCTCCCGCCATGAGCGACCGCCTCGGGCACCTCGTGCGCACCAACAGCGAATCGCTGCTGGCGGTGACGCTCCCCGACGACCGGCTTGCCCCCTGGAAGGACGTCGCCATCAGCGCGAGCTTCCACCCGGATCCGGACACGCACATCGAGTTCGTCACCTACGGGCGCCACGGCGACTTCATGTCGAACCTCACCACGCTCCTCACCGGCAAGGGCACGCGCTTCACGCGGCCGCTCATGCTGCTCGCGAACATCCTGCGCCACCCCGTTCGCTTCGCGAAGGTGACCTGGCCGTTCGGGTGGGGCCGGCGCACGCTGATCATTCTCGTCATGCAGACGCTGGACAACGCCATCCGCTTCGGCGCCAGGCCGGCCTGTTCGGGCGCGGCGTGCGGCTCACCACCGAGCAGGACGAAGGCAAGCCGAACCCCACCTACATCGAGGCCGGCAATCGCGCCGCGCTCTGGCTCGCCAAGCGCACGGGCGGGGTCGCGCAGAGCATGCTGCTCGAGGCGCTGGCCAACATCCCGTCGACCGCGCACATCCTCGGCGGCGCGGTGATCGGCCGCGATGCGTCCTGCGGCGTGGTCGACAGCCACAACCGCGCCTTCGGCTACGAGAACCTGCTGGTGTGCGACGGCTCGACGATGCCGGCCAATCCCGGCGTCAATCCCAGCCTCACCATCACCGCCATCGCCGAGCACGCCATGAGCCACGTGCCGCCGAAGGCGCCGCCTAGCCGCGCCGGGGCGCTAGTGCTTCGTGCGGGGCGCCGCCCGGGCACGCACCTCCGCCTTGACCTCGACCGAGGACTTCTTGCCGTCCTTGCCGACGACGGTGAGCGTGACCGGGACCTTGTCGCCCGCCTGGAGCGGCTTCACGAGATCGATCAGCATCACGTGGTAGCCGCCGGGCTTGAGTTCCACCGTCTTGCCGGCCGGCAGCGGCAGGGCATCGATGGCGCGCATCGCCATCACGTTGTCCTTCATGGCCATCTCGTGCACCTCGACGATCCCTGCGGCGGGGGAGGCAGCGTTAACAAGCTTGGCGTCTTCGCTCGTCTTGAGCTTCATGAAGGCGCCCGTGGCCTTCTGCGGGCACCGTGCCGCGCACCCAGGCCTCGGTCACCGTCACTTCGG